>NZ_JAVDSU010000005.1:0-416827 GCF_031455475.1 Rhizobium sp. 1399 | reverse complement strand
CTTCAGCCACCGCAGCCCGCCACAATGCCAAAATTTATCTCATCCTCGCAAAAACCACAGCTAGCCGGAATAAATCGGCAGCTCCGTTGTCAACGTTTCGGTTCGTCGTAAACATAGTGGGCTAATCCTTATCCGGTATTCACGCCTACTCTCGAAAATTCGAATGTGCTAAAGTAATCTTGCGTGGTGCTTCAAGTTTCCGCGCACGGATTTCTTTTGGTCTTTCCAGGTCTGCTGTCTCGTTCAGCCGGCGTATTTGTTTTCATGCCGTAAATCGATGAACTTTCCAGGAGGGGAACAATGCGAAAATATGCATCTTCTCGATCGGCAATACGGCGCAGGGGGCGTTGGTTTCCGTTTGGGCTATCGGTATCGCGCGTCTTCTGTGCTGCCAGTCTTCTTACCGGGATTGCCTTTGCCCAGACGCCCACCGAAGAGCAACGCAACGAGGTTCGGGCAGCCTGCCGTTCCGATTTCATCGCACAATGTTCCGGCGTGCAGCCGGGTGGCATGGAGGCGCTGAATTGCCTGCAGCAACATGATTCCACTCTTTCCGCCGCCTGCCGCAAAGCGGTGTCTGCGATCACCGCCAAGCCGAAATCGACATCTGCAGAGCCATCTCAAACGGCGCCTGTTACGACAGGGGCGGCGACGCCGGCACCGGCACCGGCGGCCGGTGCTCAGACGGCGGCTCAACCGACCGAGGCGCAACGCGATGCCGTCAAGTCAGCCTGCCGTTCCGATTTCATGGCGCAATGCTCCGGAGTGACCCCGGGAGGTGCTGCGGCCCTCTCCTGCCTGCAGCAGCATAGCGCCGGCCTGTCGGCACCTTGCCAGCAGGCCGTTGCGGCCATCGGTGCAGCAGGGGCGCCCGCAGCCGGTGCAGGTGCTGCAACAGCTGCCACGCCGCCGGCCACCCGGCCGGCTGCCATGCCTGTCTTCTCTCCGCGCGAGGAAATGATGATCGTGCGCGAGACCTGCGGGCCTGACTTCCGGGCTTTTTGCCGAATGGTGCCGATCGGCGGGGGGCGGGTCATCTCGTGCCTACGGGACAATCTACAGCGCGTATCGCCAGCCTGCCACAGGGTGCTGACCTCGGGGCTGTAGCGGCCTTCCAATTCGTATCCGGTTTCGCCGGGAATGTCTGAGCGTCAGGCATTCTCTTGATGGTTCCGCACAGCCATTCCGCGATCGTCACAGCACGATCCGAAATCTCCGCATTCGATGAATTCAATGACGACACAAATGAAAGGCAGTTGCCATGTCATCGACTTCTCATCTATCGCGATTGAAACGAATATTGAGTTATTCCGCTGTTGTAGCCAGCCTCGTTCTACCAAACCATGCATGGGCGGATGATGCAAAAGATCTTCTGAAGGCCATGTCCGATTTTCTGGTGGCGCAGAAGACAATATCCTTCAACTACCAGTCCTCACTCGAGGCGGTGACGCCGGACTTCGAGAAGCTGCAATTCGTCAGTTCGGGTACGGCCAATATCACCCGGCCTGACAAACTGCGCGTTACGAGAACCGGCGGCTTTGCCGATATCGATGTCAGCTTCGACGGTTCAACGCTGACCGTACACGGCAAAAACCTCGACGCTTACGCGAAGATCGACGGTAAAGGCTCGCTAGATGAGCTGATCGACAGGCTCGCCGATGCTGGCGTCGAGGCGCCGGGCGCCGATCTTTTGTCGGCGCATGTCTACGATATCCTGATGACTGACGTGACCGAGGCGAAGCACATTTCCGGCGCTTTCGTGGATGGCGTGGAATGCGAATATCTGGCCTTCCGTACGCCGGAACTCGACTGGCAGATCTGGATACAGACGGGACCGCAGCCGATACCGCGGCGCTATGTGATCACCAGCAAACACGTCGTCCAGGCACCGCAATACACGCTTGAAATCAGCGACTTCAAAAGCGGAGCGGACGTTGCTGCCACGTCTTACAACATCAAGATCCCGGCCAATGCCAAGACCGTGGATCTGAGCGAACTCCAATCGATCGATGAGCTTCCCGCGCCTGCCGTTAAAGGAGAGATGCAATGACCCGCAGCAAGCTCTTTTTCGCCTTCTGCCTTGCCGGCGTGATGACTTTCACGGATTTTCGTATAGAGGGGCAAGGTCCGCTGCCAGTGTCGATCGGCTTTGCCACACCGGCGGGTGCCGTCATCGGTCGGCCTCTAACGCCGCTCTCCTATGCTGGCGTTGCCCGCCGGACGACGCGTCGGGTTGTCCGGCGAACGGCGACGACCATTGCCGTCCTGCCTCCCGGCTGTCTCTACGGCCCTTATTATGGCGGCTATTATTACCGCTGCGGCGGTTTGTACTACGCCAAGAGCGGTGGCGTTTACGTGCAAGTGATCGTGCAATAGGCTCCCATCCGAGGCTGGAGCATTTCCGGACACAAACCGCTGCACACCATTGCTGGAATTGCTCTATTGCACCTTCATTTCCGCATCTGCGACCGCCGGAGCTTTGCTGCGGCGCCTTCTGAATTCTTCGAGGCGCTGCAGCACGACATAAAAGGACGGAACGAACAGCACGGCAAGGCAGGTCGATGCGATCATGCCGCTGAAGACCGATATGCCGATCGACTTGCGGGCGGATGCACCGGCCCCCGTTGCCAGGACGAGCGGCAGCACGCCGAGAATGAAGGCGAAGGATGTCATGAGGATCGGGCGGAAGCGTAGGCGGGCCGCCTCGACCGCGGCATCCAGTATCTCCATGCCCTCCTCACGCTTTTCACGTGCATATTCGACGATCAGGATAGCGTTCTTCGATGCCAGCGCGATCAAAAGGATCAGGCCGATCTGGGTGTAGAGGTTGTTGGCGACACCCGCCGCCATCAGTGCGCCGACGGTGCCGAGCAGGGCAAGCGGGACGGCCAGCAGCACGGCAAGCGGCAGGATCCAGCTTTCATATTGGCCTGCAAGCACAAAGTAGACGAGCAGCATGCCGAGCGCGAAGATATAGTAGATCTGTCCGCCGACCGCCTTTTCCTGGTAGGAGAGAGCCGTCCACTCGTAGCCGGTTCCTGTCGGCAAGGTCTGGTCGGCGATCTGCTCCATGACGTCGAGTGCCTGGCCGGAGCTGAAGCTGGCGGCAGGTCCGCCAACGATGGTTGCTGACGGGTAGAGGTTGTAGAGGCTGATCAGTGAGGGGCCTTGCATCGGCTTGATGTCGACGACGGTTCCGAGCGGCACCATCGTGCCATCGCCGGCCTTGACCTCCAGATTGCGGATATCGTCAGGGCTGACGCGGAATTCCGGAGAAGCCTGGGCATAGACCTGGAACGTGCGGCCAAACTTGTTGAACTGTGTCACGTAGCTCGATCCGACGTAGCCCGACAGTGCAGAGAAAACCTGTCCGACCGTGACGCCCAACGTCTCGGCCTTGATACGGTCGACGACGACCTCCAGTTGCGGCACGTTCGAGCGGAACGACGTGCTCAGCCTTTGCAGTGATGACTGGGCTTCGCCATTTTTCACAATCGTATCGGTAAGGGACTGCAACAGTACATAGTCGGAAACACCATTCTTGAGCTCTACTTGCATCGTGAAGCCGCTGGCATTGCCGACGCCCTGGATCGGGGGCGGCACGATGACCAGGGTTTTCGCGACCAGTACGTTTTGCAGCGCGCCGTTCAGATGCTGGTAGATGGACAGGAGATCCCGACCCTTTTCCTTTAGCCTTTCGTCCCAGTCCTTCAGCACGACATATGCAACGCCGGCATTCTGCAGGCTGGCATTGTTGTCGAGAACGGATATCCCACTGATCGTCAGTACCTGATCGACGCCTGGTGTCGCCTGGGCGATCTTGCCCACCTCTGCCATGACAGCGTCGGTGCGCTCCTTGGAGGCACCATCCGGCAGTTGCGCACCGATCAGCACGTAGCCCTGGTCTTCAATCGGCAGGAATGCAGTCGGCACGCGTGTCAGCCCCCAGACGGCGACGCCCATCAGCGCCAGCGCAAGAATGACCATCGCGGCGGCGTGGCGCGTCATCGAGCCGATCAGCCGGACGTATCCGCGTTCGCCCCAATCGTAGATCTTGTTGAAGCCACGATAGACGAAGTTCCGCTTCTCGGGAGGCACTGGCGTGCGCAGCCAGAGGGCGCATTGCGTCGGTTTCAGCGTCACGGCGTTGATGGCGCTGATCAGCGCCGTGGCGGCGATGACGAGAGCGAACTGCCGGTAAAGCTGGCCCGTCAGCCCTGGCAGGAAGGCAGCTGGAATGAAGACGGCCATCAGCACCAGCGTGATACCGATGACTGGGCCGAGCAGTTCGTCCATCGCCTTTTCGGCTGCCTGCCTGCCGGACATGCCGGCTTCGATATGCCTTGCGACGCCTTCGACGATGACGATCGCATCGTCGACGACGATGCCGATGGCGAGAACGATCGCAAACAGGGTGGACAGGTTGACGGTGAAACCCATGGCCGCCATCGCGGCGAAAGCGCCAATGATGGTGACCGGAACAGTCGTCGCCGGCACGAGCATCGCCCGCCAGTCCTGCAGGAACAGGAGGATGACGATGAGAACGAGAACGCCTGCCTCGATCAAAGTGACATAGACTTCGTTGATCGACGCCTTAACGAATTTCGTCGTGTCGAAGGGGAGATGATATTCGAGGCCCGGCGGGAAGGCCTTCGCCAGTTCCGCCATCTTCACATCGACTGCATGGGCCACAGCAATGGCGTTTGCTTCCGGCAATTGGGAGATACCGATGCCCGCAGCCGGTCGGCCATTTTGCATGAAGGTCTGGCTATAGGTCTGCGCACCCAATTCTACCCGGCCGATATCGCGGATGCGCGTCACCCGTCCGCCGTCCGAGCCATCGACCTTGACGATGATGTTCTCGTAGTCGACGGCATCATTCAGCCGGCCATTGATGTTCAGCGTGTATTGAAATGTCTGCCCTTGGGGAACCGGTGGAATGCCAATCTGGCCGGCCGTGACCTCCTGGCTCTGTTGCTGCACGACATTGACGATATCCTGCGGCGTCAGCCCGCGGGCCTGCAGCAGGTTCGGATCCATCCAGATGCGCATGGCATATTGGCCGGCGCCGAAGACCGTGACGTTGCCGACGCCGGGCAGGCGGGCAAGTTCGTTCTGCAGGTTGATGACGGCGTAGTTGGAGAGGAACAGGCTGTCATAGCGGCTATCAGGCGAAGTCAGGCTGACGAAGCCGAGGATCGCTGTCGATTTCTTCTGGGTGCTGACACCCTGAATCTGAACCGATTGCGGAAGCGACGACATGGCGATCGCAACACGGTTTTGCACCAGGACCTGTGCCTGATCGGGATCGGTACCGATGGCGAAGGTCACGGTCAGTGAGTAGGTGCCGTCGCTTGCGCTGGTGGACTGCATGTAGAGCATGTCCTGCACCCCGTTGACCTGCTGCTCGATCGGCAGGGCGACTGTATCGACGAGCGTCTTGGCACTGGCGCCGGGAAAGCGGGTCGTAACCTGCACTGTCGGCGGAACGACATTCGGATATTGCGCCACCGGGAGTTGGAAGAGAGCCACCGCGCCGATGAGAACAAAGACCAATGCCAGAACATTGGCGAGCACCGGCCGTTCGATGAAGAAGCGCGAGATCATGCTGTTGTCCTTGGACGTTCAGATGAAGCGGGTGGCGGATTTTACTGCGTCGTCGTTGTGGCCTTTGCATCGGCGCCGGCTTCTGCCGGCTGCGTTTTCATATCGATTTTCTCGGGCGCAGCCTTGCTGCCGGGGATTGCCTGCTGGATGCCCTGGATGACGACCCAGTCGGCGGGGTCGAGGCCGGATTCGATGACGCGGAGAGGGCCTTCGCGCTGGCCAGTCTTGACCTGTTTCTGTTCGACGGTGTCATCCTTGCCGAGCACGAGCAGATAGCTGCCGAGCTGGTTGGTTGCGATCGCGTCGTCGCGTACAAGCAGTGCCTTCTCATTCTGGCCGATCGGTACGCGAACGCGCACGAAGAGGCCGGGCAGCATGGCCTTGTCCTTGTTGTCGAACAGAGCTCGCACCTGAAGCGTGCCGGTCGATGCATCGAGTTGCGGCGAGACGTAGTCCAGATGTCCCTTGTGCGGATAGCCTTCCTCGGATTGTAGGCCGAGTTCGGCAGGGATGCTCGGCAGGTCCGTCTGCTTGAAAGTGCGTCCCTGCTTTCTCAGCATATCCTTGATCAGCAGCACCTGGGTTTCGCTGACGTTGAAATAGGCATAGATCGGGTCCGTCTGGACAATACTGGCGAGCTTGGTGGGGCCTGAGACGCCGACGAGCGTGCCGATATCGACGAGGTGGTCGGTCACCGTGCCATCGAAGGGTGCAATCACTTCGGTATAGCCGAGATTGATCGTTGCAAGTTCGACATTGGCCTGAGCATTGAGGATTTGCGCATTGGCTTCGTCGAGCGTCGCCTTGGCGCTGTCGACGGCTGTCTGCGTCGTGACCTGCTGCTTCATCAGATTGACCTGACGATCGTACTCCTGCTTGGCACCAACCTGGGATGCCTGTTGCGATGCGAGGGATGCCTTGGCCTGATCAAGCTGGGCCTGATAGGTGTCGCGCTCGATCCCGAAGAGCTTGGTTCCCTTCGTTACCGTCGTGCCGTCCTGATAATCGATCGATTGAAGGTAACCCTGGACGCGCGCTTCGATATCGACCGAATTCAGCGGTGCGGTATTGCCGGTCAGATCGAAATAGAGGGTGATTGGCTCCTGGACCGGCTGGGCGACGCGAACGGCTGGCGGCGGAGGCGGGACGTAGGTATTGCTGCTTCCATCGCATGCAGTGAGCGCTGCCGTGCCGATGAGCGTTACAAAAATCTGCAGACCCCGATGCAATCCCTCACGCATTGCTTCTGCCCCGACGATCTATATGCCCCGGTCTTCATGCGTGCCTTTGCGGCGACCCCCATAAGCCGCCGGGTGTTTCAGGCATGTGGTACTATGTCGCGGGGTTGCCTGAAATTGCAATAGTTCCCGGCATGCAATTTAGCTGTGCCTAAATGATTGGTGATCGCGTAATCCCGGTAACGGCTCAGTTCGCAGATTTTGTGCTCACTGCTGAGTAATGAGCAGTACGTAAGCCACGAACAGCACCAGGTGAACCGCGCCCTGCATGAGATTGGTGCGGCCGCTTGAAAAGGTAATGATGCTGACGGTGAGCGTCAGCACGAACATGACGAGATCCGGACCCTGAAGCCCCAACGTGACGGGGTGCCCGTAGAAGTGGCTTATTGCCAGCATCGCCGGCACTGTCAGGCCGATCGTCGACAGGACTGAGCCGAGGAAGATGTTGATGGCGCGCTGCAGGTGGTTGGCGACGGAAGCGCGCACGGCGCTGATCGCCTCAGGTGTCGCGACAAGCACCGCCATGATCACGCCGCCGAATGCTGCCGGTGCATGCAGGGTTTCGATCACATAGTCGATCGGTCGGGCAAGCTGTTCGACCAGGAAGACGACAGGCCCCATGTAAACGAGGAGCAGCACCGCGTGATGCCATACTGCCCGGTGCGGCCGCATGCTGACTGCGTGCCGCTCAAGATGGCTGCCGTCATCAGCAAAATAGCGCCGATGACGGCCGGACTGCAGCAGGAGAAATATGCTGTAGAGGCCGATCGAGACGATGCCGAGAAACATCTGCCGCGAAGCCGAGGGGTGTGGACCATCCGGGCCGGCGAGAAAAGTCGGCATGACGAGGCTGAGGGTCGCCAACGGCACGATGACGCCGAGATAGGTATTGGCGCCGTGCAGATTGTGCTGCTGATCCTCCCGCCGCCATGCGCCAAAGAACAGTGACAGTCCCACCATGCCGTTCAGGATGATCATGACGACGGCAAAGAGCGTGTCGCGGGCGAGCGTCGGATTGTTTTCCCCATGCAGCATGACAGCCGAGATCGCCATCACTTCGATCGAGGTGATGGCGAGGGTCAGGATGAGGGTTCCGTAGGGTTCCCGAAGTTGCTCCGCCAGATGATCTGCATGACGAACGACGGACAGGGCGGAGCCAAGGACAACGGCAAAAAGCCAAAGAAAAATGACAGTAAACCAGAAGGGTCGAGATAGCTTCTCGAAGATTGCATCAGAGAAAGCAAGGAAGGCGAGGCTGGTCGCGACGCTCACGCTAAAGAACCATTCCTCGCGGACGATGCCCGCCATACTGGTGGTGCGTAATGCCGAGCTGTCAGTCATCGGGACCACTACCGGCCACGGAGTATCCTCGCACTACGACTAAGCGCGCTGCCATTTTCCTCTCCGCTCTCTCCGCCGCGTGGGCAAACCGAGCGGTGCGGCTTGGCGGCGGCTGCGAGCGATTGTCTCACGCAGAGGGGCATTCCGCCTATCTAAAAATCATCGCCTCAGTTTTGGGACTGTTCAATGATACTTCCGCTTCTCTCGCCCTAGAATTTCCGGGGCGTTGAGGCCGGCAATCGGCCTCGAGAGATCGGCGGGGATATCGCCGGCCAGCTGGAGATCCAGATAGCGGGCGCAGCAGACGCGGAGGAACGAGGTGAAGTTGCCAAGGTCATGGCCGGCATCGATCGACTCGTGGTGCAGCCTGGTGATCAGCTGGACCACGTTCATGCCGTCGCGGGTGGCAATTTCCTCCAGCTTTGACCAGAAGAAATTCTCCAGCCTCACGCTGGTAACCATGCCGTCGATGCGCAACGACCGGGTTGTGCTTTCCCAGAGCCGCGCATCGGCCTTGATGAACAGTTCACACATCACGTTCCTCCCACGGGCCCGCTCAGGCGGCGTTGGTTTCCAGGACCGTTGCCGCATCGAGCACCGCCATGAACTGGCGCAGCCACGAGGGATGGGCCGGCCAGGCCGGTGCAGTGACGAGATTGCCGTCGGAGACGGCATCGGTAATGGCGATATCGGCATAGGTGCCGCCGGCAAGCTCGACTTCCGGGCGACAGGCGGGATAGGCCGAGCAGGTGCGACCTTTCAGCACGCCGGCAGCGGCCAAAAGCTGGGCGCCGTGGCAGATCGCGGCGACCGGCTTGTTGGCATCGAAGAAATGCCTGACAGCCTTGATGACATCGGGGTTGAGGCGCAGATATTCCGGCGCGCGGCCGCCCGGAATGACGAGCGCATCGTAATCCTCGGCGCGAATGCTTTCGAATGTGGCGTTCAGTGCGAAGTTGTGACCACGCTTTTCCGAATAGGTCTGATCGCCTTCGAAATCGTGGATGGCGGTGGCGACCGTCTGGCCGGCGGTCTTGCCGGGGCAGACGGCATGGACCGTATAGCCGCAGGCAAGCAGCGTCTGGAACGGCACCATGGTTTCGTAATCTTCAGTGAAATCGCCTGTGATCATCAGGATCTTGGATGCTGGCATTTTTTCCTCCCGTAAAAACCAACAGATGGACTTTAACAAAGGATCGCGGGCCGCGGGTACTAAGGGAATACTACAAGAGGATCCGTTTCAGATCGTCTCGCGCGCCCTGACATCGGGAATGGCGCAGGCCTCGCCGCCACCGAACATGCGTGAACGGGTGAGGAAGCGTTTCTCGCGGCCGTTATCGAGCGAAAACATGCCGCCGCGGCCGGGCACGACATCGATGATGAGCTGGGTATGTTTCCAGGCCTCGAACTGGCTGGCGCTGATATAGACGGGCACGCCGCCAATCTCCCCGAGCTTCACATCCAGATCGCCGACGATGAAATCGTCCGTCGGGTAACACATGGGCGAAGAGCCATCGCAGCAGCCGCCGGACTGATGGAAGAGGATCTTAGGATAATCCCGCTGGATTTCCTTGATGAGGTCGAGCGCTGCATCGGTCGCGAGCACGCGCGGTTCGCCATTGATCGTCTGTTCCATGATTGCCTCCTCCAAGACAATGCCTCCTCCCCGTGAAGGGGAGGAGGCTTGATATTAGCACGATCGACTGTTTCTCAGAAGAAGCCGAGCTTCTTCGGGCTGTAGCTCACCAGCATATTCTTTGTCTGCTGGTAGTGGTCGAGCATCATCTTGTGCGTTTCACGACCGATGCCGGATTGCTTGTAGCCGCCGAAGGCGGCATGGGCCGGATAGGCGTGGTAGCAATTGGTCCAGACGCGGCCGGCCTGGATTTCCCGGCCGAAGCGATAGGCGCGGTTGCCGTCGCGGGTCCAGACGCCGGCGCCGAGACCGTAGAGCGTGTCGTTGGCGATCTCGAGCGCTTCCTTCTCATCCTTGAAGGTGGTGACCGAGACAACAGGGCCGAAAATTTCTTCCTGGAACACACGCATCTTGTTGTGGCCCTTGAAGATGGTCGGCTTGATGTAATAGCCCTCAGACAGTTCGCCGCCGAGGTCGTTGCGCGAGCCGCCGGTAAGGACCTGCGCGCCTTCCTGCTTACCAATATCGAGGTAGGCGAGGATCTTTTCCATCTGCTCTGTGGAGGCCTGTGCGCCGATCATCGTTGCAGGGTCGAGCGGGTTGCCCTGCGTGATGGCTTCGACGCGTTTGACGGCCCTTTCCATGAAGCGGTCATAGATCGATTCCTGGATAAGGGCGCGGCTCGGGCAGGTGCAGACTTCGCCCTGATTCAGCGCAAACATGGCGAAGCCTTCGAGAGCCTTGTCGAGGAAGTCGTCATCCTCGGCTGCCACATCGGCGAAGAAGATGTTGGGCGACTTGCCGCCGAGTTCCAGCGTGACCGGAATGAGGTTCTGGCTGGCATATTGCATGATGAGGCGGCCCGTCGTCGTCTCGCCGGTGAAGGCGATCTTGGCGATGCGCGGGCTGGAAGCGAGCGGCTTGCCGGCTTCGAGACCAAAGCCATTGACGATGTTGAGCACACCGGGCGGCAGGAGATCGCCCACGAGTTCCGCCCAAAGCAGGAGCGAGGCGGGCGTCTGTTCGGCCGGCTTGATGACGACGCAATTGCCGGCGGCGAGAGCCGGGGCCAGCTTCCAAGTCGCCATCAGGATCGGGAAATTCCAGGGAATGATCTGGCCGACGACGCCGAGCGGCTCATGGAAGTGATAGGCGACGGTGTCGTGGTCGATTTCGCCGATCGTGCCTTCCTGGGCGCGGATGCAGGAGGCAAAATAGCGGAAGTGGTCGATGGCGAGCGGGATGTCGGCCGCCATGGTTTCACGGATCGGCTTGCCGTTGTCCCAGGTTTCGGCCTGGGCCAGAAGCTCCAGCTTGTCTTCCATGCGCTGGGCGATCTTCATAAGGATGTTGGAGCGCTCTGTGGTGGAAGTGCGGCCCCATTTTTCCTTCGCGGCATGGGCGGCATCGAGCGCCGCGTTGATGTCCTTTTCATCCGAGCGCGGGATTTCGCAGAGCTTGCCGCCGGTGACGGGCGTAACGTTGTCGAAATATTTGCCGCCGATCGGCTCACGCCATTCGCCACCGATATAGTTGCCGTATCTCAGCTTGTACGGCGACTCGACGATTTTCTGATGAAGCATGTCATCCTCCCTTGATGAACGGGTTCCGGATCGAACCGTGAGAGGAAATCTGTGTCGCTTTTGGCTGATGGAACAGGGTCGCTCCGCAATACCGCAGCGCACAGTGTCGCAGAGTTGCGACAGGTTCCGGTGGTACCACGAATTCGTGATTGAACCTTTGGCCTGATGTCAGTGCAGGTCGAGTTTCTTCATCTTCCGGTGCAGTGTAGCGCGGCTGATGCCGAGGGCTGCGGCGGCCTGGGAGACATTGCCATGCGTGCGCGACAGCGCGCGCAGGAGCGCCGCCTTTTCGGCTTCGGCCATCTCTTCTTCCTGCGAGACGCGGCCTTCATGCAGCGCATCGGAGGCCGGAATGCCGGCGGCGATGTGCCTGTCGTCCAGTTTGAGCGCAAGGCGAGCGGCACGCGTGGCACCGAGAACGAGGTCATGTCGGTCGACGGCGAGCAGCGCATTGGCGGAATTGACGCCGGCCGGCACCATGACGAAGCGGGCACCTGCAAAGGCGGAACGGAAGAGGTTGAGCTCGATGCGCATTGCCGCATCACGCACGGCCTGCGACAGGATGGTGAGCGTCATCTCATTGACGTCGTCGCGGCAGGTGGAAATGTCCAGGGCGGCGGCGAGAAGGCCGCGATGATCGCGGATCGGGGCCGTGGTGCAGCTCAGCTTGATGTTGGAGCAGTAGAAATGCTGGTCGCGGAAAACGGCGACGGCGCGGTCGTCGGCAAGCGCCGTGCCGATGCCGTTTGTGCCGATGCTTGCTTCGGTCCAGACAGAACCGGTCCAGAGGCCAAGGTCGTGGAATTCCTTGTCATTGCCGGCGGCGCCGCGGCGCTCCAGCGCAATGCCATTGCGATCCGTCAGCAGCAGGCAGCAGCCCGCCTTGCCGACGGTTGCAAAGAGCCGATCGAGTTCCTCCCGGGCATCGGCGATCAATTGTTCGGATTGCTCCCGGGCCAGGCCGAATTCCTGCTCGGTGAGGCGTAGCGGCACGCGCTTATCCTCTGGCGCCAGCTGGTACATTGTCATGCAGCGCCGCCAGGAAGCCACGATTGGAGAGCTGGCCGCAGCGGAATTTTGCTGGGCGCACGTATAGACATGTTCCGCATGCGCGGATTGTTCGTGCATAGAGGCTCCTCCCAGAACTTGCGCATATTCTGATGTAAATATGGCAGCTTTGCAATCAGGCCGGCATGACGCCCGATGATGGGTGTCGCATTTCTGAGACAGTTGCGCTGTCTGTCCGAGCATCGTGATCGCGATAATCTGACCAGCCGGCTGCTTGCCGGGGCTGATTTTGCGGAATAGCGTCGTATTTCTCTGGATAAAACGGCCCGGCGGCGCCGACTGCTGATATCGCGGACTTCACATTTCAGTGTTTGCGCTGCTGACAGTGAAACAGATCGCAGCGCGGCTTCGTAGTTCCCTCAGTAGGCAACACCGAAAGAAAAATCGCTATGCCGGGAATAAGTCCCACCCGGCGTTGTCTACCAGACAAGAGAACCTGTCGCAGCTGCTGACTAGGAGAGCAAAGCGATGATGAACAGACGATTGCTGTTGACCACAGCCGGACTTGGCGCTTTTGCCCTGCGCTTCGGTTTTGGCAGCCACGCCATGGCGGAGGAGACATTCGCCGTTACCCATACCGACGAAGAGTGGCGCAAGCTTCTGACGCCGGATCAATATTCGGTGCTGCGGCAGGAGGGAACGGAATATCCCTTCACCAGCCCGTTGCTGCACGAAGAACGCAAGGGCAATTTCGCCTGTGCGGGCTGCGATCAGGAAGCCTTTTCCTCGACCACGAAATTCGACAGCGGAACGGGCTGGCCGAGCTTCTGGGCGCCGCTTGACGACAAGGTCGTCGGCACGACGCGCGACACCACCTTTGGCATGGTGCGCGATGCCGTTCATTGCGGCCGCTGCGGCGGGCATCTCGGCCACGTCTTCAACGACGGACCCAAGCCGACCGGCTTGCGCTACTGCATGAACGGCGTGGCCATGACATTCCACCCGGCATCTGCCTGACCGACGGATTATTCCGATGCTTTTCTTCGTTCTTGCCTATCTCGGTGGGGTGCTGACGATTGTCAGCCCCTGCATCCTGCCGGTGCTGCCCTTCGTCTTTGCGCGTGCCGGCCAGCCTTTCCTGCGCAGCACGCTGCCAATGCTTGTCGGCATGGCGGCGACATTCGCTGGCGTCGCGACATTGGCGGCGGTCGGCGGCGGATGGGCGGTGCAGGCCAATGAATATGGCCGCTATGCCGCCATCGTGCTGCTTGCAATCTTCGGCGTCGTCCTGCTCTTTCCGGCGCTGTCCGACTATCTGACACGGCCGCTCGTTTCGCTCGGTGCGCGCCTGTCACAGTCAGCCGATAAAAGCACGCGTGGCGGTGGTTCGGCCATTGCCGCCTCGTTGCTGCTCGGCGTTGCGACCGGCCTGCTCTGGGCGCCTTGCGCCGGGCCGGTTCTCGGCCTCATCCTCACGGGTGGGGCGCTTCAGGGCGCGAATGTCGGCACGACGCTGCTGCTGCTTGCCTATGCGCTGGGTGCCGCAACCTCGCTTGCACTTGCGCTTCTCATCGGCGGCAAGGTCTATCAGACGATGAAGCGATCTCTTGGTGTCGGCGAATGGCTGCGGCGCGGAGTCGGCGTGGCGGTTCTCGTCGCTGTCGTGGCGATTGCGCTTGGCCTCGATACGGGCTTCCTGACGCAGGCGTCGCTTGCCAGCACCAATCTTCTGGAACAAGGGCTCGTCGATCGTTTCCATCCGCAGCAGCGGACGGCCGACAATGCGGGCGGCTCCATGAAATCCGTGGTGATGCCGGCTGGCGGCGGTGGCTCGATGGCAATGACGGGCAACGATCAGATGATGATATCCGGCAACCCAGCTGCAACGAGCGGCAACTCGATGATAATGGCGATGAAGCCGAAGGGTGCCGCCGAGCAACTGCCGGTCGAAGGCCAGATGCCGCCGCTTGATGGGGCCGTGCAATGGCTGAATTCAGGGCCGCTGACGGCCGAGCAGTTGAAGGGCAAGGTCGTGCTCGTCGACTTCTGGACCTATTCCTGCATCAACTGCCTGCGCGCCATTCCCTATGTCGAAGCCTGGGCTGAAAAGTACAAGGATCAAGGCCTCGTTGTCATCAGCGTGCATTCGCCGGAATTCGCCTTCGAGAAGAATGTCGACAATGTGAAGAAGGCGATTTCCGATCTCGGCATCACCTATCCGGTCGCAGTCGATAACAATTATGCGATCTGGCGGGCCTTCGACAATGAATACTGGCCGGCGCATTATTTCATCGATGCGAAGGGGCAGATACGCCACCATCATTTCGGCGAAGGCGATTACGACCAGTCCGAACGGGTAATCCAGCAACTGTTGGCCGAAGCCGGCAAGACCGGCATTTCCAGCGATATCGTCGATGTGAAGGCGACCGGTGCCGAAGCTGCCTCCGATACAGCGAATGTGCAGTCTCCGGAAACCTATGTTGGTTATTCCCGCTCGCAGAATTTCGTCGATGACAAGGGCACGGTCAACGATGCTGCTCATGATTATGTCGCCGCAACGCCCAAGCTCAATGAGTGGGGTCTCACCGGCAACTGGACGGTCGGCCCTGAACAGGCAACGCTGAACGGCGCCGATGGCAGCATCTACTACCGCTTCCATGCCCGCGACCTGCATCTGGTTCTCGGACCTGGTGCCGATGGCAAGCCGGTGCGCTTCAAGGTGACGGTCGACGGCAAGGCGCCGGGCGACGGGCATGGCGTGGATACGGATGCCGACGGCAATGGCATGGTGACGGGACAGCGGCTCTACCAGCTGGTGCGTGAAGCCGGGCCGGTCGGCGACCACACGTTCGAGATCCACTTCCTCGATCCCCGCGTGCAGGCTTTCGCCTTCACATTTGGCTGAGACAGTCCTCTATCCCTTTCGCCGCGGCTCGTCCCGTGGCGAAACAGGCCGTCAGCAGATAGCCGCCCGTCGGCGCCTCCCAATCCAGCATCTCTCCGGCTGCAAAGACGCCGGGGAGATGTTTCAGCATATAGGTCTCGTCGATTTCGCTGAAGGCGATGCCGCCGGCAGAGGATATGGCCTCGGCGATGGGGCGTGGGCGCAGCAGCGGGATCGGCAGGGACTTGATGGCGGCAGCGAGTTTGTGCGGATCGTTGCGATCGGCTTCCGGCACTAGCTCGCGCAGAAGTGCTGGCTTCACACCGTCGAGACCCGCTCCCTTGCGCAGGCGGTTGGAAAAACTCGTCTTGGCATCCTGCCGGGAGAGATCGCGAGACAGGCGATCGAGGGTGCGGCCGGGAGCAAGGTCGATCGAGAGGGTTGCCTTACCATGCTGCAACAGGTCGTCACGCAAAGCGGCCGAGTGGGCATAGACGAGGCTGCCTTCGATGCCGTGTTTACTAATGACGAATTCGCCTGGAAATGTCCCCGCGCCTGATGTTGCCGTCACCGATTTCAGCGGCTCTCCGGCGAAGCGATCACGGAAGAGTTCGCTCCAGGCGACATCGAAGCCGCAATTGGCGGGGCGAAACGGCGCAATCACTATGCCGCGTTCGGAGAGTAGCGGCAGCCAACCGGTATCCGAGCCGAGACGCGGATAGCTGGCACCGCCGAGTGCGAGCAGTGTGGCGTCGCATGATATGGTCTTGCTGCCGTCGGGTGTTTCGAAAACATGGCCGCCTTCTGCAAAGCCGATCCATCGGTGGCGGGTGAAGAAGCTGACGCCGCGGGCTTCCAGACGGGCGAGCCAGGCGCGCAGCAACGGCGAGGCCTTCATGACATTGGGAAAGACCCGGCCGGAGGAACCGACGAAGGTTTCGGTGCCGAGGTCTGCCGCCCAGGCGCGGATATCGGCCGGGGTGAAGGCGTCGAGGGCGGCGCGTAGATGGGGATTGGCACCGCCAAAGCGGGTAGCGAAGCGCTCGTAGTCTTCGGAATGGGTGATGTTGAGGCCGGACTTGCCGGCGAGCAAGAACTTGCGGGCAAAGGTCGGCATCGCATCATAGATGGAAACGGCATGGCCGCTTGCCGACAATACTTCGGCTGCCGAAAGGCCGGCCGGGCCGCCACCGATGACTGCGATCGTCTTCTGGTTCATAGCGCCTTCTTGGCGCGGGCGGTCGGCGAGCGCAAGTCTCAGTGATGCGGATGCACGCACTTGCCATGGTCGGCGAGCACCTCGATGACCCGGCATTGATCGACGCGGCCATGGCCGCAGCCCTCGACCATCTGCTCCAGTTCCGCCTTCAGGGCATTGAGGCTGCGGATGCGCTGTTCCACCTCGATCAAGCGGGCCTTGGCGATGGCGTCGGCGGAAGCGCAGGACTGGTAAGGGTCGTCCTGCAGCTGCAGCAATGTGCGGATTGCATCGATCTCGAAGCCGAGTTCGCGGGCGTGGCGGATGAAGGTGAGGCGGTTGAGGTCCGATGGCTCGTAGGAGCGTTGATTGCCCTCGCTGCGGCTCGGCGCAGACAACAGGCCGATGCCCTCATAATAGCGGATCGTCGGCACCTTGACGCCGCTCTGGCGGGCGGCTTCACCGATGGTGATCTTTTTCATGATTTTCCTCTTGCACCTCTAGTCGCTAGAGGATGTAGGAACGATACTGCTTACAAGCAAGGATCGAAATCATGAGCGAAGCAGCACAGGCACGGTACCGGGTTGGCGGAATGGATTGCGCCGCCTGCGCAACGAAAATCGATACCGCCGTCAGACGCGTGCCCGGCGTCGAAGACGTCTCCGTGTCGGTGACAGCAGGCACGATGACGGTGCGCCACGATGGCAGCAGCGATCTCAAGGCGATCGAGAAGAGGGTGACCGGCCTCGGCTATTCGGTTGCTCCGCTCACCGGCAAGGCTCCTGCTCGCGAGAGCAAGACCGGTCATGACCATGCGCATCACGACCACGATCATGGGCACGACCATGACCACGATCACGATCACGATGGGCATGAGCATCATGATCACGACCATCACGATCATGACCACGAAGGCCATGATCACGATCATGCCGGTCACGATCATTCGCACAGCGCCGAGGAGGTCGAGGGGCTGCACGGCCATGATCATGGGCCGATGACCGGTCCCTGGTGGCAGAGCAAGAAAGGCCGGTTGACGATCCTTTCCGGCCTCGCACTCGTTGCCGCCTACGTGCTCGGCCATCTGGTGCCGTCGATTGCCCCCTATGCTTTCATCGTTGCCATGCTGGTCGGGCTGGTGCCGATTGCCCGCCGCGCGGTCATGGCCGCCCTTTCTGGCACGCCCTTTTCGATCGAGATGCTGATGACGATTGCCGCTGTCGGCGCTGTCATCATCAATGCGGGGGAAGAGGCGGCGACGGTCGTCTTCCTGTTCCTCGTCGGCGAATTGCTGGAAGGCGTGGCTGCCGGCAAGGCGCGCGCCAGCATCCAGTCGCTGACGACGCTGGTGCCTAAGAATGCGCTGCTCGAGACGGGCGGCGAGGTGAAGGAAGTGCCAGCTGAGACGCTTTCCGTCGGCTCCGTCATTCTCGTGCGTCCGGGAGACCGGATTTCCGCCGACGGGACAATTGTTTCCGGCGAAAGCGCTATCGATGAGGCGCCGGTGACGGGCGAAAGCACGCCGGTTCGCAAGGGCGCAGGCGAGATGGTCTTCGCCGGCACGGTCAATGGCGATGCGGCGCTGCGCGTCCGTGTCACGGCCGCTGCCGAGGACAATACGATTGCCCGCGTCGTCAAGCTGGTGGAGGAAGCCCAGGAATCGAAGGCTCCGACGGAGCGCTTCATCGATCGCTTCTCCCGCTATTATACGCCTGGTGTCGTCGTCGTGGCGGCTCTGGTCGCCGTTTTGCCGCCGTTGCTGATGGGCGGGGCATGGGGTGAATGGGTCTATAAGGGTCTCGCAATCCTGCTGATCGGCTGCCCCTGTGCGCTTGTCATTTCCACGCCGGCGGCGATTGCCGCCTCGCTTTCGGCGGGTGCGCGCCGCGGTCTGCTGATGAAGGGTGGGGCGGTTCTGGAATCGCTTGGGAAGGTGACGGCCGTTGCCTTTGATAAAACCGGTACGCTGACCGAAGGCAAACCGCAGGTCACCGATATAATTTCCTACGGACGCACCGAGGCAGAGGTGCTTTCGCGCGCTGCTGTTCTGGAGCAGGGCTCCAGCCATCCGCTGGCGCTGGCAATCCTCAATCGGGCCAAGGCCGATGGAGTACCCGTGCCGCCGGCTTTCGAAGTCGAAGCGCTGCCCGGCAAGGGCATGACCGGCAAGGTAGGTGGGGAGACGCTCGATCTCCTGTCGCCGCCGGCTGCGCGCGAGCGCGGGGCGCTGAATGCGGAGCAGGACGAACAGGTCGCGGTGCTGAACGGCGCGGGCAAGAGCGTCTCGGTGCTGCTCGTCAATGGTGTCGCCGCCGGTCTCATTGCCATGCGCGACGAACCTCGTGAAGACGCAAAGAGCGGGCTTGCGACGCTGAAGGCAGCTGGCGTGCGCGCCATCATGCTGACCGGCGACAACAAGCGCACGGCGGCAGCCGTTGCCGGCGATCTCGGCATCGACTGGCGCGGCGAACTCCTGCCGCAGGACAAGCAGCGCATTGTTGGCGAACTGAAGAAGGAAGGTCTGTTCGTCGCCAAGGTGGGTGACGGCATTAATGACGCGCCGGCACTTGCCGCTGCCGATGTCGGCATCGCCATGGGCGGCGGCACCGACGTGGCGCTGGAGACGGCGGATGCGGCTGTGCTGCATGGGCGTGTCGGCGACGTAGCCCGGATGATCGACCTTTCGAAGCGGACGATGCGCAATATCTTTCAGAACATCACCATCGCGCTCGGGCTGAAGGCCGTGTTCCTGGTTACCACCATCATCGGCATTACCGGCCTGTGGCCGGCGATCCTCGCCGATACGGGTGCGACCGTGCTGGTGACGATGAATGCACTTCGGCTTCTTCAGATAAAGACATAAAGATTTCTTTATATCATATTGACGTTGCGATGCGGCGGGTGCATGCTTGCCGCATCGTTGGTTCTTGGGATCTGTTGATCCCAAGCTAAGAGGGAATTCGGTGCGGCCATCGCCAAGACCGAAGCTGCCCCCGCAACTGTAAGCGGATAGACACCGTCCTTCGACGTCACTGGGAAGACTCCCGGGAAGACTGGACGATGTCGATGACCCGCAAGCCAGGAGACCTGCCGCGATAGATAACGTCCACGGGCGGGGTGTCCCGGTGTGCCGCTTGCGCGAGACGGCATTCCCATGGCCGTATCTCGTCGATGCGTTGCGCCGCAGCCTTGCCCATAACCTTCGGGGTAAGGAAAATGACTATCAAGACTGCAAATCTCGGCTTTCCCAGGATCGGAAAGCATCGCGAACTCAAATTCGCACTGGAGAGCTACTGGGCCGGCAAATCCGATGCCGGCGCGCTTCTCGATGTCGCGAAGCGGCTGCGGGCGGAAAACTGGCTCCTGCAGAAGCAGAAGGGGATCGACGTCATCCCCTCGAACGATTTCTCGCTTTACGACCATGTGCTCGACACGGCGGTCATGGTCGGCGCCATTCCCGCCGCCTATGGCTGGAAGGGCGGGCAAGTTTCTCTCGACACCTATTTCGCGATGGCGCGCGGCTCCACCGGCGAAGAGGCGCATGTCGATTGCGGCCATCAGCACCATCACGGGCATGGCGCGCCGGCGCTGGAAATGACGAAATGGTTCGACACGAACTACCACTACATGGTGCCGGAACTCGGCCCCGATCAGACCTTTGCCCTGACGGCGAACAAGCCACTTGATGCCTTCGTCGAGGCCAAGACACTTGGCATCCACACCCGGCCGGTCATCCTCGGTCCGGTTACCTTCCTGAAACTCGCCAAGGGAAGCGAAGAAGGTTTTGCGCCGATTGACCTGCTTGCACGCTTGTTGCCTGTTTATACAAAAGTACTGGCAGAACTTCGTGCAGCCGGTGTCGACTGGGTGCAGATCGACGAACCTTGCTTCGTGCTCGATCTTTCACAGGAAGAGCAGGCAGCATTGCAGCATACCTATCGTGCGCTGCATGAATTGGTGCCCGACCTGAAGATCATGGTCGCCACCTATTTCGGCGCGATCGGCGACAATCTGCCGACGGCGCTCTCGCTCCCGGTTGCCGGCCTGCATGTCGATCTCGTTCGCGCTCCACAGCAGATCGATGCCCTTTTCAAGGCACCCAGCGATCTGACATTTTCGCTTGGCGTCATCGACGGGCGCAATATCTGGAAGGCAGACCTTGCGGCGATCCGGGAGAGGATCGAGCCGCTTGTCCAGCACTTTGGTGCGGACCGGCTACAGATCGCGCCGTCCTGCTCGCTGCTGCACGCGCCGATCGATCTGGAACTGGAGAGCGGGCTGGATGGTGAGATGAAATCATGGCTCGCCTTCGCTGCCCAGAAGCTTGATGAGCTCGCAGCGCTCGGTGATGCCGGCAAGGCCTCCCAGGTGATTGCGGCAGCCTCGCAGGCCGTTGCATCGCGCGCCGTATCTACGCGCGTACATGATCTGAAGGTCAGACAGCGGGTTGCCGCGATCGACGAGGCGATGAAGACACGCAGCAGCGATTTTGCCGAGCGGACCGGACTGCAGGAGCGTAAGCTTCGCTTGCCGCTGTTCCCGACTACGACGATCGGCTCCTTCCCGCAGACATCAGATGTTCGAAAGTCCCGCTCCGCTTTCACCAAGGGGGCGATCAGCGAGGCGGATTATGATGCCTTCCTGAAAAAGGAAACCGAAGCAGCGATCCGCTGGCAGGAGGAGATCGGTCTCGATGTGCTCGTCCACGGTGAATTCGAGCGTAATGACATGGTGCAGTATTTCGGCGAGCAGCTTTCCGGCTTTGCCTTCACGCAACATGCCTGGGTGCAGAGCTACGGCTCGCGCTACGTTCGCCCGCCGATCATTTTCGGTGATATCTCCCGGCCGAAGCCGATGACGGTCGAGTGGTGGC
Organism: Rhizobium sp. 1399; assembly: GCF_031455475.1. NCBI lineage: Bacteria > Pseudomonadati > Pseudomonadota > Alphaproteobacteria > Hyphomicrobiales > Rhizobiaceae > Rhizobium > Rhizobium sp. 1399. Next base: position 395,459 of record NZ_JAVDSU010000005.1, on the reverse strand, counting down.
GCTATGCGCAATCGCTGACGGAAAAGCCGGTCAAAGGCATGCTGACGGGACCGGTGACGATCCTCAACTGGTCCTTCGTGCGCGACGATCTTTCCCGCGCCGATGTCAGCCGGCAGATCGCGCTGGCGATCCGCGACGAGGTCGTCGATCTCGAAAAGGCGGGTGCGGCGATGATCCAGATCGACGAAGCCGCTCTTCGTGAAGGCCTGCCGCTGCGCAAGGCGGACTGGAAGACGTACCTTGATTGGGCGGTCGAAAGTTTCCGCCTGTGCTCATCAGGCGTTGCCGACGAGACGCAGATCCATACGCATATGTGCTACTCGGAGTTCAACCAGATCATCGACGCCATCGCGGCCATGGATGCCGACGTGATTTCCATCGAGACCTCGCGTTCAAAGATGGAATTGCTGGAAGCCTTCCGCAGCTACAAATATCCGAACGAGATCGGCCCCGGTGTTTATGACATCCATTCGCCGCGCGTTCCCGATGTCGGGGAAATGACCGAGCTTCTGACGCTGGCGCGCGAGCGTCTGACGGATGGACAGCTCTGGATCAATCCCGATTGCGGTTTGAAGACCCGCAAGTGGGAAGAGGTGCGCCCGGCGCTCGTCAACATGGTGGCGGCTGCTCGGCTGTTGCGTGCTGCCGCAGCAACGACACGCGCCTGAGCGCCTATTCGATTCCTGGAGAGCCGGCTATAGGCCGGCTCTCGCCTCGGCGGCCTTCTCCACAGCCTGCTGCTGTTAACCAGCCGTTATCCATGTTTTTCACAGGAATGTAGCAATTTCAAACATGCCGTAACGCGACGCACAAACCATCCGTTGACGCCAACTCCGATTCGAGTACTATATCTAGTGTTCAAGGTTCCTTCGATTCGCTAGGGATCGCAGGCTAAGACGGGAATACGGTGCGTTTTGCCATGAAGGCGAAACAAGGCCGGAGCTGCCCCCGCAACTGTAAGCGGCGAGCAACTGTCCGATTTCAGGTCACTGAGGCATGATGCTTTGGGAAGGCTGCGGGCAGGGTGCTTCGACCCGCGAGCCAGGAGACCTGCCTTGAGCGAGAAACGTCCACGGGCGGGGTGTCCGGAAGGTTGCGTGCATGTCAGGCGGATCAAATCCGCACCTGTTGCGCTGCCCCTGAACGTCCGCATGAACACTTCGGGGTTGAAGTCATGTCGAGAGCATCGAAACCGCCGCCCGCGCAGATCCTGCGAGGAATAATGCCTGGCGTGTAAAGCGCCAACTTTGTCAGATCATTCTCAAGCGTTGCCCCGGACGCCGCAAGGCGCCCGATCCTAGTTCTGCGTCCGGAATCCATTGACATCACGAGGAACATGATGAGCGTTACCGTTTACAGCAAGCCTGCCTGCGTTCAGTGCACAGCGACCTACCGCGCCCTCGACCGTCTGGGCGTAGACTATCAGATCATCGATATCTCGGAAGATGCCGACGCCCTCGATCGTGTGCGCGGCATGGGCTACATGCAGGTTCCGGTCGTCGTTGCCGGCGAGCAGCACTGGGCGGGCTTCCGCCCTGATATGATCAGCGCGCTCTCCTGATCGGAGAAGAGCGGTGGGCCTGATCGTCTATTATTCCAGCCGGTCCGAGAATACCCATCGTTTCGTCGAGAAGCTGGGACTGCGCGCGGCGCGCATTCCTCTCGGCGCTGAAGACATCCACATTCGCGAACCCTATGTGCTGATCTCGCCCACCTATTGCGGGGACGGCGGCCCCGGGATCGTAAAGGGAGCCGTGCCCAAGCAGGTGATCCGTTTCCTCAACGAGGCGGAAAACCGCACCAACATCCGCGGCGTCATTGCTGCGGGCAACAGCAATTTCGGCGAGACCTACGGGCTTGCCGGCGACGTGATCTCACAGAAGTGCCAGGTGCCGTATCTCTACAGGTTCGAGCTTTTGGGGACTGCCGAGGATGTCGCCAATGTCAAAGACGGGATGGGACGATTTTGGACACGGGAACAAATTTGACGCGGGATGCGGGCGCAAAACCGCTTCATAGTTCAGCTCAGCCCGCTGGCGAGCGGTCTTCGAAGGCCGTGGAAGTGCTGGATTATCACGCGCTGAACGCAATGCTGAACCTCTATGACGAGCAGGGCAAGATACAGCTCGACAAGGATCGCATGGCGGCCAAGCAGTATTTCCTGCAGCATGTGAACCAGAACACGGTGTTCTTCCATAACCTCAGGGAGAAGCTCGATTATCTGGTGACCGAAGGCTATTACGAGCAGGAAGTGCTCGACCAGTATTCCTTCAATTTCGTCCGCGACCTGTTCGACGAGGCCTATGCCAAGAAGTTCCGTTTCCCGACTTTCCTCGGCGCCTTCAAATATTACACCAGCTACACGCTGAAGACCTTCGACGGAAAGCGCTATCTGGAGCGCTACGAAGACCGTATCTGCATGGTGGCGCTGGCTCTTGCCCGAGGCAATGAACAGCTCGCCCGCGATCTGGTCGAGGAGATCATTACCGGCCGTTTCCAGCCGGCAACGCCGACTTTCCTCAATGCCGGCAAGAAGCAGCGCGGCGAGCTCGTCTCGTGCTTTCTGCTGCGTGTCGAAGACAATATGGAATCGATCGGCCGCTCCATCAATTCGGCGCTGCAGCTTTCCAAGCGCGGCGGTGGTGTGGCGCTATCGCTGACGAACATCCGCGAGGCTGGTGCGCCAATCAAGCAGATCGAAAACCAGTCTTCCGGCATCATCCCCGTCATGAAGCTGCTCGAAGACTCGTTCTCCTACGCCAATCAGCTCGGTGCTCGGCAGGGTGCAGGTGCCGTTTATCTCAACGCCCATCACCCTGACATCATGCGCTTCCTTGATACCAAGCGCGAAAATGCTGACGAGAAGATCCGCATCAAGACGCTGTCGCTCGGCGTCGTCGTGCCCGACATCACTTTCGAACTCGCCAAGAACAATGAGGATATGTACCTCTTCTCGCCCTATGACGTGGAGCGGGTCTATGGTGTGCCCTTCACCGAGATATCGGTGACGGAGAAGTACCGCGAGATGGTGGCGGATGCCCGTATCACAAAGAAGAAGATCAAGGCGCGCGAATTCTTCCAGGTAATTGCCGAAATTCAGTTCGAGAGCGGTTATCCCTACATCATGTTCGAAGACACGGTGAACCGGGCAAACCCGATCGCCGGCCGCATCAGCATGAGCAATCTCTGCTCCGAAATCCTGCAGGTCAGCGAAGCGAGCACCTTCAACGACGACCTTTCCTACAAGGTGATGGGCAAGGATATCTCGTGCAATCTCGGCTCGCTGAATATCGCCATGGCGATGGATTCGGCCGATTTCGGCAAGACGATCGAGACCTCGATCCGCGCGCTGACGGCCGTTTCCGACATGAGTCACATCTCCTCGGTTCCATCGATCGAGAAGGGCAATGACGACAGCCATGCAATCGGCCTCGGCCAGATGAACCTGCATGGATACCTCGCCCGCGAGCGCATCCATTACGGTTCGGAAGAGGGCGTCGATTTCACCAATATCTATTTCTACACGGTGACCTATCACGCGCTGCGCGCCTCCAACCGTCTGGCGGTCGAACGTGGCGCAAGCTTCAAGGGCTTCGAGAATTCGAAATATGCCTCGGGCGACTATTTCGACAAATATACCGAGCAGGAATGGAAGCCGGCGACCGAGAAGGTTCAGGCGCTCTTCGACGATGCCGGTATTCATATCCCGACGCAGGAAGACTGGCTGGAGCTGAAGAAGGCCGTGATGGCTTCGGGCCTCTATAACCAGAACCTGCAGGCGGTGCCGCCGACGGGCTCGATCTCCTACATCAATCACTCGACCTCCTCGATCCATCCGATCGTCTCGAAGATCGAGATCCGCAAGGAAGGCAAGATCGGCCGCGTCTACTATCCGGCGCCGTTCATGACCAACGACAATCTCGACTACTATCAGGATGCCTACGAGATCGGGCCCGATAAGATCATCGACACCTATGCGGCGGCCACTCAGCATGTCGACCAGGGCCTGTCGCTGACGCTGTTCTTCCGCGACACGGCAACGACGCGCGATATCAACCGAGCCCAGATCTATGCCTGGAAGAAGGGCATCAAGACGATCTACTACATCCGCCTTCGCCAGATGGCGCTGTCCGGCACCGAGGTGCAGGGCTGCGTATCCTGCACGCTTTAAACGACCGGAGATGATGATGAACATGCAATTCAAACCGGTCAGCCGCGTGCGCGCCATCAACTGGAACCGTATCGAGGACGACAAGGATCTCGAAGTCTGGAACCGTCTGACCGGCAATTTCTGGCTGCCGGAAAAGGTGCCGCTGTCGAACGACATTCCCTCCTGGGGGACACTGACGCCGGCCGAGCAGCAGCTGACGATCCGCGTCTTCACCGGGCTGACGCTGCTCGACACGATCCAGAACGGTGTCGGCTCCGTCAAGCTGATGGCCGATGCGGCAACGCCGCATGAGGAAGCGGTGCTCTCCAACATCTCCTTCATGGAAGCCGTGCATGCGCGCTCCTATTCCTCGATCTTCTCGACGCTCTGCCTGACGCCCGATGTCGACGATGCCTATCGCTGGTCGGAAGAAAACGAGTTCCTGCAGAAGAAGTCGGCGCTGATCATGGAGCATTATGCTTCCGGCGATCCGCTGAAGAAGAAGGTTGCGAGCGTCTTCCTCGAAAGCTTCCTCTTCTATTCCGGCTTCTATCTGCCGATGTACTGGTCGAGCCGCGCCAAGCTCACCAACACGGCCGACATGATCCGCCTCATCATCCGTGACGAGGCCGTGCACGGCTATTATATCGGCTACAAGTTCCAGCGCGGACTTGAAAAGCTCTCCGAAGAGCGCCGCCAGGAGATCAAGGATTTTGCCTTCGACCTGCTGCTCGAGCTCTACGACAACGAAGCGAAATATACCGAAGCGCTCTATGACGGCGTCGGGCTGACCGAGGACGTCAAGAAGTTCCTGCATTACAACGCCAACAAGGCGCTGATGAACCTCGGCTATGAGGCGCTGTTCCCGGCTGACGCCTGCAAGGTCAATCCGGCGATCCTGTCTGCGCTTTCGCCGAATGCCGATGAGAACCATGACTTCTTCTCGGGCTCCGGCTCCTCCTATGTCATCGGCAAGGCGGTGGCGACCGAGGACGAAGACTGGGATTTCTGAGGTTTATCTTTACGAAGCCTCTTATCATTCGGTCCGCTATCGCCCACATTCAGCGCGGTGTATTCGTTGAATGTGGCGTAGCGGGAGTTTTTTATGAGGCCCTCTTTCGAAGCGACTGATCCGGCAAGTGAAGCTGCCGAAGGCGTCTGGCCAATCCGCAGGCGCCGAATTCTCGATTGGCTGATCAACGAGACCCGCAACGAGCGTTTCATCGACAATATCCTGGTGGAGATGTGCAAGCGGCTGCTGGCAGCCGGCGTGCCGGTGAACCGGTCGAGCTTGCATTTCCGCACGAACCATCCGCAATGGATCGGCGCTCGCATCCTGTGGGTGGAAGGCATGGAAGAGGCAAAGATCGACACCTTTGCTTACGGGGTGGAAACCACGCCGCAATTCCTCAATAGCCCGGTCAACGAGATCCACAAAGGCGCCAACGAGGTGCGGAAGAACCTTGAGGATTTATGGGAGGGCGACGACTATCCCTTCTACCAGGAACTGCGCGACGACGGCTATTCCGAATATATCGCCTGGCCGATCGATCATACGTTCGACAAGCGCCACGTCGTTACGTTCTCCACCAATAGGCCAGGCGGTTTTACCGGCGAACACGTGGATTTCCTGCGCGATCTGCTGCCTGCTCTCACTCTCGTCAGCGAGATCCGGCTCAAGAACATCATGGCGCGCACGCTGCTGCAGACTTATGTCGGGCCGCATGCGAGCGAACAGATTCTCTCCGGCGTCATCACCCGCGGCAGCGGCACGACCGTCGGCGCGGCGATCATGATCTGCGACCTGCGCGATTTCACGGCGATCTCCGATCTCTGGCCGCGCGACGACGTCATCCAGTTGCTCAACGATTATTTCGATGCCATGTCCGATCCGATCGAACGGCACGGCGGCGAAATCCTGAAGTTCATGGGCGATGGGCTGCTCGCCATCTTCCCGCTGTCGAAGCCTTCGGCTTGCGAGGATCTGCTGACGGCGATCCGGGAAGGGCAGGAGGCGATGGCGAAAGTGAATGAGCAACATCAGCGCCTGGGGCGTGATCCCCTGCGCTACGGCGTCGGCGTCCACGTCGGCGACGTGATGTACGGCAATATCGGTTCGAGCCGGCGGCTGGATTTCACGGTCATCGGCCCGGCAGTCAACGTCGCTTCGCGGCTTGAAACCTTGACCAAGGAGGTTAAGCGGCCGGTACTGTTGTCTCGCGCTTTCGTCGAGATGGCGACCTGCACGGAAGAGATGGACAATCTCGGCACTTTTCCCCTGCGCGGGCTTGGCGAGCCGGTCGAAGTCTTCGCTTTCCGCGAAAAGCCGACAGCAGGGCGTGACGCAGCTTAGGCTACCGGAAAATTGATCTGCGGCGGCAGGAGCAGGCTCTGGCTCTCTGCTGCCGGATTGCCGATGCGCTGAAGAAGCATCTGGCCGAGATGTTCGCCCGCCTCGACCAGATCCTCGTATATGGTGTCGATCTTCGGCTGCAGATGCGTGAGGAGATGCGAGGTCTCCTTGGCGACGATATCATAGTCTTCCGCGAGAACGCGCCCCGCATCATTCATGGCGGTGACGAGCGCCAGCGCCGAAACCTCGCCCGGACAGACGAACCCGTCTGGAACATCGGGGGCCGCGGCACGCGCCCGAAAGAAATCTCTGATCTCGTTGGCCGGTGAATCGAGCGTGACCGCTTCCGATATCTCGTAGGCGACGCCGGCCTCGCGCACGGCGGTCATGAAGCCATGAAGGATGTGCTGGCTGAAGGTCAGCCGCTTCGGCGGCATGACGACTGTGACCCTTTTCCTGCCCTTGGCGATCAGGCGCCGGGTGGCTTCGTAGGCGAAGGCATAATTGTCGTAATCGACATAAGCGTGCGGTGTCGAAAACTCGGTGCGCCCGTGCGACACGAAGGGAAAGCCGACCTCCTGCAGCATCCGCACCCTCGCATCGAAGGGTTCCGTCCGCGTGAAGATCAGGCCGTCGGCGAAATTGTTGCGAACAATATATTCTGCCGCTTCGAGATCCGTCGTCGACAGGAAGTTCGGGGCGACGACGAGGTGATAGGATGTCTCTTTCAGTACCTTGGCGATGCCGTACATAATGGCCGTGCCGAAGCCGACCACTTCTTGATGCGGATCAAGAAGGATGCTGATGACGTTGGTGCGGCCTGTCTTGAGGCGCTGGGCAGCCCGGTCCGGCAGGTAGCCGATCTCGCGGGCAATGCGATGGACGCGCTCGCGCGTTTCGACCGATATTTGCGGCGCGTCGCTGAGTGCGCGCGAAACCGTCGTCACCGCAAGACCGGTCAATGTCGCGATGGTACGCAAGGTCGGCTTGCCGCGCTTTTGCGCACCATCCGGATTTTCACCGCGTTGCAGTTGGGACGATTCGGTCACTGGGGACATTCCGTGCTGGATCGCGGCTACAATAACACGATGAAACCCGCACGCAATCAATCAATGCAAACGATTTAAATTTTTACGGTTTCTCCGGCGATCAGAAAAAATGCAAATAAAATCAATATTTATCGGACTAATCATATTTTTCTCGGGAGTCGAGGAAGGACTTGACGTGACCGCGTTTATAACGTTTTAAATTGTCAACCGTGCTGGGAGGTGCGGTGTGGTGTTTGACCGCCGTTGCGGCGGAAGACATCTGGGCGGCTGAGGAGGGTCTCGCCGCTCATTCACGAATGGGAGGATATTCATGCGCAAGTTTTTGAGCTCGGCAGCTCTTGCTGTCGTGATGATGGCTGGTTTCGGCAGCGCTCACGCGGCTGACGTCAAGGAAGTTCAGATGCTGCACTGGTGGACGTCCGGCGGTGAAGCCGCGGCGCTCAACGTGCTGAAGCAGGATCTCGCTAAGGAAGGCTTTGCCTGGAAGGACGTTCCGGTAGCTGGCGGTGGCGGCGACGCAGCTATGACCGCGCTGAAGGCGATGGTTGCGGCAGGTACCTATCCGACCGCTTCTCAGATGCTCGGCTATACCGTTCTCGATTATGCCCAAGCTGGCGTCATGGGTGACCTGACCGAGGCAGCGAAGAAGGAAGGCTGGGACAAGTCTGTTCCGGCAGCGCTGCAGAAGTTCTCCGTCTATGACGGCAAGTGGGTTGCAGCACCGGTCAATGTTCACTCCGTCAACTGGCTGTGGATCAACAAGTCCGTCATGGACAAGATCGGCGGCACGCAGCCGAAGACATTCGACGACCTGCTCGCCCTGCTCGACAAGGCAAAGGCAGCCGGCGTCATCCCGCTCGCGCTCGGCGGCCAGAACTGGCAGGAAGCCACGATGTTCGACTCCATCGTGCTCTCGACCGGCGGTCCGGAATTCTACAAGAAGGCTCTCAACGACCTCGACGAGGAATCGCTGAAGTCCGACACGATGAAGAAGTCGTTCGATAACCTCGCCAAGATCATCAAGTATGTCGATCCGAACTTCTCAGGCCGCGACTGGAACCTCGCGACCGCCATGGTCATCAAGGGCGATGCTCTGGTGCAGGTCATGGGCGACTGGGCAAAGGGCGAATTCGTTGCCGCCAAGAAGACCCCTGATACCGACTTCCTGTGCTACCGCTTCCCAGGCACCGATGGCAGCGTGGTCTACAACTCCGACATGTTCGGCATGTTCAACGTTCCTGACGACCGCAAGGCCGCTCAGGTCGCGCTCGCCACGGCAACGCTGTCGAAGAGCTTCCAGTCTGCCTTCAACGTCGTCAAGGGTTCGGTTCCGGCCCGCACCGACGTTCCGGATACGGATTTCGACGCTTGCGGCAAGAAGGGTATTGCCGACCTGAAGGCTGCCAACGAAGGCGGCACGCTGTTCGGCTCGCTGGCGCAGGGCTATGGCGCTCCGCCGGCTATCACCAACGCCTATAAGGACGTTGTCTCGAAGTTCGTCCATGGTCAGATCAAGACCTCCGACGAAGCCGTCACCCAGCTCGTCCAGGCGATCGACGACGCTCGCTAATATTCCACCGACCAGGGCTTTCCCGCATTCTTGCGGGGAGGCCACAGCCCCTGCGGTGCAGGGAGGAGATGATCACATGAGTACAGTTGCGACCACGGATCCGGTCCTGACGTCGAAGTCTTCAACCCGCTCGTCCATTCGCGGCCGGCTGCAGGATGCGCTGCCCAAGATCGTATTGGCGCCGAGTTTTCTGATCACCGTGATCTTCGTCTATGGCTTCATCGTCTGGACGGCCTATCTCTCCTTCACCAATTCCAAGACTTTTCCGTCCTATGCAATCACGGGGGCGCGCGCTTATCAGCGGCTCTGGCGCTGGACCTTCGAAAGCGATCCGCCGTCCTCATGGTACACATCGATCACCAATATGGGGATCTTCGGTTTCCTCTACATCTTCATCTGTCTGGGGCTCGGCCTGCTGCTGGCGATCCTTCTCGACCAGAAGATTCGCGGCGAAGGCGTGCTGCGGCCGATCTTTCTCTATCCTATGGCGCTGTCCTTCATCGTGACCGGTGTTGCCTGGAAATGGTTCCTCGATCCGGGCCTCGGCCTGGAGCAGACGCTGCATCATCTCGGCTGGACGAGCTTTCATTTCGATTGGATCAAGAACAAGGACTTCGTCATCTACACCGTCGTCATCGCCGGTGTCTGGCAGGCTTCCGGCTTCGTCATGGCGATGTTCCTCGCGGGCTTGCGGGGCATCGACGGCGAGATCATGAAAGCGGCTCAGATCGATGGCGCCACACCGTTCCAGCTCTACCGGCGCATCGTCATTCCGATGCTGCGGCCAATCTTCCTGTCCGCCTTCATCGTGCTCGCCCATATGGCGATCAAGTCCTATGACCTCGTGGTGGCGCTGACATCGGGTGGTCCCGGCGGCTCGGCTTGGCTGCCGTCCAACTTCATGTACGAATACACCTTCAAGCGAAATGAAATGGCTGTCGGTTCGGCAAGCGCCATCATCATGCTGATGACCATCTCGGCGATCATCGTGCCCTATCTCTATTCCGAACTGAGGGAGAAGGCGCGATGAGCAGCGTTACCTCTTCTGACATCGCAGTCCCCCAGGGCGGCAATAGCGGCCGCTGGGTCGGCCGGGTCATCATTTACGGCCTGCTGCTGATCTTCGCCATTCTCTATCTGATGCCGCTCTTCGTGATGCTCACCACTTCGTTCAAAACCATGGACGAGATTCAGAACGGCAACATGCTGGCCCTGCCGCAGGCACCGACACTCGATCCCTGGTTCAAGGCCTGGGGCGAGACCTGCGTGGGCCTCACCTGCGCCGGTATCAAGGGCTATTTCTGGAACTCGATCAAGATGGTCGTGCCGGCGGTTGCCATCTCGACCATCATGGGTGCGCTCAATGGTTACGTGCTAACCAAATGGCGTTTTCCCGGCCATACGCTGGTCTTTGGGTTGATGCTCTTTGCCTGCTTCATCCCGTTCCAGTCGGTGCTGCTGCCGATGGCGACCATTCTCGGCACGCTCGGCCGTTTCGGTATGACGCTTCAGAACGCGACCGGTTTCAGCTTCGGCTTCGGCAATCCGACGGTGAACCTCGTCTTCGTGCATGTCGTGTACGGTCTCGGCTTCACGACGCTGTTCTTCCGCAATTTCTACGAGGCCTTTCCGACCGAACTGGTGAAGGCCGCGCAGGTCGATGGCGCGAGCTTCTTTCAGATCTTTCGCCGTATCATGCTGCCGAATTCGCTGCCGATCATCGTGGTGACGGTCATCTACCAGTTCACTAATATCTGGAACGACTTCCTCTTCGCCTCGGCCTATGCCGGTACGGGTGACTCCATGCCGATGACGGTGGCGCTCAATAATGTCGTCAATACCTCGACCGGCGTGGTCGAATATAATGTCAACATGGCTGCGGCGATGATCGCGGCCGTTCCTACGCTCATCGTCTATATCCTCGCCGGCCGCTATTTCGTGCGCGGTCTGATGGCGGGCGCCGTCAAAGGGTGATCCATGGCTTTCCTTGAAATTTCCGGTCTCAAGAAGCGCTTCGGCGCCGTCGACATTCTCAAGGGGATCGACCTGGAACTCGAAAAGGGTGGCTTCCTGGTGCTGGTCGGCCCGTCCGGCTGTGGCAAGTCCACGCTGCTCAACACCATCGCCGGGCTCGAAGCGATCACTTCGGGTGAGATCCGCATCGATGGCCGCTCCATCAACGGCTTGCACCCGTCCAAGCGCGATATCGCCATGGTGTTCCAGAGCTATGCGCTCTATCCGAACATGACCGTTGCCGGCAATATCGCCTTCGGCATGGAAATCCGCGGTGTGCCGAAGGATGAGCGCGAGAAGGCGATCAAGCAGGTCTCCGACATGCTGCAGATCGGCCATCTCCTGGATCGAAAGCCTTCGCAGCTTTCCGGTGGCCAACGGCAGCGCGTGGCGATGGGCCGTGCGCTGGTGCGCAATCCGCAAGTGTTCCTGTTCGACGAGCCGCTCTCCAACCTGGATGCGAAGCTGCGCGTCGATATGCGCACGGAAATCAAGCGCCTGCACCAGCGCATGGGAACGACGATCGTCTACGTCACCCATGACCAGATCGAGGCGATGACGCTGGCGACGAAGATCGCGGTGCTGAAGGACGGCGTGCTGCAGCAGTTCGGTACGCCGGCGGAAATCTACAACAGCCCGTCCAATGTCTTCGTAGCAGACTTCATGGGCTCACCGGCGATGAACCTGCTCAACGCGACCGTCGAAAACGGCGACGGCGGCTTGCACGTCTCGCTGGAGCGGCCCAATGCCGAGCCGTTGAAGCTACCGGTCAATTCGGGCAGTAATAGCCTTACCGGCTACGCGGGCAAGCAAGTGATCTTCGGCATTCGTCCCGAAGCATTGACGGACCCTGACGGGGCCGACCGCAAGGCGAAGTCGGTCGTTCATGGCGACTGCGCCATCGAAGTCGTGGAACCGGCCGGTTCGGATACGTTTGCCGTCACCAAGCTCGGCGGCAAGTCGGTGGTGGCGCGCCTTGGAGCGGATACCGGCATTCTGCCTGGTCAGAACACCCGCCTTGCCTTCAATCTCGACAAGGCGGTGTTCTTCGATCCCGCCAGCCAGCTCAGGATCGCGTAGAGCAATTCCAGCAAAAGTGTGTAGCGGTTTTGCGTCCCGAATTGCGTGAAAGCAAAGAGGCAGAGCATTTCCGTAATTCGAAGAAAAACGGAAATGCTCTGTCGGCCGTCAGACGGCCGCCACCGAAAGCGTTACCGGTGCGAAGTGGCTCGATGTCGCTTCGACCGTGATTTCGCCTGTCAAGCCGGTTGCTTCCAGCCAAAAGCCCGTCGTGCCGCCCTGGAGCGATACGGTCGTCGGACCGACAATCTTGGCAGGGCCTTTGATCGTCAGCGTTACAGCATCGTTCAGGAAGGGCAGGCGCTGGCCGCGCTGGTCGAGCGCGCGGATAATGACACGGGTCGTGTCGCGTTCGCGGGCCTTCAGCGTGGTGCTGTCGGGCGCGACTTCCAGTGCGGTCGGCAGCGGATCGGCTGCCAGCGTCAGTCTGGCCACGGGCTCGCCATTGATGAAGCCGGTGAATTCACCGTCGATCCATTCCAGACCCCAGCGGCCGAGTTCATCCTGGGTGAAATGGCGGTGGTCGAGCACGACGGGTGGATGCGGCAGGTGCGGATAGTTCTCGCGATCCGGACCGATGCGCTTGGTCAGCGAGCCGTATTTCAGCTCAACCTCGTCACAGTTGGTCAGGATGATCAGCGGCAGCACACCGCCGATGCTGCGTTCGCCGCGCGCCCAGAAGGTGACCGGCTTCATGATGATTTCATCTGAGGAGTCGCACTGGCTGGCATAGACATAGGCCGCGAATTTCGGTTCGCGGAACATGTCCATGACGCCGTGATAGCAGATGCGGTCGCCGGAGCCGAAATCCTTGTGCGTGTTGTAGTCGAACATGCACCAGCCGATCGCGCCCGAAATATCCGGATCGCCATAGGCGGCATTCAGCACTTCCAGGTGGCGGCGCACATGTTCGGCCTGGCGCTGCTCGGCATCATACATCTTGGTCGGATGCATGTGGCCGTTGAACTCGGTGATGATGTAGGGGACCTTGTATGAGAGGCCGGTATTTTCTTGCTGGCCGCGCAGCGCCGTGCGCGAGCGATTGGCGCCCGGCAGTTCCTCATTGCCCAGGATGAAGTCGTTCATCGTATAGACGTCTTCCAGAAGCTCGCTTTCGGTCAGGTAGCGAACGCCGCCAGTCTGGCGCGTGGAATCGAGCTCATGGGCCAGCCGGTTGGTCGCGGTATAGAAGTCGTGGCTGTCGAGCGACTCGTTGATGCGCACGCCCCAGATGATGATCGAGGGATGATTCCAGTCGCGCTCGATCATGCGGCGAACGTTTTCGATGGACTCTCTCTGCCAATCGAGATCGCCGATATGCTGCCAGCCGGGGATTTCTTCAAAGACGAGCAGGCCGATGCGATCGCACTGGTCGAGGAACCATTTCGACTGCGGATAGTGCGAGGTGCGCACGATATTGCACTTCAGCACTTTTTTCATGATGTCGGCGTCACGCTCCTGTGCGGAGCGGCCGGCTGCATAGCCGATATAAGGGTAGGCCTGATGGCGGTTGAGGCCTTGAAGCTTAACGGACCGACCGTTGAGCAGGAAGCCTTCCGGCGTGAATTTGGCGGTGCGGAAGCCGAAATGGGCAGATGCCCTATCCGAGCCATGTTCGGTTCTGAGATCGACGACAACTTCATAGAGCGCCGGGTTTGACAGGTCCCACAGTTCGATGCCCGTCAGTCCGCCGAACGAGAGCGTCGTCACGGAGCCGATCGTTTCACCGGCAGCACTTGCGAGCACGATACCATCGGCACCCTTCAGCGAGGCCGTAACGGTCGCGGCATAGGTCAGGCTCTGCGGCTTGGCGACATCAACGCGGACCGTGGCCGACTTTATGTCGGACAGAACGTCATGTGTCTCGATCTTGAGATTGCGGATGGAGACTTTGTCGGTGACCTTCAGCCAGACGTCGCGATAGATGCCAGCATAGGTGAGGTAGTCGATGCGACCGCCGAAGGGCGGGATGGCGGGGTTCTCGCTGCCGTCGATCTTGACGGTGATCAGGTTCTCGCCCTTGATGAGTTTGCCGGTCAGGCGGGCCTCGAAGGGCGTATATCCGTCCTTATGGGCAATGATCTCTTCGCCGTTCAGATAGACGACACTGTCGGCCATGGCACCATCGAAGAGGATGGAGACTTCGCGGCCTTCGAATTCCGGCAGCCAGCGCAGTACCCTCTGATAGGTGAAGGCGCGCTGATAGCGCTTCTCGTCGAAATAGTTGAAGGGCAGCTCGACAGCCGTATGCGGCAGGCTGACGATATGGTCGCCGTCGAAAGCCTCGGTCAGGTGCTGGCCAAAGCCTTCGTGGAAGCTCCAGGATTCATTGAGGGAAACGACGGAACGCATCTCAGGCTCCCCGGCAGGCGGCAGGGGAGAGGCGGCGCCTGGCAGCGGCGCGTGAAAGGGTGATCATCGATATTCCTCCTCGATGCGAATGACTGGAGCCGCCCCTCAGGCGGTCGAACCCCAGCGGGGTGTGCAGGCAAGCGTAATGCTGTGCGGGCCCTCATCGCCGGCCTCATGGCGTTCGATCACCTCGACGACCGCGTCCATAAAAGCCACGTGGTCGAGGCTCAGCGTCGTCAGGTCGTTGCAGTCCCAGGCGGCCATGGCAATACCATCCTGGCCGACGATGGCGATATCCTCAGGCGTATTCTTTCCGAGCACGCGGCGGGCGGCGTCGCGCGCCCCGATCGCCATCACATCGTTGCCGCAGATGATGGCATCGACCTTGGAACGGTGCAGCAAGAGAACGGCCTCCTTGAAGCCGGAATCGTAGGAATAATCGCCGAAGGCTTCCGCTTCGAAGGCAAGGCCGTGACGCGCCAGAGCGTCGGCAAACCACTTGCGGCGCAGCTTGTCGATCCAGCTCGACTTGGTGCCGGAGAGATAGGCGAAGCGCCGTTTTCCGTCGCCGACGATCTTGTCGATGATCTCGCCAGCGCCGACCGCGCCGTCGATGCGGATGTTGGAGACATCCTCGTTTTCCAGCGGCTCGAAGGAAACGATAATCGGCTTCGTGGTGTGGAAGATGTCGACGGCGTCCTGCATCGACACCATGTCGGAGAAGATGACGACGTGATCCACCTGGTAGGTCGAGGCAAGCCGCATGAGCTGCAGCCGGTCCGAATGATCGGCGCAGCAGAGAATGATGGGCAGGAGTTGGCGGGCCTGCAGGCGATGGACGAGAAGCTGCTGCTCCTCGGCCTCGCAGGGGTTGCCGATGGCGTTGACGACGAGCGCGACGAGGCGCGAACGCTGGTTGTTCAGCGAACGGGCGATCGCATTCGGCTGATAGCCATATTCACGGGCAACGGCGAGGATGCGGTCACGCGTGGCGCTGCCGATCCTGGAATCCGGCGAAAAGGCCCTCGATATCGTCGCGGAGGAGACACCGGCGAGTTTCGCCAGTTCCTTCGAGGTGATCCGCCGTCTATTCGTTCCGCTCATCGTCTTGCGCCTATGCGGTGATCCTGACGGGTACGCCGTCGGCCGCTGCCGATTCCTTGATTGCATCCCAGAGCCTAGCGAATCTGAGACCCATTTCAACGGAGCCGGAGTTTTCCATCGTTCCGGCGCGGATGGCGAGGAAATTCTTCATCGGGTTGCCGAGAATCTCGGCCTCTTCACGCGGTTCGCTGGTGCGTCCGACGCTGATTTCACGCCAGCCGCCCCAGGCGTCGATGCGCACGATCGCCTTCGAATAGAAGAAGGTGATGTAGGAGGCGCAGCCGGGAGGGCCTTCACCGGCGGCCGTCAGCGTCGCCAGCGCGCCGTTCTTCAGCCGGGCGGAGACGGCGGTGGCGATATCGACCTTTTTGCCGTGATTGTTCATATAAGCGGAGACGCTGTCGAAATCGGAATTGGCGAGCAGGCAGACGGTGTTCATCATGTGCGCGCCGGTATCGAACATGAAGCCGCCGCCGGAGATTTCGGGCTGCTGCTTCCAGTGGCCCTCATAATTTGAAGACCAGCTTTCCCAGATCATTCCGGAGATGGCGATCAGTTCACCGAATTCGCCTGACAGAGCGCGTTTGCGGGTGTTGAGCACTAGTGGTGAGAGGCCGCCCTGGAAGGCGGTGACGATTGTCACGCCGCTCTTCTTCTGTGCCGCGATCAGCGTCTCGGCCTCGGCGACTGTGGTCACCATCGGCTTTTCAAGGAAGAGATCGAGGCCGGCTTCGGCAACGGCCGTTGCCTGCTCGGCATGGGAAGCGTGCGGGGTCGAGACATAGATGATGTCGAGTTCGTCGCGGCATTTTGTGAGCAGATCCCGGTAGTCGGCGAAGCCCTTCGGCTCCGGCGCGCCGGCCGCCGTGCAGACGTCAATCAGCCGCTTGCGGGAGGTTTCGCTGGTGTCAGCAAGCGCTACGAATTCAATTTCCGGCATCTTCGCCCAGCTCTCTGCATATTCAGCCGCTTTCAAGCCGGCGCCGATGACGCCGAGGCGCAATTTCTGAGACATCGAAATCCTCCCTGATATCGTTGTGCAAACGATTACACAAACGGTACATTTGATGCAAGTCATAAATAATACAGTAAAATCAATTAGATAATTTTGCGGCGATAAAGGATTTAAAAATCATCTTGTCAGCATTCAGAATGCGTGTACATTTTCCTCACCGGTGCTGGAGGGCGCCGTGGCTCGAAAAAAGGGAGGACTTCCGTTGAAGAAGACGGTTATCGGTGGCCTGTGCGCCATCCTGCTCAGCGCGGTTTCGACGCTGGCGCATGCTGAAACAATTCGTATCGCCAATCACGGTCAGGCCGGCATCGACGCGATGAAGTCGACCGTTGAGCGGATCGAGAAAAAATACGGCGTAACGGTCGAGGTTGTCGAATATCCGGCGCCGGACAAAGACTATCTCACCAAGCTTCTGACCGAGCTCGGTGCCGGCAATGCACCCGATCTCTTCTCCATCCCGACGACGGCTGCCGTCGCCGATATGGTTGAAGCCGGCTACCTCGCTCCTGTGACCGCCGAATTCAAAGCTTGGGACGGCTACGCGAACTTCTATGACGTTGCCAAGCAGCTCGCCGTCAGCCCTGACGGAGAAACCTATGTGATGCCGTTCATGCTCGGCATTCAGGAAATCTATTATCGCAAGGACGTTCTCGAAAAGGCCGGCATTTCCACCGAACAGCCGAAGACCTGGCAGGAGCTGCTCGATCGCGCCGCCGAGGTCAAGCAGAAGACCGGCTCTTACGGCCTGCTCTTCCCGGCCGGCGTTTCCTGGGGCAGCGGTGCCTTCGATGAAGGCTTCCAGCACCTGATCGTCGGTTCCAAGACGCCACAGCTGGTCGATGCTGACGGCAAGCTCGATCTGAATGGCGAAGGCGTAAAGGATGTCTTCAACGTCTACAAGACGCTGATAGACAAGGACCTGATGCCGGTGCAGCCGCTTCTCGGGCCGGAGCCCTGGGTCGTGCCGAAGTACGAGATGTTCCCGGCCGGCAAGCTTGCCGCCACCACCTGCGGTTCCTGGTGCTACATCTTCGACTGGGGTCGCGAGAGCAAGAACCCGATCCCTGACGTGACCAAGATCGTCGGCACCTGGACCGTTCCGGGCCAGAGCGGCGGCCAGTACGTGCTTGCCAACCTCGCCGCTCCGTGGGCCGTCAACTCCAAGTCCGCCAATGTGGAACTTGCCAAGAAGGCACTGATGGAAATCGGCTCGGTCGAAACGCAGGTTTCCTATGCTGCCCGCATCGGCAACATTCCGGCCAGCAAGGATGCTGCCAAGGATCCGGAATTCCAGAAGCTGACGGAACTGGTTCCGATCCATGCTGCTGCCGGAAACGGCGTCTTCCTCAAACAGGCTTCCGGCTTCGGCACTGTTGCCGAAGGCGTGGCGCGCGCCACGGAAGCCCTGCTGCGCAAGGAAACGGATGCTGCCGGCGCCCAGAAGATCCTTGTCGACTACGTCAAGGAAACGCTCGGCGACGACATGGTCAAGTAAGCCACTGATATCTTTCTCCCGCCCAGGACGGGGACGCGGCATGATCGCCGCGTCTTCCCGCTTTCATTCGATAAGGTTGTGAGCTTCAATGGCCCGAAACTCTCATGAAAAGCGAACCGAGCGCCAACTCTTGCTGGTTCTGCTGCCGTCGCTGATCCTGCTTCTGGCCTTCGTGATCTATCCCGCTCTCTATTCCGTCTATCTGAGCTTTACCAATGAGGCGCTGACGGGGGCTGCGGCGCTGCGGCCGCGCTTTGTCGGCATTCGCAACTACACGCGTCTGCTTAACGATGCGAAGTTCTGGAATTCGCTGTTCGTTACCTTCGTCTTCGTCATGGGTTCGGCCGTCATCGGGCAGTTCGTGCTCGGGCTGATCTCGGCCATGGCGCTGCGCCGACCGATCCGTTTTCGGCGGTTTTTCTCCTCGATCATTCTTCTGCCGAACGCGGCACCTGAGGTCGTTGCCGGCTTCATGTGGATTTCGATGCTGGCCGGCGGCGAGCATGCCACACTGTCGCGCATCGTCGCCTTCTTCGGCATCGATCCTGCCGACTGGCTGAACGCTTTTCCGCTGTCGATGATCATCATTGTCAATACCTGGCGCGGCATCGCCACCGCGATGATCCTGCTGACGGCCGGCCTCAGCACTATTCCCTCCGAGATCTACGAGGCGGCGCGCATGGATGGCGCAACACCCTCGCAGATGTTTCGCCGCATCACCCTGCCGCTGATGATGCCGACGATCCTGCTCTACATGCTGATCTCGGCCGTCTCCACCATTGCCGTCTTCGGCCTCGTCTATGCGCTGACGCGCGGCGGGCCTGGCGGAGCTACGGAGGTGGTCAGCATCTATATCTATAACCAGTCGTTTACGGCCTTCCAGCTCGGTTACGGCGCTGCAGTCGCGGTCGTCGCGCTCCTCATCTCGCTGATCCTGGGCATCGGCTATGTGCGCGCCATGAAAGTGGAGGTCTGACATGGCCGTTATTTCTCCGAGCGAAGGGGCTAACAAGACCCGCTCCGATCTGCTTGCCTATGCCACGCTGACGATCATCTCGATCTTCTGCGCCGTGCCCTTCTTCTGGGTGCTGCTCGCCTCCTTCGATGGCAATGCACAGCTCTTCTTGCGCTGGCCGGAGCAGTGGACCTTCGCAAACTACGTGCGCGTCTTCACCAAGGAAGACGGGGCGAAATGGCTGTTCAACTCGCTCTTCGTGGTCGGCGGCGCGACACTCATCGTCATGGTTCTGGCGGGGCTCGGCGGTTATGCGCTGTCGCGCACGCGGGCCTGGTGGAAGCTGCCTTTCCTCTACGCGATCCTGCTAATCCGTGTGCTGCCGCCGACCGCACTCGTCGTGCCGCTCTACAAGTTCCTGCTGACGCTGAACAATGGCGAGGCTGCAATCCTGCGGCCGATCTTCGGCAGCTATGCCCGCGATATCATGCGGTGGACCGGGTTCATCGACGGCTATCTCGGCATCATGCTGGTGCTTGCCACCATGCAGCTGCCGCTCGGCCTCTGGATCATGAAGACCTTCTTCGACGGCTTGCCGCGCGACTATGAGGAAGCGGCCGTCATGGACGGGGCGACGATGATGCAGCGCATCCGCCGCGTGCTGATCCCGCTTGCCATGCCGGGGCTCGCGGCTGCCGGCCTCTTCGCTTTCATGTCGGCCTGGGGCGATTTCCTGCTGCCGCTGATCTTCCTGTCGTCGCCGGAGCTGCAGACGCTGCCGCTCGGTCTCTTCCGCGCTTTCCTGCGTATCAATGAGATCGACTACGGCCTGCTGACGGCTCTCGCCTTCATTTACCTGCTGCCGGCCGTCGTCGCTTTCGGCTTTGCGCGGCGCTTCCTCGTCCAGACCTTCGCGGGCGGTGTGAAGGGCTGAGATCAAGAAAGAGAAACGAATGATCAATCTCAGAAACGTTCGCAAATTCTACGGCGCGCTCGAAGTCATCAAGGGCGTCGATATCACAGTGGAAGACGGCGAATTCGCCGTGTTCGTTGGCCCGTCCGGCTGCGGCAAGTCCACACTGTTGCGCATGATCGCCGGCCTCGAAGGTATCGACGAGGGCGATCTGGTGCTGAACGGCCAGCGCATCAACGATGTGCCGCCAGACAGGCGCGGCATCGCCATGGTGTTCCAGTCCTACGCGCTCTATCCGCATATGACGGTCGCGGAAAATATCGGCTTTTCGCTCAGCCTCAAGAAGGTGCCGGAAGCGGACATCAAGAAGCAGGTCGAGGGCGTCGCCGAGATTTTACAGCTGACGGACTACCTCGGTCGCAAGCCGGGAGCGCTTTCCGGCGGCCAGCGTCAGCGCGTGGCGATCGGCCGCGCGATCATCAAGAAGCCGTCGCTGATCCTGTTCGACGAGCCGCTGTCGAACCTCGATTCGGCGCTGCGCGTGCAGATGCGCGCCGAGCTGCAGCGCCTGCATCGCGAGCTGAAGGCAACCGTCGTCTATGTCACGCACGACCAGGTCGAGGCGATGACGATGGCCGATCGCATCGTGGTGCTTAACAAGGGCGTGGTCGCCCAGCAGGGCGCGCCGATGGAGCTGTATCACCAGCCGGAAAACGAGTTCGTCGCGACCTTTATCGGCTCGCCGAAAATGAATGTGCTGCCGATGACGGCGACGCGTCGGGATGCCGGCAAGGTGTATCTGGAAAGCCCGCTCGGCCTTGCCATCGATCTCTCGGATGCCAATGGCGCCGTGCCGCAGGGCGAGGCGAAGCTCGGTATCCGGCCGGAGCATCTGAAGCTCGCGCCGCAGGGGCAGGGTGATTTTTCGGCCGAGGTCGTGATCGTCGAGCGGCTTGGCGTCGAGACCTATCTGACGGTCGGTTCGCAGCAGCAGCCGATCGTCGTGCGCACAGAGGGCGACATGACCATCCGTCCCGGCGATCGTGTGTCGCTGACGGCGGAACGCGCCGGTTGCCATCTGTTTGATTCCGCCGGCCGGGTCATCCGTTCGGCAACCGCCTGAACTATTAGGGCTTGAAACATCGAGGCCCAGAACATCGAGGAATAGCATGACAATCAAGGTCACGATCTGGAACGAAGGACGCCACGAGCAGGTCCACAAGGAAGTTCAGGATATCTATCCTGATCGTATCGACGGCGCGATCGCCGCCGGTATCGCCCATCCCGATTTCGAGATCCGCCGCGGCACGCTCGACGATCCGGATGAAGGCCTGCCGGATTCCGTGCTCAACGATACCGACGTGCTGCTCTGGTGGGGTCACATGGCGCATGAGGAGGTCAGCGACGGGCTGATCGACCGCGTCCAGCAGCGGGTGCTGAAGGGCATGGGCCTGCTGGTCCTGCATTCCGGCCATCATTCCAAGCTCTTCCGCCGGCTGATGGGCACCAATGCCAATCTCTCGTGGCGCGAAACGCCTGAGGGTGATCTGGAGCGTGTCTGGGTGGTCAATCCCTCGCATCCGATCGCCGAGGGCCTGCCGCCCTATTTCGAGGTCAACGCCTCGGAAATGTATGGCGAGCCCTTCGACATCCCGCAGCCGGACGAACTGGTCTTCATCTCCTGGTATTCCGGCGGCGAAGTGTTCCGCAGCGGCTGCACCTTCCAGCGCGGCCGCGGGCGCATCTTCTTCTTCAGCCCGGGCCACGAGACCTATCCGATCTATCACGACAAGACGGTGCACAAGGTCATTTCGAACGGCATCCGCTGGGCGCAGCAGAAACACACGGATGGCCGCATCCTCGAAAACTGGCACCGCAAGGAGCCGCTTCACGGCCGGCCGGACAAGGTGAAGGCTTAAATAGTTCCTCCGCGGGGGGCTGGGGTCATGATGGCTTCGGCCTCCGCGAGGGGTAAACGATGGAGGCAGAAATGCAGACTGTTTCGATGAAGGCTGATGGAGATGCCTTTCTCAGCAAGGCATTCTGGGTTTCCATCCATCGCGATCTGCCGCAGCGGCTCGATACGCTGGCGAGGCTTGCCGCCGAGCGGCCCGATGTCTTCGCCTTCGAAAGCAGCCAGAAGATTGCCGAGCGCTGCAATGTCTCGCAGACCAGCGTCATCCGCTTTGCGCATCATCTCGGCTTTGACGGTTTTGCCGAGATGAAGCAGGTTTTCCAACAAGGTCTCAGGGCCGCAGCCCGCAAAGGATAGGTTTACGGGTACTGCGCGCCGTTCGTCGTCGTATAGATCGAATAGAGCGATTGCGTCGCGGTGATGAAGAGGCGGTTCTTCTTCGGGCCGCCGAAGGTGATGTTGGAGACGGTCTGCGGCACCTTGATCTTGCCGATCAGCGTGCCGTCAGGCGCAAAGCAGTGCACGCCGTCTGCCGCGCTCGTCCAGAGATTCCCCGAGACATCGAAACGAAAGCCATCCGGTACGCCGCTGTCGATCGAGCAGAAATAGCGGCTGTTTGTAAGCTTGCGGCTGTCCACGACATCGAAGACGCGGATATGACGTGGGACTTCGTGATTGGACGAGCCGGAATCGGCGATGAAGAGCTGGCGTTCATCGGGTGAAAAGGCCAGCCCGTTCGGCTGGATGAAATCGGTGACCACGGCCTCGATCTCGCCGGTCGCGGCATCGATGCGGTAGACGTTGCGGGTTTCCTGCTCTTCCGGCGACTTGTGGCCCTCATAGTCAGACATGATGCCGTAGCTCGGATCGGTGAACCAGATCGAGCCGTCGGACTTGACCACGACATCATTCGGCGAATTCAGCCGTTTGCCGTTGTAGCTGTCGGCGAGAACGGTAATGCGTCCATCAGGCTCAGTGCGGGTCACACGGCGTCCGCCGTGCTCGCAGGAAACGAGACGGCCTTGCCGGTCACGGGTATTGCCGTTGACGTAGTTGGAAGGCGAGCGGAAGACGGAGACTGTTCCATCCGGCACCCAGCGCATCATGCGCTCGTTCGGAATGTCGCTCCAAAGAAGGCAGTTCAGATCGGAAAACCAGACCGGACCCTCGGCCCAGCGGCAGCCTCTGTACAGTTCTTCCAGTACCGCGCTACCGGCGATCAGCGCCCCGAAGCGCTCGTCTCTGACGTCATAAAGCTCGCTTCCAGCCATGCCCGATTCCTCCCGGATCGATATTGCATCTTCGTAGCGGCAAACGATTGAATCTGCCATAGCCCGACGACAGAAAGCGTCGGGCTATGGGTGTTTTTACGCAACTCCGAACGCAAAGCCGCTGCACAGTTTTGCTGGAATTGCTCGTGAATTTTCAAAGCGCGGCAACAGGATGCGGCGAACCGTCATAGGCGCCCCAGATCGACTGATCGAAGCAGATGACGGAGCCGGTCATGAGGCCGGATTCGGCTGACGAGAGATAGGCGCAGGCGCGAGCCACTTCTTCCGGGTCGACAAGCCGGCCGAAAGGCTGACTTGCGGCGGCCTTGGCGAGCCAGTCATCCGAAGCCTTGTGAAACTCTCTCTGGATGCGGTCTTCGCCCTCGGAAGCCATCCAGCCGATATTCAGGCCATTGACGCGGATGCGGTTACGCAGCAGCGCATAGGCAGTGTTCTTGGTCAGCGTTTCCAGCGCACCTTTGGAGGCGCAATAGGCGGCGATGAAGGGCTGGCCGGCCTTGGCGGACATGGAGCCGATATTGACGATGGTGCCTTCGATCTTCTCGCGACGCATAACCTTGACCGCTTCCTGCATGAGGAAAAAGGGGGCGCGGACATTGATGGCAAACATGGCGTCGAAGAGTTCGGGGCTGGTATCGAGGATCGTGCCGCGGTCGGTGATGGCAGCGGCATTGACCAGCGCGTCGACGCGGCCGAAGGTCTGATCACAGACATGGACGACATTTTGCGCATCCTCGACCTTGCCGAGATCGGCCTTGACGTAGACTGCCTTCGCGCCTGTCTTTGACGAAATCTCCTCGGCTTTCGCCTTGCCCTTGGCCTCGTTGCGGCCGCAGATGACGATGCCTTTGGCGCCGCGTTCGGCAAAGAGGCGGGCGATGGTGGCGCCGAGGCCCTGTGTGCCGCCGGTGACGATGGCGATCTTGCCGTCGAGGCGGGCGTAATCCGTGCTCATGTGTCTTTTCCTCCTGATATGCGAATGGCCCCTTACCGGCGGTAAGGGGCTCTGGGATGATGGTGTTGTGATGGCCGTGTCAGCTCAGCTTCCTGGCTGCCTGTTCGGCAAGTGCCTCGGTGAAGGTGTCGTCGCTCCAGTTTTCGGCGAGGGCCTCGTGCATCAGCTGGGCCTGTGTCTTCGGCGCGAGGCCGCCGAGCGGCGGGTCGCGGTCGAGATTGGTCGGGAAGGAATAGCCCTCCGCGCAGGAGGCGACGGCATTCGCGATCTCGCCGGCCGAAAGCTTGCCCTTCAGCGCCTTGAGGGCAGGGAACAGTTTTGCGCTCATGCGCTCGCGATTGACGGTTTCCATCGCCCGGCCGAATGCAGAGGAGACCTGCAGCAGGTTCGCCACACGCTTGATATCCTTCGAGCGGTTCGTGCCGGCGGCATGGAAGAGGGCGGGATTGAAGAAGACGACATCGCCCTTTTCCAGCGGCAGCTGGATATGGTTCTGGTCGAAGTAATCCTTGAATTCCTGACGCTTGAGGGCGAGGTAACCCGGCTCATAGGTCTGGCTGTGCGGCAGGAAGAGCGTCGGACCGCTTTCGAGCGGCATGTCGCAATGAGCAACCGCGCCCTGCAGCGTCAGCACCGGCGAGAGGCGGTGAACATGCGCCGGAAACTGCTCGATTACCTTGGAGGACTGGAAGCCGAGGTGATAGTCGCGGTGGGCCGATTGTGCGGCACCGCCGGGGTTCACGCGGTTGACCTGCGCCGTCATCTGATAATGCGGGCCAAGCCATGCCTCGCTTGCCAGCGCCACGATGGCATTGCCGTAGTAGCGAGCGAAATTTTCCGGATCAGCAAGGCAATGCTTTTCCAGCGAGTTCCAGATGCGGTCATTGGCGCCCGGCTTGGCGAAATGGTCGCCGCCGCCGGTCGACGTGAGGTGCTGCTCCTCGATGATCTCGTCGAAGATCACGCTCGCCCGGTCGATGATCCCGGTGTCTTCGTAGGCATGTTTGAAGACGACCACGCCGGGGCCGATGCCGAAGGCCTCGCAGATTTCGGCGAGAATGGCGCGGCTGCCGTCCTGCGTCGATACAGCCTCGATCACCTTGCGGCTGTCATAGATCAGCACGTTCTTCTCGACGGCTGAGGCCGTCGGATAGTCGGCAAGGGTACTGGTCTTTTCGGCGAGTGCGCGGAAATCGTCGAGATCGCAGGCGTCTTCGGTCAGCCAGACGCGGTCGGCGCGCAGTCTTTGCGGGTCGTCGGTTTTCATCGGGTGATCCTCCATTTCCGATGGATGGACTATACGCCGCTGACGATCCTGATATAGATCAGGAATCCATCAAAAATCCATCAGAACGCCGGGGTATGACTGCGGCATGGCCCATCCCTTTCTCGTCAAGGATATCGCTTTCCAGGCTGGCGTCAGCACCGCGACCGTCGATCGGGTGCTGAACGGCCGGCCGGGTGTCAGGCGGCAGACCGAGATGCGGGTCAAGGCGGCGATCGCCGAGCTCGAGAAACAGGCGGGCGCCGATGTGGCCGGCCGCAAGCTCACCATCGATATCGTCATGGAGACGCCTGACAGGTTCAGCACGGCGGTGCGGGCAGCTTTCGAAGCAGAGGTCGCGACATTCCTGCCGACCATCTTCCGCTGCCGGTTTCATTTTGCCGAAGTGATGCGGGCGGCGGAACTGGTGCAGCTTCTCGATCGTATCCGGCTGCGCGGCACGCATGGCATCGTGCTGAAGGCGCCCGATGTGCCCGATATCGTCGCGGCCGTCGCAAGGCTCGATGCTGTCGATATTCCGGTCGTCACCCTCGTCACTGATCTGCCGAATTCGGCGCGCTCCGCCTATGCCGGCGCCGATAACCGGGCGGCCGGCGGGACGGCCGCCTATCTCATCGGCCGGCTCATCGGGGCTACCGGCGGCAAGGTGCTGGTTACGCTGTCGAGCGGCCGGTTCCGCGGCGAGGAGGAGCGGGAGATCGGCTTTCGCCGGGTGATCCGAGCCCATTATCCGTCGATCGGCATTATCGAGGTGAGCGAAGGGCATGGCACAGATGCTGCGACCGGCACGCTCGTTGCTGCCGCCCTTGCGGAGGATGCTGCAATCAATGCCGTCTATTCGGTCGGCGGCGGTAATCGCGCGGTGCTTGCGGCCTTCGAGGCAGCGGGCCGGCCGGTCTCGATTTTCGTGGCGCATGATCTCGATTCCGACAACCGCGCTCTGCTTGCGGAACGGCGGATCGATTTCGTGCTGCATCACGATCTGAGGACAGATGCGCGTTCGGCCTTTCGCGCCATCATGGCCCGCACTATCCCTGCCGGCAGGACGGCGCAGGCGGCGTTTTCGGCCGTCGAAATCGTCACGCCCTACAATATGCCGGCTATGCAATAATCTGTTCGGGTTGATTGTCTTTCCATCAGCGGCAGATTCACGCTACAGCTTGGTGATAATGAGGAGCGCGCATGGACTATAGCGACGTCAGCACAATTGCAGCTTGGGTGACGGAACAGGGCCTGAATGGCGTGTCTGAAGCGGAGTTGCTGATCGGCTTTTGCCAGGCCTGCCGCAAGGCGGGCATGCGGCTCGATCGTGCCATGGCGCTGATGGACACGCTTCATCCTGTCCATGAAGGCCGGGCCTTCCGCTGGGACAATTCAGAGGCTTTCGAGGGTGAGTTCGAATACGGACCTTCGAGCGAAGGTCAGGGACTGGATACCTGGCGTCGCTCGGCTTTCTATCATCTCTGGACAACAGGCACCAAAGAGGTGCGACGGAGAATAGGATTCGGCGATCCGACTGATTTCATCATGCTGGAACAGATCCATGCGTCGGGCCATACCGATTATGTTGCCATGGCGCATCGCTTCGCTGAGGCTGGCACGATCGGCGAGATGGACTGTTTCTTCTCGCACTTTTCCACCAAGCATCCCGAAGGCTTCTCGGAGCATGATCTCGCCATCCTGCGCAAGCTGGTGCCGGTGCTGGGGCTCGCGATCAAATGCGTGGCGCTCGCCCGCATCGCGCGCACCATCGCCGAGGTCTATCTCGGCGAGGATGCTGCGCGCCAGGTTATGGACGGCAAGATCTCGCGCGGCAAGACCGAGCGGATTTCGGCCGCGCTCTGGTTTTCCGACCTGCTGAACTACACGAAGATTTCGGACAATTCGGCCCCGGAAGAGATCATTCCGTTGCTCAATGAATATAGCGAGGTGGTGATCACCGCGATCCATGAGGCCGGCGGCAATGTGCTGAAGCTGATCGGCGACGGCGTGCTTGCCATCTTCAAAGGCGAGGATCCGGCGCAAAGCTGTTCTGCGGCCCTGCAGGCGGAGCGTCTGCTGCGGCAGAAGCTTGCGGCGCTGAACGCGGCGCGCGAGGTGGACCGGCGGCCGACGACCGATGTCTATATCGGCCTGCATATCGGCGATGTCTTCTACGGTAATATCGGCAGCCAGGACCGCCTTGATTTCACGGTCATCGGCCCGGCCGTCAACGAGGTGAGCCGCATTGCCTCGATTTGCCGTTCGGTCGATCTCAACGTGCTGATGTCGTCGGATTTCGAAGCGGCGATCCCCGAGGCGGAGCGCAATCTTCTCGCCTGTATCGGCCGCTATGCTCTGCGCGGCGTCAAGCGCCCGCAGTTGCTGTATACGCTGGAAAGTGCGCGGCTGAACGGCTGACCAGCAAGATCCATCCGCGTTCAGAGCCTGCATAGGATGCATAAGATGCAGGGGCAGTTTCCCACGCCTTCTAGGAAATGTCAGATTCGTCGTGTGTCATGTGAATGTCTGACATTTCTTCGCGAAGGTAGGAAGAAACCTATGCAAGTTATGCATCCTATGCACTCTGCTGATGGTTCGGTCGGCCTGAGGTATGCAAAGCGACTCGAATTCGATGCCCGAGCGATGGACCGGATCCGTCGCGGATCGCTTCGCGTTTTCGCAAGACAGGCTTCACGCTTCGGCAAGATCTGCGAGGCTTGAGTGCCTGCATAGGCTGCAGGGGTCGCATAGGCACTTCCCTACGCCTTATAGGAAATGTCGGATTATGTATCCGTCATGTGAATGTCTGACATTTTTCCACATACGACCAAAAATGCCTATGCAGCCTCTGCTGCCTATGCACAGTGCCGCTCATCCGGTCGGCTGTTTGCTCCGAGCAACTGCTTTAACGCAGCAATCCCTGTCCGCCGTCGATCCAGACGGGCGTGCCGGTAATATGTCGGGCACGTTCGGAGGCCAGGAAGAGGATCGTTTCGGCGACATCGTCGCTCGACCCCGCCTTGCCGCCGGTGATGGGGATTTCGCCTTCCGGCCAGATGACGGGCACCTCGGTTTCTTCACGGTGACGCGTGGTGGTGTTGGCTGAAATGCTGGTTTCGATCGCGCCGGGGCAGACGGCATTGACGCGGATGCCGTGTTTGCCGAGTTCCAGCGCCAGTTGCTGCACCATGGCGACTTGGCCCGCCTTGGTGGCAGCATAGGCCGTGGCGCCCGGCGTGGTGAAGGTGCGTGTGCCGTTGATCGAGGAGACGACGATGATCGAGCCGCCGTTCATCTTCAGATAAGGGACGGTCAGATGCAGGGTTAGATAGGTGCCGCGCAGGTTCACGGCCATGGTCTGATCCCACTCGTCGGGCTTGAGGTCGTCGATCGGCGCCCAGACGCCGTTAATGCCGGCATTGGCGACGACGATGTCGATGCCGCCGAGGCTTTCGGTCATCCTGTCGATGGCCTTGCGCATCTGCGCTTCATCACTGGTATCGGCGGTCAGTTCGATCGCCTGGCCGCCGGCGGCAATGATCTCCTGGCAGGTTTGTTGCACCTCGCTTTCGGTGCGGCTCAGCACCGCCACCTTTGCGCCTTCGGCGGCGAGCTTCAATGCGGCTGCTTTGCCGATGCCGGAGCCTGCGCCGGTCACCAATGCGGTCTTTCCCTGCAACTCCATTGGCTGCTCCTCTTTGCTGTTGCCGGAAAGGCAATGATCGGGGCGGCTCTTGGTTCCGGAGCGCGTGGCGTTGAGGACTATTTCAGGAGGCTATGGCGAAGCGCCCACTTTTCCGGCCCGTGGACGGCGGCAAAGAGAAGGCCCGCTAGGAAACTGAAGTGATCGACGAAGAAGCCGAACTCGGCCTGGTTCTGCTGCCAAAGCGACGGGCCATGAAAGGAAAAGGCGAGGAAGATCACGTAAATGCCGGCAAGCAGGCTCGCCTCTGTGAAGAAGGCGCCTGTGATGAAGGCGAGCGCCAGCGCGATCTCGAAGAAGGCGGCGATCCAGGTGAAGAATGTCGCCTCCGGAAAGCCGGCCGCGGTGATATAGGCTGTCGTCGCGCCGATATCGGCAAACTTGAAGCCGGCAGCCATGAAAAAGATGAAGCTGAAGATGATGCGGGCAATGATGATTGCGATTGCTCTAGCCATTTTGAAATCTCCTCTTTGAGCTTCCACTATGACGGGTGAAGCGCCCGATATCCGACAGGGCGAATGAAAAAGGACCGCTTTCGCGGCCCTTCTGATTACCATTCGGCGAAGCTGCCATCTTCGTGGCGCCAGATCGGGTTGCGCCAGCGATGGCCTTCCTTGGCGCGCTCGATGACATAGGCTTCGTCCACTTCGACGCCGAGGCCGGGGCCTTGCGGAATGGAGACGAAACCGTCTGCGTACTGGAAGACTCCCTTGTTGGAGATGTAGTCCAGGATGTCGTTGCCCTTGTTGTAGTGGATGCCGAGACTCTGCTCCTGGATGAAGGCATTGTAGGAGATGGCGTCGACCTGCAGGCAGGCGGCGAGCGCGATGGGACCGAGCGGGCAATGCGGAGCGAGCGCCACATCATAGGCTTCGGCCATGGCGGCGATCTTGCGGCATTCGGTGATGCCGCCGGCATGGGAAAGATCGGGCTGGATGATATCGACATAGCCGTCGGAGAGAACCGACTTGAAATCCCAGCGGGAATAGAGGCGTTCGCCGAGCGCGATCGGTGTCGAGCAATGATTGGCGATTTCCTTCAGGGTTTCGCGATGCTCTGAGAGGACCGGTTCCTCGATGAACATCAGCTTGTAGGGCTCGAGCTCCTTGGCGAGCACTTTTGCCATCGGCTTGTGGACGCGGCCGTGGAAATCGACGCCGATGCCGATATGCGGGCCGATCGCCTCGCGGATGGTCGCAATAGTCTCGACCGCCTTGTCGATCTTCTCGTTGGTATCGACGATCTGCATCTCTTCGCAGCCGTTGAGCTTGATCGCCTTGAAGCCGCGGGCGACGACGTCCTTGGCGTTGCGGGCGACGTCGGAGGGGCGGTCGCCGCCGATCCAGGAATAGACCTTGATGCGGTCGCGCACCTGGCCGCCGAGCAGCGAATGGATCGGCTGCCCGAGTGCCTTGCCCTTGATGTCCCAAAGCGCCTGGTCGATGCCAGAGATTGCCGACATGTGGATGGCGCCGCCGCGGTAGAAGCCGCCGCGATACATGACTGTCCAGTGGTCTTCGATCAGGAAGGGGTCCTTGCCAACAAGATAGTCGGCGAGCTCGTGAACGGCGGCCTCGACGGTTAGAGCACGACCTTCGACGACCGGCTCGCCCCAGCCGACGATGCCCTCATCGGTTTCGATTTTCAGAAACAGCCAGCGCGGCGGGACGATGTAAGTGGTCAGTTTGGTGATCTTCATGGAAATCGTGCTCTCGTTTCGCTTCGTGTTCCCATCAGCGGCCGAGCCGCCGATATTGTTCTGAGTTCTGTTATTTCGTTATCTCGTTCGGCCGGCGGCGGTCAGGTCGCGTTTGGCGAGGTCGAGAATTCGGTTGACGCAATCGCGCGCGCCCGCCGCGTCCCGCAGACGCAGTGCCTCGACTACCTTGCCATGCAGGGCAAGCGCCTCGCGGTGATCAGGCATGGCGAGGTTCGAGGCGTGGAGCGCAAATTTCAGGGCGGCATGGATGGCGCTGGAGAGGCGATGGAAGACCTGGTTATGGCTCGCCTTGAGAAGCACCGTATGGAAGAGGAGGTCGGCCTCGGTGAAGGCCTCGGAATCGTCGTTCGCCGACTGCATGCGCTGCCAGGCATCGTCGAGATTGGCGATTTCCTGAGCGGTCGCGCGGCTTGCAGCATATTCGGCGGCAGCCGGCTCGATGGTGCGGCGGGCTTCAAGAATGCTGGCAAGCAAGTCGAAATCGCGCAGATGCGGTCCCATCCATTCCAGCACATCCTGATCGAGGATATTCCAGTCGTCCTTGTCGCAGACGGTGGTGCCGACGCGCGGCTTGCCGCGCACAAGTCCCTTGGATTCCAGAACCTTCAGGGATTCACGGATGACGGTGCGGCTGACGCCGTAGAGTTCGCAGAGATCGTTTTCGCGCGGCAGCAGCGTACCAACGGCATAGCGGTTGGCGCAGATATCTTCGGCAATCGCCGCCGTGACGTTACGGCGAACGCGCGGCCGGCGCTCGGGTGCCGAGCTCTTTTCGTCGCGTCTTGCTGCAGGCTGCATCGAAAGGCTCCTCGTGACCGGTCTTTTAAAGTAATCATCATACATAAACAATGCTCTTGTATGATGATTGACATTCAATCTGGTGTCGTCTTCCGCGGATAGAGGACTATATTGCCGGTCGTAAGGGCAGAATGTCCTTCGCGGTGGAGCGGCGCAACGCTTCGAAAATCAATCGAAACAGGAGGACGGCATGCAGATCAATCGTACAGCTTCGGCCCAGTGGTCGGGTGGTCTCAAGGACGGAAAGGGGCAGATCTCGACCCAGAGCGGCGCGTTGAGCAATTATCCCTACGGCTTCGCAAGCCGCTTCGAAGGCATTGCCGGTACGAACCCGGAAGAGCTTATCGGCGCTGCCCATGCAGGCTGCTTCACTATGGCGCTGTCGCTGATCCTCGGCGAAGCCGGCCTGAAGGCCGACCGCATGGAAACCTCGGCCAAGGTGACGCTGGAAAGCGTCGAAGGCGGCTTTGCCATCACCGCCATCCACCTGTCGCTATCGGGCAGCATTCCCGGCGCCGACCAGGCGAAGTTCGAAGAACTCGCCGGTATGGCGAAGGCTGGTTGCCCGGTTTCCAAGGCACTTTCCGCCGTTCCGATCACGCTCGACGTCAAGCTCACCTGATCTTTCAAACCTGTTTTCGTTGCGATGCCGCGGCCTGCCCAGGCTGCGGCATTTTCGTTTGCATCGCAAAATCCTTGACAAATGAAGGATGATGTTTTACGACTGACGAAATTCAAAATTCGTCAGTCGTAAATATCGGGCCTGAAACCATGAATGACATCGCGGAAAACACGCTGGACGTCACACGGCAGGAAAATATCACCCGCATCCTGGATGCGGCCGAGCGGCTTTTCCGCCACTACGGCTATTCCAAGACGACCGTCGCGGATGTGGCCCGCGACCTCGGCATGTCGCCTGCCAATATCTACCGGTTCTTCGCCTCCAAGGTTGAGATCCACCAGGCGATCTGCGGACGCATGCTGGCGATGAGCTATGAGCTTGCAGCCAATATCTGCCATCAGAAGATCAGCGCTTCCGACCGGCTGCGTCAGTACGTGCGCAGCCAGTACCAGCTGACGCTCGACACCATGCTCGATCAGCAGAAAGTGCATGAGATGGTGATCGTCGCGATCGAACGCGACTGGCATGTCATCGAGAAGCACATCGACTCCATTCACGCATTGATTGCCGACGTTATCCGCGACGGCATCGCTGCCGGTGAATTCGTCGACCAGGATCCCGAGGTCGCCTCTCGCTGCTTCGGAGCGGCGACCATCAATCTCTGCCACCCGCAAATGGTTGCCCAATGTCTTGCCAAGACAAACCGGGCGGCTGTGGACGAACTGATCGAATTCGCGATCAGGGCACTCAGAAAATAAGCGCGGCAAAGACCGTCAAGAAAAACCCGAAACGATCAGGAGTGCGAAAGATGTTTTCGCTCAAGACCTTCAGCAACCGCGTGCCGTCCGTCATGAGCCTCGCGCTCCTTAGCGCGGTCGGGCTCGGCGTCGCCGGCTGCACGGAAGAAAAGGCAGAGGTCAAGGACGTTATCCGTCCGGTCAAGGTGGTCGAAATCGCCAAGGCCGGCGATACCCGTACGCTGGATTATTCCGGATCGGTAAGGGCGCGCACGGAAATGAACCTTGGCTTCCGCGTCGCCGGCAAGATCACCGAGCGTCTCGTCGATATCGGCGAGCAGGTGAAGCCGGGTGACGTTCTCGCACGGATCGACTCGACCGACTACCAGCTTGCGGTGAAGACTGCCGACGCCAATCTCGCCGCTGCCGAAAAAGCCGTCGAGACCGCTGATCTCGTCAACCGCCGCGCCGAGCAGCTGTTCGACAAGAATGTCGCGCCGAAATCCCAGGTCGAGCAGGCTTCGCTCAGCCATGACCAGGCGATTTCGAGCCGGGATGCTGCCGCTTCCGCGCTCGACCAGGCGAAGAACCAGGTGAGCTACACGGAACTCAAGGCGGACCATAGCGGTATCGTGACCACCATCAATGCCGATGTCGGACAGGTCATGGGATCCGGCACGCCGGTCGTTGCCGTTGCCGTCGATGGCGAGAAGGAAGTGCAGATCGCGGTGCCGGAAAACGATATCGCCCAGTTCAAGCCCGGCAAAACCGTGAAGGCGAGCTTCTGGTCCGATGACAAGCTTGTGCTTGATGGCACCGTTCGCGAGGTCGCGGGCAGCGCCGACCAGCAGTCGCGCACCTTCGCTGTGCGTGTCAGCCTGCCGAACGACCCGCGCGTGCTGCTCGGCATGACGGCGACGATCGAGGCCGATGTCAGCAACAGCGATACCTATGTCTCCATTCCGCTCAGCGCGCTGGCGCAAAAGGACGGCAAGAAGGTCGTTTGGACCGTCGATCGCGGGACGGCGACCGTACACTCCCGTGGCATCGAGGTCGCCGATTTCACTGGTGATGGCGTGCGCGTAACCAATGGGCTCGACAATGGCGATCTCGTCGTTGCCGCTGGTACCCAATTCATGAGCGAAAACCTGAAGGTCAAGCTTCCCGATCAGCAATCGGCTTCGGCCGAAACGGACGCAGCCGTCCGCTGAACGGCTCAAGGAGAGGGAACAGGATCATGGACGCCAACAGCACTGAAAAGCGCCCCTTCAATCTTTCGCGCTGGGCGATCGGCCATCCGGGCATCGCACGCTTCCTTTTCGGTTTGATCCTGATCACCGGCGTGCTCGGCCTGACGCGCATGGGCCAGAAGGAAGATCCGGACTTTACCTTCCGCGTCATGGTCGTCCAAGCGCTCTGGCCGGGCGCCTCCCTTCAGGATATGGAAGACCAGGTCACCAACAAGATCGAGCGCAAGCTGCAGGAAACCCCGCATCTCGACTGGGTAAAGTCCTATACACGTGCCGGCAGCACGATCATCACGGTGCAGGTAAAGGGTGATACGGATTCCGCCCAAGTGGCCGATGCCTTCTACCAGGTGCGCAAGAAGGTCGGCGATATTAGCGGCGACCTGCCGCAGGGCCTGCTCGGCCCGTATTTCAACGACGAATTCGGCGATACCTTCATCACGCTGCATTCGATCAGCGGCGACGGCTATTCCTATCCTGAGCTGAAAAAGTACGCGATCCAGGCGCGTGACATGCTGCTGACAACGCCGGGTGTCGAAAAGGCGGTCATCATCGGCGACCAGCCGGAGAAGATCTATATCGACGTCTCCTCCAAGGCGCTCGCCGAGCGCGGTCTGACGATCCTCGACCTGCAGAATGCCATCAAGGGCCAGAATGCCGTCGATCCTGCGGGCAATGTCGATACCGGTCTGCGTTCGGTGCGCATCTCGGTCGAAGGCAATGTCCACAAGGTGGAAGATATCCGCGAACTGCGGCTGCGCTCCGGCAATCAGGTGACACGCCTCGGCGATATTGCCACCGTCACCTCCGGCCTCGAAGATCCCTACCAGCGCAAGTACCGCTATAATGGTCACGACAGCGTGCAGGTCGGCGTCGTCATGGCTAAGGGCTTCAAGGTCACCGACGTCGGCAAGGACGTCGACGCGACCTACAAGCGCTTCGAGGACTCGCTGCCTTATGGTGTCTCTGTCGACCAGATTTCCAACCAGCCTGACGTCGTGACCGACGCAGTCAGCGAATTCATGCATGCGCTCGGCGAAGCCCTTGCCATCGTGCTCATCGTCTCGTTCCTGTCGATCGGCTGGCGCTCGGGTCTGGTGATCGCTATCGCCATTCCGCTGGTATTGGCTGCGACCTTTGCCATCATGTACGAGCTCGGTATCGACTTGCAGCGCATTTCGCTTGGCGCGCTTATCATCGCGCTCGGCCTGCTGGTCGACGATGCGATGATCGTCGTCGAACTGATGGAGCGAAAGCTCGAGGAAGGTCTCGTCAAGATCGACGCGGCGAGCTTCGCCTATTCCTCGACCGCCTTCCCGATGCTGACGGGTACGTTGATCACCACGGCCGGCTTCATTCCCGTCGGCTTTGCGGCATCGACGGCCGGCGAATATGTGCGCTCGCTCTTCTATGTCGTCGGCATTGCGCTGGTGACCTCCTGGTTCGTGGCGGTCTATTTCACGCCTTGGCTCGGCTACATGATCCTCAAGCAGCGCAAACATGCGGGCGGCGATCATCATGACGTGTTCGACACGCGCTTCTATCGCGGCCTGCGTCGTACAGTCGGTTGGGCGGTCCGCCATCGCGTCATCGTACTTGCGCTGACGCTTGCCACTTTCGTCACCAGCCTATGGAGCTTCCAGTTCATTCCGCAGAACTTCTTCCCGCAGTCCTCGCGTCCGGAAATCCTCGTCGATCTCTGGCTGCCGGAGGGAACCAGCATCAAGCAGGTGGAAGTCGAGGCCAAGGCGCTGGAAGCCAAGATGATGGACGATCCCGACAAGAAGTTCATCGCCACCTATATCGGCGAAGGCGCGCCGCGCTTCTTCCTGCCGCTCGACCAGCAGCTTAGCAACCCGAACTATGCCCAGCTCCTGATCATGGCCAATGACGAGCCGGCCCGCGAGCGGCTGATCACCAAGCTCAGGACGATCCTCGCGGAAGATTTCCCCGACATCCGCGGCAAGGTCGATCGTCTCTTCCTCGGCCCGCCGACGGGCTGGCCGGTGCAGATGCGCGTGATGGGTCCGGATCGTGCCGAAGTGCGCAGGATTGCCGATCAGGTGAAGGAGCGTTTCACCAGGGATCCGATACTCGGTGCTGTCCATGACGACTGGCTGGAGCCGGTGCCGGCGATGAAGCTGGTCATCGACCAGGACCGTGCCCGCGCACTCGGCGTCACCTCGCAGCGCGTTCGCCAGATGCTGCAGACCGCCATGTCCGGCGCGCCGCTCGACGATTTCCGCGACGGCGAGGAGACGGTCTCGATCGTCGCCCGCGAGCCGGACGCGAACCGTTCGCTGCTCTCGGCCGTCAACTCGGTCTATGTGCCGACGGATTTCGGCGGCTTCGTTCCGGTCTCACAGATCGCCAAGGTCGTGCCTGTCGTTGAACAGGGTCTCGAATGGCGGCGCGACCGCCTGCCGACGATATCGGTGCGTGCAACCCTGCCCGACAATGTCCAGTCGAACGACGTCGTGACCAAGCTCTATAACGATATGCAGGACCTGCGCGACAGCCTGCCTGCCGGCTACAAGATCGAGATCCAGGGTGGTGCCGAGGATTCGGCCGAAAGCCAGGCCTCGATCGCGGCCAAGGCGCCGATCATGCTCGTCGTCATTATGATCCTGCTGATGGCCCAGTTGCAGCACTTCGGCAAGGCGATGCTGGTCTTCGCCACCGGTCCGCTCGGCATCATCGGCGCGGCTTCGGCCCTGCTGATCAGCGGCGCCCCCTTCGGCTTCGTGGCAATCCTCGGCGTCATCGCACTGCTCGGCATCATCATTCGCAACTCGATCATTCTCGTCGACCAGATCGACCAGAACATCAAGGCGGGCATGCACAGGCAGGAGGCGATCATCGGGGCTGCCGTGAACCGCTTCCGGCCGATCACGCTGACGGCGCTGACGGCCGTGCTGGCGCTGATCCCGATCTCGCGCGGCGTCTTCTGGGGTCCGCTCGCCTACGCCATGATGGGCGGCATCCTGGTCGCCACCGTGCTGACCATCCTCGTGCTGCCGGCCGGCTATGCCCTGTTCTTCGGTCGTGAGCCGAAGGCCAGGAATAACGAACATGCCAATGCCAACCAGGAAGAGGCGGATGGGGATATCCATCATCCGCCGGCATTGGCAGCCGAATGAGGCAATGGCGCGGTCGAGGCCGCGCCATTTTTGTTTCGGCCCATAGGGTTCGGCAGGTAGCCGGTACAGCCTGATATTTTCCAGCGGCCGAGAAGACGGTGGCGCTAAACGGGAGTAAAGATCGCTCTATATAAGCTGGAGGGAGGTATGACCGTGGCCGATTACCGTCTGGAAGCGAGCTGGAGTCCGGTCGAAGGAAGCTTTGGGCGTTTCACCTTCACGCTATTCAATCTGTCCGCCAAGCCGCTGTCCGGCTTTACGCTTGCCTACACGTCATTAACCCGCGTGGCGGACGAGCATGTCGCCGAGGGTGCGACACTGAGGCGGCGTGTGGCGAATTTTCATGAGTATTCTCCGCCCGAGGGGCTCACCATCAAGCCAGGTGGCAGCTGGCAGTTTACGGTGGAAGGCCTGACGAACGGCCCGAAACATGTCACGTCGGGCATCAAATCCGCCTACCTCACGCTAGCCGATGGCCGGCACGTGCCCGTCAGCTTTGGCGATCTGATGCTCGATGGTGCGGAGCGCGGCGAATTGCCAGAGCTTCTGCCGAAGGGTGAGGTGACTGAGCCATATTCGCTGCTGCCCTGGCCCCTACACCTGTCGCTGCGGCCGGGCGATGTGCCGCCCGTCGCACTTTATCCGGCAGCCGGCTCGAGTGCCAAGAATATCAGGGCCGTGGAGAAGGTGCTCGCCCTCTATCAGCGGCTCTTTCCGGCGGACAACGTGCCTTTCACGCTGCAGCCGATTCAGGGGGGCCGACAGATCCGCTTCAAGGGGGAATCCTCGATCATGGAGGCGGCCTATGAGCTGCGTTTCACGGCACAGGAGATCATTCTTGGTACCGATGATGCGGCAGGGCTGCTTTACGGGCTGATCAGTCTTGCGCAACTGCTGCATGGAGCGCGCCATGATCCGGAAACCTTCCAGTTCCCGGTCTTCGGCACTATCGCCGATCAGCCCCGCTACACATGGCGCGGCTGTCATCTCGATGTCAGCAGGCAGTTTTATCCGGTCCCTGATATCAAGCGGCTGATCGATATCCTCGCCTGGAACAAGCTCAATATTTTTCACTGGCATCTGACCGACGATGAAGCCTGGCGGTTGGAGATCAAGGCCTATCCTGAGCTGACGGAGATCGGTGCAAAGCGCGGGCCTGACGAAGTTCTGTTGCCGCAGCTCGGCGATGGCGCGGAGCCGCGTTCAGGATTTTACAGCCAGGATGATGTCCGAGGGATCGTTGCTCATGCAGGCATGCTGCGTGTCGAAGTCGTGCCGGAGATCGATATACCCGGTCACAGCTCCGCAGCACTTCTCTCCCTACCGCAGCTCGTCGATGGACAAGAGGCGCCGGACGGCTACCGGTCGGTGCAGGGATATCCAAACAATGCGCTCAATCCAGCGGTCGAATTCACCTATGAGTTCCTCGGCAAAGTGTTCGACGAAATGCTCCCGCTCTTTCCGTCCGAATATATTCATATCGGCGGCGACGAGGTGCCACATGGCTCCTGGCTTGCCTCGCCGCTTTGCAGAACGCTGATGGAGCGTGAGAAGCTTGCGGGCACGGCCGAACTGCAATCCTATTTCCTCCGGCGGATCAAGGCGATGCTTGCCGAGCGCGGCAAGAAGCTTGCCGGCTGGAACGAGGTTTCTCAGGGCGGCGGCGTCGATCGCGTGGGCACGCTGCTGATGGCCTGGGAAAAACCTGAAGTCGGCATCGAGCTGGCACGTGAGGGTTATGATATCGTCATGACGCCGGGTCAGGCCTACTATCTCGACATGGCGCAGGCCGAAGACTGGGGAGAGCCGGGTGCCAGCTGGGCCGGCTTCACGCCACCGGAAAAGACCTATGCTTACGAAGCCGAAGGCGAATTGCCGGAGGAGCTGAGAGAGCGGATGCGCGGTATCCAGGCCTGTATATGGGGCGAGAATTTCGTCTCGCGGGCCTATTTCAACAGGCTGGTCTTCCCGCGGCTGCCGGCCATCGCCGAGGCGGCCTGGACTCCCTGTCTGCGGAAGGACTGGCTGCGCTTTGCCGCGATCGTCCGGATGTGGCCGACGCTTTAGAACTCTGTTTCTACGCGATC
The DNA here is from genome assembly GCF_031455475.1 of Rhizobium sp. 1399. NCBI lineage: Bacteria > Pseudomonadati > Pseudomonadota > Alphaproteobacteria > Hyphomicrobiales > Rhizobiaceae > Rhizobium > Rhizobium sp. 1399. The sequence goes on along the minus strand of NZ_JAVDSU010000005.1, from coordinate 355,927 downwards.
CAGCAAAGCGCCGCACCGTTTTATTGGAATTTCACTATGCAGCTTCAGCCTTGAGGCCCAGAAGTGCCGCGCCGATTAGGCCCGGTTCGATACGGCATTCACTGCGCACGACCAGCGGGCGATCGAATTTCCGCAGGATACGAGCGCGCACCGCCTGATCCAGCTCCGCCAGAAGCGGCTCCACATTCGAAAGACCGCCGCCGACGGGCACGATGGTTGCGCCTGTGATGTTGATGGCGAGTGCTAGTGGCGAGGCGACGAGATCGACATAGACGTCGATCGTGCGATTGGCCTTTTCCTCGCCATTGCGCCAGTTGGCGATGATTTCCTCGCTGGAGAAGTCGAGATCGTGCAGCGTCTTGTGCAGGCGTTCCAGACCACGCGCGCCGCCGACGGTATCGACACAGCCCTTCTGGCCGCAGCCGCAGGCATAGGCGGGGATGGCAACTGGCGGAGTGCCGGCCTGCGATGCGATGATCGGGCCATGGCCCCACTCGCCGGCAAAGCCGCCCGACGCATTGATGAGGCGACCATCTGAGACGACGCCGCCGCCGACGCCAGTACCGAGGATGGCGCCGAAAACGATACGATGGCCGCGACCGGCGCCGAGTTCGGCTTCCGCCATGGCGAAACAATCGGCATCATTGGCGATCAGCACAGGCAGGCCAAGTTCATCCTCCAGGTCGGCGGCGAGGTTGCGGTCGTGGATGCAGGGGATATTGGCGACGATGAGGCGCTGCGTGTCCGGGTCGACGACACCGGCAATCGAGAGCGCAATGCGCGAGGGCTGTTCGCCGGTCTCGGCGATGATGCTCTTCAGCGTCTCGACGAAAGCCGGGAAGTCATCCTTGGGGGTCGGGCGGCGGCCAAGCGGTACGATGTCGGATTCCGAACGCGCAATCCCGCCCTTGATGGCGGAGCCTCCGATATCGAATGAAATAATCATCTGATGTCTGCCAATTGTCTGTGCTCGGCGTCTGCTCGCACTCTTGGCGGTGAATTACAAGGATTATTCGATAAATGAACAAAGCCTGATCGTTATGAGCTGATAATTTCATCCGCCAAGGTCATGCTATTGGCATATTGCATGGGCAAGCTTCCTATCATTCACCCTTCCGACGCCGGATTCATGACAATCGAAAATACCGAAACTCACAGAACCACCGCCCGCAGGCCGCGTCCGAAAGGCAAGCGCCTGTCGTCCATCCTGCGACAGATGGCGGCGGATCGAAGCCGCGAACGCCTGTCGATCGGCGACCTGTTCCAGACGATGGGCGACAGGGCGATCGGCGCGCTGATGCTGATCTTTGCGCTGCCGAACGCCTTTCCGACGCCGCCTGGCACCTCGTCGCTGCTCGGAGCACCGTTGATCTTCCTTGCCGCACAGCTTACCTTCGGCCTGAAGCCGTGGCTGCCGAAGGCGATTGCGGCGCGCTCCATGCGGCGGGAGGATTTCGAGACGATCGTCGGACGCATTCATCCCTGGCTTGCCTGGGCGGAGCGTATGCTGCAGCCACGATTGAGCATTTTCGTCGAGCCGCCGGCGGAATATCTGGCGGGCTTCTGCTGTCTGGTGCTGGCGATCGTTCTCGTGCTGCCGGTGCCACTCGGCAATATCCTGCCGGCGATTGCGATTTCGGTCTTCGCGTTTGCCATTCTTGGCCGAGACGGGCTGTTTTCGCTTCTCGGCTTTGCCATGACGGCCGTCTCGCTCATCGTTGCCGGCGGGGTGATCTACGGTCTCGTCAAGGCGGCTATCTACATCGTCATGCAGTGGTTTGGATAAGGAAGCGGTTGCTCATTTTTTCAACGCCCTCGACATTTGCCCGATTTTTGTTTTGATCTGGCGCCAGATAGACTCAAAGAAATTAATCGGCGGCGATAGATGGTAAAAAGAGCGGAGACTTCCGGACGGCTGGACGATGCGGCGCGCGCCGGCTGGCTTTATTATGTCGCCGGCCGCACACAGGATGAAATCGCATCCTCGATGGGTATTTCGCGCCAGTCGGCGCAGCGGCTCGTTTCGCTTGCCGTGGCCGAGCGGCTGATCAAGGTACGGCTCGACCACCCGATTGCTGCCTGCCTTGAACTCGGCAACCAGCTGCGCAAGAAATTCGGTCTGCGCCATGTCGAGATCGTTCCGAGCGATCCCGGCTCATCGTCGACGACGGTTGGCATTGCCGAAGCGGCTGCTTCCGAAATCGAGCGCTGGCTGAAACGCCCCGATCCGATCGTGCTTGCCGTCGGCACCGGGCGAACGCTGAAAGCGGCTGTCGACCAGCTGCCGGCGATCGAATGTCCCAATCACCGCATCGTCTCGCTGACGGGCAATATCGCGCCGGACGGTTCGGCGGCCTATTACAACGTCATCTTCAGCATGGCCGATGCCGTCAAGGCGCGGCACTATCCGATGCCGCTGCCGGTTCTCGTCACCTCGGCCGAGGAGCGGGAGCTTCTGCACGGTCAGCAACTCGTGCGCTCGACGCTGGCGATCAGCGCGCAGGCGGATGTGACCTTCGTCGGTATCGGCGAACTCGGCATTGACGGCCCGCTCTGCGTCGATGGTTTCCTCGAAAAAGACGAGATGATGGAACTGATGCGCAGCGGCGCTGTAGGTGAGATCTGCGGCTGGATTTTCGACGTGGACGGCAGGCTGCTCGACAACCCGATCAACGAGCGTGTTGCTTCCGCTCCCATCCCGCCGCGCGATTCGTCCACGGTCATCGGAATTGCCAAGGGCAAGCGCAAGTTCAAGGCGATCAGAGCTGCCATCACAGGCCATCAGGTGAATGGTTTGATTACCGACGAAGAGACGGCTGAGTTTTTGCTCGGTAGTTGAGCAAAAATATTGTCATTTTAAATCAATAACATAAATCAATTGTTCGGCATCGCAGCAACGATTGCCAATTGACAAACTTTCTCTGTTGATGAGTAATTGCCCATGAGCAAAGCGAATGCTCACACTCATCTTCTGGGAGGAAGATATGACATTGAGAACTCTCCTGCTGGGCGCCTGCTCGGCAATGGCGTTTGCCGGCATGGCTTCGGCCGAAACGCTGACAATCGCGACCGTGAACAACGGCGACATGATCCGGATGCAGAAGCTGACGGACGACTTCAAGGCGAAGAATCCCGGTATCGACCTTGAATGGGTAACTCTCGAAGAAAACGTTCTGCGCCAGAAGGTCACGACCGACATCGCGACCAAGGGCGGCCAGTACGATGTGCTCACGATCGGCACCTATGAAGTTCCGATCTGGGCGAAGAAAGGCTGGCTCCTGCCGCTCGACAACCTCGGCGCCAACTATGACGTGGACGATCTGCTGCCGGCAATCCGCAGCGGCATCAGCCAGGACGGCAAGCTCTATGCAGCTCCGTTCTACGGCGAAAGCTCCATGGTCATGTACCGCAAGGACCTGTTCGACGCTGCCGGCCTGAAGATGCCCGACGCGCCGACCTGGGACTTGATCGCAGATGCTGCGAAGAAGATCACCAACAAGGACAAGGAAATCTACGGCATCTGCCTGCGCGGCAAGGCTGGCTGGGGCGAAAACATGGCCTTCCTGACGGCTATGTCGAACTCCTTCGGCGCCCGCTGGTTCGATGAACAGTGGAAGCCGCAGTTCGATCAGCCGGAGTGGAAGGACACGCTGACCTTCTACGTCAACCTGATGAAGGAAGCCGGCCCTCCCGGTGCTTCTTCCAACGGCTTCAACGAAAATCTGGCGCTCTTCCAGACCGGCAAGTGCGGCATGTGGATCGACGCAACGGTTGCTGCTTCCTTCGTGGCCGATCCGAAGCAGTCGCAGGTTGCCGACAAGGTCGGCTTTGCGCTGGCTCCGGACAAGGGCCTCGGCAAGCGCGGCAACTGGCTCTGGGCCTGGAACCTCGCCATCCCGGCAGGCTCTCAGAAGTCTGAAGCAGCCGAGAAGTTCATCGCCTGGGCAACGAGCAAGGACTACACCAACCTCGTCGCCGAAAAGGAAGGCTGGCTGAACGCACCTCCCGGCACCCGCACCTCGCTCTATGCCAGTGCGGACTACCAGAAGGCCGCTTCGTTTGCGAAGATGACGCTCGACAGCATCAACTCCGCCGATCCGACCAAGCCGACTGTGAAGCCGGTTCCCTACGTCGGTGTCCAGTTCGTGGCGATCCCGGAATTCCAGGGCATCGGCACGGCCGTTGGCCAGCAGTTTTCTGCAGCTCTTGCCGGCCAGATCTCGGTCGACCAGGCCCTGCAGAGCGCGCAGCAGCTGACCACCCGCGAAATGACCAAGGCGGGTTACATCAAGTAAAAACCTCCTGAGACGTACGGAATGCTTGACATTCCGCACCTCTGGGCCGCCGATTGCCCGAACTGCATCGGCGGCCGCTTTTTTAAAGCTGTTTCGCAGCCATTTCCGCTTCAGATCAGACCGGTGATTGCTATGGCAACGTTCCACACTCGCTCCGCAGCACGCCTGATGATAGCACCTTCCGTGGTGCTGCTCTTCGCGTGGATGATCGTCCCGCTGGCGATGACGATTTACTTCTCCCTGCTGAACTACAATCTGCTCAGCCCGGGCATGGAGAATTTCGTCGGTCTCTTAAACTACCAATACTTCCTCACCGACCCGGCCTTCTTTGCCGCGCTCATCAACACGCTGGTTCTGGTTGCAGGCGTGCTTGTTATCACCGTGGTCGGCGGCATTCTCTTCGCGCTTCTGCTCGATCAGCCGATCTACGGCCAGGGCATCGTGCGCATTCTGGTCATCGCGCCCTTTTTCGTCATGCCGACGGTGGCGGCGCTCGTCTGGAAGAACATGTTCATGAACCCGGTCAACGGCCTCTTCGCCTATATGGCGAAGGCTGTCGGCCTGCAGCCGATCGACTGGCTGGCCAGCGTGCCGCTGTTCTCCATCATCCTGATCGTCGCCTGGCAGTGGCTTCCCTTCGCCACGCTCATCCTACTTACCGCGCTGCAGTCGCTTGACGAAGAGCAGAAGGAAGCGGCCGAAATGGATGGCGCCGGCCCGATCTCGAAGTTCATCTACATCATCCTGCCGCACATGGCCCGAGCGATCACCGTGGTCATCCTGATCGAGACGATCTTCCTGCTGTCGGTCTTTGCCGAAATCCTGGTTACCACCAATGGCGGTCCGGGCACGCAGAGCACGAACCTCACCTATCTCGTCTATGTCCAGGCGCTGCTGCAGTTCGACATCGGCGGGGCATCCGCAGGCGGCATCGTTGCCGTCGTGCTCGCCAATATCGTCGCGATCTTCCTCGTCCGCCTCGTCGGCAAGAATCTGGAGGCTTAAGATGGCTAGGAAGGTTACTACCCAACGCAAGGTCATCATGACCGCGATCGCCTGGGCGCTCGGCATCCTGATCTTCTTCCCGATCCTCTGGACGTTCCTGACGAGCTTCAAGACGGAGGCGGATGCCATCGCCTCGCCGCCGCAGTTCCTGTTCTTCCACTGGACGACGGAGAACTATGCGGAGGTGCAGAGCCGCTCAAACTATCTCAGCCACTTCATGAATTCCGTGGTGATCTCCTTCGGCTCGACGCTGATCGGTCTCATCATCGCCATTCCGGCCGCCTGGGCCATGGCCTTTGCGCCGACCAAGCGGACGAAGGATGTGCTGATGTGGATGCTGTCGACAAAGATGATGCCGCCCGTCGGCGCGCTCATCCCGATCTACCTCATGTTCCGCAATTCGGGCCTGCTCGATACGCGCACCGGTCTGGTGATCGTTCTGACGCTGATCAACCTGCCGATCATCGTCTGGATGCTCTACACCTACTTCAAGGAAATCCCCGGCGAAATCCTGGAAGCCGCCCGCATGGACGGCGCCTCGCTCGCCAAGGAAATCATCTACGTGCTGACGCCGATGGCGGTGCCGGGCATTGCCTCGACGCTGCTGCTCAACATTATCCTTGCCTGGAACGAAGCGTTCTGGACGCTGAACCTGACGGCTTCCAAGGCCGCACCGCTCACCGCCTTCATCGCATCCTACTCGAGCCCGGAAGGTCTGTTCTACGCCAAGCTTTCGGCGGCTTCGACCATGGCGATTGCGCCGATCCTCATCCTCGGCTGGTTCAGCCAGAAACAACTTGTCCGCGGCCTGACCTTTGGCGCGGTGAAATAAGATCATAGGGAGAGAAACATGGGCAGTATTACCCTTCAAAAGGTTTCGAAGGTCTTCGGCGAGGCCAAGGTCATCCCTTCGATCGATCTCGATATCCGGGACGGCGAATTCGTCGTCTTCGTCGGCCCGTCGGGCTGCGGCAAGTCCACGCTGCTGCGCCTGATCGCCGGCCTCGAAGATGTCTCCGGCGGCAAGATCGTCATCGACGGCAAGGATGCGACCGAGAAGGCGCCATCCGAGCGGGGTCTGGCGATGGTCTTCCAGTCCTACGCGCTCTATCCGCATATGAGCGTGCGCAACAACATTGCCTTCCCGCTGAAGATGGCCGGCATGGACAAGGCGGAGATCGACCGCAAGGTGGATGATGCCGCGCGCGTGCTGAATCTCGGCGATTATCTGGATCGCAAGCCGCGCCAGCTCTCGGGCGGCCAGCGTCAGCGCGTCGCCATCGGCCGCGCCATCGTGCGCCAGCCTTCGGCCTTCCTCTTCGACGAGCCGCTGTCGAACCTCGATGCGGCGCTGCGCGTCAACATGCGCATCGAAATCAGCGAGCTGCACCAGCAGCTGAAGACGACGATGGTCTACGTCACCCACGATCAGGTGGAAGCCATGACCATGGCCGACAAGATCGTGGTGCTCAACAGGGGCAACATCGAGCAGGTCGGTTCGCCGCTGGAGCTTTATCGCAGCCCGCGAAACCTCTTCGTCGCAGGCTTCATCGGCTCACCCAAGATGAACTTCATCAAGGGCCAGAATGCTGCGCAGATGAGTGCGCACACGATCGGCATCCGTCCCGAACATGTGCTGCTGTCGACCGAAAGTGGCGACTGGAAGGGCAGGGTCACGGTGGCCGAGCACCTCGGCTCCGATACGTTCCTGCATGTCGATGTCGAGGGTATCGGGATGGTGACGGCGCGCAGCAACGGCGATTTTGCTTCCAAGGCCGGTGACACGGTCTACCTGACGCCGGACAAGACGCGCATCCATAAATTCAACGAGAGCGGCCTCGCCATCTGAGGCGGCCACCGGCTGGGGGCAGATATGCGGACCGGGCGGTCTCGTCCGGCCCGCGCTACCGGAAGGGCGAAAGCCCTTTCGCAAGACCTTCAAGAGGACTGAAACATGACGTGCAAATTATCGCTGGCAACGCTCGCCGAGGCAGCAAAGACTGCAGCCATTCCGGCCTATGAGCGGGCGTCGCTGAAAGCCGGCATCGTGCACTTCGGCGTCGGCAATTTCCATCGTGCCCACCAGGCGATCTATCTCGACGACCTCTTCAACGCCGGCAGTGACCACGACTGGGCAATCATCGGCGCCGGCGTCCTGCCTTCGGATGCGGCCATGCGTGACAAGCTCGCGGCGCAGGATTTCCTGACGACCGTCGTCGAGCAGGACAACAACAAGACGGCGGCGCGCGTGACTGGGCCGATGATCGATATTCTGCCGGTCGGTGAACCCGCTGTTGTCATCGCCAAGCTTGCCGATCCTGAGATCCGGATCGTCTCAATGACGATCACCGAAGGCGGTTACTTCATCGATGCCTCGGGCAAGTTCAATCCGGCGCATCCGGCGATTGCCGCCGACGGACAGAACCCGGCGACGCCGAAAACGGTCTTCGGTCTGATCGTTGCCGGCCTGAAGGCGCGTAAAGACAAGGGCATCGAGCCCTTCACCGTCATGTCCTGCGACAACATTCCCCATAATGGCGTCGTCACTGCGAATGCCGTCGTCGGCACGGCGAAGCTTTCCGATCCGGCTTTTGCCGACTGGATCAAGGCGAATGTCTCCTTCCCGAACGGCATGGTGGACCGCATCACGCCGGCAACCAGCCAGCGCGAGATCGATTTCCTCAAGGAGAATTTCGATATTGAGGATAACTGGCCGGTCTACTGCGAAGAGTTCAAGCAGTGGGTGCTGGAAGACAAGTTCCCGATGGGCCGCCCGGCGCTTGAAAAGGTCGGGGTTACCTTCGTGCCCGATGTCACGCCCTATGAACATATGAAGATCCGCATCCTTAATGGCGGCCATGCGACGATCGCCTATCCGGCGGCGCTGATGGATATTCATTTCGTACATGAGGCGATGGAGAATGATCTGATCCGCGCCTTCCTCGCCAAGCTCGAGAACGACGAAATCATCCCCATCGTGCCGTCGGTGCCGGATACGTCGCTCGCCGATTATTTCAAGCTGATCGAGCACCGCTTCCTCAATCCGAAGATCGCCGACACGATCCCGCGGCTGGCGCAGGACGGTTCCAACCGCCAGCCGAAATTCATCCTGCCCTCGACGCTCGATAATCTTCGTCAGGGCAGGGATGTCGTCGGCCTCGCGTTCGTCTCGGCGCTGTGGTGCCGCTACTTCTTCGGCAAGAGTGACAGCGGCAAGGAGATCGTCTTCAACGATGCCAGCGCCGACCGTCTGCATGAGGCAGCGGTGAAGGCAAAGGACGATCCGGCGGCCTTCCTCGTCTTTGACGATATTTTCGGCGACGTGGCGAAATCAGATCTTTTCCGCAAGCGTTTCGCCCATGCGCTGAAAACCTTGTGGGAAAAGGGCACGAAGGAAACCTTGCAGCTCTATCTCGACGGCAAGCTCGCAGTGTAAGGAATTACGATGGCGGCATTTCTGCCGCCATCCCGGCCTTGCGGACAAAGCAGGACGGTTGCGTCCGAACTGAACTCAGGTTGGGTCTTTCATGGCTGATGCTGAACCACGGCTGGTCATCTTCGATTGCGACGGCGTGCTCGTCGACAGCGAACCGATTTCGATCAGCGTTCTCGTCAAGGCGATGGCCGATCTCGGCGTGACGATTACCGAGGACCAGGCCTATGAACGCTTCCTCGGCAAGAGCCTCGCAACCCTCATCTCCATATTGGAGACGGAATTCAACGTGCATGCCAACGAGGAATTCCTGGAAAGCATCCGCACCAATCTCTATGCCCGTTTCCGCACCGAGCTGAAGGCCATGCCAGGTATTGGCGATGCGATCGATGCGCTTGGCCTTCCCTGTTGTGTTGCCTCGTCCAGCCAGGTCGAGCGGATCAAATTGTCGCTCTCTGTCACCGGGCTGCTGCCGAAGCTGCCGAACATCTTCAGCGCCAGCATGGTCAAGCGCGGCAAGCCAGCGCCTGATCTCTTCCTCTATGCGGCCGACCAGATGCATGTGGAGCCTCGTGACTGCATCGTCATCGAGGACAGTCCGGCGGGTATTGCTGCAGCCAAAGCGGCGGGCATGACGGTCTTTGCCTTTACCGGCGGCTCGCATGCAAACTTTGCCGGCTACCGTGAAGAACTCGACCGTCTTTCACCGGAAGTCGTGTTTGACGCCATGCCGGAATTGATACACCTTGTCCGCAAACAAAAGCTGGACGGGACTCAGCATTGATGCGTGATCATGTGGTTGCGGTGGATATCGGCACGAGCAGCGCACGCGCCGGTGTCTTCGATACGCATGGCCGCCTGCTTGCCAAGGCTGAACATCCGATCGTCATGAACCGGCCGCGCGAGAACCATGCCGAACATGATTCCGAGGATATATGGTCGGCCGTTTGCACTGCCGTGCGTAGGGCTATGGGCCAGTCCGGCATCGGTGCTGCCGCTATCGGCGCGATCGGTTTCGACGCCACCTGTTCGCTTGTGGTGCGCGATACCGAAGGAAGACAGATCAGCGTTTCCACCGGCGGCGAAACGCGGTTCGATACGATCGTCTGGCTCGATCATCGGGCGCTGAAGGAAGCCGATTTCTGTACGGCGACGAAGCATGAAGTGCTGGAACATTCCGGCAATGTCATGTCGCCGGAAATGGAAATGCCCAAGCTGATCTGGCTGAAGAAGAAGCTGCCGGCGACCTGGGAGAAAGCCGGATACTTCTTCGACCTTGCCGATTTCCTGACCTGGAAGGCAACTGGTTCGCCTGCCCGATCCCGCTGCACGCTGACGGCCAAATGGAATTACCTAGCTCATCAGGAGAGGGGCTGGCAGGAGGATTTCCTGCAGCAGATCGGTCTTGAGGATTTATTGCCGCGCGGCAGGCTGCCGGAGGAGACGGTGGCAGTTGGGGAGAGCATCGCTAAACTGACGCCGCAGGCCGCCGAGGCGTTGGGCCTGACCACCGATTGCCATGTTTCGGCCGGGATGATCGATGCCTATGCCGGCGCCCTTGGTACACTCAGCGGCTATGCTGGCAATCCGGCGAAGCTCGAGCAGCAGCTTGCATTGATTGCAGGAACATCGAGCTGCATCGTCGCCTTTTCCCTCGAGCGAAAGCCGAGCGAGGGAATGTGGGGCCCCTATTACGAGGCGGTTTTTCCGCAATCGTGGCTCGTCGAGGCTGGCCAATCGGCCGCCGGTGCGCTGCTCGATCATATCGTGCGCATGCACGCGGCCGGCGGTGAGCCGACCGCTGCGCTGCATCAAAGGATCGTCGCCCGCATCGCTGAACTCAGAACAGAAGAGGGTGACGCGCTTGGTGCGCGGATCTTCGTTCTCCCGGATTTTCACGGCAATCGGTCACCACTGGCCGACCCGCATGCTGTCGGCGTCATCAGCGGCCTGACGCTTGACACGTCCTTTGACGGGCTCTGCGCGCTCTATTGGCGAACCGCGGTCGGGATTGCGCTCGGCATCCGCCACATCCTCGAAAAGATGAGAGATCACGGCTACGTGCCGGATACGCTGCATGTGGCCGGCGGGCATGTGAAGAACCCCGTTCTGATGGAGCTCTATTCGGATGTGACGGGCTGCAAGGTCATCGTACCTGACATGAACGAGGCGGTACTGCTCGGCACCGCGATCGCCTCATCGGTTGCCTGCGGCTTACACAAGGATTTGGCGACGGCTGGCAAGGCGATGTATCCTGGCGGCTCTGTGCGGCTTCCCGACAGGAGCAAGCAGGCGCTTTACGACCGCGACTATCGCCGGTTTCTTGCCATGTATCGCCATCGGGCGGAACTGGAAGCGGTGGAATAGTTCAGCGATTTGCCGTTTCGCCGAGGATGGCTGCAAATTCCACCATGCGTCGGCGCCGCTGGCTCGCCTCTTCGCCGGCGCCCAAAATGACCGCCTCGGACAGACAGTCGAGCAAGGCGATCAGCGGCGGCAGGTTATCCATGTCGGGCGCACGGGCAGGCGGCAAAGGCAGGACGACGTTTGATTGTTCTGGCAGCCAGTCCGCATGCTGAGCGGAAATCAGGATCACCTTGTAGCCGTAACGCCGGGCAGTGCGCGCAAGCAGTCGTGACCTGGCGAAGCGCCGGCAATCGATGATGACGAGCACGGCGTCCTCGACGAAGGAACGGGCGAAAAGCTCCGTAAAGCGGTTACCCGCGCCGTCGATCGCACGCACGCTGTCGCGGGCCAGCGTCAGTCGCTGGCAGAAATGATTGGAGAAGCCGGCAAGTCTGGCATGGGTGGCGACGAAAACCTCTCTGGAGGCGCCGATCATCGCGACGGCTTCACCCCAATGCGGCTGTGCGGTCAGATGATAGATGTGATGCAGCGCTTGTATCTGCTCCGCCACGAGAACGGCGAGCGGCTTGCCTTCCGATGCATCCGTCTGCAGCTCGGTCATCGCGCTCTGGAACTGGACGGGTGAGGTCGTTGCCGTCTCGCGGATCTCCACCTTGACGCTGTCCAGCCCCTGGTAGCCGAGCGCTCGCAGGAAACGGCCGACCGTCATCGGCGAAAGATCAAGCCGGTCGGCAACCGACGCAGCGGTTTCGAACGGCAGATCGTTCAAATGTTCGGTGAAATATTTCGCGATGCGTCGTTCGGCAGGCGTGCCGGATTTCGCGTATTGCCTAAGCTTCTCTACAAAGTCTTCCACGTCGCAGCCTCCCCCATTTCCTCAGAGGCCTTCCGCGGATTCATGCAGAGCCGAATCCTTGTTTCTTAATATTTTCCGGAAGCTCTTCTTAGGCCCACACGTATTTCCAACATTACGAACTATATATTAGCATGTAATTTTCGACAAGTTTTCTATTCAAGCATGTAATTTTCAACTGACTTGCCGGGAGGGCACCGGCTCCCTACATCACGCTGCGTAACGGAGACGCCAGAGAATGATCCTTGACGCCGCTCGCCTTTCGCTTGCCAACCTGTTTGCGTCGGAGACCCGGTCGGCTTTCTGGAAGGTTCTGGGACTGACGGTGCTGGTGTTGATCGGCTTGTGGTTTGCGCTGCGCGGCCTGTTCATCAGTTTTATATTTCCCTGGGTGGTCGGGTTCTTTCCCGAGATGCCCGACTGGGCCGGCTGGCTCAGCTTCGTTTTCCTGATTGCCGCCGGGATCGGCCTTGCGCTCGGGCTGGCGCTGCTGTTGTCGCCGGTCACGGCGCTGATTGCCGGCCTCTTTCTCGACGATGTCGCCGAGGTGATCGAAAAAAGGGACTATCCACAGGATGCGCTGGGCAAGGCCATGCCGCTCGGCCCTGCGATGGCGAGCTCGATCAAATTCCTCGGCGTCGTGATCATCGGCAATATTATCGCGCTCTTCCTGCTCTTCATTCCCGGCGTCAATATCGTGGCCTTCTTCCTGGTGAACGGCTATCTGCTCGGGCGGGAATTCTTCGAATTCGCGGCGATGCGCTTCCGTTCGCCGCCGGAGGCGCGGCTGTTTCGCGCCAAGCATGGCCCGACCGTCTTTCTTGGCGGTCTGGTGATTGCGCTTTTCCTGGCGATCCCGATCGTCAATCTGCTCACGCCGCTCTTTGCCGCCGGCATGATGGTGCATCTGCATAAGCTGATCTCGGCGCGTGATCCCGATTTCCGAGCTTAGTTTTTCACGCAATTCCGAACGCAAAACCGCGCGACACTTTTGCTGGAATTGCTTTAGCCGGGCAGCGCTGTCGTCTCATACATAGCCGCATATTCGGCGCTCGGCGGGATCGGCTTGATAATGTCGATCAAGACGCCGTTGGGATCGGCGGTAATGAAGTGGCGCTGGCCGAAATCCTCGTCGCGGATCTCGCGCAGGATCGGCAACCCCGCCTCTGTGCAGACGGCGTAGATCGCGTCCACATCCTCAACCTCGAAATTCAGGAGAAGGCCGGAAACCTTGCCGCGGCCGGCGGCTGGGATGGTTTCGTGGCTGCCGTCGAGCACGGCAAGCGTCACATGCTCATCCTCCGTCGATTGCAGATGGACATACCAGTCGCTTTCGAACAGCGGCTGAAAGCGGAAATGACAGCAATAGAAGGCCGCAGTGCCGGCAACATCGTCCGTCATGATGACGGGATAATAGCTCGTCGATTTCATCGTCTTTCCTCCTTTGATTTTACGTACACTCTGTATGTTTTTGTATTTAACATACAGGCAGATTGTATGTAAAGAGGAGTGATGAGCCGCAGCAATCGCGAAAGAACCGAACAGACCAGGCAGGCCCTGATGGATGCCGCGCGCCGGCTTTTCGTCGAGAAGGGATATGCAGAGACGGCCACGTTCGATATCGTGGCACAGGCCGGTGTCACGCGCGGTGCGCTCTATCATCACTTCGAAGACAAGAAAGCGCTCTTCCGGGCCGTGATTGAAAGGGAGGCGACTGATGTCGCCGACGAGATCGAGCGGCGCACAAAGCGGCAAACCGAACCGCGTGACGCGCTGCTTGAAGGCGCGGCCGCCTATTTCGATGCAATGGAAGTGGAAGGGCGGACGCGGCTGCTTCTGCTCGAGGCGCCGGCGGTCATCGGCTTGCCCGCGACTGCGCAGATCGATGTCGAGAGTGCAGAGGCGACATTGCGGGTAGGGCTCGAAGCCTTGCTGCCGCAGGCCAGTGCTTTGCTCGGACCACTGACGACGATGCTGTCAGCGGCTTTCGATCGCGCGGCGATCGCCATCGAAGCAGGCGGCAGTCGTGAGGACTACGAGCGGGGGATCGCTGCCCTACTCGACGGCCTCGCCGATCACCTGCGGCGGTAGCTCGACCAGCGGTGCGGGGATATCGCCGCTCTTCTCCGGCGACTTGCAGATATCGGCGATCACGCAGCGTTCGCATTCCGGGCGACGGGCCTTGCAGGTATAGCGGCCATGCAGGATGAGCCAGTGATGGGCGTGATAGAGGTATTGCTTCGGCACCACCTTCATCAGCCGATCTTCAACCTCGTCCGGCGTTTTGCCGGGTGCCAGCCTAATGCGGTTGGCGATGCGAAAGATATGGGTGTCAACCGCCATCGTCGCCTGGCCGAAGGCCATGGAGAGCACGACATTGGCGGTCTTGCGGCCGACGCCCGGCAGGCGAACCAGTTCCTCGCGCGTCTCCGGCACCTTGCCGCCGAATTCATCGACCAGCATCTGCGAAAGCGCGATGACGTTCTTCGCCTTGTTGCGGTATAGGCCGATCGTCTTGATGTATTCGCGAACCTTCTCCTCGCCAAGATCGAGCATTTTCTGCGGCGTATCGGCGATCTTGAAGAGCGCGCGAGTCGCCTTGTTGACGCCGGCATCCGTCGCTTGCGCAGAGAGTGCCACTGCCACGACGAGGGTGAAGGGATTGGTGTGTTCCAGCTCACCTCGCGGCTCGGGACGCTGGATGGAGAAACGCCGGAAGATTTCCTCGCGCTCGGCCAATGAATAGGCGGTTTTCACCGCCGCCGCTGGCTTGCGGCGGACGATCACATTCGAGTTTTGCGACGATTTGGTAACGGATTTGAGTTTCGGATTCGCCATGGAAAATCTATACTCACTGGCCATGATGGAAAGCAACGCCGACAGCCGTAACGATCAGCCTGTTTTCGCAGCCGAACTCTTTCCCTACCGCTCGCTCGGCCGGAAGGGCTTCAAGGTGTTGCTCAGTGTTTCCGGCGCCATCTGCTTCGTGTACAGCATGTTTTTCATCGTCACCGGTGCTTGGCCGATCGGCTTCTTTTTCGGGCTGGATTTCCTGCTGCTCTACGGCGCCTTCTGGCTGAGCTACCGATCCGGCAGGGTGCGGGAAGAGGTGACGGTTTCGCGCACAGATGTGTCCGTGCGCAAGTTCTCTCCGTCCGGCCGTATGATCGAGCACCACTTCAATCCATTCTGGACGCGCTTCCTCGTGCGGCGGCATCAGGAAATCGGCATTCTCTCCATGCATATTTTCGGGGAGGGCAAACGTACGGATGTCGGCTCCTTCCTCAATCCCGACGATCGGGAGAGCTTCGCCAAGGCTTTCAAGCGCGCGCTGGCAACGGTAAAACAGCGTATCTGAGGCATTGCGTAAGAATCGGGGCGCAAGAAACGGGTGGTTTGGCTGCCCGCCCTTGATTATCTCCTTTGTAAAGGAGAAAGACGATGAACATGATCGCGAAGCTCGACACAGATATCACTCCTGATGGCCCTGATTACGATATCGTCCGTCAGGTCATCGAACTCATCAGCGAGGAATATCGCGACCAGCCGTCGCTGGAAGCGATTGCCGCTCGGCTGCACCAGTCGCCGACGCAGCTCCAGAAGACCTTTACCCGCTGGGCCGGCCTTTCGCCGAAAGCCTTCCTGCAAGCCGTGACGCTCGACCACGCCAAGCGGCTGCTGCGCAAGGAAGAAATGCCGCTGCTCGAAACCTCCATCGAGGTGGGTCTTTCCGGTCCCAGCCGCCTGCACGACCTGTTCGTGACACATGAGGCAATGTCTCCGGGCGAATGGAAGGCGAAGGGCGGCGGGCTGACGATCCGCTACGGGTTCCACACCTGCCCCTTCGGGACGGCCCTCGTCATGGTGACGGACCGCGGCCTCGCAGGCCTCGCCTTCAGCGATTCCGGTGATGAGAAGGCCTGCCTTGAGGATATGACCTGCCGTTGGCCGAATGCGGAATATGTGGAAGACCGTCAAGCGACGGCGCCTTATGCCGAGCGTATCTTCCAGCCGGGCCGTTGGACGTCGGACCAGCCGTTGCGGGTCGTGCTGATCGGAACGGATTTCCAGGTCAGTGTCTGGCAGAGCCTTCTGAAAATCCCCTTCGGCAAAGCCGTGACCTACAGCGATATTGCCAAGGACATCGGCCGGCCGACTGCCATGCGCGCGGTCGGTGCGGCAGTCGGAGCCAATCCGATTTCCTTCGTCGTGCCCTGCCACCGCGCGCTCGGGAAAAACGGAGTATTGACCGGTTACCATTGGGGTCTGACCCGCAAACGGGCCATGCTTGGCTGGGAATCGGCGCACGCCTGAGCGATTGGGATCAGCCGAAACCGTTCAGGCGGCTTCGGCGAGTTCCAGCAATGCCTTTGCCGCGCTCTCGTCGGTGATCAACGTATTACAGCCGATGCGCTTTATCGTTGCGCGGATCGCGACCGCACGATGCGCGCCGCCGGAGGACAGTACGATGTGTTTCGCCTCCTTCAGCGTATCGAGATCCACCGACATCACCCGCTGATTGATCGAGTGGTCGACGGAATTGCCGTCCTTGTCCAGAAAGTTGAACATGGTGTCGCAGACACAGCCGGCATCGATCAGCTGCTGCAGTTCGGCCTTCGAAATCCATCCCTCGGACAGCGACGTCGAATGCGGGCCGATATCGCCGCAGCTGACGATCGCGAGATCAAGGTTTTCCGCCAGCCGATAGATCGTATCGAGCCCGCATTTTTCGATGAGGTTGCGCTTGGTCTCGGTGGAATCGACGAGCAGCGGGGCCAGGAACATGTAACATTCCGCTCCGAGCTGATTGGCAAGGCGCCAGGTGTAGTCGATTGGGTTTGTCTGGTGGACGGCGACGATGCCGCCGAGCAGGGAGACGATCTTGCAGTTGTCGCGTCGTGGCGGCCGGAAGCTTGCGAGAGAGGCCGTCATGGTGCGGCCCCAGCCGACGCCGATCGTATAATCGTCCGGAATGGCTTCCGACAGGAACTGGCCGAGCGCCAGACCGACATTCTTTGCCAGTGAATTCACGTCACAATTGGCGGGTTCCGGCACGACGATCGCCTCATCGAGGCCATAGGCGCGTTCCAGCTTGACCGAAAGCTCCACGCAGTCGCCGATCGAGTCGTTGATCCATATCTGAACTTCGCTGCGCTTCATCGCCTCGTCGAGTAGGCGGATGACGGTCGTGCGGCTGATGCCGAGCTGTTCGGCAACATCTTTCTGGGTCAGGCCTTCATTGTAATAGAGCCATGCAGCCCGCAGCCGAAGCGAGGAGGCTTCGGAATAAGCAGTATGCGTGCCGCGTTTCAGCTTGACCACATCTCCTCCCGCGCCGATTTCGCCCTAGATCTTTGCTATCGATAGCATAAGGTTGTGGCATCGGCTTTGTTCCCGCGATAATGCCGGGTGTGACACTTATGTCAATTGAAATGCACAAATGTCCTTGACTTTTCGTTGCCGGAGCGGCGATAGTCAGGGTCGACAACATCGTTCTTGTCCGTCCGAGGAGGACAATGTGCGGGCATGCGGAAAGTCTCGACCGGCCTTTAAGCCGCAGGCGGCATCGCTTGCGATGTGCTTGTCGTATTCCGGCGTTGGGAGCCCCGCCCCCGGGAACACCGCCAGTGTCTCTCACGTTTACGACTCACCCGTGACGGACGCGCGACTATTCGCCTGCTGTATGCAAACCATCTGTCCTTAGATCACCTCTTTGCCGGGCGGAACTCGCGCCGGTCCGCAGCCCAAGTTCACAAAGGAATTTGACCATGACATCCAAGCTTGACCAACTCCGCGAGATCACAACCGTCGTCGCCGACACCGGCGATATCCAGGCTGTCGCTCGCCTGAAGCCGGTTGATTGCACGACCAACCCTTCCATCGTTCTCAAGGCGCTCGGCACCGACATGTTTGCCGACGACATGAAGGAAGCGATCGCCTGGGGCAAGAAGCTCGGCGGTAATGCCGATGCTGCGGCCGCAGCCGTTGCCGATCGCCTCGCGATCTCCGTTGGCGCAGCCCTCGTAAAGCTCGTCCCCGGTCGCGTTTCGACCGAAGTCGATGCCGATCTCTCCTTCGATACGGAAGCGTCGCTGAAGAAGGCACGCAGCATCATCGCGGCCTACAAGGAGCGCGGTATCGAGAAGGACCGCATCCTCATCAAGCTCGCTTCCACCTGGGAAGGCATTCGCGCAGCGGAAGTCCTGCAGAAGGAAGGCATTGATTGCAATCTGACGCTGCTCTTCTCGAAGGCTCAGGCAATTGCCTGCGCTGACGCCGGCGTATTCCTGATCTCGCCCTTCGTCGGCCGTATCCTCGACTGGTACAAGAAGTCGACCGGCAAGGATTTCACCGCCGAGGAAGATCCGGGCGTTCTGTCCGTCCGCGACATCTACAACTACTACAAGGCCAATGACATCAAGACGGTCGTCATGGGCGCCTCTTTCCGCAACACCGGCGAAATCGAAGCGCTGGCCGGTTGCGATCGCCTGACGATCGCTCCGAACCTGCTCGACGAACTCTCCAACGATCAGGGCAAGCTTGAGCGCAAGCTGTCGCCGGAAACCAAGAAGGCCGAGCCAAAGATCACGGTCGACGAGAAGACCTTCCGCTGGATGATGAACGAAGATGCCATGGCGACCGAAAAGCTCGCAGAAGGCATTCGCGCATTCGCAAAGGATCTCGGCACGCTGCGCAGTCAGGTCCGCAAGGAGCTGCAGCTCGCTGCTGCGTAAGGCCGCGCAAGCCGCACTTTGATGAAAGGCGCGGGTGCCGCTGGCATCCGCGCCTTTTTCATTTTGATATCAAGGGCATAGAGGCAGGAGTATCGTGGTGGCTGACGAGGATGACGGAAATTCGCTGGTCTCGATTGTCTACAAGCATGCAAGCTTCTTCCTTTCGGTGCTCGGCGGTTTCATCGTGTTTCTACTGCTGACCTCGCGGGAGGTCAGCGCCAGCAACATCCTGTTCGGCTGGAATGCCTCGGCGATCTTCTTCATCGGGCTGAGCTGGCGCAAGATGCTTCGCGCGACCGTTGAGAGCATCAAGAAGCGATCGGAAGATCTCGATTTTTCCGATACTTTCCTGCTCTTCCTATCAATCGCAGCGGCTCTCGCCAGTATTGCCGGAATCGGTATCGAGCTCCATTCGATCAAGGATGCACCGGCAGATGTCGCGCTGTGGCGTGCGGCTGCGGCGATCCTGACTATCCTGATCTCCTGGTTTTTCCTGCACACGCTTTTCACGATCCATTATGCCCATTATTTCTATGGCGGCTCGGATAAGTGCGAAGGGCTTAAATTCCCTGATGGAATCGAGGAGCCCGCTTATTGGGACTTCCTCTATTTCTCCTTCACAATCGGTGTCGCGGCGCAGACGGCCGATGTAGCAGTGACCTCGACGAGGATGCGCAAGTTCACCCTGCTGCATGCGCTTCTGTCGTTCCTGTTCAACACCACCATTCTGGCACTTGCGATCAATGTTGGCGCAAGCCTGCTTTAGAGCCTTGCTGCAGACCGGAAGAAGCTCTCGAACTCCGCAAGGTCACCAGAGGCGACATCCGAAATCGCCCAGAACGTCAGTCCGCCATCCGACCATTGCACCATGTTGTAGCCGTCGTGCTCCGTTGTCGTTTGGGCACCTGAAGCCGCGGGCCAAATGAACAGGTTGATGACATGGCCATGGCGTCTGTACACGAGAGCGGCGACGGCACGGCCGCCGATATAATCGACACGTCCGCCGACCAGCGGGAAACCATCCTTGGCGAGATCGCTGACGGGCGGCGAAAAATCGATCCTGCCATTGAACCAGGGCTTTACCGTGTGCTGATCCGAGGTCAGGACGTCGGTCAGATGATCCGCCATCATGGATCGAACATGGCTTGCCATGATCTCGTCCTGCAGGATCAGGGTCTGCGACGGCGCATTGACGAACAGAAAAGCACTTGCCGCGAGCACCGCCAAGGACGGTACGAAGCTCCATTGCCGGATGAAGTCGAAAGTGCGGCGCCAGAAAGGCGCTTGGCGTGGCACCGGCAGGCTGGAGCTCGCCGCCGTCTGTTCGAAAGACAGCATGGAAAGTACCTGTGAACGCAGAGCCTCCGGCG
The DNA here is from genome assembly GCF_031455475.1 of Rhizobium sp. 1399. NCBI lineage: Bacteria > Pseudomonadati > Pseudomonadota > Alphaproteobacteria > Hyphomicrobiales > Rhizobiaceae > Rhizobium > Rhizobium sp. 1399. Next base: position 335,870 of record NZ_JAVDSU010000005.1, on the reverse strand, counting down.
GCCTCCATCGCACGCCATCCTGATCGATGATCTTTCTCACAGCAGCGACCCTTTCCATCTCCGCCCGGCAATTTTCGCAGGTCGCCAGATGATCCTCGAACTGCGCTGCATGGACGGAGTCGAGTTCGCGGTCGACAAAACCGTGCAGCATGATGCGCCATTCGGGGCAGCCTTTCTGATGGGCGTCACTCATCCTGCCGCCTCGCTTTTACTGCATGCATCCCAGATGTCGGCGAATTCGCGCCGTGCTCTCGCAAGGCGTGACATGACGGTGCCGATCGGTGCATCGATGATTTCGGCGATCTGCCGGTAGGAGAGGTCTTCGAGTTCACGAAGGACGAGGATTTCCCGCATCGTTTCCGGAAGTTTGTTGATGACGGATCGCACGCGCTGTTGCTCGCTTGCCCGGATTATCGCCGTCTCAGGAGAATCCTCCTCCGAGGCGATCTGGTAGCCCTCATCTTCATCGGGATCGGTGCTGCCGTTATCGTCCAGATGCCGCTCGAAATGTGCCTTTCGGCGATCCTGCTGGCGCCAGACGTGGCAGCAGTTCCTGACGATGGCAAAGAGCCAGGAGCGCGGATCGCCACCGCGATAGGTTTCGAAATTGCGGTAGGCGCGCAGGAATGCTTCCTGGACGATATCCTGCGCAGCCTCGGCGTCGCGGCTGAGGAAGCGGGCAAAATTATAGGCCGCATCCAGGTGCGGAATAATCACGTCCTGAAAATGCTGCATGAACTCATGCTGCGCGGCGTCGGTCGTTGGGGCGATCCGTTCGCTGCCGGATTTCTTGACCATAAGATGGAACAGCCGCCTCGCTCCGGCGAGAAGCATCATCAGCGGTGATGGTCGAATACGGGCTCGCGGCGCTTGCCCGACGAGCAGCAGCATCCAGTCGATCGATCCGACCGGATAGGTGATCTGAGCGTTTGTCATCATCCTCCCTGCCTCAACAGCAGCCGATTTGGACGTGAGATCCGCGGGCATCAGATGCGGTCTCCTGCAGTCTAGACCGATCGGCGCACGATTTTATTCCAAATAGCGCCGGTTTATTTGCGCGCAGTGGTACGAAAGATGAGTGCCGTTAAAATAATCAATCATTTTCAATGGCTTGTCGAAAATCTCGTTCGAGCTGGGAATAACGGCGTGCCGCCGACGATCTAGTTCGTCAGCGAGGGCTTCAGATGAATTGCGGCCTTCGCCAGTCGAAATGCCATCAACAAGAGGAGGCATATTCATGTTTACCATGTCACGTCGCGCTGTCCTGGGATCGGCCACTGCTGCGGCTGCATTCGGCCTGTCATCGAAGCTCGAATTCGTCATGCCGGCACTTGCCGCGACGCCGTTGGAGCCGACGGTCGGCTTTTATAAATACAAGGTCGGCGATATCGAGGTTACGGCGATCTATGACGGCATCTGGAAGAAGCCGCATGATCCCACCTTCATCAAGAACGCTTCGATCGAGGATACCAAAGAGGCGCTTTCCAAGGCAGGGCTGACGACCGAATTCATGCCGATCCCGCTGACGGTGGTCGTTTTGAAAGTCGGTAGTCGGCTGATCATGATGGACGCAGGTTCCGGCGTCGGTCAATGGCAGGAAAATGCCACGCATCTGCCGGCGAATATGGCGGCAGCCGGTATCGATTATAAGAAGATCGATACGATCATGATCTCGCATTTCCATCCGGACCACGTTTGGGGTCTGATGGAAAAGGGGACAAATAACCCGGTCTTCCCGAATGCCGAGCTCATCGTTAATGCTGCCGAATATAACTGGTGGACGGCACCGGGTCGTGTCGAGAAGCTTGCCGAAGGCCGCAAGCCGGCCGGCAAGCGCATCGCCGCCGTTTTCCCGACATGGAAGAACTGGAAGCTGGTGGATGACGGGGCCGAAGTTGCACCCGGCATCAGGCTGCTTTCAGCGCCTGGCCATACGCCCGGTCATTCAACCTATCTCGTGACCTCGGGCAACAAGCAACTGCTCGTTTCCGCCGACATCATGTATGTGCCGGCGCTGCTCGCCCCGCATCCCGAATGGCAGGGCAGCTATGACCAGGACGGGCCGACGGCAATCGACACACGCCGCCGTCTCATCGATCGCGTCATTGCCGACAATATCGCGATCTGCGGCTCGCACTTCCCGTTCCCCGGCTCAGGCACCTTCCTCAAGGACGGAAGCGCCTATGCCTTCACCCCAACAATACAGGCCTGAAAGGCCGAAGGACGTTACAATGATGAAATATGCAATTCTGGGATTCATCTGGGTTTGCGCCATTTCCGCCGGCTTTTCCGCGGTTACCGCATTTCCAGCCTTTGCCGTCGACAACATGGAATCGACTGACGCTCCGGACCTGACTTCGGTGCGGGCCAAGATCGACGCGAAGGACTATGCCGGCGCGCTTGCAGAGCTTCGCGATCTTGCCGAAGACAATCAGCAGGCGGACGTTTACAATCTGATGGGGTTCACGCTGCGCAAGACAGGCGATTACCTGACGTCGCTGACCTATTATACCAAGGCGCTGGAGCTTCAGCCCGATCATAAGGCGGCACGCGAATATCTCGGTGAACTCTACGTCGAGACCGGCGATATGGCGAAGGCTGAGGAGCAGGTGTCGGTCCTTAAACAGCTTTGCCCCGTTGGCTGCGAGGAACTCGAAGACCTTCAGGAAGCCATCTCCGCAAAGGGCGATAAGTGACCGACACATCAACGGCAGGAGCAGGTGGTTCGCCGCCTGCTCCTGATAAAGTGGAGGATATGATGGAAAACGTTGCAAGCCGGCCTCGGCTGGCCGATCTCATTCTTCTTCTGGGTAGGCTTCTCTTATCCCTGATCTTCCTGCATGAGGGTTCGTCGCTCATCGCCGACATCACCGCGACGCTTGCTACCTTCGAAAAGCTTGGCCTGCCGGCGCTGGTGACGTTTGCCGTCATTGCTCTGCAGCTCGGTGCCGGCCTTTCTATTGCTGCCGGTTTCCTTAGCCGGCTCGGTGCGGTGGCCCTGGGGCTGTTCTGCCTCGCGACGGCTTTTATGTTCCACACCAACTTCGCGAACCAGAACGAGCTGCTGCATTTCGAGAAGGATCTCGCTATTGCCGGCGGCATGTTCGTGCTTGCGGTTTCGGGTGCAGGATCGGTGTCTATCGACAATTTCATGAAAAGGCGGATGAAGGGAATGCATCCCTGGCTGACGGCGGTGCTGTAGCGAACTTGTCTTGAAGCTGCTGCCGTCGTTGTCGTCGTTCATAGCCCCGTGGCTAGAAGATCGCCTGTCCTGCCATCAAGGCCAGGATGAGGAAGATCAGGAAGACGACGAGGAATATGCCGAAGAGCACGCGGGCGATCGTCGCGGTCGCCGCGGAGATGCCGGAGAAGCCGAAAAAGCCGGCGACTATAGAAATTACCAGAAATATAAGAGCCCATTTTAACATGGATATCTTCCTTCCGTGATTGCCGGAAGAAGACGCGCCAAAACTGATTTTGTTCCAGATCGGTTAGAATGGAACGGCATTCCTTAAAGGCGTGCTGCTCCGGCCTGCAAGGGCTTTTCAAAGGTGTCTCGATCTGTTTGAAGGGATCATCATCGATTTGCCCCATCGACGAAAGCCACCCTCCATGCGCGCTTTTCTGGACCCCCAGGTCATTTCCGCCTACCTCGAAGTCATCATGATCAACATCATCCTGTCAGGGGATAATGTGGTCGTTATCGGTATGGCAGCTGCAGGCCTTTCCACCGAGCTGCGCGGCAAGGCGATCGTCACCGGCATTGCCGCAGCCGCCGTCATCCGCATCGTTTTCGCCGTCATCGCCGCGCAGTTGCTCGTCATCAAAGGCATCAATCTCGTCGGCGGTCTGCTACTTCTGTGGATCTGCTGGACGATGTTTAGGGAGTTGCGTGAGGCGGATGAAGAGGAGGCCGGGCAGGAAGCCGGTCACCACGCTCACAAGCCGAAACTTTTCCGACAGGCGATCGGCCAGATCATTTTTGCGGATCTTTCCATGTCGCTCGACAACGTCCTGGCCGTTGCCGGTGCTGCGAAGTCGAACATGAATGCCTTGATCTTCGGCCTCATCCTTTCCGTCATCCTCATGGGTGTCGCATCCAATTTCGTGGCAAAGCTGCTCAACCGCTTCCGCTGGATCGGCTGGATCGGCCTTGCCATCATCGTCTATGTGGCGTTCGACATGATATGGGAAGGCGGCATTGAGCTGCTTGCGCTCTACGGTCAGGCCTAATAACCGGGTCTAGATTTTCAGGCTTGAGAGCAGGGAGATAAGCTGGGACTGGCGCTGTGTGCCAGTCTTGGCGAGAACCTTCTTCACGTAGCCGCGCGTTGTCTCATAAGTCAGGCCGGATATTTCGGCGATCTGGCGCGGCGACGAACCATCCATCAGCAGGCGCGCTACCGTCGTTTCCTGAGGAGTGAGCGAAAAGAGCCGGCGCAGCAGATCGCGGCTCGGGGCCGCGCGTTCGGAGAGATCCGTGATGATGGCGACGGCGGCGGAATGCGAGAAGAGTTCGGCCGGTACTCCGTTCAGCCGCTGGGCACGGATTATCAGCGGCGCCTTTCCCGGGCGGGAAAACAGAACCGGCGTGGAGACGGCCGGATTGGTGAAAGGCTCCTTCGAAAGGATTGCCTGCAGATGGCGGCGCAGGAGCCCCGTCTCCTCCTGACTGAGAGCAACGAGCTCCCGATCGAGAACCCGGATATTGCCATCGAGCAGCATCTCCGCGCGCTGGTTCAGCCGGGTGATGCGGCCAAAACGATCGAAGAAGACCACGGCAGTGCCGGCGAGCTCAAATGCCTCGCTCATGCTGTCGATCTTGGCGACATGCAGCGCGCGTATGATCTCGGCTGCGGCGGTCAGTTTCGACTGCATCTTTACGAGCAAGCGCTCGTCATCGCGATCGAAAGGCTGGTCTTGAATGCGGCGCTGCAGGTTGAGGCTCAGCATCGTATCGCCGGAGGTGAAGCCCACCATGGCGGAATAACGGAAGCTGAAGCGGGCCAGGAACTCCGTATAGAAGATATGATGGTTGAACTCCTCATCGCCGGCGATGTCGTGTTCGATGATGACCCCCTTGGCCATCACAACCGCCAGGCCGCGTTCGCGGAAGTCGCGCTTGTACCATTCTTCGTCAAAATAGACCTGGAAGGCCTCCAGCAGATTCGGTGTGCTCAGGAAGCCGGAGGGGAATTTACCGCGCACCGGCATGATATGCGTACCGGTAGAACCGGTGGCGCGGCTGATCTGTTCCAGCGTGCGCTCCCAGCTTGCCGGCACCAGAGCGGATTCCATCAATCCGTCCAGGGCCGTTTCGAGCTCGGAGATATCGATGCGCGTCGCCATGAGTAAGTAATGCCCAACCGATTTCTTTGATCCGATGAAGAATCACACTTATCGCGAAGCGCCATATGGGGTGAACCGGCAATTCCGCGTTTAGAAATAGTATCTGCAGTTGTATTATGACAAAGTGACAAAAGTCACTGACGGCGGCAGTGACTTTTGAAAGAGATCAAGAAGCTTTTGTTCAACTATCCGTGATTGATCATCACATGGCGGACAGCCGTATAGTCTTCCAGGGCGTAGACAGACATGTCTTTGCCATAGCCTGATTGTTTCAGGCCACCGTGCGGCATCTCATTGACCAGCATGAAATGCGTGTTGATCCAGGTGCAGCCATATTGCAGGCGGGCGGCCGTCTTCATGCCGCGGCCGATATCCTTAGTCCAGACGGAGGAGGCGAGGCCGTAATCGCTGTCGTTTGCCCAGCTCACCGCATCGTCGACATTGGTGAAGCGGGTGACCGAGACGACGGGGCCGAAAACTTCTCGGCGGACGATTTCATCTTCCTGCGTGGCGCCTGCAACGACCGTCGGCGCGAAGAAGAAGCCCTTGTCGCCAGAGACCTTGCCGCCGGTGGTAATTTCCATGTGCTTGTGTTCGGAGGCGCGGGTGACGAAGCTTTCGACGCGATCACGCTGGCGCTTGGAAATCAGCGGGCCGATTTCGTTCTCGGTGTCGTCGGCCTGGTTGAAGCGGATGCTGGAGACGGCAGATGTCAGGTCGGCGACGAAATTGTCGTAGACCTTCGCGTCGGCATAAATGCGGCAGGCGGCCGTGCAGTCCTGGCCGGCATTGTAGTAGCCGAAGGTGCGGATACCCGCGACGACGGCATCGATATCGGCGTCGTCGAAGACAATGACCGGCGCCTTGCCGCCAAGTTCCAGATGGGTGCGCTTGACGGTCTTGGCGGCAGCCTGCAGCACTTTCTTGCCGGTCGCGATGTCGCCGGTGATCGACACCATGTTGATTTTCGGATGGTTGATCAGCGTGTTGCCGACGCTCTCGCCGCGCCCGAGGATGACATTGACCACGCCCTCGGGGAGAATATCGGAAAGCAGCTTTGCCATCTTGAGCGCCGTCAGCGGTGTTTGTTCAGACGGCTTGAAGACGACGGTGTTGCCGCCGGCGATTGCGGGCGCCAACTTCCAGGCCATCATCATCAATGGATAGTTCCACGGCGCAATCGAGCCGACGATGCCGATCGGGTCACGGCGGATCATCGAGGTGTGTCCGGGAAGATATTCGCCGGCGACCGGTCCGTGCAGATTACGCACCGCACCGGCAAAGAAGCGGTAGCAATCGACAATGGCTGGGATCTCGTCATTCAGCACGGCATTGATCGGTTTGCCGCAGTTCAGCGCTTCGAGCGTGGCAAAGCCCTGCGCGTCCTTTTCGATGGCATCGGCGATTTTCAATAGATAGGCGGAGCGTTCGGATGGTGTCGTCTGCGACCAGGCGACAAAGGCCTTCTCCGCCGCATCCACGGCGGCATCGATCTGGCCGAGCGAGGCTTCGGCAAGGTTCAGCACGGTTTCGCCCGTCTTCGGGTTCAGGATGTGCTCTTCCGTTTCCGTGCCGGTCTCGAAGCGGGAACCGATCAGCATTTGAGTGTCCATGGGCGTTCTCCCTTGTGGTTGATCGAGTGGAATGCGGAAGGGGCTCCGCGTCCCATTCCGGTTATTTGCCGGCGCCGGCGATCTGGTCGCCGTCGCGCGTAAGGTAATGGGCTGCCAGGATCGGCAGGAAGGTGACCAGCACGACGACCATCGCGACCACATTGGTGACCGGGCGCTGGCGCGGGCGGATCAGCTCTTCGAGCATCCAGATCGGCAGGGTGGATTGCTGGCCACCGGTGAAGGTGGTGACGATGACTTCGTCGAAGGACAGAGCAAAGGCGAGCATGCCGCCGGCCAGAAGCGCCGTGCCGATATTCGGCAGGATGACATGGCGGAAGGTCTGGAAGCCGTCGGCGCCGAGATCCATGGAGGCTTCGATCAGCGAGCCTGACGTGCGCCGGAAGCGGGCGACGGCGTTGTTGTAGACGACAACCACGCAGAAGGTGGCATGGCCAAGCACGATCGTCCAAACCGAGAAGGGTATGTCGAACAGGCTGAAGGCGGAGCGCAGCGCGATGCCGGTGATGATGCCGGGAAGGGCGATCGGCAGGATGACGAGCAGTGAGATCGCCTCGCGGCCGAAGAATTTCGTCTGGCTGACGGCGGCCGCGCAAAGCGTACCGAGGACCAGCGCGATTGCCGTTGCAATGCAGGCAACCTGCAGGGAGAGGCCAAGTGCCGACCAGACATCCGGCCGGTTCCAGGCGATGCCGAACCATTGCAGCGTCAGGCCGGGTGGCGGCCACTGATAGCTCTTCTCCTCGGTCGTGAAGGCATAGACGAAGATGAGCAGGATCGGCAGATGCAGGAAGAGCAGGCCGCCGGCCGCGGCGATCTTCAGGACGAGGGGTGATTTCTGTCCGCGGTCAGAGCGCATCGAAGGCCCCCATGCGTTTAGCGAGCCAGAGATAGATCGCCATGATGACGATGGGTACGACGGAGAAGGCGGCGGCGAGCGGGACGTTGCCGGCCGTTCCCTGCTGTGTGTAGACGGCCTGACCGATGAAGAGGCGTGAGGAGCCGATGATCTGCGGGATGATGTAGTCACCCAGGGTCAGCGAGAATGTGAAGATCGAACCGGCGACGATGCCGGGCAGCGCCAGCGGGAAAAGCACAGTGCGGAATGTCTGGCGCGGGGTGGCGCCGAGATCGGCGGACGCTTCGATCAGATTGCCGGGCACACGTTCGAGTGCTGCCTGCGTCGGCAGTATCATATAGGGCAGCCAGATATAGACGAAGACGATGAAAGTGCCGAGATAGCTGACGGAGAGCGAATTACCGCCGACAACAGGCAAAGCGAGGACGCCGTCGAGCAGCCAGGAGAGATAGAGCTTGTCGAAGAGCCAGGTGAGGATGCCTTCCTTGGCGAGGATCAGCTTCCAGGCGTAGATCTTGACGAGATAGCTCGACCAGAGCGGCAGCATGACACCAAGGTAAAATAGGGCCTTCCATTTTCCTTGCGCATAGCGGGCGGCGTAATAGGCGATCGGGAAGGCGATGACGGCGGAGGCCACCGTCACCAGCGCCGCCATCAGGATGGTTCTGACGATGATGTCGAAATTGCCGGGGTTCAGGAGCTGGGCATAGGTATCGAGGGTGAATTCGTGGTTCACCATCCCCGAGAAATCATCGATCGAGAAGAAACTCTGCAACAGCAGCGCGATCAACGAGCCGATATAGATGATGCCGAGCCAGAGCAACGGCGGCGTCAGCATCAGGAAGAGAAGCAGTTTCGGGTGACGCCAGAAGCTATCCGACAGGCCGCCGAAGAAACCGCCGCGGCGCGGCAGGATCGAGGTTTCCGCCTTGATCATCGCCAGAGCCGTCATGCCGCATCATCCATGTAATGCACGTCGCCCTGCTGCCACACGAGGCGGATGGCGGTGCCGATATCGGGGATGTCGCTGCCGGCCGGCAGCATGACATGCAGGCACGTTCCCCTGATATCGACGGTAAGCCGGGTCGCCGCGCCGAGGAAGCTGGCATTCTCGACCCTGGCTTCGACGCCGTCAGTGGCGAGGTGAATTGCCTCGGGACGCAGGCTCGCCCAGCGCTTCTCGCCGCCAAGAGCCGTCATGACGTCAGGGGAAATGACATTCGACGAGCCGACGAAATCGGCGACGAAGCGGGTCTTCGGACGGCGGTAGATATCCTGCGGCGTGCCCTGCTGGACGATGCCGCCATTGTTGAAGACCGCAACACGGTCAGCCATGGAGAGCGCCTCCCCCTGATCGTGGGTGACGAAGATGAAGGTGATGCCGAGGGCGCGCTGCAGGCTCTTCAGCTCTTCCTGCATCTGCTCGCGCAGCTTCAGATCCAGAGCGCCTAGGGGCTCATCGAGCAGGAGCACCTGGGGCTTGTTGACGAGTGCGCGGGCGAGCGCTACGCGCTGCCGCTGGCCGCCGGAAAGCTGGCCGGGGCGGCGGCTGCCATAGCCCGGCAGTTTCACCAGTTCCAGCGTCTTTTCAGCCTCTTTGATCCGCTCCGCCTTGCCGACGCCTTTGACCATCAGTCCGTAGGCGACGTTGTCGAGGATATCGAGATGCGGAAAGAGCGCGTAATCCTGAAAGACGGTGTTCACGTTTCGGCGATAGGGCGGGATGCCTTCGGCGGTTTCGCCGAAGATTTCGATATGTCCTGATGTAGGCTGTTCGAAGCCTGCAACCAGCCGCAGGCAGGTGGTCTTGCCGGAACCGGACGGGCCGAGCATGGCGAAGAACTCGCCGGGTACGATTTCGAGATCGACGCCATCGACGGCGCGCACCGCGCCGAAATGGCGAGAGACCTTCTGGAAACGGACGGCGGACGTCATGGGGGCTCCGGAGCTGTATTATCTGAGAGAGGCTTTGATCTTCAAAAGACCCCGCCCCAAACCCCTCCCCACGAGGGGGAGGGGCTTAATCTGCCGCGCCCACGCTCAAACCTTTCGGCGTTTCGGCAGGAATGCGGCGGCGCCACTCTGGGCCCTCCCTTGCGGGGAGGGGTTGGGAAGGGGACTTTGTTTACGTGAACCGGCTTGGCGTTACCGCCCGCCGATCACACCGATATAATCCGATACCCAGCGATGATAGGGTACGCATTCGCTCTCGCTTGCGCATTTGGCGACCGGCGTCTTCCAGAACTTGATCTTGTCGAAGTGATCATAGCCGTTGGTGTTGCAGCCGGCATCGGTCAGAAGTTCATTGCCCTTGCAGGCAGCCGGAACGGATGGCACGGCGCCGAACCAGGCGGCGGCATCACCCTGGACCTTGGCCTTCAGCGAATGTTCCATCCACATATATGCGCAGTTTGGATGTTCGCTGTCGGCGTGCAGCATGGTCGTGTCGGCCCAACCGGTCACACCCTCCTCAGGGAAGGTGGAGGCGATCTTCTGTTTGTCGGCCTGCAGCAGGTTGACCTGGAACGGCCAGGAACCGGAGGCGACAACACCTTCATTCTTGAAGTCGTCGACCTGGATCATCGCATCGTGCCAGTAGCGCGAGACGATCTTGCGCTGGCCGCGCAGCAGGTCGAGAGCAGCCTTGTACTGGTCCTCGTTGAGCTCGTAGGGGTCCTTGATGCCGAGATCGGGCTTGTGCGCCATCAGATATAGAGCGGCATCGGCGATGTAGATCGGGCCGTCATAGGCCTGCACGCGGCCCTTATTGGACTTACCATCCGGCAGCTTCTGTTCGTCGAAGACGATATTCCAGCTCGTCGGCGCCTTATCCTTGAAGGCGTCGGTATTGTACATCAGCACGTTCGGCCCCCAGAGATAGGGCACGCCATAGTGGACGTCGCCCACCGTATTCCAGGGCGCATTCTGCAGGCGCTCATCGACAGTCTTGAAGCTCGGGATGAGATCGGTGTTGATCGGCTGGACGCGTTTTCCGGCGACGAGGCGCAATGACGCATCGCCTGATGCGGTGACGAGGTCGAAGCCGCCTTCGTTCATCAGCGCCACCATCTCATCCGAGGTGGCGGCGGTCTTTACGGAAACCTTGCAGCCGGTTTCCTTCTCGAAGTCGGTGACCCAGTCGTAATTCTTGTCGGTCTCGCCGCGCTCGATATAACCGGCCCAGGCGACGATGCTGACGGCGCCTTCCCCCTTGCCCAGTGTCTTCAGCGGTTCGGCAGCGACAACCTGTGTCGCGAAACTCAGGCTCGCGAGCGCAGCAGTGCACGATTTCAGAAGATTCATCGTCTGTCTCCCGGTTCGGTGCCGCTTTTGCGGCGTTTTGTTCCCAGAAGAAAGGGTGACGCGGAAAGGCCGGTTTCGCAAATTCATTTATCAGAAAGGCGATATCGGAAATTCCGATATCTAGCGGGATCTTCCCGATCGCATGTTCTCGGCGATGGCCACGAAATCGCGTGCGGCCTGCGGCAGGCTGGAGCCCTTGCGCCAGACCATGCCGACCTGCACAACGGGCAGAGCGCCGGAGACATCGCGGCTCTCGATACGGTCGCCTTCCAGCGACCAGGGGCGGTAGACGAGATCGGGCAGCAGCGCGACCCCGGCGCCGGTCGCAACCAGGCTGCGCACGGCTTCGACCGAGCGGGTGCGGAAGGCGACATGCGGGCGGGCGCCGAGTGCGGTCAGCAGCTTGCCGGTATTCTCCTCGATTTCATCCACCGTCAGCATGATCAGAGGCTCGCGGGCGATATCGGCGATGGAAATTATATCCGCCGAAACCAGCGGATGCCCCATCGGCAACCAGAGGCGATAGGGTGAGGTTTCAAGGATTTCCGCCTGCAGGGCCATGCGATCACGCAGATTTGAAATCACCATGACGGCGACATCCAGTTCGCCACCGACCAGCAGATGCTCAACGTAGCTGCCATTGTCCTCGATGGCGCTGACCTCCACACCTGGACAGGCGCGGCGATAGCGTGCCAGCAGGTCCGAGAGCACATAGCCCGCAACGAGCGAGGTGACGCCGATATTGAGCGTGCCGGAGGGTATGTTCTCCTGGCCGGAAAAGCTGGTGCGGGCGTCGGAGACCGTTGCCAGGATCTTCGTGGCGTGCCGCAGGAACTGATGGCCGTTGTGGGTGACTGACAGCCCCCGCGGGTGACGCTCGAACAGCACGACGCCAAGGTCGTTTTCGAGTTCCTTCAGCGCCTCCGTTATCGAGGATTGGGAGATCGACAGGTTCTGCGCGGCGCGCGTGACCGAGCCCTGTTCGGCAACGGCGACGAAATATTGAATCTGGCGAAGCGTGAAGGCCATGGCAATTTAGAGCATGTGCTTGAGCGATCTGGCAAGCTTGGGAATGGCTGGACCTTTTTTGGTATTTATTCAATTCGAGACAAAGTCGGACGGTCCACTTAAAGATTCGGAAACGTCATTTCCTTAGCTTCACAGTCACTTGTATTGCGTTGGAGTTTTCAGATGGCGGAGCAGTTGGCGTGAAGGCCTTACTGCGCATATTCCGGCCTTCCCGGAAATTGGCTTTGATCATCGGTGGTAGCGCCCTGTTAGCGGGCGTTTCCGGCGGTGCTGCGGTTTATGTCGGTAAAGACAGGCTGCTCGGTGATGAGGAATCGGCCGATGGCGTGGCCTGCACCGACGTCAATCTGGTGACGATCAAGAAGCAGGATCACGTCTGGGTACGCAAATACATCAAGACCGAACCTGTTGACGGCATGACGCGCATCAAGACGGCATTGCGTGTCGCTCAGGCGGTCTATGAAGCACAGAAGCCCGACCTCGTGCAGGTCGTCGTCCTCGACGAGAATGGCCCGACCTTGCGCTCGGATATTCGCGGCCGGGCGATCGGTGCCGATGTGGTCTATATTGCGCATCCCGACAAGATGGTCGAAGGGCTCGACGACAAGCCCTATACGGCCCGCTATTATGACGGCAAGGCGAGCGAGCAGGGCCTCTTTTATGGCGAACGCATCGAATTGCCGGACGATCGGATCGCGGCGCTGAATGCGAGCCTCAAGGATCCTGCCGATTGCATCGATCCCGTTGCCGTTGCCTCCACCAAGAAGGAGAGCAAGCCGGCAACCGGCGAAAAGGGCGCCGCGCCCAAGGATGCCGAGGAACCGTCTGCTGAAGAGCAGGCTGCCAAGGATGCTGCCACCCCTGCAGGAGACGCTCCCGCAGAGGAGCCGCCTGTCAAGAGCGGGCACTAATTCCGAAAATGATCAGGCGGCGGGCTTGATAATTTCCCTTATCAATGAGACGTCGCGCGCTGGCGGCTGACCGAAGAAGCGCGCATATTCCCTGGTGAATTGCGAGGCGCTTTCATAGCCCACGGCATAGGCGACCGAGGATGCATTTCCGGATCGGGCAATCAGAAGCTGGCGGGCCTGCAGCAGCCTGATATGCTTCTGGAACTGGATTGGGCTCATCGCCGTCACGGCCTTGAAATGCCGATGAAATGCTGACAGGCTCATGGAGGCGAGACCGGCTAATTTCTCGACCTCGATCGCCTCGGCATAGTGTTCACGCACCCAGCGAATGGCGAGCCTTATCCGCGACAGGGCACTGTCGGGTGCTGCAATGTCGCGTAATATCCAGCCCTGTGGCCCCTGCAGCACGCGATAGAGAATTTCGCGCTCATAGGCCGGGGCAAGGGCAGGGATATCCTGAGGCCTCTCCATGAGCTGCAGCATTCTTAACCATGCGCTCAGAAGCTCCGGTGTCATGCGGCAGACCGAATAGCCACTGCCTTGCCCTTCCTGATAGGCCTGTGGCGGAAGGTCCATGAGCAAGGCTGCGACCCTTGCCGGATCGAGTGACAGGCTGACACCGATATAGGGTCTGTCGGGACCGGCCTGCTGGACCATTCCGGTTGCGGGTATGTCGATGGAGATCACGAAATAGGTCGTGGGATCGTAATAGTAGTCCTGACCGGCGATCGTCAGCGTCTTGCTGCCATCGAGGATCAGGTTGATCATGGGTTCGTAGACGGCCCCGAGCCTGTGTTCGGGAATCTCTCCCTTGACCATCAATATGCCGGGTATGCCGGTTTCCGTCGGGCGGTTTTCTGCGTGGGCCGTCAGGCGGCGCATTTCTTCGAGCATTGTCTGCATAAGGAAATCCTGACCCAGCTCGTCATCGCGCGCAAGACAAAAGCAGGAATAGGCAAGAACGAGGCAGTTTCCGGCGGAGTAGCGGCCCGCTGTTTCCCATAGCTTCCGGCCATCGAAAGCAAGGAGACAGAAATGAAAATCGCAATCATTACTGGTGGCAGCCGGGGCATTGGTCAATCGGCCGCACAGGAATGCGCAAGGCGGGGCATGGGAGTCATCATCACCTACAACAGCCATAAGCCAGGCGCCGATGAAGCCGTGGCTGAGATCAAAGCGGCAGGCGGTCACGCGGTTGCGCTCGCTCTTGATGTCGGCGATGCCGCAGGTTTTCCGTCCTTCGTGGACGAGGTCAAGCGGTTGCTCTCCACCTATTGGGGCCGTAGCGATTTCGATTGCCTGGTCAATAATGCCGGGTTCGGCATGTTCAATCTGATGGAAACGGTAACGATGGACCAGTTCGACGCGCTCATGAACGTGCACCTGAAGGGCCCGTTCTTCCTGACACAGGCGCTGTTGCCGCTGATGGCGGATGGTGGTGTGATCCTCAATGTGACGAGCGCCTCGGTGCGTGTCGCAACGGCCGGCGTTGCGCCTTACGCGGCTCTCAAGTCCGGACTTGAGACCTTGACCCGCTATCAGGCGAAGGAATTCGGCAATCGTAAGATCCGCGCAAATGCTATCTCGCCGGGTCCCATCCGCACCAATCTTGCCGATGCTGCGCTGGATAAGAACCCGGAATTTGCCGCACTGCTTGCTTCACAAACAGCGCTTGGCCGCATCGGCGAAGCCGAGGATGTCGGCCGTGTCATCGCCATGCTCGCCTCTGAGGACGGCGCCTGGATCAATGCGCAGACGATCGAGGTCGCCGGCGGTTACATGATCTGAGGCATGGTCTCTCGGACAAAAGAAAACGGAGCGTCCTTTCGGGCGCTCCGTTTTTCATTCAAACAATCCGTTTCTTAGTCGGCCTTGTTGCGGCGGGCCGGGAAGAGGATCACGTCGCGGATCGACGGCGCGTTGGTGAGCAGCATGATCAGGCGGTCGACGCCGATGCCGAGACCGCCTGCGGGCGGCATGCCCTGGTCGATCGCATCGAGGAATTCCTCGTCGAGCTGCTTTTCCTTCTCGCCACGGGCATGGGCCTGCTCGAGCTGCTCGACCATGCGGCGGCGCTGCTCTTCCGGATCGTTGAGTTCGGAGAAGGCGTTGCCGAGTTCCCAGGCGTTGCAATAGGTCTCGAAACGTTCGACGAGGCGCGGTTCGCCCGGCACTTCCTTGGCGAAGGGTGATATGTCCTTCGGGAAATGGGTAACGTGCGAAGGCTGGATCAGCGTTTGCTCGACCTTCTCTTCGAAGATGAAGGCGAGGCATTCGCCCCAGGTCCAGTCCTTCTCAACCTCGAAGCCGGCTGCCTTGGCGGCAGCGCGGGCTTCCTCGTCGGTCTTGATCGCCAGGAAGTCGATACCGGTCGCTTCCTTGACGGCATCAGGCATTGGGACGCGCTTGAACGGCCCCTTGAAGGACATGGTCTTGTCGCCGAAGGGGAATTCCGTCGTGTCGTGGATGGCGAGCGCCAGGCTCTCGAACAGCCGCTCGACGAGGTCCATGATGTCCTCGTAGTCTGCATAGGCCCAGTAGCACTCCATCATGGTGAATTCCGGATTGTGCCGGGTGGAGACGCCTTCGTTGCGGAAATTGCGGTTGATCTCGAAGACCTTGTCGGTGAGGCCCGACACCAGCGTGCGCTTCAGGAACAGTTCCGGCGCGATGCGCAGGTACATGTCGAGCTTCAGCGTGTTGTGATGCGTCTTGAACGGCTCGGCGGTGGCGCCGCCATAGACCGAATGCAGCATCGGCGTTTCGACTTCCATAAAGCCGTCATTTTCCATGAAGCGGCGGATGCCGGAGAGGATCTTCGAGCGCTGCTGGAAGCGCAGCTTCGATTCCTCATTGGTCATGATGTCGAGATGGCGCTTGCGGTAACGCAGCTCGATGTCGGAGAGGCCGTGCCACTTTTCGGGCATCGGAAGCAGCGACTTGGTGAGCATCTCGATCTTCTGAGCGTTGATCGTCAGCTCGCCGCGCTTGGTGCGGCGCACGACACCGGTGACGCCGATGATGTCGCCGATGTCGATCATCGGCAGAAGCGCACGAGCTTCTTCCGGGGTCGTGTCCTTGTGACTGAAAATCTGGATCTTGCCGCCGGCGTCGTGGATATCCATGAACATGCCGGAGTTGCGCGACGAGTAAACGCGGCCGGCGACGGTCACGACATCCTGTGTCTCGACGTCAGGTTCCAGGCCCTCGTATTTCGCGGCCAATTCGGCATTGGTCAGCGTGCGGTGGAAATGCGCCGGATAGACGTCGCCGATCTGCTCGCGCAGCAGCTTCAGCTTCTGGGCGCGCACTTCCGTTGCGTCGGAAGAAAGGGTGTTTTCGGTCTTGTTGTCAGCCATTGTCGAAATCCTCTGACTGTTCTTACTTTGAGCCAACGAGGGCGGCGACGGCCTGCGATGCGAGCTTCAGGCGCTGGCGAACGACCGAGCGGCCGAGGATCGCCATGGAATCGAAGAGCGGAAGCGAGCGCGACGAGCCGGAAACGGCAACGAAGAGCGGCGCTACCACGACCTTCAGTTTCTTGCCCATGCGGTCGGCGATGGCACGCAGTTCGGCTTCGATCGTCTCGACATTCCATTCCAGAATCTTTTCGAGATCGGGCTGGACGGTGTTGAGGATTTCCAGGATCTCTTCCGGCGGCGACTTGATCTTGGCGAAGTCGGACGGCTGCAGGCCGAGATCGGACTTCAGCAGAAAGCCTGCGAGATCGGGCAGTTCGCCGAGCTTGGAGATGCGCGTCTGCGACAGGCGCATGCCCGCCATCAGGCGATCGTTTTCCATCGCCCAGTTGAGCACGCGGTCGCGGAAGTCCTCTTCGGACAGCTTTTCGCGGATCCAGCGTCCATTCAGCCAGTCGAGCTTCTGGATGTCGAAGATCGCGCCGGCCTTGGAGAGGTTTTCCGGATCGAACTTTTCGGACAGCTCTTCCATGGTCAGAAGTTCTTCGCCTTCGGAAATCTGGATGAAGAACAGGCCGAGGAAGTTCATCAGCGCTTCGGGGATGTAGCCGAGGGCGGAATAATAGGAGATCGAGGTCGGGTTCTTGCGCTTCGACAGCTTCGACTTGTCGGCGTTGCGCATCAACGACAGATGCATGAACACTGGCTGGTCCCAGCCGAAATAGCGATAGAGCAGAATGTGCTTTGGCACGGATGCCAGCCACTCTTCGCCACGCGCGACGTGGGTGATCTTCATCAGATGGTCGTCGATGACGTTTGCCATATGATAGGTCGGCATGCCGTCGGCCTTGATCAACACCTGCATGTCGACGGAATCCCACGGGATCGACACATCGCCATAGACGCCGTCGGTAAAGTCGCACGAGCCTTCGGTCGGGATCTTCATGCGGATGACGGTGGTTTCACCGGCTGCCATGCGCGAGGTGACTTCCTCGGCCTTGAGCGTCAGGCAGAGACCATCATATTTCGGCGGCTTGCCGGCGGCGCGCTGGCTTTCGCGCATCTGCTCCAGCCGCTCGGGCGTGCAGAAACAGCGGAAGGCATGGCCCTTGTCGAGCAGTTCCTGGGCGTAGGGCTGATACATGTCCTTGCGGTCGGACTGGCGATAGGGGCCGTAGGGGCCGCCGATATCGGGGCCTTCCTTCCATTCCAGCCCGCACCATCTCAGCGCATCCAGCACTTTGGTCTCGAATTCCGGGGTCGAGCGCGTCGCATCGGTATCCTCGATGCGCAAGATGAACTCGCCGCCGTGCTTCTTGGCAAAGAGATAGTTGAAGAGAGCGATGTAAGCGGTGCCGACATGCGGCTCGCCGGTCGGCGAGGGAGCGATGCGGACGCGGACGCCGGAAGCTGTCATTTTATGTGCCCGTCAATGAATGCCGAGCGGCTTTTCACTGAAAGCGACGTCCGGCCTGGAGAATGCAGATATCAACCAGAAATCGGCTGGAGCAAGGCGTCTGCCCGCATAATCCGCCGATTATCCGTGTGGCTGCGCTTAGGCCATATTCAAAAGGGCGCGTCAAGAAAAACCGCTTCCAGCGGGCCTCTTCCGGCCCCTCCGGGCGACCGTTTCGAATGATCTGTTCTTCGAGGTGAAACCCGGCGACGACATGAAACAGGCGATGTCTGTGCTTTTCACCACGGCCACCATGCACAGAGGAACCTCCGCCTTACCGAGTAAGGCGGAGGCAACAATTGGGTCTCAGATGGATGGACCGCCTTAGTGGCCGCCCTCACGCTTTCGCCGGCGCGCGTTCCTCGCCAGCATGTTCAGCATCTCCACGAGGGCCGAGAAGGCCATGGCGGCGTAGACGTAGCCCTTCGGCACGTGGAAGCCCATGCCATCGGCAATCAGCGTCGTGCCGATCATCAGCAGGAAGGCGAGCGCCAGCATGACGATCGTCGGATTGCGCTCGATGAAATTGGCCAGCGGCGTTGCGGCGACGAGCATGACCGTGACGGCAGCGATGACGGCGATGATCATGATCGGCAGATGCGGGGTCATGCCGACGGCGGTGATGATGCTGTCCACTGAGAAGACGAGATCGAGCAGCAGGATCTGGCCGATCGCCGAGGCGAAGCTTGTACCTGTCGCGCCTGCAATGAAATTCTCGTGCTGATCCTCCGGATCGACATTGTGATGGATTTCCTTGGTGGCCTTCCAGACGAGGAAGAGACCGCCGGCGATCAGGATGAGATCCTTCCAGGAGAAGCCGTGGCCGAAAAGCTCGAAAAGAGGTTCGGTGAGCTGGACGATCCAGGCGATGGTGCCGAGCAGGGCAAGACGCATGACGAGAGCAAGGGCGATACCAGTCTTGCGGGCTCTTTCCCGATGCTCGGGCGGCAGTTTGTTGGTGAGGATGGAGATGAAGATGAGGTTGTCGATCCCGAGAACCACTTCCATCACCACGAGCGTGACAAGCGCCACCCAGGCAGCCGGGTCCTGAATGAGCGTCATGATATCCTGCATCGGCGTATTTCCCCCTTGCGTCGCATATGGACGCGGACAATGTATCGTTGCGGCCCTGCCGGGCAAGCGCCGCAAGGGGGTATACGAAAACGGTCAGGCTTTTATTCCTTGATCGGCAGCCAGATTTCCGTTCCGCCCATCCCCGTGTGGGGATCGAAGCGCTCATCGTAGCGTTCGAACATGTCGGGCATGCTGCCGTGTTCGAGGCCTGAAGTCGGCCACCAGTTGCCGAAGATCAGGTCCATCGTGGCCGGTATACCGGAAACATGACCGCGGTGAGAGAAGACGGCGTAGCGCTGGGTCGGCAGCTTCAGTGTGGCAAAGCCATCCGGCAGATCGTCCGCATCGGATACCTCGACGGCCGCCATGTAACGGAATTTCTCTACTTCTCCATCGATATGGGTGCAGATCCCGTAGGCGACATTACCCTTCTGGTTGGGGATATGGCCGAAATGCTGGTTGAACTTCTGCCAGAGCGAGGGGATCGCGGCATTACCGCCATAGGCGTAGGTTTCCTGCAGGCCGGCAAAAAGCATCGGCTGAAGGGTTTCGAAACGCGGCGGTTCCAGATCGGTAAGGCTTGCGGTTTTCATCCTGATAGGCTCCATCAAAGCGAGATTGCGAATGTGCCCCTGTCGGCGCACCGCTTCCGGTGTCATGCCGAATTGGTCGCGGAAGGCACGGGTGAAAGCCTCGTGCGAGCCGTAGCCTGCGTCGAGGGCAACCTCGAGAATGCTGGATGAGCCTGAGATGAGAGACAGCGCGGCGCCGCTCAGACGCCGTGCGCGGATATAGCCGCTGATCGAATGGCCGGTTACCAGACCAAAGACGCGCGAAAGATGGTAGCGCGACAATCCGGCGGCTTCTGCGATCTCATCGAGGCTTATATCGGTTTCGAAATGGCTCTCGATGAACCATATCGCCCGTCCGATGGCGCTCATCTCTTCTCCCCTGGTTGCCGCTTCATTCCTAGATGAAATGCGGCGGCCGGATTTGATCGCTATTGCGCAAATCCGGCAGAAAACCAATCAGGGTCGGGATGGGGATCAGGCGGGCTCGTGCTTGCGCACGCCATAGGCGGCCATGAAGACAAAGATCGCGCCGCGGATGACGCGCTCAATCTCGTTGCGCGGCGGCGGGCCTTCCATGTTGCCGAAGAGGCGCAGCTTGAAGAAGCTGCCGCTTGCAAGGTCGAGAAACTGGCCGGCGGCGAGATCGATATCGTCGATCTTCAGGGTGCCGGCTTGCACATGCCGCTCCAGGAAGTCGTGCATGATGGTGCGCAGGTTCTGCGGCCCCTTGAAGAAGCGCTGACAGAGAAGGGGCATGCGCTCACGCACACCGAGCACGGTGCGCATGGCGTCGATGACCTTGTCTTCGGTCATATGGGTGACGAAGGTTATCCCGAATTCGTATAGACCGGCCTCGACATCGTCGTGCTCCGCAAGGACCATGCGCACGGCTGCGACGAAGGCGGCGCGCTCGGTCTCGACCATGGCGTGGAAGAGTTCTTCCTTGTTGGCGAAGTAGACATAAAGCGTTCCTTTGGAAACGCCGGCCTCGCGGGTCACGTCATTCATGCTGGCCGCGTCGAAGCCCATCTTCAGGAATACGCGCCTGGCACCATCAAGGATCTGCTGGCGCTTGGCAGGATCCTCACCCGCAGCAAAGCGGCCTCCCGGAACGGGTGGGCTGAATACGGCGGTCTCCTCGGGCTTCAGTGTCATGTCTCCTTAACCGTCTTGGCGAATTCGTGTTTTCTTTTAAAGAAATCGAACCGATTGGTTCTATGCATCTTGATATGAAGTCAAAAACCATTTATGTCAACTGAACCGAACCGTTCAGTTCGATTATTTTACTCCAGATCGGTAGCCTGTCTATGTCGACAAACCAGAAAAGCAACGTCGCGCGCATCGTCAGCGAAAATGCCGACGCCGAAGAGGCAAAAGCGGAAACCGCAGTTCCCGTTGAAGCCCCGAAGGCCGAGGCACCGCAGACGGCTCCCGCGCAGTCCGCGCCTGCTGTCGCACCGGCTCCGTCTGCCCCGAAGAAGCGCCGTAGCCTCGTACTGCCCGTCATCGTGCTCGCTTTTCTCGCCGGTGCCGGCTGGTATGGCTACGACTGGTGGACCAATGGCCGCTTCATGGTGTCGACCGACGACGCATACATCGAGGGCGATATCGCGACGATATCGCCGAAGGTCACCGGCTATGTCGCGAAGGTGAATGTTGTCGCCAACCAGGAAGTCAAGGCAGGCGACGTTCTCGCTACCCTTGATAACGGCGACTACCAGAACGCCCTCGACCAGGCCAACGCTCAGATCGAAACCGAGCAGCTGTCGCTCAGCCGCATCGATGCGCAGATCGAAGGCGCCAAGGCGAGCCTCGTGCAAGCCCAGGCCCAGAAGACTGCCCTCGAGGCCACCGTGCGCGGCGCGGAGATCAAGCAGAAGCGTCAGAGCGACCTGCAGGCGAAGTCGGTCGGCACCACCGCAGATCTCGATGATGCGAATACGGCTCTTGATCAGGCGAAGGCAAATCTTGCCGGCGGCGATGCCAATATCGTTGCTGCCCAGGCCAATATTGCCATCCTCGAAGCCCAGCGCAAGGAAGCGGAGGGTTCCGTCCGTACGCTGGAAATCCAGCGCGACAAAGCCGCCCGCGACCTTTCCTTCACGGTGCTGAAGGCACCCTATGATGGCGTCGTCGGCAATCGTGCGGTTCAGGAAGGCGATCTCGTCTCGCCCGGCCAGCGGCTGATGGCGCTCGTGCCGACCCGCCAGCTCTATATCGACGCCAACTTCAAGGAAACGCAGATCCAACATCTCGTTGCCGGCTCGAAGGTGAACGTGCATGTCGATGCCTATAGCGATTATCCTGTTGTCGGCACCGTTGAATCGATCGCGCCGGCCTCCGGCTCGGTCTTCTCGATGCTACCGCCGGAAAATGCGACTGGTAATTTCACCAAGATCATCCAGCGCGTGCCGGTTCGCATCGCCTTGCCGCAGGATGCGCTTGATAGCGGCCGCCTGCGCGCCGGTCTCAGCGTCGTCGTCGACGTCGATACCCGCACGGCGCCGGTGAAGTAAGCGCCAGGGCGGAGGTAATCCCATGGCCGGGAGCGCGACAGCAACGGCAGGTTCGATCCCGGCAGCGCCTGCGCATGCCGCCGATCGCATGGATCCCAAAAGGCTCATCGCTTTCTTCGCGATGGTGCTTGGCATGTTCATGTCGATCCTCGACATTCAGATCGTCTCCGCTTCGCTCGCCGAAATCCAGGCAGGCCTATCTGCCGGCACGGACGAAATCGGCTGGGTGCAAACTGCTTATCTGATCGCCGAAGTCATCATGATCCCGCTGTCGGGCACGCTGGCTCGTATCATCTCGACACGGTATCTCTTCGCAATCTCGGCTGCCGGTTTCACCATGGCGAGCGCGCTCGCCGCAACGGCGACGAATATCGACCAGATGATCGTCTACCGTGTCATTCAGGGCTTCATCGGCGGCGGCATGATCCCCTCGGTCTTCGCGGCCGCCTTCACGATCTTCCCGCCGTCGAAGCGTGCGATCGTCTCGCCGATCATTGGCCTCATCGCGACGCTGGCGCCGACCATAGGCCCGACGGTCGGCGGTTACCTGAGCCATGCCTTCTCCTGGCACTGGCTGTTCCTGGTAAATATCGTGCCCGGTATCATCGTCACGATCGTCACCTGGAATTTCATCGATTTCGACAAGCCGGAACTGTCGCTCTTCAAGAAGTTCGACTGGTACGGCCTGCTGTCTATGGGTGTTTTCCTTGGCGCACTGGAATATGTGCTGGAAGAAGGCAATTCGAACGACTGGTTCAACGACAGCTACATCGTCATCGGCGCCGTTGCCTCCGCCGTCGCCTGTGTCGTCTTTTTCTACCGGGCCTTCACGGTGGAATTTCCGGTCGTCGATCTCACGGCCTTTGCCAACCGCAATTTCTCCTTTGGTTCGGTGTTCTCCTTCGTCATGGGCATCGGCCTTTACGGGCTCACTTATATCTATCCGGTCTATCTCGGCCGCATCCGCGGTTACGATTCGCAGATGATCGGCGAGACGATGTTCGTGTCGGGCCTTGCGATGTTCTTCACCGCGCCGATTGCTGGCCGGCTGTCGACGAAACTCGACCTGCGTTTCATGATGGCGATCGGTTTCGTGAGCTTTGCGGCCGGCACGTATATCATGACGCATTTGACGCAGGACTGGGACTTCTACGAGCTCTTCATCCCGCAGATCCTGCGCGGTTTCGGCCTGATGATGTGCATGGTGCCGATCAACAACATTGCGCTCGGCACCCTGCCGCCGCAGCGTATCCGTGGCGCATCCGGCCTCTTCAACCTGACGCGTAACCTCGGCGGCGCCGTTGGCCTTGCTGTTATCAACACGGTGCTGACCACCCGACAGGACGTGCACTACGAACGCCTGCGTGAAAACGTGCACTGGGGCAACACGGCTGCGATCGACCAGATGAACAACATGACCAACAACTTCAATAATTGGGGTCTGGATGGTGCGAATGTTGCAGTCAAGCAGATGGTCGGCTTGGCCACCAAACAGGCGATGATCCTTTCGTTCGGCGACATTTTCCTGATGCTGACTGTGCTTTTCCTGGCGATGGTCCTTGGCGTCTTCATGATCAAGAAACCCGCGCCGCAAGGCGGCGGGGGAGGCGGTGGCGGCCACTGACCTCCGGCCGTCATTGCGAGAAAGGCCCTCTTCGGAGGGCCTTTTTGTTTTTCTGCACGGGTGGTTTCAGTTCCCCTTCAACAGGGTGTTTGCCACCTCGCGCACTTTTTGATTTACGTACATCAAATTTGGCGCTAATGGTCTCGTCCAGGAGGAGTGATGAGGCCAACCGTTCATGATATCGCCGCTGCGGCGGGCGTCAGTCTTGCGACCGTAGACCGGGTTCTGAACCAGCGGCCGGGTGTGCGCCATGTGACGCGGGAGAAGGTCGAAACCGCGATCCGCGATCTCGGCTATGTGCGCGACGTGGCCGCTGCAAACCTCGCCAAAGGTCGCGTCTATCCGCTGACCTTCATCCTGCCCGCCAGCGACAACTCCTTCATGCATGGTCTGAATGCCGAAATCCGCACAGCGATCGCGCGCTCGGTCGCCGAGCGTACGGATATCCGCATCGTCGAGGTGCCCGCCTTCGATCCGCAGGCACTGGTGCGTGAGTTGGAAATGCTCGCGGCCGAAAAGCCCTCCGGCGTCGCGCTCGTGGCCACCGACGCACCCGATGTGCGCGCCGCTGTCGACCGGCTGGTGAAAGATGGCATTCCGGTCGTCACGCTCGTTTCCGATCTGACGGGTTCGCTGCGCCACCACTATGCCGGCGTCGACAATATTGCGGCAGGGCGCACCGCTGCGCGTCTGCTCGGACGTTTCCTTGGCGGCGCCAAGGGTGAGATTGCCATTCTCGCCGGCTCCATGCTGGTACGCGACCATCGCGAACGCCTGGAGGGCTTCGCCGCCGTCATGGCTCAGGAGTTTCCGGCGCTGCATCTACTATCGGTTCTCGAAGGCCGGGACGACCCTGAAGTTGCACACATGCTGATTGCCGATGCGCTTGGGAAGAACGACGGCATCATCGGCATTTACAGCCTCGGTGCCGGTAATCGCGGTCTGATCCGGGCGCTCAAGGAAAAGGCGGCGGACAGGTCGTTGACGGTGATTGCCCATGAATTGACGGCGCATACGCGCGCTGCCCTTCTCGACGGCACTATCGACGCAATCCTCAATCAGGATGCCGGCCATGAGGTGCGCAGCGCGATCCGTGTTCTCAAGGCAAAGGCGGACGGGCTTTCGGTCATCGACGCGCAGGAGCGCATTCGCCTCGACATATTCCTGAAAGACAATCTGCCGTAACGGCAAAGGGAGAAATACCACATGTATCTGGGTCTCGATCTCGGAACTTCGGGCGTCAAGGCGATGCTGATCGACGGCGATCAGAAGATCATCGGCTCCGCCAATGGTTCGCTCGACGTCTCGCGTCCGCATTCCGGCTGGTCCGAACAGGAGCCGGCCCATTGGGTACGCGCCACGGAAGAGGCTGTTGCCGGCCTCAAGGCCAAACATTCGAAGGAGCTTGCAGCCGTCAAGGGTATCGGCCTCTCCGGTCAGATGCACGGCGCCACTCTGCTCGACGCCTCCGATAAGGTCCTGCGTCCCTGCATCCTCTGGAACGATACGCGTTCCTATATTGAGGCTGCGGCCCTCGACGCCGATCCGCGCTTCCGCAAGCTGACCGGCAATATCGTTTTTCCGGGCTTCACCGCACCGAAGCTTGCCTGGGTCGCCAAGAACGAGCCTGAGATCTTCGCCAAGGTCGCTAAGGTTCTGTTGCCGAAGGACTATCTGCGCCTCTGGCTGACGGGTGAACATATCTCTGAGATGTCCGACTCGGCCGGTACGTCCTGGCTCGATACCGGCAAGCGCGCCTGGTCGCCCGAACTGCTGGCTGCGACCAATCTCGACGAGAAGCAGATGCCGACGCTTGTCGAAGGCACCGAGCAAGGCGGCAAGCTGCGCGCCGAGCTCGCGTCGGCCTGGGGCATTTCCGGCGACGTCGTCGTTGCCGGCGGAGCAGGGGACAATGCGGCTTCGGCCTGCGGCATGGGTACGGTCAGCGATGGGGCTGCTTTCGTTTCGCTCGGCACGTCGGGCGTTCTCTTTGCCGCCAACGCTGCCTATCTGCCGAAGCCCGAAAGTGCTGTTCATGCCTTCTGCCATGCGCTGCCGAATACCTGGCACCAGATGGGCGTCATCCTCTCGGCGACCGATGCCCTGAACTGGCATTCGTCGGTTACCGGCAAGTCGGCCGCTGATCTCACCGGCGAACTCGGCGAAAGCCTGAAGGCGCCGACCGGCGTCACCTTCCTTCCTTATCTCTCGGGCGAGCGCACGCCGCATAATGATGCGGTCATCCGCGGCGCCTTCATCGGCCTCGAACATGAAAGCAGCCGTGTCGTGCTGACGCAGGCAGTGCTCGAAGGCGTCTCCTTCGCGATTCGAGACAATCTGGAAGCGCTGCGTTCTGCCGGCACGGATATTTCCCGTGTCACAGCGATCGGCGGTGGCTCGCGTTCACGCTACTGGCTGGCCTCTATCGCCACCGCGCTCGGCGTTCCCGTCGACTTGCCTGCGGACGGCGATTTCGGTGCTGCCTTCGGTGCTGCCCGCCTCGGCCTGATTGCGGCAACGGGCGCCGATCCGGTTGCCGTCTGCACACCGCCGGTCACGGCCGGCACGATCGAGCCGGTCGCCGCGCTCAGCGGCGCCTATGAAGATGCCTACAAGCGCTACCGCTCCGTCTACCCGGCGATCAAGTCGCTGGCCCATTGATCCATCCATAAGAACTGAACCCAAGGAGAACCCAAATGAGCACCGGATTTTTCGGCGACATCCAGAAAGTGAAGTACGAAGGCCCTGACAGCACCAACCCGCTGGCCTTCCGTTACTACCAGCCGGACGAAATCGTTCTCGGCAAGCGGATGGAAGATCATCTGCGCTTCGCAGTCGCCTACTGGCACACGTTTACCTGGCCTGGCGGCGACCCCTTCGGCGGTCAGACCTTCCTGCGTCCGTGGTTTGAAGACACGATGAAGGCTGCCAAGCTCAAGGCTGACGTAGCCTTCGAATTCTTCTCGCTGCTCGGCGCGCCCTATTACTGCTTCCACGACGCCGACGTGCGCCCGGAAGGCAAGAACTTTGCCGAAAACACCAAGAATCTGAACGAGATCGTCGACTACTTCGCCGAAAAGCAGGCTGCCTCCGGCACGAAACTGCTCTGGGGCACGGCGAACCTTTTCTCGAACCGCCGCTACATGTCGGGTGCTGCGACCAACCCGGATCCGGATGTCTTCGCTTTCGCCGCTGCGACGGTCAAGACCTGCATAGACGCCACGCAGAAGCTCGGCGGAGAAAACTATGTTCTGTGGGGTGGCCGCGAAGGCTATGAAACCCTGCTCAACACCGATATCGGCCGCGAGCTCGACCAGCTCGGCCGCTTCCTCAACCTTGTTGTCGAGTACAAGCACAAGATCGGCTTCAAGGGCACGATCCTCATCGAGCCGAAGCCGCAGGAGCCGACCAAGCACCAGTACGACTACGACGTTGCGACCGTCTATGGCTTCCTGAAGAAGCATGGCCTCGAAAACGAAGTGAAGCTCAACATCGAGCAGGGCCACGCGATTCTCGCCGGCCACTCCTTCGAGCATGAGCTGGCACTCGCCAACGCTCTCGGCATCTTCGGCTCGATCGACATGAACCGCAACGACTACCAGTCCGGCTGGGATACCGACCAGTTCCCGAACAATGTTCCGGAAATGGCGCTTGCCTATTACCACGTTCTGGCAGGCGGCGGCTTCAAGACCGGCGGCACCAACTTCGATTCGAAGCTGCGCCGTCAGTCGCTCGACCCGGCAGACCTGCTGATCGGCCATATCGGCGGCATGGATTGCTGCGCCCGCGGCCTGAAGGCCGCTGCCAAGATGATCGAGGACAAGGCGCTCTCCCAGCCGCTCGCCGACCGCTATGCCGGCTGGAATTCGGCTGAGGGACAGAAGCTCTTCCGCGGCGAATATTCGCTGGAAGAGATCACCCATTGGGTCGAGAGCAAGGACGTCAACCCGCAGCCGAAATCCGGTAAGCAGGAACTGCTCGAAAACATTGTCAACCGCTACGTCTGATTGCCGGTTTGATTTTACTGGAGGAGCCGGGGAGCGAAAGCTTCCCGGCTTTTTTGTTTGCGAAGCCGGAGGATGGGGAGTTGTGCTGGTCGGGCCGTCGGAAATCTGGCATGCCATCACTAACGGTGGAGAAAACGTTTGGAGCGTTTCATGACTGACGATTGCAAGCTGCACTGGGAAAATGTCTATTCGACCAAGGGCGAGACTGATGTCAGCTGGTTTCAGGAAAACCCCGCACCTTCCCTCGAACTGATCCATCTCGCGCAAGCAAAACAATCGGACGCCGTCGTCGATGTGGGCGGCGGAGCTTCAAGGCTGGTCGACAGCCTTCTTGCCGACGGGTTCGGCGATGTGACGGTGCTCGATCTCTCGGCGGCAGCCCTCGATACGGTGCGAAAGCGCCTTGGTGCCAAAGGCAACGAGGTGATGTGGATTGCCGCTGACGCGACCCTTTGGGAGCCGCCGCGGACCTATGATATCTGGCACGACCGAGCAGCCTTTCATTTCTTGACCGATGCCGCCCAGCAAGCAGCCTATATCGAGCGGCTGAAACGCGCGTTGAAAATGGGCGGACATCTAGTCATGGGGACTTTTGCCCTCGATGGGCCGGAAAAGTGCAGCGGCCTGCCTGTGGCGCGTCATAGTTCCGACAGTCTGGGAGAGCTAATCGGACCAGATTTCGAGCTGATCGACAGCCGCCGCCACGATCATTCGACACCCTCGGGCAGCGTGCAGAGGTTTCAGTTCAGTACGTTCAAGCGGATCGCGTAATCGGAGGGGAAGCTCCGCGTTTCAAAGCTGGGCTTCGATAGCTGCCCTGTCTATGACCGACCAGACGCTCTCGATCTTTCCATCCAGAAACTCGTAGAAGACGTTTTCGGCGAACTGCACTCTCCTGCCGTTGACGGGAAGACCGAAAAGTTCGCCCTTCGGTATGCAGTCGAACTGCAAACGGCTCGCTACACGTGGCGGCTCGCAGATCAGGAGCTGGATGTCGAAGAAGAGATCGGGGATGGCGCGAAAATCACCTTCCAGCATTTCCCGATAGCCGGACAGGCCGATGTGCTTGCCATTGTAGCGAACCTCTTCGTGGACGAAATTTCCCAGGTTTGCCCAGTCCTGTTCGTTCAAGCAAGCGACGTAGCCTCGGTATCTATCGGCCAGCTGTGTCATTTCGGTTGCCTCGTCTTCGCAAAGGAGTCTGTCGGCAAACTAGAACGGGGCGGAGATCAGGCAATGGCAAATGGTTGGTCGAGGTTTCGAGGCTACCGCTTCTGCCAGTTACGCGGCGGTGCGGAGACCGAATTGCGCACCACAAGATCCGGCCGCAGCAGGATTTCCGTCTCGGCAGGACGGCCATCGGAGAGGAGCTCCAGAAGCAGCGCCATGGCCTGCTTGCCGATTGCCGTGCGCGGCTGGCGAATGGTCGTCAGCGACGGGCTCATGAAGACGGCTTGTGGCACGTCATCGAAGCCGGTGACGGAGAAATCCTGCGGGATGTTGTAGCCGCGGGCGTTGAGGCCGATCATGACGCCGATTGCAGTCTGGTCGTTGACGCACATGAAGGCGGTGGGCAGCGTGTCGCGCATGAAGAGCTGCTCCACAGCATGTCGGCCGCTCTCGATTGTGCCGTCGCCCTCCAGCACGATACGCATGTCCTTGGGGACACCGGCTGCGTCGAGGCCGGCGTCATAACCCTGCCGGCGGCGGCTGTAGGCGAGGCGGGTGCGGGAATCGCCGATAAAGGCGATCTTGCGGTGTCCCTCGGCCAGAAGCAGGTCGACAGCCTTCCTCGCGCCTTCCATATCGTCGACGCCAACATAGGGAATGCCGCCATTGAAGACGGGTTCAAAGACGCCGACGCTCGGCGGCAGCTGCGCCGTCACCATCTGATGGCCGAAGGGCAGGATGCCGGTAAAAAGGATCAAGCCGGCCGCCTGGTTGGAATTGAAGAATTTCAGATATTCCAGGCCGCGCTGCGCATCATTCTGCGTGTGGCCGATCAGCACGCCGTAGCCATGGGCCCGTGCCTCGTTTTCCAGGCCGATCAAGATATTGGAAAAGTTGGGGTCGCCGATATCGGGCGCCACGACCAGGATCATGTTGGAGCGTCCAAGCCTCAGGCTGCGCGCCATGGCATTGGTCGTATAGCCGGTGATGGCGATCGCCTGGTTGACCTTCAGGCGCGTGGAATTGGCCACCTTTTCGGGCATGTGAATTGCCCGCGAAACCGTCGCGATGGAAACCTCGGCGATCCGGGCGACGTCTTCGATTGTTGCGGGCGTGGAATTCGACACGGGGGCTCTGCCTTGGGCTGTCTTCGCCGCACACTACACAGACTTGTCGGGAGGTCAAAGGCGACTGCCAACAAGTCTGTGTAAATCCACGATGTAAACCTTTACATGCCTGATGTAAAGGTTTACATATGCCCAATATAAGCGGATGGGAGCCGCAGGAGGAAATCATGACCGTGGATACCGCAGAGGCTGCACCAGTGGTGTTGTCCGCCAGGCGCATTTGCAAGTCTTTCAGCGGCGTGCAGGTTCTTTTCAGCGTCAACTTCGATCTTCGCGCCGGTGAAATCCATGCGCTGATGGGTGAAAACGGCGCCGGAAAATCCACCCTTGTCAAGATTCTCTCCGGCTTCGAGCAGCCAACATCGGGTGAGATCCTGCTCGATGGCAAACCCATAGTGCTGCCGCCGAATGGTGCTGCCGAGGCGCTGGGCATCGTCATCATCCATCAGGAATTCAATCTCGCTGAACATTTGACCGTGACGGAGAGTCTGTTTCTCGGCTGCGAGGTCACGCATTTCGGCGTGCTCGATCGCAAGTACATGCGCGGTGAGACGCGCCGGGTGCTCGACATGCTCGGTTCGCATGTCGACGAGAATGCGATGATCAGTTCGCTTTCCATCGCCGACAAGCAGATGGTCGAGATTGCCAAGGCGATCAGCCGCGATGCGCGCGTGGTCTTCATGGACGAGCCGACGGCGGTTCTGTCGCGCGAGGAGATCAATATGCTCTTCAAGCAGGTGCGCAAGCTTCGCGATAAGGGCACCAGTTTCGTCTTCGTTTCCCACAAGCTCGACGAAGTCATGGAACTGACCGACAGGGTCACGGTCCTGCGGGACGGCCAATGGGTGAAGACGGCGCCGACCTCCATGCTGGATGGCGAATCCATCGCGCAGCTCATGGTCGGCCGCGAGCTTTCCAGCCTCTATCCCGCCAAAGTCGAGCCCAATGTCGACGAGGAAGTTGTGCTTCGCGTCAGTTCGGTTTCGACCGGCTACGTGCAGGATGCGAGCTTCGAAATGCGCAAGGGCGAGGTGATCGGGTTTTCCGGACTTATCGGTTCAGGTCGTACCGAGCTGATGGAAGCGATTGCCGGCTTGCGCTCGCGCCTGTCGGGCGAGGTCGTCATCCACGGCGAAAGCGCGTCTTCGGGTGATGCGCGCGCCGCCAATCGCGCCGGCCTTGCCTATATGACCAAGGACCGCAAGTCGAAGGGGCTGCTGCTCGGTTCGGGCATGATCGCCAACCTGACACTGCAATCGCTCGAACGCCATGTCAGCCATGGTTATCTGAGCCCGAACAGCGAAGCGGCAGCGCTTGCAAAGGCCAAGCGGCGCTTCGACATCCGCGTACGCGACGGCAATATCGTTGCCGGTCGCATGTCTGGTGGTAACCAGCAGAAGCTGCTGCTCGCCAAGGTCATGGAAACAGAGCCGCAGATCATCATCATCGACGAGCCGACGCGCGGCATCGATGTCGGTACCAAGCAACAGATCTACCATTTCATCTCGGCGCTTGCCCGCGACGGGCGGTCGATCATCGTCGTGTCCTCGGAAATGCCCGAGATTATCGGTCTCTGCACACGCGTGGCTGTCATGCGTGAAGGCCGGATCGTCGGCATGCTCGAGGGGGATGAAATTTCCGAACAGGAAATCATGCGTTACGCCGCGGGGCTGAAGCGTCAGGCGGCTGCCTGAGCCGGCATGGCGCGGCACGGGCGTGCTGCGCGCGGGACAAACAAAGTGCCCAGCAGTCATGGGACGGGAGGTTGGTTTTGGACATGAGTGTTAACGAGGAGACCAGGGAAATCCGGCGCAGATCCTGGCGTGACGTCGATCTGCGCGCGGTTGCGCCCTTTGCCGCACTGGCCCTGCTCCTCATCGTGGGCGCACTGGTCAACCCGAATTTCATCGGCATCACCAACCTTACGAATGTCGCAACGCGCTGCGCCTTCATTGCCATCATCGCTGTCGGTGCAACCTTCGTGATCTCGGCCGGCGACCTCGACCTTTCCGTCGGCTCGATGGTGGCCTTCGTCGCCAGCCTGATGATCCTGCTTATCAATTCCGGCGTCATTGCCGATCCGGTGCTGATGCTGACCGCTGCCGTCGTCTTCGCCGTGGTCGCCGGTGCGCTTTGCGGTCTCGCAAACGGCCTCATCACGACAGTCGGCAAGATCGAACCCTTTATCGCGACGCTCGGTACGATGGGCATCTATCGCGGTCTGACGACATGGCTCTCGCAGGGTGGCGCGATTACGCTGCGTTCGGCAGATATCCAGACGCTCTATCGGCCGGCTTATTTCGGCAGCATTCTCGGCATGCCGGTGCCGATCGTCGTCATCCTGGCGGTCACTGCCGTCGCGGCCTTCATCCTCTATCGTACGCGTTACGGCCGGCATGTCGTGGCTGTCGGTTCGAACAGCGATGTCGCGCGTTATTCCGGCATTGCGGTCAACCGCGTGCGCACAATTGCCTTCGTCATCCAGGGCTTCTGCGTGGCGATCGCCGTGCTGCTCTACGTGCCGCGCCTCGGCTCGACCTCGGCAACGACCGGCATCCTGTGGGAACTGCAGGCCATCACGGCTGTCGTCGTGGGTGGTACCGCGCTGAAGGGTGGTGCCGGCCGGGTATGGGGCACGATCTGCGGCGCCTTCATTCTCGAGCTCGTCGGCAACATCATGCTGCTTTCGAATTTCATCAGCGAATACCTGATCGGCGCAATCCAGGGTGCGATCATCATCATCGCCATGCTGGTGCAGCGGTCGCTGGTGCGCAAATCGTAAGACAAGTGCTTCTCGGATTGGCCGGGCTATCCAGGGCACCCGGCCCGGATTGAATAAGTCCCTGATATTTTTGGGAGGAAATAGTATGCGCAAGCTCATGTTGGGTCTGGCGGTTGCGGGGGTGGCTTTTGCCGGCGCAGCCTACGCCCAGGACAAGAATTACACGATCGGTGTGTCCATTCCGGCCGCCGACCATGGCTGGACGTCGGGCGTCGTGTTTCACGCCGAGCGCGTTGCCAAGAAGCTGATGGCCGAACATCCGGGCCTGAACGTCATCGTCAAGACCTCGCCGGATGCCGCAACGCAGGCAAACGCCGTGCAGGACCTTGATACGCAGGGCATCGACGCACTCGTCATCCTGCCGTCGGATCCGGATCCGCTCGTCAATGCCATCAAGGAAGTCAAGGGCAAGGGCAAGTTCGTCGCGCTCGTTGACCGCGCGCCGTCGAACAACGACAATTCCGTGCGTGACCTTTATGTCGCCGGCAACAATCCGGCGCTCGGTGAAGTCGCGGGCAAGTACATTGCCGAAAAGACCCCGGAAGCTGAGGTCGTTATCATCCGCGGCCTGCCGATCCCGATCGACCAGCAGCGTCAGGACGGTTTCGACAAGGGTATTGCCGGCTCCAAGGTCAAGGTTCTCGACCGCCAGTACGGCAACTGGAACCGCGACGACGCCTTCAAGGTTATGCAGGACTATCTGACGAAGTATCCGAAGATTGACGTCGTATGGTGCCAGGATGACGACATGGCAGTCGGCGTCCTCCAGGCCATCGAGCAGGCCAAGCGCACCGACATCCAATATGTCGTTGCCGGCGCCGGCTCCAAGGACATGGTCAAGAAGGTCATGGACGGTGACAAGCTGATCCCGGTCGACGTTCTGTATCCGCCGGCAATGGTCGGTACGGCCATGGAGCTGACGGCTGCTGCGCTCTACGATCAGGTTCCGGTTCACGGTAACTACATCCTCGACGCAACGCTCGTCACCAAGGAGAATGCCAAGAACTTCTACTTCCCGGATTCTCCGTTCTGATAATACTTTCATGCATGCGCCCATTCGAAAGGATGGGCGCATTTTTCATGCCTTCAGACAAGTTGAAGCCAAAATGCGGCACGTACCTCTTGCCGATCAGCGGTGAGCGTGATTAGGTCCAGACCGCGTTGATTTTGGCCCACCCGCTAAATCTTTCGCACTGGCGGGGAGGCGCCTTTTCTTTATCGAACGGCGCACTAAGATTTATCGGAAACGTTTACGATCGATATTCAGGGAGGAAACTGACATGAAGACGATCAAGGGACCGGGCCTGTTCCTCGGACAGTTCGCGGGTGATACCGCTCCTTTCAATTCCTGGGACGCGATCACCAAATGGGCGGCCGATATCGGCTACAAGGGCGTGCAGGTTCCGACCTGGGCAAGCCAGCTCATTGACCTCAAGAAGGCGGCGACCTCCAAGGACTACTGCGATGAATTCGCTGGCAAGGCGCGTGAAAACGGCGTCGAAGTCACCGAGCTTTCCACCCATTTGCAGGGCCAGCTCGTTGCCGTCCATCCGGCCTATGACGAAGCCTTCGACGGCTTTGCGGCGCCGGAAGTGCGCGGCAATCCGAAGGCGCGTCAGGAATGGGCCGTCCAGCAGGTCAAGTACGCGCTGACGGCTTCCAAGCATCTCGGCCTCAAGGCGCATGCGACCTTCTCCGGCGCGCTTGCCTGGCCCTTCATCTATCCGTGGCCGCAGCGCCCCGCCGGTCTCGTCGAGACCGCTTTCGACGAGCTTGCCCGTCGCTGGAAGCCAATCCTCGATCATGCAGACGAAAACGGCATCGACGTCTGCTACGAAATCCATCCGGGCGAAGACCTGCATGACGGCATCACCTACGAGATGTTCCTGGAGCGCGTCGGCAATCATCCGCGCGCCAACATGCTCTACGACCCGTCGCACTATGTTCTGCAGTGCCTCGATTACCTCGACAACATCGACATCTACAAAGACCGGATCAAGATGTTCCACGTCAAGGATGCCGAGTTCAATCCGACCGGACGCCAGGGCGTCTACGGCGGCTATCAGGGCTGGGTCGAGCGTGCCGGCCGCTTCCGTTCGCTGGGCGATGGCCAGGTCGATTTCGGCGCCGTCTTCTCGAAGATGACCGCCAATAATTTCGATGGCTGGGCCGTGGTCGAGTGGGAATGCGCGCTGAAGCATCCGGAAGACGGTGCGCGTGAAGGCGCTGAATTCGTTGCGGCACATATCATCCGCGTCACTGAAAAGGCATTCGACGACTTCGCTGCCGGCGGCACCGATCAGGCGGCCAACCGGCGCATGCTGGGTCTGTCGTAAGCGGATCGGGATTTCGAGGAGAATATTATGGCAATCGAAGCATCATCCGAACAGACCCGCGAGCCGCGCATCCGGCTCGGCATGGTCGGCGGCGGCGCAGGGGCCTTCATCGGCGCCGTCCACCGTATCGCAGCGCGTATCGACGATCAGTATGACCTGATCGCCGGCGCACTGTCGTCGACGCCGGAAAAGGCTGCCCAGTCCGGTCGCGATCTCGGTCTCGATCCGTCGCGCACCTATTCCAGCTACCGGGAAATGGCGATCCGCGAAGCGAAGCTGAAGAACGGCATCGAAGCCGTCTCCATCGTCACGCCGAACCATGTGCATTATGACGCCGCCAAGGAATTCTTGCGCCGCGGCATCCATGTCATCTGCGACAAGCCGCTGACCTCCAACCTTGCCGATGCCAAGAAGCTGAAGAAGGTTGCCGACGAGAGCGGTGCACTGTTCATCCTGACGCATAATTATACCGGTTATCCGATGGTTCGTCAGGCGCGCGAAATGGTCGCCAATGGCGAGCTTGGTGATATCCGTATCGTCCAGGCCGAATATCCGCAGGACTGGCTGACGGAAGCGATCGAGCAGTCCGGCCAGAAGCAGGCTGCATGGCGCACCGACCCGGCACAATCAGGCGTCGGCGGTTCGACAGGTGATATCGGCACGCATGCCTATAACCTCGCTTCGTTCATCACCGGGCTGGAGCTCGACAGCCTTGCTGCCGATCTCGACAGCTTCGTGCCGGGCCGCCGTCTCGACGACAACGCCCATGTGATGCTGCGCTTCAAGGCCAAGGGTTCGGAAAAGCCGGCGAAGGGCATGCTCTGGTGCAGCCAGGTGGCGCCGGGTCATGAGAACGGCCTCAAGGTGCGCGTTTACGGCACCAAGGGCGGGATCGAATGGGTTCAGGCCGATCCGAACTATCTCTGGTACACGCCGTTCGGCGAATCCAAGCGGCTGATCACCCGCAACGGCGCCGGTTCCGGCGCTGCCGCCGCCCGCGTTTCCCGTGTTCCGTCGGGTCACCCTGAAGGTTATCTCGAAGCCTTTGCGACGATCTATACGGAAGCCGCGCATGCCATCAACGCTCACAAGAAGGGTAAAGCGGTCGACAAGGCCGTCGTCTACCCGACCGTCGATGATGGTGTGAAGGGTGTCGCCTTCGTGGAAGCCTGCGTGGCGTCGTCCAAGCGCAACGGGGCCTGGGTCAAGGTCTGAGCTTCTGAGCCGATAAGGCGCATGTCATTAGAAAAGCCGGGGCGGTTCGATATCGCCTCGGCTTTTTTCTTTTGTGATGATCAGGCGGCAACCGTCGTGCGGCCGCGCTTCAGCAGGTTATCGACGCTGAACGGACCTGCACCGGCGGCGACCAGATAAAGGAAAACGAAGCAGAAGAGGATCGCCGCGACGCCACCATTCTGTGCCGGGAAGAAGCCCTTCGATGCGTGGCCGATGAAATAGGCAAAGGCCATCAGGCCCGAAAGCACGAAGGCTGCGATGCGGGTCTGGAAACCGATGAGCACTAGGAAGCCGAGCGTGAGTTCGATAAGGCCGGCAACCCAGGACAGCGAGCCGACGGGCGGCACGCTTGCTGCGGCCGGGAAAAGCAGGATCTTCTGCGTTCCGTAGCTGAAAAGTACGAGGGACGAGATGATGCGCAGCAGGCTCAGGAGATGCGGCTGCAGCAAATGGATCGAAGAGAACATTCGTTTCCTTTCATATTGTGATGCTCTTTCCGTGTAAGGATCGCGGTCGCAACAGCAAATCACGACTGCTGACATTGGCGTTATGAGATTGGGAAGAGGGCGTCTGGCGGGCTTGCAGCTGTCTTGTTTTTCTTCCTGCAACGTTGCAGTTTTCTTTCCGCCGGCCTGTACTTTGCCATCAGGCTTGGCTAAACCCCGCGCAGACGGTCAGTCCACAACTGAGAGATGGGATTTACAGATGATCGATCCGAAAAAGCTTGCAGACCGCTTCCCCGGTGATTTCACCTTCGGCGTTGCCACCGCTGCCTTCCAGATCGAAGGCGCCAGCAAGGCAGATGGCCGCAAGCCGTCCATCTGGGACGCCTTCTGCAACATGCCCGGTCGCGTCTATAATCGCGACAACGGCGATGTTGCTTGCGACCACTACAACCGGCTGGAACAGGATCTCGATCTCATCAAGGACATGGGTGTCGAGGCCTATCGCTTCTCGATCGCCTGGCCGCGCGTCATCCCCGACGGCACAGGCCCGGTAAACGAGGCCGGCCTCGATTTCTACGATCGTCTCGTCGATGGCTGCAAGGCGCGCGGCATCAAGACCTTCGCGACGCTCTATCACTGGGACCTGCCGCTGCTGCTCGCCGGTGACGGCGGCTGGACGGCGCGTTCGACGGCCTATGCCTATCAGCGTTACGCCAAGACGGTCATGAACCGCCTCGGAGATCGCCTCGACAGCGTCGCAACCTTCAACGAGCCGTGGTGCATCGTCTGGCTCAGCCACCTCTATGGCATTCATGCACCGGGCGAGCGCAACATGCAGGCAGCCCTTCACGCCATGCACTACATGAACCTGGCGCATGGCCTTGGCGTCGAGGCGATCCGTTCGGAAGCGCCGAACGTGCCTGTTGGTCTGGTGCTCAATGCCTCCTCGATCATTCCGGGCTCTGATAGCGCGGCTGATCTTGCTGCCGGCGAACGCGCGCACCAGTTCCATAACGGCGCTTTCTTCGATCCCGTCTTCAAGGGCGAGTATCCCAAGGAATTCGTCGAAGCGCTCGGCGATCGTATGCCCATCATCGAAGACGGCGATCTCAAGATCATTAACCAGAAGCTCGATTGGTGGGGTCTCAACTATTACAAGCCGGAGCGCGTTGCCGATGATGCCAGCCGTAAGGGCGATTTCCCCTGGACGGTGGAAGCGCCTCCCGCAAGCGACGTGAAGACGGATATCGGCTGGGAAGTCTATTCGCCGGGCCTCAAGCTGCTCGTCGAAGATCTCTATCGCCGCTACGAGCTGCCGGAATGCTACATCACCGAGAACGGCGCCTGCGACAATACCGATGTGGTCAACGGCGCGGTGGATGACGTGATGCGCCTCGATTATGTCAGCGCCCATCTCAATGTCGTCGCCGACCTCATCAAGGATGGTTATCCGATGCGCGGCTACTTCGCCTGGAGCCTGATGGACAATTTCGAATGGGCGGAAGGCTATCGCATGCGCTTCGGCCTCGTTCACGTCGATTACGAAACACAGGTTCGCACGGTCAAGAAGAGCGGCAAGTGGTATCGCGAATTGGCCAGCCAGTTCCCGAAGGGCAACCACAAGGTCGTTTGAGGTCAGGTATTTGCGGCAGGGCATCGATGCCCTGCCACTTCAGATCGCGTTCAACGTCTTTGCCGCGGCGAGACGTTTTCCTCTCGTCATTTTCCGCCCGTCGCGGAAATTGAGGGCAAGTAGCGTCAGCTGCACGCAGCCAGCCAGAACTTCGAGCGTCTGCATGGCATAGAAAACACCGTCAAACAGGCCTGCCGCCGCGCGAAGGTAAAGCAGGATTGCCAGGGGCAGCAGGATCAGCAGCCCGTTTGCGGCAATAATCTTCATGCGTCTGCGTTTCTTTTCGATAGCCGGCGAATGACGACCGCTGGCAAGCGAAAATCCGCTGCCGCCTGACATTGCGAGCATCGGGATCAGCAGACAGAGACCGGCAAGGATCGCTTTCTTGACGGTAAGAATAGCAGTCGTATCCAGAAGAAATTCGGAAATCAGCGTTGCGGTTAGAAAACCCGCAATCAGGACCATGGCAAGAGTGCCTGCGCCGGCATGAACGATCGTTTTCATCTCTGCTCCTCGCTTTCCGTGGCGTCCAGCGCCAGGCGTTGGTCGA
The DNA here is from genome assembly GCF_031455475.1 of Rhizobium sp. 1399. Lineage (NCBI taxonomy): Bacteria > Pseudomonadati > Pseudomonadota > Alphaproteobacteria > Hyphomicrobiales > Rhizobiaceae > Rhizobium > Rhizobium sp. 1399. Next base: position 296,840 of record NZ_JAVDSU010000005.1, on the reverse strand, counting down.
ACCTGTGCAGGAGATCGAGCGCCGCCCGCAATTCCGGTGCATTTAGTCCGCCGGCCAGCGCATTGGCCCAGCCGGTATGAAGCGCTGATATCCGCGCATAGCTCTCAGTGCCTTGCGGTGTCAGCACATAGAAGGGCGAGCGCTGATGGCGCGGGTTGGGCCGCTTTTCGATAAAGCCATCTTCCTCGAGCTTGTTCACCTGCTTTTGGGCGCCCTGCCGGGTCATGCCCATCATCTCCGCAATTCCCGGCACCGTGATATGACCTGGGGACAGCGAAATTGCTCCGAGCACCTGCCAGCGGGCGCTGGTGAGGTTCAGCGATGCGCCCAGCCGGTCGCCGCCGTCCAACAGTCGTCCGTTGATGCGGAAGACCATCAGCATGATGTCCGTCAGCAGATCGGCTTCGATCGTGCGCTTCAAAATTCGCGATTCTCCGTTTCCAGTAATGGAAACTAGTTACCATTATTGGAAACTAGTTGTCAACTTGCGAAGACATGCGGTATTTAGGTAAATCCTGAGCCGGATTCTCGATAGTTCCCATGATCTTAAGCGTTTCTTGACCCTTGACTGCGAAGATTTCTTGAACGGGGAGTTGTATGAATTGCCGGCAGTCTTGAGGTCTAAAAGCAGCGGATCGGGTTTAGGCCGCCACACCACGGTTACTGGCGTGCTCTTTTCCTTTGCGGTCATTGTCGCAGTTGTCACCATCATGGTTCTGACAGCGCTGGAGCGCCTCTCGGAAAATGCCAATGTGCTCGATGACGAGCGCTCGCGTGAAACGACCGTCGGGGCGCTCAAGACCTTCGAAGATCAGCTTGCCGCCACGCTTGACGACTATGCCGCTTGGGATGATGCGGCTGCTAATGTCTATGAGCCGGGGGGCATGGCGTGGACGATCAGCAACTACGGCGAGATGTCCCTCAATAGCCCTCTCTTCGATATGGCCATCGTCATTGACGACCAGGAGAAAACCGTCATGGCCTATCAGGACGGATTGCCAATGCAGATGTTGGTCAGTGATTTCTTCTCCCCCTCGCTTTGGCGGCTTCTGGACAAGGTTCGTGCACCTGATGCCGGCGAGAAGCCGGAAGCCATCGGTTTCATCAAGACAGCAAGAGGCATTGCCGCCGTTGGTATCGCGCTGGTGCGAGAGAAGTCAGGTGAGCTTGATATGCCTGCCCGTCAGCATCGCTATCTGATTTTTGCCCGGCATCTTGATGATGCAAAAATATCTGCTCTCGGCACCACTTATGTACTGAATGGATTGCGGCTGGTGCCTGCGGACTTTGCCTCGGCCTATTCGGTGGAAATTGCAGATCCTGCTCGAGCGGTTCTCGGCAAACTTGTCTGGGTGTCGCGTTCGCCCGGCGATATCGGCTATGCGCAGGTAAGGCCTATGGTCATCCAGGCGCTTGGTCTGGTCGGCCTGTTCTTCGTCGTCCTGCTCATCATCGGCTGGCTGGCCGGGCGGCGGCTGAAGGCGGAGGAAAACAGTGCGTGGGAAGAAACACTTCGTGACCGCCTGAGCGGCCTTTCCAATCGCGATGGCCTGGGGCTTGCCGTCGACAGCTTCGTTGCAGAAGCACGGCAGACGAAGCGGAACGTCCTGCTGCTATATCTCGATCTCGACGGCTTCAAGGAGGTCAACGACAGTTATGGTCATGGCACCGGCGACCAGTTGATCCGCGCTGTTGCGGCGGGACTGGACGTGCTGATCCCTGAGGATGCCGTGCTCGCGCGCATCGGCGGTGATGAATTCGCGATCGCTTTCCTTTCGGATGCGGAGAATGCGGCCGCGCTGCAGCTTGCGGAGCAGATCCTCGATTTCCTTGCCGAACCGCTCGAAGTCGGCCGGCGTATCGTCGTGGTCGGCGCCAGCATCGGCATCGCCATGTCGTCGCTCGGTTCGATCGGCCGGGAGGAACTGGTGCGCCGCGCCGACCTTGCCATGTATAAGGCCAAGGAAGCCGGCCGCGCCCGCATGACGCTCTACGATCCGGCCATGGATACCGATCGCGCGCAGCGCAACGCGCTGGAGCTCGATCTGCGCATAGCGATCGAAAGCGGCGATCTCACGCTTGCCTATCAGCCGCTCGTCGATGCCGCGACGCATGAGATGAATGGCGTGGAGGCGCTGGTGCGCTGGAACCGGCCGGGCCACGGTCCGGTTTCGCCTGAGGTTTTCATTCCGATCGCAGAGACCAGCGGACTCATCGAATCCCTCGGCCTTTTCGTATTGCGCAAGGCCTGCGAAACGGCAAAGCAGTGGCCGGAGCTGAAGATCTCGGTCAACGTTTCACCGGGCCAGTTTCGCAATCCGGCCTTCACCGATTATGTTCGCTATGTGCTGAAGCAGACGGAGATCGAGGCGAGCCGCGTCACGCTGGAAATCACCGAAGGCTACATGATCCAAAATCCGCAGCGCACGCGCCAATCGATCGAGCGACTGAAGTCGCTCGGCGTCAAGGTGGCGCTCGACGACTTCGGCTCCGGCTTCTCTTCGATCGGCTACCTGCGGCAGTTCGGCTTCGACCGCATCAAGATCGACCGCTCGCTCGTGACCGATATTACCGGCGACAGCCGGCAGCGGGAAATGCTGCAGGCGACGGTCGCACTTGCCCGCGCGCTGGATATCCCCGTCACCGCCGAGGGCATCGAGACGGAAGAGCAGGCGGTCGCGCTCCGCCTCTTTGGCTGCGACAGTCTGCAAGGCTATTTCTTCGGCAAGCCGATGGCGACCGACCAGATCAATGGCCTGTTGCAGGCGCGCCGCGAAGCCCGGGTCCTGCGTCGGATCGCTGGCTAAAACGTCGCCCTATCTCTTTGTTTTCATGCAATTTCAGACGCAAAACAGCTGCGCAGTTTTGCTGGAATTGCTTTACGTGCCGATATGCTTCTGGCCGCGCTTCTTGGCGAGCGCGATCTGGTGCTGGCGCTGACGATAGCGCAGTCGATCTTCTTCACTGCGCGTATGGTAGCAGTTGCTGCAGGAAACGCCTTCCTCGAAATAGGGCGAGGTGACCTCTTCTGCTGTGATCGGGCTGCGGCAGGCGTGGCAGAGCTTGTGCTCGCCTTCCTTCAGGCCATGCTCCACTGAAACGCGCTCGTCGAAGACGAAGCATGCCCCGTCCCAAAGACTTTCCTCCTGCGGCACTTCCTCCAGATATTTCAGGATGCCGCCCTTGAGGTGATAAACCTCTTCGAAGCCCTGTTCCTTCATGAAGGCCGTCGCCTTCTCGCAGCGGATGCCGCCGGTGCAGTACATGGCGATCTTCGGCTTGTTGTGCAGGCCGGGATTGTTGCGCACCCAATCCGGAAACTCACGGAAGGTCTTGGTCTTGGGGTCAACCGCGCCGCGGAAGGTGCCGATTGCCGTCTCGTAGTCGTTGCGGGTGTCGATGACGATCGTATCGGGATCGGAGATCAGGGCATTCCAGTTGCTTGGATCGATATAGGTCCCAACCACCTTGTTGGGGTCGATATTCTCGACGCCCATGGTGACAATTTCTTTCTTCAGCTTTGCCTTCATGCGCAGGAAAGGCATTTTGGATGCGCGGCTTTCCTTGTGCTCCAGGGCAGCAAATTCCGGCTGTGCACGCAGGAAGGAGAGGACGGCATGGATGCCGGCATCCGGTCCTGCAATCGTGCCATTGATGCCTTCATGGGCAAGCAGAAGCGTACCCTTCACGCCATTCTCCTCGCAGAGCGCCTGCAATGGCGCCTGCAGGCTCTCGAAGCGTGGCAGGGATACGAAATGATAGAGCGCTGCCACCAGGAAGGGGCTTGTTTGGGTCGCATTGTCGGTCATGCGCGTGGAAATACAGAATATGCCGTCCCTGCGCAATGACATTACGCAAGGACGGCATTGTGGGATTGTGCCTATCCGCGCGCCTTCCATTCGGCGTAGGACCGCATGCCAAACGCAGCATCCGGCTCTTCGTCGAGCACGCTCAGGAATTCGATCGAATGTCCGTCGGGATCGTTGAAATAGAGCGACAGTGCCGGCACCCAGCCGATGACGATCGGTTCGGTGATCGGCTCGCCGTGAAAGCCATGCAGCTTCAGGCCCTTGTGGATCAGCAGCGCCGGTGCCCTCATCATTTCTTCCTGCGACAGGCGGAAGGCCATGTGCAGGCGCATCTTCAAGGGGCCGGTGCCGGTTTCCCAAAGGCCGAGCATGGCGTTCTTCTTGCCGTTCACCCAGAAGAAGGCAATGCGGCGCTCGGGAAATTCGGCGGCGAGCTCCAGGCCGAGAATATCGCGGTAGAAAGGAATGGAGGTCTTCAGATCGGCGACGGTGAGATGGGTTTCGTAGATGCCCAGGATCTGGGGCGTCGTGGCATTATCTGCAGACATATTTTCCTCGATCGGTTCATTGACCGGGCCGAGGCTAAGACCTCAAGTAAAGTTGAGGTCAACAGATCAAATACGTCAATTGCCGATAGACACCCAAAGCAATTCCAGACGCTGCGCTTCATCGTCAGGATCATCGCCATAGAGCGTTTCGGCGTCGCGTAACGCTTCGCGCCGATCCTCCTGTTGGCGGAAGATGATGGCATCCAGCAGATGGGCGAGATCGTCGTTGCGGGTGAAGAGTTGTGGTTCTGCCTCCACGAGGCCTGAAAGCACGGCGAGATCGTTGATATGGCCGAGACGTTCAACAAGATCCTTGGCGAAGTCGCGCTTGGCCTTCATGGCGCTTGGCCAGAGATCGCGCAGAAGCGCGTGATAAAGGCGATAATCGTAGGTGCGCTTGCGCAGCTCGTGGAAATCTCCGGCCGCTGTGTCCTCTTGGCAGGCATCGAGCGCTTCCCTGGCGCGCGATGCTGTCCTGCGCCAGCTTTTTGCCAGCATACGGGCATTCTTGCGGTGGCTCTTGTCGAAGGCGACATCGTCAAGTGCCGCGATCGCTTCCCGCAACTTGCCGGCAGCATAATGCAGCCTTTCCTCAAGGCCGCTTTCGGCTTCCGCCATCCAGTCGCGCCGGGCTTCCAGAATGGAAACGATACGGCCGAGCGCCTCGGCCTCTTCCAGATTGCGAGCATTGTCCTGCAGGTAGCGGGCAGTACCAACGATTGCCGCGGCATCGCGGATGGCAGACAGCGACCGTGCCGTTTCTCTCAGCCGGGCATTTTCCCGCTTCTGGAATTCCGGCACTTCGCGAGACACAAGACGATAAAGTGAACGCAGCCGCTTGATGTTCTTGCGGAAGGCGTGGATCGCCTCATGGGCGCCTTCCGGCCGCTTGTCGAGAACGGTGATGGCGCGCTTCAACTGCTCCTCAGCGGCGCTTCGGAACTCGTCGGTAAAGTCGGCCTCAGGCCGTATGCGATAGCCCATGCCTGTCGTGCTCAAATTCTGTGGCCAGCGCCTGATTGGAATAGCGGAAATCGCCCGTGACCTCGCGGCCGAGCCAGGCGGGCAAGGGAGGATTGTCAGTTTCGGCTTGCATCTCGACTTCGGCTATGACGAGGCCGCGATGGGCGCCGGCAAAGACATCAACTTCCCAGACGAAACCTTCATAGGGGACGCGGTAACGCGTCTTTTCGATGACGATACCGATGGCGTTTTCCAGCAGTTCTTCGGCGTCGGAGACAGGGATCTCGTATTCGAATTCATCGCGGGTGAGGGTGCCGCGGCCGATTTTCATCGTCAGCCGCGCGGTCTTTTCATCAAGGATGCGAATCCGCACAGAGCGATCATCCATCGAGGCGACATAGCCCTGTTTCAGGACCGACTTGGACTCTACGGCAGAGCGCCATGCTTCGCCGCGTACGAGGAACTTTCGTTCGATCTCTTTCGCCATACGAATGAACCTTTTGTGACGATCGTCGCACGGTACCCCAATTTATAATGATTTAATACCCGGCTTGTCGCACGGGCTGGTTTTATCTCGACAAGCCTCTGTGGGGGCGCTATTCGAAAGCCGATTTCAATCGTTTAAGGGAACCGTGGCCATGGGCGAGAAGACAGAAAAACTCCTTTCCATCCTGAAACTCCAGCCCGTCGTTCCGGTCCTGATCGTCGAGGACGCGAAGTCGGCCGTATCTCTCGCTCGAGCGCTCGTTGCCGGCGGTCTGAAGGCCATCGAGATCACGATGCGCACCCCGGCAGCTCTCGAGGCTGTGCGCGCGGTTGCTGCTGAGGTAGAGGGTGCTGAAGTCGGCGCCGGCACGATCCTCAACGCAGCCCACTGGGAAGCCGCCGTGCAGGCAGGCTCCAAGTTCATCGTCAGCCCCGGCACAACCCAGGAGCTTCTGGATGCCGCCGCCGATTCTCCGGTGCCGCTGCTTCCGGGCGCCGCCACCGCAAGCGAAGTCATGGCGCTACGCGAAGAAGGCTACCAGGTGCTGAAGTTCTTCCCGGCCGAGCAGGCCGGCGGTGCCGCCTATCTCAAGGCGCTTTCCTCCCCGCTTGCTGGCACGCTCTTCTGCCCGACGGGCGGCATCTCGCTGAAGAATGCCAACGACTATCTCTCGCTGCCGAACGTCATCTGCGTCGGCGGTTCGTGGGTCGCACCGAAGGAGCTGGTGGCTGCGGGCGACTGGGCAGGTATCACCAAGCTCGCCTCCGAAGCTTTCGCGCTGAAGGCCTGATCTGTCGAAGCCGCCGGGTTTTGAAAGCTGACAGGTTTTGAACGAGGGTGGCCGTGCCGCCCTCGTTTGTATTTCGGCAGTCGCAAACCTATGTTCTCCTCCAGCCTTTGAAACAGGGAGAAGATGAGGACATGTTCGACGCGAAGAAACTACTCGACCAGTTTCTGGGATCACAAGTGCCGGGTGTGGGCGGCAGCGTGCGCGACCGGGCGGGCGACGCGATCCAGATGGCGAAGGACAATCCGTTGAAGACCGCCGGTCTTGCCGCCGTCCTTCTCGGCACCAAGACCGGCCGCGACATTGCCGGCAATGCCGTCGCCATCGGCGGTCTCGCAGCAATCGCAGGTCTCGGATATCAGGCCTGGAAGAATTATCAGGCCGGGCAAGCGCCTGCGGCACCCTCTGATGCGCCGACGGCGAACAATCCCGTTCTCCTGCCTCCGCCCGCGGAATCCGGCTTCGGTCCGGCCTCGCCGGCGACCAGCAATGAATTCGTGCTCATCCTCATCCGTGCCATGATCGCTGCCGCCAAGGCCGACGGTCATATCGACGATGCAGAGCGCGCCCTCATCATGGACAAGGTCAAGGCTGCCGATGTCAGCGGCGAGGCAGCGAGCTTCATCGAACGCGAGCTTTCGGAGCCGACGGATATCGATGCACTTATCGCCGCAGCCGTTACCGAGGAACAGAAGGTCGAGCTCTACACAGCCTCGCGCCTGACGATCGAGCCGGATTCGCGTGCCGAACGCGGCTATCTCGATCTGCTCGCCGGCAGGCTCGGTCTTCCCGATCAGCTTGTCGATCATATCGAGGCAACGGTTTCCTCCGCCAAGGTCACTCTGTCTCAGTAGCATCAGGGCCAGTTGCCTTTGCGAAGCGGCTGGCCTATCCACTCCCGGACAAGAGGAGTGAGCATGTCCATGAGCCCGGAAAGCCGTTCGCAGGCGACCGCCGCCGCAATCATTCTGTTTTCTGCCGGGCTGGTGATCTACTTCCTGCCGACCATCGTGCTGTGGATCGGCAGTTTCTCGCCGACATTGGCGGTCATCGTCGGCGTCTGCCTGCTGATGTGTTTCTTCGGCATATTCTGGCTGCGAGCGCGCTATCAGCGTAGCAGAAAGCCCTGAAGACTATCCCTGCAGGGAGGCTCCGAGCAGCAATACACCCATCAATATTACAAGAATTGCACCTGATATCTCGATCGCATTGCCGATCCAGACGGAGGCAGACGAACCGCGGCCGGAGAGGCGCACCGCCGTGCTCTTGGCCGTGACGGCGAGCGTGGCAAGAATTGCAACGGTAATGGCGGTGCCGAGCGACATGGCGACGACCGAGAGCACGCCGCCGAGATAAAGCCCGTTCAGCAGTGAGAAGGTCATGACCAGCAATGCGCCGGAGCAGGGGCGCAAGCCCACAGCGATCACTGCAGACCATGCCTCACGCGCGTTAAACTTGTCGCCACTGACCAGCGAGGGATCGGGCAGGTGTGAATTGCCGCAGGTCTCGCAGACCATGCCGGGCACATAGGTATGGCCGGGGTCCACGGCCTGCGCCTTGCCGTTGAAGCTGAAATTGGCGCGCTGGCGTTCGGCGGCATTCTCCTTCCAGTCCAGCATCATGCTGACCGGCCCGGCCGGCGTTGCCATGAGCCGACGGCGTGGCAGGCTGCCGGCCATCGAGCGCAGCTTTCGGAAGAGCAGCCAGCCACCGAAGAGGATGACCATCACGAAGCTTGCGATTTCCATGGCCTGTGTTGCCATGGTCAGCGTGATACCGGTGCCGCGCAGCACCAGCCACGCGCCGCCGACAAGCACGACGGCCATAGCGCCCTGGACGAAGGCTGAGATGAAGGAGATGACGATGCCACGTCGAAGCTCGACTTCGTTGGCGATCATGTAGGACGAGATGACGGCCTTACCGTGGCCGGGGCCGGCGGCATGAAAGACGCCATAGGCAAAGGAAAGGCCGATCAGCGAGGAAAGCTGCCAGGGATCCTGGCGCATCTCCTTCAGCGCGCCAGTCAGCGCACGATAGAAGGCCTGCTGCTCGTAATTCACGTAGAGAAAGAGTGGCGCCAGCGGCCCGCCCGTCGGCTGGAAGCTCGGCTCGGCCGTACCGATGCCGAGCGGCGATTGCGCATGGGCAGCGACGGTCATGACAGCGATCGCAAGCAGGGCGAGGGGCAGGCGCTTTATCAGCATGTGACCTCCAGCCGCGTGGCAAAGAGCTTCGACATATTGGTGCCGGTCGGATCGTTGAAGAAAGCGTCGGTCAGCGACTGCTTGTTTTCCGAGATTACCTCGTCTGCGTCTGGGCGCACGACTGCGTGCTTGCAAGCCTTGAAGCCGTCGCCGACCGTGGCGAGTTCGTTGTCGGTCGGGAAGTCGATCGAGGTGTAGAGCGTCGGATCATAGACGCCGAAGGTCAGCTTGCCCTTCAGCGGCATCTTTTCGACCGGTTTGACCGCAAAAAACATCAGAAGCTGACCTTCCTTGTAGTCGACGTGGATGATGTCGGGCTTCTGGACGGTGATGTTCTTCCCGTTGATCGTCAAGTTCATGTAGTAATCGTAGTCGGCAAGCGAATCTCGGACCGTCTTGCCGACCTCGGCAAGTTCGTTCGGCTCCAACTTCAGATCGGTGTTCTTGTCGAAATCCATGACGACCGAAGAGGAGAAGACCTCATCGAAGCGCCAGACATTTCGCAGTTCCTGAATGCTGCCGTCGGGTGCTGCGACAACTTCCAGCCGCGCTTCCACGAAGATATGCGGATGGGCGAAGGCCGTGGCGGGGGCGAGCGAAAGAAGCCCAGCCGTCAGAAGTGTCGAACTTTTCATGCTTACCCGCTGCCCTGTTCGGTTGGGGTGATTTCTCACCAGAAAATGGGACGGAATTGGGACCGCCCCTGCGACGCTTGGGCGCGCATCCCGCTCGCTTCAGGGATGTTTCTTAAACCAGTTGTAAAGGTAGTCCACGAAGATCCTGACCTTTGCCGGCAGATAGCGGCGGTGCGGATAGACGGCATAGATGCCGCGGTCAGTCGGAATATAGTCGTTGAACAACGTCACCAGCCGACCGTCTTCGATCGGTTTGCGAGCGATAAAGTCTGGAATCAGCGCAATCCCGACCCCTGAGAGCGCGGCGCGCAGTGTCGCGTGCGGGCTGTTGACTTCCATCGGGCCGGAAACGGCGACCGCAAAGGAGGTGCTGTCGGGATTGTAGAAGCGGATGCTCGCCTGGTTGCGGGAATTGGTATCGACGATGAAGGGCACGTTGGAGATATCGCTCGGGTGCTCGATGTTGGGGTAGCGTTCGAGGAATTCCGGCGTGGCACAGATATGGACGCGGAAATCGGAGATCTTGCGGGCGATCATACCGGAATCTTCGAGTTTGGTGACGCGGACCGCGACGTCGAAGCCTTCCTCGATCAGGTCGACGAATCGGTCGTCGGCGGCAATCTCCAGCTGCAGGTTTGGATTTTCCTTGGCGAAGTCGATCAACGACTGGCCGACATCGGCATCGACGAAGGTGCGCGGCACAGAAACCTTCAGGCGGCCCTTCAGTTGCGCATTGTTCTCCCGCACGAGGTCGGCGAGGTTATCGATCTCCTTCAGGATGTCGGATGCCGTGCGATAATAGGTGTGTCCGGCCTCGGTCATCGAGAACTGACGGGTGGTGCGATTGAGCAGCAAGGCGCCGAGTTCGTCTTCCAGTTCGCGCACGTATTTCGAGAGCAGGGCCTTGGAGCGGCCGGTGCGCCGCGCAGCAGCAGAAAAACCTTCCGCTTCGACCACATCGATGAAGGCGCGTATGCGGGTCAGCGTGTCCATGATTCCTCCGATCTGTTTCAGAATATTGAACAAATCTGGCTGCTTTGTTCAATTTATTTTTTGGGGCGCGATCAAAAATTCTCTTGATTATGTCGGCGAATATTCTTATTTCCCACCCAGCCCAAAGTCGCACGTGCCCATGGGTGTCCGCCGAACCCTCGAATTGGTGAGGAAATCGGTAAGGTACCTGGAATTAACCCCTCCAGTCGCTATTCCGGCCAACCGGAAAATGCGAGGACGCCTGAAGCAACGACGGTGCGGGCCTTTTTGTTCTCTCCCTGCTTTCCATCAGCGGGGGTTACTGAAGAGGCACACCTTCATTGCCGGAAGTGCGGCAGGGATACTCCCTCCAATCCATGGCAGACAAAGCCGAACCCATACCGCATTCGCGGCGTTGGTTCACTATTCGCGCATCAAGCGCCGTCAAGGATCCGGGGTCTCCACCGGCTGGTTCCTGAGCGGTTCTTGTATGCCCTTTGTCCTCCGGTTCGTGCCGGAGCTCTGGAATTGGAAGAGGGAATCGATATGACCACCCAGCGCATCCGCGACTTTCTCGCAACCCGACGTCCCGACGGTCCCTGCCTCGTGGTTGACCTCGATGTCATCAGAGACAATTTCCACGCCTTCCGTCACGCGATGCCGGACAGCGCGATCTATTACGCCGTCAAGGCCAACCCAGCTCCGGAAGTCCTGAAGCTGCTCGCCAGCCTCGGTTCCAACTTCGATTGCGCGTCCGTCGCAGAAATCGAAATGGCGCTGGAAGCCGGTGCGACCGCAGCCCGTATCTCCTACGGCAACACGATCAAGAAGGAACGCGACGTCGCCCGTGCGCATGCACTCGGCGTCAGCCTCTTTGCAGTCGACAGCCACGAAGAAGTCGAGAAGATTTCCCGTGCAGCTCCGGGTGCGCGCGTTTTCTGCCGCGTCCTGACCGATGGTGAAGGCGCCGAATGGCCGCTGTCGCGCAAGTTCGGCTGCGTTCCGCAGATGGCCGTCGACGTTCTCGTCTATGCTCATCAGCTCGGCCTGCAGTCCTATGGCGTCTCGTTCCATGTCGGCTCGCAGATGACCAAGGTCGATGCCTGGGATTCGGCTCTTGCAGATGCCAAGCGCGTCTTCGTCCAGCTTGCCAAGCAGGGCATCCACCTGCAGATGGTCAATATGGGCGGCGGCTTCCCGACCAAGTATCTGCGCGATGTTCCGTCCGCAGAAGCTTACGGCAAGTCGATCTACCAGGCGCTGCGTACGCATTTCGGCAACCAGATCCCGCAGACGATCATCGAGCCAGGTCGCGGCATGGTTGGCAATGCAGGTGTCATCAAGGCTGAAGTCGTGCTGATTTCCAAGAAGTCGGACAATGACGACGCCCGCTGGGTCTTCCTCGACATCGGCAAGTTCGGCGGTCTCGCCGAGACGATGGACGAAGCCATTCGCTACCCGATCCGCACCGAACGCGACGGCGACGAGATGGAGCCCTGCGTGATCGCCGGCCCGACCTGTGACTCGGCCGACGTGCTGTACGAAAAGAACCTCTATCCGCTGCCGATGTCTCTGACGATCGGCGACGAGGTTCTGATCGAAGGTACAGGCGCCTACACGACGACCTACTCGGCAGTCGCTTTCAATGGCTTCGAGCCGCTGAAGGCCTACGTCATCTAAGGTCTTGTTTCTGCCAGCCCCGTAACCAGCCGGGGCGGCAACTTCACAATTTCCAGTCATCACCGCTGATAACGGTATTGGGTACGGGAGGCCAAGATGGCCGCTGTTCTTGATTCTGTCCGCGCATTCTTTGCGCCTGTTACTTTCACTATCGATGCGGAAAATCCGTCCGACGTCGTCGCTCGCGAAACCCTGCTCGATCGCGTCATGGGGCCGGATCGTCGCAAGAAGTCGTCGGAAATGATCCGCCGCAACCGTGTGCCGGCCGAAGGCCTGGCGCTGGTCGCGCGCGACCGCGACGGCCATGTGATCGGCACGGTGCGTCTGTGGAATGTCGAAGCCGGCATCAACTACGAGGGTACGCCGCTCGATGCGCTGCTGCTCGGCCCGCTCGCCGTCGACGGCAAGCATGGCGGCAAAGGCATCGGCTCGGCGCTGATGCGCGCGGCGATCCTCGAAGCAAAAAACCGCGGCCACGGCGCGATCCTGCTCGTCGGCGATGCGGACTATTACGAGCGCTTCGGCTTTTTTGCCGAGAAGGCTCGTCACCTTGTCATGCCCGGCCCCTTCGAACGCTCGCGCTTTCTGGCGCTTGAGCTCGTCGAGGGCTGGCTTGGCGGCGCGGCCGGCATGATCGTTCCTTCGGGACGCATGCTGGCCGGCGCGCCGGTCCGGAAGGCGGCCTGACCGGCTGAAGCCCCTCCCTTTCTCGGGAGGGGCTTTTTTGTTTAAGGTCATCGCCGAATGATCACGAAGCTTTTGCTTCGACGCGGCCATTTTCGATCAACCAGCGGACCGCTTCCTGCACGGCTTGCAACGAGCTGTATCGCGGTGTGAAGCCAAGCAACCGGCGGGCTTTTTCCATGGAGCAGTTGGGGCTGCGGGCGATGTGTTCCCAGGTGGCTCTCGCCTCTTCTGGGTTCTGTTTTTTTGCCCAGGCCTCAAAGGGAAGGAATTCCAGCTTCGCTTCCTGGCCAAACCACGCGGCCATCGCCTCGGCATAACCCCGCAGCGTCACCGCCTTTTCCGAAACGGCGTGGAAAGCCTGACCGATTGCGGCCTCAGGCTTTGCGATGGCGGCCATGAAGAGTTCTGCAATATCGTCGGCATGGACGTGATGCACGGTTTCCATACCGAAATTCGGCAGGGCCAGCGTTTCTCCACGTGCCAACGAGGTGAAAACCTCGGGATTGAAATGCCCGGCAGGGTTCAGCGGGTTCCAGCCGGGGCCGACGATATGGCCGGGATGGATGAGAGTTACCGGAAAATTCTTCTCGCGAGCCATCCGTAGCAGATCGGCTTCGATCGCGGCTTTCTTTACGCCGTAGTCGCCGAAGGGCTTCTTCGGTGCCTCCTCCGGCGTCGGCACGACGGTGGAGAAACCATGGGTCCAGATCGTGCCGGTATGGAGAAAATGGCGGACATGACCCTCAAGGGTGGTTGCGAGCTGTTCGTTGCTTTCAGGCGTGAAGCAGATCATGTCGATGACGATCTCACCCTCCAGCGCGCGGATCGCATCGCCGAAGCGGCCTTCCGCCTCGAGCGCTGCGCGATCCATATGCCTGATATCGACACGGCTCCACGCTTCATGTGCCTTATAAGGCGCGGCTGCGCCGCGACTGATCGCCACCACCTCATGGCCGGCCTCGACGAGGCGGGGTACGAGATAGGTGCCGACATGTCCTGTTGCTCCGATGACGATCACGCGAGCCATGCAGTCTCCTCCAGATGCGCATATGGGCGGGTCATGGGCAGTATGTCGTGCCGCTTCGCAGGACTGCAAGTGGCCAGTGCGCGGATCATAAAGTTTCACGTCCGCGTGAATCGGCGCTTTCCGCTGCTGATTTCGTCACGCAGCTGCGCTAGCTCATCGCTCCATGATCAAGCGCCTCGCTCTCTGCCTTTCACTGTTGCTCGTCCCTATTGCCGCTCTCGCCCAGCAGCAGGGAAGCTCCCTCTCAACTCTTCTGGACAGCCTCGGAGAGCGGGAGGAGTTGAAACCGCTGAAAAGCGTTGTTGTCGCCCGTGACGGGCGGGTGGTGGCGGAGCACGGCTATCGCGGTCATTCACCATCGGAATCGACCAATATCAAATCCGCATCGAAATCGATCATTTCAGCGTTGGTCGGCATTGCGATCGGCAAGGGCCTGCTGGAAGGACCGGACCAGAAGATCGCGCCGATCCTGAAGGCGGATCTACCGGCTTCGCCGGATCAGCGCCTCAACGAGATCACCATCGGCAATCTTCTCTCCATGCAGGCGGGGTTGGATCGCATGTCCGGGGCGAATTACGGGCGCTGGGTCTCCTCACGCAACTGGGTCCGCTTTGCGCTCTCGCAGCCTTTCGTTGATCAGCCCGGTGGAGAGATGCTCTATTCCACGGCCTCGACGCATCTTCTCTCCGCTATTTTGACCAAAGTCGGCGGCAAGTCGACGCTGGCGCTGGCGCGAGAGTGGCTCGGTCCCGTCGAGGGCTTTAGCATCGGTGCTTGGGAGCGCGATCCGCAAGGCATCTATCTCGGCGGCAACCAGATGGCGATGAGCGCCCGATCCTTGCTTGCTTTCGGTGAGCTTTACCGCAACGGCGGGCGCACGGACGAAGGCAAACAGGTGGTTCCGGCGGACTGGGTTGCCCAATCCTGGCAGCGCCGCACCAATTCGCGCTTCTCGGGTGATGAATATGGTTACGGCTGGTTTACGCGGCAGATCGGCGGAGAGCAGGTGCATTTCGCCTGGGGCTATGGAGGCCAGATGCTCTATATCGTGCCGTCGCTCAATCTCACGGTCGTCATGACCTCGGAGGAGAGCGGCCCTTCCGCGCGCAACGGCTATCGGGATTCGCTGCACGGCCTGCTGGCTGACATCATCGGCGCGGTACGGGCCGCCTGACGCTGAAAAACCAAATGTCGCTAAATTTTTAGCGAAGCATCCAATCAAACTGCAAATCGCTTCCTGTATGGTCTGCGGTGTGGGACTTCGGGATAGGCTCGATGCTGCTGGATCTGCGGACAATTTATTTCATCGTTGCGGTGAGCTGCGTCGTTCTGAGCGCTCTCCAGTTCGCTGCCTATGCGACGGGCCGCTTCGAACGCTGGCCGCTCTGGTGGGGCGCCAGCAACCTGCTCGTCGGTATCGGTTCCTTCCTCGTCGCGCTGCGCAATCTCGTTCCCTACTATATCTCCATCGACGCGGGTAATGTGCTGACCATCGTCGGCTACATGCTGATGTTCTTTGCCGCCCGCGCCTTTGCGGGACATCCCATCGACCGGCGCTATTCCTGGCTCGTGATAGTCTGCGGCAGCATGCCCGTGGCGCTTTTCATCAGCGATCCCGCAGCGATATCTGAGCGTCTCCTCTATGTCTCGGTGATCTGCTGCCTCTGTGATATCACGATCGCCAGGGAAGCAGCCGGCATTCTCCGCCGCGAGAAACTTTATTCGGCGGCTCTTCTTCTGGGGCTTTACGTCGTCACCGCGGCGATCTTCGCAGTTCGCAGCCTTCTCGCCGCAACCGGAGACATCGGCGGGCCGGATCCCTTCGGCGGCAGCGTCATCCATAGCTGGATGGCGGTATCGGCCGTGGCCTTCATCATGCTTCGCAGCATGGCAATGGTGCTGATGGCGGCCGAAAGGAGCCGGAACCAGCTCATCGAGCTTGCGCATCACGATCCCCTGACCGGAATGCTCAACCGTAGCGGCCTTGCCCAGCATGTGCCGTTGCTTACCGGCCAGCCGGTATCGCTCCTCGTCATCGATATCGACAATTTCAAGCAGTTGAACGACCAGCATGGTCATGCCGCCGGCGACGAGGTCCTGCGACTTTTCTCTAAAGTGTCGAAGGGCATCATGCGCTCCGGAGATCTGCTCGCCCGGCAAGGCGGGGATGAATTCCTGGCGGTGCTCCGCAATGTCGATCGGGACGAGGCGATAGAGATCGCAAACCGCATCCGTCTTTCCTTTGCGGCAGCCGTCATGCAGATGCCGGATCTGGCGATCTTCCCAACGTTGAGCATCGGCGTTTCCACACGCACGGACGAGGCCGGGGATTTCGAGCGGCTCGTGCAGAAGGCGGATGAGGCGCTCTACCGTTCGAAGCGCGAAGGCCGCAACCGCGTCGAGGCGGCAGGAGAAAACCAGCAAGCCGCTTAGATATTCTGATCCATCGTTTCGGCCGGAATTTCATCATTGCGATGAATACGCACGACAGCCGCCGGAACACCGGCAACCGTGCAATGAGCTGGGACCGCTTTCAGTACGACACTGCCGGCCGCGATCTTGCTGAAAGCGCCGATCTCGATATTACCGAGGATCTTTGCACCGGCGCCGATCATCACGCCGTGGCGGATTTTCGGGTGGCGATCACCTGTCTCCTTGCCCGTACCACCAAGCGTAACGTTCTGCAGGATAGAGACTTCATCTTCGATGACGGCCGTCTCGCCGATGACGATGCCCGACCCATGGTCGAGCATGATCGAGGAACCGATCCGTGCAGCCGGATGGATATCCGGGCCGAAAACCAGCGAGGCGAGGTTGGAAAGCCAGCTCGCAATCTCGACACGGCCAGCCATCCACAGGGCATGGGCAATGCGATGGGTCTGTAGGGCGTGAAAGCCCTTGAGGTTCAACAATGCGTGCAGATAGGTGGTGCAGGCGGGATCTCGTTCGCGCACGGCCAGAAGATCGGCTTCGATGGCGGCGCCGATATCGGGGTGTTCCTGTAGTATGCTATAAAATAGCTGGAACAGGTCTTCGGCATCGACCCTCGCGACCGAGAGGCGCGCCGAAATCACATGCGCGATGATATCGGCGTCATTCTCTGCGCCGATGATCTGTGTCGAAAGCAGTTTACGAAGAGTGGGCTCGCGATCTGCCAGATCGATAGCTTCGGCACGGATGGTGGGCCACGGAGAACCCATGCTACCTCCCGCCCGCTCTTCTGGTGCTGCTATCCTTGTCATCGGCATCCGCTTTTCCTCAAGCCGCAATATCCACTACACCGCAATCGCCGGTCTCGGAAGCAAAAGCGAGCAGCTTGCCGTCCTTGCTCCAGCTCATACCGGTGATAGCGCCCTTGCCGGGGCGGCGCAGTAGCGCTTCCTTACTGTCGGCGAGGCGAACGGCAAGGATCATGCCGTCGATGAAGCCAATGGCGAGTATATCCTCGACCGGGTGGAATTTCACCGCAGTTGCCATGATGTTGGAGCGCGTGCCGAGCTCCAGTGGCGCCTTGCCCATCGGACCGTCCTTGCCCTGGAAGGGCCAGACGATGGCGGCAGGCGCACCGGAGGAGGCAAGCCACTTGCCCTTCGCGGACCAGGAGAGCGACTTCACCTTGGCCGGATAGCCGGTCATACGCATGTGGCGGGCTTCGGTGCCCGACTTGACGTCGAGCTTCCAGCCGTGAAGCGCATTTTCCTGCATTGATGTGACCAGGAAATTGCCGTCGGGCGAGAACGTGACGCCGGTATGGGCGCCCTTCCATTCGAGATCAACAGGCTTGGCGCTTGTGCCGACCCAATGCAGCGATACGCCGTTATAACGAGCGGCTGCGATGCGCAGGCCCTTGGGCGCGAAGGCGATGCCTTCGACCGTGCGCTCTTCGGGAAATTCCTTCGTCGTGCCATCGGCGAGGCGCACGAGCGTGCTCTTGCCATAGGAATAAGCGATCGCACCCTGCGGGCCGGCGGCGACTTGAGAAATCCATTTGCGCGGGGCCGAGGCAATTTCGCTGACGCTGCCGTCAGCAGCGATGCGCAGCACCTTGCCATCCTCGCCGCCCGAAATCAGGCTTTCGCTGTAGGGATCACGGATCGCCGTCAGCATGCCCTGATGGGCTTCGATGACCTTGTCGCCGCCACCGAGCCGGTGAAAAGTACCGTTGGCATTCGCGAAGAAGGGAACATCACCTAAAAATTCGACGGCCAGAACGTGGCCGTCGAGATCAAGCGGTGCAACTGTTGGCATCAGGCAGTCGCCTCGCACGCCTTGAAGGATTCTTCCAGTTTGGCGCGGTCGAGGTCGCGACCGATGAAGACGAGACGGCTCTCGTGCTTCTCTCCGTCCTTCCAAGGACGCTGATGGTCGCCTTCGATGATCATATGCACGCCCTGGACGACGTAGCGCTCGGCGTCACCCTTGAAGGCGATGATGCCCTTGAGGCGCAGAATGCTTGGGCCCTGCGTCTGGGTGATCTTCTGGATCCAGGGGAAGAAGCGCTCCGGGTTCATCTCGCCGCCGCGCAGCGAAACGGACTGCACCGTTATGTCATGGATGGCCGACATCTCACCATGATGATGGTGGTGATGGTCGTGGTCATGATCGTGATGATGGTGATCATGACCATGGTGATCATGATCGCAGTCCGGGCCGCAGACATGATCGTCATGGCCGTGCTCGAGGAAATGTGGATCGTTTTCCAGCGCGCGCTCTAGATTGAAGGCGCCCTGGTCCAGAACGCGGGCGAGATCAACGCCGGAACGGCTCGTCTTATAGACGCGAGCAGCCGGGTTGATGGCGTTCACGATGTCTTCGATCTGCGCCAGTTCTTCTGGCGTGACGAGATCGGTCTTGTTGATGATGACGACGTCGGCGAAGGCGATCTGGTCCTCGGCCTCGCGGCTGTCCTTCAGGCGCAGCGGCAGATGCTTGGCATCGACGAGGGCAACGACGGCGTCGAGTTCGGTCTTGGCGCGGACGTCATCATCCATGAAGAAGGTCTGAGCGACCGGAACCGGATCGGCAAGGCCGGTTGTTTCGACGATGATGCCGTCAAAGCGGCCGGGACGGCGCATCAGGCCCTCGACGACGCGGATCAGGTCGCCTCGGACCGTGCAGCACACACAGCCATTGTTCATTTCGTAGATTTCTTCGTCGGATTCGACGATCAGGTCGTTGTCGATGCCGATCTCGCCGAACTCGTTGACGATGACTGCATATTTCTTGCCGTGGTTTTCGGAAAGGATGCGGTTGAGCAGCGTCGTCTTGCCGGCACCGAGATAACCGGTGAGCACGGTGACGGGGATGGGCTTCTGCTGTGTCTGGATCGCGTCGGTCATGAGAACCTCGAAAGTAGGATATTGACCCCGAGGGCAAAGTGCGGGGCCTGAATGGGTCGGTTTCATATAGGCGCTTGGAAGCGGCAGTTCAAAGGGTTTTGTATGTTATAAGATCACATTGCTTTCTATGCAAAGCCGCGCCTTCATCGCAGCGTTTCTGCGTCGAAAGCATCGACATCCTGCAGCAGCTCCACCAATCCGCTGACCGCATGGGCTATCAGCGCCTCACCCTTTTCTGCAGTCGCCTTTTTCGCATTGCCTGCAGCGCCTTGCGGGTTGAGATCGGACATCTTCCAGCCGAAGGCATGCGGGCCATAGGCGCGCAGGTGCTTGAAGCACCGGGCGAACTCTGTCTGGTTGGAAGGGAAGTCGGCAGCTTTCTCCATATCCACCCTGCTCGGATAGAGCGCCAGCATGACGGATGTTTCGATATCTCCGCCATGAATGTCTACAGCCTTTTCATCCGGCAAGATCACACCCTCCGGCAGGCCGAAGCGGGTCCAGCTCGTGGCGACGGCCAGCATGCTGAAGCGCACACGCGCTTCCGTGGCGACGATGGTCATCAGCGGCGAGTTGCCGCCATGGGCATTCAGCATCACGAATTTGCGGATACCGAGCTTCGAGAGGTTTTCAGCGATATCGAGCCAGCGCTTTACGGCTGTATCAAAAGGGAGCGTCTTCGTTCCTTCAACATCCATGTGCTCTAAGGAGTAGCCGACCGATTCGATGGGGAGTACGGTGACGGGCAAACCGGCCGGCAGGGCGGTTTTCAGCCTGTTGACGATGCCCTGCGCGATCAATGTGTCGGTTTCGAAGGGCAGATGGGGGCCGTGCTGTTCATGTGCGCCGAGTGGCAGGACCGCTATCCACCGGCGGCGTGCCTTCGGAGCGAGTGCCGGATCATTGTCCTCGAAACGGAACGACGGAACCAACATCGGGCGTTGCCTCTTGTTTATGACGAGATGATGGGCAATGTCATAACCCAGCCTGGGCAGTGCTTAAAGATCAAAGGGATGGCAATGGGCAAGAAGCATAAGGACGGCAAGAAGCACAAGAAAAAGAAGGACCAGACCGAGTATACGCTTGTCGATTTTTCGCCGGCTCTGACGCAGGCTGCTCGCTCCATGCGTACGGTCCTGTCGCGCAACCTTCTTGAAAGTGGTCTCTATGCCGGCCAGGACGGGGTCATCACTTCCCTTGCCGAAAGCGATGGTATGACAGCCGGCGGGCTTGCCCAGAAGCTCGGTGTCAAGGCGCCCACCATGACCCGCACCATCGGCCGCATGGAGGCTCAGGGCTTCCTGGAACGCAAGCCTGACGCCGAAGACGCCCGCCTCACCAAGGTATACCTCACTGAACTCGGTCGTGGCAGCGTGCAGGCAATCGAGCTTGCGGCTTCCTCCTGCGACAAGCTGGCGACGCTCGATTTCTCCGAAAAGGAGATCCGCAATCTGGTGCGTCTGCTCAAGGCGATCGACGCCAATCTGCAGGCGGAGGCAATGCATGTCGACGAAGATGAGGAAGACTGAAAATTTCCTCAAAAGGCGAATTGCCTGCGCCGCTTAAATCTTTTAATTAAACTTTTTAAGGCTGGCGTTGCACCGCGGCAGCCGTCGACCAGCTTCACGCGTTGCCCGGAGGAGGAGACGTGGTTCAGAAGATCAAGCTTTCGACGATTGCCGAAACACTCGGCATATCAACGGCGACCGTTTCCCTTGCCTTACGCGACAGTCCGCTGGTTGCCGGCAATACTCGCGAAAAGATCAAGGAACAGGCCCGCGCGCTCGGTTACATCTACAATCGCCGCGCCGCCAGCCTGCGCACGTCACGCTCCGGCATTATCGGCGTTGTCGTTCACGACATCATGAACCCGTTCTACGGGGAAATCCTGAAGGCGATCGAAAGCGAACTCGATCGCAGCCGCCACACCTTCATTCTCTCCAATCACTACGATTCCGTCGAGAAGCAGCGCACCTTCATCGAAACCCTGCTGCAGCTCGGTGGTGACGGGGTCATCATGTCGCCGGCGATCGGCACGCCGCCGGAGGATATCCAGCTCGCGGAAGAAAACGGCATGCCGGCGATCCTCGTCGCCCGTTCCATGGACAGCCAGGATGTGCCGACTTATCGCGGCGACGACAGCTACGGCATTTCGCTTGCCACCAACCACCTGATCGGCCTCGGCCATCGCACGATCGCGATGATCGGCGGTACGGACCAGACCTCGACTGGGCGCGACCGCTATCAGGGCTATGTCAATGCGCTGCGCAAGGCCGGCATCGAGGTCGATCCGAACCTGCGCATTCCCGGCCCGCGCTCGAAGCAGGGCGGTTTCGAGGCCGCGGTACATTTCCTTTCCCTGCCGCAGAAGCCTACGGCGGCCGTCTGCTGGAACGATCTGGTCGCGATCGGCCTTATGAACGGTATCGCCCGCGCGGGCCTCGTGCCTGGCAGCGATATCTCGGTGACCGGCTATGACGATCTGGAGGAAGCTTCGATCGCCACGCCGGCACTGACCACCGTCTGGAACGGCCAGACGGAGGTTGGACGTCTTGCCGCCCGCGCCCTACTTGATCGACTTGCCGGCAGTCATGAGCCTGATGGCATCCATCTCATCAAGCCGGAAATGCGTATCCGCCAGTCCACAAGCCCTTATCGGCCGCGTTCCTGACCGCCGAAGCCAAGAGGAAAAGCCATGTCCCGCATTGCCGTTCTCGTTCCCGGGAAGATACATGATCGCGTTCTCGCCCAGCTGAAGGATCGTTTCGAAGTAGTAACCGTCGATCGCGACGAGACGCTGAAGCTCGATGCCGAGACGGCGAAACGTATTCGCGGCGTGGCGCTCAGCGGAGTTTTCCCGGTCGCCTGGTTCGAACAATTGCCGAATGTGGAGATCGTCGCCAGTTTCGGGGTGGGTTACGACGGCATCGATGCGAAGCTTGCAGGTTCGAAGGGCATCATCGTCACCAATACGCCCGACGTGTTGAACGACGAGGTGGCCGACACAGCCATTGCGCTTCTGCTAAACGCCATTCGCGAGCTGCCGAAGGCCGAGGCCTGGCTGCGGGGCGGCAACTGGAAGCCGGGTTCTGCCTATCCGCTGACGCGCTTTTCCCTGAAAGGCCGCCATGTCGGCCTCTATGGCCTTGGCCGCATCGGTCTTGAGATCGCCAAGCGCCTGGAACCCTTCAAGGTGAAGATCAGCTATCACACCCGCTCCCGCCATGCCGATGCGCCCTATGATTATCATCCGACGCTGAAGGGTCTTGCCGAGGCCGTCGACACGCTGATTGCGATCGTGCCGAAAACGCCGCAGACGCACCGCACGATCAACGCGGAGGTTCTTTCTGCGCTCGGCTCTGATGGCATCGTCGTCAATGTCGGCCGCGGCTGGACGATGGATGAGGATGCGTTGATTGCTGCGCTCAATGCAGGCACTATCGGTGGCGCCGGCCTCGATGTCTTCTATGACGAGCCGAACGTGCCGGCCGGTCTGCTTTCCGCACCGAATACCGTGCTGGTGCCGCATGTCGGCTCGGCCTCCATCCCGACGCGCAATGCGATGGCGGATCTGGTGGCGGAAAACCTCGTCTCGTGGTTCGAGCAGGGCAAGCCGGTGACACCCGTTGCGGAAACTTCGGTCAAGCAATAGGCCGTTCCCCCCCCTCCTTCCGTGAAGGCGGAGAGCGCGTTTCGCTTGTTCCTATTTTGCCGTTAGTCTTTTTCCTGTTTCCCACTTGGTCGACCGGGAAGGATTGGCTATGATTACCTCCGGCCGCGTCCATTCCCAGCGGCCGTGATTTCATCGGCGGCATTTCGCCGTCTCAAGCTTACACATAGCGATTTGATCGGGGAGCGTCTGCTCCGCCCGGCGACTTTTCGTGCGGGCAGCCGGCGCCTCTGGAAGGAGGCAGAAATGGATTATCGCAAGCTCGGTCCCAGCGGGGCCATCGTCACCGCATATTGCCTGGGTACCATGACCTTCGGGAAGGAGTCCGATGAGGCGGCTTCCTTCAAGATGCTCGACGACTACTTCGCCTGGGGCGGCAATTTCATCGACACGGCAGACGTCTATAGCAACGGTGTATCGGAGGAGATCATCGGTCGCTGGCTGAAGGCGCGTCCCGCGCAGGCAAAGCAGGCTGTCATCGCCACGAAGGGCCGTTTCCCGATGGGCGACGGGCCGAACGATATCGGCCTTTCCCGCCGCCATCTCAATCAGGCGCTGAACGACTCGCTGCGTCGCCTCGACGTCGAGCATATCGATCTCTACCAGATGCATGCCTGGGATGCGCTGACACCGATCGAGGAGACGCTGCGATTTCTTGATGATGCCGTTCGCGCGGGCAAGATCGGTTACTACGGCTTCTCCAACTATGTCGGCTGGCACATTGCCAAGGCTTCCGAGATCGCCAAGGCAAAGGGCTATACGCGCCCAGTGACGCTGCAGCCGCAGTATAACCTGTTGATGCGCGACATCGAGCTCGAGATCGTCGATGCCTGCCAGGATGCAGGCATGGGCCTGCTGCCCTGGTCGCCGCTCGGCGGTGGCTGGCTGACTGGCAAGTACAAGCGCGACGAGACGCCGACAGGTGCGACGCGCCTCGGCGAAAATCCCAATCGCGGCGGCGAGGCCTATGCTGCCCGTAACGCGCAGGAGCGGACCTGGGATATCATCAGCACTGTCGAGGAGATTGCCAAGGCACGCGCCGTCAGCATGGCGCAGGTGGCGCTTTCCTGGGTGGCCGCGCGTCCGGCAGTGACCTCGGTCATTCTCGGCGCACGCACATCCGAACAGCTCGCCGACAATCTCGCTGCGGCGGAATTCGTGCTTTCGGCCGAAGAGACGGCAAAGCTCAACGAAGTCAGCGCGCCGACGCCGGGGCAATATCCGTATGGTGCGAATGGCACCAACCAGCGTCACCGCAAGATCGAAGGCGGCCGCTGAGCCATTGAGTTGGAGATGAAGAAGGCCGTCGGAGCGATCCGGCGGCCTTTCCGTTTTCAGGCGATTGCCTGTGCCTGAAGCAGCGGCAACTTGCTGGCGGCGTAATCTCTGACGGCATCGCCGAAAGCGGCAAAGAGCTTGTTCGAGGGCTTGTCGGTCTCGGCCCAGTATTCCGGGTGCCACTGCACGCCGACTGCGAAGGCCTTGGCGTCGATGACGGAGACGGCTTCGATCGTGCCGTCCTCTGCTGTGGCTTCGACCTGCAGGCGCGGGGCGGTCTTGCCGATTGCCTGACGATGCAGCGAGTTGACGCGAATTTCACCGGCGCCGATGATACCGGCGATGCAGGAGCCTTCCTTGACGAAGACGCTCTGGCGGATCGCATACATGCTGTCGCGATCTTTCACATCGGGTTTCCGGTGGTCCCAGATGCCGGGCTGTTCCTGGATTTCGCTCGCAAGCGAGCCGCCAAGCGCAACATTCAATTCCTGAATGCCGCGGCAGATGGCAAGAAGCGGGACAGCCCGGTCGATGGCGCGGCGGATGAGCGGCAGGCTGGTGGCGTCGCGGGCCGGGTCAAAGGGGCCATCGGCTTCGGTGGCTTCGATGCCATAGAGCGAGGGATGCACATTGCTTGCCGAGCCGGAAACCAGCACGCCGTCCACGCGATCGAGAATGGCATCTGTGTCATAGCCTTCCTCAAAGGCGGGAATGATGAAGGCCATTACGCCGGCAGCATTCAGCGCCGCGCGCACATATTGCTGCTGCACTGCATGCCAGGTCGCGCCATCAAGGCTGCGGATATCGGCAGGAATCGCAACGATCGGTTTCGTCATTTTTTGCCCCGAAGAAAACAATATCGGATGTTTGTGCGGCCAGATCGACCGTGAAGTCAACGCTTGGATGCACGCGGTGGCCAAATTGCGGCCGCTCAAAAGTCCGGTGTTTACTGGAAGTTGGCTAAATAATTGATTTTAAAGTTTTCCAGCTCTTTCAAGTTTCAAACGCAACAATATTGGAATGTCGGTAAACACATCCAATATTGTTGGGGATCGTGTTGCCGAGTGTCATCCCTTGAATTACATTCCACCTGATTTATGCAACCTGTGTTCGTAATTTTCGTGCGGCTTGACCGTATCGTTAAGAGGACGGACCAAGAGGATTGACGGCATGTCGGAACCGAAGACGACGGCACTCGAGAAACCTGACCTCATGCCGTCGATCGCGGCTGGCGGCCCGCCTGCCGTAGTGACCGTCGTGCTTCCGCTGGAAAAGGCTGGCGATATCAGCGATCTGGCAGAACGATATCGGTTGGCGACGGCAGAGCCGCATACGCTTGTTACCTTCGGCCAGGAAGCCATCAGCAGTTTCGGTGCCAAGCTGGATACTATTCTCTCGCAGATCACCAACGCCCAGTCGCCGGTGCTTTTCGAGCTTTTCCGCACGATTCGCGAGGGCGTGAAGGATGCGGATCTGAAAGAGCTGGAGGCAAGCATCCGGGAGAAGCTGAAGGGAAGCTTTCTCGAACGTCTGCTGATCGCAATCGGTCTTGGCGACCCCGCCAAACGGCTGAAGGCCGTGACGGATGAAGTGCGCGGCATGCTGCAGAGCAAGGCGAAGTCGCTCAGCGATCTCATCAAGCCGATGGAAGCCCAGATTGATGAGGAAAGCGGCAAGCTCATTCTCGAAGTCTCGCGCATGAGCACCCTGGCGGAGGGATATCGCGATACCATCGTTTCGCTCGGGGTCTTCGTCGAGGCCGGCCGTCGCATCATCGCTGACGCAGGCAGGGATCTCGAACGGCTAAAGCAAGAAGCGGTCTCGGGCGATCCGCTCAAGGTTCAGGAGGCTCGCGACTTCTCGCAGAAGCTGGATATCTTCCAGAACCGCGTGCTCGTTCTTGAAACGGCTTACGCCAAGGCGCCGACGGATCTCGACTCGATCGGCATTGCGCGGGGTGCGGCTCTTGCGACGCTCGCTGACACCGTCTCCTCTGCCAATGCCGAATTCAACGACATCAAGTCGATCCTGATCAGGCTGCATGCGCTCTTCCAGATGCAGTCGATCCAGCAGATCAATGCCATGCGGCGTGAGCTGCGGGCCTCGCTGCAGCAATATGGCTCGCAGGTGCTCGAAGATGTTTCGGTCAATGCGGTCAAGGCAGCTGGCGAAACCCGGCTTGCGGATGCCGATCTTGTGCTCGGTACCGCCCAGCGGCTGCGGGCGATCGCCGACAAGGTCGTTGCCGAAGGCGAGCGCAACAAGGAGCGTTATGCCGCCGCCCGTACCAAGCTTGAACAAGCACGCCAGATCGTGATTGCCCGCCCGATCTGAGACCTCAGGAGAAGACAGCGCATGGCAACCTTCAATCTCAACAAGGGTCAGTCGTTCCAGATCCAGAAAGAGATCCAGCTCGTTCATTCCGGATTGGTCTGGGATCCGCCGGAAGGCTCCGGCCCGGCCTTCGACCTCGATGTCCATTGTTTTGCGCTGGTTCATCCCGGTGGCGATTCAAACCGGGCGCGGCTCTACAATGACGGTTCGCATGCACTGTGTTACGCATTCGTGCGCAGCTCCAGCAATCCCGAGGGATCACTGTCCAAGAATGCCGATGGATCCTTCCAGACGGATGACGGCTCGATGTGGCATGAGCGCGACGACCGCACCGGACGCGGCGCTCTCACGAAGCCGGAGCCCGATGACGATGACGATCATCATGGCGGCGGTCATCACGACGAGGGGTTTCGCGAGGAGTTCAAGATCGTGCTGGCGAAGCTGCCGCACGAGATTTCCGAGCTCGCCGTTTGGGCAACGATCCACGATGCTGCTCGCAAGAAGCAGGATTTCGGCAAGGTCAAGAACGCCTATATCGAAGTCTGCGATGCCATGGACGACGAGCTCTGCCGCTATCAGCTGACGGCCGAATTTGCCGGCAAGACGACGATCCAGGTTGCGTCCTTCCTGAAGCAGGCGGACGGATCCTGGAAATTCTATGCCGTCGGCGCGGGATCGAATGCCGGGCTCGGCGATGTCATTCAGGCCTATCTCGGCTGAGCGGAGGCTCTGCTTGACCAGCGGCAAGGCAGATGAACCGCCGGAGAAAAAGCCGGGCGGATCGCCCAGGGTGCTTTTCCCGGAAAGTGCCGCGCCCGAGCCTGTCGCCGCTCCGAAAGACGGAAATCAGCCGAAGATACTCTTCGGTGCGCCCCGTGCTCCCACGCCCAAGGGCGATCGCCCACGGGTTCTAGCCGCTGGGGAGGTGAGGCAACGCATCTCCTGCGGCGTCGCCGACCTCCGGGGCATGGATGCGAATGCGACCGAGGCGGTGGCAAAAGCCGCGTTGCGGATCGTCGACAGCACCAATCTCGACGACCATTATTTCGATGATGTGGTCCGCTTTGGTGCTGCTCTGCAGACCGAGCACGGCAGACTGGCGGAAAGCGAACTCGAGATCGTCAGCAGTGAAGTTGTGGCAGAGGGCAGACGGTTCGCGGCCGGATTGCTGCAGCGCCTGACGGACCTCGATCCGGACAGGGTGTTTTCTGTCCGCGGCGGTTTTCTCAATACCGTCAAGGCTCTAGCCGCGCCCCGTGATCCTGCCGGCCTTTTTTCTCGCCTCTATCCGGAGGTGCGGGCTTTGGCGACTGGACTTAACGTGCTTGCGCCCGAGATTGTTGCCGTTGCCAAGCAGGTACGTGCTGTTGGCAAGGCCTATAAGTCACTCTCGAATAACCTTGCCGGGCATATTCTTGCCGGTCGATTTCTCGTCCACCACATCAGTAGCCTTCAACTGTCCGACCGCGAGCGGCAGGCTCATTATGCCTCGCAGTCTGAAGCACTGGAGACACGGACATCAAGCCTTTCGGCCACGAAGGCGACCGTCGAGATGAGTATCTGGACCGTTGCGGCCGTCTCGCAGGAAATCGAAGCGCTCGCCCGCTTGGCCGAGGGCCTATTGCAGGAAGACCTGCCTGCCTGGCATGCGGCATATTCCGCAGCCCTAACCGCTCAATCGGCGGAGCAGGCAAGGACAACGGTGCCGCTTCGCGACCTTCACACCCGCATTCTTGGAAAACTCAAATTGGAGAGGAATAGGCCGTGACGACATTCAAGCTACAGAAACCGGAGGAAGAGGTTCGCCGCGTCGGCTTCGTTTTGCAGAAGCAGGGCATTCACGAGCGCATTCCGGCGCAGGTCGGCATCAATATCGATGTCTCTGGCTCCATGAGCGACCTTTTCAAATCCGGCGCGGTGCAGGCAGCGCTGGAGCGCATCCTTCCCGTCGCTCTCTATTTCGACGATGATGGCCGTATCGATACCTGGGCTTTTTCCAACAAGCAGAATATGGCGTCACTGACGCCTGCCACGGCCAAGAATTACGAGGGCTACATTCAGCGCGAGATTGTCGGCAACAAGGAAGTCCAGCCGATCCTGTGGGGCGGCACTGACTACGGTCCGGTCATCCGCTCGAACCTCATGACTTACGGGCTGATGGAGGAAGAAGAGGCAGGTGGCCTGCTCGGCATGATCTTCGGCATGCGGCGCGACGCCTTCGGTGAAGAAACGCGATCGGGCATTCCGGCAATCAATTATTTCCTGACAGACGGGGAGAATTCCGACCGGGACGCGGCCTGGGACTTGCTGCAGAAGGCCGAACAGGCTGAATCGCAGATTTACTATGTCATGGTCGGTATCGGCGACGAGAAGTTCGAATTCCTGCGCAGCGCCGCGGAGCATTTCCCGAATGTCGGTTTCGTCAGCGTCAGGGATCTCGGAGAGTTCGTGGGCAGCGACGACGCCTACGAAAAACTGCTTCCGGCCGAACTCTGCACCTGGCTGAAACATGAGCATGACGACGAGGACGACGATCATCATTGATCGTTTCTCCTGAAGGCAAGCCCGGCCGCTTCATCGCGGAAGCGGCCGGCACGATACAGCTAAGCTGCTGATTCCGATGGATGTGTGGCGTGTGCCACAGAAGCGTCGTGATCCCAAAGACTAATAGACTAAAGCTTGAAACGCTTCTTCCGCCATGCTTAGCTTTGCCATTACTGCGGGTAGGGGTGAGGATTGACCACGCAGTGCCATCTATACGGGAGGTTTTTGATGGATCGTCGTTCATTTATGAAAAAGGCGGGAACAGCCGGCGCCGGTGCCGTTGCCGCGACTGCTTTGGCAGCACCTGCAATTGCGCAGGAAAACCCGAAGATTGCCTGGCGTATGACCTCGTCGTTTCCGAAGAGCCTGGACACGATCTACGGCGGCGCCGAAGATATTGCCAAGCATGTTTCGGCTGCCACGGACGGTAATTTCACGATCCAGCCTTTCGCAGCCGGCGAAATCGTCCCCGGCCTGCAGGCCGTCGATGCGGTGGCGGCGGGTACTGTCGAGGCAGCCCACACCACCTCCTATTATTTCGTCGGCAAGGATCCGACCTACGCCATCGGAACGGCCATTCCGTTTGGACTGAACAGCCGCCTGACCAATGCCTGGTTTTACCAGGGCAACGGCAATACACTGATGAACGAATTCTATGCCACACAGGGCATGTATGCCCTGCCGGCCGGCAATACCGGTGCGCAGATGGGTGGCTGGTTCCGCAAGGAAATCAATACGCTCGACGATCTCAAGGGCGTCAAGATGCGCATTGCCGGTCTCGCTGGCCGCGTCATGGAGAAAGTGGGCGTCATCCCGCAGCAGATCGCCGGCGGCGACATCTATCCGGCGCTGGAAAAGGGAACGATCGATGCGGCAGAATTCGTCGGCCCCTATGACGACTTGAAGCTCGGCTTCCACAAGGTGGCGAAGTACTACTATTACCCGGGCTGGTGGGAAGGTGGCCCGACGGTGCATGCCTTCTTCAATCTCGATAAGTGGAGCAGCCTGCCGAAGCACTATCAGGCAGCGCTCAACGACGCCTGTGCCTTCGCCAACACAAACATGCTGGCAAAATACGATACGAAGAACCCGAGCGCGCTGAAGCAGCTTGTTGCGGAAGGCGCAACGCTGCGGCCGTTCAGCCAGGAGATCATGGAAGCCTGCTTCCAGGCCGCGATGGGCATCTACGACGAAATCTCAGGCACGAACCAATATTTCAAGAAGATCTACGATGACCAGACTGCTTTCAAGCGGGATGCCTATCTCTGGATGCAGCTCTCGGAATACACGTTCGATACGTTCATGATGATCCAGCAGCGCGCGGGTAAGATCTAAGAGATCTTCCTCTTCTCGGCGATATCAATAAAAGAGCCCCGGATGAAAATCCGGGGCTTTTGTTTTCCTCTATTTCTTTGTTTTTCACGCAATTCCGGACGCAAACCGCTGCACACTTTTACTGGAATTGCTCTACTGCGCAGGTAGAGGCGGAGGCGCGCTCGGCAGGGCCGGCAGGGTCAGGCCCGGGATCTGCGGCGAGCCATTGTTGCCGCCGAGCGGGGGCAAGCCGAGCTGACCGCCGAAGCCCGGGACTTCAATCTTGATAGAGTTCGGGTCGACCTTCGGGCCATGGTCCAGCCAGTAGGTCACCGATTGTGGCCAGAAGATCACGATCGCCACCAGGATCAGCTGCATGCCGACCCATGGAAGCGCACCCATGTAAATATCCGAGGTCTTGACCTCGCGGCCGGCGATCGAGCGCAGGTAGAAGAGCGCAAAGCCAAAGGGCGGGTGCATGAAGCTCGTCTGCATGTTGACGCAGATCAGCACGCCGAACCAGATCAGGTCGATGCCGAGATTGGAGGCGACCGGGGCGAGCATCGGGATGACGATGAAGGCGATCTCGAAGAAATCGAGGAAGAAGGCGAGCACGAAGATGAAGATGTTGACAAAGATCAGAAAACCGACCGGGCCGCCGGGAATGCCTGAGAGCATATGCTCGATCCAGCGCGAGCCGTCCATGCCCTGGAAGACCAGGCTGAAACAGGTGGAACCGATAAGGATCATCACAACCATGGAGGTGATGTGCGTGGTCGATGTCATCGCCTCGCGGATCAGCGGCCAGGTGAGGCGCCGGTTCATGGCCGCGAGCACCATGGCGCCGACGACGCCGAGCGCGCCGGCTTCCGTCGGCGTCGCAAGACCCATGAAGATCGTGCCGAGCACGAGGAAGATCAGCACGATCGACGGCACCATGCCCATCAGCACCTTCATGAGCAGCGCCCAATTGAAGTCGCCGCGCACTTCTTTTGGCAGCGGCGGCATCGATTTTGGCCGGACGATCGACAGCACCAGGATGAAGAGCACGAAGATCGCCACCTGCAGGATCGACGGGCCGATCGCGCCGCGATACATGTCGCCGACCGATTTGCCGAGCTGGTCGGCGAGAACGACGAGTACCAGCGAGGGCGGGATCACCTGGGTGATTGTGCCGGAGGCGGCGATGACGCCGGTAGCAAGGCGCGGATTGTAGCCGTAGCGCAGCATGATCGGTAGCGAAATCACACCCATGGTGATGACCGAGGCGGCCACGGTGCCGGTGATCGCGCCAAGCACGGCGCCGACGAGGATGACAGCATAGGCCAGGCCGCCGGGAATGCCACCGAAGAGCTTGCCGGTGCCTTCGAGCAGGTCTTCGGCCAGCCCACAACGCTCCAGCACCGCGCCCATGAAGGTGAAAAAGGGAATGGCAAGCAAGAGGTCGTTGGAGACGATGCCGAAGAAGCGCAGCGGCAGCGCCTGCAGGAGGGCTTCGTCGAAATGGCCGGTGACGATACCGACGATGCCGAAGAACAGGCCGACGGCGGCCAGCGAAAAGGCGACCGGAAAGCCGTAGAGCATAAAGATGACCATGCCCAGGAACATGGCCGGCGGAATGATGCCGAAATCAAACAAATCCGTTCCTCCAGGGGCGCGTTACTGCAGCGGCTTTTCGTATTTCGTGTCGATGCTGATATGGCCGGTAACGGCTGCGATCCGCTTAATCAGCTCGGAAACGCCCTGAAGGGAGAGCAGCGCGAAACCGGCGACAAGGACCAGCTTGACGGGCCAGCGGATCAGCCCGCCGGCGTTGCCCGATATTTCCCCCTGCCGGTAGGAAAGCGCAAAGAAGGGCCAGGAGACCCAGGTGAGGAAGATGCAGACGGGAATGAGGAAGAGGATGAGGCCAACGATGTCGATCCAGATCTTCGCCCTGTCGGAAACCGAACCATAGATCAGATCGACGCGGACATGCTCGTTGTTGCGCAGCGCATGCGAGGCGCCGAGCACCACGACGAAGGCGAAGAGATACCACTGGATCTCGAGCCAGCCGTTTGAACTGTAGTTGAAGGCGTAGCGGACGACGGCATTGCCGGCGCTGATCAGGCAGCAGAACAACACCATATATTCGGATAGTTTGCCAATGAACTCGCTGATCGAGTCGATCAGCCGACTGACGGCCAGGAATACCGACATTCGCCTCCCCTTATTATCTTGCCGTTTTCGGCAGTTCTTCCCCTGCAACCGGTGTAAACCAGGGTTTTTGAAATTGGAAGGATAAATGACCCGCCTTGGAGTATAGTCGTATACGGCTAGACCCTGTGATCCCGTTGGAAAATTCCGGCAACTCAGGCGCGGATATTTTTTTCAAAAACCTCGCGAGAAAGCTGCATTATCGCGCCTGGGATGCGTGGTTCATCCTAGGGTTTTAGAAAAATTGACCAAATGTTTGAACCGTTTGAAATCAATTTTTAAAGGGTTCGATTTACATTTCCCGCGCACAGGGAAAGTATGGATGAAGCCACATAACCCGAACAGGGTCCCTAAGGATGTGTATCTGTCGTTTGTGAGTTCCCTGTCCGGGAACCGCATGACGCTTCTTGTTGGCGTGATTGTGCATGTTGCGACGTGCCTTGCCGTGGCTGCCAAGACGCAGTACTCCATCTACATCCTGCTGTCAGTCGCCTTCCTTCTGGTCTTCAGCGCTCGCATGGTGATCTTCCGGCGGTTCGATCGTGTCGACAAGCAGAGCCTGTCGCACGCCGGAATCGAGCGTTGGGAGCGGATTCTCGTTGCCAGTGGAGCCTGCACCACCGCGCTCCTCGGCATCGCCAGTGGCTACGCCATCTTCGTCGTGCATGATTCATTTGCGGAGCTTGCCTGCATTTCCGTCACCATGGCGACCATGGTTTCCGTCGTCGGCCGCAACTACGGCTCGCGCTTCGCAGTCGACCTCCAGACGCTCTTCTGCTGCCTGCCGATGATCGTCTGCAGCCTCCTGGCGCTGGATTTCTATCGCGGCGTGCTTTCGATCTTCCTCATTCCTTTCTGGCTGACGACGCGGGCCATGGCGAACGGCGTGCGCGAGTTTCTCTATGAGAACGTCATTGCGCGCCGGGAAATCACCATCATCGCCGACCGTTTCGATACGGCGCTCAACAACATGCCGCACGGCCTCGTCATGGTCGATGCCGAAAACCGCATCCAGGTGGTCAATCGCAAGGCCTGCGAGCTTCTGAAGATCGGTGCGCCGGAGCGGCTGAAGGACCGCGATCTAGGTGCCGTGCTGCGCTATGGCGCGCGCTACAGCTTCATGGATGGCTCGCAGCCGGAGCTCATCCTGCGCCAACTCACCCAGGTCGCCGAGGGCAGCCTGTCGCGCACGCTCATTCATTTTCCCGAGAGCCTGTCGCTCGAATTCTCCGCCAGCCGCAGGACGGACGGCGGCGCCGTGCTGATCTTCGAGGACGTGTCGAGCCGGGTGAAGGCGGAGCAGAAGATCCTGCACATGGTGCGTTTCGACGCGCTGACCGGCCTGCCCAACCGGGAATATTTCGGCCAGCTGGTGCAGGAGTATTTTGCCAAGTATCCGAAGAAGAACGGGCCGCTCGGCTTCATGGTGCTCGATATCGACGAGTTCAAACATGTCAACGACATGCGCGGCCATGTGACCGGCGACCATCTGCTCTGCGCTATCGCCGCCCGCATCAAGCAGGCCTCCGGGAATGCCATTCTCGGTCGGCTGATGGGAGATCAGTTCATCCTGTTCTTCCCGCGTGCTAAGGAGCAGGCGTCGCTCGACCGCGAAATCCGCCGCGTTCACGCCGCGATCCAGGGCCGCTACGAGGTCGATGAAGTAACCTTTCTCGTTTCGCTCAGCGCCGGCTATGCGATCCTCGAAAGCGATGCGTTCGCGATGGACGAATGGAGCGTCAAGGCCGACCTTGCCCTGTTCGAAAGCAAGTCGCGTTTCAAGGGCGGTATCTCAGGCTTCGAGCGGGAGATGGACGGCCGCTATATCGAACAGCAGAAGCTGAAGGCGGATTTACGCGACGCGGTCTCGGCCCAAGCGCTGCATCTCGTCTTCCAGCCGATGTTCAGGGCCGACGGCTCGCGGATCGAATGTGCCGAGGCCTTGGCGCGCTGGGTGCATCCGGAGAGGGGTTCGATCCCACCCGACGTCTTCATCCGGCTCGCCGAGGATATGGGCATCATCTCCGACATCACTCGTTTCGTGCTATTCAAGGCCTGCAGCGAATGCATGACCTGGCCGGAACATATCGCCGTCTCGGTCAACCTTTCAGCGCGGGATCTGCGCGATGCTGACATCCTTTCAGTCGTCGCCGATGCGCTTGCTCATTCCGGCCTCGCCGCGGCGCGGTTGCATCTCGAGGTTACCGAGAGCTGCCTGATCGACGAACCGGCGGCGGTGCGCGCCATCCTGGCGGAGCTCAGGTCCCGCGGCATCACCATCGCCATCGACGATTTCGGCACCGGCTTCTCCAGCCTCAGCTATCTCGACACGCTGCCGCTCGATATCGTCAAGATCGACCGCTCCTTCGTGCGCAACATCGTCGAGGATGCGCGCCGCCTCAAGCTCTTGCGCGGCACGGTCAATCTCGCCCGCGAACTGGGTTTGAAGATCGTCATCGAGGGTGTGGAGACCGAGGAGCAGCTGGCGCTGCTCAACAAATACCGCAGCGCCGATCTCGTGCAGGGCTATGTTTTCTCGCCGCCCGTACCTTCCCAGAACATCACGCTGCTGCAAGAGGGCATCATCGGCCGCCGCACCGTCCAGCGCCGTCGCACCAAGGCCGCCTGAGCCGCCTGCAGGTGATTGGTTGTTCAGCCGAAAAATCTCGCACGCCGTTAACCTTAATAATTTAAATTTAACGCAAATTCTCAGATTTTCTTGCCTATATATCGCCGGCGTATGATTAATGATCCGTTAACGAGCGGATCAAGAGAATGTCAGACACACTTTTTACGCGTGGCGATTTCAGCAGGAAAATCCTGGAAATTCTGGATCATGTCGAATATCGCCGTGTCGAAAGCCGCGAAGACATGGAAGAGGTGGAGCGGTTGCGCTACAAGGCCTACAAGGCCCACGGCGCGCTGTCGCTTGCCCCGGAGGGTCTATTAGATGATGTCGATTTCGACAGCTATGCCTATATCTTCGGTCTCTACTATTATGGTGAACTGGTCAGTACGATCCGAATTCACCATGTGACGCCGGAGCATCGTATCAGCCGGTCCGGAGAGGCCTTTCCCGAGGCGATGGATGAGCTTTTGGACGCCGGGCTGACCTTGATCGACCCAGCGCGTTTCGCGGCCGATCCGGAGATCACCGCCAACATGCCATGGGTTCCCTATCTGACGCTGAGACCCGCCATCGTTGCGGCAGCGTATTTCCGGGCTGACCGCGTTATTCAGTCCGTCCGGCCCCCGCATGCCGCCTTCTACAAGCGGGTCTTCTACGCCGATACCATTGTGCCCGGCCGACTGGCGAAGAGTTACGGGGTTGATGTGACGCTGATGGCGACGAATGTGGTCGAGGTCGGGCGCAAGCTGTTGACGCGTTACCCCTTCTTCATCTCCAGCCCCAGCGAGCAGCGCATGATGTTTTCGCGCAATCCGAACGACACGCTGCCGCCACTCACCATCATTCCGACGGCGCGTTTCGTGCCGTCAGGCGAACTCGGCACCGATCTACCGCTGTGATTTCCCTTTCTTCGCGATAGAGAGACAATGCTCGTCAGGGCAGATGAGGCGTGGGCGACAGTCAAAAACCGCATCTGTCGCCGGACCTCCTTTCATCCGGCCGTTGAGGTTGTCTTTTCGTCCGGATGAGGTCGCTGCGAGGCGCGCCTGCGGCATTCTCATGCATTGCGCTTTCGCCCGTCATTGTGTAATCCCTGCGGGTGGGGATTTGCCTCGCTGAGGCGAGGGAATCAGGCAGCGCTAAGGCATTTCAGGGAGACGATATTCATGGCCGAACATCATACCGGACCGGTCGAGACCGGCGCGCCGATGGACTACAAGGAACATGAAAAGACCTACAACATGTTCATTGCCGGCACGAAATACGGCTCGATGCTTCTGATCGCCTTGATGCTTGCCATGGCTGCCGGTTTCTTCGGCGGCGCCGGTTTCCTCGGCGGCATCCTCGTCTTCCTCATCATCCTCGTTGCCGGCATCTTCCTGCTCCGCTAAGCGCGGCCGGCGGGAAGACACGGTCTTCCGAACTTTGTGATGTAGATGCTTGGCCCGTGCAGGCAAGCAGCCTGCCACGGCCCAGCTGACCCGGAGGAGGGGGCAGTTGGCCAATATCGTTTTCGTAGCAAAGGAAATCACGGGCGATGAGACGCGCGTTGCCGCATCTGTCGAAACCGTGAAAAAGATAAAGTCGCTCGGCTTCGATGTCATCGTCGAAGCGGGCGCGGGAGCACTTTCTCGCATTCCGGATTGTGAGTTCGAGGCTGTGGGCGCCGCAATCGGCACGTTCGCAGATGCCGCGTCCGCCGATGTGATCCTCAAGGTCCGCCGGCCGAGCGAAAGCGAAATTTCCGGCTATAAGACGGGTGCCGTCGTCATTGCCATCATGGATCCCTATGGCAATGATGAGGCAGTCGCCGCGATGGCCCGCGCCGGTCTTTCCACCTTCGCGATGGAGCTGATGCCGCGCATCACCCGTGCGCAGTCCATGGATGTGCTTTCGTCGCAGGCCAATCTTGCAGGCTATCAGGCGGTCATCGAGGCAGCCGTCGTCTATGACCGCGCCATGCCGATGATGATGACGGCAGCGGGTACTATTCCTGCGGCCAAGGTTTTCGTCATGGGTGCGGGCGTTGCCGGCCTCCAGGCGATTGCGACGGCGCGCCGTCTCGGTGCCGCCGTTTCGGCAACCGATGTTCGCCCTGCAGCGAAGGAACAGGTTGCATCTCTCGGCGCGAAGTTCATCGCTATCGAGGATGACGAGTTCAAGGCGGCGGAAACTGCCGGCGGCTACGCCAAGGAAATGTCGGCCGACTATCAGGCGAAGCAGGCTGCACTCGTTGCCGAGCACATCGCCAAGCAGGACATCGTCATTACCACGGCTCTCATTCCCGGCCGTCCGGCGCCGCGGCTCGTCTCGCGCACCATGCTGGCCTCGATGAAGCCGGGGGCGGTTGCTGTCGATCTCGCAGTCGAGCGTGGCGGCAACATTGAAGGCGTGGTTACAGGGCAGGTCGCCGATGTCGAAGGTGTGAAGGTGATCGGCTTTCCGAACATGGCGGGTCGTGTGGCGGCCAGTGCCTCAGCGCTTTACGCCAAGAACCTCGTTACTTTCCTGGAGACGATGGTGAGCAAGGAAACGAAATCGGTCGTGCTCAATCTCGAGGACGAGCTCATCAGGGCGACGATGCTGACCTATGCGGGGGATGTCGTGCATCCGGCATTCGGCGGCGCCAAGAAGGGGGATAACTGATGGCCAGTGAAGCAATGGACAAGGCGCTGGAGCAGCTCGACCAGGCCGTCACCGCGGTCATCACCGCTGCTGCCCAGGCGCCTGAAGCGGCAAGTGCCGCCACCGGCGGTGCAATCGATCCCTTCGTCTTCCAGTTCGCGATCTTCGTGCTGTCGATCTTCGTCGGCTACTACGTCGTCTGGTCGGTAACGCCGGCGCTACATACGCCGTTGATGGCCGTTACCAACGCGATCTCCTCGGTCATTGTCGTTGGTGCGCTGCTTGCCGTCGGCATTTCGACCAGCGGTCTTGCGACCGGCTTCGGTTTCGTGGCGCTCGTGCTCGTCTCCGTGAATATCTTCGGCGGCTTCCTCGTCACGCAGCGCATGCTGGCGATGTACCGCAAGAAGGACAAGTGAGGGGCCGATGACCAATCTTGCAGCCTTCCTCTATCTCGTCTCCGGCGTTCTCTTCATCCTTGCGTTGCGGGGGCTCTCGCATCCGGCGACTAGCCGCAAGGGCAATCTCTACGGCATGATCGGCATGGGGATTGCCATCCTCACGACGCTGGTGCTGGCGACGCCTGACTTCGGCGGCTTCGTGCTCATCATTCTCGGTCTTGCCATCGGCGGCAGCGCCGGCGCCTATATTGCCCGCACCATTGCCATGACCTCGATGCCGCAGCTCGTTGCCGGCTTCCATTCGCTGGTTGGTCTTGCCGCGGTTCTGGTCGCGGCGTCAGCGCTCTATACGCCTGATGCTTTCGGTATCGGCGAGATTGGCCAGATCCATACGGAAGCGCGCATCGAGATGGCGATCGGTGTGGCGATCGGCGCGCTGACCTTCACCGGCTCGATCATCGCCTTCCTGAAGCTCGATGGGCGCATGTCCGGCAAGCCGATCCTTTTACCCTTCCGCCATCTGATCAACATCGCTCTCGCTGTCCTGATCGTGCTCTTCATCATCGGTCTGGCGGTGACTGAGAGCCACCTGGATTTCTGGGCGGTCGTTGCGCTCTCGCTGTTGCTCGGCATCCTGCTGATCGTGCCGATCGGCGGTGCAGACATGCCTGTCGTCGTGTCGATGCTGAATTCCTATTCGGGTTGGGCTGCCGCCGGCATCGGCTTCACGCTCGGCAATCTGGCGCTTATCATTACCGGTGCGCTGGTCGGCTCATCGGGTGCGATCCTGTCCTACATCATGTGCAAGGGCATGAACCGCTCTTTCCTTTCCGTCATCCTCGGCGGTTTCGGCGGCGAGATGGCAGGCGGCGCTGCGGATACGTCGGAGAAGATCGTCAAGCTCGGCTCGGCTGAGGATGCGGCCTACCTGATGGCGAATGCCTCCAAGGTCATCATCGTGCCGGGCTACGGCATGGCGGTGGCGCAGGCACAACATGCGTTGCGCGAACTCGCCGACAATCTCAAGAAGAACGGCGTGGAAGTAAAGTATGCGATTCATCCGGTCGCCGGCCGCATGCCGGGTCATATGAACGTGCTGCTTGCCGAGGCCAATGTGTCCTATGACGAAGTCTTCGAGCTTGAGGACATCAACTCGGAATTCGCCCAGGCCGATGTCGCCTATGTCATTGGCGCCAATGACGTCACCAACCCGGCGGCGCGCGACGACAAGTCCTCGCCGATCTACGGCATGCCGATCCTTGACGTCGACAAGGCCAAAACCTGTCTCTTCGTCAAGCGTTCGCTCGGCTCGGGTTACGCCGGCATCGACAACACGCTGTTCTACAAGGACGGCACGATGATGCTGCTCGGGGACGCCAAGAAGGTGACCGAAGAGATCAACAAGGCAATCGCCCACTAACCGAAAAAGCCCGCTTCGGCAGGCTTTTCTTTTATCGGTGC
The DNA here is from genome assembly GCF_031455475.1 of Rhizobium sp. 1399. Taxonomy (NCBI): domain Bacteria; kingdom Pseudomonadati; phylum Pseudomonadota; class Alphaproteobacteria; order Hyphomicrobiales; family Rhizobiaceae; genus Rhizobium; species Rhizobium sp. 1399. Next base: position 257,250 of record NZ_JAVDSU010000005.1, on the reverse strand, counting down.
ACTGTCAGATCTCGCCCGGCACCAGCGTCATCTTCTCGACACCGATGGCGAGATTGAGACCTTCTTGCGCCTGCAGGTTGAGCGGCTGCAGCATGAAGGCCTTGTCGGTGCCACCGGCAATGACTTTGGCACCTCCACCGGCGCCGAGGCTGGCATCTGCGCCGATGCCGTAATATTCGCCGGCGAGTGCGAAATCAGGCATGTTGGTGCCGGTCTTGGCGAGCACCTGCCAGATCATCACGCTCTTGCCGGTCTGGCCGATATCGATGCCGAATTTCTCGATCTTGCCGGCATAGACCGCCTTAGGGCCACCGGAAGCCGGCGTATAGGTGCAAATCAGGTTTTTCTCAGAAGTGACGATCAGTCCCTGGCCGCCATCCGATCCGCAGACGAGCCGGCCAAGCGACATATAGTCGGCTGCTGCGGCCGAACTGGCCCAAGTTGCAGCCGAAACGATTGCCGCGGCAATCATGGTTTGCTTGAACATGGTCCTTCTCCTTTTGAATGACCTGTTCGAAACGGGCGATTGCAGTGATTGTTCCGCTTGCGCTACTCGCGCTCCATCGTCCCACGCTGGGCTGTGAGGGTCCAGACGAGACCTTCCGGGCGGAAGTCGACATCGACCTTGCCCCGGAAAGCGGAGGCGGCATGCGCCTTGATGACGGTGGTGCCGAAACCGGTGCGCGACGGCGGGCTGACGGGCGGGCCACCGCTTTCAGTCCAGGTGAAACGCAACATGTTGTCCTCTGCTGGCTGCCATTCGAAGCGCACACGGCCCTGTGGTACGGAGAGCGCTCCGTACTTCACCGAATTGGTGGCGAGTTCATGCAGCGCCAGGCCGAGATTCTGCACGGCATCGGGCTTGAGGATGAAATCCATGCCCTCGATTTTCACCTGCTCGCGAGCCTGTGGAAAGGCCTGGAGATGAATATCGATGACGCGATGCAGCGAGACGCCGGACCATTGCTCGCCCGTCAGAAGCTCGATCGAGCGCACGAGTCCCTCAAGGCGGTGAGCGACGGCCAGCCGGAATGTCTCGACGCTGTCGGCCTGCTTGGAGAGCTGGCGCATCATTGCGAGAACAAGCGTCAGCAGGTTCTTGGTGCGATGAACCAGCTCATGCATGACGAAGCGCAGCCGGTCTTCGCTCTGGCTACGGTCGAAAGAGGCGTTGGAAAGCGCAATCGCCACCTGGTTGGCCTCGATGACACTGGTTTCGACGGGAGAGACGATATGGCCTTCGCCGAGCCGGTTCGCCATGTCTGCTATTTCGCGGATCGTCGAGCGGACCTGCCGGGCAACGGCATAGGTGGCAAGTACGGCAACGAGCAGCAGCACGAGGCCGCCGATCAACAGGAAGCGCCAGGTGCTGAGGATCGGTGCCTGGGCGGTGGCGATCGGCCCCCATACCACGGTCTTCCAGGACCAACCGGGAATTTGCGCATAGCCCAACAGGGCATGTGGGAGGATATCGCTGTCTTCGAAAACGCCGCTGGATGCGACGAGCGAAGGCAGGATGCGCGGGTCGAAGGGTTCGCCAGGCTGCAGATTGGCAGGGCCGCGGCTCGCCACGACATGACCACCCTGATCGATGACCGCCGCCGACCAGCCGGAGGCAAGGCCCTCTGTCGTGACGAGCTTTGCAAGATCGGTGGCATTCTGGGTGATGATCAATGCGGCGACAGGATCCTCGTCACGCGGCAGGGTGACGTTATAGACCCACATGCCGCTCGTCGCGCCCATGAAGACGTCGGAGGCTTCGATCCGGCCGGACTTCATCGCGGCTTCCAAAGCCGCGATGTTCGTCGTCTTGCCGAGCGGCGTGCCGAAGGCGCGACGAGTATTCAGAAATTGCTGCCCGGCCCTGTCGACGGCGATCACATAGAGCGTATCGCCGCGCAGCGCTGTTTCCGTGCGATTGTAGAAAGACTCATAGTCGCCGCTCTCCAGCTCCGGCGAGGAGGACAGCAGCCGAAGCGTCGTTGCCATATCCTGAAGCTGGCGGTCGATGGTGCGTGAGAGGGCGAGCGCATCCTGCGCGGTTTCGCGCTTGAGCGTAGACCGCTGATTGTCTTCCAGCTGCATGAGAAGAAGAGCAACGAAGGCAAAGATCGGCAGCGCAATCGCCACGGCCATGGCGATAAGATATGTTCCGATGGAAGCTTTCGGAAAAAGACGTACGGCGAACCTCATCGATACCGCCCCCGAACTGCCGGGACTGGATGCTGGGGAAGCTCGGTTTCGCAGAGTCTAACGAAAGCAAGAATCCGCATCGCTCGCAAACGCCCCTTACATTTCGTACCGCCCAATAGCCCGCTATCAAAGCGGGATCATGTTAGGGGGCGGGGCATTTGGTTGCAACCTACTAAAATAGTCAGGTGCAAAATCGTCAATTTTTTATGGACTATTCTGCGTCGGTGAAGCGCTGCAACCGGAAGGGCATGAGGCTTTCGTCACTCTTGCCTGACAGAAGCTCGTCGGCAGCAAGAAGGCCCGCAAGCGGAGCAAGCGTGACACCGGAGTGCATGACCGTGACATAGAGACCCGGCAGGCCCGCATTGCCGATGATGGGAAAACCATCAGCCGGTGTCGGGCGATAGCCGACTGTGAAAAAATCGAACTTCAGATCGGCATTGTCTATGATCATCGCTTTCACGCGTGCGAAGAGTTCCGCTGCACTTGCCTGATGATCTTCACCGGGATCGCCGCCACCGAAATCCGAGCCGGCGATGATACGGCCTTCCGCCGTCTGGCGCATATGCAGCTGCGGTGTCATGACGAGGCCGTTCAACCGCTTCGAGACAGGACGGGAGTGCACGATCAGGCCGGCCGGTGCGGACAGCGGCAATGTGATCCCCGCTGAGGCGGCGATCGGAACTGAGCCTGCACCTGCGGCCAGCACGACATGATCGGCTTCGAACATGCCTTCCGACGTGACAAGCCCGACGATTCGTCCGGCACTCTGCAACAGACCGTTGACCGTGGCATGAACGAATGTCGCGCCATGTGCCTCGGCATCAGCAAGCATCAAACGTGCGGCGGCAACAGGCTCCGCCGCACCTTCTTCTGCGATATAGAGGGCGAAATCCGGATATTCGCCAAGGCCGGGTTCGAGCAGCGCGCTTTCTTCCCGGTTCAGCCGGCTGATACCGTAGCCCCAGCGGCCATGTTCATCGGCATAGGCTTCGAGAGCTGCCGCCGGCCTATCCCAGCAGAGACCGCCGCACCAGGCGAGCGGCAGGCCGGGCAGTTCCCGTGCCAGTCGCTTCCATTCGGCCATCGCCCGACGGCGAAAATGGAAATAGAATTCGGGATTGCCCCAGCTCGCATTGATCCAGGCAAAAGAGCAGGGTGTCGCCACGCCGCCGAGTTCTTCGCCAACGACGGTGACTGCTGCACCCTTGTGTGTGAGATGCCAGGCAATCGAGGCACCGATGATGCCGGCGCCGACGACGATCACATGCGGTTTCGCTGTCATCGTCGCCACCTCTTTCCGTTATCCGTCAACCGGTGGTGCCGCCGACGCGGGCAAGTCCATCCCGGGCCGGCTGGTATTTCGGATCGAGGCCGACAGCGTGGCGGTAGGAGCGGATTGCCTTGTCCTTCTCACCACGGCGCTCATAGACGAGAGCCTGGTTTGCCCAGGATTCGGCGAGGTTGCCGTTGAGCTCGATCGCGTGGTTGAAGTCGGCGAATGCGTTGTCGTTGTCATTCAGCGCGATATAGGAAATGCCGCGGCCGTTATAGGGCTCGGGTGAATTCGGCGACAGCGAGATCGCCTTGGAGAAGTCGTCGATCGCCTTGTCCTGCTGATTACGCTTCTGATAGATCAGACCGCGATTGTGATAGGCGCGACCATCGGTCGTGCCGAGCTGAATCGCTTTTGAGAAATCATTGAAAGCCTGATCGTCCTGGCCGGCCATGCGGTAGACATTGCCGCGACCGATATAGGCGACGTCATAGCTCGGATTGATCTGCAGGGCGGCATTGTAATCGGCGATCGCCTGGGCCTGTTGGCCCATGTTGCGGTAGACCAGCGCACGGTTGGCATAGGCCTGGAAGAAGCGCGGGTTGATCTGCAGCGCGGTGTTGAAGTCGTCAAGCGCTTTGCGGAATTCGCCGCCGCGACCATAGGCGGAGCCGCGAACATTGTAGCCTTCCGGATCGCGCGGATTGGCGTTGATGACGCCGGTCAGCGAAGCGATGTTTTCCTGCGAGCCCTGTGCCTTGTCGATGCGGATCACGGCATCCGAGGTGTTGGTCGTTTCACAACCGGCAAGGCCGAGCGCGGCGGCAAGCGCCAGCGAGACAAGCATGACCGATTTCTGCGAACGCAAAGAGCGGGACGGATTGAAGGTTATGACAGCCATTCGGGCTCGCTTTCCCCATGCATCATATCCGGACAAACGGATATGCAATCTTCAGCGGCAAAAAATTAAAAAGGCGGCGGCGACACTGATCGCCCCCGCCACACATGCACCTGAAAACGTCGAAAAAACGACGGCACCGCCTCAGCGTGCTGCAACCAGACCTTCGCGCTGAGCGCGCTTGCGGGCCAGCTTGCGAACACGACGAACAGCCTCAGCCTTCTCGCGAGCACGCTTCTGCGACGGCTTTTCGTAGTAGTCGCGCATCTTCATTTCGCGAAAAATACCTTCGCGCTGCATCTTCTTCTTGAGAGCGCGGAGAGCCTGGTCAACATTGTTATCGCGGACAAGTACCTGCACGAGAATCACGTTCCTTTGGTTTGGTTAATGCCGAAAGGCGGCGCAGCGCCTGGGGCAAAAAAATAACGTTCGCGCGGCCGCGGCCTTGCGATTGGTGTTGCGAAATATCAGATCGACGGAATGAAGTCCAGAAGGGATATGCGATCGGGCGGAAAAATCCCGCCCATGCCTGTACGGAGCTAGGAGCGTGCCTTCTCGGGTTTCGTTTCGTCCAGAGCTGCGATCGCTTCCTTCAGCGCGGCGATAACACGGGAGCGATCCGCTGGCTCAAGCCGAGCCGTGTCCAGATGCAGGTCCAGTCCGGCCAGATGTTCGCTGAGAACGCGGCTCTTGTGATCGGCGCCGAGCATCAGTCCGTCCACGGCGTAGGGTACGATCTCCCGCTGGATGCCCTTCATGGTAATCGGCGGCAAAGGATGGGCATCAACAATATCTTTCACCAGCGCATAGGTTTCGTAGCTGATGACGACCTCCCCACCCTGGGCGATCGATTGCAGGCGTGCGGCGAGGTTCGCTTCGGCACCGATGATCGTATAGTCCATGCGGTCACTGCTGCCGAAATTGCCGACGTTGCAATAGCCGCTATTAATTCCCATGCGCACCACGAAGGGCTCTTCCGTGCCGTTCCGGCGCCATCTCTCTTTCAGTTCGCCGAGCCGGCGTTGCATGTCGACTGCCATGCGCAGACAAGCCTTGGCATCTTCTTCTGCTCCCTTGGTTTCCGGATCGCCGAAGAAGACCAGCATGGCATCGCCTATGAACTTGTCCACCGTGCCGCCATGTTTGAGCGCAATCGTGGACATTTCGGTCAAATATTCGTTCAGCATTTCCGTCAGTGCTTCCGGCTGCAGACGCTCGGTCGTGGCGGTGAAATCCTTGATGTCGGAGAAGAAGATCGTCAGGCGCTTTCGCTCGGTATGGACGACCACATCCTTCTGGCCGCTGAAGATGCTCTTGTAGATCTGCGGCGAGAGATAGCGGGAAATCTTTAGGGAAACGCTGGCGAGGAATTCGTTAGCCGCTTCAAGATCGCGGTTGGCACTGTGGATGACGCGTGTCTGCTGGCGCTGCAGAACAATGAAGCTGATGCCGATGATGGCGACGAAGAAGAAATAGCAGAGCAGATATTTGAAGGCGAGAACGTTGCTCGCATAGGGCTGGCGGATGATGACTTCCTGAATGCCGCGCACATCGCCTACCTTCCAATCCTTCTTCGGGCTTTCAGGATGAGTGTTGTGACAGGCGACGCAAGCCTGGCCCATGATCACAGGCGTGATAAGCCGCAGTGTATCTGTAAATCCGACGCGGGTGAGGTCGGTCAGCGTTTGGCTGGAGTTGGCGCGCAAGGATGCGAGTGATGCCGTTTCGAAATGGTCGAGATCGTGAGGCGCGCGATTCTTGAAGGGCAGGTCGGAGAGGAAGCGATAGGTGATGTTGGCCTGCTGCTCCTTGATGACGTCGCCGAGTTCCAGCGAAAGCGTGGCGGGCAGCGGAATGGCGCCTGGAATATTGGCATAGTTGTGTGAGACGACCGTGCCGCTGACATCGCCCGCCTGATGGGCGGCGAGCACTCTGCCGACGACATTCGCTGAATAATAGGAGCGTATGCTGGTGACGAGCGAACTCATGTCCCGCGCCTGCCGGCGCAGCGCACTTTCGGAGAGGTCGCTGATATCAAGCCAGACGGCAAGGGGCAGCCCCGCCAGCATCGCCAGCACGACGGCGATCAGCCAATAGCCGCTTCTGCGGGCGGCAGAGTCCGAGTTTTCCGCAGTTCTTGCCGTGGTCTCTCCTTGCGGATCTGCCATGGCTCATCCCTTCGACAATGATCGAATTGTTAAATCCCCTGAAGGAGAAAAACATTTCGTCGCATGCGCGGCAAGGCCGAAGCTGGAAAGTCTGGCCGCAACGGTTGGCCAAATCTGGAAGTAATTGCTTACTGTGTTGCTGTTACACCGGAGCGAAAATGCTTGGGCGGAACCGACAGCCATATTTCACACGGTTTTTCAGCTTCTGAGCATGAACGAATAGTCTTTGGCATCAAACAAGCGTAGCCTGCCGGCGGACAGGAAGGCTTTGGTGCGCTTGTAAGGGACTTCGACGGAAGCATGACGCGTTTGCAGCAGATCGGTGTCCTGATCGGCCTCGTCATCGTGGCTGCGCTCACGATGTTCCGGGCAAGCGATCCGCCGGTGCTCAGGCAGGTTCGCGACGTTACCTTCGACGAATATCAGCGCCTTGTGCCGCGCAGCTTTGAGGCCATGCCCGTCAGAGTCGTCGATATCGACGAGGCTTCCCTGCGGGAGTTCGGCCAGTGGCCTTGGCCCCGCGACAGGCTGGCAATGCTGGTCCGGCGTCTCTCGGATATGGGAGCGGCGGCCATCGCCTTCGACGTCATCTTTGCCGAGCCCGACCGGATGTCGCCGCGTAATGTCATCCAGGAGGTGGAGGGCGTCGATCCATCGCTTGCGGCGCAATTGCCTGACAATGACGAGATATTCGCGCAATCGATCGAAGGAAAGCCAGTCGTTCTCGGCTTCGGGCTTTCCAACGAAGGCAATTACAAGCCGCCGGTAAAAGCCGGCTTTGCCTTTATCGGCGAGAGTCCGCTGTCGGCACCTCCGCATCTTGGTGCTTCGACACCGCTCCGGCCGGGGCTGGAGGCGAATGCCGCAGGGCTTGGCCATGTCAGTCTCAATCCCCGCAGCTCGTCATCGGTGGTCCGCGCAGTGCCACTGTTCCTTAGCGACGGAGAGCAGTTTTATCCCAATCTTGCGATCGAAGCGTTGCGGGTCGCGCAGGGTGCCTCGACCTATGTGCTGGCCGGCGCACCCGACCGGGCAGGGATCATCACCTCTGCGAAGATCGGCGATTTCATCGTTCCGCTGACGGCTGCCGGAGAGATCTGGCTTTATGTGACGCCGAACCGGGCAGAGCGCTATATCTCGGCCGGAAAAGTCCTTGCTGCCGGTGGCGTGGCCCCTGATGTCGCTGCCCAAGTCGAAGGTAGCATCATCTTCATCGGCACCTCGGCTGTCGGGCTGCAGGACATTCGCGCCACCGCTCTCGGAGAAAATGTGCCGGGTGTTTCGCTGCAGGCACAGACTGTCGAGCAGATCCTTTCGGGCCGCTACTTGTCACGGCCGGACTGGGCCGACGGGCTGGAGATCCTGTCTATCGCCGTAGTTGGCTTCCTGCTCGTCATCATAACGACCTTCGTCAGTCCGGCAGTGGCGCTGGTCTGTGGCCTGGCGATCACCGCGATGGCGCTTGCCGCTTCGTGGCTGTGCTTTCTTTATGCCGGTCTGCTGTTCGATCCGCTGGCGCCTATTATCAGCGGCTCCATCACGCATTTCGCGGCGACATCGTTCCGCATCCTCGTCATCGACAGGGAGCGGCGGGAGGTGCGGCGCGCCTTCGGCCATTACCTCTCGCCTTCGCTGCTCCACAGGATCGAGCATACGCCCGATGCGCTGAAGCTTGGCGGGGACGAGCGCGAGCTCACCATGATGTTCGTCGATGTGCGCAATTTCACCGAGATCAGCGAAAGGCTGACGCCGACCGCCGTCGTCCAGTTTCTCAATACGCTGCTCGATGCGCTGAGCCGTCATGTTGTCGGGAACGAGGGAACGCTCGACAAATTCATCGGCGATTCCATCATGGCATTCTGGAATGCGCCGGTCGATGTTTCGGATCATGCGGCAAAGGCGCTGCGGGCGGCGCTCGCCATGCGGGAGACCCTAGCTGAGCTCAATGCCCATGACGCCTTCGGTTTCGGCAGCGCTCAGCAGGTGAGGATCGGCATCGGCATCCATACCGGTCTCGCCTGTGTCGGCAACATGGGCGCGAAAACACGCTTCAACTATTCGGCGGTGGGCGACGCGGTGAATGTCGCGGCGCGCATCGAATCCTGCTGCAAGGACGTCGGCTTCGATATCCTGATCTCCGACACCACGGCACGGGCGCAAAGCGGGGCGGCGCTCTTGGAGGCAGGAGCCATTCCGCTCAAAGGAAAGAGCAGCCGAACGCAGATCTTTGCCGTGGTCGGCGATGAGAAGGTCGCTGCCTCGCCGGAATTCGGCGCGCTGCATCTCGTCCATGAGGAGGTAATGGGCGCCTTGCGCGAGCGTTCGAGGAACAGCCGCAAGCTGATCGGTGCGGCAAAACTCGCCGGGGTACAGGTTCTGGCCGGCCTCACGGAATTCTATCAGCGGATATCGGCCAGGAACGATCATTTTCGGGAGGATATCGGCCTGCCGGAACAGCAGGCCGTCGAATAGTCAGTCAGCGGTTGCGGTTCCAGTCCCGGTTTCCGTTTCCGCCCCAGCCTCGATTTCGGTTCTGATCCCGATCGTGGCTACGGTCACGATCCCGATCTCTTCCCGCGCTCTGGTCGTTGCCGGCAGTCTGGTTTTCGCCTCCGCTTCTTTCCTGCGTGCTCGGTCTGTCCTGATGGCTGCGGTCCTGGTGGTTGTCTGCCCTTTCCGTGCGGCTCGGCCTGTCAGGTGCGTCGTGCCGGTCGGGGCGACCGAACCCTTCGTGCCGGTCCGGCCTTCCATGATCGCCATGGTGGTCGTCTCTATCGTGCTTGTCCCTCCAGCCATGCCCGTCGTGTTTGTCATGCCAGTCGCGCTCCGGCTTATCATGGTGGGGCCTGTCATGATGCGGCTTGTCGTAATGCGGTTTTTCTGGCCGCTGCGTCGGCGGAGCATCCTGCTTCTGTGGTTGCTGCTGGGGCTGTGGATCCGGATCTCGCGGTCGGGGTGTCTGGCGAAGCCGGTCTTTGCGCTCAGGGTCGACCGAGGCCATCCGGCAGCCGCCAAGTAGACCGAGGCCGCCCGTTAAACTCTGATTGCCAGAGAGGAAGGGAAGGGCGCGCTGGTTGCCCAGCCTCTGCAGCACGCTGCGGTTGACAGGCTGAGCATCCGTCATGTTGCCGTTCGGCCGCGCAATGACGCAATCGCAACGCTGCTGCAATTGCCGGCAGCCGCCAGGACCGCAAAAGGTCGCCGCGCCATTCAGCAGCACCACGGCAGTCGTACCGTCGGGGCCGACGTAGAAATCGAAAGCAGTGCCGCGCACGCCGATCGTGCCCGCCGGCGTCTGGATTTGGTAAGCCGAGGATTTCGAATTGCCGCTGACCCAGCGAAACGTACCCTTGGCCGCCTTGATGGAGAGGCGTTTGACTGAATCGGTATCGTCGTAGACATATTTATCGATGACAACGGACGAGCCCCAGCCGACGGCAAGCTTGGTGCCGTCGCGGAAGATGAACTGGCCGAGCCCCGATTGGGAGGTGCGGATACGCTCGTTGCGGTGGACTTCGTCATTGACGATGATCGGCCCGCCCTGTCCCGTCACTTCGGTTTTGATGAGAGTCGCCTGGCCGACGGGTTCAGCGGCGAACGCCGGCCACGCGCCTGACAGCGCGAAGCAGATGCCCGCGATCCATATGCTACGCCAACCCAACATCGTACACCCCACATAAGGGGATACTAACATTTCCAGCAGGCCCGTTCTGCCTGCCCTGTTGGGTGAGAAAAGGGTTATGTCGCATTTGCGAAGGCCGATCGCCGCCAAGCGCCGCGATGCAGCCGTCGCCGTGTCAAAACAAAAGCTCTTTCACGTCGCAAAAGAACCGTTGTGCCGCAATTCGATTTGCGATTTGTATGGCCACGACGAAAATGCCTTTGCCTGAAGGAGATGATGGCGGATGCGGAAATATTCGGTTTTTGCCGTAGCGCGGGAGGCTCTGCGCGGGCACAGGGGCTGGGAAAAGCAGTGGACTTCGCCGGAGCCGCGACCCGAATATGACGTGATCATCATCGGCGGTGGCGGTCATGGGCTGGGCGCAGCTTATTACCTTGCCAAGGAGCACGGCATCACCAATGTGGCGGTGCTGGAAAAGGGCTGGCTAGGCGGCGGCAATACCGGCCGCAACACCACGATCATCCGCTCCAACTATCTCTATGAAGAGAGCATGCACATTTACGAGCATTCGATGAAGCTCTGGGAAGGGCTGTCGCAGGAGCTCAATTACAATGTCATGTATTCGCCGCGCGGCGTGATGATGCTGTCGCACAATGTGCATGACATGCAGAGCTTCAAGCGGCATATCCATGCCAACCGGCTCTACGGCATCGACAATGAATGGCTGACACCCGAGCAGGCCAAGGCCTACTGTCCGCCGCTCGATATTTCGGCGACGGCCCGCTACCCGATCAATGGCGCCGCCTTGCAGCGCCGCGGCGGCACGGCGCGTCACGATGCGGTTGCCTGGGGTTATGCACGTGCGGCGTCAGACCGCGGTGTGCACATCATCCAGAATTGCGAAGTCACCGGCATTCGCCGTGGCCCGGACGGTCGGGTCACCGGCGTCGAGACCAACAGAGGCTTCATCGGCGCGAAGAAGATTGGCGTGTCGGCTGCCGGCCACACGACAACAATCATGAAGATGGCGGACGTACGCGTGCCGCTGCAGTCGAGCCCGCTGCAGGCACTGGTTTCCGAGCCGCTGAAGCCGATCTTTCCCTGCGTCGTCATGTCGAACACGGTGCATGCCTATATCTCGCAGTCTGACAAGGGTGAACTCGTCATCGGAGCGGGTACGGACCAGTATAATTCCTACTCCCAGACTGGTGGCCTGCAGATCATCACGCATACGCTCGACGCCATTTGCGAGCTTTTCCCGATGTTCCGCCGCGTGAAGATGATGCGCCAGTGGGGCGGTATCGTCGACAATACGCCGGACCGTTCGGCCATCCAGTCGAAGACGCCTGTTCCCGGGCTCTACGTCAATTGCGGCTGGGGTACTGGCGGCTTCAAGGCGACACCGGGTTCGGCCAATCTCTTCGCCCATCTGATCGCCCGCGACGAGGTGCACAAGTTCAATGCCGGGCTGACGCTGGAGCGGTTCCGCTCCGGTCGGCTGATTGACGAGGCGGCGGCTGCCGCCGTCGCGCACTGACAGGAGGACGACATGCTGCTGATCTATTGCCCTTACTGTCAGGAAGAGCGCTCCGAGCTCGAGTTCCGTGGTGCCGGTGACGCCCACATCGTTCGACCGGCCAATATCGCCTCAATCTCTGACGAGCAGTTCGAGGAATATTTCTTCCTGCGCGACAATCCGAAAGGCCTGATCTTCGAGCGCTGGCGGCACATGCACGGCTGCGGGCGCTTCTTCAACGCGGCGCGCGATACTATCAGCGACAAGTTCATCATGACCTATAAGGCAGGCGAACCGAAGCCTGCTATCGGGACTGCGGCCAAGCCGCATGCGCCGGTCGAGACCTACGAAGCAGTTGAAGGAGAGGCCCAATGAGCGGCGCGAACCGTATTGCCGGCAAGGGCCGGCTGACGCCCGCCAAAACCGCGCGTTTCACCTTCGACGGCAAGAGCTATACAGCGCTCGAAGGCGATACTGTTGCTTCGGCCTTGATTGCCCATGGTGTGCATCTTGTCGGCCGTTCGTTCAAATATCATCGCCCGCGCGGGATTCTTTCGGCCGGAGCCGAGGAGCCGAATGCGCTGATTGATGTTGCGCGCGACAGCGCCCGTAAGCAGCCGAATGTGCGGGCAACCGTGCAGGAAGTCTTCGACGGCATGATCGTGAAGTCGCAGAACCGTTGGCCTTCGCTTTCCTTCGATGTCGGCGCGGTCAACAACTTGTTCTCGCCCTTCTTCGCAGCGGGCTTCTACTACAAGACATTCATGTGGCCACGGGCCGCGTGGAAGCGCGTATACGAGCCGATGATCCGCCGTGCTGCCGGCCTTGGCGTCGCGCCCACGGAAGACGATCCCGACCACTATGCCAGCCGTTATGCCCATTGCGACGTGCTTGTCGTCGGTGCCGGCATTGCCGGCCTTTCGGCAGCGTTGGCTGCTGCGGAAGCCGGAGCAAAAATCATCCTCTGCGACGAGCAGGCGGAAGCCGGTGGCGCATTGCGCTTCGATGCCGGCGTGAAAGTGGATGAGCTTGATGGTTACGCCTGGGTGCAGAAGACCCTTGCACGCCTGAAGGCGATGGAGAACGTGGAGGTCCTGACCCGAACCACGGCCTTCGGCTACTACAACCATAATTTCATCGGCCTCGTCGAACGCGTCACGGATCATATCGCCCGCCCCGGCCGCGATCTGCCGCGCGAACGGCTGTGGCAGGTCCGCGCCAAGCGCGTCATCCTGGCGACCGGCGCCATCGAACGGCACATGGTGTTTCCGAACAATGACCGGCCGGGCATCATGCTCGCTTCGGCCGGGCGGATGTATCTCAATCATTACGGCGTTGCGGTCGGCCAGAAGGTCGGCATCTATACTGCGCACGATTCAGCCTACGAGGTGGCCTTTGACCTAAAGCGGGCGGGTGTTTCGATCGCTGCGATCGTCGATAGTAGACAGGCGCCGGGTGCAGCAGTATTGGCCGAAGCCCGTACGCTCGGCATCGATGTGCTGACCGGTCAGTCGGTCGTCAATACGTCGGGTGCGCTGCGCATCTCGTCGATGACGGTCGCGCGCAACGGCGGCGCATCACCACGCAAGATCGCCGTCGATGCGCTGCTGGTCTGCGCTGGATGGACACCCTCCGTGCATCTCTTCTCCCAGTCGCGGGGCAAGGTTGCCTTCGATGCCGAGACGCAGCGTTTCCTGCCCGGCACCTATGCGCAGGACTGCCTTTCCGTCGGCGCCTGCAATGGCACTGATGGTCTGCAGCAGACCGTCGAGGAATCGCTTGCCGCCGGCGAGCTGATGGCGCAGGCCGTCGGCAGACAGGCGGGCAGCAAGATCGGCATTTCTGTCGAGCAGGCCTTCGACTGGACGGGTGGCATGATTGGTGCTGCCGAAGGTGCGGGGCCGGAGACGAATGCCAAGGCATTCATCGACTTCCAGCACGATGTCTGCGCCAAGGACATCCGCCTTGCGGTGCGCGAGGGCATGCATTCGATCGAGCATATCAAGCGCTTCACGACGAACGGCATGGCTTCCGACCAGGGCAAGCTTTCCAACATGCATGGCCTGGCGATCGCTGCCGAAATGCTTGGCAAGGATATTCCGCAGGTCGGTCTTACCACTTTCCGCGCGCCTTACACGCCGGTGACTTACGGAGCGCTGATCGCACATTCGCGTGGGCCCTTGTTCGACCCGACGCGCAAGACGCCGCTGCATGCCTGGGAAGAGGGCCAGGGAGCAGTCTTCGAAGATGTCGGCAACTGGAAGCGCGCCTGGTTTTATCCGCGCGCCGGCGAAACGATGCATCAGGCCGTTGCCCGCGAATGCCGCACGGCGCGCGACGTTGCCGGTATCTTCGACGCCTCGACGCTCGGCAAGATCGAGATCGTCGGACCCGATGCCGCCGAATTCATGAACCTCATGTACACCAATGCCTGGGACACGCTGAAACCAGGCAAATGCCGCTACGGCATCATGCTGCGCGAAGACGGCTTCGTTTATGACGACGGCGTCGTCGGCCGTCTCTCCGATGACCGTTTCCATGTGACGACCACGACCGGCGGGGCGCCGCGTGTTCTCAACCACATGGAAGACTACTTGCAGACGGAATTCCCGCATCTGAAGGTGTGGCTGACCTCGGTGACCGAGCAGTGGGCTGTAATCGCCGTGCAGGGGCCAAAGGCGCGCGATATCGTGGCGCCGCTGGTCGAAGGGCTTGATATATCCAACGAAGCCTTCCCGCACATGAGTGTCGCCGAGTGTAAGGTGGCAGGTATTCCGGCACGTCTCTTCCGTGTCTCCTTTACCGGCGAGACGGGCTTTGAAATCAATGTGCCCGCCGACTATGGCCAGTCGGTACTGGAGGCAGTCTGGGCCAATGCCGAGCCACTCGGCGCTTGTGTCTACGGCACCGAGACCATGCATGTGCTGCGCGCCGAAAAGGGCTATATCATCGTCGGCCAGGATACGGATGGTACGGTGACGCCTGATGACGCCGGGCTCTCCTGGGCTGTCTCGAAGAAGAAGGCGGATTTCGTTGGTATTCGCGGGCTGAAGCGGCCCGATCTTGTCAAGGACGGCCGCAAGCAACTCGTCGGTCTTGCGACGAAGGACGCGAAGCTGGTGCTCGAAGAGGGCGCGCAGATCGTCGCCAACCCGAACCAGCCTAAGCCGATGACGATGCTCGGTCACGTGACATCGGCCTACTGGTCTGAGAATTGTGGTCGCTCGATCGCCTTTGCACTGGTTGAAGGTGGCCGCAATCTCGTGGGCGAAACGCTCTATGTGCCGATGCCGGACCGGACCATTCCGGTCGAGGTGACGGATCTGGTGTTCTTTGACAAGGAAGGAGGCCGTATCCATGGCTGAGGTCGCAATTCGCAAACCGGCTCTCTCTGGTCTCCTTGCTGGTTCGGCGACGGTGCGCCTGACGGTGGCACCGGTCGCAAGCCGCCTTTCGCTGCGTGCGCCGGCTGAATCCGTATCGGCGCTCTCTTCCGCATTGGGACTGACTTTGCCGGCATCACCCAAGACCTCCGGCCGTGCCGGGGGGCGTTCGGCGCTCTGGCTCGGTCCGGACGAATGGCTCGTAATTGACGAGGCTGGTTCGGATCTTCCGGCGCTTCTTTCCGGCGCTGATGTCCTGCATTCGGCGGTCGATGTCTCTCACCGCAATGTCGGAATCATTGTTTCCGGACCGGGTGCGGAGGCGACGCTGTCCGCCGGCTGCCCGCAGGACCTCTCTCTGGAAATTTTCCCGGTGGGCGCTTGCTCGCGGACGATCTTCGGCAAAGTCGAGATCGTGCTCTTCCGCAGCGAGGAGGATACGTTCCGAGTGGAATGCTGGCGGTCATTTTCGGATTATGTCTTCGGGCTGCTCGCCGAAGGCGCCGAGGACGCAAGCCATTAAGGCCCGCAAAGGACCTTAAACGTCTTCCGGCCGGTCTTTCGGGTCAAACTGGATGATGGTGATCCAGCGGGTGGTGAGCGCCGGCTTCTTTTCGTTCTCGATTTCGATCGAGACATCATAGGTCGTCATCAGCATGCCGGCGCCGCGGAAGCGGGCGTCCGAGAGCACGAAGTGGCCGCGGATGCGGGTGCCGCTTTTGACCGGCGACATGAAGCGGACTTTGTCGAAGCCGTAATTGATGCCCATCGTCTGCTCACGCACCTTGGGCAGGCAATTGTAATTCATCGTCGACAGCAGCGAGAGTGTCAGGAAGCCGTGAGCGATGGTTCCGCCGAAGGGACTTTCGGCTGCTGCGCGAACAGGATCGACGTGAATGAACTGATGGTCGCCGGTTGCCTCGGCAAAGGCATCAATCATCTTCTGATCGACGAGGATCCAGTCAGACAATCCTGTTTCCGTGCCAACCAGCCCCCGGACATCCGAGAGCGAAATTTCCATGACCATGCATTCCTCGTAAAAAGCCGCAGCCGCAAGCCTTATCGCGCATTCGTGACGATTGCGATAACGATTCGTACTCGCGGGTTTCGTGGATCAATTTTCCACGAAATAGGCAACCGAACGCGGCTCAACGGTGGCGCGACCACCGACTTTCCGTGCGCCATCCGGCAGAAGCTGGCGCCAGTTTGCTTCGCCGGCTGAGGGAAGCGTGAAGAGTTGATGCTGTTCGGAGCGGTTGAAGAGCACGGCGAGGCGGGTCTCTTTGCTGTTGGAACGATCGTGCGTTGCAAGCACCATGCCGAGGGTGGAGAGCGAGGGCGTTTCCCATTCGCTTGTTGTCATCGGCTCGCCGGCGAGCGAAATCCACTCCACATCGCCGTTACCGGAAAAGAAGGCCAGGTCGGAGAAGACCGAGAAACGGCGGCGAAGCGTGGCGACGAAGGCGGTATGGGCGATCAGGTCTTCGTCCAGCAGCTTCCAGTCGACCCAGGTGATCTCGTTGTCCTGGCAATAGGCGTTGTTGTTGCCGTGCTGCGTGCGGCCGCCCTCGTCGCCGGCCGTCAGCATCACGCTGCCGCGGCTGGCAAAGAGGGTGGAGATGAGCGCCATGACATCGGCCTTGCGGCGTTCCCGGATGACGGGATAGGCGGTTTCACCTTCGACGCCGTTGTTCCAGGAATGGTTCTCGTTGTGGCCGTCGCGATTGTTCTCGCCGTTCGCCTCATTGTGCTTGCCGCTATAGGACACGAGGTCGATGAGCGTGAAACCGTCATGGGCGGCGAGGAAATTGACGCTGCGGGTCTCTGTCCCGCCATTGGCTGAGAAGATGTTCGACGAGCCGGCCAGCACGGTTGCGAGCGAACCCGTCTTCCAGCCATCGCCACGCCAGTAGCACCTGACGTCATCGCGGGCACGGTCGTTCCACTCCAGGAAGGGTGCCGGGAAATTGCCGAGCTGATAGCCGCTTGGGCCGATATCCCAAGGTTCGGCGATCATGATGCGATCGGCGAGCAGGTCATCGGCGAGGATCGCGGCCAGAGTGCCGTTGCGGTCGAAGCCGTTTGCTGTGCGGCCGAGAACGGGAGCGAGGTCGAAACGGAAGCCGTCGATGCCGGCATTGCGGACGAAATGGCGCAAGCTGTCGATGATGAGCCGCTGGACGTAGGGATGGTCGCAGGCAACCGTATTGCCGGTGCCGGTATCGTTGACGAGCACGGATGGCCGGTCCGCTACGTGACGGTAGTAGCTGAGATTATCGATACCGCGCAGCGACAGCGTCGCGCCGTATCGGTCGCTTTCGCCCGTATGGTTGAAAACAAGGTCGAGGATGACGGCGATGCCTTCCTCATGCAGCTTCGCCACTGTTTCGCTGAGCTCTGCGATGCCACCCGGCACGATACGCGGATCCAGTGCCATGAAGGCAACAGGATTGTAGCCCCAGCCGTTCGTCAGACCGAGCGGCGGCAGATGCCGCTCGTCGATCCAGGCGGTGATCGGCATCAGCTCGACGGCATCGACGCCGATGCGCTTCAGGTGAGTGATTACGGAGGGATGGGCCAGAGCGGCGACTGTGCCGCGCTGAGCTTCCGGCACGTCCGGATGCAGGATGGTGAAGGGCTTGACCGCCACCTCATAAATAAAGCCGCCCGGTTTGAAGAGCGGCATGCGGCTTTTGAGGGGCGCGTCTTTGGTGACGACCGACTTCGGGATCAGGTGCTGCGTATCTTCGCCGAAGATGCCGAGCCGCGGGTCGTAATGGAAAGGCCCATCGACCGCCTTGGCATAGGGATCGATCAGCAGTTTCGATGGGTCGAACCACAGGCCGTTATCCGGAGCGTAAATGCCGTCGGCGCGGTAGCCGTAGCGCGCGCCTTCCTTCAATCCATCGACGAAAAGACGGAAGACGTGGTCGTTGTCGCGGGCCATGGGGAGCCTCGCATATTCCTTGCCGTCATCGTCGAAGAGGCAGAGATCAACCTGCGCTGCATGATGCGACCAGACGGCGAACTCCACGCCAGTTTTAAAGACGATGGCACCGCCCTGTGCGGAACTGTTGCCCCCCATATGCCCCCCGGGATCAGGTGATCACGGTCGGCTCGTTGCGTCCCGTGCGATCACGAATGTTGGCGATGCTTTCGGCGGCCGCGATCAGATCGGCGAGCGCTTCCTGCGTTTCGATATTATGGCGAGTCGAATCCGGCTCATAGCGTTCGATATAGACGCGCAGGGTTGCGCCAGACGTGCCGGTGCCGGAAAGGCGGAAGACGACGCGGGAGCCGCCCTGGAAAAGGACGCGAATACCCTGATGTTCGCTGACCGACTTGTCGACAGGATCGTGATAGGCGAAATCGTCAGCCTTCTCGACTGTCAGATCGCCGAAGGTCTTGCCGGGCAATGTGGAAAGCTGGCTGCGCAGATTGTCGACCAGACTGTTTGCGGCATCGCTGTCGACACCTTCATAATCATGGCGGGAGTAGTAGTTGCGGCCGTAAGTCTGCCAGTGCTGGGTGACGATTTCCTGCACGCTCTCGCCGCGGACGGCCAGGACGTTCAGCCAAAGCAGAACGGCCCAGAGGCCATCCTTTTCGCGGACATGGTTGGATCCGGTACCGGCGCTTTCTTCACCGCAGATCGTCGCCATGCCTGCGTCGAGCAAGTTGCCGAAGAATTTCCAGCCGGTCGGGGTCTCGTAGATGCCGATGCCGCGCTTTTCCGCCACACGGTCTGCCGCGCCCGATGTCGGCATGGAGCGGGCAATGCCGGCGAGGCCGCCGGAATAGCCGGGCGCCAGGTTGGCATTGGCAGCGAGGATTGCAAGACTGTCGGACGGGGTGACGAAGATGCCGCGGCCGATGATGAGATTGCGGTCGCCGTCGCCGTCGGACGCAGCGCCGAAATCGGGCGCATCCTCACCCATCATCTCGTCATAGAGTTCCTTTGCATGAACGAGGTTCGGGTCCGGATGATGGCCGCCGAAATCCGGGAGCGGCATGAAATTGCGAACGGAGCCGGAGGGCGCGCCGAGACGGCTCTCGAAGATTTCCTTGGCATAGGGGCCGGTAACAGCACTCATGGCATCGAAGGCGATGCGAAAGCCAAGGCTGATAAGATTGCGGATTGCGCCGAAATCGAAGAGTTCTTCCATCAACGCGGCATAGTCCTCTACCGGGTCGATGACCGAGAGGATCATGCCGCCCGGGAGCTCTTCCTTGCCGATGCGGTCGATATTGACGTCGGCGAAGTCGGCGATCTTGTAGCTCTCGATCGCCTTGGAGCGGGCAAAGATCGCGTCGGTGATCTTTTCCGGGGCCGGGCCGCCATTGTTGACATTGTACTTGATGCCGAAGTCTTCGGTCGGGCCGCCGGGGTTATGGCTGGCCGAGAGGATGATGCCGCCGAAGGCCTTGTACTTGCGGATGATGTGAGAGGCTGCGGGCGTCGAAAGAATGCCGCCCTTGCCCACCATGACCTTGCCGAAGCCATTGGCAGCGGCCATCTTGATCGCCTTCTGGATGACTTCGCGGTTGTAGTAGCGTCCGTCGCCGCCGATGACCAGGCACTTGCCCTGATAGCCTTCCAGCGAATCGAAGATCGACTGGATGAAGTTCTCCGCATAGTTCGGCTGCTGGAAGACGGGAACCTTCTTGCGCAAACCTGAGGTGCCGGGTTTCTGGTCCTGATAGGGCGTGGTGGGAACGGACTTGATCATTTTAGTTCACATGCCTTTCGAGACGAGGCTTGAATACAGGGCAACATAACGTTCGGCGCTCTTCTCCCAAGAGACATCCGACTTCATGCCCTGCTTTTGCAATTGGGTCCAGACTTTTTGATCCGCGTAAAGGTGCATGGCGCGGCGCAGTGCCTGTAGCATGCTTTCTTCGTTTACAGGTGCGAATTGTATGCCTGTCGCCACCTTTGCCGCAAGTGCGGCATGATTGGCATCAATCACGGTATCGTTGAGACCGCCGGTGCGCGCCACGATCGGCACGCAGCCATAACGCAGACCATAGAGCTGGGTAAGACCGCAAGGCTCGAAGCGTGACGGGATGATGATTGCGTCGCAGCCGGCCTGCATGAGGTGGGACATCGGCTCGTTGTAACCGATGGAAACGCCGATGCGGCCGGGGTTGCGGTTGGCAGCGGCGAGCAGCGCACCTTCGAGGGCTGCCTCGCCGGATCCGAGCACAACGAGCTTGCCACCGAGTGCGACGATCTTATCTGCAGTGCTTGCGACAAGATCCATGCCTTTTTGCCAGGTCAGCCGGCTGATGACGCAGAAGATCGGCGCGTCGTCATGGTCGAGATGGAAGAATTCCTCGATCGACCTGCGGTTCTCCAGACGGTTTTTCAGCGTCGTCGGGCCGTAGTGCGTGTGGACGACCGGATCAGTCGCCGGATTCCAGATGTCAGCATCGATGCCATTGACGATGCCATGCAACACGTCACGGCGGCTGGCGATGACGCCTTCGAGACCCATGCCGAATTCGGGAGTGAGGATCTCGTCGGCATAGGAGGGACTGACCGTGGTGATGGCGGAGGCAGTCTGCAGGCCGCCCTTCAGGAAGCCAACGGTGCCGTAGTATTCGATGCTTTCGGTGGCAAAGGCATGGGGCGGCAGGCGCAGGCCGGGGAAAATATCGGCGCCGAACTGGCCCTGGAAGGCGATGTTGTGGATCGTCAGGATGCTCGGCAGTTCGGGCGTCGGATAATAGCGCATATAGACCGGCACCATGGCGGCCTGCCAGTCATGGGCATGCACGAGATCCGGCCGCCAGCCAGGCAACAGGCCTGCCGCGATTTCGGAACCAGCCAGCGAAAGGGCGGCGAAACGGCGCCAGTTGTCCGGATGATCCTTCCCGGTCGTATCCAGATAGGGACCACCCGGGCGGTCGTAATAGGCGGGAGCGTCGAGCACGAGGATATCGAGACCCTGATGCTCTACCTCCAGCACTCTTGCCGGCTGGCCGAGCAAATCCGGAAACTCCAGCCGAACGACCGGGTTCTGCAGCATCCTCATGACGCTGGGGTATCCGGGCATGAGGGTCTTGGTTTCGACGCCGAAGGATTTGAGGGCTATTGGCAGGGCGCCTGACACGTCGGCAAGGCCCCCTGTCTTGATCAATGGGAAGACTTCGGACGAAACCGAAAGAACTTTCATAAGTCAGATATCCAGCTTGTCGATCATCGGTTGCGTGATCAGGCAAATGCCGCTTTCGGTCCGTCTGAAGCGCCGCGCGTCGAGCTCCGGATCCTCGCCGACGACAAGACCTTCCGGGATCACGACACCATGGTCGATCACAACATCTTTGAGCTGCGCGCGCCGGCCGATCTTCACGTTGGGCAGGATGACCGCTCCATCCAGCTTGGAGAAGGAATTGGCCCGCACGCCGGTGAAGAGAAGGCTCCGGTTGAGGCTTGCGCCTGAGATGATGCAGTCGCCGGCAACGACCGACGAGGTCGCCGAACCGCGGCGGTCTTCGTCGTCATGGACGAATTTCGCCGGCGGGGTGATCTCGGCATAGGTCCAGATCGGCCAGGACTTGTCATAGATATCGAGGGCCGGAACGATCGCTGTCAGATCGATATTGGCCTGCCAGTAGGCGTCGATCGTACCGACGTCGCGCCAATAGGGCTCATGCTCGAAATCAGAGCGCACGCAGGACTTGGCGAAGCGGTGGGCGACTGCCTTACCGTGCTCGACGATGTAGGGAATGATATCCTTGCCGAAATCGCGGCTGGAGGTCGGATCGGCGGCATCACGGCGCAATGCCTCGATGAGGAACTTGGTGCGGAAGACATAGATGCCCATCGAAGCTAGCGCGAAATCCGGCTTGTCGGGAATGCCTGGCGGATCGGCCGGCTTTTCGATGAAGGCGAAGATTTCGTCCTTCTCGTTGACATGCATGACACCGAAACCGACCGCATCCATGCGCGGGACTTCAAGGCAGCCGATGGTCACATCCGCGCCGGTATCGACATGCTGCTGCAGCATGTATTCATAGTCCATCTTGTAGATATGGTCGCCAGCCAGGATGACCATGTACTCGACGCCGTAATCCTCGATGATATCGATATTCTGATAGACGGCATCGGCGGTGCCTTCGTACCACTGCGTTTCGGAAACGCGCTGGGAGGCAGGCAGGATGTCGAAGCTCTCGTTGCGCTCCGGCCGGAAGAAGTTCCAGCCACGCTGCATGTGGCGGATCAGTGAATGTGCCTTGTACTGGGTGGCGACGCCGATGCGGCGGATGCCGGAATTCAAGGCATTGGACAATGCGAAATCGATGATGCGCGCCTTGCCGCCGAAATAGACGGCTGGTTTGGCGCGTCGGTCGGTCAGTTCCTTGAGGCGGCTTCCCCTACCGCCGGCGAGAACATAGGCCATTGCATCGCGGGCAAGTGGCTGAATGCGCTTTTCTACCATTTTCTCCTCCCACCAGTCACTAATTCTCAGGTTCAAGCATGATCGTCGCCAACGGCGGCAGGGTTATCGAGCAGCTTATCTCGCCGCCGGCATCGACGGCCTGCACGCGCCCGCCATTGCCCTTTCCGCTGCCGCCATAGATGTCGGCATCGGTATTGAGGATTTCCCGCCAGCGCCCCGCCGAAGGCAGTCGGATCGAGTAGTTCTCGCGATAGACAGGCGTGAAGTTCGTGATGACGGCAACCGGCTTCTGGCCGGGCGCCTTGCGCAGCCAGGCGAAGACCGAGTTCTCGTAATCATCGGCGATCAGCCATTCGAAACCGTCGCCCTCGCAGTCGCGCTCATGGAGGGCGGCCTTGCTGCGATAGGTGAAGTTGAGGTCGCGCACCAGACGGCGCATGCCTTCGTGCATGCGATACTGGAGAAGGTTCCAGTCGAGCGACTTGTTTTCGCTCCATTCGGCCCACTGGGCAAATTCCTGCCCCATGAAGAGCAGCTTCTTGCCGGGATAGCCCCACATGAAGGCGTAATAGGCACGCAGATTGGCGAATTTCTGCCAGTCGTCGCCCGGCATCTTGGCGATCAGCGAGCCCTTGCCGTGCACGACTTCGTCGTGGGACAGTGGCAAGACAAAGTTTTCCGAATAGGCGTAGAGCAGCCCGAAGGTCAACTCATTGTGGTGATGCTTGCGGTGCACCGGTTCGCGGCTCATGTAGCTCAGTGTGTCGTGCATGAAGCCCATATTCCACTTGAAACCGAAGCCGAGGCCGCCTTCGTGAACTGGTTGCGAGACTTTCGGCCAGGACGTCGATTCCTCGGCGATGGTCATGACGCCGGGATGCTCACTATAGATGCGGGTATTGAGGCTTTGCAGAAAGCGGACGGCTTCGAGGTTTTCATTGCCGCCATACTCGTTCGGGATCCATTCGCCGTGCTTGCGCGAATAGTCGAGATAGAGCATCGAAGCGACTGCATCGACGCGCAGACCGTCGAGATGGAATTTCTCCGCCCAGTAGAGCGCGTTGTTGACGAGGTAAGATACGACTTCGGTCCGGCCAAAATTGTAGATCGCCGTATTCCAGTCCGGATGGAAACCCTTGCGCGGGTCTTCGTGCTCGTAAAGCGCGGTACCGTCGAACCAGCCGAGACCATGTTCGTCGGTTGGGAAATGTGCCGGTACCCAGTCGAGAATGACGCCGATGCCGACCTTGTGACAGCCGT
Organism: Rhizobium sp. 1399; assembly: GCF_031455475.1. NCBI lineage: Bacteria > Pseudomonadati > Pseudomonadota > Alphaproteobacteria > Hyphomicrobiales > Rhizobiaceae > Rhizobium > Rhizobium sp. 1399. Next base: position 233,528 of record NZ_JAVDSU010000005.1, on the reverse strand, counting down.
TGACGAAGCGGGCGAACCCCTCCGGCTCACCGAAACGGGCGGTCGGGGCATAAAGACCGGTCGTCTGATAGCCCCAGGAGGGGTCGTAAGGGTGTTCGGTAATCGGCAGGAATTCGATGTGGGTGAAACCCATGTCGACGCAATAGGGGATGAGGCTCGAAGCAAGCTCATCCCATGACAGCATGGAGCCGTCCTGGCGGCGCTGCCAGGAGCCGGCATGAACTTCGTAAATGCTGATCGGCTGACGGCGTTTGTCAGTCTCGCGCCAGTGCTTCAGATGCGGCTCGTCCTGCCAGTCCTGTATAAGCTCGGCTGCGGTCACGGAGGCCGTCTTTGGGCGCAGTTCGCTGCGGCGGGCAAAGGGATCAGCCTTCAACGGCAGCAGAACGCCGTCATGACCGCGTATTTCGAATTTATAGGGAACGCCGAGCGGCACGTCGGGAGCGAAGATCTCCCAGATCCCGCTGTCGGAACGGAAGCGCATCACATGACGCCGTCCGTCCCAGTTATTGAAATCGCCGACAACGGAAACGCGCTGGGCATTCGGTGCCCAGACGGCAAAATGGATGCCGGTCGCGCCTTCATGCTTGATGCGGTGGGCGCCCATCTTGTCGAAGAGCCGCAGATGCGAACCCTGCCGGGCGTAATAATCGTCCATCGGGCCGAGTACGGGGCCGAAGCTGTATGGGTCCGTCACTGCCCATTCGGCGTCGGCGCGCCGGGCGCGATAGCGCACCGGCTGGAATTTTGTGATGGAGACCTGGCCGCCGAAAATACCGTCAGGATGGAGCTGGTGGAGATCGCCGATCGGCGTTCCATCCAGCGCCATTGCCGTGACAGCTTCGGCGCCCGGAAGGAAACACCTGGTGATGAAGGCCTCGCCGGCCTGATGCACGCCCAGGACGGCAAAGGGATTGTCATGCGAGCCACTGAGGATTGCCGCTATTTCGTCAGCCGAAATTTCCCAGGGAAGCTTCACTTCAGGGGCGGCTTTCGGCGGCTTCATCAAGCTCTCCAGATCTCGTCTGCATATTGCCGGATTGTGCGGTCGGAAGAGAACCAGCCCATCCGCGCCGTGTTGTTGATCGTCTTCTCATACCAGGAGGACTGGTTGGTCCAGATCTGGTCGACCTCGCGCTGGGCGGCCGCATAGGCATCGAAATCGCCAGCGACCATGAACCAGTCATGGGAATATATGCCGTCGATGAGGCCGGTGTAGCGGTTGCGGTCGTCAGGAGAGAAGACGCCCGAGCTGATGGCGGCAAGCGCCTGCGCCAGCTCACGCGAACCCTCGATGATCGCACGAGGATTATGGCCCTCGCTACGGATCTTGGCGACTTCGTCTGCCTGCAGGCCGAAGATGACGATGTTGTCTTCGCCGACATTGTCGCGCATTTCGACATTGGCGCCGTCGAGCGTGCCGATCGTCAGTGCGCCGTTCAGGCCGAACTTCATGTTGCCGGTGCCTGATGCTTCCATGCCGGCCGTGGAAATCTGCTCGGAGAGGTCTGCCGCCGGTACCATGACTTCCGCGAGCGTGACATTATAGTTCGGCACGAAGACGACCTTCAGCAGGCCGCGGACAGACGGGTCATTGTTGATGGTGCGGGCGACATCATTGATGAGCTTGATGATGAGCTTGGCGTTGTAATAGCTCGGCGCCGCTTTGCCGGCGAAGAGTTTTACGCGCGGCACCCAATCCAGCTCCGGATGCGAGCGGATCTGATCGTAGAGCGCGACGGCTTCGACGATGTTGAGGAGCTGGCGCTTGTATTCGTGGATGCGCTTGATCTGGATGTCGAACATGGCCGACGGATCGAGCTTCACGCCCATGCGGCTGGCGACGAGATTGGAAAGAGCCACTTTGTTGGCGCGCTTCACGGCCGCGAACTTCTGCTGGAAACTCGGGTCCGTTGCAAACTTGTCGAGTGCGCGCAGCTTCTCGGCGTCATCGAGGAATTCGTCGCCGATCGCTTCGCGCACCAAGCCGGTCAGACCGGGGTTGCACTGCTGCAGCCAGCGGCGGGGGGTGATGCCGTTGGTCTTGTTGTTGATGCGATCAGGGTAGAGCTTGTGCAGGTCCGCAAAGACCGTAACCTTCATGAGGTCGGTGTGCAGCGCGGAGACGCCGTTGATCGAATGCGAGCCGACGAAGGCGAGGTTGCCCATACGCACGCGGCGGTCACCGCTTTCATCGATCAGCGAGATCGAACGGATTTCGGTGTCGGAGAAATTCCGCGTCTTGCGCGCTTCGATCAGGATCTTGGCGTTGATCGCATAAATGATCTGCATGTGGCGCGGCAGCAGACGCTCGAAGAGCGGAACCGGCCAGCTTTCCAGCGCTTCGGGAAGAAGCGTGTGGTTGGTGTAGGAGAAGGTGCGGCGGGTGATATCCCAGGCTTGTTCGAAATCCATGCCGTGCACATCGCAGAGCAGGCGCGTCAGTTCGGCAACGGAAACCGCTGGGTGCGTGTCGTTGAGCTGGATCGCCACCTTGTCCGGCAAGGAGGTGAAGTCGTCATACTGCTGCAGGTGACGGCGCAGGATGTCCTGCAGAGAGGCCGACGAGAAGAAATATTCCTGGCGCAGGCGCAGCTCCTGGCCGGCAGGCGTTGCGTCTGCCGGATAGAGAACGCGGGTCAGGCTTTCAGCTCTGTTGCTCTCGCGCAGCGCGCCGATATGGTCGCCGGCGTTGAAGGCGTCGAGCAGGATCGGGTCTATCGGCTGTGCCGACCAGAGGCGCAACGTATTGACGCGTTTGCCACGCCAGCCGACGACAGGTGTGTCGAAGGCGGCGGCAATGACACGCTCGGCCGGCTTCCAGACATATCGTGGCTGCTCGTCATGGCTGTTGATGACCTCGATCGAGCCGCCGAAGCCGATTTCATAGGCGCTTTCGCGGCGCTCGAATTCCCAGGGGTTGCCGTGCGCAAGCCAGTTTTCCGGCAGCTCGACCTGCCAGCCGTCCGCCATCTGCTGGCGGAAGAGGCCGTGGACGTAGCGGATGCCGTAGCCATAAGCCGGAACATCGACAGTTGCCATCGACTCCATAAAACAGGCCGCAAGACGGCCGAGACCGCCGTTGCCGAGCGCGGCATCCGGTTCGAGGCCGGCAATGACGTTGATATCGACGCCGAGCGAAGCGAGCGCATCCCGAACCTCTTCCATCAGGTTGAGATTGGACACGGCATCGCGCATCAGGCGGCCGATCAGGAATTCGAGAGACATGTAGTAGACGCGCTTGGCGCCTGTTTCATAGACCTTGCGGGTGGACTCCATCCACTTGTCGATGATGCGGTCACGCACCACGAGAATGGTTGCCGTCAGCCAGTCATGCGGCTTGGCGACCTTGGCATCCTTGCCAATGCGGTAGGTCAGACGCTCGATGATTTCCTCAGCGAGGATTTCTGGCCGGGAACTGCGCGGAGCTGGTGAGGGGATGATCGGCTTCGAAACAGTATTCATGTCAGGTCTCGCCAATTTTGATTTGGTTACAGTATCTTACGCCTGATTCAATCGATTTGTCGCTTATACCGACAGGGCAGTTTATGCACCGTTATCACGCACTTGCAACAAGGGAATTGGGCAAACGAAAAATTTGCGGAACCTTCATATTCGACAGGCCCAAGGGACTTGATTTCAATCGGTTTTCCCGATCTGATGGGCCGAATAAAGTCTAAACGAAAAGCCGCCCCGGTTTGTTCCGGAGCGGCTTTTTGCTGTGGTGAAATACGGGCTGCGGCCGTCAGTTCGTCAGCAGTGTGAGAGCCTTCGTCGCCTCCTGTGCGATGCTGGTGAAGGATGCCACCAGTTTCTCCATGGTCTCGGCCTCATAGTAGTTGCCGCCCGGCGAAGCGCAGTATTGAAGCAGGCTCTTGCCCTTGTCTGGAGCCATGAACGCGACGGTGAAGATCTTGATGCCCGCTGTTTTGGTCGCATCGCATTGGTCACGAACATTTTGGTCGTAGGTCTTCTGCCATTCGCCTGTGTTGCCCGTCATTTCGCCGTCGGTCATCAGGACAATGTAGCGCGATACGTTTTTGTTGCCCTTGGCCTCGTGTGCCATGCTTTCAACATCAGAACCGTCCTGGGCTTTCTGGACGGAAAGAGTTGCTTGTCTCATCGGTTCGGTGGCATCCGTGCCGCCGGTCGCAGTAATGCCGCTTACATAGGTTGCGGTCGTCGCCGTGCCCCACGCCATGGCGCTCATGCTTTTGATCTGGGTCTTTTTTGAATTATAGATAAGACCATTATTGTAAGAGTATGCGCCAGTCCGCACGAGGCTGTGATCCGGATCGGCGGTGTTCAATGCCGAAAAGAGAGCATTGGCTGCCTGCTTGAGCGCGTCGATCTTGATAACATAGGTCTTGCACTTTGTGCCATTATACGTGGCGCAGGTGCTGGTTTTGTCGCCCATCGAACCCGACTGATCGAGCACCAGTTCCATCGAAAGGGCGTTCTTGGTGTCGTTCGTGCCGCTCGTCGTCGAGCTCGTCGTGCCGACATTCATCGTCTTGTAGCCGAGGACGCCCATGAACGGCGTGGTGGCAAGAGCGTAGGAGCTGTTCACCGTAACCTTATAGCTCTTGCTGGTTGCCGTCGTGCTGGTGTCGATGTTGATGCTCGTTGCGGCCTTGATGTCGTCCACGGCGTCAGTGCCGACATAATTGGCCATCTGGCCGCTGACGAAATCCTTCGCAAGAGCTTCGGCGGCAGCGCTGTTGGCGGCCGTTCCGTTGGCAAGCGCGGTTGCGGCTGCCAGAGCGCCGGCGTCCGTCGCTTCCTGAAGCTCGCGCTTGGACAGGATCGCATTTGAATAGTCGATAGCCAACCCCGCGGTGCCGATAAGCACAGGCAGCAAGATGGCCGTCATGATACCGAAATTGCCGCCACGGTCGCGCCGCAGCCGATCAAGAAGCGAATGCAGGGTGTTCATCATGTCCACCGGTTCGAAGGAGCCCTATTTGGCTCTTGATGGACCAGATGACTTTAATGGGCGCTAAAGCCAGTCTCTAAAATTGCAGGCAACTGGCTGTTTTTTCCAATTTCGGGATTATTTGAGCGGAATTACGTCCACTGCCTGCACGGAACGCTGGCTGCCATAACTCTTGAGCACACCGATAACGGGAGCGACATCGGCATAGTCGCGGCCGTATGCGACGACGATATGGTCGGTTCCAGCAGGGATATTGTTGGTGGGATCGAGCTCGATCCAGCCGGCCGTTTCGCCGCACCAGACGCGGACCCAGGCATGCATGGCGTCAGCCCCTTCCAGCCGCTCCTTGCCCGGCGGCGGGATTGTGCGCAGGAAGCCGGAGACATAGCCGGCGGGAATGCCGAGGCTGCGCAGCGCGAGGATCATGACATGGGTGAAATCCTGGCAGACGCCACGCCTCAGCTTGAAGGATTCCAGCGGTGTCGTGTCGACGGTCGTCGCTTCCGGATCGTAGGTGAAATCCTTGTTGATGCGAGCGCACAGCGCATAGGCGATCTGCATGACGGTCAGCGACGGCTGTACACAGGTCTTTGCGTATTCACTGATCGCCTTGGTTTCGGTCAGGCGCGGACTGTCGCCAAGGAAATGGTGGGGCGATTCCGAATCGAGCGACCAGATTCCGGCGACTTCCTCCGGCAGGTTAGCCAGCAGCGGCGAGAAGTCCGCCGACATGACCTGGCTTTCGACCTGTACGCGGGCCTGCATGCGGATATCGAGCGTTTCATGCGGCGAGCGCAGCAGGAAGGACGTTGCCGGATGCTGGAAGAAATCGACGAAATGCGACTGTTCGTCCGGCTGCGGCGAAATGCTGATCGAGCCCGCGACAAGCCGCTGGCGGTTCGCCAGCGAGAGCGGCATGAGGCGCATGATATGGCGCGCGCCTGACGCAGGCGTGTCGTAGGCATAGCCCATATGCAGGGTGAGATCGTAAAGCACCGCCGTCATCCGAGATAGGTCTGCGCCAGGAGGTCGGAGAGGTGTTCCAGCTCGCGCTCCAGCCTATGATAGACGTCGCCATTCATCGTTTCCGGCGTCATGACGGCTAGGCCCGAATGCAGGCGCATCGCCTCGCGGTAGAAGGGCGACATCTGGCCGTTCATGAAAGCGTTTGGAAGCTGCTCCACCTCGCGATGGATCTCGTTCATCTGGAAGAGGATCGAGCGCGGATTAAGAGGATCGAGCGCCAGCAGGTCGGTGACCGTCAGCCGCGCCGTGTTGACGTTGTAGCGGCGGCGGTGGGTCATGACGCTGTCGCCGATTTCGAGCAACATGTCGAGTGCGCCGTCGGGCGCTTCCGGGCCGGACATGTGGCCGAGCAACCGCGTCATATGCAGGCCGCGCTCAATGTATCGGCCAAGCGAGAGGAAGCGCCATCCGGTAAAGCGGTACATGTTTTCATGCACGAGACCGGCGAAGCCTGCGAGTTTGCGCAGCAGGATGGTCATGGCGTGGCTGGCATCGTCACCGGCGGTGATAGTCGAGTGGAAGCGGCGAGCGGTCTTGGCGAGATCGTTGAGCGCCAGCCAGCCATCCGGCGAGAAGCGGTCGCGGATATTGCTCGCCGAATAGACCGCGCTCTCAATATTGCGCAGCAGCGATTCCGGCACCGGCTCGGCGGTGTCGATATCGACGGCGGCAAGATATTCGGTGACGTCGGCAAGCAGCGGCTGGTTCGGGTCGGCAGCCTCGGCGTAACGTGCATGCCATGCGCGCAGAATGCGCAGTGCCCCTTCAGCGCGTTCAATATAGCGGCCCAGCCAGAAGAGGTTATCGGCCGCGCGGCTCGGCAGGCTGCCCGGCATGTTGCGGGTGAAGCTGCCCTCGGCGGGCAGAAGAGTGTGGCGCTCGACCGGCTTGTCGCTGACGATCCAGACATCGGCCGCCGCGCCACCGGATTGCATGGCGATGGCGGCGACATCGTCTCCCGAGCCGATACGGGCAAAGCCGCCGGGCATGATCTGCCAGCCGTTGACGGTACGGGCGGCGAACACGCGTAGCGACATCGGCCGCGGCGTCAGCTTGCCGTTGACCCAGGCGGGTGTGGTCGAGAGGGTGACGACTTCCTGACCGACGAGCTTTGCACCGTCGCTTGTCAGCCAGTCTGCAATCGAGTTCTTCGCTGTGGCGCGCAGCGACGAGCCGAGGACGGATTCACCGCTGTCATCGAAGAAGGGCGCGCGGGAATAGGCCGGGCCGATCACCATCTTCTCGATATTGGCAGCCACGTGGTCACGCTCGTCCTTCTGGCCGCACCACCATGTGGCGATGGACGGCAGGCGCAGATCTTCGCCCAGCAGCTGGCGACAGACGGCGGGCATGAAGGCGAGCAGGGCGCGTGTTTCCAAAACGCCGGTGCCGAGCGCATTGACGATGGTGACGGTTTCGGCGCGCAGCGACTCCACAAGGCCGGGGGTGCCGATATGCGAGTTCTGGTTCAGTTCCAGCGGATCGGCATAGGCGGAATCGAGGCGCCGCCACAGCACGCCGATCGGCTTCAGACCGGCGACGGTGCGCACCATGATGCGGCCGTTGACGACAGTCAGGTCCTCGCCTTCCAGCAGCATGAAGCCGAGGTAGCGGGCAATATAGGCGTGTTCGTAGTAGGTTTCGTTTGCCGGGCCGGGGGTGAGAACCGCGATGCGGTCGTCGCCCGAATGTTTCATCGTCTGCAGTGCATCGCGGAAGGCGCCGAAGAAGGAAGCGAGGCGGTGAACCGGCGTTTCGGCGTAAATATCGGAGAACGCTCGGGTGGTCGCCACGCGGTTTTCCAGCGCAAAGCCCGCGCCCGAGGGGGCCTGCGTGCGGTCGGCAAGTACCCACCAATTACCGTCAGGGCCACGGCCGATCTCGAAGGCGCAAAAATGCAGATAGTGCCCGGTTGCCGGTTTTACCCCAACCAGAGGCCGTTGGAATTCCGGATTGGCAGCGATGAGGGCGGGCGGAACGATGCCCTCCTCGACGAGCTTGTTGTCGCCGTAGATATCGGCAACCATCGCTTCGAGGAGGTTGGCGCGCTGCACGAGGCCCGCCGAAAGAGCCTGCCATTCACGCTCGTCGATCAGCACTGGAATGTGGGAGAGCGGCCAGGCACGCTCGCCGCTGCCCTTGGCGCCGTAAGCCCGGTAAAAGACGCCGGCGTCGCGCAAATAGCGGTCGGCGCGGGCGAACCGCTCGGCCAGATCCTTTTCCGGCATGATGTTCAGATGGGTGAGGAAGCGCTGCCAGACCGGGCGGATTGTGCCCTTATTGTCCACCATCTCGTCGGCGATGCCGGGCAAGGGCTCATAATCGAAGACCGCGTCCGCGCCGGCGCGTTCTTCGATTTCGTCCCTCAGTTCCAGTGCAGGCTTCTTGCCCATCAGACCCAGTTTCTTCAAATTCCAGCGGGCCGCCTCAGATCCAGCGTGAGCGGGAATTCAGGCGAAACCGTTTCGGCGCGCGGAATATAACCACCCGCCGTATGTCCCCACGGTTCGAAACGGGCAAGCCGCCGCGCTTCCGCTTCGTTGCCGTTGACCGGGAAGGTTTCATAATTCCGACCACCCGGATGGGCAACGTGATAGATGCAGCCGCCGATCGAACGTTTCGACCATGTATCATAAATATCAAAAGTCAAAGGCGTATTCACCGGCAGCACAGGGTGCAGGCCAGAAGCCGGCTGCCAGGCCTTGAAACGCACGCCAGCGACCGACACGCCCGATGTGCCCGTCGGCATCAGCGGTACGATTCGGCCGTTGCAGGTGACGATGTAGCGCGAGACGTTGTTCGTTTCGAGCCGAACCTGAAGGCGCTCGACGGAGCTGTCGACGTAACGGACAGTGCCGCCCGGCGCGCCTTCCTCGCCCATGACGTGCCAGGGCTCCAGCGCCTGGCGCAGTTCCAGCTTCGAACCCTCGTATTCGACCTCGCCGCAGAAGGGGAAGCGGAATTCGAGCTGCGCCTTGAACCATTCGGGGCTGAGGTCGAAGCCGTTTTCGCGCAGGTCTGCGAGCACATCGAGGAAATCCGTCCAGACGAAATGCGGCAGCATGAAACGGTCGTGCAGTGTCGTACCCCAGCGGACGAACTTGCCATCGGCGGGGTTCTTCCAAAAGCGGGCGATCAGCGCGCGCACCAGCAATTGCTGGGCAAGCGACATACGCGCGTTCGGCGGCATCTCAAAGCCGCGGAACTCTATGAGGCCGAGCCGTCCAGTCGGGCCATCCGGCGAGAACAGCTTGTCGATGCAGATCTCGGCACGGTGCGTGTTACCGGTGACATCGGTCAAAAGATTTCGGAACAGCCGGTCGACGAGCCAGGGCAACGGCAGTTGACCGCGACCCGGCGCTCCGATCTGCGCCATGGCGATTTCCAGCTCATAGAGGCTGTCGTGGCGGGCCTCGTCAATGCGCGGCGCTTGGCTGGTCGGCCCGATGAACATGCCGGAAAAGAGGTAGGAGAGCGAGGGATGGCGTTGCCAGTGGAGAATGATGCTTTTCAGCAGGTCCGGGCGGCGCAGGAACGGGCTGTTGTTTGGATTGGCGGCGCCGACGACGACGTGGTTGCCGCCGCCGGTGCCGGTGTGGCGACCATCGACCATGAACTTGTCGGCGCCGAGCCGGGTGGCCCGCGCTTCCTCGTAGATCGCCGTGGTGATGTCGACGCAATCCTGCCAGTTGGAAGCTGGATGGATGTTGACTTCGATGACGCCTGGATCGGGAGCGACGCGGATAACGTTGATGCGCTCGTCCTGCGGCGGCGGATAGCCTTCGATGTGAACGGGAAGCTTGAGTTCGGCAGCGGCGTTTTCGGCAGCGGCGATCAGCTCGAGATAATCCTCGACGCGCTCGACCGGCGGCATGAAGACGCAGAGCCTGCCTTCGCGCGGTTCGACCGACAAGGCAGTGCGCACGGCACCGCCTATGTCGCTAAGGGTCTGTTCGACACGGACGGCGTGGCTTTCGTCCGCCTGGAACGATGCTTCTGGCATGGCGCGGCCGGCGGGCACGAAGACATCAGGCAGCGGCGGGCGCGGTATCGACGGATCTGCGGGGTGGATATAAGGGTAGCGTGCCGGCGGGACATAAGGCAGCGTGCCGAGTGGCAGGCGATAGCCGATCGGGCTGTCACCCGGTACAAGAAAGATTTTTCCGCGGCGCGTGCGCCATTTTTCGCTGACCCATGTCCTGCTTGCAGCGGCCTTGGCATTCCATACCTGAACGGGAAGGACATAACCCGTCGGCACGGTGAGGCCGCGGGCGAAGACGCGGGCAATGCGGTTGCGCTCCTCGGGGTCCTTCAGCTTCGAATTGGACGGATCGACATTTTCGGGAAGGCTGCCTTCCTTGATGATCCAGTCTGCAGGATCCTCATAGGCCGGCTGCACCATATCCGGCTTGATTGCCAGTTCCCTGGCGATCGCCGTCAGAAGCTTTTCGGCATCCTCGGCCTTGACGCCGGTATCCTTGCCTTCAGCGGCGATCAGGTCGAGGTTCTGCCAGATCGGTTTGCCGTCACGGCGCCAGTAGAGAGAGAAGGTCCAGCGCGGCAGGCTTTCGCCGGGATACCATTTACCCTGGCCGTAATGCAGGAAGCCGCCGGGCGCGAAGCGCTCCTGCAGCCTGCGGATCAGGCTGTCGGCCTTTTCGCGTTTGGTCGGTCCGACGGCGGCGGTGTTCCATTCCTCGGACTGAAAATCGTCGATCGAGACGAAAGTCGGCTCGCCGCCCATCGTCAGGCGTACATCCTCGGCTTCGAGGACGCGGTCGACCTTCTCGCCGAGCTGGTTGAGCTCGTCCCAGCTCTCATCAGAGAAGGGTTTGGTGATGCGCGGGTGCTCGGCGACGCGGGAGACCTTCATGTCGAAGGCGAATTCGGTTTCGGCCTCGCCGAAATAACCGCCGGAGATCGGGGCGGCATTGCTGAAATGCGGTGTGGCGGCGAGTGGAATGTGGCTTTCGCCGGTTAGAAGTCCAGAGGTCGGATCGAGACCGACCCAACCGGCGCCGGGCAGATAGACCTCCGCCCAGGCATGCAGATCAGTGAAATCGACCTCGGTACCTGAAGGGCCGTCGAGGGCCTTTAGGTCCGGCGCCAACTGGATGAGGTAGCCGGAGACGAAGCGGGCGGCGAGCCCGAGATGGCGCAGGATCTGCACGAGCAGCCAGCTGGTGTCGCGGCAGGAGCCCTTGGCGGTTTCCAGCGTCTCCTCCGGCGTCTGGACGCCGGCTTCCATGCGGATGACATAACCGATCTGCCGCTGCAGACGGGCATTGAGACCGACGATCATGTCCACCGTCGGCTGATCGGGGGACCAGTCGAGCGTCGGCAGGAGTGCCTTCAGGCGCGGGCCAGCCGGCTCCGGCATCATGTAGATCGAGAGATCTTCACGGAGCGATTCCGGGTAGTTGAAGGGCCACTTCGTCGCTTCCTCCTCGACGAAGAAATCGAAGGGATTGTAGACCGTCATGTCGGCAACGAGATCGACCTCGATCTTGAATTCGGTCACCGGTTCGGGAAAGACGAAGCGCGCGAGGTAGTTGCCGTAAGGATCCTGCTGCAGGTTCACGAAGTGGTTCGACGGCGTGACCTTCAGAGAATGGCTCAAAACCCGCGTCTTCGAATGCGAGGCCGGCTTCAGACGGATGATCTGTGGGCCGAGGCGGACCGGTTTGTCATACTGATAATGGGTCAGATGATAGATGCTGGCTTTGATCGACATATTGCTCTTTTATCTGCTTACCGTTGATCGGCTTAGCTGTTCCCAAAGCCAGTGTGTGCAATGCAGCGAAAGAATGCAAGGCGGAAAGGTTAGGGCGGTGACGGCATTCAGGCGGCTCTGTTGAACGTCACTGACGCCTTCAGACCCCTACCGCCGCGGCCCGGTATCAATACAAGTCTCGCATTGAAAAGATTGGCGATTTCCTCGACGATCGGCAGGCCGAGGCCGGCACCGGGCGCCCCGGACTCATTGCCGCGGGAGAAACGCTTTCTGACGGCTTCCAGCTTTTCGGGCGGAATTCCCGGGCCGTTATCCTCGACTTCCAGCCTGACCGTTTCCGCATCCTCCATAATACGGACAGTCACTTCCGCGCCCTTGCCGGCATAGGCGATGGCATTGCCGGCGAGATTGCGCAGCATCTCGCCGATCAGCAGCGGCTCGGCGCGGATCATCGCAGGCCCTTCACCCTCGAAACCGAGATCGATGCCAGCCTCGGCGGCACGCGGGATCTGCTCGCCGGTGATCTCCTGAGCAATGGCCGTGAGATCGATGGCCGAGACCGTCAGTGCTTCCTTGGCGGTCGCGGCATCGATCTTGGCCATCAGCAGAAGCTGGGCAAGGATGCGCTCGGCATGGGCAACAGCCTGATCGCCTTTGAGTGCGGCATGTTGCGCCTCGTCGAGAGAACCGGCGCGGGCTGAAAGAGCAAGCTGTGTGCGGATGATCGTGAGCGGCGTGCGGAGCTGGTGGCTGGCATTGCCGGTGAAATTGCGCAGCGCATCAAGCGCCGATTGCAGGCGCACCATGAAGGAGTTGACCGTATCGACAAGTGGCTGCACCTCACTCGGAACGGATTGCTCGATCGGGTGCAGGTCGTCCGGGTTGCGCTCGCCGATAGCGTCGCCGAGTTTGTAGAGTGGCCGTAGCGCCACCGTAACGGAAATCCAGACGATGACGGCGGCACCGGCAATCATGACGGCGAGGCGCAGCGCCGAGCGGACGAGGATTGCCTGCGCCAGATGACGGCGGGCAATGGTGGTTTCGGCGACGGTGACGACGAAGGGCACAGAGCGGATGCCGGTCGAGGCGGAGCGTCCCAATGTCGCCACGCGGATCGGCTCGCCGCGGAAGATGTCGTCGGCAAAGGCAGCCGTATCGCCTTGCGTTTCCTTCAATACCGGCAGCGCCTGGTAACCGGTGATGAAATTTCCGGGCGGGCCGTCGACACGGTAGAAGACGCGGTCCTGTGCCGCCGATGTCAGCATTTCCAGCGCGACATAGGGAATATCGACCTCGAGCGTGCCGTCTTCGGCGACGACGACCCGTTCGGCGATGGCCAGTGCGGAGCCGGCAAGAACGCGGTCGGAAACGATGTTCGAGGTCTGGACGGCTTCGCGCCAGGTATCGGCGAGCGCCAGCGTGCCGATAACGGCGGTCGAGACAAGCAGCCAGAAAAGCAGTCGGCGCCGGAGCGAATAGGCCGCCGTCATGAGGCCTCGGGCAGCTTGTCGAGATAATAGCCGATGCCGCGGGCGGTCCTAACCGTCAGTCCGTGCGGTGAAAGCCTCTTTCTCAGGCGGCTGACATATTGCTCGATGGCATTGGCGGAGATGTCGTCATCGAAGGCAGTCAGCGACTGCATGATCGCCTCCTTGGCAACGACCTTGCCGGCGCGCATGAAAAGAATTTCGAGCAGGCCGAGCTCGCGGGAGGGGATGTCGAGCGGCGTGGCACCGGCCGAAAAGGCACGAGAATTCAGGTCGAGTGAGATCGATCCGAAGCTGACTGTCGAGGAATGCAGCCCGGCCTGGCGGCGCAGAAGCACGCGCACACGCGCTTCGAATTCAGCAATGTCGAAGGGCTTGATGAGGTAGTCGTCAGCACCGAGATCCAGGCCTTTCACACGCTCTTCCGGCGAGCCGCGGGCCGTCAGGACGAGCACGGCAGCCCGGCTGCCGCGAGCGCGCATGGCGCGCAGCACATCAAGGCCGTCCATTTCGGGAAGGTTCAGATCGAGAATGACGAGATCGAAATTTTCCGCTGCGATGACGGCATTGGCCGAAGCCCCGTCATGGACGACATCCACTGCATGGCCCGTGCCGCGCAAGATCGCCGACAGGCCGTCGGCCAACGCGATATTGTCTTCGGTAAGCAGGATGCGCAACGGATGTTTCCCTCGATTTTTCGGGGAGTTTATCAGGGATGACAGCCCGATGTCACAGCGATTCTGGGAATTGGTGTATGGAGGATAGCAGGATTTTATTCGCCTTCCGGCCCTGCGCATCATGAGCCCGATCGCCACGATGCCATGGGCCGGTTTCGATCCGCGCCGAGATGTCGATGGCGGGGCGCAGACCGTCGTGGTAAGGACAAGGGGAGTTTGGGGAGGCTTTGCAGATGCGGAACCTGTCGGTCGGGCTTGTGGAAAGCCCGGAAGAGATCGATGCCGTTCGGCATCTCAGCCGTGCCTTCCGACAATGGCTTTACGACAACTATCCCGACGAGCGGGCGCAGATAGAACTTTACTACAGTCCGGAAAAATTCGAGGCTATGCTCGCCGACCTGCCGAAGATCCATGCAAGGCCACAAGGGGCAATGTTCCTGGCGCGGCTGGACGGAGAGATTGTCGGCTGCGTGATGCAGCATGAGATCGCGCCGAGCATATCGGAGATGAAGCGGCTCTTCGTTTCCGAGCAGGCACGCGGCAGTGGCGCAGCACTGGCGCTTTGCGAAGCGTCCCTCGCGCAGGCCAAGAAGGATGGCTACCGGATGATGCGGCTCGATACCGGCCATCGGCAGGTCGCTGCCCAGAAGCTATATCGCCGCCTAGGTTTTCGCGAGCGCGACGCCTACTACGAGATCCCTGATGATCTGAAGCCGATCCTGATGTTCTTCGAGCGCGAGCTTTGAGGTCTGGCTGTAGCCGCCACTGGAAGCCGACCCTTGTCTGGCTTGTGCGGCTCGGGCATTCTTGCGCGATGAGGAGCCTTTTCATTCTGTTCCTGTGTCTGGTGCCCGGCTTTGCGGCAGCGGATCAGGTTTTTTATCCGGCGAAGTCGGGCAATACCGATGCGCCGGTGCTGACAGTCTATTCCTCGCTCGACGAGCCCTTGGCGCAGCCGATGATCCGCGGCTTTCAGGAGGCCAATCCGGACGTGGCGGTCAAATACGAGGACATGCTGACGGGGGATATTTACGACCGCATCGTCAAGGAGACGGATGCCGGTCACAAAACGGCGGACTTCGCCTTCTCCTCTGCGATGGACCTGCAGGTGAAGCTTTCGAACGACGGCTATGCGCAGGTGAGCAACCTGCCGATGAGCGCCCAATGGCCGAAATGGGCGAACTGGCGCAACACCGCCTATGCGCTGACCTTCGAACCTGCCGTCTTCGTCTATCACAAGCCGAGCTTTGTTCATGAATCGGTGCCGAGCTCGCGGGCGGAATTCGTCGACTATTTGAAACGCAAGGGCAATGAGGTTTATGGGCGGATCGGGACCTATGATATTGAACGTTCCGGCGTGGGCTTTTTGTTCATGGCGCGCGATCAGGAACAGTTCGGCGATATCTGGTCGGTGATCGGGGCGATGGGGGCAGCCGGCGTGAAGCTCTACTCCACGAGTTCGGCAATCCTCGAGCGGGTGGCCGATGGGCGCTTCGTGCTCGGCTACAATATCCTCGGCTCTTATGCGGCCGACTGGGCCTCGCGTCATCCTGACGTCGGCATCGTGTTGCCGAAGGATTATACGGTCGTGATGTCGCGCATCGGCCTGGTGCCGCAGGCTGCCGCGGAACCGGAACTCGGGCGTCGCTACCTCGCCTTCTTCATGTCGAAGGAGGGCCAGACGATCATGGCCCGTGAGTTGCAGATCCCGGCCGTCAGCCCGGAAGTGGCGGGCGAGAATACCGCCAATACGTTGCAGGAACTACTCGGCGCACAGTTGCGTCCGGTGCCTGTCAGCCCCGGTCTGATGGTCTATCTCGATCAGGTGAAGCGGGCTCGGCTGATTGCGCACTGGAATGAGGTGCTGCGGACGCAGTAAAAACCTCGCTCGGCCAGTAGGAAACCTGTGGGCTGACCAAAATAAATCACATGTTCTCAATGACTAAGCGCTGATCCATTCGCCAGGAATGGTCCGAGCTCTGACTCAAGAATATAAAGGGCGAGGTTGCTGCTAGCGAACCTCGCCCTTTCGCATTTATGCCGTGACGGCAGCTACGGTCAGCCTTTGCGTATCACCACTTCCAGATATTCAGCCGGCACGACCATGGTGCCGTCCTTGGCGCGGTTGAAGCGGGCGATGAGCGCAAGGAAATCCTCTTCGAGAGCCGCCTTGCCCGGCTGTGGCAGAGCTTCGAAGGCCTTGTGGACGGGGCCGTACCAGGTGCGGAACACTTCCAGCCAGTGGGCGGGTGAGCGGTAGCGGAAATTATACATACGTGACGTCGCCTCGATGCTGGCCTGGCCGCCGAACATTTCTTCCAGCCTTGCCTTCGTGCCCCACAGCGCCGGCGACCTGAGGCCCGGCATCGGCGGAATATGCTTGCCTATCGTCTTGAAGACCTGGCCGATGAAGCTCTCCGGCGTCCAGTTCGCCATGCCGATGCGCCCGCCTGGCCGGCAGACGCGCAGCATTTCCTTTGCCGCCTTGTCCTGATCCGGCGTGAACATGACCCCGAAGGTGGAGACGACGACATCGAAGCTTGCATCCTTGAAGGGCAGGGCCTCGGCATCGGCCTGCTGGAACTCCACCGCCAGACCGTTTGCCATCGCCCGTTCGCGGCCGCGCTCCAGAAGCTCCGGCACGTAGTCGGTCGAGGTCACCTCGGCCCAACGCCGCGCAGCGGCAAGCGTCGCATTGCCGTTGCCGGCGGCGATATCGAGAACCTTTTCGCCGGAGCGCAGGTCCAGGGCTTCGCACAGGCTTTCGCCGACGATCTGCAGCCGGGCGCCGATGACGGAATAATCGCCAGAAGCCCAGGCGACCTGCTGGCGCGACTTCAACGCGGCGAGATCGGGTGTGGGCTGTGTCACGGCATTCGCTGTGGTTTGCATGGAATGTCTCCTCTCATCTCGGCGAGCGAAGGCCAGAGCCGCGAGCGCCCGCCGGTTTTTGATATCCAGATATAAGCAGCGTTCGACCAGCCTCTTGGAGTGCCCCAGGTCCGCTTGCAGGTAGATCGTGCCTCTGGTCGGGCAATCGGCCTAGTGTAGAAAATGGACTGGAACCGATACAGAAAATGGATCAGGCGGCGTAGGAGCTGCGCACCATCCAGTTTCCGATGCTTGTGGCTAGCGACATGTCGCCGATGAAGGAGATGCGTTCCCTGGCGATCTCGGTATCGAGGCTGGAATGGCCCATCCAGGCCGAGGTCATCGCCTTCAAATCGGCGGTGACGAAGAGGTCGACATCGTAACCGGGATCTGTGAGGCAGAGGTCCACAGGCGTGCCTAGCCGCGCCACGAGCCAGTAATGCCGTTCGTCGCGCGGCAATTCGGGATAGGTGAACTGGATGACGCTACGCTTGCGCAAGGGCAGTGCGGCGGCATTGACCTTGCGGCGCATGTTCCACATCAGAATGCGGGCATCGAGTTTTTCGAGGGTTACGTTGGCGTCGATATTGCGATGCGCCCAGGTGCCGAGCGCATGCACGATGGGCTCAAGCTCGTTGGCAATCTCGGTCGTCCGATAGACGATCTCGCCCGTGATGCGGTTTTCCGAGCGGGTGACGAGGCCGTTTGCCTCCATCTCGCGCAGCCGCTTTGCCATGAGGGTCGGTGACATTCCCGGTACGCCGCGCCGGATCTCGTTGAAACGTGTGGAGCCGGACCACATTTCGCAGAGCAGCAGCAAGGTCCATCGCGGCTCGAGCAGCTCGCACGCCTTGGAAACCGGACAAAACTGGTTGTAACCGCCATTTGCCATCGGATCGCCCTCCTCGGCCGAGTATCGGCCAAGTTCCTGAGAGCGTCCAGTACTGACAATGTACTAGTCCAGTCGCATTTCGCGGGAAGGTAGTCGAATTACGGCAAAAAAGTGTCTTGCCGCACTGGATATCCCGCCGATGTCAGCTAAATGACAGGTTCATATGATGGCTTGGGCTACTTCCTCTCCGTGGAGGCGGAGAGTTGAAGATTTTCCGGGAGGACTTCCGCTCGCTATCAGGACAATTGCGTCCACCGATCGGTGATCTCTCCTCATTTTCAAAAATAGCACAGGCGGTCCGCTCAGCCGCAGCACGGAGGACACATCGTGAAGCACACTTTCATCGCAACCCTTTTAGCAGCGGCCATTGCGCTGCCGGCCTATGCGGCTGATTACACCATCATCGCTCCGGCAGCGCCCGGCGGCGGCTGGGACCAGACGGCCCGCTCGCTGCAGACGGTGCTGCAGCAGGAAGGTATCTCCAAAAGCGTCCAGGTTCAGAACGTACCGGGCGCCGGCGGCTCTATCGGTCTTGCCCAGTTCAGCAGCCAGAGTGCCGGCAATCCGAACGCTCTCATCGTCGGCGGCTACGTCATGGTCGGCGCACTGCTGACCAACAAGTCCGTCGTCACGCTGAAGGACGTCACCCCGATTGCCCGCCTGACCGGCGAGTACGAAGCCATCGTCGTTCCGGCCGCATCCGACATCAAGACGCTCGCCGATCTCGTCACCAAGCTGAAGGCTGATCCCGGCGCCGTTTCCTGGGGCGGCGGTTCTGCCGGCGGCACGGACCACATCGCCGTCGGCCTGATCGCCAAGGCTTCCGGTGTCGATCCGACAAAGATCAACTATGTCGCCTTCTCTGGCGGCGGCGAAGCACTCGCCGCTATCCTCGGTGGCCAGGTCACGGCCGGCATTTCGAGCTACAGCGAGTTCGAATCGCAGGTCAAGGCCGGCACGCTGCGTCTGCTCGGCGTTTCCAGCGATGCCCGCATCGCCGGCGTCGATGCGCCGACCTTCAAGGAAGCCGGTACCGACGTTTCCATCCAGAACTGGCGCATGGTCGCTGCCGCCCCAGGCCTGACCGATGAAGAAGTCGCCTCGATTGCAGCAGACTTCGACAAGCTCCACAAGTCTGCTGCCTGGCAGGAAACCCTGAAGACCAAGGGCTGGGCCGACACCTATCTCGCAGGTGACGAGTTCAAGGCACAGCTCGAAAAGGATGTCTCGGCCACCGAAGGCATTCTCAAAGACATCGGTCTCGTTCAATGAGCGAAGCCGATATCTCATCGGCAACGAAGCGCCGCCCTGATTGGGCGGCGCTGGTCATTGCCGTCTTCCTCATTGCCGTCGCTGTCGTGGTGTTCTGGGATGCCTCGCATCTGAAGACGATTGCGCAATATGACCGCATCGGCCCGTCGACGGTGCCGAAAGTCGTCGCTCTCGGCCTCTTCTGTCTTGGCATCTGGACGGTGATCGAAGCTTGGCGCGGCGATTTTCCGGAACGCGAGCATCAGGAAGTGGCACCGGTCATCTGGATCGTCGCAGGTCTTGCCGGGCAGATGCTGCTTCTGCGCATCGCCGGTTTCTCGATTGCGACGGGCGTGCTCTTTGCTCTGACCGCGCGTGGTTTCGGCAAGCGCCAGATCTGGTTCTCGCTGCCGATCGGCATCATCATGAGCTTCATCGTCTGGGCTATCTTCTCGCAGCTCCTGCAGCTCACGTTGCCAGCCGGGCCGCTCGAACATCTGTTCTTCTGATAGCGCTCGCCTCGCGCCGGGCGCTTTCAGTTCTCTAGTTTTTGCGCGGACGGTCCTGTGCCCCCTCAGGAGCCGCCGCTTGGGATAAAACCATGAGCACATTCGAATTCCTATGGCAGGGCATTCTGGTTGCTGCGCAGCCGATCAACCTGCTCTACGCCTTCATCGGCGTGACCCTTGGCACCGCGGTTGGCGTACTGCCGGGCATCGGCCCGGCACTGACGGTCGCGCTGCTCTTGCCCGCCACCTACAAGCTCGATCCGGGCGGCTCGCTCATCATGTTTGCCGGCATCTATTACGGCGGCATGTATGGCGGCTCGACCACGTCGATCCTTTTGAATACGCCGGGTGAAAGCGCTTCGATCGTCACCGCGCTCGAGGGCAACAAGATGGCGCGTGCAGGTCGCGGCGGACCGGCATTGGCGACAGCGGCCATCGGCTCGTTCGTCGCCGGTCTCATCGCCACGCTCGGACTTGCTTTCGTCGCCCCCTATATCGTGAAACTGGCGTTGATTTTCGGTCCCCGCGAATATTTCGCACTTATGGTGCTGGCATTCGTGACCGTCTCTTCGGCCTTCGGGGATTCGGCGTTGCGTGGCCTCACCTCGCTCTTCATCGGCTTTGCGCTCGCCATGGTCGGGATCGACCAGCAGACGGGCCAGGCGCGTCTTTCCTTCGGCATACCCGACCTGCTCGACGGTATCGAGGTGACGACGCTGGCTGTTGCCATGTTCGCCATTGGCGAGACGCTCTACATCGCCGCTCAAGGAAAGCGCGGCGAGGACAAGGTGGAAGCGGTTCGTGGCTCGCTCTGGATGAACAAGCAGGACTGGGCACGCTCCTGGAAGCCGTGGCTGCGTGGCACGATCATCGGCTTCCCCATTGGCGCGATGCCGGCGGGCGGCGCCGAAATCGGCACGTTCCTCTCCTACGCCACGGAAAAGCGCCTGTCGAAGAACCCCGAGGAATTCGGCCATGGCGCCATCGAAGGCGTTGCCGGTCCCGAGGCTGCCAACAATGCATCGGCCGCCGGCACGCTGGTGCCGCTGCTGACGCTTGGCCTGCCGACGTCAGCGACAGCGGCGATCATGCTGGCCGGCTTCCAGCAATACGGCCTGCAGCCGGGTCCGCTGCTGTTTGCGACCAACCCGCAGCTCGTCTGGGGTCTCATAGCCAGCCTGCTCATCGCCAATGCGATGCTCCTGGTCCTGAACCTGCCGATGATCGGTCTCTGGGTTCGCTTGCTGACGGTTCCAAAGCCGTGGCTCTATGCTGGCATCTTGCTGTTTGCCACGCTCGGCACTATCGGGGCCAACCCTTCGGTCTTCGAGCTCGGCATGCTGCTCGGTTTCGGCGTGCTCGGTTATATCATGCGGATCTTCGGCTATCCGATCGCGCCTACTGTCGTCGGCCTCATCCTCGGGCCGCTGGCCGAGCAGCAGCTTCGCCGAGCGCTCTCGATCAGCCAGGGTGACGTGACCACGCTTGTCATGTCGCCGATCGCCTGTGGCCTGCTGATCGTTGCGGCTGCCGCCTTCCTCATTCCGCTGATCCTGAGATTGCGTGGCCGCGGCCAGGTTCTCTCTCAGCTTGCGGCAAATGAAGACTAAAACAAAAAAGACGACCCTGACCCCTAATTCAGGCCGGCCATGGCGACATGGCCGGCCTTTTCTCTTGCCATTTGACAATTTCTTTCAGTCAAAACCCTATGGTTCCTTCTATTTATTCTATTGAAATTAAAGGGATAAATAAGAGTTTCTTGTAAGGTTCCTGGTGCCTTTTTCGTTTGCCGGCGAAAGAAATATGCGCTTCTTGCATAGCAGCGGTGATTTCTTGCGCGTTGTAGGTGCATCCGGATTTCCCCACCTAGGAAGGGTCAAACAAAGAGCGAGAGGAAAGAAGATGTCCGCTTTCAGAAAGTCGATCCACAATGGTTTCCTGGCCCGCGCCTTTGCAGCGCTCGGTGCCGCAAACGCAGTCAGCGCTGCTGTCGAAGGCGGCCGCAAGCCGCGTGCACGCGACCTGCAGGAACTTGGTATCGATCCGGTAAGCTTCGGCCGTGTCATCCGGTAAGACGTGCCGGATGCATGGATTGAACGCCAGATCATGTATTGAACGAATGAGCCCGCAACCGTTGGTCGCGGGCTTTGTTTTTGGATATGCGAGCCCCAGCGCCAGACCGCCGCGGCTTTTTGACTATCAGGCGTGCAGGCGCTCCCGCTCGGGGACATCAGCTTCTTTCTGCCGTTCTTGCCTGTTGTAGCGGATCGAGGACCAGAGCGAGATGCCGATCAGGGCCGCGCCGCCAAGGCCGGTGATGACCTCGGGAATGTGCGTCAAGGTCTGCACATACATGATCACCGAGAGGATCAGGATGGCATAGAAGGCGCCGTGTTCCAGATAGCGGTATTCGGCGAGCGTTCCCTTTTCTACCAGCATGATCGTCATGGAGCGCACATACATGGCGCCGATGCCGAGGCCGATCGCGATGATGAAGAGGTTCTGCGTCAGTGCGAAGGCGCCGATGACGCCGTCGAAGGAGAAGCTGGCATCCAGCACTTCCAGATAGATGAAGGCGCCGAGGCCACCCTTTGCCGCCTCGCTCATCGCACGCTGCGATGCATCGAGAAGGCCGCCGATGACTTCTACCACTAGGAAGGTCACAAGACCGTAGATGGCGCAGTAGACGAAGGTGGTCGCGTCTTCGCCTTCGAGGAGATAGGAGAACAGCAGGATCAGCAGGAGCACGAAGGCGATCTCGATACCCTTGATGGTAGCCGAACGCGCCATCAGCCGCTCCAGCGAGCCGATCCAGTGGACTTCCTTCTCATGGTTGAAGAAGTAGCTGAGGCCAACCATCATCAGGAAGGTGCCGCCGAAGGCTGCGATCGGCAGATGCGCATCATTCATGATGCGGGCATATTCGGCAGGTTCACGCGCGGCAAGCACGAGCGCTTCCCACGGGCCGATCTTTGCCGCGATGGCGACGATTGCCAGCGGAAAGACGATACGCATGCCAAAGACGGCAATAACGATACCCCAGGTCAGGAAGCGATGCTGCCAGACAGGGGTCATTTCTTTCAGCTTATTGGCATTGACGATGGCGTTGTCGAAGGAGAGCGAGATCTCCAGCACAGCCAGTACCGTGCAGATGAAGAAAACAGTGGCCATGCCACCCAGCGTGCCAGTTGACTGCCAGCCGAGAAATGCGCCGAGTGCCAGGCCGAGTGCGGTGACGATGAAGGCCCAGCGGAAATAGCCGAGCGAGGATTTGTGGGATTGAAGCTGGTTCATGGCTGCACCTCGCAGCCGCAAACCGTTTCTGAAGATGGGGTGAAAACAGAAAAACGCATACCACATAGGGCATGCGCTATTGGCATGGTGAGCTTTTTCATCGATGAAAAATCCGCCGGCTAATTTGCAGGCGGTACCGACATCACGAGAGCGCCGTAAAAACTCTCGCCAGAGGGGCCCGGCACCAGGGTTCCCCCGCAGCCGATGTCTGGATGAGGCGGCGGGTGCTCCACTAGGTAGTCATGTTGCTGCGCCAGTCAAGATGCACGGACGGGCAAGGTTATCGATTTCTTTGGAACCATACTGGCGCTCACCCGTTCCGTCCTAGCTGAGCCGATGAAACATCTCAGATACTCTTGAAGGAGGGCGACGATGCATAATTCGACCCATGTTCCCGACAAGCGCACGGAAGCGTCGGACCGTATGAAGCGGGCGAAACCCAATCGCATGCAGAGGGCGCAGGTTCTGCCCCCGCACCAGGTGGACCTGACGCTGACCCCGGGCGCGATCCACGACATTCATGTGCCGGCGCATATGACCGGCAGCGACCTTTCCAAGGGCGGGCTTGATATCAAGAGCGACGATGCCAACGTCGCAAAGCCTGTGCGCTGAAAACCAGTTTCGCAACCGATAAGACAGGTGAAATACGAATGACGATCAATCTTGTGCCGCGGGATATCTTCATCCAGCACGAATATGAGTGGCAGGCCGTGCGCGAGGCGGCCGAACGCCGGCTCGATATAGGCAAGCGCGAGACGCCATCCGCGCAGTCAAGCGGGCAAACCGCAAGGCCCGCTGCTGCAACCTCGGCAGCGCAAGGCTGCTGAACACAGGGCAGAATTTGAATGAGACGCCCGGCCACGCGCCGGGCGTTTTCTTTTCCGACGAGTTCTGGTCTGGGAAAGCGACCCACGGCCATATCTTGCCAACCTTTCCGAAAGGATTGGACAGCGATAATCCGGCCCATTCAAGGGAATCGGATCGATGGCCAAGACAGCGACACGCCGCCGCAAGGCGCCGGCAAAAAGGAAGAGCAGTGCGTCCTCCAGCGGCGCGATGCCTTGGATGGTGATAGGCATCGCGGCGGTGGGCGCCATTGCCGCCTATGACAATTGGAAGAGCATCCGCCCGATGCTTGGCAAGGCACCTGCCGCCGTCATCAGTGAGGCGGCTGAAGGCAAACCTCAGACATCCAAGGAAGCGCCGAAGCAGGTTGCCGTTGCGGCTCCTGCTGTCAAGCCACGCCAGACAAACGATCCAGTACCACCTGCAGCGATCCCCTCGGCTCCGGTGCCGGCGGCAAAGATCGTGCCGGCCTCTATTTCTCCTGCTACCCCATCCTCGTCGGAAACCGCCAAGGCGGCTTTCGGATATTGCGGGCAGGGTGAGCATATCAATTGCGTCGGTGACGCAGGTACCTTCTGGTATAAGGGCGAGAAGATCGTCATCGCCGATATGGTCAGCCCGGACGTGGACCGTGCACGCTGCGAAGACGAACGGAAGATTGCCTTTGCTGCCAAATCGCGTTTGCTTGCGCTGCTGAATGCCGGTCCGTTCAACATGAATGCTGTCGGCAAGGCAGATGACCGGGGTGCGCCGCGTGTCATTTCGCGCGACGGGCGCTCTTTCGGCACGCGGCTTATCAATGAGGGCCTGGCCAGGAAGCCGGGATCTGCCGGCGGTTCCTGGTGCGCTTGAGGCCCCCGGTCTGACGATCGCTTATTTTCGCGTGTTATTTCCGTGCTGGCGCCTTGCCGCTGGTGCGGAAGCTGCCGGTGAAGGCCGAATCCTTGCTTTCGGCCGTGCATTCGATGGCAGTCGGCTTACCGGAATAAGGATTGCCGAAGGTGCACGAGCCGGCAACCTTCACCTCACCTGTCATCTTATTTCCAACGCCCGTGGTGACGAGGCTGAGCGGCAGGCGGGCATTGCCATTGGACGCGGGCTTGATGCCCTTCCCATCGCCCTGGAAGCCCAGCAGCTTGCCATCAGAGGTGAAGATGAAGGTCACGGTGCCGTTGACGAGCGTCACGCTTGCCAGCTCTCCCTTGCAGCCCTTCGTGGCATCGAACTTGGCAACGACGAGCTTCTGACACTTGCCACCAAGGGCAATGACGCCGGGCGCGCCCGGAAAATTGTCGTCGGCCTGCGCTGCAGCTGCAAAAGCGAGGGTGGAGAAGGCGGCGATGGCAAGCGCGGATAATTTCATTTCGATTCGAACCCCATGTCCTGACGAGGCGAATCAACGCCTCGGGCTCTATTATCGCGCATGGCATGGCTCTGTGTCCGAATTTGGTTTCGATCCCTTCGGATAAGATTTGAGACGAGCCGGTACAGGTGGCTTGGCCTGGAATGCGAATCCGGCAACTTAAAACCGGAAACTAAAAAGGCCTTTCGATTTCTCGAAAGGCCTTTGCTTTTCAGCGAATTAGGATGGTGGGCGTGACAGGGATTGAACCTGTGACCCCTACGATGTCAACGTAGTGCTCTCCCGCTGAGCTACACGCCCATCCGATGGCGGCGCATAGATCACAAAACCTCCGGAGCCGTCAATAGGCTTTTTTGAAGTTTTGTGACGAGCCGCCAAGAAGCCTTATGCGGCAAGCATCTTGTTGACCTCGTCAACGAGATCGCGCAGGTGGAAAGGCTTGGAAAGGACCTTTGCATCCTTCGGAGCCTTCGAATCAGGGTTCAGTGCAACGGCTGCGAAGCCGGTGATGAACATGACCTTCAGGTCAGGATCGAGTTCGGTCGCACGGCGCGCCAGCTCGATGCCATCCATTTCCGGCATGACGATATCGGTCAGCAGCAGGGAGAAGGGCTCCTCACGCAGGCGGTCATAAGCGCTAGCGCCGTTGTCGTAGGAAAGGACCTTGTATCCGGCCTTTTCGAGCGCCTTCACGAGGAAGCGGCGCATGTCATTGTCGTCTTCGGCGAGAAGTATCTTCTGAGTCATTAATCCGGACCGCTGATCACTGATGTTTTTCTAGGATACCAGCCGTCTACACTAAACTTCGCCCGGTAAACAACCGGTGAAATCGCCCTAGCCACGACCGCCATCCCTTCTATGTAGTATGGACTTAAGGGCAGGCAACTGGCAACATAGCCGTCATAGCCACTTGATGACATGGTAAAGAGGGCAGAAAGTGCCGGAAATACGCGAATACGAGCTTTTTGAAGTGCATGAGCCCGTGTCGCAGACCATTCCTTTCGTCTACAACTCCCCTCATAGCGGTCGCATTTATCCACCGGAATTCATCGCGCAGTCGCGGCTGGAAGGTATCTCGATACGCCGGTCTGAAGACCATTATGTCGACGAGCTGTTCGGCGCGGCCGTGGATCTTGGTGCGCCACTCCTCCTTGCGAATTTCCCGCGCGCCTACCTGGACGTCAACCGTGAGCCTTATGAGCTCGATCCGCGCATGTTCGACGGGCTGTTGCCGCCCTATGCGAATATCAACTCGCTAAGGGTTGCGGGTGGACTTGGCACCATTCCGCGCATCGTGGCCGAGAACATGGAAATCTATGCGCGCCGGCTGCCCGTTCAGGAGGGGCTGGAACGTGTCGAAAGCGTCTACAAGCCCTATCACTCGACGTTGCGGCGGCTGATTGCACGCACCCATGTACAGTTTGGCTTCGGCGTCCTGATCGACTGCCATTCCATGCCGGGCAACGTGCGCGTTGCCGGTAGCAATGCGCGGCCCGATTTCATCATCGGCGATCGCTACGGCACCAGCGCTTCGGCAGAGCTTTCGCGTACGGCAATCGGCATCCTTGAGGAAATGGGGTTTGCGGCGATCCGCAACAAACCCTATGCCGGTGGCTTCATCACCGAACATTACGGCCGTCCGTCACGCGGGCTGCATGCGCTTCAGATCGAGGTCAACCGTTCGATCTACGTCGATGAGGTCACGCTGGAGAAGCGGCCCGATTTCGACATCGTTGCAGCCGCCGTCACGTCGTTCATGCGGCAGATGGCAGACTATGTCGAAAAATTCTCCGGCGACCGGGCGCTCGCGGCCGAGTGATTTCTGCCTTCAGATCAAAAAAAACCGCGCTTTGTGAGCGCGGCTAAGTCTAGGGAGGAAACACCCAAGGAGGGTATTTACAGTCAGAAGACTGTGGGTAAGAAACTACTGCTGCATTGCACAATTGTCAAGCATTATATTGCACTGCAAAATATTTAGGCAGCTAATCGGAAATTGCCTGTTGTGTTTGCAATCCGCCGGTTTTTCGCTATGAAAAACGCCATTTCCCGCCAGCTATGTGGATTTCTCCATGCTTCCTGACCGTTCGTTCTTCAACCGTCTCGCCGAAGCTGCCAAGGCCGAAACCCTGCCGCGCTTTCGCTCAGGCATCAATGTCACCAACAAGCTGTCGTCCGGCTTCGACCCGGTCACTGAAGGCGACAGGGCGGCGGAGACGGCCATTCGCGCACTGATCGAAGCGCATTTCCCCGAGCACGGTATTCTGGGCGAAGAGCATGGCAATGTCGGCCTTGACCGCGAGCATGTGTGGGTGATCGACCCGATCGACGGTACGCGCGCCTTCATTTCCGGTGTCCCGGTTTGGGGTACACTGATCGGCCTGCAGAAGAATGGCCGGGCGGTTGCCGGTATGATCGAGCAGCCTTTCACCGGCGAACGTTACTTCGGCGACGAAAACGGTTCGACCTATAGCGGGCCTGAGGGCGAACGCCGGCTGCAGGTGCGTGATTGCGGCGCTCTTTCCAATGCCATCCTTTTCACTACATCGCCGCATCTCTTCGTCGGCGAGGAGATGGAGAAATATCGCGAGATCGAAAGTCAGGTGCGGCTCTTCCGCTATGGCTGCGACTGTTATGCCTATGCGCTGCTGGCGGCAGGCCATGTCGATCTCGTGATCGAGAACAGCCTCAAACCCTATGATGTCGGTGGGATCATTCCTGTCATCGAGGGCGCCGGCGGCATCATGACCACCTGGGACGGCGGACGGCCGGAAAACGGCGGCTCCATTATCGCTGCCGGCAGCAGGGCGGTCTATGAAGAGGCGATCGCCATCCTGCAGCGCTAACGCGCGTCGTGCAAAAGTGTGCAGCGGTTTTGCGATAACCACATGCGTAAAATAAGAACTTAAAGCATGGCGAGCGAATCCTGGAGACCGCGATGGGTTTAAGTTTCAGACGCCGATCGCCGTCACGTCATCGGTCGCCTCGGCGTCGCTGCCGGGAATGAAGGCGTGGAAGGCGGCAAGTGCTGCGGTACGATACATATCCCTTTCCTGGAATATCTCGTGGCGGGCGCCGTTGATCGGTACGAGCTGACCGGCGCGGAAATAACGCGAAAGCCTCTCCTGCACCGTATAAGGCACCAGCCCGTCGCGTGTCGGGGCGATGACGACAGAGGGAATGGTGATCGAAAAGAGATGATAGGGCTGGGTCACCCGGTCGATCGCCTTCATGCATTCATACATCCAGCGCGCGGTCGGCGCTCCCAGCGCAAGCTCCGGGTGGGCTTTTGCTATAGCCGCATTGCGCTCGAAGCGCGTTTCGTCCGATGTGAGCGGATTATCAAGGAATTGCAGCTCCTTCATCTTGCCGAGCGGCATCCCGCCGAGGCCAACAGCACAGAGTGCGCTCGATACCGTGCGGATGACGCCTTGGGAGGCGGCCTGGCCGATGAGGCCGAGGAAAGGGGCAGAGAGCACCATGCGCTCGATACGCGTCGAGAGATAGGGTGC
The DNA here is from genome assembly GCF_031455475.1 of Rhizobium sp. 1399. Lineage (NCBI taxonomy): Bacteria > Pseudomonadati > Pseudomonadota > Alphaproteobacteria > Hyphomicrobiales > Rhizobiaceae > Rhizobium > Rhizobium sp. 1399. The sequence goes on along the minus strand of NZ_JAVDSU010000005.1, from coordinate 205,133 downwards.
GGCGGAAAGCGCAATCAGCGCGCCTGTGGAATGAGCAAGCATATAGAAGGGCAGGCGGGTATCCGGGAGCACGACCTTTTCGAGGAAGGCATCGAGATCGCGCTCGTAATCGGAAAAGCGGCGGATGTGGCCATGATTGCGCTTCTTGAGCAGCCGGGGCGAACCACCCTGGCCGCGCAGATCGAAAGTCGCGACCCAGAGGCCCTTGGCGGTGAGATCTCGGATCGTCTCGAAATACTTCTCGATATATTCGCTGCGCCCGTGCAGGAGCACCACCGTTCCATGGGCGACCGGTGCCTGCGACCGGAAGACGGCATAACGCAACCTATGGCCGTCGGAGGTCTCGAAAAAACCTTCGGTGCGGTTCTCTGGCGCCGGATTGTCTGGGGTCGAGTAAAGAACCTGTTCCATAGGCAGAATGTTTCTTCGCGTGAGAGATATACTAGGGGATAGCGCAGAGGCCGGGAAAATCAATGGCGAAATTGTGGCTTAATATAAGCGAGGTATAATACATTAAGATTTTTCTATATGGCAAGCTTCGCGAAAGCAGAGACACGCTATGGTTAGTGCGAACGAAAGATTTGTCCCGGCATGAGGCCGGTTATCCGCACGTTCATGACTGAAGATTGGGGCGCCGGGAGGCTGGCCATGAGTTCGGTTTCTTCCGTCGGGCCTGTCAATTCCGGCGTCCACCAATCAACCGGTCCGCAGCGGCCGGAGTCCATTCTCGATTATTTGCAGTCGGACTATCTCGATATCGATCCGCCGGATGTGCATCCGGCGATCCTGAAACTGCTCAGCGACAATTCGAAGTCGCAGGCAGCTTTCGCGCGGGAATATTCTGCCGTCATGGCAATGCCGCAGAATGCCGACATTTCGCCGGAAAACGGCCAGTTCCTTGCGCTCGAGCAGATGATCGTTGACAATCGCGACGCCTTTCCGGCGGAGGGTTTCACGATCAGCACGAAGCTGCCGGGCGGCGGTTCCATCGTTGCCGAGGTGCCGCCTTCAAACAGCGGCGGCAAAGAGGACAGCAGTCCTTTGTCGATATTTTCAAGCAGTGATTCAGCTGCGCTGTCGCGCATCGTCAGCGCTCTCATGCTGAGCCATCAGGATGCCGTGGCTGATAGGCTGGATGCGACGCAGGATCAGCTTGCAGAGCTTTACGCCTGAAGAAAAAAGGCCGGCGGAGCTGAGGGAGCTCTTGGCCGGCCGAATTTAGGCTGAAGAAGAAGGGACGATACACTTCAGCCTTCGGGCCAGTGTCACCCGATGCCTCTATCTCTAGACAGCGGCGCCTGAACCTTCGCCGAACCTGCCGTTCATGCGGGGTTCACGCAGCCATCACGGGTGCTTTGAAAAGGGGCTTGAAGTCTCAGAAAGCCATACCCATCTGAACTTTGCGGACGCCAGAAGGGTCCGCGCAACCGTCCCGAAGCCGCCAAGAACGGGGTTTCAGGGGCATGATATCGCAACACGTCGCTTCCCTAGGAGGACATCATGCGTCACGTAGACTTCTCTCCCCTTTATCGTTCCACCGTCGGTTTCGACCGGCTCTTTACCATGCTCGACAGCCTCTCCCAGCCGGAGCAGGTTCCGAGCTATCCGCCGTACAACATCGAGCGGACCGGTGAGAACACCTACCGTATCACCATGGCCGTTGCCGGCTTCGACGAAACCGAACTCTCCATCGAATCGCATGCCCACGCGCTCATCGTGAAAGGTGAAAAGCGCGAAGAAAATGCTGATGGCAGCGAGTTCCTCTATCGTGGCATCGCAAAGCGCGCCTTCGAACGCCGCTTCCAGCTTGCCGACCATGTCGAAGTGACCGCCGCTTCGCTGAAGAACGGCCTCCTGCACATCGACCTGCTGCGCAGCATTCCTGAGGCTCTCAAGCCCCGCAAGATCGCTATTGCTGCCGAGCCGGTCGAGGCTCCGAAGGCGATCGAAGCACAGGTCGTCAACAACTAATCCGCTTTGACGGATCAGACGGAAACGGCGCCCTCGCGGGCGCCGTTTTTGTTTGCGGTCATTCTGTTCAATCAGGCTGGGCTTGCCGCTTCTTCAAGCTGCTTTTCGGTGGCCCGGCGGGCTGCGGCGGCGGCATATTTCTGGGCGATGACGGCGCAGACCATCAGCTGGATCTGATGGAAGAGCATCAGCGGCAGGACGATTGCGCCGATCGACTGGCCGGCGAAGATGACGTTTGCCATCGGAACGCCGCTTGCGAGGCTCTTCTTCGACCCGCAGAAGGTGATGGTGATCTCATCGGCCCGGTTGAAGCCGAGCCAGCGGCTGCCATACATGGTGATAACGAGAACGAGCGCCAGCAGCACCATGTCGGCGATGATGACGGCGGCGATGTCGCCGATCGAGAAGGTGTGCCACAAGCCTTCGACGACGGCAGTGGAGAAAGCCAGGTAGACGACCATCAGGATGGAGCCGCGGTCGACCGGCATCAGGATCTTCTTCTTGGAGCGGATCCATTCGCCGATCCAGGGCTGCAGGATCTGGCCGACGACGAAGGGGGCGAGGAGCTGGAGCAGGATCTGTTCGAGCGCGTCGAAGGAGAAGCCGCCGTGGCCGCCGACCGAAAAGAGCAGGCCGACGAGCAACGGCGTGAGGAACATGCCGAAAATATTGGACGCCGAAGCCGAGCAGATCGCTGCCGGCACGTTACCACCCGCCATTGAGGTGAAGGCAATCGAGGACTGCACAGTCGACGGCAGCACGCAGAGGAAGAGGATGCCGAGATAAAGCGGCTGCGGCAGGATCGAATCCGGGATGAAGCCTATCGCCAGGCCGAGGATCGGGAAGAGGCCGAAGGTGGTCAACAGAATGACGAGATGCAGCCGCCAGTGTAGCAGGCCAGCGATGACAACATCACGAGAGAGTCGCGCGCCGTGCAGGAAGAACAGCAGCGCAATGGCGAAATCAGTCGCCACACCGAACCAGCCGGCAAAGGCGCCGCTTGCTGGGAAGATCGAGGCGAGGATGACGGTGCAGACGAGCAGGATCGTGAATGTGTCGGGTAAGAAGCGGCGCATGGCGGTCTCGCTGAGATAAATGAGTCATTGTTTTGTCGCTCATTATGATCCAGGATGCAAGGAATAACAGTTATCGCGAATCTGGATTCTCCTCATGCTGGACCTCTCACAGCTACGCAGTTTCGTCACCGTCGAGCAGATGGGTAGCTTCACGCTGGCCGCCGAGAGGCTGGGCCTCGGGCAATCTACGGTCAGCCAGCATATCCAAAGGCTGGAAACTTCCCTCGGGCGCCGGTTGCTGGAGCGCGATACGCACAAGGTCGTGCTGACCGGTGATGGTGAGACCTTGCTGTCGCATGCGCGGTCGATGCTGTCGATCGAGGGGCACGTGCAATCGCTGTTCAAGAGCGGCAGCCTGCGCGGACGCCTGCGGCTCGGCGTTTCCGAGGATTTCGTGACGAGCCAGCTACCGGCGGTGCTGGAAGATTTCGTGCGATCGCATCCTTCTGTCGATCTGGAACTGACGGTGGCGCTTTCCGGTGTGCTCTATGAAATGCAGGATGCAGGAGCGATCGATCTCGTGCTTGCCAAGCGAAGGCTCGGTGATGAGCACGGAAAGCTCGTCTACCGGGAGCCGCTGGTGTGGCTGGCGCGGGATCCGGAGCATGTGCTCGCATCAGGCCCATTGCCCTTGATCGCTTTCCCGCCGCCGAGTGTGACGCGCGCCATTGCGCTGGAAGCGCTCGGCCGGCACGGCGTGGCCTGGCGCATCGTCTGCACCTGCGGCAGTTTGAGCGGGCTCACGGCCGCGGCGCGTGCCGGCATGGGGGTGCTCGTGCAGCCGCGCAGCATGGCGCCTTCGGGGCTGAAGGAAATCGCGCCGGCCAGGCTGCCGGTGCTAGAGGATGTCGAATTCGTACTGGTGCCGCGAAAGGGGGCCGATCAGGCGCTCGTGGCGGCACTTTCGGATGATATTCTGAAGAAAGTCAGGGGACTGCGGTCGGCTTGAATAGTTTCAATCAAAAATCCCGCCCGGCGAAGGCGGGATTTCGCTTTTGTAATCAGAACTCTACGGCGAGACGCATTGGCGGCGCGGACCGTAATAGGGCTGATAGGTGTTGTCGTAGGCGCGATAAGAGCGGTAGCGCGAATAGCACCAGCGGGTGTGATGGCCGCCGCCGGAGTAATAATAACGCGGCTGGCGCTGCGAGCTTATGATGCCGCCGATGATGGCTCCTGCGGCAAGGCCGCCGATGATGGCGCCGGCGTTATTGTGTCTGTGATATCGGCGATAGCGCCATCCGTCGTCGTCGTAACGATAGCGCCACCTGTCATCATCATAACGATAGCGATTCCAGTGCCGGCGATAATACTGAACCTGCTCGACATTGGAGGCCTGCGGCACATCAGGCTTTGCGATTGTCGGAAACGCCTGCGCCGGTGCGATGCCCGTAAAAGCCGTCGCGACGGTCAGGACGATGATTGCCAACTTCTTCATTTCTTCACCTCTTCATAGGAAACGGGGTGACACGGACCGCCCTATGAATTAAGGGAGAAATGCCGAAGAAGCGGACTTGGTTCCGGCATGGCCGGAACACGGGGATCTTTCGAGCGGGCGTTCCGGCATTTACGAAATCAGGCAGCTAGGCACTTCAGGAAGCCGTCGACATCGGCTTCTGTCGTTGCAAAGCTGGTGACGAGACGGACGAGCGTTTCGCCCTCCGAAAGGAGGTCCGGCATGCCGGCCGGGATCGGCCACTCGTAGAATTTTGCGCCTCTGCCCTCAGCCGTTTTTGCCGCTGATTTCTGAATGACTGCGAAAACTTCGTTTGAGGCGGTCGGCCAGGCGAGCCGAGCCGAGTTGCTGGCGCCGATGCCGGCGCGCAGACGCTCGGCCATGCCGTTGGAGTGACGGGCGAGATCGAGCCAGAGGCCATTTTCGAGATAGGCATCGAACTGGGCGGAGATAAAGCGCGACTTGGAGAAGAGCTGGGCGGCGCGCTTGCGGATGAAGGGCATTTCCTTCGCCTGTTCAGGATTGAAGAAGATGATCGCCTCCGCGCACCAGCAGCCATTCTTGGTGCCGCCGAAGGAAAGGATGTCGACGCCGCGTTTCCAGGTCATTTCGGCAGGCGTTGCGTTGAGCGCGACAAGCGCATTGGCGAAGCGGGCGCCGTCCATGTGCAGCGGCAGATTGCGCTTCTTGGCAATGGCGGAAATTTCGCCGATTTCCGGCAGAGAATAGACGGTGCCGATTTCAGTCGCCTGGGTGATGGTGACCGCACTTGCACGACCATGATGGACCGCGTCCTCAGGGAAGGCGGCAATCTTCGCGGACAGTTCTGCCGGATCGATCTTGCCGAAATCGCCGGCGACCGGCATCAGGCGGGATGCACCGGAGAAGAATTCGGGGGCGCCGCATTCGTCCTGGGTGACATGGGCTTCCTGATGGCAGAAGGCGATGCCGCCGGGGCGTTGCACGCTTGCGAGCGAAAGCGAGTTGGCGGCGGTGCCGGTGGCGACGAAGAAGACCGAGACCTCGCGTTCGAAGATTTCGGAGAAGCGGGCTTCAACCTTCTTATCGTAGTCGCTGTTGCCGTAGGCGGCGGCAAAATCGGCAGATTCAGCCAGCAGGCGCTCGGCAATGGATTTATGGGCGCCAGCCCAGTTGTCGGAAGCAAAAAACATGGAAGAAACCATTGAAAATGATGGGGCGGGAGTTCGGAAAGGGACATTACGCCAAAGCTTCACAGGATCAAGCGCGGAAGTCCTGATCCATCACAGAAATTGAACCGCGTAATCAAAAAACAAAATACTTTCTCGATGAGCAATTTTATGTCGCGGTTTTGGCTGATTTGGCAATCTTCCGTCGCAAATTGACGTTTTTTTAAGAGCACACTCTTGCGAAGAGGAATTGTTTCTGTCATTGAACTGATGAACTAGGACAGGGTTGCTGTCCTATTTTGGCCTTCCCGGCCGAAGAGGCGCCGAAAGCCCTGGAACAGAGCGGCTTTCACGCTATAGTTCTTTCGAGTGCTGAGCCTTCACATGGCGGCGCGCGGAGGCGAATGGCAGGCGCGGAACGCGACGGTTTGCTTTCCTTGAAAAGCAGACGTCTGCGACCGGATCTTCACGATGCAACAGCGCTGTCACGCGCCGGACCTATCTTAAAGGGTGCGGTGCGCGACGAAAAGCCGCCCGCAGCCCCGCGGGCTTCGACAGGAGGAAGACGATGACGAAGAAGACGCCATCCACGCAGATTGACCAGTTCGCAGCAGCAAACGTGCGCGCAACGGCCAATACGCGTAAATTCGCCTCCGGCTTGCCGAAAAAACAGGGGCTCTACGATCCGCGCAATGAACATGATGCCTGCGGTGTCGGCTTCGTTGCGCATATGAAGGGCCAGAAGTCGCATCAGATCGTCAAAGACGGTCTCTTCATTCTTGAAAACCTGACGCATCGCGGTGCCGTCGGCGCCGATCCGCTGATGGGCGACGGCGCGGGCATCCTCGTGCAGATCCCCGACCGCTTCTTCCGCGAGGAAATGGCCTTGCAGGGCATCACCCTACCGAAGGCCGGCGAATATGGTGTCGGCCATATCTTCATGCCGCGCGACGAAAAGCAGATCGAGCACTTCAAGAAGGTGATCAAGGACGTCATCACCGAAGAAGGCCAGGTCCTCATCGGATTCCGTGACGTTCCGGTCGACAATTCCTCGCTCTCCAAGGCGCCGGCAATTGCCGCGACCGAGCCGCATCACGTGCAGGTCTTCATCGGTGCCGGCAAGGATGCCGCGACGAACGATGAATTCGAGCGCCGGCTCTTCACGCTTCGCAAGGTGATCTCCAACCGCATCTATGACGAGTTCGACGGCGAGGAGAGCCACTTCTATCCGGTGTCGCTGTCGAGCACGACCGTCGTCTACAAGGGCATGTTCCTGGCCTATCAGGTCGGCGCCTATTATAAGGACCTGGCGGACCCGCGCTTCGAGAGCGCCGTGGCACTCGTACACCAGCGGTTCTCGACCAACACCTTCCCGTCCTGGAAGCTTGCGCACCCGTACCGCATGGTCGCCCATAACGGCGAAATCAACACGCTGCGCGGCAACGTCAACTGGATGGCGGCGCGCCAGGCCTCTGTCTCCTCTCCGCTGTTCGGCGAGGATATCTCCAAGCTCTGGCCTATCTCCTATGAAGGCCAGTCGGACACGGCCTGTTTCGACAACGCGCTCGAATTCCTCTTGCGCGGCGGCTATTCGCTTTCGCATGCGGTCATGATGCTGATCCCGGAAGCCTGGGCTGGTAACCAGTCCATGTCGCCGGAGCGCAAGGCATTCTACGAATATCATGCTGCTCTCATGGAACCTTGGGATGGCCCGGCTGCCGTTGCCTTCACCGACGGCAAGCAGATCGGCGCGACGCTCGACCGCAACGGCCTGCGTCCAGCTCGTTATCTCGTCACAGGCGATGATCGCGTTATCCTCGCCTCCGAAGCCGGCACGCTGCCGGTTGCCGAAGAGAGCATCATCCAGAAGTGGCGCCTACAGCCAGGCAAGATGCTGCTGATCGACATGGAAGAAGGCCGTATCATCTCCGACGACGAGGTGAAGGCGCAGCTTGCGAACGCGCATCCCTATCGCAGCTGGCTTAACCGCACGCAGCTTATCCTTGAAGACCTGAAGCCGGTCGAACCGCGTGCGCTTCGCCGCGACGTTTCGCTGCTCGATCGCCAGCAGGCCTTCGGCTACACGACCGAGGACACCAAGATCCTGATGTCGCCGATGGCGACGACGGGTCAGGAAGCGATCGGCTCGATGGGCACGGATACGCCGATCTCGGCCATGTCCGAGAAGTCGAAGCTGCTCTACACCTACTTCAAGCAGAACTTTGCGCAGGTGACGAACCCGCCGATCGACCCGATCCGCGAAGAACTCGTCATGAGCCTCGTCTCCTTCATCGGCCCGCGTCCGAACATTCTCGACCACGAAGGCATGGCAAACGCCAAGCGTCTCGAGGTGCGCCAGCCGATCCTGACCAATGGCGATCTCGAGAAGATCCGCTCGATCGGTCACACGGAAGACCGTTTCGACACAAAGACACTTGATTTCACCTATGATGTGGAGCGTGGCGCCGAAGGCATGCCCGAGATGCTCGACCGCCTCTGCGAACGGGCGGAAGCGGCCGTCAAGGGCGGTTACAACATCATCGTGCTCTCCGACCGCCAGATCGGCCCCGATCGTATCGCGATCCCGGCGCTGCTTGCGACCGCTGCCGTGCACCATCACCTGATCCGCAAGGGGCTGCGCACCTCGGTCGGTCTCGTCGTTGAAACCGGCGAGCCGCGCGAAGTGCACCATTTCTGCCTGCTGGCTGGTTATGGTGCTGAAGCGATCAACCCCTATCTCGCCTTCGACACGCTGCTTGACATGCATGCCAAGGGCGAATTCCCGAAGGAAGTCGACGCCAGCGAAGTCGTCTATCGCTATATTAAGGCTGTCGGCAAGGGCATCCTGAAGGTCATGTCCAAGATGGGCATTTCGACCTATCAGTCCTATTGTGGTGCGCAGATCTTCGATGCGATCGGCCTGCAGTCGGAATTCGTCGACAAGTACTTTTTCGGTACGGCGACGACCATCGAAGGCGTCGGCCTGGAGGAAATCGCCAGCGAGACGGTCATCCGCCACAAGTCAGCCTTCGGCCGCGATCCGCTGCTCGCCAGCACGCTCGATATCGGCGGCGAATATGCCTACCGCATGCGTGGCGAAAGCCATGCCTGGACGCCGGATGCCGTGGCTGCCCTGCAGCATGCGGTTCGCGGCAATGCCGAGGATCGCTACCGCGAATTCGCCGAGATGGTGAACACGTCGGCGCTCCGTATGAACACGATCCGCGGCCTCTTCAAGATCAAGAGCGCCGAGGCACTCGGCCGCAAGCCGGTGCCGGTCGACAGCGTCGAGCCGGCGGTCGATATCGTCAAGCGCTTCTCCACGGGCGCCATGTCCTTCGGCTCGATCAGCCGCGAGGCGCATACGACGCTGGCGATCGCCATGAACCGGATCGGCGGAAAGTCGAACACCGGTGAGGGCGGCGAAGAGAGCGATCGCTACATGCCGCTGCCGAATGGTTCGTCGAACCCCGAGCGCTCGGCCATCAAGCAGATCGCGTCCGGTCGTTTCGGCGTGACGACGGAATATCTCGTCAATGCCGACGTGCTGCAGATCAAGGTTGCGCAGGGCGCCAAGCCCGGCGAAGGCGGCCAGCTGCCCGGCCATAAGGTCGATGCGGTCGTTGCCAAGACCCGTCATTCGACGCCGGGCGTCGGCCTGATTTCGCCGCCGCCGCACCATGACATCTATTCGATCGAAGATCTGGCGCAGCTGATCTACGACCTGAAGAATGTCAACCCGACCTCGGATGTGTCGGTCAAGCTTGTCTCGGAAGTCGGCGTCGGCACGGTTGCCGCCGGTGTTGCCAAGGCGCGCGCCGACCACATCACGGTTGCCGGTTTCGACGGCGGCACGGGCGCTTCACCGCTCACCTCGCTGAAGCATGCCGGCTCTCCCTGGGAAATCGGCCTTGCCGAAACCCAGCAGACTCTGGTGCTGAACGGTCTGCGCTCGCGCGTTGCCCTGCAGGTTGACGGTGGTCTGAAGACCGGCCGCGACGTCGTCATCGGCGCGCTGCTTGGCGCCGATGAATTCGGCTTCGCGACGGCTCCGCTGATCGCTGCCGGCTGCATCATGATGCGCAAGTGCCATCTCAACACCTGTCCGGTCGGCGTGGCGACGCAGGATCCCGTCCTGCGCAAGCGCTTCAAGGGCACGCCCGAGCACGTCATCAACTACTTCTTCTTCGTCGCCAACGAAGTGCGCGAAATTCTGGCCTCCCTCGGCTTCACCAGGCTCGATGAGATCATCGGCGCTTCGGAACTGCTCGAGAAGGACGAGATGCTGGCGCACTGGAAGGCTAGGGGACTCGACTTCGCGAAGATCTTCCACAAGGTCGATGCACCGAAGGAGGAGACCTACTGGACGACGCGCCAGAAGCACCCGATCGACGACATTCTCGACCGCAAGATGATTGCGGCGGCCGAGCCGGCGCTGGCATCGAAGACGCCCGTTGCCTTCGAAGTCGACATCAGGAACGTCGATCGTTCGGCCGGTGCGATGCTCTCGGGCGAGGTGGCCAAGCGTTATAACCATCGCGGCCTGAAGGAAGACACGATCAACGTCACCCTCAAAGGAACAGCAGGCCAGAGCTTCGGCGCCTTCCTGGCACGCGGCGTGACCTTCAACCTGATCGGCGACGGCAACGACTATGTGGGCAAGGGCCTCTCGGGCGGCAAGATCATCATCCGTCCGCCGGAAAACTCGAGGATCGTCGCTGAGAACTCGATCATCGTCGGCAATACCGTTCTCTATGGTGCGACCGAGGGCGAGTGCTACTTCCGCGGTGTCGCGGGTGAGCGTTTCGCAGTTCGTAACTCCGGTGCGATCGCCATCGTCGAAGGCGTGGGCGACCACGGCTGCGAATATATGACGGGCGGCGTGGTCGTGGTGCTCGGCGAAACGGGCCGCAACTTCGCGGCCGGCATGTCGGGCGGCGTGGCCTATGTTCTCGACGAGGCCGGCGATTTCGCCAGCCGCTGCAACATGGCCATGGTCGAGCTCGAGCCGGTTCCGGAAGAGGATGACATGCTGGAGAAGCTGCACCATCACGGCGGCGACCTCATGCACAAGGGACGTGTCGACGTTTCCGGCGACATGACGCGTCACGACGAGGAGCGCCTATACCAGCTGATCTCAAACCACCTGCACTACACGGGCTCCACCCGCGCCAAGGAAATCCTTGAGCACTGGGCTGACTACCGCCCGAAATTCCGCAAGGTCATGCCGGTTGAATACCGTCGCGCGCTTGAGGAAATGGAGCGCAGCCGGATGGGCATCGCTGCCGAGTAATTGCACCGAACAATTCGCCACGCCTGAAAAGCGCGTGGCGGGTGACTGAAATATCTCAATGACACACGACGATGAGCCACGAGCTTGAAGCTTGTGCAACTGCGTGGATGGCGACAGGGGATATGTTCGAATGACGGTCAAGACAAACAACCTGCCTCCGCGATCGAGGCTGAACAGACAACTGGCCGCGGGCGAGGCGGTCATGAGGGTAAGGGACGAAAATATGGGTAAGGTTACAGGTTTTCTGGAAATCGACCGGCAGGTAGCGAAGTATCAGCCGGCGTCGGATCGTATCCGTCATTTCCGCGAATTCACGATCCCGATGTCGGACCCGGAAGTGCAGAAACAGGCAGCCCGCTGCATGGACTGTGGCATCCCCTATTGCCACGGCCCGACTGGCTGCCCCGTGCATAACCAGATTCCGGACTGGAACGATCTCGTCTACAACAACAACTGGGAAGCGGCGATCCAGAACTTGCATTCAACCAACAACTTCCCGGAGTTCACTGGCCGGGTCTGCCCCGCGCCTTGCGAGGAGGCCTGCACGCTGAACCTCGAGGATACGCCGGTTGCCATCAAGACGGTCGAACAGGCGATTGCCGACAAGGCTTACGAGCTCGGCTTCATCCGTCCGCAGCCGGCAACGATCCATACCGGCAAGAAGGTTGCGATCATTGGCTCCGGCCCTGCCGGCATGGCGGCCGCCCAGCAGCTCGGTCGCGCCGGCCATGACGTGCATGTCTACGAGCGTGAGACGAAGCCCGGCGGCCTGCTGCGTTACGGCATTCCGGATTTCAAGATGGAGAAGAACTTCATCGATCGCCGCGTGGAGCAGATGAAAGGCGAGGGCGTGACGTTCCATTGCGGCGTCAATGTCGGCGTTGACGTCAAGGTCGAGCAGCTGCTCGCGGATTATGATGCCGTGCTTTACTGCGGCGGCTCCGAGACGCCGCGCGCTGCCGGCATTCCGGGCATCGATCTCGCCGGTGTTCACGATGCAATGCCGTATCTAGTTCAGCAGAACAAGCGCGTCGGCCGCGAGAATATCGACAGCACCGGTTGGCCGTCCGATCCGATCCTGGCCGGCGCCAAGCATGTCGTCGTTGTCGGCGGTGGTGATACGGCGTCGGACTGCGTCGGCACGGCCTTCCGTCAGGGTGCGGTCAAGGTGACCCAGCTCGACATTCGTCCGCAGCCGCCGGAAAAGGAAGACAAGCTCGCCGTCTGGCCGTTCTGGGCCACGAAGATGCGTACCTCCTCTTCGCAGGCCGAAGGCGCGATCCGCGAATTCCAGGTCGCCACGCTCGAATTTGTCGGCGAAGATGGTGTCCTGACAGGCGTGAAGTGCTGTGAAGTCGATGAGCGCCGCCGCCCGGTTCCGGGTACGGATTTTGTCATCAAGGCAGATCTTGCCTTTATCGCCATCGGCTTCAGCGGTCCGTTCAACGACAGCGTGCTGAAGGAGCTCGACGGCAAGCTGATACTCAATATCGACAAGCGCGGATCGACCAACGTCGTTGCTAACGACCTTGACTACAAGACCTCGATCGACAAGCTCTGGACGGCGGGCGACGTGCGCCGCGGCCAGTCGCTGGTGGTCTGGGCAATCCGCGAAGGCCGCCAGGCTGCGCGCGCGATTGACGAGGCGCTGATGGGCTCCACCGTCCTGCCGCGCTGATCGGCCACAAACAATTCGTCGAGCAATAAAACTCCGCCGCATTCCGGCGGAGTTTTTCGTGGTGCGACCGGTTGACGCGCCCCGGCTTCCGGCAAGCTTCATGCAATTCCCGAGCTGCAGTTTTCCTGCGTATGCAGGCCCGAACCGGCCTGCGGCGACTGGCTGGACATGCCCCCGCCCGTTCAGTCGTGAGGCGTTTCACTGTTGGCCGCGGCGCAAGGGACATGGTTGCTGCGGACCATCACAAAGGACAAACCATGGTTTCCGCAATCGACAGTACGCGGCTGGTCTCAGCCCAATACGCCCTGAAGAACCTGCGCGGTTCCGATGACGACAGCAGTCAGAGTGCCACCGAATCCTCCGGTGCTGCCAGCATTCTCAGCAGCTACGGTCTGGACCCGGACACGTCTTCGCTGCTTTCCAACAATGCGCTTGCAAGCCTGCTCGATACGCTTTCGACGCAGAACGATCAGACAGACGAGACGACGGACATATCCAGCGAAAATCCCGATGTGACGAGTTCGTCCTTCATGGCCATGCTAAAAAAGCAGCTTGAAGAGGCGGCCCAGCAGGAAGGCACCGATGGTACGGCACATGACGTGCTGACAGCTCTTGAAAATGGTACGCTGACGGTCTCCGATCCGACGCAGGGCGTTTCCATCGCCGCCTGGGATGTCGAAAATCCGGATGAAGCGAATACGGACAGCAAGCCCGGCACCGATATCGACACCAGCGGCTGGAACGACTTTCTCAACGCGCATCTGAAGCGCGGCGATGATGCCTCGTTCGTCAAGCAGGCCGGTCACTATGTGGATAAGGTCGACAACAGCAATGCCTATTTCGGCCAGATCGGCTCTAACTTCTACTATCTGACTTGGCCGCAGGCGGCAGCCAAGTAATCCGGACCGTCGATTTTCGGGTCGATGCGTAGATTCAAAGAGTTAGAGCGTCCCTAATGCGTCCGAATGGGCGCACGGCGCTCTAACGGCCGTTTCTCATTTCACGGAAACTTCCGCCGTCGTCTTCAGCGTCGGCATGCGATAGTCGTCGATACGGCCTGCCGGCGCCGGTGCCATCTCTCCCTGTTCGACCAGCAGATCACGTGGCGATTTGGTCAGTGTTACCGGCGGCGTCTTGCTGGCGCCAAGCAATTCCGCTCCACCATCGAGGTTCGGGTCGGACAGGCTGATCGGCTGCGTGTGTTCCACCGGATTGGTGGGCAGCGTCAGTGCCGGCAGGTTGCCGGGGTCGAGGCGCACGAGATCGGGACTTGCCTGGGTGCCGAGGAGGCGGCGCGCCGGTTTTTCCACGTAGAATGCGAGCTTGCGGCGGCCGGCCTGGGTCAGGTTGATGCCGTCAGTGGTGCGCAGGCGCACCTGCTGGCCGTTGACATCGGAGCCGGTGACGATGAACTTGCCGTTCTCGTCCACGAAACCGTCCCAGATGTCGACGAATTCGCCACCGATGCTTTCCATCTGGTTGCGGTAGAGCTGGTTCATCTGAACGGCATCGGCCGTCATCGAATCGGATTCAAAGGCAGGAAGTCCGACCCAGAGCAGCGGGATCTTGCGGCTTGTGATCTCTTTGCCGAAGGCCAGCACGCGGCGCTGATACTCGGTAAACCAGCCGTCGGTCCGAAATTTTTCCTTGCCGGCATCGGTCACCATCTGCTGGCGATCATTGGCGCCGATCATGACAACGACCATTGCCGGCTTCAGCTCGTCGATCATCTTCGGCAATTCGCCGGGCCAGTTGTAATAGTCGTCGCGCACGAGGCCGGAAGAGACATTGCTGCGGGCCTCGACTACGACGCCGGGCGAGGTTTCAAAGGCGGCGGTGAGGCCGTCGCCCAGGCCGCCGGCGAGAAAATCACCGACGATCAGGATTTTCTGGGCATTGTCCAGCTTTTGGACCACGGGTTCAGCGGGCGCGACCGGCGCCGTGCGCATTGGCGTCACGGCCTTCTGCGCGGGTGCGCGCCTACGTTGCTGCTGTTGCCGCCGCGGTTGGCCGCGCATTTCGGGCTGCGGGTTCTCATCGATGTAACGGCGGCCGAGAAAGAAATCGAGGATGGAGCGGCGTTGATAGCGAAGCTCCTGCGCCTCAGCATAGTCGGCCGGCAGCATCGAACCAAGGCAAAGGGAAAGCGTGGCTGCGGCAAGCGCAAGCCCACGAATCCATCGGGTCCGGTCAATTTGTCTTGTCATCGGGCAGTTCCGCATCTGCCGGGCATCTTGCATAGGCAGCTGCTTTCCGTCCACACCACCAATATTATTTAGGTCAGGCTTTCCCCGCTTCTACAGCATCGGCCCGAAAATCGGAATGATTTTCGGAAAGCACGATACGTAGATTCAAGGAGTTAGAATGTCCTTTGTGCGTCCAAATGGACGCACGACGCGCTAACGGCGCAGCGCGTCGAGAAGCGAAAGTGAAGGCTCACCATCCGGCTGCATGCCGATGCGCTCCTGAACAGCGGCGATGGCTGCCTTGGAGCCGGAGCCGAAATTGCCGTCGACATCACCACTGTAATAGCCGAGCGTCTTCAGGCGTGTCTGCAATTCGAACTTCTCGGTGATGTCGAGCGCACCTTCCGGACGCGGCCAGCGCTGCTGCATTCCGCCAAAGCCGGCAATCTGGTCTGCAAGCAGGCCGACGGCGAGCGCATAGCTGTCGGAGGCATTGTAGTTCTTGATGGTGAAGAAGTTCGCCGTCATCAGGAAGCCCGGACCATCGCTACCTGCCGGCATCTTCAGCATGGCGCGGGTGTCGCCATCCTTGAAAGGCTTGCCATTCGGACGCTTCAGGCCAAGGGCTGCCCACTGGGCGAGCGTGCGCGTCTTGCCGACCTGCTGTGCGGCAGATGCCGGTACTGCGACTTCGTAGCCCCAGGTTCTGCCAGCGTCCCAGCCGTTCTTCATGAGGAGATTGGCCGAGGTCGCCAGCGCGTCGGGCACGGAATTCCAGATGTCGCGATGGCCGTTGCCGTCAGCGTCCACCGCATAGAGAAGATAGCTTGTCGGGATGAACTGGGTGTGGCCCATGGCGCCAGCCCATGAGCCGGTCATTTCCTTGGCGGGCACATCGCCATTCTGCAGGATCTTCAGGGCTGCGATCAACTGCTTCTTGGCAAACTTGGCACGCTTGGGATCGGCAAAGGCAAGCGTTGCCAATGCGCGCGGCACATAGTGAAGGCGCTCATCCTTAGCGAGAACTGCCCCGTAATTTGATTCCATCGACCAGATGGCGAGCAGAATCGATTTGTCGACGCCGAAGTGGCGCTGGATCACATCCAGCGTCTTGGCATGCTTGGCGGCCATCTTGCGGCCGATTTCCACAGTGTAGGGATTGACGCGGGAATCGATGTAATCCCAAATCTTCGATGTGAATTCAGGCTGATAAGTTGCCTTTTCCAGCACTGTGGGGTCAGGTTCGCTTACCCCGGAAAAGGCTTTCTGATAGGTTGCCTTACTGATGCCACTCTGCGCGGCAGTTTGGTAGAAGTCCGCGATCCACTTCTGGAACCGGGCATCAGCTTTTGCGTTATTGGGGGCCAGTCCGGTCGCTGTGGCGACAACGAGGGCGAGAGCAAGACCACGAAGGGAGTTTATATATTTCTGGGTCATCGGCAGTCGTATCCGTCATCTTCAGTTTTAGCCTGGGCGGTACGTCATGTCCGTCCTACGCCGAAATTACAGGAACGGAGTCAACAAATTCTTTACCATGCCCGGCCGGTCCAGTCACCATTTGCAAAACGGTAGCAATTCTATACTAGTTCAAATCGATGTAGCGTTTCGTTAAAAGCGGTATAGTCAAAACAGGAGGTCGGTGTGGCTCTGAATAAGAAAGTTCGCAAGGCAGTATTTCCAGTCGCAGGTCTGGGAACGCGGTTCCTTCCAGCCACTAAAGCGGTTCCAAAGGAAATGCTGACGGTCGTCGATAAACCAATCATTCAGTATGTTGTCGACGAAGCACTTGAAGCAGGCATTGAACATCTGGTTTTTGTTACTGGTCGTAACAAGCATGTCATCGAAGATTACTTCGATATTCATTTCGAACTTGAGCAGACGCTCAAGGAGCGCGCCAAGAAGGCGGAGATCACCCTGCTGCAGCAGCAGCTTCCCAAGGCAGGCACGGTGAGCTTTACCCGTCAGCAGGAGCCGCTCGGCCTCGGCCACGCCGTCTGGTGCGCCCGCGAGATCGTCGGCGACGAACCTTTCGCACTGCTTCTTCCCGACATGATCATGAAGGATCAAAAGGGCTGCATGAAGGGCATGATCGAGCTCTACGAACACAGCGGCGGCAATATCATCGCTGTCGAGGAATGCGCTCCCGACCAGGCTCACAAATATGGCATCGTCGGCGTTGGCGAAGCTATCGGCGAAGGCTTCCGGATCACCGGCATGGTTGAAAAGCCTGCCAAGGGTACGGCTCCTTCAAACTTCTTCATCAACGGTCGCTATATCCTGCAGCCGGAGATCTTCAAAATCCTGGAAACCCAGGAACGCGGCGCAGGTAACGAAATCCAGCTCACCGACGGCATGCTGAAGCTGCTCAAGGAACAGGATTTCGCTGGCTATCACTTCAAGGGTGAAACTTACGACTGCGGCGCCAAGGATGGCTTCATCCTCGCCAACGTCGCCTTCGCTCTTGAGCGTGCGGATATCCGTCCGACGGTTGAGGGCGGCTTCAGGGACCTTCTCGCCGGCCTGAACTAAGGCCCTTCAGCGCTTCACCTTGAGACCGACGCCGGCTCGCCATTGCTGCGAGTCGTCGCCTTCCTTGCGTGTCGTCAGCTCGTAGCCAAGCGTGCTGGTGAAGTCGAGGTAGCGGTTGATGTTCCAGACAAGACCTGTCGAGGCGGTGTAAACCGTCTCGTCGCTTATCGTGCTGCCGCTCGGATAATCGCGCAGCGTCACGCCACCGATGACAGTGGCCACCAGATTGTCGCGCAGCTGATGATCGACCGTGGATGTCAGCTGATGCGAAACATAGCCGCTTTCGCCCGCTGCGGTGGAAGGCTGGATGCTGGTCTGGAGGTCCAGATTGACATTCGTTCCGCGGATCGGCGACCAGAGCAGGCTAGCATCGAGTGTCGCCGTATCGATCGATTTCAGCCTGTCATCATCGAAATCCGCCGTCGCATAACCGACCGCGACCTCGCCCTTGAGTTTTTCGCCCATATCGACCTGAACGCCGCCCTTGGCGCCGTAGCTGTCCCCCGAACGCCGATAACCGGAGGAATCGGTGCGTTCATCATAGTTGGTCTTGCCGATCGACGCCTCGATGAAGGGAATGAGTGCCGGCGAGAGTTCATAGCCGATTCGGCCGCGCACCGTGCCCGTGGTCTGGTTCCGGTCACTCATGGAGACTGTCGTGCCGTTGGAGAGTTCGGCATCGGAATAGATCGAGCGCGAAAGCGCAACGGCGGCGGTTCCACGCAGGATGCCGAAGTCGTGCTCGATGGAGGCGCCGCCGGTAAATTCCTGCACATCGGATTGCTGATCGGCGTTGGTGATCGCATCCGGATCATCAGTGTCTTCGCGGTAGAAATTATAGCCACCAGTGATGTGGCCGACGGTGTCGCGCGTCAGGTCCAGGCGCAGATCGCCGTTGATCTTGAAGGATGGCTGTTCTTCACCTTCGCCGCTGATGTTCTTTTGCCAGGCGCCCTCGGAGGTGACGGTCAGCTGATGCCGGCTCCAGTCGGAGGTCAGCGTCGCGCCCATATCGGTCTCGAGGAAGCCGCGGCTCTTTTTCGTTCCACCGTCCTTCGTGGTCTCGGTATTGATCGTTTGGGTGACGCTCGGGCGCAGGACAAAGCTGCCGAGAGGGATGCCGGGCGTCTGCTCGGTCGAGATACTTTCCGGCACCTTGCGCGCCGGCGTTTCGTCCAGGCGCGGTTCGCGGGTGTTCAGCCTGCGCATATCCTCGTCGAGGATCGCGCCGGTAACCTCATCGTCGGGCTGTGTTGTCGGAGTGCGGCCAGCCGCTGCATCCGAATCCTGATCCCGGACATTGTTGGCAGGAGTGGTCGCGGCATCGCCCGTATCGCCGAAATCCGGCGCCGCATTGTACGTGGTTGCGCCCTGTGTGGCTGTCGTGCGGGAATTTGCCGTGCTTGCCGGTGCTTGTTGAGACGTCGTCTGCTGTGCGAAAGCGGCGGGCACGAACAGCAGGCCGATAGCCGTGATGGAGACGGCACGGCTCATGGCGCGGAGCGGCGTCACACTGCTCGTCTGTTTTCCCTGGCCCATTCAATCCGCGCCTGAAATGCTTCGAAGTCTTACCCAAGCGTAAAGCCTTGTGGTTAACCATTCGTTGCCGTGCGGGCTGCGCGTTCATACATGGGAAACATTGTCGGGTGGACAGGTAAAGTGAAAAGGTCTAACGCATTGCCATGATCAGGAGAGCGGTAAAACTCGTCGAAAACAGCGTGCTGGAGTCGGGCAAGCGCACCGTCAGCATCGAAAGACGTGCCCTTGAGGCGTTGGAACGTGCCTTCGATGATGGGCTGGCCGGCCCCTTCACTCGTGCGGTCGAGATGATTGGCGAGAATACCGGCCGTGTGATCGTGACCGGCGTCGGCAAGAGCGGCCATATCGGCACGAAGATCGCGGCTACCTTCGCTTCAACGGGAACGCCCGCTTTTTTCGTGCATGCAGCGGAAGCCAATCACGGCGATCTCGGCATGATCGCCGGCGACGACGTCGTGCTGGCGATTTCCAAAGGCGGCGAGAGCGCGGAACTGAAGAGCATCATTTCCTACACACGGCGTTTTTCCATTCCGCTGATTGCCATAAGCTGCAGCCCACAGTCCTCACTGGCGACCGCCGCAGATATCGCGCTGCTGATCCCCAATGAGGAAGAGGCCTGCCCCAACGGGCTGGCGCCGACCACATCGACCATGATGCAGCTTGCGCTCGGTGATGCACTGGCGATTGCGCTTCTGGACGCGCGGGGTTTCACGGCGACAGATTTCCATGTTTTCCATCCTGGCGGCAAGCTGGGCGCGAGCCTGATGCATGTTGCCGACATCATGCACACCGGTGACCGCCTGCCGCTGGTTGCGCAAGGCACGTCGGTGCCGGCGGCGATCAAGGTTCTGTCTCACAAGCATTTCGGGTGCGTCGGCGTGCTTGATGCGGAGGGCCGGCTTTGCGGCATCGTCACTGATGGTGACATGTCCCGCAACCTCAGCCGCAATCTCGCGGAGTTGACAGTCGATGACATCATGACGCGCGCGCCGAAGACGGTCAGGCCGACGATACTGGCGACTGCGGCCTTGGCACTGCTCGAACAATACAAGATCGGTGCGCTTATGGTCATCGATGACGAGCAGCGCCCAATCGGGCTCGTTCACTTCCACGATCTCTTGCGGATCGGTGTGGCCTGATCAGGTTGGCTCGACCGTCAGGTCGCGGCCGTTGCTCGAAACCACTTTGACCTGCGTTCCGGCCGGAAGATCCGGCCCCATGACCTGCCACGTCGTGTCATCGAGACGAATGCGGCCGCGGCCTTCGCGGATCGGCTCGCGCAGCGTCGCGGTACGGCCAACGAGGCTCGCGCCGCGCTGATTGAGGAACGGCTCATCCGTCGTGGCATTGCGCAGTGTCAGCCGCCGGCCGATGAGCGTGGCTGCGACCGCGAGGATGGCGAAGAGGATTGCCTGAAGCTCCCAGATCCAGAAAGCGGCATCCCAGAAGAGCAGCGACAAAACACCGACGGCAAGTGCGGCAAGCCCGATCCAGACCAGGAAGAAGCCTGGCACGACCATCTCGGCTGCAAGCAGCACGAGGCCTGCCACCCACCAGCTCCACGGCCCAAGTTCGCCGACGATCTTCGCCAGCATGGCTTACCGCTCCGGATTGGGATTAAAGGGATTGGCCGGAGCCGGGCCGACCGACGGCGTGGAGCGCGCCGGAACTGCCCGGGGAGGCGGCGGCGGATTGTTGCCTTCCCCAAAGACCTCCCGGGCAATCGCGCCAATGCCGCCAAGTGAGCCGAGAATGGAAGACGCTTCCATCGGCATCATGACAATCTTGGAATTTGGCGCCGAGCCGATCGAAGCGAGCGCCTCGGTGTATTTCTGGGCAACGAAATAGTTGATTGCCTGGACGTCGCCGGCGGCGATCGCTTCCGAGACCATCTTCGTCGCCTTGGCTTCGGCTTCTGCCAGGCGTTCGCGGGCTTCGGCATTGCGGAATGCGGCTTCGCGCTGGCCTTCGGCCTGAAGGATGGCGGACTGCTTGGCGCCTTCGGCTCTCAGGATCTGCGCGTTGCGCGAACCTTCAGCTTCCAGCACCTGGGCACGCTTCTCGCGCTCGGCCTTCATCTGGCGGGCCATCGCGTCGACGAGGTCGCGCGGCGGCTGGATATCCTTGATCTCGACGCGGGTGACCTTGATGCCCCAAGGCTGTACGGCTTCATCCACGACGCGCAGCAGCCGGTCGTTGATCGCATCGCGATTGGAGAGCAGCTCATCAAGATCCATAGAGCCCATGACGGAGCGAATATTGGTCATGGTGAGGTTCAGGATAGCATTTTCCAAATTGGAAACCTGATAGGCGGCCTGAGCGGCATTCAGCACCTGGTAGAAGGATACGGCATCGGCTGAGACCGAGGCATTGTCCTTGGTAATCACCTCTTGGGTGGGCACGTTCAGCACCTGCTCCATCACGTTCATCCTGGCGCCGACGCGTTCGATGAAAGGGGTGATCAGGTTCAGGCCGGGTTCCAGCGTGCGCGTATAGCGGCCGAAACGCTCGATCGTATAACGGTAGCCCTGCGGAACCGTCTTGATGCCCGCAAAGAGCACCAGGATGACAAAAACCACCAATACGATCACGACGATATCGAAGCCGCTCAGCAGCATGTATTCCTCCCTAAGCCCACCTATCTGACGTGGTGAGTTATCACGTTCTTTGCAAGGAAGGAATGACGGCCTCGCCTGTCAAATCAGGGTGATAGGCCGGCATCATCGAGGTCGCTCTTTGTGATGTAGCCGCCCATCAGGCAATTGGTGAGAAACGGCTGATCGTCCGGCTTCAGATTGCTGGTTTTGACATCGCGGAGGCGAAGCTGACATGCGACCTGACCGACGATGCCTTTGGGAGGGGCGTTGGCATAGACCCGCTGATAGTGCTCCCACGCAAGATAACCGCCACCTGCAATGACGAGCAAGCAGGCGAGGACAATCAATTTTCTGAAACCCGAAATCATAAAGTACGTCCAGATCGATAAAGCAGCAGGCCACGAATCTGCGGGCCGCAGCCGCGCCTCTGGCGCGATTGCGATCGCCTATCGGCCATTCTTTAGATCTGGCGCGCGGGATATTTTTATCTATTGCAGGGCGCCAGAAAATCTGGGGCCGCGTCTGTCATGCCCAGCCCAACAACTCACGGCGCACGACTTTTTCCAGCACCTGCATGCCGTCCTCGCTGTCATTCAGGCAGGGAATATGCGTGAACTGCTCGCCGCCATTGTGCTTGAAAGAATGGGCGGCCTGTTCGGCGATCTCTTCCAGCGTCTCCAGACAGTCGGAAACGAAGCCGGGGTTCATGACGGCGATGCGCTTGACGCCATCCTGCGCCAGCTTCTCGACAGTCTTGTCGGTATAGGGCTGCAGCCATTCCTCTGGTCCGAAGCGGGACTGGAAGGTGACCATGAAATTTTCCTTTGTCAGCCCGAGGCGCTCGCGCAGCAGGCGGCCGGTCTTCTGGCACTGGCAGTAATAGGGATCGCCCTGCTGGAAATAGGAGAGGGGAATGCCGTGGAAGGAGGCGAGCAGCATCTCGGGCTTCCAGTCGAGGGTGGCAAGGTGCTGTTCGACGGATTTGGCGAGCGCTTCGATATAGGTCTCGTCGTCGTGATAGTCAGGCACCGTGCGCAACGCCGGCTGCCAGCGCATGGTCAGAAGCTTCTGGAAGGCCTTGTCGTTGACGGTCGCGGTGGTAGCTGCCGCATATTGTGGATAGAGCGGGAAGAGCAGGATGCGGTCACAACCCTCGTCCTTCAGCGCTTCGATACGCGAGGGGATCGATGGCGTGCCATACCGCATTGCCCAATCGACCTTGACGTTTGGCACGTCGCGCAGCCGTTCGGCCATGAAGTCCGATTGGTTGCGGGTATAGGTGCGTAGCCAGCTTTCATTCAGATCCTTGTTCCAGATCGTCTCATAGGCCTTGCCCACCTTCTGCGGGCGCGTGTTGAGGACGATGCCGAACAGGATCGGATACCATTTCCAGGGCGACCATTCGATGACGCGCTTGTCGGTCAGGAATTCGCGCAGGTAGCGGCGCATGGAGGTGTAATCAGTACCATCCGGCGTACCGAGATTGACCAGCAGGACGCCGACCTTGCCGAATTTGACGGCGGGATGGTCCGCCGGGCGGAGTGTAGTATCTGTCATTCTGGCCCCAACGCGCTTTCGTGTCTCGCCGGCTCATACGCAGCCGGCCGATCACGGTTCACCCTATAAGAAGAAAAGCCGGCCCGGGGAACCCCGGACCGGCTCTGATGGTCGGGACAAATCGTCTTACTTGGCAGGAACCTGGATTTCCTCGCCGACCCGCAGATGGCGCGGGTTCGGGCTACCATTGGCTTCCGACAATTTGCGCCATTCGGCGCCATCGCCGTAAAAGGTCTTGGCGAGATCCCAGAAGGTATCGCCGGCAACGATGACGTGGGTCGAGGGCGTGGCCGGTGCGGAGGCTGCCGGGACAGGCGCCGGGGTCGGTTCAGCCGAAGGGGCCGGTGCTGCAGGAGCTGGGGTCGGTTCGGTAGATGGAGCCGGGGCCGCGGGTGCAGGGGCTGCAGGGGCCTGCTCTGCGGAGGGAGCAGGTGCCGCCTGCGCAATTTCAGTGATGCGGCCGTCCGTATAAGGCTTATAGGGCGAGTGCGCGGCAATATATTCGGCTGTCACGTCGGCCAGGTCCGGACCGTAGTCATAGGCATTCTGGCCGTCTTTGAAGGCGACATAGCCATCGCCGCCGGCGCGCATGAAGTTGTTGGTGGCGACGCTATAGGTCTTGGCATTGTCGATCGGTACGAAATTGTCGCCGTCCTTGACCTGGACGTCGCTGACGCGGCTGCCGACCGGCTTCGACTGGTCGAAAGTGAATTTCAGACCGGCGACCTGCGGGAAACGGCCGGCGCCCTGGTCGATCTGGCTGACGCCGTTTTCGAGCGCCTTGATGATATCGGCGCCGGTCAGCTGGAAGGTTGCGAGCGTGTTCTGGAAGGGCAGCACGGTGATGACTTCGCCCTGGGTGACGTCGCCGCCGTCGATGGAGGCGCGCAGGCCGCCGCCGTTCTGGATGGCAATGGTCACGCCCTGGTTCTTGCTACGGTCGAGGATAGCATCGGCCACCAGATTGCCCATCGAGCATTCCTTGACGCGGCAGACCTTGCGGTCGCCCTCGATGGGGCCTTCGGAGGAGCCGATCACCTTCTTGCGCAGGTCTTCAATCGGCTTTGCCAGTTCGACAATGCGTGCCGTGACAGCCGGATCGGGCGTGAAGGAAGAATCGATCAGGATGGGATCACCCTTGGCTTCCTTGACGACGCCATTATCATCGAAATTAACGACGAGATCGCCGAGATATTTGCTGTAGGAGGCTGCCTGCACCACCGGTACCTTGTAGCCGCCGGGATTGTCGACCATCGTGGGATAGGGGCCTTCGGCCTTCGGATCGGTGTTCGACAGCAGGCTGTGTGAATGGCCGCCGACGACCACATCGACATCAGGGATCTTGGCGATCATCGCGAGGTCGCGCGGGTAGCCGACATGGGTGAGCGCAATGATCTTGTTGACGCCTTCGCCCTTCAGTTTCTGAACCTCTGCCGTGATGCTCTGGACGTCATCGGCAATCGTCACGTTCGGGCCGGGCGAGGAAAGCTCCGGCGTGTCATTGGTGACGGCGCCGACGATACCGATCTTCTGGCCGCTGACATCAAGCACGAGAGAAGGCTTGACGCGGTCGCCAAGCTTGGAGGCAGCACTTGCCTTGACGTTGGCGGTAACGACGGGGAATTGCACCTTGTCGAGGAAGGTTGCGAGCCCATCCTCGCTGTCGTCGAATTCATGATTGCCGACCGTCATGACGTCGAACTTCATCAGGTTCAGCATTTCGGCTTCAGCCGCGCCCTTGTAGGTCGTGTAGAACAGCGAGCCCTGGAAATTGTCGCCGGCGTTGAGCAGCAGCACGTTCTTGCCCGTCAGAGCCTGACGGCGCTGGTCGATGGCGGTCTTCAGGCGGGCGGCGCCGCCGAAGCATTCATTCTTGCCTTCTTCCTCGGCCGAGCAGGTGGAGTCGAACTTGTTGATCGATTCAATGCGTGAATGGAAATCGTTGATGTGAAGAATATTGAGTTCGTAATCCGCGAAAGCGGCGCCTGTGCTCAGCGCCAGCATGGACGCGGTCAAAAAACCGAAGCTGAAAGACTTCGTCATCCCTGTTCTCCTGATTAAAAGGGCGAAGATCCCCCTGATCCTCGCCAGTCCCTTCCGTAGTCAGCCCGGGCGGTTTCCCGGCATGCGGATGTTCCATCAGACGATGCACCGCCGCAAGGGAAAGCTGGGCCAGGGGAGCCGCTTTCCAAGGGGGAACCGGGCAAAAAAGCCGACTGGTTATCCAACGCATTCTCCGGCGGCAGCGCTTCGGCAGAGTTCGCGCATGGCCTCTGCAATATTCGGAAATGTGGCGAGCGCGATGATCAAGCAAAGAAGGGAAACGATGCGGTGAAAGCGCCGGCCGGCCCGATAGGCAAGGACTGCGCCTGCGCCGTAGATCAGAACTGCTGGCACGGCGAAGATCAGCACCTGCAGCGGCCCGTCGCAATCGAGGGCAGCGATACCTTGGGCACGATAGACATTAGCCGGCAAAATGACCGCAAGTGCGGCAAGCGGCGTTGCGAGCAACAGGACGAGGTAACCAGCGAAAGCCCGCATGGTGCTTAGCCTTCACCCCATCTGCTTTTTTCAGCTGCGGCGGGTCAGGACAAACTGTGCGCCGGCATCCGAGGTGCAGTTCAGCTGGCTCGTCGAAACGAGGGCGCAATTGACCTTCGACTGGGTGTTGCGAACCAGCGAGGTCATGTTGATTTCCACCAGCGTCGGCGAGGTATTGGTATAGGTGCCGGAGGCCAGAAGCTGGTTGCTGTCGGTCGTGCGCGTCGTGAAAGTGCCGGACTGGAAGGTGGAGACGATGCCGTTCGGATCGGCCCAGGTTCCTTCGACACCGGTAGGAGCGGGTGCTGATGTAACGGGGAGGGGGCGCGGGCCGGAGGAAACACAGGCGGCAAGAGCTGCCGATGCAACCGCAAGAACGAGACCAGTTCTGACTTTCATAAGGCTTCTCCCGGCGAATCTAAGCGGTAGCTTTCCGCGACAGTCCGCCAAAAGCATGGCGCGGGCCTTTCGCGAAGGCAAGCCTTCGACGGAGATCGGCCGGCATTTAGACAGCAGGCGTTACAAAAATGCCCGCCTAACAGCGGGCATCTTCGAAAGCGATAGGTCAGGGTTCAGCGAACGAGGATGTTCTTGAACTGCCACGGATCCTTGGTGTCGATGTCTTCCGGGAACAGTCCCGGGCGGCCATCGAGCGGGGTCCAGTCGGTGTAGTGGCCTTCGACCGGGCCGAGATATGGCAACTGCACTTCGAGGCAGCGCTTGTAATCCATCTCGTCGGCTTCGACGATGCCGGCCTTGGGGTTCTCAAGAGCCCAGACCATGCCGGCGAGAACGGCAGAGGTTACCTGCAGACCAGTCGCGTTCTGGTAGGGGGCGATACGACGGGTTTCTTCCAGCGACAGGCGCGAACCATACCAGTAGGCGTTCTTGTCGTGGCCGTAGAGCAGCACGCCGAGCTCGTCGACACCATCAACCAGCTCGTTCTCGTCGAGAACGTGGAGAACCGGCTGCGCCTTGCCGCCGTTGCCGAACATCTCATGCAGCGACAGAACGGCGTCGTTGGCCGGATGATAGGCATAGTGGCAGGTCGGACGATAGGAGACGTCGCCGTCCTTGTCCTTAACCGTGAAGAAGTCGGCGATCGAGATCGACTCGTTGTGGGTGACGAGGAAGCCATATTGCGGGCCGGGTGTCGGGCACCAGGTGCGCACGCGGGTGTTGGCGCCGGGCTGCTCCAGGAAGATGGCGGCCTTGGAGCCCTTCTTATGCTTCTTGGCGTTCTTCGGCATCCAGTTTTCGTGGGTGCCCCAGCCGAGTTCCGCCGGCTGCAGGCCTTCGGAGATGAAGCCTTCGACCGACCAGGTGTTCCAGAAGACGTTGAGCGGCTTCGGGTGGATGGTGCGCTGCGTGTCGCGTTCGGCGATGTGGATGCCCTTGACGCCGACCTTCTTCATGAGCTTTGCCCATTCTTCGCGGTCGTCCTGGCCCGGTTCGTCGAACTTCAGGCCCATATCACGGGCAAGGTTCAGCAGACCCTGTTTGACGAACCAGGACACCATGCCCGGATTTGCGCCGCAGGTGGAAACGGCGGTGGTGCCGCCGGGGTTCTTGGCCTTTTCCTTGCGAACGGTTTCACGCAGCGCGTAATTGGTGCGTTCCTCGTTCTTCATGTCCTTATCGAAATAGAAGCCGAGCCAGGGCTCGACGACGGTATCGATATAGAGCACGTCAAGCTTGCGGCAGAGCTTGATGATGTCGAGCGACGAGGTGTCGACCGAGAGATTGACGCAGAAGCCCTGGCCTTCGCCTTCAGTCAGGAGCGGCTTCAGCAGCTCCTTGTAGTTGTCCTTCGTCACATGCGCCTGGATGTGCTTGACGCCGTGCTTTTCCAGAATGTGGGCATCGTCCGTGCGCGGGTCGATGACAACCATCCGGCTCTTGTCGAATTTGAAGTGGCGCTCGATCAGGGGCAGCGTGCCGCGGCCGATGGAGCCGAAGCCGATCATGACGATCGGACCGGTAATTTCGCCATATACCGGATAGTTCTGTTCCGTCATTCTTTTCTCCTATTGGAAGGGAACGAAGGCTTTCAGCCTAAAGAATTCATGTGAAAATGCCGCGAAGCTCGCGAAGTGACCGGCTCTAATCACAAAATGGCGTCACAATAAAGAGCGTTCCCCTGTAAAGGTCAAATATCGGGGCTGCAAAGTGCCCGCAATTTCCGCACGAGTTCCGTCCGCTGCAAGGTCAGCCCTTTGTAGGCGGTCTGCTGGTCGTCGAGCGCTTCCAGTTGATCGGCAAAGCTGGCTGCGAGTTTCCGCGCCTGCGGATGCCCGGCAATGACGGCGATCGGATCAATATAGATGCGGATGGTGAAGAGAATGTCGCCCGAGACAGGCAGTTTGCGAAGGGTCTGTCGCTCGACACGGACGAAACGCTCTTCAAGCGTGAAGGCCTCGGCGTAAGGCGGCCGGCTATGTTTCGAGACGGGAAGGAAGAGATCGGTCGTGGTGTTGACCGACCAGTTCAGCCGCTCGACCGGCTGGGCACTCTGCAGGCCGTCGAAGATGCGGGCAACCAGTGTGGCATTGCGCGTGCCTTCGCCGAAGCCCGGCACATCCGCATGGATCTCGTGCATCGGCCGGCTGAATTTCTCATGCAGTGACCACGAGGAGGGAAAGGCGACATGGGCCGCAACGAGATGCCAGCCATCGGCCTTGCGGCGCATCAGAACGAGATCATCCTGGATGAGTGAACCGGCCTTGAAGAGAGGCGGCAGATCGGACGTATCCTGCCGGAGCATCGCCGGATGCCGATCGGCAAGGTGAGCGAGAAGAATATCCAGCGCCTCCTGCTGGGCTGCTTCTGTCCCATCCTCTGCGACGAAGATGTCGTCGAGGCGCTCGCCCGCCAGCCGCGCCTTTTCCTCGAGGTAGCGGTTGAGATCGTCGTCAGGTTCGATCCAGCGGGCGGGATCGAACGGCATCAGGCCGATCGTGAAGGGCCGGACCGAGCTGTCATAGGGCGTGTAGGTCGGACGTTTCATCGCCGCTCCTTTTTGAGCCTGACGATTTGCCGGGTGCGGTTTGTAACTCAGCGCTTCAGAGCCTCCAACCCTTCCGTCACCGTCGTCAGCGCGACTTCTGTGATGTCATATTCGGCAACACCATGGATGGTGAAAGGGTCGGCTGCGACATAGGCTTCAATTTGGGCGCGGTCGCCGATGGCGAGAACGACTCCGCCGGTGCGTGGTACCTTCCGGCCGGAAGCGAGGAACCAGCCCTTCGCATATCCTTCCTTCACCCAGACCATATGCGGCTCCATGTGCTTGTCGGCCTCTTCATTGGGCTTCACATAGGTCAGGGAGAGGATCAGCATGGTCAGTCCTTTTGCAGCGTGGCGCGGATCAGGCCGCGTAGCGAATTTCCAACGTAAAGCATACCCTTGTCCAGATCATCGAGCGTGATGCGACCGACGCGGGCCTTTCGCTGGCAGATGAGCTCGGTGCGGAGCACGCCGGCGAGCAGGCCGCAGGAGATCGGCGGTGTCCTGAGAATGCCGGAGCCGTCATCAAGGAAGACAGACGTAATGGTTCCCTCGCAGACGTCCTGCCGTTCGTTGAGCAGGATGACTTCATCCGCTTGCTGCGGCGTAAACTCGGCGCGCGCCGTTTCGTACACAGCCCGGCATGTGGTCTTGATACGCAGTAGCTTGTCGGTGGAATCGAGACGCGTGCTGGCTATACGGAGTTTCCAGACCGCGTCTTGTGGCAGCGGCGTGAAGGGCGCGGTGGCAATATCGATCCGGCCCTGGCCATCGAAAGTCAGCCTGATACGGCGCGGCTCCTTATCATCCTTTACCGCATCTTCCAGCTTCGCGACCACATCCATCGGCTCGGGAAAACCGATGCGGCGGGCGGAGCGGGAGAGGCGGGCGAGATGAAGACGCAGGCGAATGAACCCTTCGTCCGGTTGCCAGCGCAGGGTTTCGATCAGCGAAAAGTCCGTCATCGGGCAATCCATTGGTCGCCGATGGCGAAGCGGGCCTTGAGCAGGCATTCCTCATATTCTGCTTCAGCCGTGGAATCGAAGACGATGCCGCCTCCGACATTGAAGACTGCTTTACCGCGGTCAAACAGCGTCATGGTGCGGATGGCGACGGAAAAGCGCATCGCTCCGTCGGGCGAGATCATGCCGATTGCGCCGCAATAGGCATCGCGCGGACCATCCTCGAGGTCGTGGAGGATTTCCATGGCGCGGATCTTCGGCGCGCCGGTGATCGAGCCGCAGGGAAAAAGGGCGGCGAAGATGTCGCGGATGGAAAGATAGGGCAGGAGCTTCGCCTGAACGTGGCTGACCATCTGGTGGACGGTGGGATAGGTCTCGATTTCGAAGAGTTTTGGAACATCGAGCGTGCCGACCTCGGTGATGCGCGAGATATCGTTGCGCAGCAGATCGACGATCATGCGGTTTTCCGCTTGCGTCTTGATGTCGGCCTTCATGGCTTCGACGATTTCGGCATCTTCGGCCGGTGTCGCACCGCGTTTGGCCGTACCTTTCATCGGGTGCGTCTCGATCCAGCCATCTTCGTCGGTGCGGAAAAACAGTTCCGGTGAGCGGGAAAGAACGATGGGACCGCCGAGATCGGCAAACGCGCCGTATTTCACGGGCTGGCGGTCGATCAGCG
The DNA here is from genome assembly GCF_031455475.1 of Rhizobium sp. 1399. Taxonomy (NCBI): domain Bacteria; kingdom Pseudomonadati; phylum Pseudomonadota; class Alphaproteobacteria; order Hyphomicrobiales; family Rhizobiaceae; genus Rhizobium; species Rhizobium sp. 1399. The sequence goes on along the minus strand of NZ_JAVDSU010000005.1, from coordinate 174,915 downwards.
ACCAGAAGGCGGCCAGCGGATCGCCGCTCCAGCGGGCTTCGATCGGCATCGTCAGATTGGCCTGATAGATATCGCCGAGGCGCAGATGCCGGTGGAGGCGTTCGAAACGCTCTTTATATATAGCGAAGTTCCAGGCTGCCTTCGGTGCGGTCAGGAATTCCTCGTTTTCGTGGCGCTGCCGTGGCCTTGCGAGAGGATGATCGTCTGGCTGCGGCGCATCGAAGACACCGAACAGCAGCAGCGGTGTCTCGCGGTTCTCTTCCGCGAAGGGAGCAAGCTTTTCTTCGAAGAGATGGCCGGCCTCATAAGCGATGTAACCGGCAAGCCATTTGCCGGCCTGTCGCGCCTCTTCCATCCGCTTGAGCGCCGGCAGGAATTCCGCCTTCGTGCGAGCGGTGATCATGTTTACCGGGCCGGCGAAGAGCATGACTTCGCCGGTCGTGTCGTCCCGGAACAGGATGAAGGGTTCGGACGCTGCCATTGCCTTTCCAGCGAAGCTGCGGGTTCGGGCGGTCTTATGCCTTGTCCAGTGCCTCGAGCTCGTCGATCAGGCCTTCGATCATCGACAGGCCCTTGCTCCAGAAGGAAGGATCGGTTGCATCCAGGCCAAAGGGCTTCAGCAGTTCGGAATGATGTTTGGTGCCGCCGGCCTTCAGCATCTCGAAATACTTGTCCTGAAAGCCCTTCTCGGCCTTCTGATAGACGGCATAGAGCGAGTTCACTAGGCAGTCGCCGAAAGCATAGGCGTAAACATAGAAGGGCGAATGGATGAAGTGGGGAATATAGGCCCAGTAGGTCTCATAACCCTCGGAAATCTTGATCGCCGGGCCAAGGCTTTCCGACTGGACGGAAAGCCAGAGTTCGCCGATGTCGTCGGCGGTCAGTTCGCCGGCTTTGCGGGCGGTATGAACCTTGCGCTCGAACTCGTAGAAGGCGATCTGACGCACGACCGTATTGATCATGTCTTCGACCTTCTGGGCAAGCATGGCCTTGCGTTCGCGGTTGTCAGTCGTCCGGTTCAGCAATGCCCGGAAGGTCAGCATCTCGCCGAAGACGGAAGCGGTTTCGGCAAGCGTCAGCGGCGTCTGGCACATGAGGGCGCCTTGCGCGCCGGCAAGAACCTGATGCACGCCGTGACCGAGCTCATGGGCGAGCGTCATCACATCGCGCGGCTTGCCCATGTAATTGACGAGCACATAGGGATGGGCCGATGGAACGGTCGGATGTGCAAAAGCGCCGGGCGCCTTGCCGGGGCGCACGGGGGCGTCGATCCACTGTTCGTCAAAGAAACGCTTGGCGATTTCAGCCATTTCCGGCGAGAAGTTGCCATAGGCGGACAGCACTGTGTCCCTGGCTTCGGTCCAGGAGATGATGGCGCTTGAGGTTTCCGGAAGCGGCGCATTGCGATCCCAGAAGTTCATCTGCTCCATGCCGAGCCATTTCGCCTTCATCTTGTAATAGCGATGCGAAAGGCGCGGATAGGCTTCCTTCACCGCCGCAGCGAGCGCATCGACCACTTCGCGCTCGACGCGGTTCGCCAGATGGCGGCTGTCGGCAATGTCTTCGAAGCTGCGCCAGCGATCGGAGATATCCTTGTCCTTGGCGAGCGTATTGGTGATGAGCGTAAAGATGCGGATGTTGGTCTTGAAGGTTTCCGCGAGCGCCATTGCCGCCTTGCGACGCACCTCCGGATCCTTTTCCTGCAGCATGTTCAATGCCACTTCGAGCGGCAGCTTCTCGCCGTCGATCTCGAAGCGCAGCTCCGCCATCGTCTCATCGAAGAGACGGTTGAAGGCGGCAGCTGATGTCATCGACTTTTCGAGGAACAGCTGCTCGAGCTTATCTTCGAGCTGGTAGGGCTTGTCCATGCGCAGGTCGACCAGCCAGGGGCGGTAATGGCCGGCAAGCGGATCGTTCGCCATGCAGGCATCGATCACTGCATCGTCGATGCGGTTGAGTTCGAGAGCGAAGAACAGCAAGCGGCCGGAATAGTCGGTAAGCTTGGCCTGGACGTCGCCATAGAGCTTGCCGTTTGCCGGGTTGGACGTATCCGAGAAATAGGTAAGGCCAGCGAAAGAGCCGAGGCGGCCCATAATATCGTCGAGCGCCTCATATTCCTTCAGTGCCTGGCCGATGCCTTCCTCGCCCTTCTTGGCGGCTGCTTCGGCAAGTTTGCCCTTCCATTTCTCTTCGAAAGCGGAAGCGGCCTTGCCGGCTTTTTCCATATCGGCGACGAAGGCGGTGGAGGTCGCCGAGGGGTAGAGATCCTGCAGCCGCCAGGAGGGAAGCTCGCCCAGAGCCGGGTCCGACGCTGCAGCGGGAGCCGTTGCCGAAAGGTGAAGATCGGCGTGCGCAAGCATATGTCTCATGGGGCGGTTCCTCTTCCTCTTCTATAACAGGTCTGACTGTCTACAGCATCGGCCCGAAAATCGGAATCGATTTTCGGAAAGGCTGATTGCGCAGTTTCAAAAAGAGAGACGTCCTTTGCGCGTCCGAATGGACGCGCGGCGCTCTGGGCGCCGAAAGGTCCAGCATCAAGGGGTTTTCGGCGTGTGAAAGGGCCCGTAACGGCACGAAAACGGCCTGTCAGAACAGTTAAAATGCAATTGTTTCTCAAAACAGGATGTTCAAGCCTTTCTGTCAGAGTGCGCTCTATGGTTTCGCATGAAGTGAGGCGACAATGACCGGTTACAATGAGCTCAAAGGGGCAGGGCAGATCCTTGTGGTCGAGGACGATCCCGTCCAGCGCCGTCTGCTCAAGAACGCGATCGAGCGTAGCGGCCATGTGGTGCATCAGGCCGAAAACGGCCGCATCGGGCTGGAGATGGTGAAGCGCGATCCCGGCCTTTTCAACGTCATCGTGCTCGATTTGATGATGCCGGAAATGACCGGCCTCGAATTCCTCGAAGCACTGCATGATTTCGGCACCCAGATTCCGGTCATCGTCCAGACGGGGCAGGGCGGCATCGAAACGGTGGTGCAGGCCATGCGCGCCGGGGCTTTCGATTTTGTCGTCAAGCCGGTTTCTCCGGAGCGTATCAACACGTCGATTTCCAATGCCATGAAGCTCGACCAGCGTGAGGTGAAGGCCCGTACCGGCCGTCGTTCACGTTCGGGCTCCGTCGGCTTCGACGACATCGTTTCGGCAAGCCCGGCGATGATTCGCGTCATCGATCTGGCGCAGCGCGCCTCGCAGTCCAACATCCCAGTCGTGCTCGAAGGCGAATCGGGTGTCGGCAAGGAGTTGGTGGCACGCGCCATCCAGTCGGGGGGCGATCGCGCCACCAAACCGTTCGTGACGGTCAATTGCGGCGCCATTCCGCACAATCTCGTGGAAAGCATCCTCTTCGGTCACGAAAAGGGTGCGTTTACCGGCGCGACCGAAAAGCATATCGGCAAGTTCATGGAAGCCGATGGCGGCACCATCTTCCTCGACGAGATCGGCGATCTGCCGCTCGAGGTGCAGGTGAAGCTGCTGCGCGCCGTTCAGCAAGGCGAGATCGAGACCGTCGGTGCGCGCACTGCGCACAAGGTCAATGTTCGCCTCATTTCGGCGACGAACAAGGATCTGATCGAAGAGGTCAAGAATGGCCACTTCCGCGAGGACCTCTACTATCGCCTGAACGTCTTCCCGATCACCATTCCGGCGCTGCGCAAGCGCAAGGAGGACATTCCGCATCTGGTGCGCGTCTTTGCCGACCGCTTCTCCAGCGAACAGAAGAACGGCCGCCGCATGACGGTCAATGCCGGCGCGCTGGCATTGCTGACCGCCTATGACTGGCCGGGCAATATCCGCCAGCTCGAAAACGCGATCTTCCGCGCCGTCGTGCTTGCCGAAGGTCCGGAGCTGACTGAGGCGGACTTCCCGCAGATCGCCGCCCAGCTTCCGAACTACGATGTCGTGGACCATCTGGCGCTCGTTGCCGACAATTCCCACCTCGATCCTGACGCGGAATTCCCCGAGGATTATCAGGCGGAATCAGTCGCCGAGACGATGCGCCGCGGGACCGAGGCTTCCGATAACGCGATATCAAGCGTCAATCAGTCTGGTGATGTTCGGCGTCTTGCCGATGTCGAGGAAGAACTGATTCGTTTTGCCTTGAAATTCTACCGAGGACAAATGAGTCAAGTGGCAAGAAAGCTAGGTATCGGGCGATCCACACTTTATAGAAAGCTCAAGGACTACGGTATCGACCCCGATAATCCTCAGAAAGATGCGGCATAAGCGCATTTTTATTAAGAATAAGGCAACCACATTTGGTTACCGTCCATAAACCACTTGTTAGCAGCTCGTTCACTCTATAAAGAAAAGGTTGATCATGTGTGGCATTTTTGCCATCGTGTGACCGCATTTGACAGCCATTTGAGACAGCATTGGACATTGACTGTCTGACGGGGATCGAGTTGCAGAATCTGAATGGGAATACCAAGCTTTCGCGCTTGAGTTGGCGTTTGTGCGCCAAGATTGGCGGAAAGGCAATTAGGACGGCAGCGGCCGCCCTTCTTGCACTCGCGGTTTCCTCACCGGTATTCGTAAGCACACCGTCTCAGGCTGCCGGGGATACCCGCAGCCTGAAGCTCTATTTCATTCATACCGGCGAAAAGGCCGTCATCACCTACAAGCGAAACGGCAAATTCGACCCCAAAGGTCTCGAGCAGCTCAACCGTTTCCTGCGCGACTGGCGCAAGAATCAGCCGACGAAGATGGACCCGCGCCTCTTCGACCTCATCTGGGAAGTTTACCGCCAGTCCGGCTCCAGGGATTACATCAACGTCGTCTGCGGTTTCCGCTCGCCTGCTACCAACGAGATGCTGCGCGGTCGTTCGCGTAAATCCGGTGTCGCCGAAAAGAGCCAGCATATGCTTGGCAAGGCGATGGACTTCTTCATTCCAGACGTAAAGCTCGCCACGCTGCGCGGTATCGGCATGAAGATGCAGGTCGGCGGCGTCGGCTTCTATCCAAAGTCCGGTTCGCCTTTCGTGCATATGGATGTCGGCGGCGTTCGCGCCTGGCCGCGCATGAGCCGCGACGAACTGGTCAGGCTCTTCCCTGACGGCAATACCATTCATATTCCCGCCGATGGCAAGCCGCTGCCAGGCTACCAGCAGGCAATGGCCGATTACAAGCGCCGCATGGCGAACGGCAGCCAGATCATGATGGCCAGCGCCGGCGCTTCCGTTTCCGATGACGAACCTCGCAAGCAGAAGACGCTGTTTGCCTACCTCTTTGGTGGCGGCGCTGACGAGGAAGAGGATAATTCGGAGGATAGCACACCGGTGGCTGTCGCCAAGGCGACGCCGCCGAAGGCTGAGGCTGTCCCAGCAGCTGATGAACCGCAGCCGCAGACCGAAGTTGCGAGCGTGAATGCACCAGTGCCGCAGGTTCGCCCGGCCTTCAGCAACCAGCTTGCCGGCAACGAGGTTGCCAATGCCCTGGTGCCGCCATCTGCAGGCAATGCTGCCCAGCAGGCGCTTGCCGCCATGCCCGCAGGCCAGCCGCAGGAACCGGAGCATTTCGCCGATCTCACCGGTTACAGCATTCCGGTTCCGTCACTCCTTGGGCAGCGTCGTGCGCCGGGTGATGCCGAACTTGCCTCTGTCGACCCGAGCCTGATGTCGACGAGCGTTCCGACCCCAGCCGAACGTCCGGCCGTTGCCGAAAACCTGCTTGCTGCACAGAATGCCGATCCTGAAGCGGGTGAAGACGAGGCTGATCAGGATACGCTTTCGCCGGCTATGGCGGCAGCACTTGCAAAGCAGCAGGATCAGAGCGGTGGCGCTGAGGTCGCTATGAACGCACCTTCTGAGCCGCAGACCGTGGAGCAGGCAATCAACGCCGCCGCGCCGAAGAATCCGCCGGCACTCGACAAGCCGCCACTGCAGCTTGCGGCACTTGCTCCGATGACGAAGTCTGCAAGCTTTGCTGCTGCTCCCGCGGCGCCGAAGCCTGTCATCGTCGACAGCCCGGTCGCGCAGGGCCTTCCCACCAAGGGTGGTCGTCCGACGAAGCAGGAAGCTGTAGCCGCCGACGAAAGCCGCCAGACGGTGCGTACGGAGCCGAAGCTGACGCAGAAGATGATCTCGCAGTGGGCTCTTACCAATGCCCGCCTGGAAATGGCGTCCAAGAAGGTGCAGGCACCGCGCTTCGTCAGCCAGGAGCTGCGCGCCCAGCCAACCTCGGTTTATGCCGAAGGCTTCCAGAAGACTGCTTCGATCGACCCAGGTCGTTTCAGCGGCACGGCCGTCAATTTCATGGAAGTGCGTAAGTTCAACACGCGCTGATCCGGCCATATTTCGAATAAGCAAAAGCCGCTGGATCGTCTCCGGCGGCTTTCGTTTTTGGGCCGGAGGCACGGCGAAAATCGGCGCTGGTACTTTGATGAGATCAAAAGAAAAGCCGCCGAAGCGGCGGCTCTCTGAAAATGCGGTTGGATGATCCTCAGCCTTCCGGCGGGGATTCGATCATGCCGAGAGCGTGCAGGTAGGTATCGAGGATCGCATCTTCTTCCATGCGTTCCTGCTCGTCCTTCTTGCGGAGCGCAACGACCTTCTTGAGGATCTTGGTGTCGAAGCCCATGCCCTTGGCTTCGCCATAGACGTCCTTGATGTCGTCGGCGATGGTCTTCTTTTCTTCTTCCAGGCGTTCAATGCGCTCGACAAAAGCGCGAAGCTGATCGCGAGCGACGCCATGTGCATCAGACATCGTGTTCTCCTGATTTCGGGATATGCATTCGGGTTGCCAGTGACTGCCGCGAAGTGCCGCCAGCGTCAAGACGATTCGAGAGCGGGTGGACTATTTGTGCGGGTTGTTCACCTCAAAAGTCGCCTTTTGCACAGGCGATGCTTCTGTCTGGTGGATGTTCTTCCAGTCTTCGTAGGGCATGCCGTAGACGATCTCGCGCGATTCGTCCTTCGTCATAGTGACGCCTCCGGCCTCCGCGGCTTCGCGGTACCAGTTGGAAAGGCAGTTGCGGCAGAAGCCGGCGAGATTCATCAGATCGATGTTCTGCACGTCGGCTCGTTCGCGAAGATGCGTGATGAGCCGGCGGAAGGCGGCTGCCTCGAATTCCGTCTGTTGTTCCTTGCTGAGCGTGGTCATGGGTCAAGTCCTTTCACTCAATAGGGGCCGGTGCGTGAAGCGTGCACGCTGTATGCATGCAGCGCCGGATCGGCGTTCATCTCCGCAAAGACGGGTGCCAGGCGCGCCGCCCATTCCTCGATTCCGGCCTCGTTGCCGATGAGGTCCTGGCGTACTTCCAGAAGCGCGTGCGGGATGCCCGTCATCATGCAATGACGGTACATGGTGTCACCCTTCAGGGCACCGTCATAGGGTTCGTTGTCACCGACGACGAGATCGGGATCGGCCCGCAGTTTTTCAAGCAATGGGGCAACGGCGCGGTGGTCACTATCCCAGAGCACTGCTGCATGCCAGGGGCGGGGAACACCCTTCCAGGCAGGCGTGAAGGAGTGGAGGGACAGGACCAGCGGCGCTTTGCCGGTCGCGTTCGCCACCCTATCGATCGTCTCCGACACGGCATTGTGATAGGGTCTGTGGAAGGTTTCGATCCGGTAGTTCCACTCCTCCTCAGTAATCGGATGGTTGCCGGGGATGACGGCGCCGTCGGAGATTTTCATGATCAGCGTCGGGTCGTCCTCGCCGCGGTTGGGGTCGATCAGCAAGCGCGAAAAACCGCCGAGCACGCCCGGCACGCCCAACCATGCACACAGCTTGCGGGCAAGGCCCTGAATGCCGATGTCATAAGCGATGTGCCTGGAGAAGGCACTTTCCGGCAGGCCGAGCCGGCCATATCGCTCGGGCAGACGGTTCATGGCATGATCGCCAAGGATCACCATGCCTTTGTCATGTTGGCCGAATAGGATTTCGAAGGATTGGAAGTGATCCATCAGGAAATTGCCAATTGTCATTTCGCGTCTTCGCCCAGTGATTGCATGCGCGTTCGGCCGGTTCAAGCGTGATGGGCGGACCAACGCGACAAGATGCGCCCGATCGGCGGTTATGAAAGGAAATATAATCGATTAGCATTGCGTTGACTTTCGCCTGATGGCGGCGCAAGAAGACACGGATAACGAATAACCGTGGAGCTATTTGGGAGCCGTGTTGATCCAAGCCGCGCCAAGTTTCCTCACGCGGTCCGGGCCGTTGGTCCGTCTCGCATTGTTCGCTCTTGCAGCCGTCTCGCCGTTCTTCATTGCCGATGCCGCGCGTGCGGATTTCCGTGTATGCAACGGTACGCAAAATCTGGTTGGCGTTGCGATCGGATATAGAGCGAAGGATGGCTGGGTCACGGAGGGTTGGTGGCAGGTGCCGGCAACGACCTGCGCCACGCTGATCGAGGGAGAGCTACAGTCGCGTTATTATTACCTCTACGCAGAAGACGCCGCCCGGGGAGGCCGATGGACGGGTGACGTGCAGATGTGCGTGGCGGAAAACGAATTCAAGATCACGGGTGTGCAGGACTGCTACGCCCGGGGTTATCAGAAAATGGGATTCAAGGAATATGATACGGGCCGCCAGGGAAGCTGGATGGTTCAACTCTCCGACACCCCAGGGACGCAAGAAAGCCAGAATTGATGAAGCGTAACCGCAAAGTTAAAATCCTCGCCACCCTCGGCCCCGCCTCCTCCGAGGAGTCGATGATCGAGAAGCTGCACCAGGCGGGTGCGGATATCTTCCGCATCAATATGAGCCATGCGAGCCATGACGTGATGCGCACACTCGTGCAGCGTATTCGCGCCGTCGAAGCCCGCTCGGGCCGGCCGATCGGTATTCTGGCCGACCTGCAGGGTCCGAAGCTTCGCGTCGGGAAGTTTGCCGATGTTAAGGTCGAGCTGAAGCCCGGTCAGACATTTACGCTCGACAACAACGATACCCCCGGCGACAACACCCGCGTGTTCCTACCGCATCCTGAAATTCTCGAAGCCGTTCAGCCCGGCCATCGCCTGCTGATCGACGACGGTAAACTGGCTCTCCGCGCAGAAAAGTGCGACGGCAAGAGCATCGTCACGACCGTCATTGCCGGCACCAGCATTTCCGACCGTAAAGGCGTCAGCCTGCCCGATACGCTGCTTGGCGTTGGCGCGCTGACCGACAAGGACCGTACCGACCTCGACGCAGTTCTCGCGACCGACGATGTCGACTGGGTCGCGCTCTCCTTCGTCCAGCGTCCCGACGACCTTGCCGAAGTGCGCAAGATCGCCCGTGGCCGCGTCGGCATTATGTCGAAGATCGAGAAGCCGCAGGCTTTGGAACGCATCGAAGAAATCATCGAGCTTTCCGATGCGCTGATGGTCGCCCGCGGCGATCTCGGCGTTGAAATGCCGCTCGAAGCCGTTCCGGGTATCCAGAAGCAGCTCATTCGCTCCTGCCGCCGTTCGGGCAAGCCTGTCATCGTCGCCACGCAGATGCTGGAATCGATGATCTCCTCGCCGGTTCCGACACGTGCCGAAGTTTCGGACGTTTCGATCGCCGTCTTCGAAGGTGCTGACGCGATCATGCTGTCGGCCGAGTCGGCTTCCGGCGCTTATCCGGTCGAAGCCGTCTCGATGATGGCCTCGATTGCGAGCACGGTGGAGAAGGATCCGCACTATCCGGGCATCATCTATGCGCAGCGCGCCCAGCCGGAAGCAACCGGCGCCGACGCTATCTCGCTTGCCGCCCGCCAGATCGCCGAGACGCTGAAGCTGTCGGCTATCGTCTGTTATACCTCTTCCGGCACAACTGGCCTGCGCGCCTCGCGTGAGCGTCCGCAGGTGCCGATCATCGCTCTGTCGCCGATCATCAAGACTGCGCGCCGCCTATCCGTCGTCTGGGGCATGCATTGCGTCGTCACACATGACGCGACCGACCTCGACGACATGGTCAACCGCGCCTGCCGCATCGTCGCAGCAGAAGGTTTCGGCAAGCCGGGCGATCGCATCATCATCTCCGCTGGCGTGCCGCTCGGCACACCTGGCGCGACCAACATGCTGCGTATCGCCTATATCGGCTCCGACGGCCAGAGTGGCATCTGATCGCTTTCAGGCCTGAAAAAACAAAGCGCTCCTCGAAAGAGGGGCGCTTTTTTTGCTTTCCGATTCTGCCTTTGGTGCTCTTAGCCGCGGGAGAGGTGACCGACGCGATAGATCTGGTTGGTGCCTGACGCGGGCGGGGCTTCCGCACAAAGTCCAAAACGGACCATCGTCCAGTCATGCGGGTCAAAGGCGGTAATGCGGGCGAGCAGATGTCTGCCGCTGGCTTCCTGCTTTGCCAGATCAACCTCTTGCTGCTGTAAGTTGGGCAGAGAGACATGCGGTTCGATAGGGAGGTGTTCGCTGTAAGCAAAGCGGGCGTTGGCGGGGTCCGGTGAGACATGCGTATGCCAGACGATCCAATGGCGAATGAGCGGCCGACCGAAGGCGTCCGTCAGCGCGGCAAAGCCGGGACCGCAGATGAAGTTGCTGGCGCCTTCCGGCTGATCCCAGAGATAAAAGGGCGAGTACAGATTTTCCCGGCTGCCGAATTCACCGCGGCGAACGCTCAGAAAAGCCTTGAAACCGAGGTGCGGGAAGCCGTCCATCGCCGGCCCCTTGTCGCGGATGCGGCGATCGATGATTTCCATGTCGTAATCTGCCGGCAAGGTGAAGGAATATTGCATGGCCATCATGGCTGTGTCTCCTCAGACCAGTCGACGAAGCGTCCCTTCTCAAAACCCTGGATGCTAAGATATCCGAAAGGGCTGTCAGCCGTTGCCCCGTGCCAGTGAAGCTCGTCCGGGGCGAACCATATTGCATCGCCGGTTCTGACTTCCTCGACGGGTTCACCCTCCCGCTGCACGACACTGACACCGGAGAGGACATAAAGAAGCTGGCCGCGCGGATGCGTATGCCAGTGTGTGACCGTGCCCGGATCGAGGGTTGCGCGCATGGCGGTGTTCTCGCCATCGATCTCGCTGTCGAGCAGCATTTCGACCCAGAAGGGTGCATTCGAAATGCCTTCGGGAGAACGGACCGCACTGCCGGGACGGCGGATCGTCATCGTCCTCGGATTGGCGGTGCTCATGCCGGAACTCCCCTGGCGCGCGCTTCCCATCCGGGTTCGGCCATCTGCGTCAAGCCGTCGCCGAAGGACCATTCGTCCGGTTCGCTGGTCGAGATGACGATCATCACGTCTTCGGGGCGCAAGCCGGGCGATTGTTGGAGCAATTCGACGGTTCGGCGGAAGAGAGCCTTGCGCATTTCCGTTGTGCGCGGCTTGCCGGTCGTGATCGAAATCAGCACGAAATCATCCGAGCGCGGACCGGCAAGGTAATTGCGATCGAAGATCAGTTCGCCCGGCTCATGCTGGTGGATGATCTGGAAGCGGTCGGCCGGCGGCACATTGAAGGTCTCGACCATGGCCTTGTGGATGCTATCCGAGAGCGCACGCAGATAGTCCGGCGATTTGCCCTTCAGAAGGGAAATGCGAGCGAATGGCATTGGATGCCTCCTTGTTCTTTGTCTTGACAGGAGAAGCATGCCACGACACCATGGTGCGGAAAATCAGAATTTTATGCATGAATTATCCTGAAAATCGGGATCGCGAAATGCGACGGATTACATTCGACCTGGATGTGCTCAGGACATTCGCGACCGGCATGGATCTCGGCAATTTCGCCAGGGCGGCGGATCGCCTGGGGCGCTCGACCTCGGCGGTCAGCGCACAGCTTAAGAAGCTGGAGGAGCAGGCTGGCACGCCGATTTTCCGCAAATCCGGGCGCGGACTGGCGCTGACGGAAGCCGGAGAGACGATGCTTGCATACGCCCGGCGATTGCTCGATCTGAACGACGAGGCAGTCGCTGCGGTGCAGAGTGTCGAGCTGGAAGGCTGGGTGCGGCTCGGCCTGCAGGAGGACTTCGGTGAGAATTTGCTACCCGAGGTGCTCGGACGCTTTGCTCGGGCGCATCCGAAGGTGCGGATCGAAGCGCGTGTGGTGCGCAATGCCGAGCTTCTGGAACGGGTGACGACGGGGAAGCTCGATCTTGCGCTCGCCTGGAGCACAGGCACTTTGACCGCCCATTGCGAGCATATTGCCGATGTGCCGATGCGCTGGATTGGCCCGGCGAATGGCTTGCCGGCATGGGCGGCTGGAGGCGGCGAACCGATGCCGCTTGCCTCGCTCGAGGCGCCCTGCCTGCTCAGGAATGCCGCGACGAAAGTGCTGGACGAGGCGGGTATCTCCTGGCGGCTGTCTTTCGTCAGTCCAAGCCTCGGCGGCCTCTGGGCGGCAACCGCTGCAGGACTGGGTATTACGGTGCGCACGCCTATAGGGCTGCCGGCCAAGGTGCGGATGCTGGCGTCAGGCGAAGCCGGCCTGCCGGAACTGCCGAAGCTGGGGCTGGTCTTGCATCGAGCGGAAGCGGAGCCGGATTCTGCAACGAGCCGGCTGGCGGAACTGGTGCTGCAGTCGGTGCACGAGGCAGTGCGAGATATTTCTATTCCCTCCGATCAGGAGAAGGCGCTGCGAAGGTTCGGGTGAAGTGTTGACCCTCCCCTTGGAAGCCGGTAGCCTCTCATCGCTATGAAAATGATCGCTCTCAACATCGCTACGGTCTTCTTCTTGAGCCTTTAAGGCTCTGCCCTCGGGCAAAGGAAGGTGCGGCCGCTCCACCAGCCTGCTGGCTGGGTCCGTTGCCGTGGACTGTAACCACCCTGCATTCGGCCGATGGACAATGCCGGCAGGGTTTGGCGATAGAGAGATATTTCATGACATCCACTGGTTACCCGCCGGCGCTTAGCGCCGCGCAGATTGAGCAATTCATCGAAGACGGCTTCGTACGGATCGATGATGCTTTTCCCCGCGACGTGGCCCAAGAAGCCCGCGCCATCATGTGGCGGGACATTCCCTTCGATCCCGATGATCCGAAAAGCTGGGTGCGGCCGGTCGTCCGGCTTGCCGGCTATGGCGGCGGGCCGTTCGAGACGGCGGTCAACACGCCCCTGCTGCATTCGGCTTTCGATCAGCTCGTCGGCAAAGGACGCTGGGAACCACGCAGCGGTCTTGGCAGCTTCCCGGTCCGCTTTCCGCATCCGGACGATCCCGGCGATGCCGGCTGGCATGTGGATCTGAGCTTTCCGGGGGACGAAGGCGATCCGAATGAACAGCGGGATTTTTCCGCCTGGCGGGTGAACATCACCTCGCGCGGACGGGCACTCCTGATGCTCTTCCTGTTCTCCGATGTCGGCGAGAATGACGCGCCGACGCGTATCCGGGTTGGGTCGCACAAGGATATCGCGAAGCTACTGGAGCCGGCTGGCGAGGCCGGCATGGCGCATCTGTGGCTGGAACATGTCGGTGAGGACAGGCCGCTTGCGCTGGCAACGGGGCAGGCGGGCACGGTCTATCTGTGCCACCCTTTCCTGATCCATGCCGCGCAGATGCATCGCGGCAAGGAACCGCGCTTCATGGCGCAGCCCGGCCTCGCACCTTCAGAACCGTTGAAGCTTACGCGTGAGGACGGCGCCTATTCGCCTGTCGAAATCGCCATCCGCAGGGCGCTTCAGCAAGGTTGAGGGGTATCGCAAAACCGCTGCACAGTTTTGCGCGGGATCATAGATGTGGAGGAGGTTGCTTCGTATCGGAACCTCCTCCACTTCGAGGAACCTCCTCCACAAGATGCCCATGTTCGCGAAAAGGGCGCTATTTTTGCGTCCGAACGGACGCTCGGTGCTCTTGGTGGAGGAGGTTCATCTCAAGTGGAGGGGGGTGGAGGAGGTTACCTCCGCCCCCCGCAGCCGGAGAGGATGCATCCAATTTTGCCGGGTGCATCACGCCAGCAGTTCCTGCTGTGCCGCCCGGCGGATCGCCTGCGGCGGCTGGCCAAAAGCCCGCAGGAAGGCGCGGCGCATGCGCTCGCGATCGGCAAAGCCGGTCTCGCGGGCGACGACCTCGATTGGATGGCGGCCCTGCTCCATCATCAGGCGGGCCGCCTCCAGCCGCAGGTTCTCGACAGCCTTGGCCGGCGACTGGCCTGTTTCGGCGCGGAAGGCACGACTGAACTGGCGGGGGCTCAGATGTGCAGCCTCGGCCAGTTCCTCGACCGAGAGGGTGGATTTCAGATTGCTGCGGGCATGCGCAAGCGCCTTCTGGATGCGGTCGGATTTCGGCTCCAGTTCCAGAAGGGCGGAAAACTGCGACTGGCCGCCGGCGCGACGATGATAGACGACCAGCTTGCGGGCAACAGCGCGGGCGATCTCCAGGCCATGATCTTTCTCGACCATGGCCAGAGCCAGATCGACACCCGCCGTCATACCTGCCGAGGTCCAGACGGAACCGTCGATGATGTAGATGCGGTCCTCTTCCATCCTGATTTCAGGGTAACGGCTCTGCAGTTCGCGGGCGAGATACCAGTGGGTCGTGGCGCGGCGGCCATCAAGAACGCCGGCAGCGGCAAGCAGGAAGGCGCCGGTACAGATCGAGGCGAGGCGGCGGGCAGCGGGGAGGGCGGCGCGAATGAAATCCACCTCGGCTTCGCTGGGCAGCTTAATGTCAGGCGCGCCGGCGACGATCAGCGTGTCGAAACCGGGATCGCCGAAGGCTTCGGTTTCGACGATCATGCCCAGCGAGTTGGCGATGGGACCGCCGGTCTCAGAGAGATAATGGATGTCGTAGACTTTCTCGCCGATCTCGAGATTGGCGAATTCGAAGGCCGAGACGGCGGCGAGGCTCATGATTTGGAAACCGGGAAAAAGCAGGAAGCCGATTTGCTGCATGGTCATCATGTCCTGAAAAGTGGATGTCTTAAAAGGTGGTATATATGACATTTGGGACATCGGCAATCGGGCGTAAAACTCTCCTCAAGCGCAAGGCAATCGGGCTGGCGCACGAAATGGAGAAACGATCATGGCACAAGAACATAAGGGTACGGCGCTGGTCACAGGCGCCTCTTCGGGCATCGGCGCGATCTATGCACACCGGCTGGCGAAACAGGGCTACAATCTCATCCTCGTCGCCCGCAATGGCGAGCGGCTCAAGGCGCTGGCAAGCCGGCTGACCGATGAGACGGGCCGGACCGTTGAGACGCTTTCCGCTGATCTTGGCAAGAAGGACGATCTTGCCAAGGTCGAGAAGGTGCTGAAGGAAGATCAGAGCATTACCATGCTCGTCAACAATGCCGGCTTCGGCGGCACGGCGCCGCTGCTCGCGTCCGACGTCGACAAGATGCAGGAAATGATCGAGCTCAACGTGACGGCATTGACGCGGCTGACCTATGCTGCGGTTCCAGGTCTCGTTGCCCGCGGTGGCGGCACAATCATCAACATTGCCTCGATCGTCGCAATCGCGCCCGAGGTCCTGAACGGTGTCTATGGCGGTAGTAAAGCCTTCGTGCTCGCCTTCAGCCAGTCGCTGAAGCACGAGCTTGCCGACAAGAATATTCGCGTTCAAGTCGTGCTGCCGGGTGCCACGGCCACCGAATTCTGGGGCATTGCCGGCACGCCGATCGAGCACCTGCCGGGCGAGATCGTCATGTCGGCGGAAAACATGGTCGATGCCTCTCTGGCAGGTCTCGCCGAGGGAGAATTTGCGACGATCCCGGCGCTTGAAGATGCCGGCTTTCTTGCTGCCTATGAACAGGCCCGCCAGGCGCTGATGCCAAACCTGTCGCGTTCGGCTCCGGCTGCGCGCTACAAGATCGCCTGAAGACGATCGATAGCGAAGACATCGTCCGCGGCAGGTCGCTGCGGACGATGTTTTCTATTGGGGGAGATCCGTGCGGAAGGCCGCTGCGATATTCTCAGCGAGGCGATCGTGGATCGTGGCCCTGCTCGTTCCCTCGGGATCGTCACAGAGAGGTTCTTCACCTTCTTCCTGAAGGATCGCAGCGCCTCCCGGCTTGCATTCGCTGAAGGCACCATATTGCGAAGTATCGCCCAGGAGATCATAGCGCGCGTTGGGTATAGTGTCCTTTAGGCCTGATATCCGCAGCCCAGGCCAGATGGTCGCCGGCGTGCCGAGATTGATGAGGCGGACCGGGATCGATATGTGCTTGAGGCTTTCGGGTGTGAAACTGGCGCCGAATTCAGGATCGATGACGACGACCGCCTTCACCCGCGTGTCTAGATGAGAGCGGCTGAGCTGCTGCCTGTCGACGGAGTGGAGATCGATACCGGCTCTGGCGAACTCGGCGCAGTCTACGCCGGTGCCATTGGGACCGCAGGAACGCGCGAAACTCTCCGGATCCAGGCTGCCGCCCGCAACCGAAAGTGCGGATGTTCCGCCGATGAGGAAGCCCAGCACGCCGATACGGTTTCGGTCTATCTTTGCAGGTAGTGTGCTGTCCTTCTCGATCGCGGTCAGGGCGGCTGAGAGATCGGCGGGCCGGAGCCAAATTTCATGAATGCTCTCCTCGCTCGTCATTGTCTGCGGATCCGGCTGGCGCATCATTGCCACCACGAAACCTTCCGAAGCGAGGCGCGACGCCATCCAGGCGCCGATGAAAGGGCCGGATTTCAGACCGCCATGCGAAAGCAGGATCAGCGGAAAATCGCCGGCAGCGGCCGGTGCGTCCCGTTGCGCGGTCTCGCCTTTGAAAAGCGGACTGACTCCGATCAGGATGGGCGTTCCGCCTGCTAAGGCCGGATACCAGAGTGAGATCTCCATGGTGCCGTGGCGTTCGGGTACCGGAACCGAAAGAAAGGACAGACCGACAGGGTCGGCCGCATGTGCCGGAGTGTTGGCAGCAAGAAGGCAGGCCGACAGCAGCAGGGTGAGAAGATGTCTCATGGAAACCTCGGAACGAAGACCGCCACATGACGGCAAGACGAGGTTTTCGCTGTTTTTCAGGTGAGCGAGACCCCGATCATGATCGAGGTCTCGCCGATCGCGATCGGGGTCTTCGAGAGCGTTGTCGAGCGTTAGCCGAAGCGTTCGAGTGCAGTGGTGAACACGTCGGCGTCGATATTGCCACCGGAGGTGACGACAACGGCCGTGTCGCTATCCAGCTGGTCGCCGTGGAAGAGGGCGGCAGCAAGAGCGACGGCTCCGCCCGGCTCGACGACGATCTTGAGGCGGGTGAAGGCGAGGGCTACGGCGCGCAGCGCCTCATCATCCGTCACGACAATACCCTGTCCGGCCAGACGCTTGAGGATAGGGAAGGTAATGTTGCCCGGTTGGGGCGTGACGATCGCATCGCAGATCGACCCGCTCATGGCGGCGTTGCGCTCGATCTTGCCCGATGCAAGCGATCGCGTGGTGTCGTCGAAATTTTCTGGTTCGCAGGGACGGACACGGAAGCCCGGCGCACTCGCTTCCAGTGCCAGCGCGATGCCCGAACTCAGGCCGCCACCACCGCAGGGAACGAGGACTTCGGCATTCCTGACGCCTTCCTCTTCCGCCTGTTCGGCGATTTCCAGCCCGGTCGTGCCCTGGCCGGCAATGACCAGCGGTTCGTCGAAAGGCTTGATGAGCGTCAGTCCGCGTTCGGCCGAAAGTCTTGCGCCGATCTCGTCGCGGTCTTCATTGGCGCGGTCATAGAGCACCACTTCGGCGCCGAAGGCGCGCGTATTAGCAATCTTCAGCTTCGGCGCATCGCTTGGCATGATGATGACGGAGGGAACGCCGTGCATGCGTGCGGCCAGCGCAACACCCTGGGCATGATTGCCGGAAGAGAAGGCGATGACGCCCTTCTTGCGCAGTTCCGGATCAATGCCCGAGACGGCAGACCAGCCGCCGCGGAACTTGAAGGAGCCGGAATGCTGCAGGCATTCGGCCTTCACGAGCACCCGCCGACCGGCGATTTCATCGAGGAAGGGGGAGGAGAGAAGCGGCGTGCGCCGCGCATGTCCGCGCAGGCGGGCCCTGGCGGCAACGATCATTTCAATGGAGGCCATGGGAATCTCTTCTGCTTTAATGCCGCTCATGCATAGAGCGCGCATCTTTGCTTGTGAACGGCGATTTTGTCACGGTGACATGAATATGACATTGGACGCCGCGCCACCCGATTCCCGCGGGACACGCCGCTTTCTGTATTGTGTGGGGGTTTCGCCATTCATGCGCGCGAATTCGCGATTGAAATTGGACTTGCTGATGAAGCCGGAGTCGAACATCACCTGTGTTATCGGATGATCGGTGCCGACCAGCTGCTCGCAGGCGGCGCGGATACGGAAGTCGTTCACATATTGCGAGACGCTCATGCCGTGGATGCGGTTGACGGCCGTGGAGACGCGCCGGGCCGGGAGATTCATCTTGCGGGCAATGCGGGTGAGATTGAGATCGGGATCGCGATAGAGCTGACGGGCGCGCATCAGCGTATCGAGGGCAGCGGCGACGGCACCGTCTTCTTCCGTTGCCGGTGGTGGCGGCGGCAGCTCCGCGGAGGTCGCTTCTGCACTGCTGCCGCCACTTGCTACCGAAGCGGCGGTGCCGAGGATCAGGAGAGCAATGACATTGCCGAGTGCGACGATGGCGCCCGCATGAATGCCGCCGGTCTTGGTGAAATCGAAGCTGATGATCACGTCGGTGACGGCGGAGGCGATGAGGGCAAAGCCGGTTATCTGCAGCGAACGATAGGACAGCACTGCACCGTCGAGGCGGGAGGATACGAGAACATCAGGTCCATGTCGGGCAAGCCAAAGCAGCGCGGCGCCATAGAAGAGGAAGATCAAGATGATGGCGAGGCTGATGGGCTCCGGATAGAGGGCGATGAAGACTGCGATTGCGGCTGTGGGCAGAAGATGTGGCCAGAAACGGGAAAGGGTGGGCTGCTCTTCCATAGCAAGCCCCTTGAAGCAGACCCAGGCGAGGCCCGTGATTGTTGTCGCGATCAACGATTGAATCGGCATGATCGCGATGACGTCGTAGCCCCAGCGGATGCCGATCACTATGGATTGGAGGATGTAGAACCCGATCAGCAATAGGAAAGGCCGCTTTTCGGCAAGCGCCCCATCTCCCTGCCGCAGCATGCGGATCAGCAGGATGGCAAGCAGCAGAGCCACGACGAAGGGCAAGGGAACGAAGATCATCGGCGATATCCGGTAGCAACAATGATCCCAGAATGAACCCGATTGCGTTCGCGGTCGACCCGGATCGTGATCGAGGTCTCGAAATAGGGGCTGAAAATCCATCCTGAAAGTGTCCTCGACGGGAGGGCCTCATTCATGGACGGATTCCGATGATCATTCTTCTTGTGATGCCGGTGCTTCTGGTAGCTTCTGCAGCCGCTCTGCCGGACAAGGTATCGACAACTGCAATTCCCGATCTTTCCGGCGTGCGTGCGATTGCCATCAGTGGTGACGCAAGCTCGATCAACATCACCACACGAAGCGACCAGCCCTATGGCGCATCGCTCAGCGGGCGACGGAAGGGCTGGTTCTCGTCCTGGTATTCAAGCTGGTATTTTGCCGATTGCCGCGACAATAGCGACATGCGGGTGGAAGGCACGGTCTTGCATATCGATATCGCCGCATCGTCGTGGCTGGATCCGTCCGACTGTGTGATCGAGGTGAACGCCAATGTGCCTGCCGGTGCGGCCCTCCGGATCGATCAGAGCGCTTTCACGGCGAAGCTCACGGGGCATTTTTCCGAGCTTGCGATTGCCGGAAAAGCGGCCGATCTCACATTGGACGGCCATGCCGGGGGCATCGATATTCGCGCCGACGCCGTGCGGGCTTCCCTCGATTTCGACAGGGTCGAAGCGGACGAGAGAGTATCGATCCGCGCTCGTGCTCTCGATGCCTATCTTGGTTTCGGAGACAGTGCGCCGGTCGATTACAAGGTGACGGCAAAGGCTTCCTGGGTCGATGCCCTGAAGCCAAGCGTGCCGGGCGCTATGCCACGCGTCGAGATCGATGGCGATTTCGCTCGGGTCAGGATCCGCTAAGCGGCTGTTCAATAACCGTTGGCTGAGCCTTCGGTCGCGCGGTTGTCCATTGCGCCATTGTAGCGGGCGCCGCCGCCCTTCTGGATGGCTGCAAGGCTCTTGCCGCCGACGAGAATACCGGCGGCCTGCCCCCAGACCGGAGCATCATTGCCGCCATCGAGCTTGTAGCCCATTGCGGCGAGCGCCTTTTCGGTATCCGGCGAGAGCGCAAAAGGCTCCAGGTAGACGGTGTCCGGTTGCCACTGATGATGGATGCGCGGGGCGTTGACCGCCTGGCTGATGTTCATGCCGAAATCGACGACGTTGAGGATGGCTTCCAGGGTGATCGTAATGATGCGCGAACCGCCGGGGCTACCGATCACCATGAAGGGCTTGCCATCCTTGGTGACGATCGTCGGGCTCATGGAAGAAAGCGGCGTCTTCTTGGGCGCGATGGCATTGGCCTCGCCCTGTACGAGGCCATAGAGGTTCGGCACGCCGGGCTTGGAGGTGAAGTCGTCCATCTCGTTGTTGAGCAGCACGCCGGTGCCGGGTGCAACGACGCCAGCGCCGAAGGAGCCGTTCAGCGTATAGGTCACGGCGACTGCATTGCCCTCGTCGTCGATGATCGAATAATGGGTCGTCTCGGTGCTTTCCTTGCCGCCCAGCGGCTTCAGATTGGCCGAAGTGCCGGCCCTGTACGGATCGATCTTGGCACGAATTGACGCCGCATAACTTCTGTCCAGCAGTTTGGAGACGGGATTGTCGATGAAGTCAGGGTCGCCGAGTGCGGCGTTGCGGTCCACATAGGCATAACGCATGGCCTCGACCATGATGTGAACGGTTTCTGCCGATCCGTAGCCGAGATAAGAGAGCGGATAGCCTTCGAGGACGTTCAAGATCTCGCAGATGATGACGCCGCCGGAAGAGGGCGGCGGCGAGGAAATGATGTCATAGCCGCGGTAATTGCACTCGATCGGCTTCAGTTCCCGCACCTTGTACTGCTCGAAATCCTCCTTGGCGAGAATGCCGCCCTTGGCCTGGCTGGCATTGACGATTGCCTCGGCAGGCGCACCTTTGTAGAAGGCATCGGGGCCTTTTTCGGAGATGGATTGCAGGACAGCCGCAAGATCCGGCTGCACCAGCTTTTCGCCCGACGCATAGGGGCTGCCACCGGCTTTCAGGAAGATTTTTGCGGCCTCTTCATCCTTGGCGAGCCGTTTGGCGCTGCCCGCGAACGTAGCTGCATCGCCCTGCTCCAGCGTAAAGCCTTCCTTCGCATATTTTAAAGCTGGGGCGATCAGTTCTTCTCGCTTCCTGGTACCGTATTTCTCACGCGCGGTCTCAAAGCCCATGACCGAACCCGGTGTGCCGACGGCGAGATAACCATCGAGACTGGCGCGTGGGACAATGTCGCCTTTAGCATCGAGATACATGGTCTTGGTTGCCGCAAGCGGTGCGCGTTCGCGGAAATCAAGGAAGGTTGTTTTTCCATCCTTCATCCGGATCGTCATGAACCCACCGCCGCCAAGATTACCGGCTGTCGGATAGACAACGGCCAGCGCGTAGCCCACCGCGACCGCGGCATCGACGGCATTACCGCCACTCTTCAAGACATCGACGCCGACATCGGTTGCCAGATGCTGGGCGGTGACGACCATGCCATGCTCAGCTTCGACGGGTGCCGGCGAGGCGGCAAAAGCCGGCAATGGCGCGAGGCAAAGCGAAATGGCGGCGAGAATAGCGACGGAGTGTCTGGGAAGGCGATCCATGAATTTCCCCTCAAAGGACGGCGATGGGAAAGATATGGCGTCGCTTCTGCGGCAGGCAATGATCAGGCAAGAAGCTCGGCGAGTTTCCTGTTCGTGTCGTGCTCGTCAAGAGGCGTGTAGACGATCAGCTTCATGTCCGGCTGGCTCATCAGCGCAAGGCCCGTATGTTCAAAGGACATCAGGCCCTTGACCGGATGGTTCAGGCGCTTCACGCCGGTGAGCGGAGCCACGACCTCATGGCGTGGCCACCAGGCGCGGAATTCCGGACTTGCCTGCTGGAGCAGACCGATGAGCCGCTCGAAATCAGGGTCGCCGGCATAGCGGGCGCTGTCGGCGCGGAACATGGCGAGCGAGACGCGGGCGACTGCCTCCCAGTCGACCAGCAGGCTGCGATGGAAATCATCGGCAAACAGCCGGTGCATGGTGTTGCGCTCGTCCGGCCCCAGCCGGTCATAACCACCGAAGAGCAGGTCGGCGGCACGGTTCCAGGCCAGCACGTCCCAACGACGGCCAAGTACATAGGCCGGCTGGTGGGTCAGATTATCCAGCATTCGGCGCAGCGGCTCATCGACCACTTCCGGCGCGGACGAAAGCGGCTGCGGCGACTGGCGGCTATTCAGGGTGAAGAGATGCTGGCGCTCGGCCTCATCAAGGCGAAGCGCATCCGCAAGCGCGTTCAGCACCTGCGGGGAGGGGCGGATGTCGCGCCCCTGTTCCAGCCAGGTGTACCAGGTGGTGCCGACACCGGCGATCATGGCGAGCTCTTCGCGCCTGAGCCCTGGCGTGCGGCGTCGAAAACCATCCGGCAGGCCGACATCGGCCGGGCGGAGGCGCTCACGGCGCGAGCGCAGGAAGGCCGCGAATTCGCGACGGCGCGCTTCGAACGTGTCCAGCTTCTGATCCATCGCAACGATCATATCAGTATCGATACCAGGATAAAATCAGGCCTGTTTGCGATTTTGGGACTCCGCAAGATGAGAGCGCACCCGGCAACGAAAGCCGGAAGTTCGATCATCCAAAGGAGTATTCTCATGTCATTGCAGCACGCAGTCGTTATCGGCGGCTCTTCCGGTATCGGCCTCGCCTCGGCGAGACTGCTTCTGGAACAAGGGTTTCGGGTCACCATCGCTGCACGGGACGAGGCGAAGCTCAAGGCATCGGCTGATCATCTTTCCGGCGAGATCGGAATGATCGCCATCGATGCCCGAGATCCCGTCGCGGTGAAGCAGGCCTTCGAAAGTCTCGGATCCTTCGATCATCTCGTGCTGGCGCTGGGCAGCGGCCATGGCGCCGGTCCCTTCGCGACGCTTGACATGGCCGACCTGCTTGCCGGCTTCCAGACGAAGCTCATCCCGCATGCGGCGACGGCGCAGGCGGCTCTGCCGTCCCTGCGGCCAGACGGCAGCATTACTTTCGTGTCCGCCGTTAGTGCGCAGGCCGCGATGCCGGGAACCGCAGGCCTTGCCGCTGTCAACGCAGGGATCGAGGCGATGGTGCGGGTGCTTGCTGCCGAGTTGAAGCCACTGCGCGTGAATGGCGTTTCGCCTGGCGTGATCGATACGCCGTGGTGGGATTTCCTGCCCGCCGAACAGCGTCAGGCCGTGTTCCAGGATTTTGCCGGGCGCACCCCGGTCGGTCGCATCGGCCAGCCGGATGATGTCGCCAAGGCCGTCGCTTTCCTGGTCTCGAACGGCTTCATGAGCGGTCACGTGCTGACCTGCGATGGCGGCATTCACCTCGGGGCTTGAACGCTCAGACAGTCCCGTCAACGGCTTCCTCGGGTGCGAAAACCATTCCGGTCAGGTCCTTGTCCTTCAGGGCCGCCCATTTCAGCAGGGCGTCCAAGGCGGGGCAAAGGGCCTGACCCCAATCCGTCAGGCGATATTCCACCTTGGGCGGAACCTGATGATGGACGATGCGCAGCACGATACCGTCGTTTTCCATCTGGCGGAGCTGCTGGATCAGCATCTTTTGCGAGATGGCGGGAATGGCGCGTTCGAGATCGGAAAAGCGCAGCACCTTGCCGCCGAAGAGGTGGAAAAGAATGATGAGCTTCCATCGCCCTTCCAGAATCTTCAGCACGTTTTCGACGCCGGTCGCTGCGGAATAGGGTGTCATCGCAGTACCTTACTTTCAGGTAAGTACCTGACTTTTTTGTAGGTTCTTGTCATCTGGTAAGCCTATGCCCATTCTTTTCGCGAAGCAACCGAGGAGGAGTTTCCGAATGAGTATCGAGCTTCCGAAACCGCTGGCCGTCTATTACGCCGCCAAGAATCAGAAGGATGTCGACGGCATGCTTGCCTGCTTTGCGGCAGATGCCAGCGTGCACGATGAGGGCGAGGACAGGCGCGGTCATGTCGACATCCGCGAATGGATGGAGGAGACGACGCGCAAATATGGTGTGACGGTCGATACCAGGGAGATTTCCGGCGACGCAGACAAGCCGGTTGTGGCTGCGCTGGTCTCCGGGAATTTTCCGGGCAGCCCTGTCACACTATACTATCACTTCACGCTTGCCGGCGGCGCAATCAAGCATCTGGAGATCAATGCATGACTGTCGTACCGGCATTTTCGTTCGATCCGAACGAGTTCACCGGCAAGCGCGTTCTTGTCACAGGCGGCACGAAGGGCATGGGCGAAGCGATCGTGCGGCGACTTTCCGCAGCCGGCGCACGCGTTGCGACGACCGCACGTTCGCCGCTGCCCGAGGGGCAGACTTCCGCGCTCTTTGTTCAGGCGGATATCAGCACGGCGGAAGGCGTGAATAGCGTCGCGTCGAGGGTGCTGGAGGTCTTCGGCGGTCTCGATGTTCTCGTCAACAATGTCGGCGGTTCATCGGCACCAAGCGGCGGTTTTGCTGCGCTGACGGATGCACATTGGCAGGCGGATATCAATGCCAATCTGCTCGCGCCGGTGCGGCTCGATAGGGCATTCCTCCCCAGCATGATCGAGCGCGGCCACGGCGTCATCATCCATATTTCCTCGATCCAGAGGCGGCTGCCGCTATATGAAGCCACACTCGCCTATGCGGCGGCCAAGGCAGGATTGTCGAATTACAGCAAGGGATTGTCGAAAGAGGTCGGGCCGAAGGGCGTTCGGGTGAATACGATCGCGCCGGGTTTCATCGAGACCACGGCTGCCACCGCCCTGATCCGGCGCATCGCTGATGAGGCCGGCACCGATGAAGATGGTGGCCGCAGGCTGCTGATGGAATCGCTGGGCGGCATACCGATCGGCCGGCCGGGCCGCCCGGAAGAGGTGGCGGAGCTCGTGGCGTTCCTGGCCTCGCCCCGCGCCGCCTCCATTCATGGCGCGGAATATACGATCGACGGCGGTACCGTTCCAACCGTCTGATTGATGGAAGAGCCGGCAAGCCGCTCTTCCGCCTTGCGGGCAATCGCCGCAAGGTCACGCACCTTGCCGGCAATCTTCTCCATGGCGGCAATGGCGACGTCGGTCGCAAGATAGTCAGGCTTGTGGCCGACGCCCCTAACCATGATAAGTTCCGACCCCTTGATATCCCGCGCCAATCCACGCGAATGCAGATGCTCCCAGACGATCTCGTCCTTGTCACCGGTGATGATGACGGTTGGCGCTGATATTTCGGAATAGCGTGGCGCGTTGGCCGTCAGATATTCATGGAGCCGTTTGAAGTCGGTGGCGTTGTTGTAAAAGGCGCGCGGCCGCAGCACCAGCGACGGACCAGTCTTGGCGACGTAATCGAGAGGCCGGGGATTGGGATGAAAGACGTTCAGCGTGCCGCGTTCCAACCGCCGCAGGCCGAGGGGCACGACGACCGCATGATTGAAGAGCCAGCCGACAAGCGGTGTTGTTGCGACATGATAATACCAATCGATGCCGCCCGGCCATGGATGAGAGGCCGGCGCGAGGAATAGCAGGCCGGCTGTCTTCTCGGGATGGTGGACACCGAAGGCCGCTGTGATTGCGCCGCCGAAGGAATGGCCGATGATAACAGCCTTTTCGATGCCGCGCTTTTCCATCAGCTTGGCAATGGCATCGGCCTGGCCTGAGGGCAGCGCGTTTTCCGGCCCGCCACGTTCCGAGTAGCCGTGACCGGGTCGATCGACGAAGAGCATCTCGGCGCGGCCCTCCAGTGCTTCGCGGAAGGCGCCGGTCTGGTCGAGCAAATTGCCGCTTGCTCCATGAATGAAGACCAGGGGCGGAAGATCGGCGGTGTCGGGGCGCGGAACATGCACGGCATTCAGGCTATAGCCGCCGATATCGGTCAGTTCGCCGATATTGGGATAGGCGTGTTCGAACTGGCGGGCCTTGTAGGAGGAATAGCCGATGGCGGCGGCGATGGGGGCGAGGAGGGCAGAGATTTCGGCAAGCATGGCACTAACCGCACAGTGACGATATCATTGAGCTAAGATTGTGCGCCTTCCTACGTCGTCAAGTGCGCGCCGGATCTGTCAGGTGCGGCTGCCGGCAAGCTTTTCCGAGAGCGTGCTGACCTGCTCCTGCGCGGTGCGATCGGCGGGGTAGACATCCAGAACGCGCTCCCAGGCCTTGAGGGTGATCTGGTCATTGCCCGTGGTGGCGAGGATAGCCGCCATGCCTGACAGGGCGCCGAAATGGCGGGGCTCGATCTTCAGCACCTGTTCGATGTCGGCCATCGACTTGCGATAGTTGCCGAGCACGAAGTTCAGTGTTGCACGACGGTTCCAGCTTTCGGCATAGGTGGGTTTCAGGGCGATGGCTTCATCGAGAAAATCGAGCGCTGCCGGATTGCGCTTTTCCTCGATCGCCTTGTCGGCCCATTGCATCAGGAGATTGATCGTCGCGCTGTTGGAATCGTTCCATTCCATGCGGATCTGATTGGCGATGCTGCTTGCCTTGTCGGGGTCGCGCTCACGCTTCAGCTGCCCATAGAGCTGGTCGAGACGTTGCTTTGGAGACGAATCGGAATCGGCCGGCTGTTCGACGATAACGTCTTTCTGCTGAGCCATAGCGGGGAGAGCAGGAGCGAACAGGGTGAGGGCAAGCGGCAGCGCCGCTGAGGTCAAGGCAAAAAAGCGCATGGCGGACATATTAGCCCGCCATCGCTGAAGATCAAACAAATTTGGCGTGATCACCGAAGCGACCAACCGATATGCCCACCTGAGGGCAGGCAAACCGGATACGCGCAATCAGCCCTGACGAGCCTTGTAGCGCGGGTTCTGCTTGTTGATGATGTAGATGCGGCCCTTGCGGCGAACGAGACGGTTGTCACGATGACGCGCCTTGAGCGACTTGAGCGAATTCTTGATCTTCATTTTTCTGATCCGCGATGTTTCTGGGGGAATTCACATTCGCCCGTGTCTTTTAACAATCAAAAGCGCGCCGGCTGGGCGCGCTCTTTAGGTGGGGGAGCAGATAACCCGACCTCCGCCTTGTGTCAACCACGTGAAGGCTTTTTTCCGTGGGTTTCAGGTGCCGGCCGGGCAAACGGCTCAGCAGGCTTTGCCCGTCAGCGTCGTCACGTGGCCCATCTTCCGGCCGACGCGCGCCTCGGTCTTGCCGTAGAGGTGCACCAGCGTGTCGTCACGCTTCAGCCAGTCCGGAACGGCAAGGATATCGTCGCCGATCAGGTTCTGCATCACGCAATCGGAATGGCGGCGCGGATTGCCGAGCGGCAGGCCGGCGACGGCACGGATATGTTGCTCGAATTGCGAGACGACGCAGGCGGCTTCCGTCCAGTGGCCGGAATTGTGTACGCGAGGCGCCATCTCGTTGGCGATCAGGCTGCCATCGGCCAGCACGAAGAACTCGATGCCGATGACGCCGACATAATCGAGCGCGGTGAGAATCTGTTCGGCAGCCTTGCGCGCCGCATCGGCGGTGGCGGCGGAGATTGTCGCCGGAATTGTCGACGTATGCAGGATGCCGTTGCGGTGCACGTTTTCGGCCGGGTCGAAACAGAGCACAGTACCGTCGGTGGCGCGGGCGGCGATGATCGAGACCTCGCGTTCGAAGGCGACGAAGCTTTCGAGGATGAGCGGCACCGAGCCAAGTTCCGCATAGGCGCCCTCAGCATTATCGGCTGCTGACCGGAAGACCATCTGGCCCTTGCCGTCATAGCCGAGGCGGCGGGTCTTGAGCACGCCCTGGCTGCCGAAATCCGCTAGCGCCGAATCGAGATCGGCCTGACTGTCGATGGCATGGAAACGAGCCGTCGGGATGCCGCAACCATTGATGAAGCGCTTTTCGACCAGCCGGTCCTGCGCAGCTTCCAATGCCCTCGGCGGCGGATAGACGGGCACGCTCTTTGCCAGCATTTCGGCAGCGGCGACAGGCACGTTCTCGAATTCGTAGGTTACGACATCGCAGAGCCCAGCCAGTTCGGCGAGCGCTGATGGGTCATCATAGGCAGCGACGATCTGCTGGTTGGCGAGCTGAGCGGCAGGGCTGTCGGCCTGCGGCTCCAATATGATTGTGCGGAAGTTCAGCCGGGCTGCGGCCATGCCAAGCATGCGGCCGAGCTGGCCGCCGCCGATGATGCCTATTGTCCTGACCATCAGAGATCGTCCATCGGATATTCGGCGACGGAGGCGCTCTGGCGCTCGCGCCATTCGTCGAGGCGCTCTGCGATTTCCTCGTCCGAGAGGGCAAGGACTGCCGCAGCAAGAAGTGCTGCATTGATCGCGCCGGCCTTGCCGATGGCAAGCGTGCCGACGGGGATGCCGCCCGGCATCTGAACGATGGACAGCAGGCTGTCCTGGCCGGACATTGTCTTTGACTGCACGGGCACGCCGAAGACCGGCAGCGGCGTCATTGCCGCCGTCATGCCCGGAAGGTGCGCCGCGCCGCCTGCACCTGCGATGATGACCTTGAAGCCTTCGGCACGTGCGCCCTTGGCGAAGGTTACGAGCCGGTCGGGTGTGCGATGAGCCGAGATAATGCGCGCATCATACTCGATTTCCAGCGCCTCCAGCGTATCGGCAGCATTCTTCATGGTTTCCCAGTCGGACTGGCTGCCCATGATAATGGCGACTGGTGGTCTGTCTGTCATCGTCACAATCGTTCCTTCAGGCGATGATATCAGGGATGATCTGGTCTTCTAATTTGGAGAGCTTGTCCTTGATGACCAGCTTCTTCTTCTTCATGCGCTGGATGCGCAGGGCATCGCAGCCCGTCTCAATCATGGCGTTGATCGCGGCGTCGTAATCCTCGTGCTCCTGGCGCAGACGCGCCACCATGAGCCTGATTTCCGCCTGTTCCTGATCGGCCATTTATATTCCCCATAATCGTCTTCGGACCTTGTCCGGTCTGCCGATAATTTCCGCAAGCTCCTATCACCAAATAGAGGTAACGGGAAGTTAGTGTTGATCATGAATTTGCCGCTTAGTCTCCATCTTTTGGCCTTCGACAAGCCTTTAAAAATGTGTCACAGTCCGCTGGTTGACACCTTGGATCTCCAGCAATGGATGGCTGGGGAAGGGTAAGAGGAAGGAAGGGTCAAATGACTGTTCAAGCTCATCTTGAATCGCTCCAGAAAAAGCATGTCGCTCTCGAGGAGGAGTTGCATGCCCTGAGAACATCTCCCTCTATTTCCGATACTGAACTTGCCGAATGCAAGCGCCGTAAGTTGCGCATCAAGGACGAGATCGAGCGTCTCAAGTCATCCGTCCATTGATCTTTCCAGGCTATCGCCGGACATCTGTCTTGTGAAAGAAAAGGTAAATTCCCCAATTTTCTAGACCATCAAGCAAGACCCGGTGAATAACCGAAATCAAGCGCCAGTCCCTTGCATGCGGCATCGGGCTGGCGTTTTTACGATGAGGGGCGCCTTAGGCCCAGAACTGATCCAGCCAGAGATTGAGCTTGTCGAAGCCACGGTTATTGACCGTGTAAATGCGCTTCGTTCCTTCCGAGGTCACGGAAACGAGGTTGCTTTCGAGCAGCGCTTTCAGGTGTTGCGACACGGCAGGACGACTGATCGGCAGGCCCTCGGCAAGCTCATTGACCGTCTTCGGCGCGCGCCGCAATTCCTCCAGCAAGAACCGCCGGTTCGGATCGGCAATCGCAGCGAAGGGGTCCGTGTTCGACATCACAAAAAGCTACGTCAAACAGGCTCTTGCAGCAAGGAAATTGTGCATCGCAACGGAACACAACCCTACTCGAGCAAGCCTTCGCGCAGGATGAGGAAAGCAGCGATCAGCGCCATGGCATAGATGAAGGGGTAGAATATCTGCGGCTTCATGCGCCGCACACACCATGCACCGGCAATCGTTGCCAGCGGGGCGAAGGGCAGGAGCGTGGCAGAGGCCAGAAGGTTGCGGGTGTCGAGCTGGCCGAGCGCAAAATACGGAACGAGCTTTACAGCGTTCAGAATGGCGAAGAAGCGCACGCTGGTGCCGGTGAATTCGCGTGGCGGCAGCTTGAGCGGCAGGGCGTAAATCTGGAAGGGCGCGCCGCCGGCGTGGGCAACGAAGCTGCCGTAACCGGAAAACGTGCCCCAAAGGCTTGCCAGTACCGGGCGCTGGGGTCGCGGCGGGATGGCTATACCCTTGCCGGGGCCGAAATTGTTCCAGAAATAACGCAGACAGAAGGCAACGGTGACGGCGCCGATGAGAATGCGCAACATGCTGCCCGGCACGAGAGCGGAGGTGGCCCAGCCGAAGGCAATGCCGAGAAGGCCGCCAGGCAGCATGATCTTCAGCGTCGTCCAGTCGCCGTGCTGGCGCCAGATGACCAGCGATATCATGTCCATGAAGACGAGGATGGGAAGCAGGATCGCGGCGGCTTCGACGGGTGCTACGACGAGGGCGAGAAAGGGAAGGCCGATCAGCGACAAAGCGTCGCCCATCCCGCCTTTGGCAAGCCCGACAAGAATGACAGCCGGGATTGCGGCGTAGTAGAATGACAGATC
The DNA here is from genome assembly GCF_031455475.1 of Rhizobium sp. 1399. NCBI lineage: Bacteria > Pseudomonadati > Pseudomonadota > Alphaproteobacteria > Hyphomicrobiales > Rhizobiaceae > Rhizobium > Rhizobium sp. 1399. The sequence goes on along the minus strand of NZ_JAVDSU010000005.1, from coordinate 144,438 downwards.
TTGCGGCATGCTTTTGAAGTTCCTCCCCTTGCAAGCCCCCTCTATCGGAATTACTCACTCAAAACGAGTGCGGATCCGCCATAGAGCAGGAAAAACCGCCGCAGATGGAAAGACTTCATGACCGAACCGGAAAACCGCTGCCGCCTTGTTCTCGTTGTGCCCGATATCGCCGATGCCGATGAAAGGGCGGCGATCGTTGCCGATGCGTTGAAGGGCGGTGATGTCGCGTCCGTTATCCTGCCGCAATACGGTCTCGATGACGGCAGCTTCCAGAAACACGCTGAAAAGCTCGTGCCCATCATTCAGGACGCCGGTGCCGCGGCGCTGATTGCCGGCGACAGCCGCGTCGTCGGTCGTTCGAAGGCCGATGGCCTGCACATCGCCGGACCGGCAAGCGAGATTGCCGATGCGATCGATCGTTATGCCGACAAGCTGATTGTCGGTGGCGGCAATGCCGCCGACCGGCATACAGCGCTCGCAGTCGGCGAGGAGCGGCCCGACTATATCTTCTTCGGCAAGCTCGACGGCGACATCAAGCCGGAGGCGCATCCGAAGAACCTGGCGCTTGCCGAGTGGTGGGCGTCGATGATCGAAATCCCGTGCATCGTCATGGGCGGCACTGATCCGGCTTCCGCGCTTGCCGTTGCGGAGACTGGGGCCGAGTTTGTGGCGATGCGCATGGGCGTATTTGCCGAGCCGGCTCAGGCGCCCTCGATCGTGGCTCAGATCAATGCCTTGCTTGACGAAAAAGCGCCACGGTTTGAGGATTGATATCGCGCTTATGCCGATCCCCGCCCGCTTTTCGAGATGCGCTCTCCTTTGTATGACCGTCTTGCTGGCGGCCCGGCCGGAATTTGCGGCGGCGCAGGCAAATGGGGCGATTGCCGAGCCCTCGGCGACGCCCAGCCAGACATTCCGTACCGATCGACCGCAGCCGCAGGGTATTGTGCCGTCCGATGGTGTCGGGGTTTTCGATCGTATGGGTGCGAAGCTGCCCGACCTGCCACCTGAAAAGGAATATAAGGGTCAGATCGATGAGGCGTTCGGCGCCTATCAGCGCGGCTATTATCTGACCGCTATGGACAAGGCGCTGCCACGGGCGCAACTCGGCGATCCAGCAGCCCAGACCCTGATCGCCGAAATTCTGTCGCAGGGCCTCGGCGTTAAGCGGGACATGAAGAACGCTGCCTTCTGGTACGGCAAGGCGGCGGAGGGCGGCGATCCGACTGCCATGTTCAAATATGCGTTGCTCCTCATGGAGGGCAATAACGTCACGCGCGACAAGGCGAAGGCCGACGAATATATGCGCAAGGCGGCCAATGCCGGAAATTCATCCGCAGAATTCAATTGGGCGCAGACGCTCGTTGCCGACAATCCCGGCGACAAGGGATTGAAACTTGCCCTGCCTTATTATGAAAAGGCGGGGGAGCAGGGCGTCGCAGACGCGCAATATGCGGTAGCGCAGATCTATCAGCAGGTGCCAGACCTGCCCGAAGACAAGAAGCAGCTGGCCCGCGAGTGGATGGCGCGCGCGGCGCGGGCGGGCTTCGATACGGCCCAACTTGACATGGGTATCTGGCTGGTCAACGGCGTCGGCGGGCCGAAGGATTACGTGCGCGGCTTCGAATGGCTGAAGATTGCCGCCAATAGGGGCAATGTCGCTGCACAAAACAAGCTCGCGCATCTCTACATCAACGCCATCGGTACGGCGCCAGATCCGGTCGAGGCTGCCAAATGGTATGTCCTGTCGCGGCGCGCAGGGTTGAGCGACCCCTCGCTCGAGGATTTCTATCTCGGCATCGAGGACGACCAGCAGAAGGCGGCGATCGAAGCGGCGAACAAGTTCCGCCGCATCAACTAACCCGCGGTCTTTCTAGAAAAGGGCGTCCTCAAACAGATCCTCGTCGCTCTGGGCCTTGGCGGGCTCAGCAGGAGCCGCTGCCGTTGTTTCCTCGGTGGCGGGAATGATGTCGCGATGGACATTGCGTTCCTGCACCATTGTGTAGAGCTTGAAGATCCTGTGGTCGAGCGGGGCGATTGCCTCGGCAATGTCGGAAATATCGGCGATCTGGTCGCCGGCCACCGTTTCCAGCACGTCGGCGCAACGGGCGAGCACGTCGCCGAGATCATGCTGGAAATCGAGCTTGCCGATCAGCAGGTTGATCCTGGTTGCGACCTCGCGGCCATGTTCGGCAAGTACCTTGAGCTCGTCTTCCATCAGGTTGGCAGCAGCGCGGATCGTGCCGACGGCCGAGGTGAGGCTTTCGGCAAGGCCTCCATTCTTGGTGCCGGCGGCAGGAGCGACACGTCCGGCCGAAGCCTCGAGCGCCGGCAGGCCATTGACGATGGCATCGGCTGAATCATCGAGCTTGCCGGCAAAGATGCGCAACTCGGCGGTGACGACGTTGATCGACTTGCCTTCTTCACCGAGACGGCTGCAGCGCAGGTTGGTATTCAGCGCCATATAGTGGATATCAGTCTTGACCGCGCGGATCGCCTCGATGGACTGCAGAAGGGTTGCGGCCGTGCCGAGCGTCGACTGACTGACCTGGTCGGCTTGACGGCTCGCCGTATCGACCTGCTTGACGATCTCGTGGGCAGCAGAGACGCTTGATTCCAGCGCACGCATGAAATTGCCGCCGCTGCCGTCGCTCTGACCGCTCATCTGGTCGCGCAACCTCAGAATTTGTTGCGTATCCTGGCTGAAGCTCGCGATGGTCTTTACGACATTGCGGGAATCCCGTTGGAAGTCGGTGCACATGTCTGCCATCTGCGCGGCCGTCAGGTGGTGAATGACGTTCTGCAGCCGCTTGTGCGCATCGCCATCAAGCTTGGCGCCGTCTTCGCTCGCGAAGAAATCCTCCAGCAGCGAAAAGGTGTTCTGCACATGCTCGATGCGCTGACGGGTGATATCACCGATCTGCAGCGCCGAAAGCGTAGATGCGACCTTGCCCTGTACGCCGCGAGCGATGGCGCCTACGTCTCGGGCGATGGCGCCGAGGTTCTGGCGGTGATCGGCAATCTTCTTTGCGTCGTCCTTAAGCGCCCTGGCGACGGCAGGAACGGTGTCGGCATAGCTTTTGGAGAGACTGTTGCCAAAGGAGAGGGCGAGCTTAACCTCCTTCTGCAGGCTGTCGAGATGGGTGGCGAAGCGATTGACTTCGTCCGTCCCCGAATAGATGCGCTCGAGGATTTCCTGGGCGAAGCCCGCGAATTCGGCGAGACCGGCACCCGTTATCTTTACCGTGACCGCGAAGGTGCGCAGGTAGCGCATCGTTTCCTGCATATCCGCGACATGCCGGTGCAGTTCCGAGCCGGTCTGGGCAAGTGCCGCCAGAGCCTGCTGGCGGTTTTCCTCAGCGCCAGGAAGCTCGATCAGATTCTGGACGGTTGCATTGAGATCGGCGCTGGTGTCACTCGCCTCATTGTTGTCCAGCGCCTTGGTGATCTGGTCCAGTGACGTCAACAGACGATTGAGGACATCCATCACGGACAGCAGGACGGTGCCACCTTCGAGGAAGCGTTCCTCGACCTGGGTGCGGGCCGATTCCAGGGTACGGCTGATATCCGAACCTGATGCGTAGTGCGCAGTCTGTGCCGATGCCGTCGCGTTTGTCACTTTTGTACCTTTACTTATAAACACAGGCAATTTGACTCTATTTTTACGGGCAGGATGGAAACGGCAGGTAAACGCCGCAGACTCGTAAACGTTGTGATTAACAACCTATGAAGGCATTCGGCAAGAATTGATAGGTTCTGCGTTGGTGTCGAGCTATCTATCTGTTTTTTTGTGGTATTTTATCATATGAGAAAGCTTCAGTATAAGTTATCCTGGATGATAATTCAGGGAGTCCGGACTCGCGGTAATTGCACTTTCCTACAACCGCTGTTTACGCACTGTTAAGCCTGTCATGAGAGTCCTTTTATGGTCGTTAAGTATTTCTCCGACCATGGAGGCTGCATTGGATACTCAGGCACAATATTGCGAATCTATATCCCTTCCGGAAGTTCTGAGCATTCGTAATGCTTCGGAAGTATATTCGAATATTATTGATCGATTTCGCGGCAATAATAACATTACTCTAAGTCTTCCCGAAAACGCGCAAGCGGATCTGAGTTTTCTTCAGCTCATCGAAGCCGCCCGCCGTCAGGCAAAGGCCGAAGGCAAGACTTTTACCCTTTCGGCTCCGGCCAGCGGTCCGCTTCTCAAGGTCCTTGAGCGGGCCGGATTTACCGAGGCCTTCGATGAAGAAGACAAGAAGTTTTGGTTGCATAAAGAGGTGACGTTATGAGCGCAAACATCCTGACCGTCGACGATTCCGCCAGCATCCGCCTGACTACCAAGGTCACGCTGACCAATGCCGGCTACACGGTCACCGAAGCCGTCAATGGCGCCGAGGGTCTGGCAACAGCCAAGAGCGGCAATTTCGACCTGATCGTCACCGACCTCAATATGCCTGTCATGGACGGGCTGACGATGATCGAAGAATTGCGGAAGCTGCCCGCTCAGGCCGGCGTGCCGATCATCTTCCTGACGACGGAATCCGATGCGGACCTCAAGGCCCGCGCCAAGGCCGCGGGTGCCACCGGCTGGCTTACAAAGCCGTTCGATCCGGAAAATCTCGTTAAGATCGTGAAGAAGGTTCTTGGCAGATGAGCTCGCTTGATCCAGTCGCAGTATTCCGTACCGAAGCGGCCGAATGCCTCGAGGCGATCGAAGCCGGCCTTCTCGACCTCAACCACGACCTCGAAAACAAGGACCTCGTCGACGCCGTGTTCCGCGGCCTTCACACGTTGAAGGGCTCGGGTGCGATGTTCGGCTTCGAGGCGCTTGCCGCTTTCACCCATCATTGCGAAACGGCCTTCGACCGTGTCCGCAAGGGTGAGGTTCCGGCAACCGCCGAGCTCGTCGCCGCCGTTCTTGCCGCGCAGGATCATATGCGCGCCCTCGTCGAACAGCCCGATGCCGATCACGGCGATACCGGCCACAAGCTGCTTGCCCAGCTCCAGGCCGCCGTCGGCGGCAAGGCCGAAGTCAAGGAGGCTGTCGCGCTTGCCGCTGCAGCCCCTGCCGTCGCCGCTCCCACCAAGAAGAAAACGACCTGGCGCATCCGTTTCAGCCTGCCGGCAAATTCCATGGCCAACGGCACCAACCCGCTCGGCCTTCTGGATGAACTGCGCGATCTCGGCGAATGCACAGTCCGCGCAAACACATCAGGCATTCCGCCGCTCGATAATCTGGTCCCGACTGAGCTCTACGTTTCCTGGGACGTCATTCTGACAAGCGAACAGGACCGTTCGGCCATCGACGACGTGTTCATCTTCGTCATGGATGACATGGAGCTCGACGTTCAGGAAATCGCCGGCCCGCAAGCCGCACCGGCCGAGACAAAGACGGACGTCGCTCCTGCTCCGGACGTTCCGGTTGCCGCAGCACCTGTCGCACCGGTGCCCGCCGCTGCTCCAGAATTCCGCCCGGTCGAGGCGGTTCCGGTGAAGCGTGAAACGCCAGCGCCTGTTCAGGCGGCAGCCCAGGCAAAGGCACAGGAAAACGTCCGCGTTCCGGCAGAGCGGCTCGACGAGCTGATGGACCGTGTCGGCGAACTCGTCATTGCCCAGTCGCGCCTCAGTCAGCTGGCAAGCTCCAGTTCGGATATTGCCCTACGCTCGGTTTCGGAAGAAATCGAACGTCTCTCCGGTGAGCTGCGCGACACGATGATGGTGCTGCGCATGGTGCCGGTCGGAACGCTCTTCTCGCGCTTCCGCCGCCTCGTACACGATCTCGCCCGCGAAACCGGCAAGGTCATCGAACTCGTCACCGAGGGCGAAACGACCGAAGTCGACAAGACCGTCATCGAGCGTCTTGCCGATCCGCTTGTCCATCTGGTCCGCAACTCGATCGACCATGGCCTCGAGCCGCCAGCCGAACGCCTCGGCGCAGGCAAGACGGAAGCCGGTACCGTGACGCTGTCCGCCCACCAGTCCGGCGGCGAAGTCATCATCTCGATCAAGGATGACGGCCGCGGCATCAACCGCGAGCGGGTTCGCGCCAAGGCGGAATCCTCGGGCCTGATTGCGCCCGGCCAGCCGCTTTCCGATCAGGAATTGCTGCAGCTCATTTTCGCGCCCGGCTTCTCCACGGCCGCGCAGATCACCAATCTCTCCGGCCGCGGCGTCGGCATGGATGTCGTCAAGAAGACGGTCGAGGCGCTGCGTGGTGCGATCGAGATCGTCAGCCTGCCGGGGCAAGGCTCGGAAGTCTCCCTTCGCATCCCACTGACGCTCGCCATCATCGACGGCCTGCTGGTGCGTGTCGGCTCCGGCCGCTACGTCATCCCGCTCTCGGCGGTCGAGGAATGCCTTGAACTGTCGCTGGAAGAAGATCTCCGCTCGCGTGGGCGCAGCTTCATCTCGCTGCGCGACAGCCTGGTGCCGTTCCTGCGCCTGCGCGATCTCTTCCGCACCGGCACCAAGCCTGATGTCCATCAGAAGGTGGTCGTCATCTCGACAGGCACCGAACGTGTCGGCCTCGTGGTCGACCAGATCATCGGCGACCACCAGACAGTCATCAAGTCGATGTCGAAATTGCACAACGACGTGGCGACCTTCTCTGGCGCTACCATTCTCGGCGACGGCAGCGTCGCCCTCATTCTTGACGTCGGGCACCTCGTTGCCGCGGGTCAGCAACAGGAGGCGCAATTGCGCGTGGCAGGATGAGCACAGCAGCAACAGCCGAAAAATTCGACAAGCACTGGAATTACGCCGAGGAAATCGAAGTTCTGACCTTCGATCTCAATGGCGAAACCTTCGCGCTGGAAGCGGTAATCGTCCAGGAAATCCTGGATCTGCTTCCCGAGACGGCGGTGCCGGGCAGCCAGCCCTTCGTCGCCAGCGTCATCAATTTCCGCGGCAAGGTCATTCCGCTTGCCGATCTTCGTCTCGCCTTTGGGATGGAAGCTTCGGAAGCGACGATCGACAGCCGCATCATCGTCATCGAGGTCGATCTGCAGGGGGAGCAGACTCTCGTGGGAATGCGTACCGACAAGGTGAACGAGGTGACGACGCTGACGAAAAGCGCCAGCGAACCACCGCCAAGCGTGGGTATGCGTTGGCGCGCGGATTACATCAACTGCCTGGTCAAGAGGGGGGGCGAGTTCATCATCCTTCCGAATTTGCAGGCGATTTTCTCATCGAGGCATGAGACGGCGGGGGCCGTCAACTAGCCGGGGGCCAATCATTGAGGGGTTAAAACGATGCGATTGACGATCAAGACTAAGCTGGTGACCGCGTTCACCTTTATCATTCTCATGCTCATGGGCACTGCTGCCTATGGTATCTTCAGCCTCGGCTCGCTGAACGATACGATCGGCAACCTTCTTGCCGGTCCTGCCGCGCGTCTCGACCTGGCGCAACAGATCAATATCGCCCAGCTCGAAGCCATCCGCCAGCAGAAGAACCTTCTGACCGCACGCAATGCCGACGACGCTTCCGGTGCAATCGAAAAGGGCAACCAGGCCCGCAAAAACTTCGCCGACGCATTCGCTGCCGTGACGAAGCTTGCGACCGAGGAAGGCAAAGCGCGTTGGGAACGCGTTGCCGAACTCTCCAAGGCATTCAATCAGGCAGACGACCAGATCCGAGATTTCATCAAAGGCGGCAATATGGACGGCGCCAACACTGTCTCGGTTACGACGGCTCGCCAGGCAGCCAACGATATTGACTCCACGCTCGATGAAATTCTGGCGCTCGAAAAAAAGCGCATGCAGGATGCGGATGACAACGCTGACCAGCAGTATGCCACGACGCGCACGATGATGATCGCGGTTGCCGGAACAGCGTTGCTGATTGCAGTCCTCACTGCCTTCTGGATCGCGAATACCATCAGCAAGGGTCTCAGCCGCGCCAACACCGTTGTCCGCGAAGTTGCCGAAGGCGACCTGACGAAGATGGCCGAAATCACCACGCATGACGAAATCGGCGAACTGCTCGGCAACGTCAATATCATGATCGAACGCCTTCGCGGTGTCGTTGCCGATGCCCTGTCTGCCGCCGACAACGTTTCTTCGGGCAGCCAGGAACTGTCGGCCAGCTCCGAGCAGGTCTCGCAGGGTGCGACCGAACAGGCGGCTTCGGCTGAAGAGGCTTCCGCTTCGATGGAGCAGATGGCTGCCAACATCAAGCAGAATGCCGACAATGCCGCCCAGACCGAGAAGATCGCCCGCCAATCCGCCAAGGACGCGGAAGCTTCCGGCGATGCTGTCAACCGCGCCGTCGATGCGATGCGCACGATTGCCGAGAAGATCGGCATCGTTCAGGAAATCGCCCGCCAGACTGATTTGCTAGCCCTGAACGCCGCCGTCGAAGCCGCGCGTGCCGGTGAGCACGGTAAGGGCTTTGCGGTCGTCGCCTCGGAAGTGCGCAAGCTTGCAGAACGCAGCCAGTCGGCAGCCGCGGAGATCTCCTCCATGTCGAGCGACACGGTCAAGGCCGCCCGCGATGCCGGCGAAATGCTTGGCCGCCTGGTTCCGGATATCCGCAAGACTGCCGAACTCGTCTCCGAGATCAGTGCCGCCTGCCGCGAACAGGATATCGGCGCCTCGCAGATCAATGAGGCGATCCAGCAGCTCGACAAGGTGACCCAGCAGAATGCCGGTGCTTCGGAAGAAATGTCGGCTACTTCTGAAGAGCTTGCTGCTCAGGCCGAGGAACTGCAGGCTTCAATCGCCTTCTTCAAGGTCGATACGGCAGGCGCGACCCGTGCTGGCGTACGGAAGACCGCTGCAAAGACGGCTGCCAAGGTGGTCAAGGCTCCGGCCGCTGCCCCACGCAAGCCAGCTCCGGCTACGCAGAACCACAATCACGGCCACACCGTCGCTTCCCAACAGGCACGTGCCAAGGGCTTTGCTCTGGACATGTCGATGGGCGGCCCCGACGCCGGTGACGACGATTTCCGCGAAAGCGCTTAAGCGGCTTCGCAGTCAACCGAAACTCTCCGCGGCCGCTTCGGCGGCCTCGGACCGAAATATCCCGCAACGTGTGTATGCGTTAGCGTCGTGATCACTAGATGTCCGACTGCTGGGAAGTGAATCACTCGCTGTCCCCCTTTTTTGGCTCTTCATTGGTTTTACTTACTGGCGATCTGCTCACGGGCCGCCTTGCGAGACAGTATTTTCCGCTTTCAGGGGATAGAGATGCGTTTCACCATTAAAATGAAGCTAGGTATTGCTTTTGGTCTCGTAATATTACTGGCGCTTGGGATGGCAGGTCTTGCCATTTCCAATCTTTATTCACTCAATGCCGCCATCAGCGATATCGTTGCTGGTCCTGCCAAGAACCTTTTGAATTCGGGCGGGCTTTCTGATGCGGTCGCCGCATCGATCCGCGCCGAGAAAAATGCCATTATGAACACGGATCCGGCTGCCATCACCGGATATCGGGACACGGTCGCGCAGGAACGGAAGACTATCGACGACCGGCTGTCCGAGCTCGACAAGGAGACCAATCCGGCAATCGTCAGCAAGCTCGCAGAATTCCGTTCGGTCTATCCGAACTGGACACGGATGCAGGACCAGATCCTTGATCTGGCGACCCAGAACACTGCTGAAAGCAACGCGCATGCCGCTCAGATCTCTATGGGCGAAGGTGCCAAGATCACCGATAATCTCCTGAAGATCCTGGGCGAGCTCAACAATCATATCGTTGAAGATCTTCACGCCACCGATGTAGCGACGAATGTCCAATACGACAATTCCAGCAGCGCCCTGATCGGCATGGCGGCGGTGCTGTTCGTTTTCTCGACGGCCATCGCGGTCTGGATCGCTTTCGGTATCAACCGTGGCCTGAAGAAGGTTGCCTTCATCGCGGAAGCCGTCTCGAAAGGCGATCTCGAGCAGAAGGTCGAGATCAAGACCAATGATGAGATCAAGGATCTGATCGACACGGTCAATATCATGACCGCCAACCTGCGCAGCACTGCGGCCCTTGCCGACAAGATCGCCATGGGGGACCTCTCGATCGACGCAAAGCCGCTGTCGGATAAGGATGCTCTCGGCATCGCCATGCAGAGCATGGTGACCAACCTGCGCACAACTGCCGAAGTGGCCAACCAGATCTCGAACGGCGACCTGACCGTTTCACCGAAGCCGCTTTCGGAAAAGGATGTGCTCGGCACTGCGCTCGAGCAGATGGTCGAGCGCCTGCGCGGCGTCGTTGCCGATGCGATTTCGGCTGCCGAGAACGTCTCTGCGGGCAGCCAGGAACTCTCGGCAAGCTCCGAGCAGGTTTCTCAAGGTGCGACGGAGCAGGCCGCCTCCGCCGAAGAGGCTTCGGCCTCGATGGAAGAGATGGCCTCCAACATCAAGCAGAACGCCGACAATGCCGCCCAGACCGAGAAGATCGCCCGCCAGTCGGCCAAGGATGCCGAAGCCAGCGGCGAAGCCGTCTCCCGCGCCGTCGATGCCATGCGCACGATCGCGCAGAAGATCGGCATCGTCCAGGAGATCGCGCGCCAGACCGACCTTCTCGCGCTGAACGCTGCCGTGGAAGCGGCGCGTGCCGGCGAGCATGGCAAGGGTTTTGCGGTCGTCGCATCCGAAGTCCGCAAGCTTGCAGAACGCAGCCAATCGGCAGCCGCTGAAATCAGTGCGATGTCCGGCGATACGGTGAAAGCTGCGCAGGAGGCGGGCGATATGCTTGGCCGTCTGGTGCCCGACATCCGCAAGACGGCGGAGCTGGTTTCCGAGATCAGCTCGGCGTGCCGCGAGCAGGATATCGGGGCAGCCCAGATCAACGAGGCGATCCAGCAGCTCGACAAGGTGACACAGCAGAATGCCGGTGCCTCTGAGCAGATGTCTGCGACCTCGGAAGAGCTCGCCTCCCAGGCCGAGGAACTGCAGACGTCGATCGCCTTCTTCAAGGTGGACATGGCCGGCAACCGCCAGTCCCGCGCGCCGGCCGCCAAGGTTACGGTCCGCAGCCCGGCTCCGGCAGCAATCCGTAAGCCGGTCGGCAAGAAGACCACTGCCGCCAATACGGTTGCCGCCCAGCAGGCACGCGCCAAGGGCTTTGCCCTGGATATGTCGATGGGCGGCCCGGACGCCGGCGACGATGATTTCCGCGAAAGCGCCTGAGCGCTTTCTCGCTCCAATACCGTCAGGGACCAGGCTTATGGCCCCTGACCACAAGCATTCGGTGCCCAGGAACCCCGGACGCAAGATCGCAATTTCTTCGATAACTGTCTTCGCCTCCGGAATGTTTTTGCTGCGTGACGCCGCGCCCAGGAAACCACCGGTCCACACTTATTCCGTCGCTTTCAAATAGGGGTATTGCGATGCGTATCACGATCAAGCTCAAGCTCGCAGCCGCGTTCGGCTTTGTCATATTGTTGCTAGTGGGTAGTGCAGTCTTTGGAATTATCAGCCTCAGCTCCCTGAACGATGCCGTCGGCAACCTGATCGCAGGTCCTTCAAAAAGACTGGAGCTGGCTCTGGAAGCCAAAGCTGCCGAGCTCGATGCTATCCGATGGCAGAAGAACGCCCTTTTGGAAATGGATCCTGAAGCAGCCAGGAAACACTACGAAAATTCGGCAAAGAGCATGGATGAATTGCTCACATTCGCGACAGGCGGTCAGCAGCTTGCAACGGCTGACGGCAAGCCTACGTGGGACAGGCTGGTCGAGCTGAGCAAACGTTTCGTGGAAGGTTCCAACAAAGTCGCCTTGATCCAGGAAAATGGCGACAGGGCAGGGGCCACGGCCTATTCCGGTGGAGAGGTTCGGGCCATCGTCACAGAATTGGAAGACGTCTTTACGACGCTTGTCGCGCTTCAGCAGAAGTCGATGACGCAAGCCGACAACGATACTGAAGTCCTCTACAGCAACACCAGAAACTTGCTGATCGGCATCGCCATCGGCGCTTCCGTTATCGCTTTTGCCGCCGCACTGTGGATCGCGCTCGGCATCAACAGTGGCCTGCGCAAGATTATGAACGTCGCTAGCGCCGTCGCCATCGGCGATCTGAACCAGAAGGTCGAGATCAAGAGCAACGACGAGATCAAGGATCTGGTGAACACGATCAACGTCATGACGGATAATCTGCGCAATACCGCTGGCATCGCAAACGAGATTTCGAATGGTGACCTCAGCGTTACACCGAAGCCGCTCTCCGACAAGGATACGCTCGGTATTGCCATGCTCGGCATGGTGAACAACCTGCGCGCTACCGCCGATGTTGCCAACCAGATCGCAGAAGGCGACCTCTCGGTCGAGGTCAAGCCGCTTTCGGCCAAGGATACGCTCGGCATCGCGATGCAAAGCATGGTTGCCAACCTTCGCATCACTGCCGATATTGCCACGCAGATTGCTGCCGGCGACCTGACGGTTTCTCCGAAGCCGCTTTCAGCCAAGGATACACTCGGCACCGCGCTGGAACAGATGGTGGAGCGTTTGCGCGATGTCGTCGCGGACGCAATTGCGGCCGCCGAGAATGTTTCGGCCGGCAGCCAGGAACTTTCGGCGAGCTCCGAACAGGTATCGCAGGGCGCCACCGAGCAGGCTTCGGCGGCCGAGGAAGCCTCCTCCTCGATGGAAGAGATGGCCGCCAACATCAAACAGAACGCCGACAATGCCGCCCAGACGGAAAAGATCGCGCGTCAATCCGCCAAGGATGCGGAGATGAGCGGGAGCGCCGTTTCCCGCGCCGTCGAGGCCATGCGTACGATCGCCCAGAAGATCGGCATCGTTCAGGAAATTGCCCGCCAGACCGACCTTCTCGCACTCAACGCTGCGGTGGAAGCGGCTCGTGCCGGCGAACACGGCAAGGGTTTTGCAGTCGTCGCTTCGGAAGTGCGCAAGCTTGCAGAGCGCAGCCAGTCGGCGGCAGCGGAAATCAGCGCCATGTCGAGCGATACCGTCACTGCCGCCCAGGAAGCCGGGGACATGCTCGGCCGCCTGGTGCCTGACATCAGAAAGACGGCGGAACTCGTGGCGGAGATCAGCTCTGCATGCCGCGAGCAGGATGTCGGTGCGTCGCAGATCAACGAGGCGATCCAGCAGCTCGACAAGGTAACCCAGCAGAATGCGGGTGCTTCCGAGCAGATGTCTGCAACCTCCGAAGAGCTCGCTGCCCAGGCCGAGGAACTGCAGACGTCGATCGCCTTCTTCAAAGTGGATACGGCGGGTGGCAAGACAATGGCGACGGGTGGCCGCCAGGGTCGCGCACCGGCTGCCAAGGTGACCACGCGCAGCCCGGCTCCATCTGCACCTCGCAAGCCGGTCGGCAAGGCGGCTGCCGCCAACGGCATTGTCGCTCAGCAAGCCCGCGCCAAGGGTTTTGCCCTGGACATGTCCATGGGCGGACCGGACACGGCGGACGATGATTTCCGGGAAAGCGCGTAAGCGCTTCCCGGCGGACAGGCATTGGGGCCGCGGCAACAGCGGCCCCGTTACGGCCGGCGCATGGAAGCGCCGGGGCACACCGGCTCGGCCGGCAACGCATGAAGCGTTTTTACGGCGGCACAATGTGTCATTTCGCGGGATATCCGCTGCAGTCCTAAAGGGGTCTTGGAATGCGCTTCACGATCAAACTCAAACTGGGCCTGGTGTTCGGTTTCATCGTTCTCCTGACCTGCGCCATGGCCGGTCTTTCGATCTACAATCTCTCGTCGCTGAATAGCGACATCTCGGTCATGGTTGCCGGTCCGGTCGCCAATCTGCGCGATTCCGGTGATCTCTCCGATGCCGTGATGCGTTCCATCCGCGCCGAAAAGGATGCGATCATCAATACCGATGCGACCAAGATCGCCGGCTATGTCGATGAGATCTCGCAGCAGCGCGAGCAGATCAAGACACTGCAGGCTCGCCTTGCCACTTCGGAAGACCCTGACATCAGGAATGGCATGGCTCAGTTCGGCGATCTCTACGGCAAGTGGACGGCGCTGCAGGATCGTGTTGCCGACCTCGCCAAGCAGAACACCACCGAATCCAACACCCAGGCCGGCGTCATTTCGATGGGCGAAGGCCAGGCGGTGACGACCCAGCTTCTCGGCATTCTCACCAAGCTGAACGACACCGTGACCGGCAATGTCGCCGAAACCGACGCCGCTACCAACGACCAGTATGCCCAGTCGCGCAACATGCTGGTGATGATGACGATAGGTCTGATCATCATATCCTCTGCTGCCGCCATCTGGATCCTGCTCAATATCTCCCGTGGCCTCAAGCGTGCAGTCCAGCTCGCGGATGCCGTCAGCATCGGCGATCTCGAACAGGACATCGAGCATAAGAGCAATGACGAAATCCGCGACCTGGTCAATTCCATGACGAGGATGACCGGCAACCTGCGTAACACGGCGCAGATCGCCAACCAGATCTCGAACGGCGACCTGACGGTGTCTCCGAAGCCTCTGTCCGAGAAGGATACGCTGGGTATTGCTCTGGAGCAGATGGTGGAGCGCCTGCGTGGTGTTGTCGCCGATGCGATTGCCGCTGCGGAAAACGTCTCGTCCGGCAGCCAGGAACTCTCGGCCAGCTCCGAGCAGGTCTCGCAGGGTGCGACCGAACAGGCGGCTTCGGCTGAAGAGGCTTCCGCTTCGATGGAAGAGATGGCCTCCAACATCAAGCAGAATGCCGACAACGCCGCCCAGACCGAAAAGATCGCCCGCCAGTCCGCCAAGGATGCGGAGAATTCCGGCGATGCCGTCAACCGGGCTGTGGCTGCGATGCGCACGATTGCCGAGAAGATCGGCATCGTTCAGGAAATCGCCCGCCAGACCGATCTGCTGGCCCTGAACGCCGCCGTCGAAGCTGCGCGTGCCGGTGAACACGGCAAGGGTTTTGCGGTCGTCGCATCCGAAGTCCGCAAGCTTGCAGAACGCAGCCAATCGGCAGCCGCTGAAATCAGTGCGATGTCCGGCGATACGGTGAAAGCTGCGCAGGAAGCCGGCGACATGCTCGGCCGGCTGGTTCCGGATATCCGCAAGACTGCGGAACTGGTCTCCGAGATCAGCGCCGCATGCCGCGAGCAGGATATTGGTGCAGCCCAGATCAACGAGGCGATCCAGCAGCTCGACAAGGTGACCCAGCAGAATGCCGGCGCCTCCGAAGAGATGTCGGCGACCTCCGAAGAGCTGGCGACCCAGGCTGAGGAATTGCAGGCCTCGATCGCCTTCTTCAAGGTGGACACGGCCGGCAACCGCCTGTCCCGCGCTCCGGCTGCCAAGGTCACGGTGCGCACGCCGGTTCCGACCGGAGGTCGCAAGCCGGTCGGCAAGAAGACCACGGCCACCAATACGGTTGCCGCCCAGCAGGCGCGCGCCAAGGGCTTTGCCCTCGACCTCTCCATGGGTGGGCCGGACGACGGGGATGCCGAGTTCAAGGAAAGCGCCTGAGCATCCAGGTCCTTTCAATATGTTAACAGGCGTCTCCGATAATGGGGGCGCCCGAATCCAAGGAAAGCGGTTGATCATGGCAACAACATCTCTGGAAGCCCAATTCGTGACCTTCAGCCTCGGCGAGGAGATCTTCGCCGTTCCAGTGGAGGTGGTGCGCGAAATCCTCGACTATGCGGAAGCATTCAAGATTCCGAATGGTCCCGACTATCTGCTCGGCCTGCGCGACGTGCGCGGCCAGGGTGTTCCGACGATCGATCTGCGCCTGAAGCTCGGCATGTCGAAGACAGTGCCGACGCCGCACACGCGCGTGCTGGTTCTAGACGTTCCGATGGAAAATCGCCTTCTGACGCTCGGCCTCGTTGCCGATCGCGTTTTCGAAGTGACGCCCTTCCGTCGCGAGCAGATCGAGTCCGCACCGGATATCGGCGTACGCTGGCGGTCGGATTATATTGCTGGTGTCGTGCGCCGCGAGAACGGCTTCGTCGTCATCGTCGACCTTGCCCGGCTTCTGTCGCGCGAGGATGCCACTGTCCTGCAATCGGCCGCCTGAGGCCCTCAAGACCTGTTCGGAGCGTCGCGTTTTATGAGTATGGCAGCGGTAGAAACCCAATTGCCGGGTGACAGGATCAGCAAGCGTAATTTCGACAAGCTGGCACGGTTCATCTATGACTATAGCGGCATCAAGATGCCGCCGACGAAGCTGACGATGCTGGAGGGCCGGCTGCGCCGGCGTTTGCGCGCCACGCGCCATGCGAGCTTCGACGACTATTGTGATTTCCTGTTCAACGAGGATGGTCTCGAGCAGGAGACTGTCTACCTGATCGACGTCGTGACGACCAATAAGACCGACTTCTTCCGGGAAGCCAAACATTTCGAATATATGCAGATGGTCGCCCTGCCGACGCTCGCCGACAGCGGCCTGCGGACGATCCGCACATGGAGTTCTGCCTGCTCGACGGGTGCAGAGCCCTATACGATGGCTATGGTGCTGGCCGAGTTCGTCGAGAACCGAAGCGATGTCTCCTACAATGTGCTGGCGACCGATCTCTCCACCGATGTGCTGCAGACAGCGCGCAAGGGTATTTATGCGGAAGATCTGATCGCTCCGGTGCCGCGCGACCTGCAGAAGAAATATGTTATGGTTGCCAAGCAGCAGGGTCGCCGCGAGGTTCGCATCTCGCCGAAGCTGCGCAGCCGTGTCGGCTTTGCCCGCATGAACCTGATGGATGAGAAATATCCTATTGGCGACATGATGCACCTTATCTTTTGCCGCAACGTGCTGATCTACTTCGACAAGCAGACGCAGGGTGGGGTGCTCACCCGTCTCTGCAATTGCCTCGCGAAGGGCGGTTACATGTTTATCGGTCACTCGGAATCGATCACCGGCTTCGACCTTCCCTTGAAGCAGGTTTCGAATACGGTGTTCCAGCGCATCTGAGGGGATACTATGGCCAAAAAAGTCCGCGTCCTCATCATTGACGATTCCGCCAGTGTCAGGCAGACGCTGGCACGGGTTCTGGAAGAAGACCCGGAGATCGAAGTCATGGCCGTGGCTTCCGACCCGTTCATGGCGGCGCGCAAGATCCAGGAAGAGATCCCTGATGTCATCACCCTTGATGTCGAGATGCCGCGCATGGATGGTATCACCTTCCTGCGCAAGCTCATGTCGCAGCGGCCGATCCCGGTCGTCATGTGCTCCTCGCTGACGGAAGCGGGTTCGGAAACTCTGCTTCAGGCGCTTGAGGCGGGTGCTGTCGACGTCATCTTGAAATCCAAGATCGGTGCGGCAGATAGTCTGGCCGATGATGCAATGCGCATCCGCGAAGTGGTCAAGAGTGCCTCGCATGCGCGGCTTACCAATGTGCGCCGCGCTGCAGGCAGCATCCGCTCGGCTTCGGCAGAGGGGCCGGCCAAGAAGCTGACGGCCGATGCGATGTTGCCGCCGCCGACCGGTCGGGCGATGGCGAAAACGACGGAAATGGTTGTCTGCGTCGGCGCTTCAACGGGCGGAACGGAAGCCCTGCGCGAGTTTCTGGAAGCGCTGCCGGCCAATGCGCCGGGCATGGTCATCGTCCAGCACATGCCGGAAAAATTCACAGCGGCTTTCGCCAAGCGCCTCAACGGTCTCTGCGAAGTCGAGGTCAAGGAAGCGGCCGATGGCGATCCGGTATTGCGCGGCCATGTGCTGATTGCGCCGGGCGACAAGCATATGCTGCTGGAGCGCCAGGGCGCGCGTTATTACGTGTCCGTCAAGCCGGGGCCGCTGGTTTCCCGCCACCGCCCGTCCGTCGATGTGCTCTTCCGTTCCGCTGCCCGTTCGGCCGGTTCGAACGCGATGGGCATCATCATGACCGGAATGGGAGACGATGGTGCGCGTGGCATGCTGGAAATGCATCAGGCCGGCGCCTATACCGTCGCGCAGGATGAAGCGACCTCGGTTGTTTTCGGCATGCCCAAGGAAGCGATCGCCAAGGGCGGTGTCGACCGAATTCTGCCGCTCGACCAGATCGCCCGCGAAGTGCTGATCACACAGCAGAAATCCTGAATTTCCGAGCATTGAACAATGGAACGGCGGCGTATCTGCGCCGCCGTTCGCTTGTCTGAATCAGGCCAGATAGCCGCCGTCGATCGTCAGGCTGGCGCCGGTGATGAAGGAGGCCTCGCGACTGGCGAGATAGGCGGTGAAGCTGGCGATTTCCTTGTCCTCGCCGATGCGGCCGAGCGCCATCAACTGTTTCAGCATCTCATGGCTGGCTTCGTTCGAGTTCATGTCCGTCGCCGTCGGGCCTGGCTGAATAGTGTTGACGGTGATGCCGCGCGGGCCAAGATCGCGGGCAAGGCCGCGTGTCATGGCAGCGACCGCACCCTTGGTCATGGAATAGACCGAAGAGGTTGGAAAGCCGCTCCGCTCGGCGACGATGCTGCCGATGGTGATGATGCGCCCGCCTGCTTTCATGTGGCGCGCGGCCGCCTGCGTGCCGGCGAAGACTGCGCGGACGTTGACCGCAAACATGCGGTCGAAGTCTTCGAGGGGGAAATTCTCTACTGGATTCAACATGAGAATTCCGGCGCTGTTGACGAGAATGTCGATGCCACCGAACGTCGAGACAGTCTCATCGACCGCATCTTGAACGGCCTTCGGATCAGCGCTGTCTGCCTTGATGGCCAGCGCGTTCGCACCCTTCGCCTCTATTTCGGCAACGATGGCCTTCGCCTTGTCGCCGGAGGCGGAATAGGTGAACGCAACGTCCGCACCGTCGCTGCTGAGGCGGCGGACGATTGCGGCACCGATACCGCGCGAGCCACCGGTTACGAGGGCGATCTTGCCGGAGAGTGGTTGGGACATTGTGGTTTCCTTCCTTTTTTGGACTGTTTAGTCTTGAATTGGGCATGCGAAATCGGGTTTGGACTTCCAGGTTTTACCGGAGGCTTCGAATGGCGAGGCGGGCTATCCCGCGAAGCGCTTCGGGGGAGGCGCCATTGCGGGCGCTGACCTTCATGCCTGACAGGGTCGAGCCGAGGAAGTACACGGCATCGGTGGTATCGACATCATCTGCAACCTCGCCCCGCTTCTTGCCTTCCTCAAGGATTGTCTGCACGGCGGATGAAAGCAGGCGGGATGCCTTGTCTGTCAGATCAGAGACCGCACTGTCCGTGCGACCGAACTCGCATACGGCGCTGACACCAAGGCAGCCACGGCCGGCTTCGGTTTCCGGACGGGAGGCAAAGGCGATGAGCGTCTCTTCCAAAGCTTTCAACGGTGTCGTATCGCGGTGCAGATCGGCCACGAGTTGAGAGACGCTGTCGAGATTGTAGCGGTCGAGCGCTGCCAGATAGAGGCTGCGCTTGTCGCCGAAAGTATCGTACATGCTTTGCCGGCTGATCTTCATGGCCGACAGCAGCGCATCCGTGGACGTGCCCTCGTAGCCGTGTTCGGTGAACACGGTGATGGCCGCCTTGAGTGCGGTGTCGCGATCGAATTCCTTATGCCTTGCCATGATGCCTCAATAAGGTTTCTAGACTGATCTGTCCAGAATAATTTAGGAACTATCCTTTCGTGCTGTAACCCTGCCATGCGGCATTCCCCTTGAAATTTCCCCGATTTTGTGGTCTTGAGGCCGCCAATCTATGCAGCGCTGTCGCTTCCGGCGTTCAGGGACATATCCCGCCCCTGACAGTGCGTCCCGTATTATCCAAGGAAAATGCCCACATGGCCCGTTCAGCTCTTCTCAATGTCATGGTTCAGGCTGCCATCAAGGCAGGCAAGTCGCTGGGGCGTGATTTCGGGGAAGTGCAGAACCTGCAGGTATCCGTGAAGGGACCGGGCGACTTCGTTTCGAATGCCGACCGCAAGGCCGAAAAGATCGTCAAGGAAGAGCTTCTCAAGGCTCGTCCGACTTATGGCTTCCTTGGCGAAGAGAGCGAAGAGATCAAGGGTACCGACGGTGCGCACCGCTGGATCGTCGATCCGCTGGATGGCACGACCAACTTCCTGCACGGTATCCCGGCCTTTGCCGTTTCCATCGCGCTTGAGCGCAACAATGAGATTGTCGCAGGCGTGGTCTTCAATCCGGCGACGGACGAGCTCTACACTGCCGAGCGTGGCGGCGGCGCGTTCCTCAACGATCGCCGCCTGCGCGTCGCCTCGCGCCGGGTGCTCTCCGACAGCGTCATCGGCTGCGGCGTGCCGCATCTTGGCCGCGGCAATCACGGCAAGTTCCTGATCGAACTGCGCCATGTCATGGGCGAAGTCGCCGGCATCCGCCGCATGGGCGCAGTCTCGCTTGATCTTGCCTATGTGGCCGCCGGTCGTTTCGACGGTTTCTGGGAAGTGGCGCTGTCGCCCTGGGACATGGCGGCCGGTATTCTGCTCATCCGTGAAGCGGGTGGTTATGCGACTGACTGGGACGGCGGGGCGTCAATTCTGGAGACCGGTGCGATCATTGCCGGCAACGAGCACATCCACAAAGCGCTCACGGAAGTGGTCAAGCGACCGGTTCCGACCAAGTGACGATCTGGGCAACAGCCTGTTGTAAAGTCCGGCTTTTCGCCCGCGCATACTTCAATTTGGCACAATGTTGATCTAGTCTTCGGCTGTAATGAGTCCGGAGGCCGAGGAACCTATGGAAAATGTGAATGTGGCCGAGTTCGGCTCGACCGAGAAGACGGCCGGTGGCTACGCTTACAAACTCTCCAGCCCCATGTCGTTCTTCTGGACGATGGTGTTGTTCCTCATCATCGTGGGCTTCATAGCGGCGATCCTGTTCCGGCAGACACAGACTGCCTTCATGCATAACCCGGGCCTGAATGGTCTCATCGTCGGCGTTCTTGCCGTTGGAATCATTCTCGTTTTCAATCATGTGTTGTCGCTTCGCCCGGAAGTACGCTGGTTCAATTCTTTCCGCGCTGCTGGCAGTGCCGACAAGGTGAACCGCAATCCGCGGCTGCTCGCGCCAATGCGGGCGCTGATCGGAAATCGTAGCAGGTCGGGGGTTGCATTATCGACCACCGCGCTGCGCTCCATTCTGGATTCGATTGCCAACCGCCTCGACGAATCGCGTGACGTTTCCCGCTATCTCATTGGCCTGCTCGTCTTCCTCGGCCTGCTCGGTACCTTCTGGGGCCTTATCGGCACGATCGGCTCGATCAGCTCTGTCATCCAGTCGCTCGATGCCGGCTCGAATGGCACGGGCGATGTGCTTTCGACGCTGAAGGAAGGGCTTGCGATGCCGCTTTCCGGCATGGGCCAGGCTTTCTCGTCTTCGCTGCTCGGTCTTTCGGGTTCGCTGATCCTCGGGTTCCTCGATCTGCAGGCCGGACGTGCGCAGAACCGTTTCTATACGGAGCTGGAAAACTGGCTCTCCTCGGTTACCGATGTCGGCTCCGACATTCCGGTGCCGGCGCTGGATGGCGTTTCCGGTGGCTCATCGGAAGATATGAAGGCCCTGTCGGAATATCTGCGAAAGGTCGCCGAAGGGGACGGCGCGTCCAGCCAGCGGTCGGTTGCCGCGATGGCAAGCCTTGCCGAAGGCATTCAGGGTCTCGTCAAGAACATGCGCAACGAGCAGCAGATGCTGCGCGACTGGATCGAGGTCCAGCAGGACGAGGCAAAGGCGATGCGCCGCACGCTCGATCGGCTGGCTGAACGCATCGGTGTGCAAGACCGCGGCAGCGACAGAGTGCGCGAACGGTCCGGCCAGATCGAAAAGAGCGAGGGCAAGTAAGCCATGCCTCTTGGCCGCAACCGCCGCCAACGCGCGGTGGACTACTGGCCGGGCTTCGTCGATGCTCTATCGACGCTGCTCATCGCCATCATGTTCATCCTCACGGTTTTCGTTGTCGGCCAGTTCATTCTCAGCCGCGAAATCAGCGGCCGTGACGAGGTGCTGACGCGTCTGAACGGTCAGATCAACGAGCTCACGCAGTTGTTGGCGCTCGAGAAGGGCAGCAATCAGGATCTTCAGGATTCGGTCGCCAATCTGCAGGCGTCGCTTGCGAGTGCCGAGGGCGAGCGTACGCGGTTGCAGGCGCTTCTCAGCGCCGGTACGGGCGGCCAGAATGCGGCAAAGCAGCAGATCGGAACGCTGACGCAGCAGCTCGATGAGCAGAAGCAGGTCAGCGACCGTGCCCTCAGCCAGGTCGAGCTCCTCAACCAGCAGATCGCGGCGCTGCGCAGCCAGATCGCTGCTGTCGAGGCAGCACTTCAGGCTTCCGAGGAGAAGGATCAGACTTCGCAGACGAAAATCGCCGACCTCGGCCGCCGCCTGAACGTGGCGCTGGCTGCGCGTGTGCAGGAACTCAATCGCTACCGCTCGGACTTCTTCGGCCGCTTGCGCGAAATCCTGTCCGATCGCGAGAACATTCGCGTCGTCGGCGACCGTTTCGTCTTTCAGTCGGAAGTGCTGTTCCCGTCTGGCGGAGCCGACCTCAATCCGGATGGCCAAACGGAAATGGCAAAGCTTGCCGCCGCCTTGCTCGACCTTGCCAAGGAAATTCCGCCTGAGATCAACTGGGTGCTGCGTGTTGACGGGCATACGGACAATGTCGCGCTGTCGGGCTCAGGCCGCTACCGCGACAACTGGGAGCTTTCATCCGCCCGCGCGATTTCGGTCGTGAAGTTCCTAATCGCGCAGGGTGTGCCCGCAGACCGGCTCGTTGCGGCAGGTTTTGGCGAATTCCAGCCGATCGCACCCGGCGATACGCCGGAAGCGCGCGCCACCAACCGCCGTATCGAGCTCAAGCTGACCGAGAAATAACGGCCTGAAGTTTGCCAGTGAGGAAGGTGCGGACGGCGGGACTGTCGCTGAGGCCGATCGCTATCCTGTAGGCTTCTACTGCGGCATCGCTTTCGCCAAGGTCTGCCAGCAGATGCGCCCGCACTGCCCAGTAAGGCTGGTAGCTGGCGATGCCCCGTTGTTCCAGTCCGTCCAGCAGGGCGATCGCCGGGGCTGCGCCATCGACCCTGCCGACGACGGCGGCATGGCTGACCTTTGAGCCGAGTGTCGGTTTCATCGCGATGAGTGCCCGGTAGAGGGTAATAAGCGCCTTCCAATCCGTCGTGCCCGTCCGGCGGCGCGTGGCGTGGACGGCCTGGATCGCCGCCTGGCACTGGGACGGACCGAAGCGGTCGAAGGTGCCCGCCTTGCGCAGCAACGTGTCGGCTTCTGCGAGCATGATTTCGTTCCAGAGACCGGTATCCTGCTCCTCAAGCGGTATGTAAGCGCTATCGGCATCACGCCGTGCGTGCCTTCTCGCCTCGCAATAAAGCATTAGTGAGAGCAGCCCGATGACCTCCGGCTGCTCGGGCAGCATGGTCATGAGTGCGCGGCCAAGCCAGATCGCCTCATCGGTCAGGCCCGTGCGACTGTCTCCTTCGCCATCGAGCCCATCCCAGCCGAGCCCATAGGCGGCATAGATTGCCGAGAGTACGCCCGCCAGCCGTTCCGTCAGGATCTGCCGCTCGGGGATGGCGAAGGGAATGCCGGCGTCGCGGATCTTGACCTTGGCCCGCACCAGGCGCTGGCTCATGGTATCCGGCAAGACGACGAAGGCCTGTGCGATTGTCTTCGCATCAATGCCGAGCACGGTCTGAAGCATCAGCGGTGTGTGAACGGACCGGTCAATTGCCGGGTGCGTGCAGGCAAAAAGAAGCTTCAGCCGTTCATCGGAAAAGTCGGCGTTTCGTGCATCGTTCATACGCTCCTCGGCCTCCTCGACGGCCAGCGCAATCGTTTCGCTGGCATTGTCGCGGACAGTTCGATGGCGGGCAGCCTGTATGAGGTTGCGGCGGGCTGCGGTGAGCAGCCAGCCCTCCGGATTGTCGGGAATGCCCCGCTCGGGCCAGACCCGCAACGCGGCCGCCAGCGCATCAGACAATGCGTCCTCCGCCGCCGGAACATCGCGGGAGCGAGCGGCAAGGAAGGCGATGAGCTTGCCGTAGGATTGCCGTGCCACCTTCTCGGCAGCACGGCCCGCATCTGATGTCACAACGGCCTCACGCGACCTGCAGCCGGGGCCGTATTTCCACCGAGCCCTGTTCGGAGACGGGAACGCGCGTGGCCCATTCGAGCGCCGTATCGAGATCGGGCACGTCGATCACGTAGAAGCCGCCAAGCGATTCCTTGCCTTCCGGGTACGGGCCATCCTGTACATCATGGTCGTCGCCCTTGCGACGCACGATCGTGCCTGTCTCAGGCGGGGTCAAGCCGGCACCGGCGGTCAAGATTCCGGCTTGCACCAGTGCCTTGGTGTAGGCCGTCCAACCATCGCGGTAGGCAGGGTCGCTGCGGCGGATGAAGTCTTCTGCGGATTCACGGATGATAAGTGCGTATTGCATCGGAAACTCCTGATCCTCTAGGGGCGTTTGACCGGGCAGGCAGCATCTAAAGCCGAATTCGCCCATGCTGCAATGCTTCGGTGGCGCGGCCTCAAGCCGTTCCGAAACAATGAGGTCTCAGTCGTCCTCATTTCGACATTGCGGTCGAAAAAATTGATCACATGGAAAAGTGCGCGAAAAATACGCTGAGCGGAAAGTGCTGGAGGCGACTGATGCCGCCTCCGCTTCAGTCAGGCTTCCGCCTTTGTCTGATCCACTACGTCAGCGCCAGGCGAATTCTTCTTGATGGATTCGATGGCGTTCATTGCAGATGCCTTCGCCTTGTAGCCTTCGGACGAGAACATGGTCTCGCCGTTCGACGCCTTGAAGCGGAAGCGGAATTCACCGGCCTTATCCTTGTAAACTTCAAATCTGTACATGGATCCCTCCTGGTAAGCTGAAATCATGCATCAGCCTCCCGAAAGCTAGCTCAGAATTGTGAGCTTTTCCACTACCTTAATTAGAATTCAATTGCATGGCGTCCAATTGCCGCCGGTTGGATCGGGCGTGAGAAAAGGGGCTAACGGCACGCTGTCCCCTTCCGTTGTGCTCATTCCATCTGGATATGGGCGCCGTCCACGACCGGTTTCCATTTCGCAAGCTCGGCCTTCACGTGAGCGCCGAGTTCTTCCGGCGTGGAACCGACGATCGTTGCACTGAATTCCTTCATCCGCTCGGCAACGGCCGGATCGGTCAACGCCTTCTTGGCGGAGGCGTTGAGGCGGGTTATCACATCGGCCGGCGTATTGGCCGGTGCAAAGAGCGCATTCCACGTATAGGTCTCGTATCCGGGAATACCGGATTCGGCGATGGTCGGAATATCGGGGAAGGATGACGCGCGTTCGGCGGTCGTTACGGCGAGTGCCCGCAACGTGCCGGCCTTGATGTGGCTAGACGACGAGGGCAGGTTGTCGAACATGATCGGCACCTGGTTGCCAATGACGTCGTTCAGTGCCGGTCCAGCGCCCTTATAGGGAATATGCTGCATGTCGACGCCGGCCATACTTTTAAAAAGTTCGCCGGAAAGATGCAGCGGTGTGCCGTTGCCGGATGAGGCGTAACTGTATTTGTCCGGATCGGCTTTCAGGAGCGCGATCAATTCCTGCACGTTCTTTGCGGGCAGTTCCGGATTGACGACCAGCACATTCGGAACGACCACGAGCAACGAGATCGGCGCGAAATCCTTCTCGGCATCATAAGGCGTCGATTTCAGGATCAGCGGATTGAGCGCGTGGGTGGCGACAGTGCCCATCAGGATCGTATAGCCGTCCGGCGCAGCACGCGCGACGTTGTCAGCGCCGAGATTGCCGCCGGCTCCCGCAACATTCTGCACGATGACCTGCTGGCCGAGATCTTCGGACATTTTCTGCGCGACGATACGTGCGACGACATCGGTCGAGCCTCCGGCCGCGAAAGGCACGATCATGGTTATGGATCGGTCAGGAAAGCTCTGGGCCGATGCGGCCGTTCCTGTGGCCGCTGCGAGCAGGCCAAAGCCGAGCGCCAGGCTCATGCGACGGGTAATATCAGAAAGCGCCATTCGAATCTCCTCCCACAGATTTCAACAGCAAGGGCCCCTACCTCGGGCATAGGGAGGTTAGGGCAGGTTGCCGCAAAGGCAACCGCGTCCGGGGAGCTATGCGATCAGACTTTAGTCGCGATGACGTATGAGGCAGCTATTTGGCGGCTGCCAGCACATCCTCGTTGGCTGCATCGAATTGCAGGCTGGCGAGCTTTGCATAGATGCCGCCGTGCCGGATCAGGCTCTGATGTGTGCCTTCCTCGACGACACGGCCCTGATCCATGACGAGAATGCGGTCGGCCTTGAGAACAGTGGCGAGACGGTGGGCGATGACAATCGTAGTGCGGCCATGCATAAGCCCGTCAAGCGCCCTCTGCACAAGCGTTTCGCTCTCGGCGTCAAGGGCCGAGGTCGCTTCGTCCAGAAGCAGGATAGGTGTGTTCTTCAGGATCGCGCGGGCGATGGCGATGCGCTGGCGCTGGCCACCGGATAGCGTTATGCCGCGTTCGCCGACTTGCGTATCGTAGCCTTTGTCCAGCCGATTAATGAACTCATCGGCCTGGGCCGCGATCGCGGCGGCGCGTATCTGCTCGCGCGTGGCGCCTTGAACACCGAAAGCGATATTGTCGTGGATCGAGGCGACGAAGATGGTGACATCCTGCGGCACGATAGCAATGCGCTGTCGCAAGGCGTCCGGATCTGCCTGCCGGGCGTCGACACCGTCAATCTTCACGCTACCCTGTTGCGGATCGTAGAAGCGCAGCAGCAGCGAGAAGACCGTGCTCTTGCCGGCGCCGGATGCACCGACGATTGCTACTGTTTCTCCTGGCAGCACCGTGAAATCCAGTCCGTGCAGGGCCGATTTGCCTGGACGAGACGGATAGGCGAAGTGCACGCCGTCGAATTCCACGCGGCCCTGGGCAGGCGAGGGCAATGGCTGCGGATTTGCGGGGGCGGTGATCGGCGAGACTTCGTCGAGAAGCTCAGTCAGGCGGTCGGCTGCACCTGCTGCCTGCGAAAGCTCGCCCCAGACTTCCGACAGTGCGCCGAGCGATCCGGCTGCGATGACCGCATAGAGCAGAAACTGCCCGAGTGTGCCGGCCGAAAGCGTGCCAGCGAGGACACTATGGGCGCCAAACCAGAGAACGGCGACCACGCTGCCGAAGATCAGGGTGATGGCGATGCCCGTCAGCAGGGCGCGGGAGGAGACGGCGGAACGTGCGGCCTGATAGGCGGATTCGACAGCCGAGCCGTAACGGTCCGCTGCGGCGGTTTCGGCGTTGAATGCCTGCACGGTGCGGGTTGCAGCGATCGTCTCATTGGCGAAGGCGGAAGCCTCTGCCAGTGTATCCTGTGCCGCGCGGGAGCGCTTGCGCACCGATCGCCCGCCGGCGACCAGCGGAAAGACGATGACCGGGATCGCGACGATGACGAGGCTCGAGAGCTTCGGCGAGGTCACGATCATCATACCGAGCGCACCGATACAGAGGATCAGGTTGCGGAGCGCTACGGAAGCCGTGGCGCCGACGGCCGATTTGATTTGCGTGGTGTCGGCCGTCAGCCGCGAGACGATCTCGCCCGACTGGTTGACGTCGAAGAACGAGGGTGAGAGCTGTGTGACATGAGCAAAGACGTCACGGCGCAGATCCGCAACGATGCGTTCGCCGATGGTAATGACGAAATAATAGCGAAGAGCGCTGGCGACGGCGAGCACGATGGCCATGATCATCAGCATGGCAAAGTAGCTGTTGATGAAGGTACCATCGGCCTGGGTGAAGCCGTGGTCGATCATGCGGCGCACGGCAAGCGGTATAGCAAGCGATGTGACGGCGGCGAGCGCCAGCGAAACCAGAGCGCCCGCGACTAGGCCGCGATAACGCGCCACATAAGGTGTCAACCTGCCGAGCGGCCTTAGCGAACGCGACTTATTTTCCCCAAGCTCTGCCTGCTCTGCCAAATCGTCTCCGATCGCCCTCAAAGACCGCGTATTGCGGCTCCTTGGCCCTTGTTATCCCGGCGCCCTTCATGTATAGGCACCGCATCCTAATGGGAAGCCGTAGCCTTCACGACTGCGGCTTCATTTATTCAATCGGTTCTTTCCCCGCAACTGTCTGCGGCAAATTGAACCCCGGCATCGCAGGAAGATTGTCATGAAGGAAGGCATCCATCCCGACTACCACGTCATCAAGGTAGTCATGACCGATGGCACCGAGTACGAAACCCGCTCGACCTGGGGTTCGGAAGGCGCTGTCATGAACCTCGAAATCGACTCCAAGTCGCACCCGGCCTGGACCGGCGGTAACCAGCAGCTGATGGACCGCGGCGGCCGTGTTTCGAAGTTCAACAAGCGTTTCGGCGGCCTCGGCCTCTAATTCGCATCCGCTTGGCGGAATATTCAAAAGCCCGGTCTCGTGCCGGGCTTTTTGTTTTTCGGGTCTGTACCGGTGAGCAAACAAAAAACCGGCCGCGTTGCCGCAGCCGGTTCCATGAAATTCTATGATGGATGCCAGATCAGTTGTTGCCGAAGGCCGTCTGCAGCAGGGAAAGCTGAGCCTGGACGCTGTTCTGGTTGTCCGGGACGATCGCAGCTTCTGACGGGCGATAGATTTCGCGGTCGAGCAAGGCGATGCGGTTCTGCAGGCGAAGCGAGCGCTCTACGAGATCGCGGAAGGATTCCGGCAGGTCGCCCCAGCCCGGAGCGTTGCGGTCGACATTAAAGCCGTCGAGCCGAACCTTGTTCTTCTCGGCCAGAACCTGATCGCGAGACATCTCGCCATTGTTGACGGCGCGTTGAAGGAGCAGCCAGGAAGCCATCTGCATGAGGCGGGTGGTCAGGCGCATCGATTCAGCCGCGTAAAGGACCGAGGCCATACGCGGCAGAACCTTGGAGGCTGCGCGGCCCTGGCCGTCGAGGTAGGATGCGGTTTCTTCGACCAGCGACATGCCCTCTGCATACAGCGTCTTGAACTGCGAGGATGCGGCAGCGCGGCCCGCAAAACTGATTGTATTCAATCCAAGTTCCGACATCTAAAGAATCCCTGTTGCACGCATCTACTATCAGGTAACGCCGGTTTCCGCGGAAAAGTTTCCTAGGCCGGTCTTTATGATTTCAAGATGGTATCTTTAACCTAATTGCGCAAGCCGTTTCTTAAGAAAAGGTTAATCTCCACAGTTTCGTGGAAAGATCTAAGGCAGCGCGAAAAAGAAGAGCCGCAAAAGCGGCTCTCAAGGTAAAACAGGGAGAAAAATCAGACCAATTCACCGCTTGGAAAACTGTCTGAGGTTCAGAAGGATCTGAACAGTTTGAGTAATATCTTATAAAGCTTAATTTTTTATTAATGTCGTTCCAATTTAAGACTTAGTGAAAGTAATTTCGAAGCAATAGTTGCTCGTTCACAGTCTTATGATCGGAAAAGGCTTTCGGCGGCAAGCCGGCCGGAAGCCTTCTTGGCTGCCTCGGCTTCGAGCCGCGCGATCTCGGTTTTCAAGAGTTCCACGCGCGCCTTCAGCTCGTCCACCGAAAGCAGGGAGAGATCGGAGCCGATCTCGTGTGCGGTCTTCTTCTGCGGCCTGTCGTCATCCATCAAGCTCATTGTCGCTCCTCCTTTAAACCGTGTCGCGATCTTCCAGGTTCGCCTCCACGCTTTAAGTCTCCGTTTCCGGCATGTCGTTATAGCAAAACCGCTGCACAGTTTTGCGCAACATGCGTCAGTTCGTCAGCCGAACTTTACAGCAGGATCGCCGGTTTCGGGAGACTTGTTGGAGCCGCGATCGGCAAGCGACATGCTTTGCGGCGTGAGAGTAGGAGATGTTGCTGTCGGGATCGTCGTATAGGCATCGCGGTCGCTTGCCGGAATGGCTGCGCGAATGCGGCTCCTGACGATGGCATAGCCGGTAATCAGAAGATGGGCGAGCGCCGTCACCAGGAAGAGCGCATGCGGGCTGATGATCGACATGACCGGACCGCCGATCGTCGGACCGATGACGGTGCCGATGCCGTAAAGAAGCAGCAGGCCGCCCGAGACCTTTACGAAATCCTCCGACGCGGCAAAGTCGTTCGCATGGGCGACGGCGATCGGATAGAGCGTATTGGCGACGGCGCCGTAGAGGATGACAAGGCCGATCAGGAAGACAGGGGATGAGGGGTGCAGCACGAAGATCAGGAGGCCGGCGAGCGCTGCGATGGCTGACATGGCCGCCAGCACATAACGGCGGTCGATGCGATCGGAGAGGCGCCCAGCCGGAAGCTGCATGATGGCACCGGCAAAGATGGTGGCACTCATCATCACCGCAATCGAGGTGTCGGAGAGGCCGGCACCCGCGCCGAAGACGGCGCCGAGTGTACCGTAGGCACCGTTGGCGATGCCGACGAGCAGGATGCCAAGGCAGGAGACGGGCGAATTGCGATAGAGCGCAGGCAGATCGAGTTTCACCGCTTTCAGTGGCTGCGGCGAAGCGGCGGTCGAGAGCGTCGTCGGTAGCATGGCGATGCAGTAGAAGATGCCGCAGATCATGAAGAGCACCGGTGTGCGCACGTCTTCCAGCGGAATCATCAGCTGGCCGCCCACGACGCCCAGAAGGGTGATGCCGATATAGAGCGAGAAGATCGCGCCGCGGCTTTCATTGTTCGCCCGCTCGTTCAACCAGCTTTCGATGATCATCGAGGTGCCAGCGGTTGAGAAGCCGGTGACGGCGCGCAGGATGACCCACCAGACCGGGTCGATGATGATGCCGCTGACCAGCGCGATGATGGCGATAATGGCGATGAAGCCGGAGAAGGCGCGTACATGGCCGACGCGGCGCACCATCTTCGGGGCGACAAGGCAGCCGATGACGAAGCCCGCCGCCCAGGACGTGCCGAGCAGGCCCAGTGTGGTCGTTGCATAACCTTCCAGGTTTCCGCGTACGGGAAGCAGAATGCCCTGCAGTCCGTTGCCCATGAAAAGGAAGAGCGTGCCAAAGAGCAGCGCAGCGACGGACAGCAGATTTCTTGTCATATCCCCAGACTCGGCGTGTTCGCTTTGAAAAAGGACATAAGGCGAGACCTGTATCTGCCCAGTCCATAAGAATGTTGATTGTGTCCCGGAATGCCTTTACGGCGAGTAGATATTCTCTGTTCGCGTGAAAAAATGTCCGTCCTGTGACATTCTGATAGATGGAAAAAATAAAGCCATGACAAAGCTGATAGCTTTGCTGCTCATCCTTGCCATGGCAATCCAGATCATCAAGCCGCTCGGCTATCCGGGGCTGCGCCGCCGGATGGATTTCTGGAAGATCGCGCTGATTGCCTTTGCCATCTGGGCGGTGGCGCTGCTGGCGCGCGATTTCCTGGTGCAATAGGCAGGTTCAGCCCTGCAGGATGATCTCGCCTTTCATGACCGGCACGCAGGTTCCCGAGATCGTCACGTCGGTGACTGTGCCGGCCTTCTTGACCACATCAAGTTCGATGATGCTGCGCCGGCCCATTTCCACGCCCTGTTCGATCGTCACGTGCCGGCTGATGTCCGCCTCCGGCAGGAGTGAGACGAGATAGGCGGAAAGGGCTGCCGAAGCGCTGCCGGTCGCCGGATCTTCGATGACGTTGTCCAGCGGCGCGAACATGCGCGCGCGGATCTTCCATGGCGTAGCGGAGGGGCGAACGTAGAGAAACAGAGAGAAATCATGGCTGCCGGTCATAGACTTGGCCGCAGCCTGGAAGCCGTTGATATTAGGGCTTGCCGCGGCCAGAGCCTCGAGGCTTTCGAGTTCGGCAACGGCAAATTTCAGGCCGACGGAGACGACGACCGGGGCATGCGTGTTCTTGCGGATCGACGCCGGGTCGATGGAGATGCAGCTGGCAATGACCGCATCGGGTATCGTGTCTTCTACTTCAAGCGGTCGTGGAGCGCGGATCGTCGCTGCGGTGACACGACCTTCGCTGCGCTGCAGGGCGACCTCAACGAGGCCGGCCTTCTCCTCGAACCGCAACGTATCGCCGATGGGGCGGCCGAAGATTTCACTCTGCTGACCGAGTACATAGGCGGTGCCGACATTGGGATGACCGGCAAAGGGTATCTCCATCGTCGGCGTGAAGATGCGCACCCTTGCCGTGTTTTGAAGGTTTTCCGGAGGAAGCACGAAGGTGACTTCTGAATAGCCGAATTCGGCGGCGATCTTCTGCATTGCCGCGTCGCTGATGCCCCTGGCGTCGCTCATGACCGCGAGCGGATTTCCCTCGAAGCGGGTGGAGGTGAAGACGTCGACGGTGATGTAGGGCAGGCTGTTCATGGCGGCTCCAATGGTTAAGGCGCCATGATTAGCGAGGCCAGCGATTGCGGCGAAGGATTATCTTGTCGCCATGACAAATCGCCTTCGCGACAGGCAGGCACAAATAAAACAGGCGGCGAAGATGTTCGCCGCCTGTCTCATTCTCTCAAGCTTCAAAAGCTCATGCAGCCTTTTCGAGTTCGGCCTTCCAGTTGCCCTTGGCGGCGAGGCTGTTCATTTCGGCGCGATGAGAGAATTCGCGCTGGCCGGCGGCGACGTTTTCCTGCTTGCCGTTCCAGGCCTTGAGCGCGCTGTCTTGCAGGGCGCGGCCGTAGGAGAAGGTGACAAACCAGGGCAGCTCATAACCGGAGTTGATTGCGGAGAGATGGGCTGTGGCCTCTTCCGTGGTCTGGCCGCCGGAGAGGAAGGCAATGCCCGGAACCGATGACGGGACCGTGCGCTTCAGGACTTGGACTGTACGCTCCGCAACTTCGGCGACGGAGGCCTTGCGGGCATTCTTGCCGTCGATGACCATGTTCGGCTTCAGGATCATGCCCTCGAGGCTGACACGGGCATCGGCCAGTTCCTCGAACACGATGCGCAGCGTGGCCTCAGTCACTTCGGCGCAGCGGTCGATATTGTGGTCGCCCGGCTTGCCGTCCATTAGGCATTCCGGCTCGACAATCGGTACGATCTTGGCTTCCTGGCAAAGCGCAGCATAACGGGCAAGCGCCTGGGCATTGGCGCGGACGGAACCGCGGCTCGGCAGCGTCTGCGAGATGGCGATGACGCCACGCCACTTGGCGAAGCGGGCGCCGGCCTCATAATATTTGGCGAGGCGGTCTGCGAGGCCGTCGAGGCCCTCGGTGACGGTTTCACCTGGGTATTTTGCCATCGGCTTGGCGCCGATGTCGACCTTAATGCCCGGGATGCTGTCGGCAGCCTTGATGATGTCGACGAAGGGCGTGCCGTCGGCGGCCTTCTGATACAGGGTTTCCTCATAGAGGATGACGCCGGAAATGTACTTCTTCATCGCTTCGTCGGAGCGGAAGAGCATCTCGCGATAATCGCGCCGGCTGGTTTCGGTCGATTCAAGATTGATCGCGTCGAAACGCTTCTTGATGGTAGCGGTCGATTCATCGGCTGCAAGCAGGCCCCGACCACCAGCAACCATCTTAACTGCAATGTCTTCCAATCGTTCGCTCATCTCGTTCTCTCCACAATGAAACCCGGTAGAATTGATAATATAGAACCCGGATAACAGAAGTTTATAGGGAGAAAAAAGGGAGTGCTAAGTCATTGAAACGATTGAAATGATTTCAATCGTTTGAAAGTTCGGGAATTTTTTCTCTTCTTGGGCAAAAGACCGCGGAAGCGTTTGCTCCGCGGTCTATCCTGCTGGAATATCTGCCGAATCGGCTTATCGGTTAGCGGAGAGAACGGCCACACCCGGCAACTCCTTGCCTTCCATCCATTCAAGGAAGGCGCCGCCCGCGGTCGAAACATAGCTAAACTCTTCGGCAACGCCGGCATGGTTCAGCGCCGAGACCGTATCACCACCGCCTGCAACTGACGTGAGCTTGCCGGCCTTGGTGCGTTCGGCGGCGTATTTCGCGGCCGCGACGGTCGCTGCGTCGAAGGGCTCAATTTCAAAGGCGCCGAGCGGACCATTCCAGACGAGCGTAGTGGCGCGTTCGATCCAAGCCTTGACGGCATCGATCGACTTCGGACCGACATCGAGGACCATGGCATCGGCCGGAATGGCTTCGATGGAGACGATCTCATTGGCGGCACCTGTCTTGAACTCACGGGCGACGACACCGTCTTCCGGCAGAACGATGGCGCAGCCGGCGGTGGCGGCCTCGATCATGATCTGCTTGGCGGTATCGGCGAGATCATGCTCGCAAAGCGACTTGCCGACATCGGTGCCGCGGGCGGCGATGAAGGTGTTGGCCATGCCGCCGCCGATGACGAGCGCGTCGACCTTCTTCACGAGATTCATCAAAAGGTCGATCTTGGAGGAGACCTTGGCACCGCCGACGATTGCGACGACCGGACGGACCGGGTTGCCGAGGCCCTTTTCCAGTGCCTCAAGTTCGGCCTGCATGGTGCGCCCCGCATAAGCCGGTAAATGATGGGCAAGACCTTCGGTGGAGGAGTGGGCGCGGTGCGCGGCCGAGAAGGCGTCGTTCACATAGATATCGCCGTTTGCGGCGAGCGCCTTGGTGAAATCAGGATCGTTCTTTTCCTCGCCCTTGTGGAAGCGGGTGTTTTCAAGGAGCAGGATATCGCCATTGTTCATCTTCGCGACGGCGGAAGCGGCTGCCTCGCCGATGCAGTCGGAAGCCGTCAGCACGGCATGGTCAAGCACCTGCTCGACGGAGGGGGCAACCAGCGAAAGCGAGAATTCTGCCGAGGGGCCATCCTTCGGGCGGCCGAAATGGGCGAGCAGAATGACCTTGGCGCCCTTTTTCGACAGTTCAAGGATCGTCGGCGCGACGCGCTCGATGCGGGTCGTGTCCGTAACCTTGCCATCCTTGACCGGGACGTTGAGGTCGACGCGGACGAGAACGCGCTTGCCGGCGATGTCGTTGAGATCGTCGAGTGTCTTGAAAGCTGCCATGGGAGGATCCGTTCGTGGTTGGCGTAAATTGCGCCGACCATAGCAAGGATCGGGGGAGACGCAAGGCAGTCGGCGGCCGTTTTAGCGCGGGCTTTCGTCACGTCCGGCAGCGCTTTCCGCAGCCGTTGCCTCATGCTTTTTGCGGCCCTTCATACGCTCGCGGGTGCGCTGGATAATCTCGTGCAGATTGATGAAGATCGGCAGCGTAATGGCAGGCTCCACTGCCTCCAACGACATGCCGACGGAGGTGATGTGATCCTGGTCGTCGAGATCACGGACGATGAGGATGAGTGAGCCGAGACGGACGCGATCGGCATAGTCCGCCTTGCCGCCGAGGCGCTGTTTCATCAGTTCGGCGATCGTCAGACCCTTCTCGGATTCATTGAGAAGGCCTGGACCATAGGCAGCATCGAGATCGGCGGCGGGACGGGCCGGCGACAGCGCGAAGGCGCCGAAGAATTCCGCGTCGTCCTCATCAACAGGTGCGCGGCTGGCGAAGAGCCGGTCGAGCAGGCGCGAATAACTGGGTGCGATGAAAAGGTAGACGAGATCGTTTTCCCTGAGGCGCCCGGCATATTGATAACGCATCGACTTGCCGTCACGGATCACGAGCGAGGGTGCTGCCCAGCGCGGGATGCGCTCGCCGCGCAGAACCGGGCTGTCCTTGACGACGCGATAGGAAAGCAGCTCGTGATTGGCGGCGCCCGGCAGGTCGACCTCAACCTTGTCGACCGCGCCGATACGCGGCGGGATGATGAGGCCGAGGCGCTTGGCAACCGGTTTGATCGTCCAGCCCTGTACGAGTAGCGAGACGAGCACGATGATGAAGGCGGTGTTGAAATAGATCTGGCTATGCTGCAGCCCGCCGAGGATCGGCATGATGGCAAGCAGGATGGATACGGCGCCGCGCAGGCCGACCCAGGCGACAAAGCCGATTTCCTGCTGCGTATAATCGAAAGGCAGCAGAGACAGCCAGACGGCGAGCGGCCGGGCGACGAAGATCAGGAACAATGCCAGCAGGATCGCCGGCACGATGATGACAGGAAACTGTGAAGGCGTCGCCAGCAGGCCGAGCACGAGGAACATGATGATCTGGGCAAGCCAGGTCATGCCGTCCTGAAAGCGTCTGATGGTGCCGATCGCCTGCATCTTGCGGTTTCCGGCATAGATGCCGGCGACATAGACCGCAAGGAAGCCGCTACCGCCTACCGCACCGGTGAAGGAGAAGACGAGCAGAGCGAGTGCCAGCACGAAGATCGGTGTCAGGCCGCGATCCGTTTCCAGCCGGCCGGCGATCAGCACGATCATCATGCCGCCGAGCAGGCCGAGGATGACGCCAAGGCCCATCTGCTGGATGAACATGGCGAGCATGCCGATATTGATGCCGGCGTAACGTTCGCCGCTCGCGAGAACCTCGACCAGTGCGATGGTCAGGAAAATCGCCATCGGGTCGTTGGTGCCGGATTCAACTTCCAGCGTGGAACGCACCTTGTCTCTGATATTGATGCCGCCGATGCGCAACAGGAAGAAGACGGCGGCGGCATCGGTGGAGGCAACGATGGAGCCGAGCAGCATGCCTTCCAGCCAGGTGAAGTTGAGCAGCCAGCGGGCGGCGAAGGCGAAGAGTGCTGCGGTCAGAAGCACGCCGATCGAGGCCAGCGTCAGCGACGGCACCGCGGCGATGCGGAAGGCCTGCATCGGCGTGCCGAAGCCGGAATCGAAGAGGATGATCGCAAGGGCGATCGAGCCCAGAACATAGGCCAGATAGTTATTGCTGAATTCGATGCCGAGACCATCGACACCGGCGGCAAGCCCGATCATCAGGAACAGCAGAAGGAGGGGGGCGCCGAAGCGGAAGGCAAGGAGGCTCGAAAAGGCAGCAAGAAGCACAAGCGCTGTCGCAACGAGCACCACTATGTAAAACGCTTCCATGCCCTGCCCCTTTCGCCTCATCACGCCATCCCGAAGCCGCCCCCGGCCTGTCCCTTGCCCCTCCGCGCCCAGTGCGATCCTTTAGTAAACGGCAAAATACACCAGAAGGGTAGGCCTTGCGGCTTAACCTCTACTGCATTGCTGCATCATGCGGCTGGACAGCCCTTGGGGTGAGGACCAGTGAAGAATGCTACGGGAAAAAGTCTGTATAAAGAATGTAGAAGCAATTCAGGCGAGAGCAGGGCAGATAGGCGGAGCACTGCACTTTTTATTGATGCGGCCGTTAGAGGCCGTTTTTATCTTTGCTCACCTGATATTGCTTCTGAATTCGATCCACCGGCGTACCGTCGTTCAGCGGCACTTTCTCCAGTGTATTATAGGTGCGAAAGCCCATCTTCTCGTAATAGGCCAGCCCGCCGGTATTATCGGCGCGAATGGTTGCATTGATGACTTCGATATTGCGCTCTTCTGCGGCGGCAAGGGTTGCCGCGAAAAGTGCGGTGCCAACGCCCGGTATCTTCGGGTTCTGCCGGGTAAAGGTCGCGATATCGGCCCAGCCCTCCGGCGGGTTTCCGTAGAGGCTCAGGGATTGAAAACCGGCGAGACCAGAACTGGTCTCGGCGACATGGCACGTTAGAGGCCATTCGCCTGTTATGAACCAATCGGCCAGTTCCTCCGGCGAAAGAGGGGTCTCGATGGCGGTCGTACCGCCGATTGCTATAATCTCGTTGAGAATTTCCGAGAGTTCTCGGGCGTCGCCGGGATCAGCCTTTCGAATATTCAGATGCACCATGTCCTGTCCTTCCGACTTGATCCAGCGAGCATTGCCACGCAGTCTCTATAAACAAAACGGCCCGGTTTCCCGGGCCGTTTGTCAACACGTTTGCCGTTGCGGTCAGATGAGCTTGGCGAAGGCGACAGCCGTGTCGGACATGCGGCTGGAGAAGCCCCACTCGTTGTCGTACCAGGACAGGACGCGCACGAAGTTGCCTTCCATGACCTTCGTCTGATCGGTTGCGAAGATCGAGGAGTGGCTGTCGTGGTTGAAGTCGCGGGAAACGAGCGGCTCATCGGTGTAGCCGAGGATGCCCTTTAGCTTGCCATTTGCGGCAGCCTTGATCGCTTCGTTGATTTCGCCGACGGAGGTGGCCTTCTTGGCAACGAACTTGAAGTCGACGACCGAAACGTTCGGGGTCGGAACGCGAATCGAGGTGCCGTCGAGCTTGCCCTTGAGGTGCGGCAGCACGAGGCCAACGGCCTTTGCAGCGCCCGTTGAGGTCGGGATCATCGAGAGGGCAGCAGCGCGGGCGCGATACAGATCCTTGTGCATCGTGTCGAGCGTCGGCTGGTCGCCGGTGTAGGAATGGATGGTCGTCATGAAGCCGTGGTCGATGCCGACGGCGTCATCGAGAACCTTCACGACCGGCACGAGGCAGTTCGTGGTGCAGGAAGCGTTGGAGATGACCAGATGCTCCTTGGTGAGCTGGTCATGGTTGACGCCGAAGACGACCGTGAGGTCAGCACCATCGGCAGGAGCCGAAACGATGACGCGCTTGGCGCCAGCCGTCAGGTGAGCGGCAGCCTTGTCGCGGGCGGTGAAGATGCCCGTGCATTCCATCGCGATATCGACGCCCAATTCCCCATGGGGAAGGGTAGCCGGGTCCTTAATGGCGGTAACCTTGATCGGCTTGCCGTTGCCGACGGTGATCGTGTCGCCTTCGACCGTCACGGTCGCCGGGAAGCGGCCATGGATGGAGTCGTAACGGAGCAGGTGGGCGTTGGTCTCGACCGGGCCGAGGTCGTTGATGGCGACGACTTCGATATCGGTGCGGCCAGATTCGACGATGGCGCGAAGAACGTTGCGGCCGATACGTCCGAAACCGTTGATGGCAACCTTGACTGTCATGTGCATTCACTCCCTAGAGGTGGGGCTTGCTGATACTAGATGAGGAAGTGCCCGAAGGCACCCCCCGTTAATGCTTGGGCCGTTAAAGCTTGGCTTCCGCAGCGGCGACGACGGCGTCAGCCGTGATGCCGAAGTGCTCGAAAACCTTCTTGGCCGGACCGGATGCGCCGAAGCCCTTCATGCCGATGAACGAGCCTTCCGGACCGATAAAGGCATCCCAGCCCTCGCGAACGGCAGCTTCGACGGCGATCTTGACCGGCGAGTTGCCGATGACTTCCTTGCGGTAGGCATCCGGCTGCTCGAAGAAGAGTTCGGTGCAGGGAACGGATACGACGCGGGTGCTGATACCCTTGCCTTCCAGCGTTGCGCGGGCGGCAACGGCGAGTTCCACTTCGGACCCCGAAGCGAAGATCGTGACCTTGGCGTCGGCATTGCCGGCGAGCGTATAAGCGCCGAGTTCGCAGAGGTTCTTCTCATTATACTCGGTGCGGACCGTCGTCAGGTTCTGGCGGGTAAGGGCCAGACCGGACGGACGATTCTTCGTCTTCATGGCAATCTGCCAGCATTCAGCCGTTTCGACGGCATCAGCCGGACGGAAGACCATCAGGTTCGGAACGGCGCGCAGGCTGGCAATCTGTTCGACCGGCTGATGGGTCGGGCCGTCTTCGCCGACGCCGATCGAGTCATGCGTCAGCACGTGGATGACACGAATGCCCATGAGAGCGGCGAGGCGGATCGGCGGGCGGCAATAATCCGAGAAGATCATGAAGCCGCCGCCGTACGGAATAAGACCACCGTGCAACGAGATGCCGTTCATGGCAGATGCCATGCCGTGCTCGCGAATGCCCCAGTGCATGTAGCGTCCGGCAAAATCCGTCGGCGTGATCGAATGCATCTGGCTGGTCTTGGTATTGTTCGACGGAGTGAGGTCGGCAGAGCCGCCAAGCGTTTCCGGCACGAAGCCGTTGATGACTTCAAGCGCATCTTCGGATGCCTTGCGGGAGGCGATCGTCGGCTTGGTCTCGGCGAGCTTCTTCTTGTAGTCGTCGATGGCCTTGTCGAAGCCCTCCGGCAGGTCGCCGGCAAAACGACGGGTGAACTCGGCCTTAGACGGCGACTTGGAAAGCGTCTCTTCCCATGCCTTGACGATATTGTCGGAGCGGGTGCCGGCAGCGCGCCATGCGTCGAGGATGTCGGAGGGAACGACGAAGGGCTCGTAGTCCCAATTCAGCGCCTTGCGGGTGGCAGCGATTTCGTCGGCGCCGAGCGGGTTGCCGTGCACCTTGTGAGTGCCCTGCTTGTTCGGAGCGCCAAAGCCGATGACCGTCTTGCAGGCGATGAAGGTCGGGCGGTCGGACTTGTGAGCGGCTTCGATCGCGTCTGCGATGGCGGCCTGGTCGTGACCGTCGATCTCGATCGTGTTCCAGTGAACGGCCTTGAAGCGGGCAACCTGGTCGGTCGAGTCCGACAGCGATACGGCGCCGTCGATGGTGATCGAGTTGTTGTCCCAGAAGAGGATCAGCTTATTGAGCTTCAAGTGGCCGGCAAGCGCGATCGCCTCATGGCTGATGCCTTCCATCAGGCAGCCATCGCCATTGATGACGTAGGTGTAGTGGTCCTGCAGGTCCGGACCGAATTCCTCGCGCAGCTTGCGTTCGGCGATCGCCATGCCGACGGCATTGGCAATGCCCTGGCCGAGCGGGCCAGTGGTCGTTTCGATGCCGGTGGCATGGCCATATTCCGGATGGCCGGCGGTCTTGGAGCCGAGCTGGCGGAACTGCTTCAGGTCCTCGACCGACATGTCCGGATAGCCGGTCAAATAGAGCAGCGAGTAGAGCAGCATCGAGCCGTGGCCGGCAGAGAGAACAAAGCGGTCGCGGTTCGGCCAGTGCGGCTTCTGGGGATCGAAGCGGAGATATTTAGTGAAGAGGACCGTTGCCACATCCGCCATACCCATCGGCATGCCCGGGTGGCCGGAATTCGCCTTTTCGACGGCGTCCATGGAGAGGAAACGGATCGCATTCGCCATCCGGTCGTTTTGTTCGCGTGAGGTCATGGCTTTTCCGCTAGTTCCGGGTTTGAGGATGGCCTCGAGCCTGCCAAGACCATCAATGAGAGCGGTCGAGACATAGCAGTTGGAACGGCCAAGTCAACAAAATGGAAGCCGTTTGGCGGCCGGGTGCGACGATTTTTGACATTTGACCGTTATGTTTTACAAAAGACAAATCTTGTGTGGCAGGCTTGTGTAAATCGCTCATCCACAGAATAGGGCAGGGGGTAGCCGAGGGGCTTTATTGACGCGCTCCAACCTAGCTGCATATCCTCTTGAAAATACAGGGTCGGCGGCAGAGGCCGATTCGCGGGTCTTGTGCGGGGAACCGGAAAAGACATGACGCCTAACGGCAAAACCATCGAAGCTGCGCTTACGGAGCTGAAACAGGCAATCTCGGGCCTCGAGAACGCCGTCGACATGCGTATCGAGCGCCAGCGCGAGCAAGGCGAGATCGAGGGCGAGGTTCGCCGCGTGCATGCCGATCGCTCGCGTCTTGCCCAGGAGCTGGACCAGGCCGAATTCCGTGCGAACCGGCTGGAAGAGGTCAATCGCGAGGTTTCGCGCCGTCTGGTGACGGCGATGGAAACGATCCGCGCGGTTCTTGACCGCTAAGAGGACTTGAGAACATGGCGCAGGTAACGGTAACGATCGACGGCAAGGCCTATCGCATGGCCTGCGAAGAGGGGCAGGAAGATCATCTGACTGACCTCGCGGTTCGTTTCGACCGTTATGTCGGCCATCTCAAGGGGCAGTTCGGCGAAATCGGCGATCTCAGGATCACCGTCATGGCCGGAATCATGGTCATGGACGAGATCTCGGAGCTGACGCGACGTGTTGCCGGGCTGGAATCCGAGCTGGAGACGCTTCGCAGCAATCGGGACACGGTAATTGCCGCCACCGCCCGCACCGAAGAAGGTATTGCAGTGGCGCTTTCGGAAGTCACGAGCCGTATTCAAGGCATTACCGACAAGCTGAACGGCCGTACGCCTGCCGAGCTTAATTAATTTGGGAGAGCAGTGCTGACCCACTGGTGCGGTGCTGCAAATGTCCCTATATTCGCTCACGCGGTCTGTGCTTCTCGACAGGAACAATGAATCCTCGGGGCCATACCCGATCCTTAGGGAGCTGTCCCTGTCCGGGCTCGTGGGTCTGGACATACGGCGCCCACCTACTTTCGTAGGCGCCCAGGATCGATAGTTTCCACCGGTTGTGTGGATCGCGCTCTTCTCTTTTCGGCGGCTTCTTCGTGAGCCGCGCCGATATCTTCCGACAAGTCCAGTTTTAATCGCCTGGTGGCTCGCTCCAGCCGATGAGCTTCGCCCAGTCGTAGGCGCCTTCCACTATGGTATCGAAGACCGGATCCTTGATGTCGTAATAGGCATCGACATTGTCGGGGAAATAGCCTGCGAGGCGTTGCTTGATCAGCCCATAGGCGGCAGCGGCCGTCGGATGGGCGCGCAGGAAATCCCGGCAGAGAAGCGGATAACGCTGGTTGAAGCGGCCTTTTTCACGGATATGGATATTCGCAAGCCGGCCCGTACTTTTGAAGAACAGCTTTCGCAACTCGCCTTCCGCCAAATCGAGACCCGGCGGGCAGTGGTCGGTCGCGAACGCGCGACGCTTGAAACCTTCCCTCTCGAATGCGGCATCGTCGACCAGATCAAGAGCATCGACGCTCACCTGAATATCGATGATGCCCTTCGCCGGAAGGCCCGGCACAGCGGTAGAACCGATATGATGGATCGCTGCACCTGATGGTGCTGCGCGCAGGAGAGCCTGCTTCAGGCTTACGAAGTCGTCGATCCAGCTTTGTCGTGGCGGAAGAATTTCTATCGGCATGGAGCGCTCGCTATCGTTGCCCTGTGACAGTGCGATGACGGTGGTCTTCAGCTATAGTCGGCCTATCGGATGTTCTTAACTAGAAAATCAATGAAGGCGCGGATGCGTGCCGCGAGATGCTCGTGACCGGGATAGACGGCGTGGATGAGTTCGATATCCTCGGGGTTATAGGCTTCCAGCACAGGCACCAAAGCTCCAGCATCGATATCCGGCTGCACATGGAACTGACCGACGCGGGCGAGGCCGAGACCGGCGAGGCAAAGGCTGCGTGCAGTTGGCCCGTTATTGGTTTCGAGGTTGCCGAAGACTGGTCTTGAAAAGCGGTCGCCGTTGCTGGGATCGCGGAATTGCCATTCCTCTGAGGTCGAGCGGAAGCTGAAGGTCAGGCAATTGTGGCGGTCGAGATCGTCGGGGTTTTCCGGCATGCCTTCCCGTTTCAGATAGGCAGGTGAGGCGACGATGACGCGGCGGCTTTCGAGCAGCTTGCGCGCCTTCAGCGAGGAATCGCGTAAGGCGCCCGAGCGAATGGCGATGTCGGCGCGTTCGCCGACGATATCGATGATGCCATCGCTGAGTGCGAGGTCGAGATCGACCTCGGGATAGAGTTTGAGGAAATCGGGCACCAGCGGGACGATGTAGCGAACGCCAAAGGCGACGGAAGTGCTGACGCGCAGGCGGCCGCGCGCGACCGTCGTGCCGCCGGCTGAGACGGCGCGTTCCGTCTCCTCGATGTCGGAGAGGATGCGGCGGGAGCGTTCAAGATAGATTTCACCCTCCGGCGTCAGCTGCAGGGCGCGGGTGGTGCGCACGAGAAGACGTGTGCCGAGGCGATCTTCCAGCCGCGTGACGAGCTTGCTGACGGCAGAGGGCGAAAGCCTGAGCTTGCGGCCGGCCGCGGAGAAGCTCTGCAGTCCGGCCACCTGTACAAAGACATCCATCTCGCCGACGCGGTTATCCATCTGCTTCCGATCTTGAATTGAATTCACAACTGTTGAGCTATTATAGGCGATTATCGAACAGGTGCGCCACGCCCATATTCCGACCCGAACAAGAACCAAACCATCGGGTCACTCTCATGCCACTTGCTCTCTTTGCGTTGACGATC
Organism: Rhizobium sp. 1399; assembly: GCF_031455475.1. Lineage (NCBI taxonomy): Bacteria > Pseudomonadati > Pseudomonadota > Alphaproteobacteria > Hyphomicrobiales > Rhizobiaceae > Rhizobium > Rhizobium sp. 1399. The sequence continues at coordinate 100,950 of NZ_JAVDSU010000005.1, read as the reverse complement.
GCGGCCTATGCGATCGGGACCACGGAATTCGTCATCGTCGGCCTGCTGCCGACGGTTGCCAGCGACCTTCACATCACTCTGCCGCTTGCCGGCCTCATCGTCAGCGTCTATGCGCTGGGTGTCACCTTCGGCGCACCCATCCTGACCGCGCTCACCGGACGGATCGAGCGCAAGCCGCTCATGCTTGGGTTGATGGCGCTCTTTATTATCGGCCACATCATCGCGGCGCTCAGCCCCGGTTATGAAGTGCTGCTGATTGCCCGCGTCGTCTCGGCCTTCGCGCACGGGGTGTTCTTCTCCGTCGGTTCCACGATCGCTGCCGATCTGGTGCCGGAAAACCGCCGCGCATCGGCCATCGCTATGATGTTCATGGGCCTGACGGTTGCAATCGTCACAGGCGTTCCGCTCGGCACCTTTATCGGCCAGACTTTCGGCTGGCGCACCACCTTCGCTGCCGTTGCCGGCCTTGGTGTGATCGCTTTCGCAGGCATCGCCTTCCTGCTGCCCTCGAACCTCAAGAAGGCGCCGCCGGCCAGTATCGGCGAACAGATCCGCGTGCTTGCCACGGGCCGGCTGTTGCTCGTCTATGCGATGACGGCGCTGGGCTACGGCGGAACCTTCGTCGCCTTTACCTTCCTTGCGCCGATCCTCGAGCAGATCACCGGCTTTGCCTCCTCGGCCGTCGGCCTGATCCTGATGCTCTATGGCGTGGCGATTGCCGTCGGCAACGTCGTTGGCGGGCGAATCTCCAACCGCGATCCCGTCAAAGCACTGACCTTCCTGTTCATCGCCCAAGCGCTTGTGCTGGTTCTCTTCGGCTTTACGGCCGTCTCGCCCTGGTTGACCATTCCGACGCTTGCGATCCTTGGCTTCCTGTCCTTCGCCAATGTGCCCGGCCTGCAGCTCTATGTCGTGCAGCTTGCACGCCAGCTGCAGCCGAATGCCGTCGATGTCGCCTCAGCGCTCAATATCGCCGCCTTTAATCTCGGCATTGCCATGGGCGCCTGGATCGGCGGCCTGGTGGTCGAGTCTCGTTTCGGACTGGGCGCCACGCCCTTCGTTGCGGCAGGCCTCGTCGTCGTTGCCCTTGGCCTTACCATCCGCAGCGGCGCCCTCGACCGCCGCTCCGGCCCGGCTGCAGCCGTTGCCTGCAGCGCGGCCTGATCTCTCCTCACTCGAAAGGAAACAGCATGAAATTCGTCAGCGCCAACGGCGCCTCCATTCCCGCCCTCGGCTTTGGCACGTTCCGCGTGCCGGGCCCGGATGCCGAACGCATGGTCTCGCACGTGCTCGCCAACGGTTATCGCCATATCGATACCGCGCAGATCTACGGCAACGAGGCCGAGGTTGGCGAGGGTATCCGCCGCTCCGGCGTCGCCCGTGGCGATATCTTCCTGACCACCAAGGTCTGGGTCGAGAACTACAAGCGTGCTGCCTTGATCGCTTCGGTCGACGAAAGCCTGAAGAAGCTGAAGACAGATTATGTGGACCTGCTGCTGCTTCACTGGCCAAACGAGGCCGTGCCGCTTGCCGAGCAGATCGGCGCGCTGAATGAAGTCGCGAAGGCAGGCAAGGTGCGCCATATCGGCGTGTCGAACTTCAACACGGATCTGATGCGCCAGGCCGTAGCGCTTAGCAGCCTGCCGATCGTGACGAACCAGGTGGAGTATCATCCCTATATCGATCAAACGCCGGTGCTGCGCGCTGCAAAGCAGCTCGATATATCCGTGACGGCCTACTACGCCATGGCTGACGGCAAGGTGCTTGAGGATGCGGTGTTGAAGGCGATTGCCGCGAAACATGGCAAGTCGATTGCCCAGATCGTGCTCCGCTGGATCATTCAGCAGGATCTGATCGCACTTTCAAAGACCGTCTCGGAACAACGCGCTGAGGAGAATGCAGCGATCTTCGATTTCGAACTCTCTTCCGAGGATGTGGCGGCGATCCATGGGTTGGCGAAACCCGATGGCCGTATCGTCAGCCCGGAAGGGTTGGCGCCGGCCTGGGACAAGGCAGCTTGAGAACGGGCGCTTCGGCGCCCGTTTCCCTATTTGCAATAGCTCAGGCAAGTTCGGCGATATCTGCGACGATCACCGGGTCGCCCCGCCGCAGACGGCCGGCCTCGCGGTCCGTATCAGCGGCGCTGGAGCGGGTAAGGCCCATCCTCGAAAATCTGGTCGTGATAGCCCTTTGCGCCGACGACCAGAGCGAGCGGACTTCTCCATTCCCTGCCGTCGCGCAGGCAATCGAGCACGTGCCGAAAATCATACTTCGGGTGCCAGCCGAGTTCCTGCCGGGCCAGCGCATTGACATAGACACGGTCGAAGTGCGGAAACATCGTCCAGCCGCGCTCCGCGTAAAGCGCGGCCATGCCGGGGAAAAGGCGCTCCACGGTCGCGAGCGCATCACGGCGCAGGTCGGCGAGATCGGCTTCGGTGAAGGGTGCCGTTGCCGAGATGATGTACCGGCCGTAGCCAATAGACGGCGCTCTTTCCAGTGCCAGCAGATGGGCGTCGACCACATCCTCGATATCGACGCGCCGATAAAGCAACTCGTTGGCCTGGGCATTTTCGGCGGAATAGTGGTTGCGGCTATCAAGGTCGTCGTCATTTTCCGGGAAGAATCGCGAAGTCCTTAGAATGACGACAGGCAGCGACATGTTGCGCGCGAAGAGTTCGCAGATGCCTTCGGCGGCGATCTTCGTCACGCCGTAGATGTTGCGGGCAACGGGCAGAACATCCTCGGTGACCCAGGCGGCCGGTTCGTCTGCGGCTGGGCGCAGGGCTGCTCCGAAAGCGCTGGTGGTGCTGGTGAAGACGAAGCTTGTTACGCCAACGACGACTGCCTGTTCGAGCAGGTCCATCGTGCCCGTGACGTTGGTATGGATGAAATCCTTGTTGGTGTGCGTTCCGACATGCGGCTTGTGCAGCGTGGCGGCGTGGATAACGGCGGTGATGCCTGTCATCGCGCGGCGGATGAAATCGGGATCGGTGATCGATCCGGTCATATCGGTAAAAGGCGAGGGTTTGATATCGATGCCGCGCACCCGACGGCCTTGATCCCTCAACGTCCGCATCAGCGCTTCGCCCAGATGGCCGGCGCTTCCCGTCACCAGTATCGTCATTCTGCGTCTCCAGACAGTTGGCGACGGACGCTAACAAAGGCCGCTTCGGCGGGGCAACGCATAATTTATGCAGCAGGATACAGGAATTCTGCAGGCTCAGCCGACTGTCGTAACCAGCCTTGCGGCGCTGCCATCGGCCAGGAAGATGCGCTCCCAGAGCACACGCCCGGCGGCAATAGGCAGGTGCGGATTTCCGTTAGCGCCTGTCTCCAGTGTCAGCGAATTTATTTGGCCCTCATGCCAGCCGAGGCCGACGAGTTCGCCCTCCGTCTTTACGATCTCCTGCGACGCATAGGAGAACAGAGGCCTGTCCAGAAAATCGGAGAGCGGCAGGCGCCATTCGCTCTGCCGTGCACTGGAAGCGGCAAGAAGCCTGTGGGTGCGGTCGCAGATGAGATGAACCTTGCTTAGGGAATGTTCGACCAGCCGTTTCAATGCGGCATCGGCGGAGGATAACGGGGAAGCAAAGATGCTTTCCAGCCGCATTGCCTGAGCGACGGTGACTGGCAGGATGCCGCGCTCCCAGCGGGAGACGGTCGCCTGGTTGACGGCGAGCAATTCCGCCAGATGCTCCTGCTTCATATTGCGCAGCTGGCGCATGCGACGGATGGCAGCTCCCGATATTGGCATGGTTCCTCCCTCGCCTTTCATCATAGAACCGCGACGATTGCTTCCGCAAGCTAGTAGGAAGGACTGTCGAGGTCGCTCTTCAGCCGGTCGAGAATGGACAATGCGTGGCCGGCGTAGGCGCTGATCCAGCGGTCGTGAATCTGCTTGATCGGCAGGCTGTTCAGATGGTTCCAGCGCTCCCGGCCTTCTTTCCTGGCGATCACCAGATCGGCTTCCTCCAGCACCTTCAAATGCTGCATGACAGTGCAGCGATCCATTTCCGGGAATGCTTCGCAGAGCGCGCCGGTCGTGCGCGGCCCATCCTTCAGAAGATCGAGAATATCGCGGCGGCGGCGATGCGCCAGCGCCTTGAAAATGGGGTCGTGATCCGATTCGCTTGACATGTTATGTTTTTATAACATAATTGAGATGGATACAACGGAGAAGAGGAGGAAGTCGCATGTCCCTCAATATTCGCGTCTCGGGCCGCATCGGCCGCCCGGTGGCTGATGTCTTCGATGCGGTCGTCAATCCGAAGAAACTGTCGGGCTATTTCACCACAGTGGGCGGTGCCAGCGCGCCGCTGGTGCAGGGTACGACGGTGACCTGGTGGAAAGATGTGCCGGTCGAGGTGGTCGAGCTCGTGCCTGACAGCAAGATCGTACTGCGCTGGGATGGCGCAACGGACGAGGAGAAGAAGCCTTACAAAACCCTCGTAGAGATGAATTTCAAACCGCTTGATGACGGTGGCACCATGGTGACCATCGCCGAGGATGGCTGGCATGAGGATGAGCCGGGGCGCCGCGGAACCTACCAGAATCTCGAAGGCTGGACGCAGATGTTCTGCTGCATGAAAGCCTTCGTCGAATACGGCATCAATCTGCGCGAAGGCATGTTCCTCAGCGAGATGCGGGGTGAGCAGGCCAAAGCGCAGGAAGGTTGAGGGGAAGCGTCATGAACGACCTGATCTATGGCGGCGTTGATGTCGCGATGAAGGTTCCGCCGCATCAGTATGAAGCCACCGTTTCCTTCTATCGCGACATTGTGAAGCTGAAAGAAATCGAAGGGGACGATATCTCCTTCGAGCTTGGGCCGATCCGGCTTTGGATCGACCGTGTCGAGACCATGAGCCAGGCTGAGCTCTGGCTGGAATTCATGACGCCGGATTTCGACCGTGCCGCGGAGTACCTGGAGAAGGCCGGTGTTTCGCGCTGCGATCCCATCGAGCCACTGCCACCCAATCTTCGCGGGGGCTGGATACTCAACCCAACTGGCATCGTACATCTGGTACGGGAGACAAGCCGCAATTAGCGGCGAGCTGAACCGGTGCGGAGCAGCCAGAAGATCATATAGCCGCCGATGAGGCGGCTATATGTCTGTTGGAGGGTTGGAATTACGCTCTAAAGACGGCAGATTGCTGAGTGCGGAAGGCATAGCCCTGCGCAAGGTGCAATAGACGCACTCGCTTTCGTGACAGAGACTTCGCTTGCCTGTCACGATGCGGGTGTTAGTTTCCGGAATCATATCGATTAAATCCCAGGAGATTTCAGATGCAGCTTGGCATGGTAGGTTTGGGCCGTATGGGCAATTACATGGTCCAGCGCTTGATGCGGGGCGGCCACGAATGCGTGGTCTATGACGCCAAGCCGGAAAGCGTCGCCGAGCTCGTTGGTCTCGGCGCCGACGGTAGTAGCTCGCTCGAAGAATTCGTCTCGAAGCTCGCGCGTCCGCGCGCCGTCTGGCTGATGCTGCCGGCTGCGATCACCGACAAGGTCATCGCCTCGATCGTTCCACTGCTGCATGACGGCGATATCCTCATCGACGGCGGCAACTCCTATTATCATGATGACATCCGCCGTGGCGCGGAACTCATCACCAAGGGCATCCACTATGTCGACGTCGGCACCAGCGGCGGCGTCTTCGGCCTTGAACGCGGCTATTGCCTAATGATCGGCGGCGAGAAGGGTATCGTGCAGCATCTGTCGCCGATCTTCGCAACGCTGGCGCCGGGCAACGGCACCGCGGAAGCCTCGCCGAACCGCACGCCGGAAGCTGCAGCTCTCAGCACCGCCGAGCAAGGTTTCCTGCATTGCGGCCCGCATGGTGCCGGCCACTTCGTGAAGATGGTTCATAACGGCATCGAATATGGTCTGATGGCCGCCTATGCCGAAGGCCTCAATATCCTGAAGCACGCCAATGTCGGCGCCCTGACGCATGAGGCCGATGCCGAGACGGCGCCGCTCTCCCATCCGGAATACTACCAGTACGATTTCAACCTGCCGGAAATTTCCGAAGTCTGGCGCCGAGGAAGCGTCATCACCTCCTGGCTGCTCGACCTGACGGCCGATGCTCTGCACAAGGACCCGGCCCTTAACCAATATGCAGGTCGTGTTTCGGACTCCGGCGAAGGCCGCTGGACGATCATGGCTGCCATCGACGAAAGCGTGCCGACCCCGGTGCTCAGCGCCGCATTGCACGGTCGTTTCTCCTCGCGCGACCAGGACGAGTTCGCCAACAAGGTGCTTTCTGCCATGCGTGCCGGCTTCGGCGGCCATGCCGAGAAGCCGCACAAGTAATCTAAGCGCATTGTTTTATGTCAGCCGCCGGTCCGCGAGGTTCGGCGGCTTTCTTTTGGTCGTCACTGCGGCCTAGACCGTTTGTTCGTCTGGCTTTTCGGCTGCAGCACTTGCATAAATGCCTGACGTGTAAAACCGGAGGCGGGCATGGGGCGAATTTCTGCGATCGGCATCTGCGGCATCATGCTGTGGCTTTCTCTTTTCAGCGCTGTTTCCGCACAGACGACGCCGGCAGCTTCCACCGACGTTGCGCCACCGCCTGCCCAGGTGCGGCAGATGATGGAGCTGATGCAGACGCCGGAGGTCAAGCAATGGATGGCGACGCAGATGGCGGCGCCGGCAGCTTCTGACGGCAATGATCAGGAAATGTCGATATTGTCCGACCGCCTTCAGCACGCCCGCCGACACATCGCCATGGTGTCTGGTGCGGCCATGACGCTGCCATCCGAAATCGCGCGGGCTTCATCGCTTTTTCTTGGCGAATTGAGAGCGGCCGGTCCACTTCGCATGGCGGCGCAATTCCTCGCCATCCTCGTCACCGGATTCATCGTCGAAATCTTGGTGCGGAGGGCCGTGCGTGAAAGGCGGGAGCGAGCAGCGCAGATGACCGGCACGCGGCTGGCCGCGCGCGTTATTCCCGCCATCGTCTTCGGCCTCGCAACGGGGCTTGCGTTGGTCAGCTTCAACTGGCCGCCGGTCAGCCAGAATATCGCGATCGCCATCGCCATCGCTGTCGTCGTGCAGCGTTTCGCCGTTTCCATCGGTGGTGTCATCGTCGATCTCGTCACCCTGCCGCGTGGCGAGGGCGAGACCGTTGCGGTTGACCCGGCCGTCGCGCAATTCTGGTTTCGGCGCTGCACGCTATTCGTCATCTATTTCGTTTTCGGCTGGGTCGTTCTCCAAGCGATGGAGCCGCTGGGCTATTCGATGGCCACGCGATATCTGGTCGGCTATGTGCTGGGCATCGGTCTTTTCCTGATCGCGACCGAAGCAGTCTGGTCACGACCGGGAAATGAAACGCGGCGCAGCCATGCCGTCACCTGGCTGCTGACCCTTTATTTCGTACTGCTCTGGGGCATCTGGGTCTTGAGCTTCGATTGGCTCCTCTGGGTCTTGATCTATCTCCTGCTGCTGCCGCGAGTGCTTGCCGTATCGACGCTCGCCGTCAAATCCTTCCACCATGCCGAAGCGGGCTTCCTTGCCCAGCGGCGTATTGCGACCGTGTTGCTTGATCGCGGTGTGCGGGCTCTGATCATCGCCTTTGCGGCGATCTGGCTTGGGCGCATGCTCGGCGTCGAAACTGCTATGATGATGACGTCGAACGAAACGATGATCGACCGGGTGGTGCGCGGCATCATCGGCGGCATTGTCATCCTGCTTGCGGCGGACCTGCTCTGGCATCTCGTCAAGGCCTATATCGACGGCAAGCTACTGGATTCTCCCGTCGATGGCCCAATCGGCGACGAGGAGAAAGTCAAGCGCGCTCGTCTGCAGACGTTACTGCCGATCTTCCGCAACATCATCGCGGTCGTTATCGCCCTGATCGCGGCCCTTATGGTGCTCTCGGGCGTCGGTATCGAAATCGGACCGCTGATTGCCGGCGCCGGTGTCGTCGGCGTTGCGGTTGGCTTCGGCGCGCAGACCATCGTCAAGGATGTTATCAGCGGCATGTTCTATTTGTGGGACGATGCCTTCCGCGTCGGCGAATATATCGAAAGCGGCAGCCACAAGGGCGTCGTCGAAGCCTTCAGCCTGCGTTCCGTTAAACTCCGCCATCACCGCGGGCCGCTGACGACGGTGCCTTTCGGGGAGCTTGGGGCCGTCAAGAACCTCAACCGCGATTGGACGATCGACAAGATAAGCCTGAACGTGACCTACGACACCGACCTCGTGAAAACGAAGAAGATCATCAAGCAGATCGGCCAGCAGCTTCTCGAAAACCCCGAGTGGGGTCCGAATATTATCGAAACGCTGAAGATGAAGGGTGTGGAGCAGTTCGGCGAATTCGCAATCGAGCTCAGACTTTCTATGATGACCAAACCGGGCGAGCAGTTCGTCATCCGCCGCAATGCGCTGGCGATGATCCGCAATGCCTTCAAGGAGAACGGCATCGAATTCGCTGTTCCGACCGTGCAGGTTTCGGGCGAGCGCGAGGTTGAGGCGAACGTTGCCGCAGCGCGTTATGCGGCTCAGGCCCGTGCCGGGGGTGAACCGGCGGCCTGATCTTCAAACGCAAGACAAAGCTTACGAAACTGCAATGCGATCAAGCCTGTGCACTGCGCAAATTTGCCCCAATTGAGGATGAAGGAGGCGGCAAGTGCGCGGGTGTGGGTAGCCGCAACATGGTTCATAGAGCTTGCATGTTGCTTATGTTACGTCTCTCGAAAGAGATTCCCGCCAGATTGGCAATTGCAGCAGGTACGAGATGTCGGGTCACGGCAAGTTGGAAGAGAATTCAGAGACTGATGAGGGCTTTTCCTTTGGCGCAGTTTTCCGGCGCTATCGCACTCCGCTGACGGCTCTTGCCACGCTCCTCATTTTTTGCCTTGTCGGCTACGCGATCATGCAGCTGACAGATGAAGTGCGCTATGACGACGTCGTCGAGGCCCTGGCGGAAACCCGGCTGAGTTCGATCCTGCTCGCCTTGTTCTTTACCGCGCTGAGCTTTATGGCACTCGTCTTCTACGATCTCAACGCAATCGAGTATATCGGCAAGCGGCTGCCTTTCCCGCATGTCGCGCTCACGGCCTTCAGTGCCTATGCGGTCGGTAACACCGCTGGTTTCGGCGCGCTTTCGGGTGGAGCGATCCGTTACCGCGCCTATACGCGGCTTGGGCTTTCGCCTGAAGATATCGGCCGCGTCATCGCCTTCGTGACGCTGTCCTTCGGCCTTGGCCTTGCTGCCGTGTCGGCGATCGCGCTTCTCATCATCGCCGATGAGATCGCGCCGCTGATCAGTGTCAGCAGCCTGTGGCTTCGTATCATCGCGGCTGTCATCTTGGCGATTCTCGGCTCCCTCATGGTGCTCGGCCGCGAGGGCCGGGTGATCGAAATCGGGTCGATCGCACTTCGCCTGCCGGATTCGCGCACCTGGTCGCGTCAGTTCCTGGTGACTGCCTTCGATATCGCAGCTTCCGCCACGGTGCTTTACGTGCTCCTGCCGCAGACGGCGATCGGCTGGCCGGTGTTCCTGGCGGTTTATGCGATTGCCGTCGGGCTTGGCGTGCTGAGCCATGTGCCGGCGGGCCTCGGCGTTTTTGAAACAGTCATCATTGCTTCGCTCGGCAGCGCGGTAAATATCGATGCCGTTCTCGGCTCATTGGTGCTCTACCGTCTGATCTATCATGTGCTGCCGCTCTTGATCGCCATCCTTGCGGTCTCCGCCACGGAGCTACGCCGCTTCGTGGATCATCCGGCTGCTTCCAGCGTTCGGCGCATCGGCGGGCGGCTGATGCCGCAGCTTCTTTCGGCGCTGGCGCTGCTCCTGGGCGTCATGCTGATCTTTTCGAGCGTGACGCCGACGCCCGATCAGAATCTCGAATTCCTCTCCAATTATCTGCCGCTGCCGATGGTGGAAGGCGCGCATTTCCTCTCCAGTCTGCTCGGCCTTGCACTTGTCGTTGCCGCCCGTGGCCTCGGCCAGCGGCTTGATGGTGCCTGGTGGGTGGCGGTGTTTTCTGCCGTTGCCGCTCTGACGCTCTCGCTGCTGAAGGCGATTGCCCTTGTCGAGGCGGCCTTCCTCGCCTTTCTGGTCTTCGGCCTATTCGTCAGCCGCCGGCTCTTTACCCGCCATGCTTCGCTTCTCAACCAGGCGATGACGGCATCGTGGCTGATGGCGATTGCCGTGATCATCGTCGGCGCGGTTGTCATCCTGCTGTTCGTCTATCGCGACGTGGAATACAGCAACCAACTCTGGTGGCAGTTTGAATTCGCGGCGGAAGCGCCGCGCGGACTGCGTGCCGTACTCGGCATCACCATCATTTCCTCGGCGATCGCCATTTTCAGCCTGTTGCGGCCGGCGACCTTCAAGCCGGAACCGGCGGATGAGGAGGCGGTCCGCCGCGCTGTGGAGATCGTCGAGAAACAGGACAGTGCGGACGCCAATCTGGTGCGCATGGGCGACAAGTCCATCATGTTCTCGGAAAAAGGCGATGCCTTCATCATGTATGGCCGGCAGGGCCGCTCGTGGATCGCACTGTTCGATCCGATCGGCGACCATCATGCCGTGCAGGAACTGGTCTGGCGCTTCGTGGAAGCGGCGCGCGCCGCCGGCTGCCGTGCCGTCTTTTACCAGATCTCGCCGGCGCTGCTCTCGCATTGTGCGGACGCGGGCCTGCGCGCCTTCAAACTCGGCGAACTTGCAGTGGCTGATCTGCGTACCTTCGAGATGAAGGGCGGCAAATGGGCGAACTTGCGCCAGACCGCAAGCCGCGCCCAGCGCGACGGTCTGGAATTCAGTGTTGTCGAACCCGTCGATATCCCCGGAATCATCGACGATCTCTCGGCCGTTTCCAACGCGTGGCTCGAACATCACAATGCCAAGGAGAAGGGCTTCTCGCTCGGCGCCTTCGATCCGGACTATGTGGCGTCGCAGCCGGTCGGTGTTCTCAAGAAGGACGGCCGGATCGTTGCCTTTGCCAATATCCTTGTCACCGCGGCGAAAGAGGAGGGGACGATCGACCTGATGCGCTTCTCGCCTGATGCGCCGAAGGGGTCTATGGACTTCCTGTTCGTGCAGATCATGGAATATCTGCGCACCCAGGGTTTTACGCATTTCAACCTCGGCATGGCGCCCCTCTCCGGCATGTCGAAACGCGAGGTGGCGCCCGTTTGGGACCGTATCGGCGGTACCGTCTTCGAACACGGCGAGCGCTTCTACAACTTCAAGGGGCTTCGCGCCTTCAAATCCAAGTTTCATCCGCACTGGCAACCGCGCTATCTTGCGGTTTCAGGAGGGGGCAATCCGATGATCGCATTGATGGATGCGACATTACTGATCGGCGGCGGATTGAAAGGGGTAGTGAGAAAATGATGAAAAAGTTACTGTTTGCTGCTGCGTGCGTCAGCATGCTCGCGGCTGCGCCGTCCTATGCTGCGGATGAAACCACCCAGACCTTCGAGACTGGCCTTATTCCTTCGCCGCATATCTTCCTGCCGCAGGGCGAGGTGAAGGGCGCCGTCTTTCTGATTTCGGATGCAGCCGGCTGGGGAGACAATGAAAAGACCGAAGCAGACCGTCTGGTTTCGCAGGGTTCCGTCGTCATCGGCGTCGATTTTCCGTCCTATATGGAAGCGCTGAACCGCTATGACGTCAGTCTCAACGACGGCTGCATCTACACGGTTTCCGATATTGAGTCGCTCAGCCAGCAGGTGCAGCGCGCCGCCGGCAACAGCCCCTATCACCTGCCGATCGTTGCCGGCATCGGCGAAGGCGGTGCGCTGGCGCTTGCCATTGCCGCACAGACACCCGATGCGACGATCGGCCAGACATTTGCCGTCGATCCGCATGCCGGCATTCCGTTGAGCAAGGAGCTCTGCACCCCGGCCACGAGGAAGGTGGTCGGCGACCGCAGTGTTTATGGGCTCACCGATGGCGCCCTGCCGGATCCTGTTATCGCCACCTTCACGCCTGCTGCCGATAAGGACGGTCGCGCTCACGTGGAGGATCTGAAAAAGGCGCATGAGGCGATCGATATCCGCGACTCGTCCGATGATGCACAGACTGTGTTTGCCGATACGCTCGACGATCTGGTGACGGCTTCGGGCGCCTTCGACAATCCGCTCGGGCTGCCGCTTGCCATTCTCGACGCCAAGCCGAACCTCGATACGATGGCCGTGATTTATTCCGGCGACGGCGGCTGGCGCGATATCGACAAGGAAGTAGGCGGCATGCTGCAGAAGGAAGGCATTCCCGTCGTCGGCATCGACTCGCTGCGCTATTTCTGGACGGAGCGGAAGCCGCAGGAAACGGCCGACGATCTCTCCCGTATCATCGAATTCTACCGCAAACAGTGGAAGGTTAAGCACGTCTTGCTGATCGGCTATTCCTTCGGCGCGGATATCCTGCCCGCTACCTATCAGCTTCTGAAACCTGCCGAAAAGGCGGCAGTAGCGCAGATTTCGCTTTTGTCGCTATCGCACCAGGTCGATTACGTCATTTCCGTCATGGGCTGGCTCGGCCAGAAGACGGATGGGGCAGGCGGCGATCCCATCAAGGATCTCAAGGGCGCCGATCCGAAGCTCGTCCAATGCGTTTACGGCAAGGATGATGATGACGACGTGGCTTGCCCCGCCGTCAAGGATGTTGGCGGCGAGGTCATCGAGCTGCCGGGCGATCATCACTTTGACGAAAATTACGATCTTCTGACCAAGACGATCATTAATGGCCTGAAGGCGCGCCTCAAAGGCTGAGTATTTCTGGCTCAGCAATTCCGAACGCAAAACCGCTGCGCACTTTTGCTGGAATTGCTTTAACGCATCAGCATCTGTTCACTCCAGCCAAGGGCGGCGATCTCGCCGCCCCGAAACCTCGCATCGTCGTCGACGATGAATTCGTCGAGTTGCGGCGGAGCGACGCTGCTGCCGGCCAGCATGGCATGCACCTGTCCGCGGTGATGCGTCTGATGCTGGAAGAGGTGGCTTAGTACATCCTCCATACGTTCTCGCTGGATGCGGCCATCGCGCTGAAGCTCCACGGTCGAAGCAAGCCTCTCGGGTGTCAGCCCTTCGCAGATTGCAACAAGGCGCTGGTCGACCTTCGCCTGTTCTGCGGAGAGCGATCGGATATCGTCAAAGGGTTCTTCGATGTCGAAAGCGCTAAGGCCGAGCGTACCGCCTTCCAGCCCATCGACATAGAACCAGTCGACTGTGAGGATGTGGTTCAGCGTCGATTTGATCGACGGGAAAAAGCTTGTGCGTGTGGCCTCGAATTCACCGGACTTGAGGGTTGCGCAGGCGGCAAGAAGCCGGTTGTTCGCCAGGGCATTGTTGTAGGCAAGCTTTCGGAACATGCGGCAGGGGTCGAAACTCGGCATCGCGTCTCCTCCTTGGAGCATTTCCGTTTATCTCCGAACCACGGAAATGCTTTATCTCTTTGTTTTCACACAACTATGAGTGCATAACCGATTTCACGCTCTTGCTGGAATTGCGCTAGTCCTTGTCGTCGAGATCACCATCGCGCCACACGAGATGGCGGGGTGTGACTGGCAGATTTTCAATCTCGCCGGCAAGGAAATAGGGCGGAATATCGAGCGCGGTCAGGGCCTGGAATGTTGCGGGCACCCATTTGAATTCCAGATGGTTGTCGCCGTCCTCCACCCGATGAATGATCTCATGCGTGCGGAAAGGGAAATTCTCGGGTATTTCCATGAGATAGTAGAAGCCGAGTTCGTGCCACTCGCGGCCTTCATAGTGGAAGAAGTTCTCGACGATCCAGAGCAGGCGGCCGACGGTCACCTCGACACCGAGTTCTTCCATCATCTCCCGCTTCAATGTTTCCTCCGAGGTCTCGCCAATCTCGGCGCGACCGCCGGGGATGGTCCAGAAAGGTTCGTGAACCGCGCGATGGACAAGCAGGTGCCCGTCACGAAAGCCAAGCCCCGCGATGCGGTAGTTGAAGCGCTGGCTGCCTGCATTGAGGCGGACGACGGTTCGCTTGGGCATGACGTTATCCGAGATCGATGACGACAATTTCCGGCGGGACGCCGAAGCGGATAGGCGCCATGGAGCAGCCGAGCCCGCCGGAGACGATAATATTACGGCCGTTTTCGACGATATGGCCATAGGCATAACGGTCGCCATAGCGCGAGGGCACGACTGGCGAATAGCCGAAAAGGCGGATCTGTCCTCCATGCGTATGGCCGGACAGTGTCAGCGATACTCGTTCGGGCACGCGTGGAAATATATCGGGCTCGTGGGCAAGGAGGATAACGGGCGCGTCGTCGGAAACCTGCGCAAGCGTTCCGCCGAGATCGTCGAGGCCTTGCATCCGGCTGCGGCCCCATTTCCTGCCCGGCAGGAGCGCCAGCTGGTCCTCCAGACCCGCCAGCCAAAAGCCATTCCCGTCCTTTTCCAACCGGGTGGCACGGTTGCTGTAAACGGAGATGCCCGCTTCGGCCAAGGCTCTGTGCCCGAAGGTATCGCCTCCGCCAATCTTCTGTGCGGTCCTGTCCTCCCACCAATCATGGTTGCCCATGATAGCATGGACGCCGAGCGGGGCCTTGAGCGTTGCCAGCGCCTTCGACCATTCACTGGAATGGACATAGCGCGTCACCATGTTCATGCCGGCCGCGTAATCGCCAAGCAGGAGCGTGATATCACCTCCCAGTTCGTTGGCGTGGGCGCAGATCGAAGCGATGCGGGCTGTGGACATCCAGGGTTCGCAGGCGTGAAGATCAGCAAGTGCGACAAGCCGCAGCTTGAGGCCGGGCGTCCACCCTGGCGGAGTCAGCGCGTAACGGGAAATCGCGGGCCGGGCGAGTGGTTCATAGGCGAAGGCATATCCGCCGAGTGCCGTGAGGCCGGCAAAGCTGCCGCCCATGAGTTTGAAAAAGCTGCGCCGGCTGATCAATCAATCGTCCTCCCGGAACAACCCGAACTGAGCAGCCTCCATATCCTTCGGCGGCTGCATGCCGAGATGTTTCCATGCGATTGCGGTCAGAACGCGGCCGCGCGGCGTGCGCTGGATAAAACCCTGCTGGATCATATAGGGCTCGATAATGTCTTCGATCGCGTCGCGCGGCTCGGAGAGGCCGGCGGCGATGGTTTCGATGCCGACCGGGCCGCCGCCGAAATTGACGGCGATCATGTTGAGGTAGCGCTTGTCGAGCTGGTCGAGGCCCATATTGTCGACCAGCAGGCGAGTGAGAGCCTCGTCGGCGATCTCGCGGGTGACAGCTTCGGCCCTTGCGACTTCGGCGAAGTCGCGCACGCGGCGCAGCAGGCGGCCGGCAATGCGCGGGGTGCCGCGGGCGCGCCGCGCGATTTCGCGGGCGCCGTCATCGGTCATGCCAAGGCCCATCAGGCGGGCGCCGCGGCGGACAATCAGCTCCAGTTCCTCCACCGTATAAAAGGAGAGACGCACCGGTATACCGAAACGGTCGCGCAGCGGTGTCGTCAGCAGGCCGAGGCGGGTGGTGGCGGCAACGAGCGTGAATTTCGACAGGTCGATCTTCACCGAGCGGGCGGCAGGGCCTTCGCCGATGATGAGGTCAAGCTGGAAATCCTCCATGGCTGGATAGAGGATTTCCTCGACCGCCGGGTTGAGGCGATGGATTTCGTCGATGAAGAGAACGTCGCGCTCTTCGAGATTGGTCAGCAGAGCGGCCAGATCGCCGGCCTTTGCGATGACGGGGCCGGAGGTCGAGCGGAAATTGACGCCGAGCTCTTTTGCCATGATCTGCGCCAATGTCGTTTTGCCAAGGCCGGGCGGGCCGACGAAGAGAACGTGGTCCAGCGCCTCACCGCGGTTTTTGGCCGCTTCGATGAAGATCTTGAGATTGGCGCGCGCCTCCGCCTGGCCGGTGAACTCGTCCAGAGACTGCGGGCGCAGCGTGGTGTCGAAGTCTTCGCCACGCTTTTCCGGCGTTATCAGGCGGGCATCAGTCATTGGGTATTTCCGTTAGAAGCTTGCTCAAGTCCATACACCAAGCGGCCTGCATTGACACCCTGTGGGGCCATCAGCGTGAGAGTTCCCGCAGGCCGAGGCGGATCAGCTTGGCGCTATCCGCATCTTCGCCGGCCGTCTTCATGGCGGCGGCAACCGCATTGGCCGCCTGATCACGCGAATAGCCGAGATTGGTCAAGGCCGAAACGGCGTCGGCAACGGGGGCTGCGGCCACGCCTTCGCCGATCTCCTGCTTGAGGCCGATATTGATCGCCTCGCCGGCAAAGGCGGGCGCCTTGTTCTTCAGTTCGGTGACGATGCGGACAGCAACCTTGGGGCCGACGCCCTGAGCGCGCGAAACGGCGGTTTTGTCCTGCAAGGCGATCGCGTTGGCAAGTTCCGACGGCGTCAGCGTCGAGAGCACGGCAAGCGCCACTTTCGCGCCGACACCCTGCACGCTCTGCAGCAGGTTGAACCATTCGCGCTCGAGCTGCGTCTGAAAACCGAACAGCTTGAGCTGGTCCTCGCGCACATAGGTCTCGATAAAGAGGATGCAGGCTTCTCCGACAGAGCCGAGCTTCGAGAGCGTGCGCCCCGAGCAATAGGCGACGTAGCAGACGCCATGCACATCGACGAGCACATAGTCATCGCCGATCTCGTCTATGGTGCCTTTCAGCTTGCCGATCATGATCTTGTTCCGTCAGGGATGGGTTGCGGAAGCGCCGGCAATCGCCTGGCGCATGCGGTTTGCGCCGCGGTGATGGGCGTGACAGATGGCAATCGCCAGTGCGTCGGCGGCGTCGTTGCCCTTGAACTCGGCCTTCGGCATCAGGATCTTCAGCATCATGTGGATCTGCTGCTTTTCGCCGTGACCGACACCGATGACGGTCTTCTTCACGGCGTTCGGCGCATATTCCGATACGGGCAAACCGGCACGGGCCGGCACCAGCATGGCGATACCGCGCGCCTGGCCGAGCTTCAGGGTTGCGACGGCGTCCTTGTTGACGAAGGTCTGTTCGACGGCTGCCTCTTCCGGCTTGTAGGAATGGACCACATCGGCAAGCCCATCATGCAGCTGGCATAGGCGCGAGGCCAGGTCCATGTCCCCATCCGAAGTGACTGTCCCCGAGGCAACGAAGCGCAGCGAATTGCCGAGCGTATCGATGATACCCCATCCCGTGCGGCGAAGGCCGGGATCGATACCGATGATGCGAATCGTGTTTTGCATGGTTCACCCTATAGCGATGGTGAAATAAGTGCCATCGATATGTGAACAAAACAAAAACATGCCTTGTTTTTGCGGGACCGCATTTACCGCGAATTAAACCGAATGCCTGAATTCTAATCCATCAAATGTGAGAGGAGCCGGCTTTCGCAAAGCTTAAGGCTTCCGATGCTCTGTTTGCAGTTCAACCGGTGGGTGATGTCTCCAGGATGCCACTCGCCGGCGTCGCCGTTCCGGAAGGGTTCGTTTTCATGGCTCAGAGATTTCAGTCCCTGTCCTTCAAGGTGATAGCCACCTTCATCCTGCTGACCACGCTTTCGGTCGCGGTGATCAATATCCTCGCCTATTTCGCCAGCAGCCGCGTTTCCGACGAACAGGCGCTGAAGGCCAAGGAGAGCGTGCTGATCTTCCGCGGCGACATGCTGCAGGACCAACTCGAGCAGCTTGAGAACCAGGCAACCTCGATTGCGCGCATCGAAGCGCTGCAGATGTCGATCACCAACCTGAAGAGCGGTTGGAAGACGATGGAGAAGAGCTCCGGCGATGCTCGCGGTGAGCTGAAAAAGGTCTTCATCACGAACAATCCGAACACGGCCGACCAGCGCGAGAAGCTCGCAAAGCCGGAGGGTCCGAGCGGTTTCTATTATTCGAGCCATGAGAAGACGCAGAGCGAAGTGGCGCGTGACCTCGCCGATACCGCCTTCAACGACCTCTTGATCGTCGATCTCGACGGCACCGTGCTCTATTCCTACAAGAAGAATGACGACTTCGCCGAAAACCTGAAGTCGGACGCCTGGAAATCGACCGGCGCGGGCATCGCCTATGCCAAGGCAATCGAAAACACCACCAAGGCGACGGACGATTCCGCGCCGACGGCCTTCTCCGGCTTGCGTGTCGATGCCGGCAGCGGCAAGTCGGCGATCTTTTATGCCGTGCCGATCGTCAAGCTCGGCCAGGCGAAGGGGCTGATGCTGTTCAAGGTGCGCGACGATGTCGTCACCAGCATTCTGGCAAAGGGTATCGTATCCGGCAGCACGGCAAAGACGGCCATCATTTCGGCTGATGGTTCGGCCGTTGGTCTCAATGCATCCGGCCAGCTTGCGACGCTCGATGCTGCACCGTTCACCTTCATCAAGGACGCGCTTGCGAGTTCTGCGATGACGGTTTCAGATTTCGATCGCGCCGACGGTGCGGCACGCGCCTACGTCCGCGGTACCGATTATCGCGGTGACCGTTTCCTCGTCGTTGAAAGCGTGCTGCTCAGCGAATTGAATGCCGGCTCTATCGAGGTCGCCACATTGCTGACCTCGATCGGCATTGGCGTTCTCGTTGTCATGGCGATTGCCACAGGCCTTATCACCAACTTCCTGTTCTCGCCGCTTGCCCGTCTTGCCGGCGTGACCCGCGAAGTCGCAGACGGCAAGCTCGACGTTGAGATCGGCAGCCAGAACCGCAAGGATGAGATCGGCACGATGGCGAAAGCGCTTGCTCGCTTCAAGCAGTCGCTGATCGAAGGCCGCGAGCTCGAAGCTGCGAGCGAGCAAACGCGCATGCGGACTGAAAGCGAGCGCCAGCAGAATCTGGCTCAGCGCGAGGCGGAGGCCCGCAGCCTGCAGGATGTCGTCGCGGCACTCGATGAGGGGCTTCACTATCTGGCGAGTGGTGATCTGGCCTACCAGATCGAAACCCGCTTCCCGAGCGAGCTCGAAAGCCTGCGTGTGAACTTCAACGAGGCCCTGGCGACGCTCAACGAAACGATGACGGCGATCGGCGGCAACTCCATGGCCGTCCGGGCCGGTTCCGAGGAGATGCGGACGGGCGCCGATGAACTGGCCGGCCGCACCGAGCGCCAGGCAAGCTCGATCACGGAGACGGCCAACGCGATCAGCGCCATCACCCAGTCGGTGCGCGTACAGATCGAACGCGCCGAGCAGGCCGCGCGCATCGCCCGCGATGCCAAGAAGGAGACGATCGGTTCCAGCCAGATCATGCGCGAGACGATCGCGGCGATGGAAGCGATCCAGGCGTCTTCACGGCAGATCAACACCATCATTTCCGTCATCGACGATATCGCCTTCCAGACCAACCTGCTGGCGCTGAATGCTGGTGTCGAAGCGGCACGCGCCGGCGAAAGCGGCAAGGGCTTTGCGGTTGTCGCCATGGAAGTGCGCGAACTGGCGCAGCGGTCTTCGAGCGCTGCCAAGGAAATCTCCAGCCTGTTGCAGAAATCCACCCATGAGGTGGAAAGCGGCGTGGCGCTCGTTGAAAGGGCCGGCGTTGCGCTGACCGGCATCGGTGGTCATGTTGAATCCATCAACGGCCAGATCAACGAGATCATGGAATCCACCCGTGAAGAGGCCGACACCCTGCGGCAGATCAACAGCTCAGTCGCCGAGCTCGATTCCATGACGCAGCAGAATGCGGCGATGGTCGAGGAGACGACGGCTGCAATCCACCGTCTGGCAACCGAAGCTGTGGAGATGGACCGCCAGCTCGGCAATTTCACCCTTGCTGAAGGGTATCAGCAGCAGAGCGCCGACATGCATCTGCTGCGCAAACGGGCGTGATCGCATCATGCTGATCCGGTTCGAAAGACCCGAGGATGCGGATGCCATTCACGAGCTGACGCGGGTGGCGTTCGAGCCGATGCCTTACAGCAACAATACCGAAGCGCGGATTGTCAGGGATCTTCGCGCGTCTGGTGATTTGATACTATCTCTCGTCGCGGAAGAGGGCGGGGAGATCATCGGCCATGTCGCTTTCTCGCCGATCACGATCGGTGATATCGAGGATGGATGGTATGGGCTCGGGCCGATTTCGGTAAAGCCGGAGCGGCAGCGGCAGGGGATCGGCAGAGAGCTGATCCTAAAAGGGCTCGATCTGCTGAGAGAGCGTGACGCGACGGGCTGTGCGCTGATCGGTAATCCCGCCGTTTATCGCGGCGTCGGCTTCGAGAGCGATGGAAAGCTGACATATGGCGACCTCGATACGCGATATGTGCAGCGGATCGTCTTCAAGGGGCCGCCACCTTCTGGCGCACTGAAATTCGCACCTGCTTTCGACGAATGATAGCCACTCATTGCGGCTGCTTTTGTTTGCGCTGCGATTTGGAATAGCGCTACGGCGAACCTACATAGACCACACCCCCATTCTTGCGCGGCAGGTTTCCATGGTTCCCTTTTCCATTCTCGATCTATCCCCTGTGGCCGAAGGCACGACCATCAGCCAATCCTTTGCAGCGTCGAAGCGCATGGCACAGAAGGCCGAGGAGTTCGGCTATACGCGTTTCTGGATGGCAGAGCATCACGGCATGCCCGGCGTCGCGAGTGCGGCGACGTCAGTCATCCTTGGGCAGATCGGGGCGGTGACGAAGACCATCCGCATCGGCTCGGGTGGCGTCATGCTGCCGAACCATGCGCCGCTCGTCATCGCCGAACAGTTCGGCACGCTCGAAGCCTTGTTTCCCGGTCGCGTCGATCTCGGTCTCGGCCGCGCGCCGGGAACGGACATGCGCACGGCGCAGGCGCTCAGGCGCAACCTCGACGCCGGTGCAAATAGCTTCCCCAATGATGTGGTGGAACTCCAGCAGCTTCTCGGTACGCCGATCGAAAACCAGGCGATCCTCGCCGTACCCGGCAACGATTCACACATCCCGATCTGGCTGCTCGGCTCCAGCCTCTACAGCGCCCAGCTTGCGGCCATGCTCGGCCTCCCCTTCGCCTTTGCTTCGCATTTTGCGCCTGACATGCTGCTTGATGCCATCGCGATCTATCGCGACCGGTTCCAGCCCTCGTCGGAACTCGACAAGCCCTATGTGATGGTCGGCGTCATGGGTGCGGTTTCTGAGACGGACGAGGAGGCGCAGTATCACTTCACCTCGGCTCAACAGCAGTTCGTCAATCTGCGGCGCAATGTGCGCGGGCCTTTCCCACGGCCGGTCAGGGATATGGATGCCTTCTGGTCACCGATGGAAAAGATGAATGTCGAGCACACGCTACGCTACGCCGTCGTCGGTTCGCCGGTCACGGCCGAAGCCCAGCTCAATGAATTCCTCAAGGAGACGCAGGCCGATGAGGTCATCATCTCCATGCCGATCCATGATATCGAGGCGCGGTTGAAATCGGTGGAGCTCTTTGCTGGGCTTGGCAACTTCATGCGGGCTGCGGCCTAGCCGCCAGAGCATCCCAGCAAACAAAAACCCGGCGGAATGGCCGGGTTTGTCGATTCAATATCCTGGATGGCTTTAAGCCGAGAGCTTGGCCAGAACTTCTTCGGAGACTTCGAAGTTCGAATAGACGTTCTGGACGTCGTCATCGTCTTCAAGCGAGTCGATCATTTTCAGCAGCGACTGCGCCCTCTCTTCGTCGACCGGTACGTTGTTCTGGGCGCGCCAGACTGCCTTCACGGTATCGGCTTCGCCGAGGGATGCTTCGAGCGCCTTGGCGACTTCGCCGAGGGCTTCGAAGGCGGTGGTGATGTAGTGGCCTTCCTCGTCGGTCTCCACATCATCGGCGCCGGCTTCGATCGCGGCTTCCATGACCTTGTCGGGATCGCCGGCGGACAGCTTGTAGGTGATTTCGCCGACGTGGTCGAAGGAGAAGGAAACCGAGCCGGTTTCGCCGAGTGCACCGCCGGCCTTGGTGAAGATCGAGCGGACGTTGGAGGCGGTGCGGTTGCGGTTGTCGGTCAGGGCCTCGACGATGATCGCCGTGCCGCCTGGGCCGTAGCCTTCGTAGCGGACCTCGTCATAGTTCTCCGTATCGGCGCCGGAAGCCTTCTTGATGGCGCGGTCGATATTGTCCTTTGGCATGGACTGGGCCTTGGCGTTCTGGATCGCCAGGCGCAGGCGGGCGTTCATCGTCGGGTCGGGCAGGCCGGCCTTGGCGGCAACGGTGATTTCGCGCGCGAGCTTGGAGAACATTTTCGAGCGCACGGAATCCTGACGGCCCTTACGGTGCATGATGTTTTTAAACTGTGAATGGCCAGCCATGGCACCCCTGTTCACGTCTCATTGTTCGGAATGGGCCGCCTTATAAGATCGGAAAGGGCGATATTCAAGGAAAAAGCAGCTTTTCGATCCTTCCCTGGCGGCGTGGTGGTGGGCGGAACAAAGCCGAGGAGATGACGTTTTCAACCGACAACACCAGCAGGAAAGGAACGGCAATGGCAAGCTTCACTGAAGCCCGGGAACAACCGGCACGTCAGCTCTGGGATCAGATCAACGATATCAATGCCGGCATGCTTGGTCTTTCAGGCATCGATATGCACATGCAGCCGATGGCACCCAACGTCGATCCGACCACCAATACGATCTGGTTCTATACCAAGACGGATGCCGAACTCGTGCAGATGATCAAACCAGGCAGCCGCGCGCATTTCTGCGTCATCGGCAAGAACCATGATTATCATGCCTGCCTGTCCGGGGTTATCGAGGTGCACCCTGATCCCTCGAAAATCGAGGAGTTTTGGAACTCGGTCGTTGCCGCCTGGTACGAAGGTGGCAAGAAGGATCCAAAGCTGACGATGCTCTCCATGCATGTCGATGACGCCGACATCTGGGTCTCGACCGGCAGCAAGCTGAAATTCGGCTGGGAAATTGCTAAGGCCAATTTCGATGAGGAGAAGATGCCTGACGTCGGCATCAAACGGCATCTGCAATTTGCGTGAGCAAACAGGCCCGGCATGGTCCGGGCCTTTTACTGCACGTCCTTCATCACATAGATCAGAGGCTTTTTCGGCAGCGTGCGCAGCGAAACGGTGATGCTGTTGTCGGGCGCGTAGTTGATGTCGAAACCATTGCCGAACATCGAGATGAAGGCGTTGACCGGCGGGCCGCGGCGATGCATCGGCAAGATCAGCGACGAGCGCAGCCGCTTGATGACGCGGCTCATACTGTCTGCACCCATGGTCAGGCCGCCATCGACCGGCACCATGACCACATCCAGCCTGCCGATTTCAGTGTAATGTGTGTCGGTCAGCTCATAATGCAGGTGGCCGAGATGGCCGATGCAGAGGCCGGCGATCTCGAAGATGAAAATGGAATTTCCGTCCTGCTGCGATCCGCCGAGCCCGTAGCTGAAGCGGATATCCGTCGTCACATTGCGGATATAGGCATCGCCGACGACAAGATTGATCTTCGCCTTGTCGCCGGGAATATCGCTCCAGCCGTGCAGAACATGCTTGATGCCCGGGTCCGGCGTCAGCGTGTAATGCGTCTGATGCGCCTTGTTCATGGTCACGACATCGGGTGTCACCGCGGGTTTGTACCAGCCATTATAATCGGTGGCGATGACAATGCCGCCGGGTGTGTCGATCTCGAAGGTAGAATGGCCAAGGTAGGTGAATTTAACATCTTCGTCCTCGGACACCGCCGGGATTATCGGCGCCGTAACGGAGAAGCTGGCGAAGGTCGCCTTGGGGATAGTCTGCGCGATAGCCTGGCACTGGCTGACAGGTCTGCGGTTTTCCTGGGCTGCGGCAAGGCGCGGTGCGGTGAAAACCGCTAGGCATGCGATAGCGAGGACAAGACAATGCGGCTTCATGCCACCCCTCCGGCGCTTTCACGACGCCCGCGAGGATGCGGCATGCGGTCGCAGCGGTCCAGCCGGCGCATGCTCACAATTGCGTGTTGCAGTGGCCTAGCGCCAGAACTCCGGGATCGTTTCGGCAAGCCGCGGGCCAAGGCGCAGCGGGGCGATCTTTTCGGCCAGACCCGTCGCGTCCGAAATTTCCACGCCGACGCCGCAGATGGTGGCGGGGCCGGTGGCCGCTTCCATACGGCCCTTCGGCATCTTGGAGATGAAGCGGTTCAGCGGTTCTTCCTTGTCCATGCCGAGCGAGGAATCGTAATCGCCGCACATGCCGGCATCCGACATATAGGCGGTGCCGCCATTCAGGATCTGCGCATCGGCGGTCGGCACGTGCGTGTGGGTGCCGACGACGAAGCTGGCGCGGCCATCGACGAAATGGCCGAAGCACTGCTTTTCGCTCGTCGCTTCCGCATGGAAATCGAAGATGATGGCATCGGCCTGCTCCTTCAGCGGGCAGGCGGCAAGGATCGTCTCAGCCGCCTTGAAGGGGTCGTCGAGCTCGGGATGCATGAAGACGCGGCCCATAATGTTGGCGACGAGCACGCGCGCGCCGTTGCGCGCATAGAAAAGACCGGAGCCGCGGCCGGGCGTTCCCTGCGGGTAATTTGCCGGACGCAGAAACTGGTCATGGCGGCCTGCGAAGGCGACGGCATCCTTCTGGTCCCAGACGTGATTGCCGGTTGTCACCACATCGGCGCCGGCATTGATCGTTTCCAGAAAGATGTCTTCGGTGATGCCGAAGCCGCCGGCGGCGTTTTCGCCATTGACGATGACGAAGTCGAGCTTCAGGTCGGAAACCAGACCGGGCAGGCGGTCCCAGACCGCCGTGCGTCCCGTCTTGCCGACCATGTCACCCAGAAATAGCAGTCGCATTCCCTATCCAATCCGTGAGGTAAAATGGCGCAGGCCGCTTTCCGTCAGGATGGCATCCAGGCTTATGTCATGCGGCTCAGCCGGTACCTCTGCCACTTCCTGGCAGTCAAATGCAATGCCGATCAGCTTCGGCGACAGGCCTTTTTGCCGGAGACGGCCGATTGCACGGTCATAATGGCCGGCGCCGTAGCCGATGCGGTGGCCGCGGGAATCGAAAGCCGACAGCGGCACGAGCATGATTTCGGGGTCGAGGATAGCAGCGTCTTCGCTTGGGCCGACCGTGCCGAAGCCGGTGCCGATCAGTGCCGCGCCGTGGACGAGTTCGCGGAAGACGATGGTCTGCTTGTCGATGATTGCGGGCACGCAAAGGCGGGCGCCGCGTCCGCGCCACCGCGCCATCAGCGGCTGCAGATCGGCTTCCGAACGGATCGGCAGAAAACCGGAGATGATCGTGCCGGGCGTAAAAGCAATCGCATCGCCGGCATGGGCTGCCATGTCGAGGCTTTTGGCTGCGCGCAGATCCGTCGGGATCGCATCCCTGAGTGCCAGACGCTCAGCGCGCAATTGAGCCTTCAATTCCTTGGGCGTCATCTCAATTCCATATCGTTGTCCGGCGAACATAACCGCTTGTGGCTGATTGCAACAGGTGAAAAGGGTCTATTCTTCGCCTGATTGCGCCTCGTTCTCGATATGGGCATAGGCGAGTTTCAGCATGATTTCCGACGCTTCCATCAATGTCCTGCGCTCTTCCGGTGTCAGGTGGTCGTCCATCGTTTTTTCCAACCAGGCGCGGCGAGCGCCTATGTCCTCGGACAACACCGTGCGGCCGTGAGGAGTGATCGACAGTTCGATCTCGCGGCGGTCGGTCTCGCTACGCATGCGGCTGATCAGCTCGTCGCGCTCAAGGGCCGCGATGATACGGGTGACCGATTGCGGCTGCAGATGTTCTTCCAGGGCCAGCCGCCAGGCGGGCATCGGCCCCAAGCGATGAAGCGTGGCGAGGATCGCAATGGTCGACAGGCTGTGCGGACCTTCGGGGCGCGCAGCCCGCAAGCGGCGGCCGAGCAGCAGGACGGAGCGCAAGATGCGTGTCGCAGGTGCGTCGTGATTACTGGACATATCGTACGCAGTGCGTATTATTTCTTGGATGCCCAATTCCGGGTCTGAGAAACGATTGATGGAAAAGACACTCAATCACGTAGCCGGAGCCTTTCGCTGGTCGACTGAAAAGGAAGTGACGGCGATCGAAATCGCCGTATCGGCGCTTGCCATGGCCGTTCCGGCGCTGCTTGCGGCGAGGGGCCATCATACGGGGCTTGGCCTGATCGGCGGCATGGCGATGAGCGGGACGGTAGCGCATGGCAGACTGAGGACGCAAGCTGCGAGCGCAGGGGCCGCATTGCTGGTCCTAGTGTTTGCGACGGGGCTTGCCTGCGCGCTCGGACGGCTTGGCGGTGCTTGGCAGATGGGCCTATTGGTGATTGCCGGCATTGCCGGTATCGTCGGTGGTTTCGATCGCGCTATGGTCGCCGCCTCTATGCGCTTCGTCTTCTATCTCGTCATGGTCGGCGGCATCGTCTCTACCACCACGGCAGATCCGCTGCTCATCTTTGCCATTGTCATCGGCGGCGCGCTTTTCGCTGTCGTTCTCCACATGATGATGGCTGGGGTCGTCGCGCATATCCGCCGTCGCGCGGCAGAGCCGGTCGAGGATGAACGCAAGCCGACCGCCAGACAGAAATTCAACAGGCTGCGGCGTTCTCTGACGGAGCCAGCAGGCTGGCAATATCCCGTCCGGTTGGTTTCCTGCCTGGGCGCCGTCTCGCTCATCCACCTGTTCTTTCCCGATCACGATGTTCACTGGGCGGCGCTGGCGCTGGTGCTGCTGATCGAGCGGCGGCCGGAACGTTTGCCACTCAAGACGACGCAAAGAGTGATCGGCGTTCTCTTCGGTGTCTGTTGTGCGGGATTGCTGTCGTTTCTTACCTTGCCAGCCTGGGCCGATGTGCTTGTTGTCGCCGCGCTCGGCGGTAGCAGGCCCTTCCTGCGGGCCAGGAATTATCTCGCCTATTCGATCGTGATGACGCCGCTGATGATGATGGCCATGGGAACCGCCGATCATGCCCTGCCGGCTTCCGCGCTGTTGGATAGGCTATTTGCGACTGTCTTTGCCGCCTGCCTCGTGCTGCTCGTCAACAAGGCAACGATCCATTTTCTGCCACAGACGGCAGCGCCTAATAGTTAGACGACGATGCTCGAAGGAATGGTCGCCGTCGGCACGGCAGCCGACAGCCCGGTCACGGCTGATTGTGCTGCTCCGATTGCACCTTCGGCGGAGGCGTCGCGGTTCTTCTCACGCAGATCGCGCATTGCCTTCTCGAGGATCTGCTTCAGTTCGCGGACGACGGATTTGAACTCTTCCATCGTCTTTCGGTCATCGGCGGAAATTGCCGACGACTTCGAACCGTCTTCGACGATTTCCTGATACGCTTTGCGGGCATGAGCCGCGCCATCTGTTTCCGCAGTGTCCGTGCCATCTTCCACTGCTTCCGTTGTCGTTTCGGTGCCATGCGCTGCCTCGGTGGAAGCTGCTGCATCGCTTGCGACAACGTCGGCCGTTGCATTGGTGGTGGCATCGGTCGTCGCAGCGGTGGAAGCTGATATGGCTGCTGTGCTGGTCGCAGCACTTGCATCGGAAGAGCCGCCGGTTGCAACGGCCGAGGCAAATTCGGAGGCCGCGGCGCCAACCTTACGTGCGAGTTCGGCGGCGAGACGCGCAATCACTTCAGGCGGGAAGCCCGCCGTCTTCAGCGCCTGAAGCTCCTGCTTGGCTTCTTCGAGCTTGCGCTGGGCGCGGCTCTTCGCATCGTCGGCGGAGCTTGCCAGCGAATTACGCACCTGTTCCAGCGCCAGCGACTGCCGCTGGATCTTCAATACGCCGGTATCGGGCTCGTTGCTCGTGGACGAAACGCCGGATTGTGCCGGCTGAGTGCCGCGCAGAAGGGTGGACGCCGAAACGGTTGCGAGCTGCATAATATACCCCCGATTACATTTGGGGCGCACTCTGCCAGATCAGACTTGCGTGGAACTGGGGCGCGGAACCCATTGTTTCCCAGCCAATTGCTGCATCGTTTGTTCGAAAAGGGGCATGCCACCGGGCTTCCAGCCGAGCGCGCGGATCTTACTCGTGTTCATGGTGCAAAGCTCTGCCTTGTCCGCTGCTTCGGGCAGCGAGAAGGGACAGTGGACGTGATGGCGGATCGGCGAAAGGATATCCCTCGTATCGACGGCGATATCCGAAACGTTGAAGACTTCGCCGGAGATTCGGGCGCTTTCCGTTTCTAGCATCAGTCGCACGACACGGCCGAGATCGCGTCCATGCACCTCGGTTCCCGCGCGTGAGGAAACAGGCTGGCCGCTCAGATAGTCATCGATCAGTCGATCCCATTTGTTTGGAGAACCGTCACTGTAAACACCTGTTGCCCGCAGGCTTGCTCCTGCAAAGCCTGGGCCGGAAAGATGGGCGAGCGCCCGCTCCGCATCGAGCTTGACCTGCCCGTAGAGGGTTTCCGGCGTGGCGGACATGGTTTCGAAAAGCTCGGTGCCCGGTGCATGCTCGCCATAGACGGCGCGACTGGACATGAAGATGCAACGGCGGGTGCCTGCGCGCTTTGCCTCCTCGAAGAGTTTCACTGTGCCATCGAGATTCAGGCGGTGAAACGCCTTTGGATCATCGCCTTCGCCGCCGCGGTATTTTCCTTCGATGTGGCTGAAGGCGGCGTGTACGAAAAAATAGGCATCATCGAAGGCGCCGATATCGTCCTCGTCCGGATCGAGCGAAAGCGGGGCGAAATCGACGGGACGAGAGAAGAACCGGGGAAGTGGCGCACGCCGTCCGCCGATAATGACCTGATATCCGGCAGAAAGCAGCTCTTCGACGATATAACGTCCGACGATACCCGTTCCGCCTGATACCAGTACTTTCATGCCGCCTCATCCGGATTGGCCAGAGATGCAATCTCCGGCACGTGGCCGCCAATATGAAAACAATGCCACAAATCGATCAAAGGTTGTAGCCTCGCTGCCTTGGGATGATCTTTTTCCCAAGGTTTTTCATACTGATAGTGCAGGATAGAAATGCTCTTCCAATCCCACAGGGCCGGCATCGTGAACCAGACATATTGCAGCATGTTGAAATAGACCGGCAGACCATGCCAATTGGGGAAGAACGTCTCGAGGAAGGTCTGGTCTGTGCGCCGCCAGAAGATGTCGGGCTGATCCAGAACTGCAAGCATCTGCCGGAAGGTCTCTTGCGAAGGGCGGGCAACGAAGACGCCGGAGTTCATGCGGTGGAAGTCGGCAAGGCTTTCATAGACATTCGGCGCCGCGGAGAATTCCGGGTAGGCGAAGAGCTTGTCGACATTCTTCAAGACGATCGCATCGGCATCGATGAAAACGCAGCGCTCATATTCGACAAGCTGCCAGAGGCGGAGCTTGCAGAAATTGTCGAGCGGCGAATGAAAGGTCGGCTTGCGGCCTTTGGTGAAAGGTGCTGCGGAGTGGAGATTGCCGCGCGCATGCCGCTCGTTGAAAGCATCCGACAACGGCAGATGCTCGACTTCGATCAGCCGGCAGCCGAGAGCGTTCAGCGGGGCGAGGGTGGCCGCGTCGACTCCGCCGGTATGCAGAATGACGATGGAGGCGTCCGTGCCGGTGCGACGCAGCGAGTTTGCCAGTGCCGTCGCGCCCATGGCGTAATCGGCGTTGGTGACGAGAGTGACGTAGGCGAAGTGCGGGGCAGGGGTCATGGATGCGGGGTACTTTCCT
This sequence comes from Rhizobium sp. 1399, assembly GCF_031455475.1. Classification (NCBI taxonomy): domain Bacteria; kingdom Pseudomonadati; phylum Pseudomonadota; class Alphaproteobacteria; order Hyphomicrobiales; family Rhizobiaceae; genus Rhizobium; species Rhizobium sp. 1399. The sequence goes on along the minus strand of NZ_JAVDSU010000005.1, from coordinate 71,522 downwards.
GAACGGCCTCGCTCCGGCAAGGCCGTTGCTTCGAGAAGAAAGCACCACTCATGATACGGACTTCAGCCGCTTGCCTTCCGGGTCGTGATTAATTGTCGCGGCGATATCCTTCGTCCAGGCGGAGACGGCCGGGACGCGAGAGCGGTCGACACGGTAAGCGAATTTCTTGGCGACTTCGACGATTTCGTCGAGCAGGCCTGCCTTCAGGGTAATCGGATCGAGGCCGAGGCTGAGGAACTTGTCGTTCCTGACGACCAGATCGTTTTCGGCAGCTTCCTTGCGTGGATTGGGTAGCCAGACGACTTCGGAACCGGCCATCTTGGCGATCATCTCGGCGAGATCGCGCACGCGATGGGTTTCCGTCATTTGGTTGAAGATCTCGACGCGTGAGCCGCGGGCCGGGGGATTCTTGAGCGCCAGTTCGATGCAGCGAACGGAATCCTGGATATGGATGAAGGCGCGCGTCTGGCCACCGGTGCCGTGGACGGTCAGCGGATAGCCGATGGCGGCCTGAATGAGGAACCGGTTCAGCACCGTGCCGTAGTCGCCGTCATAATCGAAGCGGTTGATGAGCTGCGGATGGCGGCGTGTCTGTTCAGTATGCGTGCCCCACACGATGCCTTGATGCAGATCAGTGATCCTGAGGCTGTCATTCTTGGCGTAGAACTGGAAGAGTAGCTGATCCAGGCATTTGGTCATGTGGTAGATCGAGCCGGGATTGGATGGATAGAGAATCTCCTGGGAGGCAGTTTCGCCATCCATCGTCTCGATGCCGACAGGCAGATAACCTTCCGGAATGGCGGCACCGACCGTCGAATAGCCATAGACGCCCATAGTGCCGAGGTGGACCAGATGCGCATCGAGCTGCAACTCGACCAAAGCATTCAGGAGATTATGCGTGGCGCTGACATTGTTGTTAACAGTGTAATTCTTGTGCCGGTCGCTTTTCATCGAATAGGGCGCAGCGCGCTGCTCGGCGAAATGGATGATCGCATCCGGCCGGTTTTCCGCGAGCCACTTCTTCAGGAGCTCATAGTCGCGGGCGAGGTCGATCAGATTGAAATGGATGCGGCGGCCGGTTTCGGCATGCCAGATACGAGTGCGCTCCTGAATAGAGTCCATCGGCGTCAGCGACTGGACGCCGAGCTCGGTATCGATCCAGCGGCGGGAGAGATTGTCGAGGATGTGGATGTCATGCCCGGCATCGGAGAGATGCAGCGAGGTTGGCCAACCGATGAAACCGTCTCCGCCCATCACCGCAATCTTCATGCCACTGGCTCCTCATCGGTTGTTTCCCATCGGGATAGTTAGGAAATATGACAATTGTTCAATGCTTGCCTGTCGAGAAGTGTTGCGTCAAAGAGGGCCGGAAAGTTTGGAGAAAATTATGGCGGAACACGGTTTTTCTATTTCCGGGGAACTCACCGAGGTGGGGCATCGACTCGTCCAGCGGGTCTATTATGAAGATACGGATTTCTCCGGTTTGGTCTATCACGCACGCTATCTGCATTTCCTCGAACGGGGCCGCACCGACTACCTGCGGTGTCTCGGTGTGGAGCAGCGAGAGCTCGTGAATGCGGACGAGGAAGGACTCATCTTCGTCGTCCATCGCATGGAGATCGACTTCAAAAGCCCGGCCCGCATGGACGACATTTTGACCGTGATCACACACACAGAAAAGGCCGGCGGCGCGAAGATGGTGCTCAACCAGGAAATCCGCCGCGACGATACGCTGCTGATATCAGCCAAGGTGATCATCGCGGTGATCAATGCCAAGGGTAGGCCGCGCCGGTTGCCGGAGACACTGGCAAGGCAAATGCTCGTTCCCGAAAGCTGAAAATAGCCGGGATATGCCTGCGTTTCCTGCGTCAAACTGCCGGAATCGAGGGCTTGTAAAAACTTGAATTTTATGTGAAGGAATTGCCGCGCTGCAAGATGAGCGCTGTGTTCAGCAACCGGACAATGTCCGGTCAAGTTATCCAGGAACAAAATCTCCCGCGACATTCCCGCTGTCATAGTCTGGCACTAACGATCTATTAACCATAATGGTGTCTTACTTGCGGAGTCGGAGTTTGTGCGACGCACGCCTTCCTTTGACCAAATTTGACGGCAAGAAGGCGGAAGAAGAGCTTGGAAGCTTGACCAGGGCTTTGGGCGGCGGCCGCCAGACATTCTTGCGTGATCACTTCGTGCCGCCCGGTCAAGCGCCGGGCGTTTGGATTCGGGGATTTTGGATCTATGGAACAAGTAGGATTGGCAGCAGCCACGACCGACGTCAGCCTCTGGTCGCTTTTCATGCAGGCCGGCATCGTCGTCAAGCTGGTCATGCTCGGCCTTATCGCCGCTTCGGTGTGGACCTGGGCTATCGTCATTGACAAATATCTGGCCTACGGACGCGCCCGTCGCCAGTTCGACAAGTTCGAGCAGGTGTTCTGGTCGGGCCAGTCGCTGGAAGAACTCTACCGGACGCTTTCCGAGCGCAACAACACCGGTCTTGCGGCGATCTTCGTCGCGGCGATGCGCGAATGGAAGAAGTCCTTCGAGCGCGGCGCGCGTTCGCCGATCGGCCTGCAGATGCGTATCGACCGCGCCATGGACGTGACGCTCGCCCGCGAATCCGAATTTCTCTCTGCCCGTCTCGGATCACTGGCGACGATCGGTTCGGCCGGTCCGTTCATCGGTCTCTTCGGAACGGTTGTCGGTATCATGACCTCGTTTCAGGCAATCGCCGGTTCGAAGTCCACCAACCTCGCGGTCGTCGCACCCGGTATCGCGGAAGCGCTTCTCGCAACCGCCATCGGCCTCGTCGCCGCTATCCCGGCGGTTATCGCCTACAACAAGTTCTCCGCCGACGCCGGCAAGCTCTCGGGTCGCATGGAAGGCTTTGCGGATGAATTCTCCGCCATCCTTTCGCGCCAGATCGATGAAAAGCTGCAGCCGCGCCAGGCTGCGCAGTAACGGAGTAGACGATCATGGGTATGGCTGTAGGCGGCAATAGCGGAGGGGGCGGCGGACGCCGCCGCCGTGGTGGCCGCAACAAGGGAGTTATCTCCGAAATCAACGTGACGCCGCTCGTCGACGTCATGCTGGTGCTACTCATCATTTTCATGGTGGCGGCCCCGATGATGACGGTCGGCGTTCCGATCGATCTGCCGGAAACGCAGGCCAAGGCCCTGAATTCCGAGACGCAGCCGATCACAATCTCGGTCAAGAACAACGGTGAAGTCTATCTGCAGGAAACGCCGATCCCGGCTGAAGAGATTGCTGCAAAGCTCGAGGCGATCGCGACCACCGGTTACAACGAACGCATCTTCGTGCGCGGTGATGCGACTGCTCCGTACGGCGTGATTGCCGACGTGATGGCCCGCATCCAGGGTGCAGGCTTCAAGAATATCGGCCTCGTCACACAGCAGAAGAAGGACCAGTAACGCTCAAGATGAAGACCAGCGTCGTCACATCTGCGGTTCTGCACGGGCTGGTGCTTACCTGGGCGCTGGTTTCGCTCAGCGCGCCGGAATCCTTCAAGGTGGAGGATTTCGAGGCGATGCCGGTCGATCTCGTGCCGGTGGAATCCATCACCCAGATGCAGCAGGGCGACAAGAAGGCTCCGAAGAAGGAGACATCAGCCCCGGTGCCGACGACCCGGCCGCCGATCGCGCAGCCGGCGGAGAATGCCGGTGACAACAATGTCGACCTGAAGACGCCGCCGGTCCCGAACGCCAAGCCCAGCAACAGCGAAGCTGCGGCGGCGAATTCGAGCGAGAAGCCGCTGCCGACGATCGATCCCAAACCGAACGACGTCAAGGAAGTCAACAAGGAAGAGACCGAGGTCGAGCAACCGAAGGAGGTTGCTTCCATTCCGCCGCCAAAGCCTGTCGAAGTGACACCGCCGAAGCCCGAGGAAAAGCCGCCGGAAGAACAGGCCAAGCCTGAGGAGCCGCCGAAGCCGGATGCCGAAGCATTGCCGGACAAGGTGCCGACGCCGGTCGTCAAGCCACAGGTAAAGCCGCCGGAACCACAGAAGGCTGCTGAAAAGCCGCCGGAAAAAACGCCGGACGAGCCGAAGGCTGCAGAAAAACCGACCGACAAGAAGAAAGCCGACAAGAAACAGGAAGTGGCGAAATCGGCTTCTTCAATGAAGAGCGACTTCAACGCGGACGAGATTTCGGCGTTGCTGAACAAGACCGATCCTTCCGCCGGCGGCGCCAAGCGTTCGACGCAGGAGGCATCGCTGGGGGCGAAGAAGAGCAATGGCGGTTCCAAGCTCAGCCAAAGCGAACAAGATGCGCTACAGGGTTTGATCCAGGGTAACTGGCTTATTACTCCGGGAATGGAAGGCCTTTCCGGCATGGTCATCACTGTGCATTTCAAACTCGATAAAGATGGAAACATTATCGGCCAGCCTGACATTGAGTCTTCCGGCGGAAGCAGCACCGATTCAACGCGTCGTGCGCTGGAAAGTGGCGCTTACCGTGCCGTGATGAAATCTGCTCCGTCGTTCCGCACGACGCTTCCGATGGACAAGTATGACGTGTGGAACGAGGTTGTCCTTAATTTTCATCCCAGCGATATGGGGATTTGAATGCCGAGGAATTCGATCCATTTCGCGAAATCTTTCGGGATATACGCGGTGCTGATCGGGTTGATCCTTGGCCTCGCATTTCCTTTCGATGCAAATGCGGAGACGGCTGATCGCCGAAACAGCGCAAACGCCCTGATCCTCAGCAAGGCTGAAATCACGGCGGCTGTGCACTCGATCGAACGTCAATTCATCGTCGACAGTCGCCTGAAAGATATCGGCAGCGTGCGTTTGACGATCCACATAAAGCTAGCGAGAGACGGGCAGATCGTCGGCAACCCTGATGTGCAGGTCACCGGTGGCAGTGAGCGTGCGCAGAAAAGTCTTAGCGATGCCGGCCTTCGCGCAGTTCGTCGCGCAGCTCCTTTTACGGTGCTTCCGAAAGATAAATACGATGTCTGGAAGGAAATTGTTTTCAATTTCGACACCAGCGCTCTTACCCAATAAGATGCTGAAAGGCTTGTTTGATATGGTCAAGTGTTCCCTCATCCGCGCTCTGATGGTCATTGCAGGCCTGATTGGGGCCGCAGCCGTTACGACGCCGGCGAACGCGTTGGTCACCCTCGATCTTCGAAAAGGCAATGTCCAGCCGATGCCGATTGCGGTGACTGACTTCCAGGGCGACATGGGCGCGCAGGTCTCGCAGGTCATCGCCGCCGACCTGCAGCGTTCCGGCCTGTTTGCCCCGATCAACAAGACGGCCTTTATCGAAAAGATCTCCAATCCGGATGCTGCGCCGCGCTTCGAGGACTGGAAGGTTATCAATGCCCAGGCGTTGGTCACTGGCCGAGTTACCAAGGAAGCCGATGGCCGCCTTCGCGCCGAATTCCGCCTGTGGGATACTTTTGCCGGGCAGCAGATGACCGGTCAGCAGTTTTATACGCAGCCGGAGAACTGGCGGCGTGTCGCTCACATCATCGCCGACGCGATCTACAAGCAGATCACCGGCGAAGAGGGATATTTCGATACCCGCGTCGTCTTCGTTTCCGAATCCGGTCCCAAGCAGCAGCGCAAGCGCCAGCTGGCGATCATGGATCAGGACGGCTTCAACGTTCGCATGCTGACCGACGGCAGCGATCTCGTGCTGACGCCGCGCTTCTCGCCGAGCCGGCAGGAAGTGACCTACATGTCCTTCGCCAATCAGCAGCCGCGCGTTTATCTGCTGCAGCTTGAGACCGGACAGCGTGAAGTCGTCGGTAACTTTCCGGGCATGACCTTTTCGCCGCGCTTTTCTCCCGATGGCCAGAAGGTCATCATGAGCCTTCAGCAGGAAGGCAACTCGAACATCTACACGATGGACCTGCGCTCACGCACGACGACACGCCTGACGTCCACGGCTGCAATCGACACCTCGCCCTCCTATTCTCCTGACGGCAACCGCATCGCCTTCGAAAGCGACCGCGGCGGACAGTCGCAGATCTACGTGATGAATGCTGACGGTTCGGGACAGACCCGTATTTCCTTCGGCGATGGCCGTTACTCCACGCCGGTCTGGTCGCCGCGTGGCGATCTGATCGCTTTCACCAAGCAGTCGGGCGGCAAATTCTCGATCGGCGTCATGAAGCCGGATGGTTCGGGTGAACGCATTTTGACGACCGGTTTCCACAATGAAGGCCCGACCTGGGCGCCGAATGGCCGCGTCATCATGTTCTTCCGCCAGGCGGCAGGTGCGGGCGGTCCGCAACTCTATTCGATCGACCTGACTGGCTACAATGAACAGGCCATCAAGACGCCGGCCTACGGCTCGGACCCGGCCTGGTCGCCGCTTCTGGAGTAGTGGAGGGGGAGAATATCGCCTTCATGTCGCCGCAAAGTCCTGAAAATGGGCGATGCAGGGACAAATCAACGAATCGTTAACCATAATCTTTGATGGCCGGTTAACCGAGTGCGGTTACTGTCCGGAAACCCTGATTGAAGTCGCAAGGAGACCCGGCCATGAGCCGAATTCACACCCCGGCAATGAGCCGCATGCAGAATTTCGCCCGTAACCCCGTCATGATCGCGCTTGTCGCCGGCCTTGCTCTCGCAAGCTGCGCCAAGAAGAACGTGCCGAACAGTGCCGGCGAGCTCGGCCTCGGTGCAGGTGCGGCAACACCTGGCTCCACCCAGGACTTCACGGTCAATGTCGGCGACCGCATCTTCTTTGATACCGACTCCACTTCGATCCGCGCCGATGCTGCCCAGACGCTCGACCGTCAGGCTCAGTGGCTCGGTCGCTACCCGAACTACCAGATCACGGTCGAAGGCCATGCCGACGAGCGCGGCACGCGCGAATATAACCTCGCTCTCGGCGCTCGCCGCGCTGCAGCCGCCAAGGATTATCTCGCTTCGCGCGGCGTTCCGGCCCAGCGCATGAAGACGATCTCCTACGGCAAGGAACGTCCGGTCGCCGTCTGCGACGACATTTCCTGCTGGTCGCAGAACCGCCGTGCCGTCACCGTTCTCGGCGGCGCAGGCATGTAATTCACGGCAAAAGCCGGAATTTGACGAGGCGGCTCCTTGCGGGCCGCCTTTCTTTTTGACCACACTTTGGCCAGACTCCGTTGCTTTTTGAGAGCAATTGGAAAAATCTCCTGTCGTGCCATCGGGGCGCGAAGAATCACTGGGACAGGACGATACAAATGAAGAAACTAGTCGTGGCAGGCATGCTGTGCCTTGCGGCCGTGACCGGGAGCGAGCGAGCGGCATATTCCGCTTCGTTCTTCGGCTTGCACATCGGCGGCCAATCCGCGCAACAAAGCCAGCCGGCAGCGCCTGTTGTCAAGGTGCAGGGCAGCGACGCGGAAATCCGCATCCAGCAGATGGAAGAGCAGATGCGGCAATTGAACGGCCGTATCGAGGAGATGAGCTATCAGCTTCTCCAGATGCAGGAGACAATCCGCAAGCAGCAGGAAGACAATGAATTCCGCTTCCAGCAGCTCGAAAAAACCGGAGGCGGCGCAGGAGCCGGCGGTGCTGCCAAGACGCCGGTGAAGAAGAGTGAAGCCGACGTCGCTCCACCGGCATCAGGCGGTGGCGATGATATCGCGAAGGTCATTCAAGCCCCGCGGGGAGCCGAAACGGCTCCCTCCACCGGCGTGCCGGCCAATGAAGGCCTCGGCCAGCCGCCGCGCGAGCTGGGCTCCATGGATTTCGACCAGAACGGCAATCCTGTCGGCAATTCCATGAACCAGAATGCGACGGTCGGTTCCGCACCGCTGCCGGATGCGGCCGCGCCGCAGCAGACCGCTTCGCTCGGCAGCGAGTCCGACCAGTACAAGGCGGCCTATGGCCACGTGCTTTCCGGCGACTACGCTACGGCGGAGCAGGAATTCACGCAGTACATCTCCCGTTATCCGAACAGCTCGCGCGCTCCGGATGCCAATTTCTGGCTCGGTGAAGCACTTTATTCGCAGGGCAAGTTCAACGAATCGGCCAAGACTTTTCTGAATGCCCATCAAAAATACGGCACATCCGAAAAGGCGCCTGAGATGCTGCTGAAGCTCGGCATGTCGCTTGCCGCACTCGACAATACCGATACTGCCTGCGCAACCCTGCGCGAAGTCAGCAAGCGGTATCCGAAAGCCTCCCGCGCCGTCATAAACAAGGTTGCGAGCGAACAGAAGCGTCTCGCCTGCTAGGGTCTTCCGGTTTGTTTCCGGAAGATCCGATTTCTCCCGAGGCGGCAATCGACCGTTTCCTTGCTTCGCTGAAGACACCCGTGCGCATTCTTGTCGCGATCTCAGGCGGAAGCGATTCCAGTGGCCTGCTCCTGCTGCTCCATGAAGCGCTGAAGGCCGCACCCGATCTTTCCATTTCCCTTTGTGCTGCGACAGTCGACCATGCGCTGCGCGATGAATCCGCGGATGAGGCCTGCCGGGTCGCAACTCTCTGCGCATCAATGGGCATTCCGCACCGGACGATGGTCTGGCAGGGGGAAAAGCCGAAAACCGGTATCTTGGCGGCGGCACGCGAGGCACGTTACGGTCTTCTTGCCGAGGCGGCGGAAGCCTTCGATGCTGATCTCATCGTGACAGGACATACGCTGGATGATCAGCGCGAAACGTTGCACATGCGTGGAATGCGGACGGAGCAGATTTCTACCGGCATCGCGGATGCGGTGCTGTTCGACCGGCATTTCTGGATCCTGCGGCCGCTCCTTTTTTCCACCCGGGCAGATATCCGTCGCTTTCTGACCGCGCGCAGCGTGGCGTGGATCGACGATCCCAGCAATGAAGATGTGAAATACGAGCGTGTGCGGACGCGCCGGCAGCTTTCCGCTGAGGGCGCTGCCGAGACGAATATCTGTCGTGCTTGGGAAGAGCGGCTGGCTCTTTCTTCTGACGGAGCCGAATGGTTGCATCGCCATTTCAGGCTTCATGGCGGTTTGCTCGGGCAGGTGATGCCCGGTGGGTTGAGGCAGGATCGCAGAGTTCTTGATTATGCGCTTGGCCGTCTGACGGCGGTTTTTGGCGGGCAGTCGTTTGTGCCGGGAAGGAAACAGATGGAGCGGCTTCTTGCATTCGCCACAGGTGGCAAGTCGGGGCGAATGACTGTCGGCCGTGTGGTATTCGATTTGCGGCGTGACGGGCTTTATCTGGCACGTGAGAGCCGCGGAATCCTGCCTCTGGTGCTTCGGTCGGGAGAAGCCGGGGTTTGGGATGGAAGATTTAAAGCGAGAAACAGGTCGTCAGAGACCGTAGAAATTACGACACGTGCCGGCGCGGTGAATGAGGCAACAATGCGTAACGGGCCTTCCGCGCCCGACTTAGGCTCGCCGGATTCCGATGACAGGCAGGACAATGGGGGTTGGAGCCAGGGTCTTCCCAAGGCGGCGTGGAAACGGGCTGCGGCTTCTGGGCCGGCCATATCCGCAGGGCAGGGGCTTTTATTGCCGGAATTCGCCCGATCCGTCGATTTGACGCCCCATTTTGCAGCCTTCGACCGCTTTTTGACACGATTTGATTTCACCTTTGCCGAGAGGCTTTCGGCAGTTTTCTCAAGGGTGCCCTATGCGGAGCCGCCTTTAAGAAGTATTGACGGAAAAACGATCTGACAGAGTGGATCGCCTTGGCAATGGCCTGGCGCAACCCTATGTTAGAGACCAAATATGACGGCCGCCATGAGGCGACTGTCCAGTGCTGGGGAGTTCAATGAACCCTAACTTACGTAATTTCGCCTTGTGGGCGATCATAGCGCTTCTGCTGATCGCCCTCTTCAGTATGTTCCAGACGGCTCCGGCGCAGACGGGTTCGCGTGAAGTTCCTTATTCGCAGTTCCTGCGTGAGGTCGATGCGGGCCGCGTGAAGGATGTCGTGGTCACCGGTAACAGGCTGACCGGAACATATCTGGAGAATAACAATACCTTCCAGACCTATTCGCCTGTGATCGACGACAATCTGCTGGAGCGCCTGCAATCCAAGAACGTCGCCGTTACTGCGCGGCCGGAAACTGATGGTTCCTCCGGCTTCCTGAGCTATCTCGGAACGTTGCTGCCGATGCTCTTGATCCTCGGCGTCTGGCTGTTCTTCATGCGGCAGATGCAGGGCGGTTCGCGCGGTGCGATGGGCTTCGGCAAGTCCAAGGCCAAGCTTCTGACCGAGGCACATGGCCGCGTGACCTTCGATGACGTTGCCGGCGTTGACGAAGCCAAGCAGGACCTGGAAGAGATCGTTGAGTTCCTGCGCGACCCGCAGAAGTTCCAGCGCCTCGGCGGCAAGATCCCGCGCGGCGTGCTGCTTGTCGGCCCTCCGGGTACCGGTAAGACGCTGCTCGCCCGCTCGGTTGCCGGCGAAGCCAACGTGCCGTTCTTCACCATTTCCGGTTCGGACTTCGTTGAAATGTTCGTCGGTGTCGGTGCAAGCCGCGTCCGCGACATGTTCGAGCAGGCCAAGAAGAATGCACCTTGCATCATCTTCATCGACGAAATCGACGCCGTGGGCCGCCATCGTGGCGCCGGTCTTGGCGGCGGTAACGATGAACGCGAACAGACGCTGAACCAGCTCCTGGTCGAGATGGACGGTTTCGAAGCCAATGAAGGCATCATCCTGATCGCCGCGACCAACCGTCCTGACGTTCTCGATCCGGCGCTGCTGCGTCCGGGCCGTTTCGACCGCCAGGTCGTCGTTCCGAACCCTGACATCGTCGGCCGCGAACGCATCCTGAAGGTTCATGCCCGCAACGTTCCGCTGGCACCGAATGTCGATCTCAAGGTTCTGGCTCGCGGTACGCCCGGTTTCTCCGGCGCGGACCTGATGAACCTCGTCAACGAAGCCGCCCTCATGGCCGCCCGCCGCAACAAGCGTGTCGTGACCATGCAGGAATTCGAAGACGCCAAGGACAAGATCATGATGGGTGCGGAGCGCCGCTCTTCGGCTATGACCGAAGCGGAAAAGAAGCTCACCGCCTATCACGAGGCCGGTCATGCCATCACCGCGCTGAACGTCGCCGTCGCCGATCCGCTGCACAAGGCAACGATCATTCCGCGCGGCCGTGCACTCGGCATGGTCATGCAGCTTCCCGAGGGCGACCGCTACTCGATGAGCTACAAGTGGATGATCTCGCGCCTCTGCATCATGATGGGCGGCCGCGTTGCCGAAGAACTGACCTTCGGCAAGGAGAACATCACTTCGGGTGCTTCCTCCGACATCGAGCAGGCGACCAAGCTTGCCCGTGCGATGGTCACCCAATGGGGCTTCTCCGACGAGCTCGGCCAGGTTGCCTATGGCGAGAACCAGCAGGAGGTCTTCCTCGGTCATTCTGTTTCGCAGTCGAAGAACGTCTCCGAAGCGACCGCGCAGAAGATCGACAACGAAGTGCGCCGTCTGATCGACGAGGCCTATACGCAGGCTCGCACGATCCTGACGGAAAAGCATGACGAGTTCGTCGCTCTCGCCGAAGGGCTGCTCGAATACGAGACGCTGACCGGCGAAGAGATCAAGGCTCTGATCCGTGGCGAAAAGCCTGCGCGCGATCTTGGCGATGATTCGCCTCCGAGCCGCGGCTCGGCCGTGCCGAAGGCCGGTGCGCGCCCTGCTTCCAAGGGTGATGAACCCGAGGGTGGGCTGGAACCACAGCCTCACTGAAATTGAACAGGAATTTGCTTAAAGGGCCGGATTTCCACGGGGAATCCGGCCCTTTTAATATTAGTAACAGGATATAATCAGTTTTCTTGGTAATTTACGTGCCGGTTACGCGATTTTGTGGCATTCCGCTGACTAAAGACAAGGTTTCGGGCGCAGCACCAATCTTTGAAGCCGGATTCTTGTTTGAGGAATGCCTAAGCTTCTACGGCGCGCGGAAAGCGCAGGAGTGCATATGAAAAGACGCTATTTTGGGACGGACGGCATCCGAGGCCAAGCCAATATCTTCCCCATGACGCCGGATCTCGCGATGCGGGTCGGCATAGCTGCAGGAACGATCTTCCGTAACGGCGCCCACCGTCATCGTGTGGTGATCGGCAAGGACACGCGCCTGTCGGGATACATGCTGGAGAATGCCCTCGTGGCCGGCTTTACCGCGGCGGGACTGGACGTGTTCCTGCTCGGTCCTATTCCGACACCTGCGGTTGCCATGCTGACGCGTTCGCTGCGATGCGATATCGGCGTGATGATTTCGGCCTCGCACAATCCGTTCCAAGATAACGGTATCAAACTTTTCGGTCCTGATGGTTACAAGCTCTCCGATGACATCGAAGCGCAGATCGAGGACCTGCTGGACAAGGATCTATCGGGACAGCTTGCCAAGGCTGAGGAAATCGGCCGAGCCAAGCGTGTCGATGGCGATATCTACCGCTATCTCGAACACGTCAAACGCACCTTGCCGCGCGACGTGACCTTGCAGGGCCTGCGCGTCGCGGTCGACTGCGCCAACGGTGCGGCCTACAAGGTGGCGCCTGCCGTTCTGTGGGAGCTCGGCGCCGACGTGGTGACGATCGGCAACGATCCGAACGGTACCAACATCAACTTGAATTGCGGCTCCACCAGCCCGGTCGCCCTGCAGAAGAAGGTCGACGAAGTGCGCGCCGACATCGGCATTGCGCTCGATGGTGATGCGGACCGCGTCATCATCGTCGATGAAAACGGCTCGATCGTCGATGGCGATCAGCTGATGGCGGTGATTGCCGAAAGCTGGGCCGAGAGCCAGCAGCTGCGCGGCAACGGCATCGTTGCGACTGTCATGTCCAATCTCGGCCTCGAGCGCTTCCTTGAGGATAAGGGCCTCGGACTTGCCCGCACGAAGGTCGGCGACCGTTACGTCGTCGAACATATGCGCCAGCACAATTACAATGTCGGCGGCGAGCAGTCCGGCCATATCGTGCTTTCGGATTACGGCACAACAGGCGACGGTCTCGTTGCCGCCCTGCAGATTCTGGCGGCAGTCAAGCGTACCGGCAAAACGGTCAGCGAAATCTGCCGCCGCTTCGAGCCAGTGCCGCAGCTTCTGCGCAATGTCCGCATTACCGGCGGCAAGCCGCTGGAGGATCTGCAGGTGGTCAAGGCGATTGCCGATGCGGAAGCCGAGCTTTCCAAGAATGGCCGCCTCGTCATCCGTCCCTCCGGCACCGAGCCGCTGATCCGCGTCATGGCGGAAGGTGACGACCGGGCGCAGATCGAGCGTATCGTCAACGATCTCATCGGCACGATTTCGAGCGTACGCAGCGCCGCCTGAAAGCGCCGCAAAAAGGATTGAAAGCCGGCCTTCGTGCCGGCTTTTTATTGGCGTTGCGCGAGCCAGACCGTGTGATTGCCGCAGGCCGGGTCTTCAGCCTTGTGGGCGACGACTGTAAAGCCGTGTTCGGTGAGCAGGGCGCGATATTCATCCGGGCTGAGGCTGCTGTGATAAAGTGGTTCACCGACGAAAACGCCCATAGCTTCGCCATGTGCTGGGCCGCTGGTGAACATCAGCGCGGTTCCCGGCTTCGAATGCGTGCGAAACAGCGGGAACATGCGCCGCTGGTCCTCGAAGGGCAGATGGAAGAAACTGTCCCAGGCAATCAGCCCATCGAAACTTCTGCCGAGCGACAGGCGGCGCATATCTGCGACCTGCCAATCGGAGTTTGGAAAGCGCGTCCGGCACATGTCGATCAGGCTGGGCGAGGAATCGATACCGGTCACTGCGTGGCCGCTTTCGATGAAATGACGCGCGAGAGGTTCGCCGGAACCGCAGCCGATATCGAGGATTGACCCGTCTTGCGGGATCAGCGTGGTGAAGCGATCCAGCCAGCTCCGTTCAAAAAGGGTCTTGCCGCGGCTTGTATCCCAGACTTTGGCATGCCGTTCGTAGAGATCGGTAATGGTTTCGGCGGCCTGCCTGTTGCTGTTCTGCATACGCTTGCTGATCCTCTGTGGAAAAATCTTCGATTTGTCTTTAGCGGTTCGATCCCGGAGGAGCATGCGGTTTGCTCGTCTTTTCTCATCCGTCGTTCGCAAGCGTGAAAGTTCGCGGGGCTTTTTATTCGTCGTCTTCCCGATTCGGGAAGTCGAGACGGGCAGATTACTTTTCGAAACATGTTCTGCCGTGAATATTCGCATTACTTCTTATGGTTAAGCAGCTTTTAACGTTTCCGATTCATTATCCATAAAAAGGCATATCCGTTTTGGCGGCCTGCAACGCGCCGACGCAACCGACTGGGGTGAATCCATGAAACGAACTTTGTCCGGTATCTTCGCCGCGCTGTTGATCGCGTCGAATGCCTATTCTGCCGATCTTGCTCCGGTCGAACCCATTCCGGAACAGCCCCCGGAAGTCGCCGTCAGCGAATCGACCGGCTGGTATCTGCGCGGTGATGTCGGCTACGCCTTCACCGACCTGCGCGGCGCGAAGTTCTTTCAGGGCAGCAATGCTCTCGAAGCCGATTTCGACGATGCGGACCTTGATGATGCCTGGACGGTTGGCGGCGGTGTCGGCTACCAGATCAACAGCTATCTGCGCACCGACCTGACCTTCGACTATCTCACCAAGTCTGACTTCCGTGGTTCGACGGTCGGCGGCGGCGCTGACTTCGGTGCCTGCGTGATCGCATGTACGTCGAGAGACGTATCGTCGATGACGGCCTACACGCTGCTCGCCAACGCCTATGTGGATCTCGGCACCTACGCCTACTTCACGCCTTATGTCGGCGCTGGTATCGGCGGTTCCTACGTCAAGTGGAAGGACCTCCACAACGTCGCCTGCGCCGATGATGGCAGCGGGTGCGATGATGAAGTCGTCCATGGCGGTCGCGGCGGCTGGCGCTTCAGCTACGCCCTCATGGCCGGCGCCTCGATCGACGTGACCTGCAACGTCAAGGCCGATGTCGGCTACCGCTATCTGCATATCGATGGCGGCAACATGTTCGGCTACAACGAAAACGGCGGCCCGGGTCGCGACCGTGGCGTCAACGTCCACGAAGCCCGTGTCGGCGCGCGCTATCTCTTCGGCGGCTGCGCTCAGCCGGTTGCCTACGAACCGCCGGAAATTCCGCTGCAGCAGCCGGTCTACAAGTAAGCCATAGCTTCAAGGATTATCGAAAGCCGCCCGCAAGGGCGGCTTTTTCGTTTCAGCTGACGTTTCTGGCGACCATTGCCAGAATGATTTCGAAAAGTTCGCTTTCAGCCTGGCTGGCACTGATCTCGCCGGTTGCCGCAGCATAGGAGAGAGTTTCCGCAGCGCCGAGCATTGCCCAAAGGCTGGCTGACGCGATTGTCCCTGCACCAACGAAGGGAGTAAGCACGGATCTGCACTGGTCCATAAAAACCACCTGACACTTGTGCTTGACCTTTTCCAGCTCCGGAGAACTTGCCAAAGCGGCGATGACGTCAGGAATTTCGCGCCCCTGTGTGAGAACGCAATCGATAAAGGCGACCGCCATGACCTTGGCCTTGTCGCTCAATGCAGGTCCGCTTTCGCGAAGTGCAGTTTCCATCTGCGCCGTCTGCCGATCGTCGAATTCGCGGTAGAGTTCCGCAAGCAATCCCGGCCGCGTGCCGAAGTGATCATAGACGACAGGCTTTGCCACGCCGGCTTGTTCGGCGAGGCGCCCCAGCGTCAGCGCGTCCGTTCCTTCCTCCCTGATCAATCGCCACGAGACATCCAGGAGCTGGCGATGGCGTTCTTCTCTCGAAAGCCGGCGACGGGGGCGAGGAAGAGCGTCGATGTGGTCTTTGTCGGTGCTTGACATCGTAACCTACGAAAAGTAACTTACTAAAAGTAGCTTACGAAAAGTATATAAGCGATTGGCTTTGCTCGCAATCGCCGATCAGGAGGTTTCGACATGCATGCGCTCATCGTTCTCGCTCATCCCGATTTCGGCTCTCTCAGTCATGGCGTCGCCGCGGGAATTGCCGAAGGTATAACGGCTTCCGATGCCGGCAGCTCCTTCGAGATCGCAGACCTGACGGAAGAGGCTTTCGATCCCAGATTTAACGAGGCCGATATTGCGGCTCATCGCAGGAAAGCCGCGGCACCTGCCGATGTCGCCGCCGAGCAGGCAAGGATCGATCGCGCCGATGCGCTCGTATTGGTCTATCCTGTCTATTGGTGGTCCATGCCGGCATTGATGAAGGGCTGGATCGATCGTGTCTTTGCCAATGGCTGGGCTTATGACGACACGTCTGGCAAGGTTGTGAAAAAGTTAAGACATCTGCCAGTCCATCTCGTTGGCATCGGCGGTGCGGATGCCGGCACCTATGAGCGGCACGGCTATTTCAGCGCCATCAAGACGCAGATCAATCATGGCATTTTCGACTATTGCGGTGCTCCTGTGGTGACGTCGGAACTGCTTCTCGACTCGGATGCAGGAAATGGTGCCGCGCATATTGAGATGGCGCGCCGCATTGGCAGCGATATCTTCAACGCAGGCCATCGCGCCGCCAGCGGCGCGGTTTAACCCGAGCTGTGATCGCTGCTGCGGCAAAATAGCCTCCAGAAACGACATCTCCCGCTTGACTATGACCGGCTTCACCCATAAACACGGCGGCGGGACACTCCTCCCCAACGAGGAGCCATCTATCTGGAAGGGTAGCAATATGGCAAATACCGCAAAGCCGGACGTGCGTCCGCAAAACACTCATTTTTCTTCTGGCCCCTGCGCGAAACGTCCTGGTTGGACGCTCGAAGCCCTTTCCGATGCGGCCCTTGGCCGTTCGCACCGCGCGAAAGTCGGCAAGGCCAAGCTGAAGCAGGCGATCGATCTCACCCGCGAAATTCTGGAAGTGCCTGCGGATTACCGCATCGGCATCGTGCCGGCTTCCGATACCGGTGCCGTCGAGATGGCGCTTTGGTCGCTGCTCGGCGAGCGCGGCGTCGATATGGTCGCCTGGGAAAGCTTCGGCGCCGGCTGGGTTACCGATGTCGTCAAGCAGCTCAAGCTCAAGGACGTGCGCAAGATCGAAGCCGGTTACGGCGAACTTCCCGACCTTTCCACCGTCGATTTCGAC
The DNA here is from genome assembly GCF_031455475.1 of Rhizobium sp. 1399. Lineage (NCBI taxonomy): Bacteria > Pseudomonadati > Pseudomonadota > Alphaproteobacteria > Hyphomicrobiales > Rhizobiaceae > Rhizobium > Rhizobium sp. 1399. The sequence continues at coordinate 54,545 of NZ_JAVDSU010000005.1, read as the reverse complement.
CGTGACGTGGTCTTCACCTGGAACGGCACCACTTCTGGCGTCCGCGTTCCGAATGCCGATTTTATCCCGGCTGATCGCAAGGGCCTGACGATCTGCGATGCGACCTCGGCCGCCTTCGCGCAAAACCTCGATTTCGCCAAGCTCGACGTCGTCACCTTCTCCTGGCAGAAGGTTCTGGGCGGCGAGGGTGCGCATGGCATCCTCATCCTGTCGCCGCGTGCCGTCGAACGGCTCGTCTCCTATCAGCCGGCATGGCCGCTGCCGAAGATCTTCCGCCTGACTTCGGGCGGCAAGCTGATCGAAGGCATTTTCCAGGGCGAGACGATCAACACGCCGTCGATGCTCTGCGTCGAGGACTATATCGATGCGCTTCTCTGGGCCAAGCGGCTCGGCGGTCTCAAGGCTTTGATCGGCCGCGCTGACGCCAATGCAAAGGCTATTGCCGATTTCGTCGCCGCAAACGACTGGATCGCCAATCTGGCTGTCAAGCCGGAGACCGAATCCAACACCTCGATCTGCCTGAAGATCGTCGACAAGGATGTGGCTGCTCTCGATGCCGATGGTCAGGCGAATTTCGCCAAGGGTCTCGTCGCTCTCCTCGAAAAGGAAGGCGTCGCTTACGACATCGGCGCTTACCGTGACGCTCCGTCCGGCCTACGCATCTGGGCTGGTGCCACGATCGAAACCGCTGACATGCAGAAGCTGATGCCTTGGCTTTCCTGGGCCTTTGAAACCCAGAAAGCAACGCTTTCCCAGGCTGCTGCCTGACGTGATCGCATCCGGCTCCGCCTGATGGCGGAGCCTCGCATTCCGAATTCATTCATCGCTGAACTCTTTGAAGGAGGCCCTCATGGCACCTCGCGTTCTCGTATCCGACGAACTGTCGGAAACCGCTGTCCAGATTTTTCGCGATCGCGGCGTCGAAGTCGATTTCCAGCCGCAGCTCGGCAAGGACAAGGACAAGCTGTTCGAAGTCATCGGAAACTATGATGGTCTCGCCATCCGTTCCGCCACGAAGGTGACAGAGAAGATCATCGAAGCGGCCAAGAACCTCAAGGTCGTCGGCCGTGCTGGTATCGGCGTCGACAATGTCGATATCCCGGCCGCATCGCGCCGCGGTATCATCGTCATGAACACGCCCTTCGGCAACTCGATCACGACGGCTGAACATGCGATCGCCCTGATGTTTGCGGTTGCCCGCCAGCTTCCGGCTGCCGATACGTCCACGCAGGCCGGCAAGTGGGAAAAGTCGAAGTTCATGGGTGTCGAAATCACCGGCAAGACGCTCGGCGTCATCGGCGCCGGCAACATCGGCTCCATCGTCTGTGCCCGCGCCATTGGCCTGAAGATGCATGTCATCGCCTATGACCCGTTCCTCTCCAAGGAGCGCGCCGAGGAGATGGGCGTCACCAAGGTCGAGCTCGACGAACTGTTGGCCCAAGCCGATTTCATCACGCTGCATGTGCCCATGACCGACAGGACGCGCGGCATCCTGAACAAGGAAGCGCTTGCCAAGACCAAGCCCGGCGTTCGCATCATTAACTGCGCTCGCGGCGGTCTCGTCGATGAGGCAGCCCTTGCCGATGCCATCAGGTCCGGCCATGTCGCCGGTGCCGCCTTTGACGTCTTCGAAGTCGAACCCGCCAAGGAAAGCCCGCTCTTTGGGCTGCCGAACGTCGTCTGCACGCCGCATCTCGGCGCCTCGACCACCGAAGCGCAGGAAAACGTCGCTCTGCAGGTTGCCGAGCAGATGGCGGACTACCTCGTCAAGGGTGCGGTTTCGAACGCCATCAACATGCCGTCGATTACCGCTGAAGAAGCGCCGATCTTGAAGCCGTTCATCAAGCTTGCCGATGTTCTCGGCGCCTTCGTCGGCCAGGTCACGGAAGAGCCGATCAAGGAAATCGAAATCCTTTATGATGGCGTCACGGCCAACATGAACACCCGCGCGCTGACTTCGGCGGTTCTCGCCGGCCTGATCCGTTCGCAGGTGGCCGATGTCAACATGGTTTCGGCACCGATCATGATCAAGGAAAAGGGTGTTATCCTTTCCGAGGTCAAGCGCGACAAGTCGGGCGTCTTCGACGGCTACATCAAGCTGACGGTGACCACTGAATCCATGACGCGCTCGATTGCCGGCACGGTCTTCTCCGACGGCAAGCCGCGCTTCATCCAGATCAAGGGCATCAACCTCGACGCCGATGTCGGCAGCCACATGATCTACATCGCCAATACCGACGTTCCCGGCATGATCGGCTTCATCGGCACGACGCTTGGTGCTGCCGGCGTCAATATCGCCAACTTCCAGCTCGGCCGCGACAAACAGGGGGGCGATGCTATTGCTCTGCTCTATGTTGACGCCGCGGTTGACGATGTCGTTCTAGGCAAACTCACGGCCAATGCTGCGATCCGCCAGGCAAAGCTACTGGCCTTCAACGTCGACTGAGTTTTCCTCCCAAGGAAAGACATGAAAAACCGGCCCGGTCTCTGGGCCGGTTTTTTGCATGGTTCAGTGCATGTCGTTAGTAACCTGTGATCAGTGGCGGGTGGCGTTGGTGTCGTGATGCAGGAAAGTGTCTCTGCTCGCGTCGAAAACCCTGAAGAACTCGTCCCAGGAAATGTTCTCGACAGAGCTTTCCTGCCTGCCGAAATCAACGCCGACCAGGCCGCTTTTCATCCGGGCTGGATGGCCGCCGCGTGCTTCGATCCATTCCCGGATCTTATCATGATCTGTCATTGCGGGTGTGCCCATCATCGCCTCCCTGCCGATGGGTTGTATTTTCAATCGAAAATAACTCTTTGGAAATGATTTGGTTCCGCCCGACAATCAGCCGCGTGGCCGAGCCCTTGGCTTGGCCGGCCACTGAAATTTTCAACTGAGCCGCGAAATGGCCGGTTCGAGAAACTTTCACTGCTTATTTTAAGGGCGTGCGCTCAAAGTTTAGGCCCCTTATGATTGTGATTTTATTTAGCTTTCTCGGCTATACCACTTTCAATATTGGTTCCAATTTTGCGTGAATTTCTCAATGGCCTCGTTTCAGACGATATCCGGGCAGTCCGAAGCTCTTGTTGATGATTTCCGTTCGCTGTTTACGACGCATCCCTCTCCAATGTGGGTCTACGATCCGGATACGCTACGCTTCCTGATCGTCAATGATGCGGCGCTCATGCTCTATGGCTACAGCGCAGAGGACTATCAGGGCATGACCGTGCTCGATATCCGCCCAGCTGCCGAGCGCGAGCGGATGCTCAGCGCCGTTCATGATCGCACTGACATGGAGAAGGCCGAGCGCTGGACGCATCTGAAGGCCAATGGCGAGGCCATCGAGGTTCTGACCTACGGCCGGGAAGTGCGCTTCGAAGGAAGGGCTGCGATCCTGGCGATCGTGCAGGACCGTACCGAGGTGAATGCCGCGCAGCGCCAGATCACCGATACACGTTCGCTACTGGACAGCATCGTCGACAACCTGCCCGTTGGCGTCTTCGTGAAGGATATGGAAGAGGATGGCCGCTACATCCTGCTGAACGAGGCGTGCGGCGAGATCATGGGCTTTCATACCGGCGACGTGGTTGGAAGGACGGACCGGGATTTCTTCCCCTCTGAGCAGACCGACATCTTTCGCGAACAGGATCACGAAGCGTTCGTCGCCGGTGCGACGATCAGCTTCGAGGAGACAATGGAGCGAGCCGACGGTGGCCAGCGGATCCTTCGCACCGTCAAGCGTGCCCTGCCGGCGCCTGAAGGGAAGGAGCCGCGCTATCTGCTGGGCATCTCTCACGATGTGACGGAAGAGCGCGCAGTGGAGGCGAGGCTTGCGCATCTTGCTATGCATGACTCGCTGACGTGCCTGCCGAACCGCGCCGCCTTCTCCAAACATATCCGCAAGCAGGCCATTACCGCTTCTATCGAAAAGCCGGTGGCGCTGCTCTACATCGACGTCGACCACTTCAAGACGATCAATGACAGCAAGGGCCACGCCGCAGGCGATGCGCTTCTCTGCCAGGTGGCGGAGCGCTTGCTGGCACTTGGCGATGACGGCGACCTCGTGGCGCGTCTCGGCGGCGATGAATTCGCGGTCGTGCTGCAGCTTGTCGAGCCCGATCGGGCAGAGCGTTTCGCCGATCTGCTGCTCAAGTCGCTTGCCAGAGCTTTTGATCTTGATGGCACCCGGGAGCATGTCACCTGCAGCATCGGCATTGCGCTGGCGCCTGTCGATGCCGGCGAGGCCGATGTGCTGATGCGCCATGCCGACCTCGCGCTCTATGCCGCCAAGGAAAGCGGCCGCTCGACCTATCGTTTCTATGAGCCTGCGATGCGGCTCGAGGCCGAGCGTCGCCATCATCTGACCGGCGAACTGCGTAGTGCGCTGGAACACGGGCAGTTCGAGCTTTACTATCAGCCCATCGTCCAGCTCGAGGATGATGGAATCGGCGGTTTCGAAGCACTGATCCGCTGGCGGCATCCGGTGCGTGGTCTTGTGCCGCCGATGGAATTCATTCCGCTGGCGGAGGAGACGGGGCTAATTATTCCGATCGGCGACTGGGTGCTGCGGGAGGCCTGCCGTACGGCCGCTTCCTGGCCGGGCCATCTGAAGATCGCGGTCAATCTTTCCGTCAGCCAGTTCCGCCATGCGAGCCTGCTTTCCAGCGTTGTTGGCGCGCTTGATGAGGCGGGTCTGCGTCCCGAACGGCTGGAAATCGAAATCACTGAATCCGTCTTCCTGGCCGATGTGGCGCAGAGCCTGCCGCTGCTTCGGGCGTTGAAGGAACTCGGTGTGCGCATCGCGATCGACGATTTCGGCACGGGCTATTCGTCGCTCAGCTATCTGCGCGCCTTCACCTTCGACAAGATCAAGCTCGACCGCAGCTTCGTGTCCGGCATCGAGACCGATCCCGGCAATCTGGCCATCGTGCGGGCCGTGGCCGGCATCGGCTCCGGCTTCAATGCGGTTACGCTCGCCGAAGGCATCGAGACCGAGGAGCAATTGCAGCAGCTGCGGGCCGAAGGGTTTGGCGAAGTGCAGGGCTATCTTCTCGGCAGACCCATGCCGCAGCATGAGGCCGAAGCACTGATCTACGGACGCCAACTCAAGAAGGCATCAGCCTGAGATCATAGCATCGAAAGCATCGCCCGCCTTGCTGCGATAGCGCTCCTCATGGCGCAGGAGGAAGAAGGGACGGGGCAGGGGCGGCACATTCACCTCGGTGAGAAGACCGTTGCGCAGCTTCATGGAAACCACGCTCCGCGACACCAGCGTCGCGCCGATGCCAGCTTCAACGACGCCGACGAGCGGCTCGTTCTCCGGCAGCACCATCGCCACATCAAGCGCATCGATATCGAGGCCCGCCCTTTGCAGAAGGCTTTCGAAGGCGAGGCGGGTGCCGGACCCCTGTTCGCGCAGGACCCATTGCGTCTGAGAAAAATCGGTCGGGGCGCGTGATTTGCCGTCAGCCCATGGGTGGTTGGAAGCAACGACGACGATCATCTCGTCCAGGGCGATCTGCCTTGCCGAAACGCCGCGCCTGTCGCTCGGCCACTCGATGAGGCCTACCTCCACCTCGCCATTGGCAACGGCGTCAGACACTTCAGCAGTGTTGCCGATGCGGATTGCCAGTTCGATGCCGGGATAATTTCGGCGGAACGTGGCAAGTCGCGGCGATAGCCAATAGCCGCCGATCGTCTGGCTCGCCATGATCGTGAGCTCTCCATGCATGAGGCCGGAGAGGTCCATCAGGGCGGCCTCCGCCGCCTTTGCGCTGGTCAGTACGGCCTGTGCTTCCTTCAGGAACAACTGGCCGGTCCGGTTCAGCACGATCGAACGGCCAACCCGGTCGAAGAGGGTGACGCCGTGTCGTGTCTCCAATGCGGTGATTGCGGCGCTGACGGCCGACTGGGTCATGTTCAGGTGAGCTGCCGCCTTCGTGATGTGCTGACGCGCTGCCACCTCTACGAATATTCTCAGCTGCTCCAGTGTCATGTCGCCTCCATTAATCATTCGATTTTATCGAACGAAATGACAAAGATAAATCGTTGGAAGCGATTATTTGATGCCGGTATGAAAGCGGTCAACGAAAGGAATTCGCCATGACCGCGCTGCATCTATCTCCTTCTGTCCCGACTGTTCGCTTGCGGACGCATGTCCTGCGCCACTTCACGCCGAACTGGTTTGCGACGACAATGGGGACCGGCATCCTTGCCGTCTGCTTCGGTCAGTTTCCGGATTTGCCGACAGTCCACGCAGCAGGCGAGATGCTGTGGCTCGCGAATATCGGCCTGTTTGCAACATTGACCTGCATCTATGCCGGAAAGTGGCTGCTGTATCCCGACGCTGCACTCAGGGCATTCGACCATCCCGTCGTTTCGATGTTCTTCGGCTGCATTCCGATGGGCCTTGCGACCATCGTCAATGGTTTCTTGATCTTCGGACCGGGCCTTTTAGGTGAGGCGAGCGTCTCTATCGCAGCGGAGCTGTGGTGGTTGGATGCAGCGCTGGCGGTTCTGGCGGGTCTTGCCATTCCACTGGTCATGTTCACGCGGCAGCAGCATGCAATCGAGCATATGAGCGCCGTTTGGCTGTTGCCGATCGTGGCCTCTGAGGTCGCAGCTGCAAGCGGCGGATTATTGGTGCCGCATCTTGCCGAAGGCGCGCAGCTTCCGGTGCTTTTTGCGAGCTTCGTGCTCTGGTCCTGCTCGGTGCCGCTGGCGCTCGGCATTCTCGTCATCCTCTTCCTGCGCCTGGCTCTGCACAAGCTGCCGCACGCCAGCATGGCAGCGACGAGTTTTCTTGCCCTCGGTCCTGTTGGTACCGGCGCACTCGGCCTTGCTCTGTTTTCCACCAATGGCGGGCAAGCTCTTGCAACCGGCGGCCTTGGTACGCTGGCTCCGGCGATCTCGGGTGCGGCTTTGCTTGGTGCTGTCCTGCTGTGGGGCTATGGCCTCTGGTGGCTTGGCCTGGCGGTCGCCATCACCATCAACCACCTGCGGCAGGGCTTGCCCTTCAATCTCGGCTGGTGGGGTTACACCTTCCCGATCGGCGTCTATGCCGTCGCGACGCTGCGGCTTGCCGGTATCTTTCCGTTGCCGGCGCTGACAGGGTTCGGGGAGGTTCTGATCGCAGCCCTTGCCGTAATTTGGGTCGTCGTCGCCATCCGCACGAGTTGCGGCGCCTATAATGGTTCGCTCTTCGTCGATCCGAGCCTGGAGAGTTGATCGCTTGGCGCTTACACAACTGCCTCAATCATTCGTTATTTTGAGAATGCTAGTCAGCATTGCATACTCTCGGCGGGGCTGAAAAAGGAGGATCACATGAAACGCTACACGCTGTCGATGATCGGTCTGGCGCTCGTGACTGCCATCATCGCCAATCCGGGCATCGCACTTGCCTGCAACAAACTGATCGGCACCTGAGCCGATACCACCCATCCTTTTCTTAAAGGCGCAGCTCCGGCTGCGCCTTTTTTGATGCCTTTCCCTTTTCCATGCTGCGTTGCACCCTAACTGTGCGCGCATGACGGAGTTTCTGGACGATATCCGCGCAGAAGGCGTCTGGCTGCCGGACTGGCTTGCAAGTGCCATCATCTTCGCCGCGGTCACCTCTCAGTTACGCTTTTTGCGCATCGCATTCTCTTCCGCCTGCTGACGCGGCTGGTTGAAAGCAAGGATCTCTTCTGGCGTTCGCTCGTCTCGCGCCTGAAGCGTGTCGTGCGGCTTGCAATGCTGGTGGCCGGCCTTTCCTTTGGGGCGACGGTCGCGCCGCTGACGGACATGCAGTCGGCAACCGTTCGTCACATCCTGCTCATTTTCTTCATCGTGCTCGTCGCCTGGATGGCCAGGATCGTCAAACATATCTGGATGACGGTCTATCTCAGGCGCTTCAAGCTCGATGCCGAGGATAATCTTCTGGCACGCAAGCACGTGACGCAGACGCGTATCATGGAGCGCGTCGCCGATCTGCTGATCGTCGTCGTGGCGATATCGGCCTGCATGATGACTTTCGATGCGGTCCGGCAATATGGTGTCAGCCTGCTCGCCTCCGCCGGTGTGGCGGGTATCGTCGTCGGTCTCGCGCTCCAGCCTGTGCTGAAAAACCTGTTTGCCGGCATTCAGCTCGCCATCACGCAGCCGATCCGCATCGACGATGCGCTGCTGGTAGAAGGCGAGTGGGGCAGGGTGGAAGAGATCACCTCGACCTATGTTGTCGTGCAATTGTGGGATTGGCGGCGGATGATCCTGCCGCTCAGCTACTTCATCGAGAACCCGTTCCAGAATTGGACGCGCGAAAGCTCGGCGCTGATCGGCACTGTCATGATTTATCTCGATTACAGCGTGCCCGTCGCCGCCATCCGAAAGAAGGTCGAGGAGATCGCGCAGGGCTCGAAGTTCTGGGATCGCCGTGTGGTCAATATCGCAGTGACCGATTTCCGCGAAGCGGTGATGGAAATCCGCATTCTCGTATCGGCATCGAATTCCGGCCGCACTTTTGATCTGCGCTGCGAGGTTCGCGAGAAGCTGATCGATTTCATCCAGCGCGAATATCCGGCATCCTTGCCGCGCATGCGGGCAGTGATGAGCGAGCCACCCGCTCGAGACCGGCGCGAGGCGGCAGAATAGATCTACCGCACCGGCGCTTCTGCTTCGCCTTCCACCGGCGTCGTAGCGATCTGGGATTGCGCATCACCGGAGGCGACGGCTGCGGGCAGAGGCACCTGGCGCTTGCGTTCGCGGATCAGCGTCAGGAGGCCTGAGCAGATGATGAGCACGATGCCGAGAGCCATAGGCAGGTCGACGCTGTCGTTGAAGAACAAATAACCGAAGGCGATTGCCCAGATCATCTGGCTATATTGCGGTGTCGCGACCAGCGTTGCCGGGGCGAGGCGGGCTGCCGTCATCAGCATGACGTTGCCGGCGGCACCAAGCAAGCCGTAGCTTGCGAGAAACAACCATTGTTGCGGCGTTGGCACGACCACTTGCGACAGCATGAGCAGGCCGCTGACGATGAGCGTGCCGAGCAGCGAGGCGCCATAAAGCGAGAGGCGCTTTTCGGCCGGGCCGAGCTTGCGCAGGATGACGATGGCAATGGCTGCCGCGATCGCTCCAATAGTCGCAGCCAGATGGCCGACGGACAGTTCGCGGAAACCCGGCCTGAGAACCACGAGCACCCCGAGGAAGCCGACGATGACGGCGGCCCAGCGCTGCCAGCGCACGTCTTCCTTCAGGAAGATCACCGAGAGGATGGTGACGAAGGAGGGCAGCAGGAAGAGCAGGCAGAAGGCCTCTGCCATCGGCAGCTTGGTGAAGGTGATGATGGAGGCGATTGCGCCGGTTGCACCGGCGGCAAAGCGCACCAGCCAGAGCGGCCGGTTCGTCGTCCTGAAAATGTCCAGCCATGAATCGCTTGGCCCCTTGATGAAGGGCAGGGCTGCCAGGCTGAGGATCGCACCCGTAAAGGCGACCTGGAAGGAAGGAACCGTGCCGTGCAGGGCCTTGATGGACGCATCGCTGAAGGCAAAGACGGCATAGGCCGCAAATGCGACAAGGACGCCACGAAGCGTGGTGGAGGCGGCTGTCATTTATCCGAATCTTTTAAGAGGTGGGTCATTTCATCTACGTGATTAAATACGGCCTATCAAAGGTCGATTGCGAATAGCTGCAATGCGTGACCCGCGCATGACGCTGCCGGAAACGCCGGCCCTTGCGCGGAGACGCAATAGTTTCTATATCCGTCACCCATGCAAGCTGGCGGCCGATCCCGCCGGAACACAGGAAATCCGCCACATTCCGACGTGAGAAAAGGCGGATCGAAACAGCACAGAATTTGGCAGTACCCCGTGAACACACTGGATTTTGACAAGAAGCCGGAAGACACCCGTGTCGTCGTCGCCATGTCTGGCGGCGTTGACAGCTCCGTCGTGGCCGGGCTTCTCAAACGCCAGGGATATGATGTGCTTGGCATCACGCTGCAGCTTTACGATCATGGCGCTGCGGTTCACCGCGCCGGCTCCTGCTGCGCGGGCCAGGATATCGACGACGCACGCCGTGTCTGCGAGACGCTCGGTATTCCGCATTACGTGCTCGACTACGAGAAGCGGTTCCGCGAAACCGTCATCAATCCCTTTGCCGAGAGCTATGTAGCCGGCGAGACGCCGATCCCCTGCGTTGCCTGCAACCAGACGGTCAAGTTCGCCGATCTTCTGGCGACAGCCAAGGAACTCGGCGCCGATGCGCTGGCGACCGGCCATTATATTCGGTCGCGTCCAAACCCATCGTCCTACAATCCCGGGCGTCGCGCGCTTTATCGCCCTGCTGATGCCGACCGCGACCAGAGTTATTTCCTCTTCGCCACGACGCAGGAGCAGATCGACTATCTGCGCTTCCCGCTCGGCGGTCTGCCAAAGTCGGAAACCCGCCGACTGGCCGAAGAGATGGGCCTTGTTGTCGCCAAGAAGGCCGACAGCCAGGACATCTGTTTTGTGCCGCAGGGCAAGTATTCCGACATCATCACCAAGCTGAAGCCGAATTCGGCTTTGGCCGGTGATATCGTTCATCTCGACGGTCGCATCCTCGGCCAGCACGAGGGTATCCTGCATTACACGATCGGCCAGCGCCGCGGCATCGGCATTGCCACCGGCGAGCCGCTCTATGTCGTCTTTCTCGACGCTCGCTCGCGCCGCGTCATCGTCGGTCCGAAGGAAGCGCTGGAAACGCATCGCGTCTATCTACGCGACGTCAACTGGCTGGGTGACGAGACACTTCAGGTCGCGGCGTCAGGCGAAGGCTTTGCCTGCTACGCCAAGGTGCGCTCCACCCGTGCGCCGGCGCCTGCCGTGCTGCACATCGATGCAAGTGGCGTCTATGTCGACCTGACGGTCGGCGAGGCGGGCATTGCGCCCGGCCAGGCCTGCGCGCTCTATTCGGCACCCGGCGATGACGCCCGCGTCTTCGGCGGCGGCTTCATCGAACGTTCCGAGCGCGAGCCTGACGCAGAAGCCTCGCTGAAGGCGCTGCTTTCCAACTACGCGATGGCCTGAAACGGCGAAAAACGTCACTTCGGAAAGCCCACCGTTTTTCTCCATCATGTGCTTGACACAAAGCGGAAGCGCACCTTATAAGCCGCACATCCCACGAACCGGAAGCGCTTCGCGAACGGTATCGTTTGACCAGTGGCGGAGTAGCTCAGTAGGTCAGAGCAGAGGAATCATAATCCTTGTGTCGGGGGTTCAAATCCCTCCTCCGCTACCACTTGTCCCCGAAATTAAAACTATCAGTGCGCGCTCGTAGCGCAGGCGATATAATTTCGTCGGAAGACGCTTCGTCATCGGGGGTGCGTGATGAAATATGCTGTTGTCGCAATTCTTCTTCTCGCTGCTGGCTGCAGCACGACGACGGAAGACCAGCCTATCCCAGGCAGCCTGACCTATGGCGGCAAGGTTATCCATTCGCCCTATAAGCCCGGCACGGTGGTGAAGCATACTTTCCTCGGCAAATTTGGCGTTCGGCAGTTCGAACGTTATGTCGTTCAGCCTGACGGTACGCTCAAGCTTGCCTCCCGTATTGAAAGCGAAGATTTCCTCTGGGACTGAAGAGGGGTGTCAGCTTCGCCTGATGTTGACCTACGTCAAGGCGCGGGATTACGATCACTGCTGAATTCCCTTCTTATTTGAATTCAGCCAGCAGAACGGATCTCCCATGTACAATCGCATATTGCTGCCCACCGACGGTTCGGAACTTGCCGGTCGGGGTGTCGATCATGGTCTTGCGCTTGCCAAGGCGCTTAACCTTCCCGTGACCGTTATCAGCGTCATCGTGCCGCTGACCGGTTTTGCGCTGCAAGGGATCGTGCAGGCTGAGGCGATGGACAGCTATAATGAGGGCCGCCGGAAGGAGATCGAGGATCTGGAAAAGATCATCGGGGAAAAAGCGAAGAGCGCCGGCGTCGTCGCCGACTTCGTCAGCAAGGTGCATCTTTCGCCGGCAGTCGCCATTCTGGAAACGGCAGCAGAGCGGGGCTGCGGCCTGATCGTTATTTCCTCGCATGGCCGCCGCGGGATCTCGCGGCTCATGCTCGGCAGTCAGACGTCCGAGGTCCTTTCCGAGGCGGCTATCCCGGTGCTGGTGGTAAAGTAGGCGGCTTAGTTTTCCGTCAGGGCGGCGAGGGACGCCGTGCGCTCGGCGGTGTGATCTGCCGTCTTGGTGGACACCGTTCCGCTTTCCTCGCGGTCGTCGGCTTCGTCAGGGCTACCCGCTGCCGGTGTCATGTAGAAGGCCAGCATTTCCTCCAGGCGGGAGGCAGTGAGGCTGGTGGCGAAACCCTTCATGGCTTTCCTCGGCGGCGTTTCCAGTTGTGAAATTTCATAGCCTACGTTCAGGCCGGTCCGGAACAAGGGCCGCGAGGTTGTCACCAACTTTCGAAGATCGGCATTTAAAGCGTCTTGCAATCTTTCAGCTTCGCTTAGCGCTGTCGCAACCGCTGCACATTCCTGCGCGACATGCTTTAGTCGCGGATAAGTTCCAGGCAGAACTCGATAAAGGCGTTGACCTTGGCCGGTACATGATGCCGGGAAGGGTGGACAGCATAGAGGGGGAAAGTTTCGCCCGGCCAGTCTGGATAGAGCTCTACAAGGCGTCCGTCGGCAAGCAGGTCCTTGACGCTGAGGGCAAGAACCTGGGCGATGCCGGCGCCGGCAAGGCAGGCATCGAGCATGGTGCCGGGGTCGCTCATCAGAAGCGGTCCACGGGCGTCGAGCGGCACGATCTTCTTGCCCCTGTGCAGTTCCCATTCGAAAGTCTGGCCTATCAGCGGATCGCGGAACTGGATGCAGGAGTGATTGGCGATTTCGGCAGGTGTCCTCGGCATGCCGTGCTCTGCGAGATAGGCAGGTGTGGCGACCGTGAGAACGCGGGTCTCCATCAGCTTGCGGGCGATGCGCGACGAGTTCGGCTGCTGGCCGAAGCGGATGGCGATATCGATGCCGTCGGCGACGAGATCACTCATCAGGTCGCGGGTTATCAATTCGAGTTCCAGTGCCGGATAGCGGGTCATGAACTGCTTCAGATGCGGCGCCAGCACCATGCGGGAAAAGATCGGATCGACATCGACGCGCAGGCGGCCGCGCACGGTCAGAGACGCACCTGATGCAAGCGTCGCGGCTTCCTCTATGCCATCGAGATGCGGAGCGACCTGTTCGTAGAAACGGGCGCCTTCGTCCGTCAGCCGTACCGAGCGGGTGGTACGGTCGAGCAGGCGCACGCCGACACGGGCCTCCAGTCTCGATATGGCGCGGCTGACCCCGGAGGCTGAAAGGCCGAGCGCATCGGCTGCCCTGACGAAGCTGCCGCTTTCGACCACCGCGGCGAGCGTGCTGACACCGGAAAGCAGGCGGCCGTCGAATGCCATGGATCACTCCTGATTTGATGTCATTGATGATGTTAAGGAAGTGCAGCCTAGTCAACAACGTCGGCACCTTATCGCTGCCCGTATGGATCCAAAAACCGGCCTGATGGAACATCTTCCCTCCAATTTGGTTTCTCCCGCACAGATTGGAGGATCAAGCGATGACCCAATATGGTGACGACAAGAACCGAATCGTGGATGAGAATACCGGCATGCCACTCGGGCAGGCATCCTATGAAGAGGAGAAAGTGCTCGCCGATGAGCGGCGTAGCGTCTCGCTCTGGGGTGTGCTCGCAGCCGGCATTCTGGTCATTCTGATCGCTGCGGTGAGCTTTGCCATCTGGCCGGGCACGACCACAGAACCGGCTTCGACCGCATCCACAACGCCCAATGCGATCACCGGGCAGCCTTCGGGTGCCGGTACTTTAGACAACAATCCGGCGACCGGCTCCATCAAGCCGCTGGAGCCGACAGATCGCAACCCGACGCCTGACGGCAGCGGGCCGACGGGCGCGACCGCACCAAACGGCACGCAGAACGGCCAGTAACTTCGCATCACGGCTGGGGAAGGGCCGCGCGGTTTCCGCGCGGCCCTTTTCATATCAGGGAGCATCCCTTTCAGGCTGCGGGCCATTTCCAGTTGCGCACGTCCGGCATGTCCTCGCCATATTCGCGGACATAGGCATGATGCTCGACGAGCTTGGCCCTCAGGCTTTCCAGCACTTCAGGCACTTTCTCCTTCAGGCCCGGAACGCGTTCGATAGCCTCGATGGCGAGGTGGAAGCGGTCGAGTTCGTTGAGCACTGTCATGTCAAAGGGCGTGGTTGTCGTGCCCTCTTCGATGAAGCCGCGCACATGGATGTTGCGGTGGTTGGTGCGCTTATAGGTCAGCCGGTGGATGAGGTAGGGATAGCCGTGATAGGCGAAGATCACCGGCCTGTCCTTCGTGAAGATTGCGTCGAAGGCCTCGTCCGTCAGGCCGTGCGGATGCTGATCCTGCGATTGCAGGGCGAGAAGGTCGACCACGTTGACGGTGCGGATCTTCAGCTCCGGAATATGCCGATGCAGCAGATCGACGGCAGCGAGCGTCTCCATGGTCGGTACGTCGCCGGCGCAGGCCATGACGACATCGGGCGCGACCGTATCGTCCTCGTGGCTCGCCCAGTTCCAAATGCCGATGCCGGTTTCGCAGTGTTTCACCGCCTCGTCCATGGTCAGCCATTGTGGCTCTGGCTGCTTGCCGGCGACGATGACGTTGATGCGGTCGTAGGTCTTCAGGCAATGATCACCGACCCAGAGCAGGGTGTTGGCGTCCGGCGGCAGGTAAATACGGACGATATCGGCCTTCTTGTTGGCGACGAGATCGACGAAGCCGGGGTCCTGATGCGAGAAGCCGTTATGGTCCTGCCGCCAGACATGCGAGGTCAAGAGATAGTTGAGCGAGGAGATCGGCTTCCTCCATTCCAGTTCGCGGGTGACCTTCAGCCACTTGGCATGCTGGTTGAACATGGAATCGATGATGTGGATGAAGGCCTCGTAGCAGGAAAACAGGCCATGCCGGCCCGTCAACAGGTAGCCTTCCAGCCATCCCTGGCAAAGATGTTCGCTCAGCACTTCCATGACGCGGCCGTCGCTGGCGAGGCTCACGTCATAGGGTTCGATCTTCTCCATCCAGACGCGATCGGTGACTTCAAAGACGCTGCCGAGACGGTTTGATTCCGTTTCGTCGGGGCCGAAGATGCGAAAGTTCGCGTTGGCTTCATTGAGCTTCATCGTGTCGCGCAGGTAATGGCCGAGGATTTCGGTGGATTGCACCATCTCAGCCCCGCGTTTTTCCACCTTTACCTCATAGGTGCGGATATCGGGCGCGATCAGCTCCTTGCGCAGCCGGCCGCCATTGGCGTGCGGATTGGCACCCATGCGGCGTTTTCCTGAGGGGGCCAGCGCCCGCAGTTCCGGCTTCAGTGTGCCCGAGGCATCGAAGAGGTCTTCGGGATCGTAACCGCGCATCCAGTCTTCGAGGATTTTCCGGTGTCCGTCGTTCTCCCGGCAATTGGAAACCGGCACTTGATGGGCGCGCCAGAAGCCTTCGACCTTTTTGCCATCCACTTCTTTCGGGCCAGTCCAGCCCTTGGGGCTGCGCAGCACGATCATCGGCCAACGCGGGCAGGCCTGCGGAGCCGTGCCGTCGCGTGCCTCTTTCTGAATTGCCCGAATGCGGTCGAAGATCTTGTCGAAGGCGGCGGCCATCTGCTGATGCATCTTTGCCGGCTCGTGGCCTTCGACGAAGAAGGGCTCGTAACCATAGCCTTTGAACAAATGCGTCAGATCTTCGTCGCTCGCCCGGCCGAGGATGGTTGGATTGGCGATCTTGTAGCCGTTCAGATGCAGGATCGGCAGGACGGCGCCGTCGCGGGCGGGGTTCAGGAACTTGTTGGAATGCCAGCTTGCCGCCAGCGGCCCGGTCTCGGCTTCGCCGTCGCCGATGACGCAGGCGACGATCAGATCGGGATTATCGAAGGCTGCGCCGTAGGCATGGACGAGCGCATAGCCGAGTTCGCCGCCCTCATGGATGGAGCCGGGCGTTTCCGGCGCTGCATGGCTCGGGATGCCGCCGGGGAAGGAGAACTGGCGGAAGAGCCTGCGCATGCCGTCCTCGGTCTCGGCGATATCGGGATAGATCTCGCTGTAGATGCCTTCGAGATAGGTATTGGCGACCATGCCCGGTCCGCCATGGCCGGGACCGCACATATAGATGACGTCGAGATCGCGGGCCCGGATGACACGGTTCAGATGTGCATAGATGAAGTTGAGGCCGGGCGTGGTACCCCAGTGGCCGAGCAGGCGGGGCTTGATATGTTCCGGCTTCAGGGGCTGGCGCAGGAGAGGATTGGACAGGAGATAGATCTGCCCGACCGAGAGATAATTGGCGGCACGCCAGTAGCGGTCGATGAGTGTGAGTTCGGCGTCTGACAGAACTGCTGGAGTCGAGACATGCTTTTCCATGGATTTCTCCCGTTTAAACTTGTTCAACGTCAATTCTAGCGGCTGGCGCTGGCATGCATTTGATCTGGATCATCAGGAGCGAAGAATAGAGAGTGCTTCCTGCGCGATAATCTGTTCTTCGTCGGTTGCAATGACATGCGCCGTTATGCGGCTTGCGGGTGTCGTGATTGTGAAGCCGTTGGCGGCATTCGCCTTTTCATCGACGGCAAGACCGAGCCAACTCAAGCGCTGGAGGACTGCTGCGCGGATCTGCGGCTGATGCTCGCCGATGCCGGCCGTAAAGACGATGGCGTCGAGCCCGCCGAGCGTCACCGACATGCGGCCGATCTCGCCTGCGATGCGCAATGTGAAGAGGTCGAGCGCCTCCTGGGCTTCTGCGCGGTCATCCTCGAGAAGATCGCGGGTATCGGCATTGATGCCGGAGACACCGAGCAGGCCGGAGCGATGGTAGAGCAGATCTTCTACCTGATCGGCGGACTGCTTCCTCTGCTGCAGCAGATGCAAGATCACGCCGGGATCGAGCCAGCCGGGCCTTGTGGCCATGGGAATGCCGTCCAGCGTGGAAAAGCCCATGCTGCAATCGCGACTGATGCCCTTTTCCAGAGCGCAGAGGCTTGCGCCGCTACCGAGATGGGCGGCGACGATTTTCGCTTTGTTCGACAGCCTGCGGCTTACCTCCCCTGCGATGAATTTGTAGGAGAGGCCATGAAAGCCGTAGCGCTTGATGCCCTCGTCATGAAGCGCGCGGGGGATGGCGAAGCGGCGGACGAGATCGGTCTGCGTGGCATGAAAGGCGGTATCGAAGGAAGCCGTCTGGGCAAGCTGTGGCTTCAGGTGCTTCAGGGCGCGGATGAAGCGAAGCGCCTGCGGCTGATGAAGGGGTGCGAGCGGCGTGAGCGCGTCGACCGCCGCGATTGCGGCATCATCGAGCGCGGTTGCCGCGGTAAAACGGTCGCCGCCATGGACGACGCGGTGGCCGGCAGCGCGGACGTCACCGATATCGAAATGCTCCGAGAGCAGTTTGAACGTTTCGTCGATGACGGCGTGCAGATCGTCTGTCAGTTCCGCCTTCAACGGTGTATCAAATGCCTGCGGACCTTCCGTCAGCTTGAAGGCGAGTGGGTTGGAGCGGAAGTCGATCATGCCCTTGCCGATGCGGCGCACCTTTGCATCCTCGATTGCGAAGATGCCGATCTTCACCGTCGACGAGCCGGCATTGAAGGTCAGGAGAAGGTCGGTCGACGGCATTTTGCTTGATGCTCCCCGGCAAGCGTGACGATGACGAACTTAGCGTCATCGTGCCGGGTGGGAAGTCTTTTGCGTCCCGGCAGGCAATTTTTGGTTGCTGATTTCGGTTCCGGATCCGGATGGCGGGAATGGTCGCGTCATGAGGGCTTCACGCTAGGGATTTATTAACAAACGGCAATTTGCAAATGGAACAAGGAACTATGCCATGGCCGACATTGCCCCCAGCCATAGCGACGCTTCCCATCCGCTGTATCATTCGAACTCCGCCGGCAAATGGTTCCTGCCGGTGTTCGGGCTCGTTGTGGTCTGCGGTCTCGGATATGTCGGCTATGCCCTCGCCCGTGATCTGACTGCCGCAGTTGCCGTTCCCTGGCTGCTTCTCGGCCTTGCGCTGCTGATCGCGCTCGGCTTCGAGTTCGTCAACGGTTTCCACGATACGGCCAATGCCGTGGCGACCGTTATCTATACGCGCTCCATGCCGGCGGAAATTGCCGTCATCTGGTCGGGCTTCTTCAATTTTCTCGGTGTCTTGACGTCGACGGGCGCCGTCGCCTTCGGCATCCTGGCCTTGTTACCGGTCGAGCTCCTCCTGCAGGTCGGCTCCGGCTCGGGTCTGGCCATGGTCTTCGCTCTATTGATAGCAGCGATTGTCTGGAACCTTGGTACCTGGTATCTCGGCCTGCCGTCATCGAGCTCGCATACGCTGGTCGGCTCGATCATTGGTGTCGGCCTCGCCAACCAGTTCCTGGCGCCGGCAGGCTCGGCCACCAGCGGTGTGGACTGGTCGCAGGCGACCAACATTGGCCTGTCACTCCTGATTTCGCCAATCATCGGTTTCGGCCTTTCGGCCATCCTGCTCGTTGTTATGAAGTTCCTGGTGCGCAAACCCGAGCTCCATCAGGAGCCGAAGGGCAACCAGCCGCCGCCGTTATGGATCCGCGCCATCCTGATCTTCACCTGCACGGGCGTCAGCTTCGCCCATGGCTCGAATGACGGCCAGAAGGGCATGGGTCTCATCATGCTCATCCTGATCGGTCTGGTGCCGACCGCCTTCGCGCTGAACCGCACGCCTGACGTCAACTATCTCGAAGCCTACAAATCGGCTTCGGCGCAGGTGGAAACGGCGCTCGGCAAATATATAAAGCCGGGCGTGACCGTTACCGATTTCAAGGCTGAAGTCGGCAATGCCGTCAAGAACAAGGTCTGGACGGATGCGACCACGCCGGCGCTGCAGCAGTATATCCATCAGACGAGCGCCGAAGTCGCCGCTTTCCCGACGCTGGAAGCCGTTCCGACCAATCTCGTCAGCAACGTCCGCAACGACATTTACCTGATCGGCGAGGCGCTGAAGCTCATCGACAAGCAGAAGCTGCTGCCGATGGATGCCAGCGATCTCAAGGCCGTCACCGGCTATCACGCGGCGGTGGACAATGCGACGAAGTTCATCCCCTTGTGGGTGAAGGTCGCCGTTGCGCTGGCGCTCGGCCTCGGCACCATGGTCGGCTGGAAGCGCATCGTCGTGACGGTTGGTGAGAAGATCGGCAAAACGCACCTGACCTACGGCCAGGGTGCCGCCGCGGAAGTCGTCGCCATGGTGACGATCGCCTCGGCCGACCATCTCGGCCTGCCGGTTTCGACCACGCATGTTCTGTCTTCCGGTGTGGCGGGCACGATGGCTGCGAACGGCTCGGGCCTGCAATGGTCCACCGTGCGCAACATGCTCATGGCCTGGGTGCTGACGCTGCCGGCCTCGATCGCGATCGCCTTCCTGCTGTTCGTGATCCTGCGGCAAGTCTTCTAGTTTAAAGCATTTCCGTTTTTCTTCGAAACACGGAAATGCTTTATCTCTTTGTTTTCACGCAATTCCGGACGCAAAACCGCTTCACACTTTTGCTGGAATTGCTTTATTCAGGCCGTAGAGGCCAGATTGGTATTCTGGCTTTCGATGAAGATGCCCGCCTCCGCGGCGGGCATCGCCTTGCCGAAGAGATAGCCCTGACCGATGTCGCAGCCAAGCTGCAGTAGATAGGCGAGCTGGGCGTGCTCCTCGACGCCTTCAGCCGTTGTCTTGATGTTGAGGCTTCTTCCGAGAGCGAGCATGGCGCGGACGATCTTTTCCTGCTTCTCGTCCTCCCGGCAGGTGGCGATGAAACTCTTGTCGATCTTGATTTTGTCGAAGCGATAACGGGCGAGCTGAGCAAGGCTCGAATAGCCCGTGCCGAAATCATCGAGCGCGATCTGTACGCCCGCTTTATGCAACTCATCGAGAATATGGGCCGCGATCGCCGGATCCTGGACCAGCGCGTTTTCGGTGATTTCAACTTCCAGTCGCCTGGCGGGCAGGCGGCTTGCAGCGAGCACTTTGAAGATGCGCGAGGGAAGGAGTTTATCCTCCATCTGCACGGGTGACACGTTGAAGGAAAGCCTTACATCGTCAGGCCAGGCGAGGGCATCGCTGCAGGCCTGGGTGAGAAGGTTTTCGAACAGTTCGGTGATCATGCCGGTTTCTTCGGCGATGCCGATGAAGACCGGAGGCGGAATATTCATGCCGTCCTCGTCGGTCCATCGGGCCAGCGCCTCGAAGCCGCAGAGCCTGCCGCTCCTGAGATCGATCAGCGGCTGATAGTAGGTCTTGATCGCCTTGTTCTGAATGGCGCCGCGCAACTTGGTTTCGAGCGATGCGCGTTCCGCCACCTTGTCCTGCATGGACGTTTCGAAGATCAGTTGATGATTGGGCCCGCGCGATTTCGCCTCGTACATGGCGAGGTCGGCGCGGTGAGCGGCATCCTCCAGCGGCTCTGCGCCTTCGCTCCAGCGGTCGTAGCCCACGCTGGCGCCAACCTCTACGGCAAAGCCATCGATTAGGATGGGGCGGGTAACCGCCTGGATGAGCACTTTGGCAAACCATTCCTCCCGCGCCGCTGTCATGCCGAGGGCGATGATGATGAATTCATCCCCGCCGAAACGGTAGACGCAGTCGGCATTGCCCAACGCGCAAATGCGCTTGGCCACTTCCACCAGCAGAACGTCGCCGCCCTTATGGCCGACGAGGTCGTTGACCTTCTTGAAGCCGTCGAGATCGACGGAGAAGATAGTGACGTTGCTCTTGGCCTCTTCGGGAAGATTGCCGTCCTTATCGGCGGGCTTGGGCAGGATCTTGCGTTCGAAGGCGTAGCGGTTCGGAAGCTTGGTCAGATGATCGTGGGTGGCGGTCCAGTCGGCGCGCGCCTGGGCGGAGTCGCGAAGCTGCATCTCCTTGCGAAGGTCGGCAATGCGCAACACGGAATAGATGAAGCTCATCGCGCCGGCGATGCCGAGGGCCAGCACGAACTTATCGGCACCGTAATTCTCGAAGGTGCTCATGAAGGAAACGAGCCAGTTATCGACATCCAGCAGGGTGGCCGAAATCCACAGCACTGCACCGAGCGCCATGATCGTCAGACATTGCCTTCCCGCCCTGCTCCTGAAGAATTCCGGCATGAGCTTCTCCATCTCCACCCGGGGCGGAAATATCATGAAAGTCTGAAATGTTTATTGAAACCTGAAGGCGAATTGTTGGAGGCCATGCCATGCATTCGGTAGCACTTTCATCGGAAGCGAGTGTGCGGAACACCGAATTTTACCGGCGATTTGAAACCTTTGGCCGCTTGCCGCTTTATGCTTTCGCAACGGATGCAGGCAGATGTCCCTCTTCTATTTCAAGACCATAGACAATGACGGCACGGTTCCCGGCGATCTGCCGTTCGAATTTCCCGATCTTTTCGCCGCCGTGGAAGAGGCAAAGCATGTGCTGGCCGAAATGGCGCTCGACGGTTTGCCGCAATGGCCGGGCGGATCGCTGGGCATAGAAGTGCAGAACGGTGATCACTCTCCGATCGTGCGACTGCGGCTGGAACTGAAAGTGGATTACATCCGGCCGGCCTGAGCGGAACCAATATTGCGTCGAAGCCGTTTTCCGCGAACATTCACGAGAGAGGACAATCTCATGCAACTTGTCGGCACCCAGGTCATCCCCGCCTACGGCGGCAAAGGCGGTTTCACGGTCGAGTTCGTGGGCGACGGCGGCGAAGTCGTCTCCGTGCAGATCAAGAACGTCCCCGGCCAGCAATTGAACCGGCTGAATGCGGTCGAAAAGGCGAGGGAAGTGATGAGCCGTTTTGCCACGGCGAAGATCCGGGACGACGATGATGGTGGCGCCAGCGTGCTCCGGAGTGCCCGTGCGGCGGGTGACACGGGAACGATGGAAGAGCAGCTTGACGAAGGGCTGGAAGGCACCTTCCCCGCCAGCGATCCAGTCTCGGTCACCAACACCGCAATCCCCAAGGGAAGCAAACACTGATCTACCCTTTTATGGTCGCTATGCCTGAAAGCGCCCCGCGATCATCGGCTTGATCGTGGGGCGCCTTTACCGCCGCTCGGCGTGCTGATCCTGATGGAAATTATCGGAGCGCCGCTCTGGCTCGTGCGGAAAAACAACGTCTATTCCGATGATGTGGCGCAGATACGTCGCGTGCGCAGCGCGGTAGCCGATCTGCTTTCCACCCTGCGGGATGCCGAGACTT
Organism: Rhizobium sp. 1399; assembly: GCF_031455475.1. Taxonomy (NCBI): domain Bacteria; kingdom Pseudomonadati; phylum Pseudomonadota; class Alphaproteobacteria; order Hyphomicrobiales; family Rhizobiaceae; genus Rhizobium; species Rhizobium sp. 1399. The sequence continues at coordinate 32,338 of NZ_JAVDSU010000005.1, read as the reverse complement.
GCCCGCGTTGCTTCCTGCTAGCCTCGGCCAACTCGGTCTGTTCTTCGCTGTCATTCAGATTCCGCAATAGATTGGCAAAGAGAAAGGCGAGCAGCCGCAGCACGCTCGCCTTTGACGTACTCTGACAGTTCAGACGACGTTGATCAGCAATGGCAGGCTGATCATGACGCCGACGAGAACGGCGACAACAGTTGCGACACGCACGATGCGAATACGCCACGTGCGCTCCCCACTCCAGTCATAGGTCATTTTTCGTCTCCTCGGGGAAGGACGTAGAGCCCGGGATTCCGGGTTCAATATGTATGACTGTGTTTGCTTGTGTAAGACTGGACTAATTTACGAGGACTATTCAGAAACGCAGCGACCAGCGGCGACCGTCATGCGTCATACGCACTATCCCAAGCGGCTGGACATCGATGGTCCAGAAGGCGGTCGGCGGTGCTTTCAGCACATTCAGGATCGTGGCGCGGATGACGGCTGCGTGGGTGACTGCGATGATATGGCCGCCGAGCGGCATCTCCTCGTTCATCCAGCCGGCGATTCGCTTGCCAAGCTGTTGCAGGCTCTCGCCCTCATGCGGGGTCGCTTCGGGATCGGACATCCAGAGCGCAAGATTTTCAGGCTCCTCGGCGTGGAGACTGACCAACGGTTTGCCGACCCAGCGGCCGTAGTCACAATCCCTGAGCGACGGGGCAACGGTCGCGTCGAAGCCCAGCATTTCGGCGGTCTGTCTGGCGCGTAGGGCCGGGCTTGTGAAAACTCTATCCGCCCGTCCCGGCGCCGGCAGCGTGGTATCGCTCAGCACCTTTTCCTCCAGCGGTTCGTCCGCCGGAAAGGAGGCGGTGCGATTGGCTGCTGTCGCGCCGTGGCAGATCCATGTGAGGCGGGTGGTCACGTCTTTCGCGCCTTGCGGAGATGGGGCGGGATGGCCGCCGCCCGCATATGAAGTTTCGTTGACAGTGTCTTTGGCGTGCAGATATAACCGTCACGTTGCGGGTTTGGAAGCCGGTGAGAGTCCGGCGCGGTCGCGCCACTGTGACCAGCGTGTCGAAATTCTTCGCGTTGGAAGTCAGACCTAACTGCACGCAAGATTCTCGACTGAACGCGTCATTCCAGGAGGAATACATGTCTGACACCACTTTCGCGCCCGTCGCGTCACCCGCCCCAATTCCCGTAGGCCAGATTCTGCCATGGGCGATCTTCGGCGGCCTGCTGATGCTGATCGCCATCTATTTCGTTGGCACCGAAGAAGGCGCAATGGCGCTCTTCAACGGCATGTATGTGCACGAATTCGTGCATGACGCCCGTCACCTCCTCGGCTTCCCCTGCCACTAAGGGAGTGCCTCACATGGTTGGAAATCTTCTGCTTCGCGGCATGATCGCGGGCATGATTGCTGGCATCCTGGTTTTTGCCTTTGCACGCGTCTTCGGCGAGCCGCTGGTCGATGCGGCGATTGCCTTTGAAGAGGCTACATCGCAGGCGGCCGGTGCGGCAGCCGAACCGGAAATCGTCAGCCGCGCCACCCAGGCGGGGCCTGGGCTCCTTATCGGTGTCATGGCCTATAGCGTTGCCATTGGCGGGCTGTTTGCGCTTGTCTTCGCCTTCGTGCACGGCCGCTTCAGCAGCCTTTCGGCACGCGGCACCTCGGCCGTTATCGCAATCGCAGCTTTCGTCGCCATCGTCATCGTTCCGGCTATCAAATATCCGGCCAATCCGCCGGCTGTCGGCAACTCGGATACGATCGGCGTGCGCACAGAGCTGTTCTTCCTGATGATTGTCGTCTCGGTTGCTTCGCTGATCGCGGCCGTCGCAATTGCCCGCAGCCTGACAGCGCGCTACGGTTTATGGAATGCGGCGATCGTTGCGGGTGTTCTCTTCGTCGTCTTCATCGGTCTGGTGGAATATCTGCTGCCGCCGATCAATGAAGTGCCGGAGAATTTCTCGGCAATGGTGCTATGGCGCTTCCGCACGACCACGCTCGGCATGCATATGATCCTCTGGTTAGTGCTCGGTCTCGCTTTCGGCGCGCTGGCGGAGAAGCGCCTCGGGGCGAAGAGCGGGTTGCTCCCGGCCTATCGATAAGGGTCGGGAGAGGGGGCTTGCCGCTCCCTCTTTCCTCGCGAAGCCTGTCGGCTCTTGGGCTGCCGCGTCGGGACGTTGGACGTATTGTGAAAAACGGATTCAATCTCCTTTGTTTCGGCCTTGCCCTGCTGATCGCGGGTAGCGCATCCGCGCATGGAGGCGGCGGGGGCGAGGGCAGTAGTGCGGGCCTGCCGGTGCCCGAAATATCTCACGGGGAAATGGCTGTGATTGCCGACTATCGCGGCCGTATCATGGATCTTGCGGCAGGCGCGGTTGATACGAACGAGCCTTTCCGGCGTGTGCTGAACTATGCCGAAATCCAGTATTCCTACTGTCTCTGGGGTCGGATGCCCGGCAGCGTGACGGATGAGGAAAGTCCGTTCAACGAATGCGCCCATGCCTATCTCGCCGCGACCAAGGCGGTGCTGCTCGCCATGCGCGACATGCCGCAGGAGGCGGTGGTGGCCGGTGAAATCGCATCGGCTGTTGATGTCGATATGGTCAGGCGCGGGCTCTCGCTGGTGACCTGCCGCTTCAGTGGTGAGGGTTTCAACACGGCCGATGTTCTGCGACCGCGCTGGAGCGAAATTCCGCTGCATCCGGCGAGCATGGCCTCGCTGACCGGATTTGCGGCGATCCTCGCCGCAGGGTTCTTTGTTCTCAGGCGGCTTCTTCGGGTTCAGTCTTCGGAATAGCGCTGCTCGCGCCACGGATCACCATACATATGGTAGCCGTTCTTTTCCCAGAAGCCGGCCTTGTCGGCCGGCAGCAGATCGATGCGGCGCAGCCATTTGGCGCTTTTCCAGAAATAGAGATGCGGTACGACGAGACGCATAGGTCCGCCGTGATCGCGGGTGAGCGGCAGGCCTTCCCATGAGGTGGCGAGAATGGCGTCTTCGGCGGCGAAATCGGATAGTGGCAGGTTGGTCGTGTAGCCGTCATAGCTTGTCAGCATGACGTAAGCGGCTTCGGCTTTCGGCATGGCGAGATCAAGCAGGTCTCGGGTCGAAACACCCTTCCACTTGTTGTCGTAGCGCGACCATGTTGTGACACAATGGATGTCGGTGATCATTGTGCTCTGTTCCAGTGCCTGGAAGGCGGCCCAACTAAGGTCGAGCGGTGTCTCGACCAGACCGTGAACTTCCAGCCGCCAGCTATCAATGGAAATGATCGGCTGCTGGCCGAGGTCGAGCACCGGCCAGTTCTTGACCAGATGCTGGCCCGGCGGCAGGCGCTCGGTTTCCGGACGGCTGATGCGGCCGGTCAGAAATTTTCCCTCCACCGCCCAGCGGCGCTTGGACGTCGTGAGCTTGCTGTCTTCCGGGATCTGGTCATCGCTCATAGCGGTCTCCTTGCGGTGCAGCAATCAGACATCCGCGCCTGATACGTGTCAAGTTTCGGCGCCTCTTGGAAATCTCCACCGCGCTCATTACACTTGAAGCCGTCGGGGTATGCCTCCACGGGGAGCGGAGGCGGAAAGGGAGGAGCGAGACTCTGTCTTCGCGCTATCGTGTCATTGCGGCGCTCTGCGCCGCACCCTTGCTGATTTTCGCTTTCTTCTATTACGGGAGCGCGGTCGCTACGCGCGCCTATATGGGCGAGGCTTCGGCGCAGGCCGGCACGGCACTCCGGCTTGCGGCCTCGGCGCTGAGTGGCCATCTCAGCCGCTACGAGGCGTTGCCGGCGCTGATCGCCGATCATGACGATGTCAAGGAGCTGGTGAGTCGGCCGGATGATCGCTCCCTGCGCGACAATGCCAATCTCTACCTCAAGGAAATCAACGGGCTGCTGAAATCATCCGATATTTATGTCGTGCGTCCGGATGGCGAGACGATCGCCGCCAGCAATTATGATGGCCCCGGCAGTTTCATCGGTGAGAACTTCAGCTATCGCCCCTATTTCCAGGAGGCGATCGGCGGGCATCAGGCCCGCTTCTATGCCCTCGGTACGACCTCGCTGAAGCGCGGCTATTATTTCTCTTCGCCGATCTGGGTGGATGGCGAAATCCGCGGCGTCATTGTCTTCAAGGTCGATATCGACGTAATCGAATCCTCCTGGAGCGGCGGCGAGTACCGCATCTTCGTCTCCGATCCCGAGGGTATCATCTTCATGTCCGACAGTCCGGACTGGCTCTATGGGGCGATCCTGCCGCTGAGTTCGGATCGGGTGGCGCGCACCGAGGCATCGCGACGTTATGCCAATGCGAAACTGGTCGAACTGCCGGTCATCCGTCATCGCTTCGAAGATCATGACCTGATGACGCTCGCCAGCGATCGCGGGCAAAGCGAATATCTCGTGCTCTCGCACTACATGCCGGCCGAGGACTGGACGGTGAACGTGCTGATGGACACGAGCTCCATCCGAGCGCAAGCCCGTACAGCGCTGGTCGTCGTCTTCCTCATTCTCTGCATTGCCGCTCTGACATTTGCCATTCTTCGGCAACGACGCATGCGGCTTGCCGAGCGCCTGCAGCTGCAGGCCGAGGCGCGGAACGAGCTGGAGCGGCGGGTTGATGAGCGTACGGCCGATCTTGCCCGCGTCAACAGCCGCATTGAGGAGGAAATTGCCGAGCGGCGCCTGACCGAGCAGCAGCTGCGCCAGACACAGGCTGATCTCATCCAGGCGGGTAAGCTTGCCGGTCTCGGTCAGATGTCGGCAGCACTTTCGCACGAGTTCAACCAGCCGCTTGCCGCCGCCAAGACCTATACAGACAGCGCCTCTGTCCTGCTCGAACGCGGCCGTACGGCCGAAGCGCAGGACAACATCCAGCGCATTGGCGGACTGATAGATCGCATGGCTTCCATCAGTCGGCATCTGCGCAATTTCGCGCGCAAGCCCAATGAGAAGCTGGGCCCCGTGCCGCTCGATGAGGCGATCCGCGATACGCTGGAGATCATCGCCTGGCGGCTCAAGGCTGCGGATGCTGATCTCCGGCTGCATCTCGGGGCGCGGCCGCCGGTGGTCAAGGCGGGCTCGGTGCGACTGCAGCAGGTGCTGGTCAATGTGATCTCGAATGCGGCTGATGCCGTCGAGGGGCTGGAGGATCGGCGCATCGAGGTTTCGGCGTCCGAAGAGGCCGGCAGGGTAATCCTGACCGTGCGTGATCATGGGCCAGGTGTGCCGGCGGCGATTGCCGAGCGCATCTTCGACCCCTTTTTCACCACTAAGGGCGTCGGCAAGGGGCTCGGGCTGGGGCTTTCCATCTCCTATAACATCATCAAGGATTTTGGCGGCAGCCTGACCGTCTCCAACCATCCGGAGGGTGGAGCCGTGTTCCGTATCGAGCTTTCTGCGGCAGCTGGCATGATGCCGGAGGCGGCGGAATGAACGAACAGAAGATATTGCTCGTCGATGACGAAGAGGAACTGCGCCGCTCGACGGCGCAGGCGCTGGAACTCTCCGGCTTCAGCGTCGAGACCTTTTCCAATGCCGACCACGTGCTGGAACTGATCGGCTACAGTTTTCCCGGCGTCGTCGTCACCGATATCCGCATGCCCGGCATGGACGGCATGACGCTGATGCAGAAGATCCGCGAACTCGATACCGAAGTGCCGGTTATTCTCGTCACCGGCCACGGCGATGTACAGCTTGCCGTCAAGGCGATGCGCGAGGGCGCCTATGACTTCATCGAGAAGCCGTTTACGCCGCAGATGCTCGCGGGCGTCATCCGCCGCGCTATGGAACGGCGCAGCCTCGTCTTGGAAAATCGGCTGCTGAAGGCGGTGGCCGGCAAGCGCGACGATATCGAGGCGCGCCTGCCGGGACGAACGCAGATCATGGTCGACCTGCGCTATCGCATCCGTGCGATCGGGGCGAGCGATGCCGACACGCTTATTGTCGGCGACACTGGTGCGGGCAAGGAAGTGGTGGCGCGGGCGCTGCACGATATCAGCGCGCGGGCAAGCCGGCCATTCATCGCTATCAATTGCGCAGCACTTCCGGCAAACCTGATCGAGAGCGAGCTTTTCGGGCATGAGGCCGGCGCTTTTCCGGGGGCCGTGCGGCCGCGCTACGGCAAGTTCGAGCATGGGCGGGGCGGCACCATCCTGCTCGACGAGATCGGCTCCATGCCGTTTGATCTGCAGGCGAAGTTTCTGCGGGTGCTGCAGGAGAGAATGATTTCGCGCCTTGGATCGAATGAGACCGTATCGCTCGACGTGCGGTTCATCGCCACGAGCAAGGTCGATCTGGAAGCGGAAGTCGCTGGTGGCCGATTCCGCGCCGACCTCCTCTACCGCCTGAACGTCGCGACCATTCATGTGCCGTCGCTCTCACAACGCCGGGCCGATGTTCCGCTGCTCTTCATGCAGCTCGTCAGGGAAGCGGCAGCTCGCTACGGCAAGGACGACATGGCCGTGCCGCCGGATGTGATTTCCGATATCGCGCAGCGCGACTGGCCGGGCAATGTCCGCGAATTGCGCAATGCGGCCGACCGCTTCGTGCTTGGTCTCGATGGCGGCGGCAGGCAGGCAGAGGTCGCGGGGCTTGCCGAGCGTGTCGCGGAATTCGAACGTGGCGTGATTGCAAGTGCGCTGGTCGCCCATGGCGGTAGCCTGAAGCCGGTCTATGAATCGCTCGGCATCTCACGCAAGACACTTTACGAGAAGATGCAGAAGTACGGCCTCGACAAGAAGCTGCTGGCCAACGACATGGCTGGTGAGATGCGCCGCGAGCTCTGATCCAATCCCGAATTTCTTGATGTGATCGTCTGTTTTCAGGCCTCGCTCGATTTATGCCTTGACAGGCAACCATTTGGTTGCCTATAAAATGACAAAAGGCAACCAAATGGTTCCGTATTGACATGGATGAAGACGCGGTTTTTCGAGCTCTGGCGGATGGCAGCCGGCGACGTCTGCTGGATCGCCTGCATGCGCGCAGTGGCCAAACGCTCGGCGAATTGTGTGGAGGGCTGGAGATGACGCGCCAGGCGGTGACGAAGCATCTCGGCATTCTCGAGGAAGCAAACCTTGTTTCCACGCGCCGGCAGGGGCGCGAGAAGCTGCATTACATCAATCCGGTTCCGATCAACGAGATCGCGGACCGTTGGATCAGCAAATTCGAGCGCCGTGCGTTAGAGGCGCTCTCCGATCTCAAGAAGAGCCTCGAAGGCAGCAAAGACGAATGAATCGTCCCGCCTGCCGGCGAGGGTGTGACCAAGCCTTGGCAAAAGGAGTACGATCATGGCTGGCAGCGCATTCAACTACGTCACCTATATCCGCACTACACCGGAGCAGCTCTGGTCGGCACTCACGACATCGGAATTCATGAAGAAATTCTGGCTCGGCGTGCAGTTCGAGACCGATTGGAAAGTCGGTTCTGCCTGGCAGATGAGCTATTCCGACGGAACCGTGACCGATACAGGCGAAATCCTCGAATTCGATCCGCCCAAGCGGCTTGTCCTGAAGTGGCATAATGAGTTCAGGCCGGAGCTCAAGGCTGAAGGGTTTTCCCGGTGCGTGATGGAGCTCGAGCCGGTCGGCGAGGCGATCAAGCTGACGCTGACACATTCGATGCCGATAGAAGGCTCCAAATTCATCGGTGCCGTTTCCGGCGGGTGGCCACAAATTCTCTCCAACCTCAAATCGCTGCTGGAAACGGGCGAGGTTGTTCTGCCGCCCAACCGGTGAAGGACCAGCGATGGGTGGATTTCCACCCATCGCTTTAACCATTTGTTTCCAAATCAACCCATGCTGCGGTGCACTGTCGCAAAATCGTCATTCCTCTCCTCGCCTCGCGATTGCGACTATCCGTCCCTGGCCTGCAAATGGGACATCCGAGCCGGTGCGGAGGATGCGCCGGCGGAACGACCATTTTCATCAGGGAGGAAAACGATGAAAATCCTGAAGGCCATGCTCGGCGTGACCGCCGCCGCTGCCGTTTCGCTGCTCGCTTATTCTGCTTCGGCGCAGACTTATCCCGAACGCACCATCACCATGGTCGTGCCTTTCGCAGCCGGTGGCCCGACCGATACCGTCGCGCGCCTCGTTGCTGAATCCATGTCGAAGGATCTCGGTCAGCAGATCGTCGTCGAAAACGTCGGCGGTGCTGGCGGCACGCTTGGCGCCGGCCGCGTCGCCGATGCCGATCCGGATGGTTACACGATCCTGCTGCATCATATCGGCATGGCGACCAGCGCCACGCTTTACCGCAAGCTCGCCTACGACCCACTGAACGCCTTCGAATATGTAGGTCTCGTCACCGATGTTCCGATGACGATCGTTGCCCGCAAGGATTTCGAACCGGCCGATCTGAAGGGCCTGATCGACTATGTGAAGGCGAACAAGGACAAGGTCACCGTCGCCAATGCCGGTATTGGCGCCGCATCCCACCTTTGCGGCATGATGTTCATGAGCGCCATCCAGACGCCGCTGACGACCGTTCCCTACAAGGGAACCGGCCCGGCCATGACCGACCTTCTCGGTGGCCAGGTCGATATCATGTGCGACCAGACGACCAATACGACGAAGCAGATCAAGGGTGGCACGATCAAGGCCTATGCCGTGACGTCGCCGGCGCGCCTCGATGTGCTCAAGGACATTCCGACCGCCGTCGAAGCCGGCTTGCCGGGCTTCGAAGTCGGTATCTGGCATGGCATCTACACGCCGAAGGGCACGCCGGCCGAAATCAATGAGCGCCTGTCGAAGTCGCTGCAGGTCGCGCTGAAGGACCCGAACGTCGCCGCCCGCTTTGCCGAGCTTGGCACGGCTCCCTCTGCGGACGCCGATGCGACACCGGCTGCGCTGAAGGCGAAGCTCGAGAGCGAAATCGCCCGCTGGAAGCCCGTCATCGAAGCAGCCGGCGAATACGCGGACTGAGCCAGACTGTCGCATTCGCACCCTCCTCGCGGGCCGGGAGGAGGGTGTTTGCTCAGCTCGATGTCCGCGGCGACGCTTCATCTCCAACCCCAGGAGACATCATGAAATCCCTCAGTTTCGACACGACCAACGTCATCTGCGGCGCGTTGCTTGCCGCGACCGGTGCCTTCTTTGCCTATCAGTCGCTGAACCTCGATATCGGTACGGCGCTGCGCATGGGACCCGGATATTTCCCACTCGTCCTGTCCGGTATCCTCGTGCTGCTTGGCCTGATCATTCTCGTGCAGGCGGTCCGGGTTCAGGGCGAGCCGATCGATCCCTTCGCCTGGCGCGGCATGCTCTTCATCCTGCCGGCACCGGTCTTTTTCGGATTGACGGTCCGCGGGCTCGGTTTTGCTCCGGCAATCTTCCTGACGGCCTTCATCGCCTGCTTTGCATCCAGTCGCATGAATGTGCTGTTCGCGCTGGTTCTTTCGCTGCTGCTGACGGTCTTTTCGGTTGGAGTCTTCAGCTACGCGCTCGGGCTGCCTTTCGAACGATTTGGCCCCTGGGTCCGGTTCTAGGAGGCGGTTATGGAACTCTTCAGCAATCTCGCACTCGGTTTCTATACGGCGGCAAGCCCGGAAAACCTGTTCTTCTGCCTTATCGGCGTGCTGCTCGGCACGCTGATCGGCGTGCTGCCCGGCATCGGCGCGACGGCAACAATCGCCATGCTTCTGCCGATCACCTTCCAGCTCGAGCCGGTCTCCTCGCTCATCATGCTCGCCGGCATCTATTACGGCGCGCAATATGGCGGCTCGACGACGGCAATCCTCATCAATATGCCAGGCGAATCCTCCTCGGCAGTGACAGCCATCGACGGCTATCAGATGGCGCGGAAGGGCAGGGCCGGCGCGGCGCTCGCGATCGCCGCGCTCGGCTCCTTCTTCGCCGGCACGGTATCGACCTTCCTCGTGGCCGTCTTTGCTCCGCCACTAACGGCGATTGCGCTGCAATTCGGCTCGGCCGAGTATTTCTCACTGATGATTGTCGGGCTCGTATCCTCGATCGCACTGGCGCATGGCTCGGTCGTCAAGGCACTGGCGATGGTGGCGCTTGGGTTGCTGCTCGGCCTTGTGGGCACGGATATCTATACCGGCACGCCGCGCTTCACGCTCGGCATCCGCGAATATGCCGATGGGCTGAATTTCGTGGCTCTTGCCGTAGGCGTCTTCGGCATTGCGGAAATCCTGCGCAATCTGGAAGGCGAGAAGACCCGCACCGTGCTGATGGCAAAAGTCTCAGGGCTGTTGCCGTCGAAGGAGGAATTCAAGGAGATGATCGCGCCGGTTATTCGCGGGACGGTCATTGGTTCGGCGCTCGGCATCCTGCCGGGCGGCGGAGCGATCCTTGCTTCCTTCGCTTCCTATACGGTGGAAAAGCGTGTCTCGAAGAAGCCGGAAGAGTTCGGCCACGGCGCAGTTGCCGGTGTCGCCGGACCGGAATCAGCCAATAATGCCGGTGCGCAGACCTCGTTCATTCCGCTGCTGACACTCGGCATCCCTGCAAATCCGGTCATGGCGCTGATGGTCGGCGCGATGATCATCCAGGGCATCGTGCCGGGGCCGAACGTGGCAACGGAGCAGCCGGCGCTATTCTGGGGCATCATCGCCTCCATGTGGATCGGCAACCTGATGCTCGTCATCCTCAATCTGCCGCTGATCGGCCTGTGGGTGAAGCTGCTGACAGTGCCTTACTACGTGCTTTTCCCCGTCATCATGGCCTTCTGCTCGATCGGGGTCTACAGCGTCAATTCCAACGTCTACGACCTCTACGCCGTCGCCTTCTTTGGCCTCATCGGCTACGTGCTGGCGAAACTGCGCTGCGAGCCGGCGCCGCTGCTGCTCGGGTTCGTGCTCGGACCGCTGCTGGAGGAAAACCTGCGACGGGCCATGATCCTGTCGCGCGGCGATGCGACCACCTTCGTCACGCGGCCGATCAGCGCCATCCTGCTGACGATTGCCGTGGCGGTTTTGATCATCGTCTTCCTGCCGAGCGTCAAGCGCAAGCGCGAGGAGGTCTTCGTCGAAGAGGCGTAAGGGCTTGCGCTTACGGCCTGTTTGTTGAAAAAAGAACGATCTGATGCGGGCGCCGTCGGGCGCCCGTTTCGCTTTACAGGATATCCAGGCTCATGAGCATTCCCGCCCGGATCAGCAACGATCTGCCTTTTCTAACCTCTCTCCGCCGTGATCTGCATGCCCATCCCGAACTCGGCTTCGAGGAAGAGCGTACCAGCGATATCGTCGCGAAACTTCTGGATGAGGCGGGTATCCAGGTGCACCGCGGCCTTGGCGGTACCGGTGTCGTCGGAACGCTGCAGATCGGCAATGGTACGCGCAGGATCGGGCTGAGGGCAGATATGGACGCGCTCGCCATGCCGGAAACGGCGGATCGCCCTTACAAGTCGACCGTGCCGGGCAAGATGCATGCTTGCGGCCATGACGGGCATACGACGATGTTGCTCGGCGCGGCACGGTATCTGGCTGAAACGCGCGGTTTTTCCGGCACCGTGCATTTCATCTTCCAGCCGGCCGAAGAGGGCCGTGGCGGTGCGAAGCGCATGGTGGAGGAAGGGCTGTTCAAGCAGTTTCCCTGCGATGCCGTCTATGGGCTGCACAATATGCCCGGGCTTGCCGTGGATGAGATCGCGGTCGTCGAGGGGCCGCAGCTTGCTTCTTCGGATAGCTGGCGGATCATCTTCCGGGGTGTGGGTACGCACGGCGCAAAGCCGCACCTCGGCCGCGATCCCATCACAGCTGCCGCCACTTTCCTTTCGTCTCTGCAGACGATCGTCGGGCGCGTCATCGATCCCCTTCAGCCGGCAGTCGTCAGCGCCTGCTCACTCCAGGCCGGCAATCCGAAGGCATTGAACGTCATCCCCGATATAGTCGAGATCGGCGGAACGGCGCGGGCCTATTCGCCTGAGGTGCGTGACCAGCTTGAAGCCGAAATCGGCCGTCTGGCACAGGGAACCGCCGCCATGTTCGACATTTCGGTAGACTATGAATTCGAACGCCGCATTCCACCCGTCGTCAATGACGCGGATGCGACTGTGCGGGCGCTAGGCGCCGCACAGTCGGTGTTCGGTGAAAAGGCGCGTACGAGCTTTCCGCCGTCGACTGCCGGCGACGATTTCGCCTTCTTCGGGCAAAATGCGCCCGGTTGTTATGTCTGGCTTGGCAACGGCCCGGCCGTCGATGGAGCGCTGCATCATAATACAGCCTACGACTTCAATGATGAGGCGCTCGGATATGGAGCTGCCTATTGGGTGGCGCTGGTTGAGCGGGAGCTCAAGGCTGAGGCGTAAGCCGCCTCAAAACGTTTCCAGTATGGGGCTTTCCAACACCTTGCCGGTAATGACGTCGGCAATGCCGCGGTCGGTCTGATGTGGGCCGATATTGCAGGCAAGTGTCGCGCCGAAGCAGGCTTTGAAGACCAGATAGGGCGGTTTCCAGTCGACGATCTTTTCCATTGCCTTGCGGATGGCAGCAAAGCCATCGGCGGTTTCCTGCAGGGATGCATCCGTCACGAGGCCGGAGAGTGGCAGGGGCAACAGGGCTTCGATGCGCCCATCCTTTGCCACGGCCATGCCACCGCCGGCGTCGATGACGGCATTGGCGGCAAGCGCCATATCACTGATATTTCCTCCGAACACAGTGAGGTTGTGGCTGTCATGTGAAACCGTGGTGCAGAAGGCGCCGCGCCACTCACCCCAGCCGGTCAGGAAGCCGATGCGCGGCTTGCCATCCGCCAGTCCATGGCGATGTGCAACCGCTATCATGGCGCTGCCAGCCGGCGGTACGACGAAGCCGTCGCGGACATCCGCTTCGGTTGCTCCCCACTGGGTGAAGCGTGGACGGTCGATTGTTGCGAGGCGCACCTTCGTGCCGTTGGCGGGAATGCGGAAATCGTCTTCGGCAAGCGGTGCGAGCTTGACCGATTGCATGAGCGGCCCGGCGTCGAACGACGGAAGGCGATCCCTGACCATGCCATTTTCGGCGATTAGTCGGCCGTTGGCGATGACGGCGCGGGTCTTGAATTCGCTCATGTCCTCGAACAGCACGAGATCGGCGCGGCGTCCGGCGGCGATGAGCCCGAGGTCGGAACGCTTCAGGCGTTGCGCGGCATTGAAGGTCGCGGCGCGCAATGCCCATTCCGGGCGCATGCCGTAGCGCACGAGGCGACGCACGACGTCGTCGAGGCCGCCATTCTGATAAAGTTCATCGGGGAAGACATCATCCGTGCAGAGCGTGACGGTCGGTGGAAGGTGGCCGATGCCGTTCAATGCATCGACAAATTCCTTCAGCAGATGATCGTGCGAGCCGCGCAGCTCGATCGTCATTCCGGCCGCCAGCTTCTGCAGCAAATCGGCGCCCGAAGTGAGCTCGTGATCGGAGGTTATACCAGCGGCCATGAAGGCGTTGAGATCGGTACCCTCCAGTCCACGGGCATGACCGCAGACGAGCTTGCTGGAGGCGAGGCCGGCATTGACGATATCAGTCATGCGCGGATCGCCGTCGATGACGCCGCGCATGTTCATGACTTCCGCCACGCCACCGATCGCCGGCGAGCGCAGCAGCTCGGCGATGACACCGGCGTCGAAATCTGCACCGGCGAGTTCCAGGCCAGGGGCGGAAGGAACGCAGGAGGGGGCAAGCAGGATCGTGCGCAGCGGCAGATTGCGCGAGGCTTCGATTGCCCAGCGTACCCCGTCGAGACCATGGACATTGCCGAATTCGTGCGGATCCCAGACGATCGTTGTCACGCCGCGAGGCAACACGGCTTCAGCATATTCAGCCGGCGTGACCATCGAGCTTTCGATATGCATATGCGTATCGATGAGGCCGGGAGAGATGATGCTACCGGCTGCGTTGATTATTTTGGCAGCGTCCGTGCGGCTCGCCGGTGCGTGGACACTTGCGATCAAAGCGTCGATGAGGCCAATATCGGCCTCGCGGATCAGGCCTGTGACGGCATCGAGAATGCGGCCGCCGGCCACAAGCACATCGAAGGGAGCATCGCCGCGGGCGGCGGCAACAGCGCGGGCGCGTAAGGCGGGCTCGTTGAGATCGGCGGGTTCCTGGCGCGGAGTAGCGGTCATTTGCGAGCCTCGTTGACCAGGGCGGCGAGAATGATGACACGCGCCATGTCGGCATCGATGTCGGCGGCGAACTGTGCATTGAACGTGGCGTGAGTGGCGCGGGTTTCAACGACCGTGCGCCCGCGCGTATGCTGCCCCAGCAATTCGACGTCGATGCGGGCAGGGCGGAAGCTCACCACTTGCGGAGCGACGAAGGCGACGGCAGCCGAAGGATCATAGATCGCCATAGCGGGACGACCGCGGTTCGTGCCAATGCGAACATAACCTGCGAACATATCGGCGATCAGCTCGGCATTGGTGCCGCCGGCAGCGCGGACCGGATCGGCATCCTCGGGTTTCGCAAGAACCTTGCGGCAGAGATCGAGATCGACCATGCGCAGTGGCAGCTCGTGGGCGATGATGATTGCGAGCGCCTCTGGATCGGCGAGCGCATTGAATTCTGCGGAGGCCGTATGATTGCCGGAGGTAACACCGCCGCCCATCCAGACGAGTTCGGTGATGCGGGCGGCAAGATCGGGCCGGGCGAGCGCGAGTGCGGCGATATTCGTCAGCGGTCCAAGCGCCAGAATGCGGTGAGGGCCTTCCAGTTCCAGCCAGCGGCAAAGCGCGACGAAGGCATCGCTATCCGGCAGGATCGGGGCCGGCGGCAGATGTCTACAGGTCGTCGGAATGCCGCTTTCGCCGAGGATCGCCTGGGCAGTCTCTAGCTTGCCGAGAACGGGCATGTCGCGGCCGGTGTGGATCGGAAATTTCCAACCGAAGGCCTTGGCTGCGCCCGCCGCATTGGTGCGCACCTGCGGCAGCGGCGCGTTGCCGAAGACCAGCGAGACACCGTCGATGTCGATCTCGGCATTCGTCACCACCATGATGGCGGCAATGTCGTCGAAGCCCATATCCGTGTCGATCCAGACGCCCATGATGTTCACCCGAAACGTTTGAGGCTTGCGGAGGCTGCGACCGGCAGGTCGAAGGAGATCATACTGCCGAGTTCGTATTGCGGCAGGGCGGCATCGACTTCCGCCTTGATCGGGCCGAGCACGCTGTCCAGCAGATATTCGCGGCTATTGCCGGCAAAGGATGTGCCACGCACGGTGCCGTGGAAAGGGCCAGAACCAAGGACCACCGCACGCGGCCGCCAGGCCAGGCCCGCCGCACCGTCAGGTGCTGCGGCGGAAAGCGCGACAGGGCCGTTCGGCGTCGCAAGCTTTCCGTCCTTCAGCGCAAAGATGTTTTCGAAACCGACGAAATCGGCGACGAAGGAGGAAACAGGCTTGTTGTAGATGTCCTCGGGCGTGCCGATCTGTTCGATACCGCCGTTCAGCATGACAATGATGCGGTCGGCGAGCGCAAGCGCTTCTGCCTGATCGTGGGTGACGAAGATCATCGTTACGCCAGTTTCCTTCTGGACGCGCTGCAGCTCGGCACGCATTTCAAGGCGAAGGCGGGCGTCGAGGTTGGAAAGCGGCTCGTCGAGCAACAGCACTTTCGGCTCCATGACCATGGAGCGGGCGAGCGCCACGCGCTGCTGCTGGCCGCCCGAAAGTTCGCCCGGCTTACGGCCGGCAAATTTCGCAAGGCCGACGGATTTGAGGCCGGCATTGACCTTGCCATCCAGAACCTCGCCGCGAAGGCCCTTCAAGCGCAGGCCGAAGGCAACGTTTTCATAGACAGTCAGATGCGGGAACAGCGCGTAGGACTGGAAGACGAGGCCGACGGCGCGCTTGTTGGCGGAGACGCGGGTGATCTCGGCGCCATCGAGATTGATGCGGCCGGAAGCGGGGTTCAGCAGGCCGGCAATGGCGCGCATGGTCGTCGTCTTGCCGCAGCCGGAAGGGCCAAGAAGGGCTACCAACTCGCCCTTGGCAATCGACAGGTCGAGGTCCTTCACCGCGACCGTATCGCCATAAGCGAGCGTCAGCTTGTCGAGTTGAAGGTAGGCATCAGACATAGCGTGAGAATCCCAGGAAGCGTTCGGCGAGGAAGACGATGCCGATCGAAAGGAAGGCGAGCAGCGCCGAAAGCGCGGCAACGGACGGGTCGTAGGTTGTCTCCATATAGCCCAGCATGTCGATCGGCAGCGTGCGCACGCCAGGGCCGGAGAGGAAGAGCGAGACCGGCACCTGATTGAAGCTGGTGACGAAGCCGAGGATGAAGGCCGCGAGAATGCCGCCGCGGATATTCGGCATGACCACGCGGAAGAAGGCGCCGAGCCGCGAGGAGCCGAGCAAGACCGCGGCTTCCTCGATGTCCGAGCGCAGGTTGCCAAGGCTTGCGGACACCACGCGCACTGCGTAGGGCAGCACGAGTGCGGTATGGGCGAAGAAGAGAGCCAGCGTGATGTTGAAGCCGAAAGGCACGACCAGGTAACGTAGTAGTGCCAGGCCGACGATGATGCCGGGCACGATGATCGGCAGCGAGACGATGGTTCTCACCGTCTCTGCGCCCAGCAGACGGTAGCGCGACAGGCCATAGGCGGCGGGGATGCCGAGAATGAGGGCCGCCAGCGTGCCGAAGACCGCAAGGAACATCGACATGGCGAAGCTCTCGCGGAAACTATCGATGGTGAAGACCTTGGCGACCCAGCGCAGTGACAGGCCCTGCGGTGGAAAGGCCAGCGTGTCGCCGGCCGAAAGCGAAGCGGCGATGATGATCAGGAAAGGGCCGATCAGGAAGACCAGCAGCAGGAACAGTACGACCGGCGAGAGGAGGCGGATGCTCATCGGCTGTTCCTCGCTGTAGCAAGCCTTTTCAGCAGGATATTGGCGGCAAAGCTCATGACGATCAGGATGAAGGCGATGACGCTCGCCGAGACGAAATTATTGGCGACGGAGACCTGCTGATACAGCAGCGTTTCCAGCATCAGCACCTTGGAGCCGCCGAGGATGGCCGGCGTGATATAGGCCGTCAGCGAGCCGGTGAAGACCAGCGTGCCGCCGACGACGAGGCCTTCCTTGGTGAGCGGCAGGATGACTTTCCAGAAGACCTGGAACCAGTTGGCACCGAGCACGCGGGCAGCTGGAATGGCATCCTTCGGCATGTTCTCGAGTGCGCTGATGAGCGACAGGATCATCAGCGGCAAGAAAAGTTGCAGCAGGCCGATGAAGACGGCGGTTTCGGTGAAGAGCAGTCGCAGCGGTTCCGCACTCAGGCCGAGGCCGGTGATGGCTTCATTGACGATGCCGGTGCGGCCGAGAATGACGATCCAGGCATAGGTGCGGGCGACCGGCGAAATCATCAGCGGCAGGGTGATGAGGCCGATCATGCGGCCCTTGCCCTTCGGCGGAAGATTGACGATCGCAAAGGCAGCGGCATAACCGATGATGGCTGAAACAGCCGTCACTTCGAGGCCGAGCCGGAAAGTGCGGAAGAAGACGGTGCGGTTCAGCGTTTCGGAGAAGAAATCCGTATAGGCGGCAAGTGTCCAGGCTCCACCACTGCGAAAACCTTCGGAGAGCAGGATCGCGACGGGCAGCAGAAAGACCACGGCGGCGAAGATCGCTGCCGGCAGGGCAAGCGCCAGGGCTTCTGCGCGGTTCTGAAACATGAGACGCCTTTCGAGCGGAGGAAGGGTCGGTCCCGGTCGGTGCCGGGACCGATTTCAGCAGTGGCTTACTGGCCGACCTTTTCGTTCCATTCCTTCAGCCAGCCATTGCGGTTGTCGAGGGCGGCTGCGGAGGGGATCAGCTTCAGGCTCTTGGCGGTGTCTTCGCCATAGGTGATGTTGTTGGCGACCTTGTCGGAGACCTTGACCTCCTTGTTGGCCGGGCTGTCGATCAGCTTTTCGGCGAGCTTGGTTTGGACTTCGGTCGAGAGCCAGAAATCCATGAACTGCAGGGCGAGGTCCTGGTTCTTCGAACCCTTGGTCAGGACCAGCACGTTCATGCCGCCGGTCTGGCCTTCCTTCGGCGTTGCCCAGGCGACGGGGACGTTGAGCTTGGTAAAGCCTGCCCAAGAGAAGCGGCCGATCGGAGCGGCCCAGATTTCTTCCTGCTGCATCAGCTGTACGAGCTGGGAAGACTTTTCATAGAAGGTGACGATCTCGTCCTTCTTTTCGCCAAGCGCCTCAATCGGCGCCTTGAGATCAGGCGTGTCCTTGCCGAGCGCGAGGCCGAGCATATAGAGCGCCGGTGGGCCCTGGTTGGTCGTGACGTTCGGGAAGGCGACGTGACCGACATATTCCGGCTTCAAGAGATCGGCCCAGGACTCGATCTTCATCTTGTCGGAGCGATAGGCGATCGAGGTGGCGTAAAAAGTGTAGCCGACGCTCATGCCGTCGCTGTTAGGATCCTTGGCGACATCATAGAGCTTGGAGAAGTTTTCGAGCTTGGACGTATCGACCTTGTCGATCAGGCCGGCGCGGGAAGCGGCAAGGCCGTCAGCCATGGAGACAGCGGCGAGATCGACCACAGGATTGGCCTTGTTGGCTTCCATCTTGGCGATGCGCTCGACGCTGTTGCCGGTTTCGACAACGAGCTTGCAGCCGCACTTGGCTTCGAAGGGATCGTAGACGATCGTCTTGTAGTCATCTTGCGCGAAGGCGTAGACGGAAATGGTGAGCGTGCGTTCCTGTGCCGCGGCGCCGAGGGGGGAAAGTGCGGCGAGCGCCACTGATGCAATAAGAGCTTTCTTCATTCTATAAGTTCTCCATCTCTGAGGTTTTTGGTGCCGGGTTCGCGAGCCCGGATGACTGGCGGATGATGAGTTGCATGGGCACACGTTCGGTCTCCGCCGTAACCAGCACGCCCTCTCGTGTGCCGCTTTCGTTTATTCTGTCGACCAGTGCCGAGACGGCGATTTCGGCGATGGTATCCATGTCCATCCTTACCGTCGTCAGCGACGGCGTGACGACAGGCGACCAGATGAGATCATCGAAGCCGGTGACGCTGACATCGGCGGGCACGCTGATCCCCTCCTGCTGCAGTTCGGTCAGCGCGCGCAGCGCCTGCAGGTCGGAAAGGGCGGCAAAGGCGGTGAAGCCCTGACGTGCCTTTTCCGCAAGGCCCAGCCGGCAACCGGCGCCCGTCTCGTTCTCCAACCGCTCGATCCAGAGTGTTTCGGAGCGCATGCCAGGCTGCAGGCCGGCCCTGATGCCGCCGGCGCGGTCATTCTGGACATTGGATTCGTGATTGTTGCCGATGATCAGGATCTGCTTGTGACCGAGGCCGGCGAGATGGGCGGCGATTTCCCTGCCGCCCTGCCAGTGGTCGGCAGCGACCGTATTGCCGGGCGTGGAGGCGGTATCGATGACTGCGACCGGGCAGCTTGCGGCGGAAATGCGGGTGGCGCGGCGCGGTACGACCACCATGCCGTCGACGCCACGCTCCACCAGCCGGTTGATCGCCTCAGTCTGCGCCGTGATATCGCCGCGGGAGTCGGCGATCAGCACGCCATAGCCTGCAGCTGATGCAGCATATTCGATGGCCTGGGCGATCTTCGGAAAGAGAGGATTGGCAATGTCGGGCAGGACGAGGCCCAGCACGCCGCTGCGGCCGGTGCGCAGAGCCCGGCCGGCCTGGCTCGGCACATAACCGAGTTCGGCAGCATGCGTGCGAATTCTCTCGATCAGAGCGTCGGAAACCCGGCCTTTGCCGGAGAGCGCATTCGAGACGGTCGCAACAGAGACGCCGAGCGACGTCGCTATCCTGCTGAGGTTGGGTCCCGGACGTTGTGAAGCCATTGTTTCGAAGTGCTGCGCTTAATCGTTTAATCAACTGCATAGCGTAGCGATTGCGGCTTGTCGAATCCAAATTCTTCCCATGCGCATATTATCTATCCCGGCAGATATCCACGCAAAGAAAAAGCCCCGCGGAAACCGCGGGGCTTCGAATAACACTATGCGAGGACCTTAGCTGCCCTTGGTAACCTTGACCGGTCCCGGACCGGTGGTCTTGCCGCCCGGAGCGAAGCCGCCACCGGTTGCGATGTTGAGCGCAGCGTAATCCTTCGCCATCTGCTGAACAGCGGCGGCAAGGCTTGCCTGAGCGAGAGAGACCTGACGCTGGGCGTCGAGAACGTCGAGCAGCGAGGAAGCGCCGTCCTTGTAGGATGCCGTCGAAAGCTCGAGGGTTTCCTGCGTCGTCCGGACCTGGGCGCGCAACGCGTCAACCGTCTGGGCGTCGCGGCGAACGGCCGAAAGGGCATCCTCGACCTGCTGGATTGCCGTCAAGACGGTCTGTTTCCAGGCGAGATAGGATGCGACTGCATCGGACTTGGAAACGTCGACATTGGCGCGCAGGCGGCCACCATCGAGGATCGGCAGGTTCAGCGTCGGGCCGAAGGACCATGCCGACAGGCCGCCGTGCAAGCCGCGTTGGTTGATGTAGCTCGGCGAGATCGAACCGGATAGCGAGATCGACGGGTAGAGCTGAGCCTCTGCGACACCGATCTGGGCGGTAGCCGCGGCGAGGTTCCGCTCGGCCTGGCGAATATCCGGCCGGTTGCGGATCAGGTCGGCCGGAATGCCGGAATTGATGCCGCCGCGGAAAGTCGGCTGGCCGGAGCCACGCAACAGTTCATCAACCATCGAACCGGCCGGCTGGCCGAGGAGGGTGGCGATATGATGAGCCGAAACGCGGATGTTGGTTTCGAGGCCGGGAATTTCTGCCAGCGTCGACTGGACAAGACCTTCAGCCTGAACCACGTCGAGGCGGGACGCCGCACCTGCATCAAGCTGGAACTTAGTGAGGTCGTAGGTTTCCTGACGGGACTTCAGGTTGGCCTTCGAAAGCGCCAGGCGCTGCTGGAAGAAGCGCAGATCAATGTAGGTTGAGACAAGGTCCTGGATGTAGGACAGCTTGGCGATGTCGGCACCCGCGTAAGCGGAATCAAGAGAGGCGAGGGCGCTTTCCTTGCTGCGCTTGTAGAGCCCGAACAGGTCGAGCAGCCAGGACAGGGAAAGCTGTCCGGCGCTGGTATTGCGGGTGTTAAATTGGTCGCGCAGCTCGCCGGTCTGGCCGCTGACGGTGTGGGAAGCGCCGACATCGAGGGCGGGCAAGGCACCGGCGCCGGCGATGGTTACGTTGGCGGATGCGGAATTGATGCGCTCGATCGCTTGTTGAATCGTCAGGTTCTGGCTAAGGCCGGTCTGGACAAGGCTGTCGAGCTTGCGGTCGTTATAGGCGGTCCACCAGGCCGTGGTAGCGACATCGCCGATGTTCTTTTTGCCACCTTCACTGAATTTTCCAGGAAGCGCCATTTCAGGAGGTACGTGATCAGGGCCTACTACACAGCCCGACAGCAATAACAATAGCGCCGGTGTGGCATAACGAAGAGATACCATGCATTTCATCCTGTAACTCGAGCAAGTCAATTCTTGTCCGAAGCGTCATGCTTCACTATCGGCCTGACGCGCCTCGTTCCTTACGCTAAACACATGCCGAAGCAGTCCGTGCGCAATGTAGCAATCCGGAAAGCTTTCTCACAGTGCATTTATATCACACTCCCGCCTCATTTTTTTGCCGTGTGGCAAAGATGCGGCGGATCACGACGAAGAAGGACGGCACGAAGAAAATGCCGAGCATCGTCGCCGAAAGCATGCCCCCAAGCACGCCGATGCCGATCGCATTCTGGGCAGCGGAACCCGCGCCCGTTGCGATGGCCAAAGGCACGACGCCGAGAATAAAAGCCAAAGAGGTCATGATGATCGGGCGCAGGCGCAGCCTTGCTGCTTCCAGCGTTGCCTCGAAGAGCCCCATGCCCGTCTCCATTCGGTCCTTTGCGAATTCCACGATCAGGATCGCGTTCTTCGCGGCAAGGCCGATAGTCGTGAGCAGGCCGACCTTGAAATAGACGTCGTTCGCCTGCCCGAATAGTGTTGCT
This sequence comes from Rhizobium sp. 1399, assembly GCF_031455475.1. Taxonomy (NCBI): domain Bacteria; kingdom Pseudomonadati; phylum Pseudomonadota; class Alphaproteobacteria; order Hyphomicrobiales; family Rhizobiaceae; genus Rhizobium; species Rhizobium sp. 1399. The sequence continues at coordinate 10,482 of NZ_JAVDSU010000005.1, read as the reverse complement.
GCGGCAAGTGCGCCGAGCACGCCGACCGGCACTGCCATGATGACCGAGAACGGGATCGACCAGCTCTCGTAGAGGGCAGCCAGGCAAAGGAAGACGACGAGAACCGAAATCGCGTAAAGCATCGGTGCCTGCGAGCCGGAGAGCCGCTCCTGATAGGAGATGCCCTGCCAGGCGACCGTGTAGCCGCCGCCGAGCTGTTCGGTCAGGGCTTCCATCTCGTTCATGGCTTCACCCGAGGAGACGCCAGGAGCTGCCGCTCCGTCGAGCGGGATAGCACTGACGGCGTTGAAGCGAGCGAGCGACGGCGCGCCATCGACCCATTGGGTTGTCGTGAAGGCGGAGAAGGGCACCATCTCGCCCGCGTTGTTGCGGGCATACCAGTGGTTCAGATCGGTCGGCTGCATGCGGAAGGGCGCGTCGCCCTGAACGTAGACCGGCTTGATCTCACCGTTCAGCGTGAAATCGTTGACGTCGCGGCCGGTGAAGATGATCGACAGCATGGAGTTTACCGAGGCGAGGTCGACACCCATGGCGCCGATCTTCTCCTGATCGATCAGGATCTTCATCTGCGGCTCGACTTCCTTGTTGTTCGAACGAAGTGCCACGACCTTGCCGGTGGCGCCAGCCATCTGGATCAGCCGCTTGGAAGCGGCCGTCAGAGCTTGATTGCCATGACCGCCTGTGTCCACCAGATACATGGAGAAGCCGCTCGACACGCCGAGACCCTGGATCGCGGGCGGCAGCAGCGCAAAGACCTGCGCCTCGCGGATCGTGAAGAAGTTCTTGAGAGCCCGGTTGACCACCGACTGCGCGCTGAGATTGGGATCGGTGCGCAGCGAAAAGTCCTTGAGCTTGGTAAAGACGATGGCGCTGTTCTGGCCCGAACCGTTGAAGCCGAAGCCGAGCGCGCCGAAGACGGAATCCACCGCATCCTTCTCGTTTTCGCGGAAGTATTTTTCGACCTTTTCAACGACGGCCTGCGTCTGCTGTGTGGTGGAGCCCGGCGGCGTGGTGACGATGGTCAAGAGTACGCCCTGGTCTTCCTGCGGCAGGAACGAACTGGGCAGGCGCGTGAAAAGATAGGCGCAACCGACGCCGACCAGCAGGAACAGCAACATGACGCGGATTGGCCGCTTCAAGAGGTAGCCGATGGTGCGGACATAGCCGTTGGTCGAGCGGGTGAAGTTGCGGTTGAACCAGTCGCCGATGCGATGCTTCTTATGCTCGTTGACCGGCTTCAGCATCGTGGCGCAGAGCGCCGGCGTCAGCACGATGGCGACGAGTGCAGACAGCAGCATGGCCGAAACGATGGTGATGGAGAACTGGCGATAGATGATGCCGGTAGAGCCGCCGAAGAAGGCCATTGGAATGAAAACGGCGGTCAGCACGAGAGCGATGCCGACGATGGCACCGGTGATTTCACCCATCGACTTCTCGGTCGCTTCGAGCGGCGAGAGCTTTTCCTCCGACATGATGCGTTCGACATTTTCCACGACGACGATGGCGTCGTCGACGAGAAGGCCGATCGCCAGCACCATGGCAAACATCGTCAGCGTATTGATCGAATAGCCTGTTGCCGCAAGGACGCCGAACGTGCCGAGAAGCACGACGGGAACGGCGATAGTCGGGATCAATGTCGCGCGCAGGTTCTGCAGGAAGATAAGCAGGACCACGAAGACGAGCACGATCGCCTCGATCAGCGTATGCACGACCTTCTCGATTGACAGCTCGACGAAGGGGGTCGTGTCGTAGGGATAGGTGATCTCGACGCCTTCCGGCAGGCCACGGCCGATCGTTTCGAGCGCGGTGCGGACGCGGGTGGCGGTGTCGATGGCATTCGCGCCGATCGCAAGGTTGATGGCGAAACCTGATGATGGCAGGCCATTATAGCGCGAGCTGCCACCATAGCTTTCCTGACCGATCTCGACGCGGGCGACATCGCTGAGGCGGACTGTCGAACCGTCCTTTTCCACCTTCAGGATGATGTGCTCGAAATCTGCGACGGTGGTGAGCTGGCTCTGTGCGGTGATGGTCACGTTGATCTGCTGGCCCGGGACAGCCGGCTGGGCGCCGAGCGAGCCGACGGAGACCTGGGTATTCTGTGCCTGAATGGCCGAGGTCACGTCGCCAGGGGTAAGCTGGTATTTCTGCAGCTTGAACGGATCCAGCCAGACGCGCATGGCGTAGCCGGAGCCAAATACGTTGATGCTGCCCACGCCTTCCAGGCGCTGGATCTGGTCCTCGATCGAGGTCGACATGATGTTGCCGAGGTCGACGGAGGTGCGCTTGCCGTCCGTCGAGACCAGCGAGCCGACGAGAAGAATGCTCGAGGTGGAGCGCGTGACGCTGATGCCGGCATCGATGACGTCGCCTGGGAGCTGCGACTGGACGAGCTGCAGCTTGTTCTGCACTTGCACCTGCGCGATGTCAGGATTGATGCTGGTCCCGAAGGTCAGCGAGATACTGGCTGAGCCTGTCGATGAGGTCGAGGTCATGTAGGTGAGGTCGTCGAGACCAGTCATGCCGTCTTCGATGATGGTGGTCACCGATTTTTCGACCGTCTCGGCGCTCGCGCCGCGATAGCTGGTGTTGATGCGGACCGTGGTCGGCGCAATGTCCGGATATTGCGAGATCGACAGCGTGAAGATGGCGAGCAGACCTGCGAGCATGATAGTGATCGCAATGACCCAGGCGAAGATCGGTCGTCGGATGAAAAACTTGGCCATCGGTTATTCCTGTACGGCTGGGACGGTGACGATACGAAAGTGCCTGCGCATTACTTTGCTGCAGGTTTCTGTTCGCCTCCGGCCACCGGCTGATCGGCAGGGACAACCACGCCGTTGTCGTTGATCTTCATTGGAACCGGCTTTACCGGCATGCCTGATACAATCGACTGCAGGCCGCTGACGATCAGCTGATCGCCGTCCTTCACGCCTTGCGTCACCAGCCAGGAATTGTTGGAGGGTGTGGCATTTTCGAAGACACGGGTCTCGACCTTGCCCTCGGCGGAAATGAACTGTGCGGTCAGGCGGCCGTTGGCATCGCGAGCTGTTGCAAGCTGCGGCAGGGAATATCCGGCTTCAGCACCGAGCTCGACTGTGGCGCGGACATACATGCCCGGCAGGACGACGCGGTCTGGATTTGGGAAAACCACGCGAATGATGAAGGTGCCGGTCGTTTCGCTGACGACCTGCTTCGACATGTCGAGCTTGCCCTTCTGATTATATTCACGGCCGTCTTCGAGGATCAGCCGGAACGCGATGTTGTTGTCCTCGCCCTTGACCTCGCCGGCAGCGATCGCATCGCGCAGCTTCAGCAGGTTGGTGCTCGATTCCGTCAGCGAAATGTAGATCGGATCGAGTTGGCGGACGGTGGTCAGTGCGGTCGACTGGTTGGCCGCAACGACGTTGCCGATGTTGTAGGCCGTCTGGTCGATGACGCCGTCGAAGGGGGCAGTGATCTTCGTGTGATCGAGGTCGATCTGCGCCGCGCTCAATGCCGCCTTCGCGGATTCGACCTCTGCATTTGACTGGGCAAGGGCCGTGCGGGCGGTTTCGAATTCGATCTGTGTTGCGCCGCTGCCGACCAGACGCTGGTAGCGGTCGAAATTGCTCTGGGCGCTCGGCACGCCTGCCTGAGCCTTGGAAATCGCAGCCTGGGCCTGCTCGACCGCTGCGCGGTAGGCGGCATCGTCGATCTGGTAGAGCAGATCGTCCTTCTTGACTTCGCCGCCTTCCTTGAACGCGATTTCACGGATGATGCCGTTCACCTGCGGGCGGATATCGGCCACTTGGAAGGCTTCGGCGCGGCCAGGCAGGATCGTGGTGATCGGATAGGTATCCTTCTTCAGTGTGACCACACCGACCGGGGCAGCCTGCTGGGCAGCGCCGCCTGCGCCTGCATTGCCGGCGGGTTTGCTGCCGCTCTCGTTGCAGGCAGCGAGGCCCATAACGAGCAAAAGGGCCGTGGAGACGATGAGGGCACGCCGAATCATGCTGAATTCCTGTGCGGTTGGCAGTAGCGGTTCAATCGCCGGCCCTATGAGGCGCCGCTCTATATAAGAGTGATGATTGATCCGGAAACAGATGCCGTTATCCCATATTAAGAAAAGCTTTACGAAGTGACGTAATTCAGCAATCGTCACTTAGCAAGGGTTATTTTGCAGTGCGGCATCCACGAAACACACGATTTTTTCTGCACGGTGAACAAGTGTGTTTTTGTCGTCCTTGGCAATGAGAATGGGATGCAGAACACAGGCCAGAACGTCTGCAACGGTGCGGGCTGCCGCGTCCGTATTGTCGCAATGGTAATTGCCTTCGGCCACGCCTTCGCGGATGATCTCGCCGAGCTTTTGCTCTATCCGTTCGCGATAGCGATGACCGGCGTCGAGCTTGGCGTCGATCGTCGAGATCACCATTTCGAAGATGTAGGGGTTCTGCTGGATGTCCTGCAGATGACTGTCGAGTAGGCGCAGGACGAAGCTCAGCAGTTGCTCCTTCGGTGGCAGGCTGGTGTCGACGGTGGCGAAGCGCTCCGTGGCATTGCCGAGATGGCGCTCGGCAATCGCATCGACAAGCAGCGCCTTTGATTGAAAATGCTTGAAAACATTGGCCGGCGACATGTGCAGCGACGAGGCGATATCGGCGATGGAAACCGCGACGAAGCCGTGCTGGCGAAACAGCGTCTCCGCCATCGAGAGGATATCCTCCCTGGTCTCTTCGGCCTTGCGTCTGGGCCTGCGTGCCATCTGTCCCCCGCCGGGCTTGGCCCGGCACCCCTTTTCCCAATGCTAGCGCGTTTGGTTTAAAGGCTGCAAGCAGGCTTGCAGCTTTGTCTTTAACGGTTCAGGAAAAATAGGGCGCGAGATTTGCCCGGACACGCACCGCTGGCGTTTCGCCGCTGTCGTCGCGTACGAAGCGCTCACCGGTGATCCATTCATAGGCTTTGATATACACGGCCGAGGTCTGCTCGATCAGCTCGACTGGAATTTCCGGAATTTCATCCTTGTAGGGGTCGCAGCGCTCGACCACCCAGGCGCGCACGAAGTCCTTGTCGAAGCTGTCCGGCCGCTTTCCGGCTTCGAAGGCAGCGGGATAGGTTTCCGCCACCCAGTATCGGCTGCTGTCGGGCGTATGGATTTCGTCGGCGAGAATGATGTTACCATTCTCGTCCGTGCCGAATTCATATTTGGTGTCGACAAGGATCAGGCCGCGTTTTGCCGCCATTTCCTGGCCGCGGGCGAAAAGTGCCAGCGCATATTTCGAAAGCGTTTCCCACTGCTCTTTCGTCAGCAGTCCGCGGCTGACGATTTCGGCCGGCGTCAGCGGCTCGTCGTGGCCGCCATCGAACTCCTTGCTGGTCGGCGTGATGACCGGCTCGGGAAGAATCTGGTTGTCGCGCATGCCGTCGGGCAGGAGCATGCCGTACATCTCGCGCTCACCCTTTTTATAGAGCGTCAGGATCGAGGTGCCGGTCGTGCCGGCGAGATAACCACGCACAACGATTTCGACCGGAAGAATGTCGAGCCGCTTGCCGATGACGACGTTCGGATCGGGATAGTCGAGAACGTGATTGGGGCAAATGTCCTTCGTTGCCTCGAACCAGTAGCGGGCCGTCTCAGTCAGCACCTGTCCCTTGTAGGGAATGCAGGTCAGGATGCGGTCGAAGGCGCTCAGCCTGTCGGTGCTGATGATGATGCGCCGCCCATCCGGAAGATCGTAATTCTCGCGCACTTTGCCACGATAGTAGTTCGGCAGTTCCGGGAAATGGGCTTCGGAGAGAATACGCACGGTGCCTGGCTGTCCTTCTATCGGCTTAGACTGTCCCTGCTCTAGTTTCATTGCCGGGGAAGTCAAGCAAAGGCTCATTCAAAGCCAGAAGAGGGCGATGAGAATGAGCGTGACTATATAGCCGGCGAGCGTCAGCGGCCAGCCGGCGCGCAGGAAATCGCCGAAGCGGTAGCTGCCGATGCTCATCGACAGGGTATTGTTGTGATGGCCGAAGGGGGTCAGGAAATCCTGCGAGGCGCCGGCCGCCACCGCGATTAGATAGGCCTGCGGCGGCTGCTGGCCGGCTCTTGCAAATTCCAGCGCAATCGGCGCAAGCACGATTGCGACCGTCGCGTTGTTGACGAAGGGCGTCAGCGCCATGGCGAGAAACAGAACGAGTGCAATGCCCCAGAGGGGATGGCTGATCGGGAATGCCAGGCTCAGCCATGCTGCGATGGTCTCGGCCGTGCCGGTTGTTGCGACCGCCTGGCCGATCGGGATCATCGCTGCGAGCATGATGATGATTGGCCAGTTGAGATCCGCCATTGCATGGCGAATGTTGAGATAGCCGGGCAATGCGAGCGCCAGCACCACGAAGGCAAGAGCAATATCGGGGCGTAGGCCGAAGGCGGAAGCGACAACGCCGCAGGCAAAGATTGCAAAAGGCTGCCATGAAGCTGACGATCCGGGGGAGGGCGCTGCGGAGGCAAGCGGAAGGCATTCACACTCTTCCAACGCCTCAGCTATCGCTGCTTTCGGTCCTTCCAGCACCAATATGTCGCCGATCGAAAGCTGCAGATCCGCAAAATGTCCTTCTATGCGGGGAGAACGCATCGACAGTGCTGAAACAGTGACGCCGCGAGTGCGGAAGACTTCCAGCGACGCGATGCGCGAGCCGACGACTGTGCTCTCCGGCATGACGACGGCTTCGATGCTGGCGAAATCCGGCTGCAGTCCGTGCGGATGGGCGTCTGGCACCAGCGCCTGCGAGGCGGCCAGATCCGCGAAGACCGAATCCGCGCCCTGCGCCAGCAGAACATCGCCCGGGTGGATGACCGATTGTTCGAGTGGGCCAAAGACGAACGCCCTGTCGCGGATCAGGGCATGCGGCTGGATGCCGAAACGCTCGGGACATTGGGCAAGTGTTACGCCGACGAGTGGCGAATGTTCGGGAATGCTGCGCTCCACGACGATGCGGCGGGCCGGCGGAGTTGGCACTTCCGCGGCCTCGTCCGGCTTTGAAAACAATCGCTGCACGATCAGCGCGATCAGCAGAATGCCCGTTATGGCGACAGGAAGCCCGACATAAGCGAAGTCGAAGAAGTGGAAACCTTCGCCGGTGGTTTTTTCAAGCGCATCGCTGACGAGAAGATTTGCGGGCGTGCCGATCAAAGAGACGAGACCGCCGAGAAGAGCGGCGAAGGAGATCGGCATCACGAGCTGCCGGCGCGGAATGCTCATGAGCGTGCTCAGTCGCAACGCCAGCGGCAAGCTGATCGCAAAGGCACCGATATTGTTCATGAAGATCGAGATGAAGCCGGTCAGAGCGGAGACGCCTGTTATGACCCGGAAATGCGAGAGACCCGATGCCACGAAGCGCTCGGTGAGGCTGTCAAAGAGTTTGGTGCGCGCCAGTACTTGGACGATCAGCAGGATTTCGACCACGGTGACGACGACAGGGCTTGCGAAGCCGGCAAAGATGCTATCGGCGGGATAAAGGCCGAGCACATAGCCCGCAAGCAATCCGCCGATCGAGATAACTTCCATGCGCAGGCGGTCGAGGGAGAACAGGAAGAGCATCGCCACCAGCAGGATCAGGAGGGCTGCTTGCTCAAGCGTCATCGGTGGTTCCTGTCTTCGATCACACGCCGAATGTAGCTCTTCGTCCGGCGCTGTATAGGCCGTTCAGACGAAAGATTGATCGGTCCTCAGATGTGATCTTGATGTCGCTCAGGCAGGTTTTCGCCATTTTCCTTCGGCTGTCCGCTCTAGGATGGGCGTGGTAAAAACGCCTTTCGTGCGGGCCTGCCATTGAGGGCCTGCGGCGTCGAGTTTGTCGCGCCAGCGGTCCGATTGCAGCATGGCCGCGCCAATGACGACGGGTTCTGTGCTGCAGCTTGCGAGCAGATCGAGACCTGCGACGATCGAGGTCCCGCTCGATATGACGTCATCGATCAGCGCGACGCGGCGTCCTTCCAGGAGGGGTAGCATGCGCGGATCGACATAGAGCCGTTTCTGTTGTTCCGGCGTGGTGATCGATGAGAGGGCGACCGACAGTTCGTCGCGATACCAGAATTTGCGGGAGGTGCCGAGCGGCACATAACGGCTGTGGCCGAGCTTCTGGGCGACGGCCGCCGCAAGCGTCAGGCCGAGTGTCGGCAGGCCGGCGACCACATCGATGCCTGATGGTTCTATCTTTGCCGCAAGGTTTTCGGCGAGCACATCCAGCACCGCAAAGCTTGCCTGATTGATGATCAGCGAGGCCAGCGCATGCTCACCATCCGAAAGTACCCGGATTGGCAGCCGCAACTGCCTGCCATCTTCCAGTTCCGCTGTAAAGAAGGAGGTGAAATGGCCGCCCGGTTCGAAACTGCCCGGCGGATGGATCTCCTGCCAGAAATCATGCGGCTTCATCTCGTTCATTCTCAATCCCGTATTGCCTTGCCGGTACCGACCTTCCGGCGAAGGTCCTTCAGTTCAGATTCAGTCAGCGCCCTGACCGATCCCTTCGGCAGGTCGCCAAGCTCCAGCCCACCGATCGCGACACGCACGAGCCGCAGGCAGGCGATATCGAGCGCTTCCAGCATTCGGCGGATCTGCCGGTTGCGGCCCTCCTGCAATTCCACTTCGATCCAGGAATTGCGGTCACCCTCGCGCAGCTTGCGGGCAGCGGTCGCGCGCAGCAGTTCGCCGTCATGCCGAAGACCTGACATCATCGCCGCCAGCATGTCGTCATCGGCGATCCGATCGATCTGCACATGGTAGGATTTCGAGACGTGGGTGATTGGATCGAGCAGCGTCTGTGCGAATTCCGTATCGTTGGTAAAGAGCAGCAGCCCCTCGCTCGCCTTGTCGAGCCGACCGACAGGAGAGAGGTGTGGGGCATCAAAATCGGCCAGACAGTCATAGACGGTCGGGCGGCCCTCCGGATCATGACGAGTAGTCACAAGGCCGCGCGGCTTGTTGAGCATCAGGTAGATCCTGGCCTCTGCGACGATCTCTTTGTCATCGACCTTGATAAGGGCGGTCGAAAGATCGACCCATGCCGAGGTATCTGTGACAATGCGATCACCGACCGCGACGCGGCCCTCAGCGATCAGCCGTTCGGCCTGCGTGCGAGAACAATAGCCAAGCTTGGAGAGCGCACGTGGAAGCGTGACCCGCTTGCCGGCCGGTTCGGCCTGAGGTCTGTTGCGTTCGTGTGTTTTCTGTGGTGATCGCCGGCCTTTCACTTCGCCATCCCTGATGCGATTGCGAAAGCCGTTCCTTGCACGAACGACGCACGGATGCCAGCAATGGTGCTCGAAATTCTGGGGAGTAGGGGATTTCGGATGCCGAAAGAAATCATCGACGCTTTAGGCAAAGCGCAGTGGGCAAGAAGAGTTTTTCTATCGCCTCAAGTGCAGGCCATAAAACCGGCGAGTTCCTGCCGGCTCATCACAATGCCGGCTGCGGCCTTGGCCGGGTCCGGATGCGTATACGAGAGGCTCGGCATTTCGGGCAGATCGAGCGCCTGGCGCATGTTCATAATGCCGACTGCGCGACGTCCATCGCTGCCGTCGACGCTGACTTCAACGATCAGCTTCTCTCTCTTATTGTCCATAATGTCCTCCCTTCATTTTTATGTTCCTATCAGTCGCATTAAAAATTGGTTTTTCTAAGACATAAGTGTTTACGCATCCTGCAAAAAATGGATCTGCAGGATGCGTAAGAATACGGGATCTGGAGCTTGGCAGTTCAACGCCACCAGTGACGCGGCTCGGGCTGCGAGGCGCCCGACAACATATAACCTGCCAGGAAGCCGATCGCGCCGGCAACCAGAAGCGCCGTCGTGGTCGCTGCCGGGTGTTCGCGGGCCGTGCCGGCGACTGCGGCACCTTCGGCCCGGATCTGGGCGACAGCGCTCTTTGCGCGGGGAAGCGCGTCTTCGTAAGCCCTGCCGGCGCGGTCGCGCACTTCATAATAGGCTTCGGCGCCCTGAGCGGAAATCATCTTCTGCAGGCGGGAGACCTCCTGCTGCAGAGCGGCGATATCCTTGCTGACGGAAGTTCTGAGATCATCGGTATTGGCGGCCATGTCTGTCTCCTTTCCTTCAATGGGGAGGGAAACACGAAAAACCGCGTTAGGTTCCGAACCTTTCGCCACAATCCAATATGACGGTTGTTTGACAGTGGTGATGGGGTCGGCGTTTATTCTGTGTTAACCATAAAATTGGCCAAGGCACTGTTTTTTCCTGGCCTTTCCGCGTTTTCTGGAGGGGTTCCGAATGATTTTTTATCGCCTGGTAAAAGATTGTTCGGGGATTTTGCCCCAAAGGGCGGCCTGTGGATAACTTTCCACCAGAAAATCCCCTGTCGAATCAACCTGTTACAAAAATGTCAAAAAAGTTGGATGAGTAGTGTTGACTGTTTCGATGTGTGAGGATTATAAGCCCACTCACTGAACGAGGGCGGCGGCGCTGCTGGCGACGAAGTCTTTCGTTCTAAAGAAACTC
>NZ_JAVDSU010000004.1:0-602303 GCF_031455475.1 Rhizobium sp. 1399 | reverse complement strand
AAGTTGATGACGGCATTTGGCTCGTCAGCTTCATGCACTATGATCTGGGATATATCGACCTGGAACAGAGGACTTTGCAAACCATCGACAACCCGCTCGGCACGAGGTTGTCACCCATGTGTTAGGTACGTTCTGTTACCTATGTCTTCGGTATGGACAGATAAAAAGTGGCGACCCCTGCAGGACTCGAACCTGCGACCTGCTGCTTAGAAGGCAGCTGCTCTATCCAGTTGAGCTAAGGGGCCGTCTCGCATGTCGCGATCCCGCGACATATCTGTCTTGAACCGCGTACGGATCAATGCGTCCAGGGCTGGGTGCGGGTATAGCGGAAATTATCCGGATAAGCGACGACCTGACGGATGGGATCCTTCGGAGCAATCACGCGGTATTCGATGCCGCTGCGCTTGGCATAGGCTTCTGCGAGTTCCTGCGTTTCGAAGGTGAGCTTTACCTGCTGGCGCATGTCGCCTGACGAGGTATAGCCCATGATCGGATCGATCTTGCGCGGCTGCTCCTGATCAAATTCCAGCACCCAGAGATGGGTCTTGGCCTTGCCGGACTGCATTGCGGTCTTGGCCGGACGATAGATCTTAGCAGACATGCTGCAGTGCCTCCGATATGCGGGCGGCGCCCGCCTTTCATAAATCAACCCTGATCAGGCTTCGCTTGCATATCCCAATATGGCAGCAAGAAGTGAATTTTGATTATCCGCGAATCCTCGCCTTTTCAAGGGAAAAGCGCCGTTATCACAGCATGCAGGTGAGTGAAACCGATTGCCGCATCGTGCGTTTCTTATACGGAGCGCCTAAGGCGCAGCCCTCTTCGCAGCCGGGTGTGGATAAGCGGGCAATCCTGTTACACAATCCGAAATGTTTCGGATTGTTGCATGTTTTGATCGCTTTCTAATTGTTATAGCCGGCATAGGCGACTAGGGTGCCTACCAACCGTTGTGACACGGGTGAGAGCTATGAGAACCTCTGCAGAATTCCATGCCATCATGATTGGAGCCAGCATCACTGCGTTTTTTTACGCGGCGATCAGCTATGCCCAATATGTCGGCCTGCTTGCTCAGGGCTGAATCACGGCACGCTTAGGCATGCGCTTTGCGACGTGAATGATATTGTCGCATGTTCCCAATGCCAAAATCTGCCGTGCCAAGGCAAGGCAACAACCCCTGGCGCCGATCTCAAATCACTAGGGATATAGGGAAAAACATGGTCGGAGTGGAGAGATTCGAACTCCCGACCCTCTGGTCCCAAACCAGATGCGCTACCAGACTGCGCTACACTCCGAGCCGTTGTTGGCAGCGGGAATACACGCTTCCCCCTGCCCTAGCAACCCCATAAATCCACCTGGGCAGGCAGATTTCACAGACTTACTTCGCCTTTTTCGTTGTCGTGGCGCTGACGATACGATCGCCGGGGCGGATATTAAGCTTGCGGGCGGTGCCGGCGTTTATCTCGACCACATATCGGACCTCACCCATCGAATCGATGATGTCGCGGGAATAGGGCGTGGCATCTTCCTTGATATGGGTGATCACGCCCCTGTCGTCTGCAAAGAGCATGTCGAGAGGCAAGACGGTATTTTCCATCCACATGGTGACACGCCGCGGTACGCCGAAATCGAAGATCATGCCGGCGTCGTCAGCCATCGTCTTGCGGAACATCAGGCCGTAGGCGCGTTGGTCGCCGGTGGCAGCGATCTCTACGGTGAAGTGCAGCATTTTGCCCGCAGCCGTCTGGATGATCAGCGGTTCTCTATCGAAGTGCATGTCCTGCTGTGCAAATGCCGGCAGGGCAATCATGAAAAAAAGCGCCATTAAGGCGCTTCTCATCATCTCAACGGTAAACAGGCTGCGCATCAGTGAGACCGGCCAACCGGGCTCGGAACGTCAGGATGGATCTCGGCAGCCATCAGGCCCTTCTCGCCGTCGCCGAAGCGCACCAGCACCACCTGGCCAGGGCGCAGCTCGGTGAGGCCGAAGCGGCGGAGCGTTTCCATATGCACGAAGATGTCTTCCGTGCCCTCACCGCGCGTCAGGAAGCCGAAGCCCTTGGTGCGGTTGAACCACTTCACCAGGGCGCGCTCGAGGCCACTGGTTGCCGTGACCTGCACATGGGTGCGAACCGGAGGCATCTGCGAGGGATGGATCGCAGTCGATTGATCCATGGAGAGGATCTTGAAGGCTTGGAAGCCGCGTTCGCGGCGCTGGATAAGCGCGACGATGCGGGTGCCCTCAAGAATGGTCTGGTAGCCGTCACGTCTCAGGCAGGTTACGTGCAGCAGCACATCCTGCATGCCATTGTCGGGAACGATGAAGCCAAAGCCCTTGGCCACGTCGAACCATTTCACCACGCCGGTGATTTCAACGAGGTCAACCGGTTCCCCCGACAACTCCTCAAGGTCGGTAAAGCCATTCGATGAAATCCTGTCAGCCATGTCGCCAGCCCCTCAATACGCGTCACACTGTTACGGTTAACTGATTCTTGAAATCAAGATTAACATCTTGGTAACGGATAAGCGCAAGTCCTAGTTTTCGGTTATTCCCAACTGTACATTTTATAGCGATGACTTGCCCGAAACTGGCGTCTGTTACTCCAGATGGGCTAGCCTAAATAGAGAGAGGAAACACAATGCGTTATCTCCACACCATGGTTCGCGTCAAAGACCTCGACGCTTCCCTCCATTTTTACACCACACTCTTCGGACTCGAGGAAATCCGCCGCCATGAGAACGAGAAGGGCCGCTTCACGCTCGTTTTCCTGGCCGCTCGCGATGATCTCGACCGTGCCCGCAGCGAAAAAGCTCCTTGCCTGGAGCTCACTTATAACTGGGACACGGAAGATTATACCGGAGGACGCAATTTCGGTCACCTCGCCTATGAGGTGGATGACATCTACGCGATCTGCCAGAAATTGATGGACAATGGTATTACGATTAACCGCCCCCCGCGTGATGGTAACATGGCCTTCGTACGCTCGCCCGACGGCATCTCGATAGAGATCCTGCAGAAGGGCGAAAAACTGGCCCCGGCCGAACCCTGGCTGTCCATGGGCAATACCGGCGCCTGGTAAGCCAAGCTGCAGGCAAGCTTCACGAGGCATTCTCCGGTTCCATCGTAACGGAAGCGCGCTTTCGGGCGCCTTCCGCATTCACCGGAGATTTCTCGGTTGCCCAGAAACAACAAGCGGATTGCCCCTCCGAGCCGGCAGGCTGTCGGTGCTTTGCTGATCGCCAGCTCTATCCTGGCGCTTTCCGGCTGCGTCTCCGACAAGAAGGCGCTTGATTCGGCCGCCGTCGCCACACCGGCGGTGGAGGGACAGCCGGCGCCGAGGCTTGCAGCAGCAATGCCCGCCGCATCGTCCCCCGCGTCGAAACAGCTCTATCGCGATCCGATGCTGACCAATGTCTCCGGTGTCAATCCGCAGGCAGCAGTGCAGGATCCGAATGCGGCAACGGCCGCGCCGCCCGTCGATCCGTCCATGCAACAGCAGCAGCCGGCCAATATCGGTGGTCTCGTCATGCAGTCGACGCGAATCAATGCGCAGGCGATGAGCATCTTTTCCGATCATCAGCCGCTACCGCAGAACAATTCGACCTCGACGGTCATTCAGCCGCAGGGCGTGAACGCCTACGCACCGCAGAACGCTGGCCCAAGATCGAGCGTGTTCAGCGCGCCGCCCGAGCCACAACAAGGCGAGATGCTGCCGCAGCAATCATCACAGAATACCAGCACGAAGCTTGCACCTGATCAGACCGCCTCGCTTGCCGACGGAAGCATTCCGGGATCGACGATGAATGCGCTCTACAGCGCGCCGAAGCAGAACCTGCTCAGCAGCCTTTCCGGGCTTCTGCAGAAAGCATCGCTGCCCGGCATGACGCGCATCGCGCCAAACGGCCTGCATGTGCAGAACGACAGCGTCCAGGTCGGCTGCTTCAAGCCCGATCTCATGCGGGTCATCAAGACAGTCGAGACTCACTTCGGCAAGCCAGTTGTCGTCACGTCAGGCTACCGCGATCCGCAGCACAACCGTGAAGTCGGGGGCGCTGAGGAATCGATGCATAAGAGCTGCGAAGCCGCCGATATCCAGATCGACGGCATCAGCAAATGGGATATCGCCCAATATATCCGGTCGCTCCCGAACCGCGGCGGCGTCGGCACCTATTGCCACACGGATTCGGTCCATCTGGACACGGGCAATGCCCGCGACTGGAACTGGGGCTGCGGCCGTAAGAGCGCGCCGATTGCTTCGGCAAGGGCGATCTGACCTTCACTCCTCTGAAAGAGTAACGTTGGGGAAGCGGCCGGCACGAGATTTCCGGCGGCCGCTGCAGCTCTTTGATTCGCCTGCAATAATCTTCATTTTCCACAAGCGGAAACGGCTTGTCATTTTTTTGAAAAATTTCGAATTTGCCGCTTGCGGGATCGGAAGTGCCTGACTATAAGGGCGCCACCACAGCACGCGCCCTTCGTCTATCGGTTAGGACGACAGATTTTCATTCTGTAAAGAGGGGTTCGACTCCCCTAGGGCGTGCCACTTCCTCTTCCAATTCGACATTATTCTTATCGCTTGCGGAACGCGTTGTGCTTTCCTATTTGAACTAGAAGCCTGCGCCCTTCGTCTATCGGTTAGGACGACAGATTCTCATTCTGTAAAGAGGGGTTCGACTCCCCTAGGGCGTACCAAAAGCCACCGACCGAAATTTCACGAAGAACTAAATTTGTCCTGTCATATGGTGACCCACCGCTGCAGGCTAACAATTCACGCAGCGACAAGGTCTGGCGAAGACAATCATTCCCGTCCGCTTTCCACTTTTCCACAAGCCCAGAAAAAATCTGCATAATCCGGCGAAAAATTCTCATTTTGCCGCTTGCGGCGCAGAAAGGTGCTGACTATAAGGGCGCCACCACAGAGCACGCGCCCTTCGTCTATCGGTTAGGACGACAGATTTTCATTCTGTAAAGAGGGGTTCGACTCCCCTAGGGCGTGCCACTCTCCTTCATCATTTCCCTGTCTTTTCATAGATGTAGCCGGACGCGAAAAATCGGAATTTTGACACCAGGTTCCGGAATTCCGCTTTTCCTACGCGCGGACCCATCGGCTGCCTGACCGATTATTTTCTGATTGGGCTCAAGTCGCGTTCCGGCGGGGAGCGAAGCCGACCCAAAGCACGAGGGCGAACAGTTCTCCAAAGATATTCCACCACGATTCGCTTTTCACGTATCGGAGGAACCCCTGAAGGCAAGGTGTGTGCTCTAGAAGGTGTCTTATGATATGGCCACCAAAGCCCGTGTAACACGGTCTATTGCCGCCATGAGCAATTTTGCCTTCCCACCACAAGACGACATTTTCTGGAAGCCTCTCGTCAAGAGGTCTGTCACCCAAACCGTTTTTCATGTCGTAGTAATGACTGAATCTCTGCTCCACCGGTACACCTCCGGCAATCTCAGTTTCCTCGATACGTCGCAACGCGTGAAGCTGCGCGGCCTTGTCTAAGGCAAAAGGGAGTTGTTCAAGAATCGAAAATGGCACGAGATTCTCGATTTCACGACACGGCAGGCAAAGCGCCCACGCGAAAGGCCATTGCGCGCGCTCTGCATCCACGCGTGCCCTTTTGACTTCGCTCTTCTCGTCTTGATCGTAGTGGTCGCGGTCGGAATCTACGAGTAGACAAGTGAGGCGCTTCGCATCGATCTGCTGCTTCCAGACCTGATAGGCACTTTGACCTCCGCCGTTTCGAATTTCGAAACCCACAGCTGGCGCCTGCACGTTGTTCTTAACTGCATCAAGGATGGCTTGATAAAGCTTTCCATCATATTGAGAGTCTTCGACAATCAACTGTGCACGTTCAGTAAGATCGAAGGTTGCCGCATCAAGTAGTCCGACAACGATTCGGTTTCCGTCAGAGACCGGACCACTTTTATGTGCAATTTCAATCGAGACTCTGACCAGCGCCTTATTTCTGAGGCCGCCCGCTTGAGTGAAGTCATGACGGATTCGCGAGAGCGTCGCGCGTTCCTTGCTGTTTAAGTCCAAATTGTCGGCTAGCCAGTCACACTCCGCCCGTGGGATGATTAGAAGATGATGTCCTCGCCGATGGGCTCTCAGTAGTTCGCAAACTAGATCAGTGAGTTTGCTTTGATCTGCCGAGGCGAAGTCATGCGCAGTAGCTAGAAGATCGAAAATCATTGTTAAACGCTGGGCTCAAAGAAGCCGTAAGGCCAGTTAGTCAACGTGCCCTCGTCGTCGAAATGAGCAAGTCGCACATTGGTGAGGCGTTCGGCTGGATCATCCCCACCTTCAAAAATTAGAATCTGGACATCTTCAGGCTCTATCTGCCCTAGGGCGACCAACTCCCCCAACCTGTTAACGAGAGCCTCGCTGTGGGTTTCGATAATGAACTGCACTGGGCTGGGGGCATTCGCACCCTTGTTACCTCGCTCAGCCACGATGGCGTCGGCGATGAGCGCCTGGTGTGCAGGGTGCAGATGCAGTTCCGGTTGCTCAATCACAAGAATCGACCCCTGGCCTCTCCGCGTCTGTGACGTTCTCCCACCTACGCCCGTTGATGCCCACCAGATTTGCCCCAGGACCGGCAGTATCTGGGAGATGCCATACCCATTGTCCACAATGTTCGTCGTGTAGTTTCCGACTTTGAGATTGATGCTGATGTGCCCGGAGCGCTGTTCGACTTCGACGCCGTATCCGAAGCGGTCTGCAACCCACGTCGAAAAATCTTCGCGTAACTCATCGTTGAGTGAGTTCAAGAACATTGGAAAGTTTTTGCCATCAGGGTCGATCTCAGAGACCGCAAGATCCTGATATCTGTAGTAGCGCTCGCTTCTCGCGCGCATTGGGCCGATATAAAGTGTCGTTGAGAGGATTGATCTCAATTCAGTGAATACTGCTGGAACAATCCTGATGAACCTATACACCTGGTGAAGCTCAAACAGCCGCTGCCTTAGTCGAAAGGTGTCCTTACCGCGTATGTCTTCAATGATACGCTTCAGGCCCTTTGCGTTCATCCTAGACGCTAGATTCTGCAAAGAAGCATCGGATAGGTCACTCAACTCCAAGAAGATGTAAGCGAACATTTCCAGTTGTTGTTCACCCATACGCTTGTTGACATGCGGGATTACGAGGTTCCTAAAATTCGATCGAAACAGGATCGTTTCGTCGAAAAAGTAGCCGTCTTTATCATTGCCTGCGAGACGTATCGACATCTCCGGCAGGAAAGAGCCGGGCTTGAAGTTCACGACTGCCTCAGAGAGTACGGAACTCACATCCGTTTCGTTGAACTGTAACTTAGTTAGATCGCCTTCGGCGTCGAGATGCACATCGAACCGGCTTTCGCCCTTATCATAAGTGAAAGACAGGTGGTTGAGCGAAACCTTTCCCTCTTCCTCAGCTATGGTGAGTTTCACATCTACCGGATGTCGTACCCGCCGTCGCGGCTGGAAGCGCTCTTGCGGCGAAAACCCTCGGCCAGAAATGTAGCCGTCCACACCAAACGATAGGGATATTGTCTTGGCGCGCCCGTCAGAAATAACTGAGTGAAAATCGCCGAAATCAACTAAGTCTCCGTACCAGAGGATTGGAGAGCTAGTTCGCGTCATCAATGACTGCCTAAGTAGCGGAAACGTTCGAAGGAACGTGCTTTTGCCACTACTGTTTTTACCTACAAGTAAAGTGATTGGTCTAATTTCGATCGGCGGCACGTGCCGCAAACGCCGCATATTCTCTAAGCCGAAACGAAACATCAGTCGCGAGATCCCACAAAACAACGCGACCATAGGTCGAAGTGATAATTGTTTCTAGCGCCATGTTATTCGTTCCCTGTGGATGCGTTAAATTTTTCGTCACCACAGTTAATGGGATGGGCCTCTTTTCCCACTATTTGTTGCGCTAAATAGCCGACCGTTTCTAGGCTGGAAGTAAGGTGGGCGGTCTATTCACCCACCCCCCCCCGTAGGAATCACTGAACCCACTGCGTCACAAGCACTTCAACCGAATCGAACCACGGGTTGGACTGGCCGTTTTCGAGAAGCGGCGTTTTGATCAGTCGGATTGCGGTGCCTTCCAGCGCTGGAGAGACGACCAAAAGCGTCGGCTTCACGCCGAGCGGTCGCCCGCTGTCTCCCTTTTGGGTCTGAAGCGCGGTGCGCGCGGCTTCGTAGTGCGCCGCATCGAGTGTCTGACGTGAGCCCCAAGCAAGCTGCCAAAGACCGAAACCCGCCGCGCCGCGACTGTCGACGCCGTAGATGTATTCCTTGCGGAAGAACACGTTGTCGTCGCGCGCATCATCCTTGGAGACGAAATCCGGCTTGCGGCGCTCCTGATAAATGAGCGGCTTGAACGCGCGGCTCGTGTCCAGCAGAAACCAGCCTGGTCCGGTGCCGCCATCGGTATTCGCGACGGAAACTTGGTTTTCAGTACCGACCGGATGATCGGTATCGAAGAAATACTGGCCGTCATAGCACTTTTCGGAAAAACCCTTCATCAGAAGCGAGAATGTCAGTTCGTCCGGCAGCTCCGCCGACGACTTGCCCATTTCTTCCATCAAAGGCGAGAAGATGCCGTAAGTGTCATCTTCGATATCGTTGCGACTGACGGAAACGGTGCTTTCGAAGTCCTTGTTGGCAATCGTCATCCCATTGGCAGCAAGCCCCTGAATGGCGCGATCTCCGATCCATTCGCGCATCTTGGGGAACTGCCCGAGCCACGCATAGGTTTCCTGTCTCGTGGTCGAAGGGACCTTCATTGCCACTTTGTCCCACGCGGTCGGCGCGGACTGGAAACCTTTGGCGAAAGCAGCCTTGTAGCCGGTGAAAAGATTATCGAGATTGCCGCGATTGATAAGCATTGTGAAGCTCTGGGATTGGCGGCGCTTAAGCGCGCGCATTGGTGAAGTCTTCGGGCGAAATGCCCATGTTCGTGCAGATCGCCAGCTCTTCATCCGAGAGGCGGGCGTTTGAACGTTCGCCCGGTGGCGTGGCGCTGGCATGCGATGAGGTCGTGATGTGCGACAGGTGCGGCCCGACGCGTTCCACGAAGGCGTCGTACTGCGGCTTGTTGACGGTGCACATCGAGACCGCCCAATCCTTGAGGAATGGCGCGAGCAGACCACTGCGGATATGCGCCGCGACATGCTCTTCCGCCGCCTTCTGGCCGATGCCCTGGCGGAGCTTGTTGCCTTCAGCAACGACACGCTCGAAATCGCCGATGGGAACGAATTTCGTCGGATCGGGATTTGCCGTGTTGATCGAGAGGGCGGGGTCGCCAGTCAGCCCGGCAAGATCGCCTGCGAGAGTCGCAAGCTCCCCGAACTTAGCGAGGATGTCGGGCTGACTGGCGGTTTCCGGCAGCCCGAGCAGCTTGGCAGCGGCGCTGAGCTTAGCGTTGAGGTTTTCGGGATCCATGGAAGTCTCCGCGCGATTGAGCGCCGTGAGTTGATCGAGGTTCGGGGAGTTCGTGAGGGCCGCGTTTTGCAGCGCCAGGACAACGCCATCCTTGGTGTGGGTGAAGACCGGCGAGATGTACCGGTATTCCTTTTTATCGATGTGGGCGGCGGCCTTGTCGGTCCATTCGACCAAGCCCCAGATGCCGTCTCCGCGCACTTCGAGCCCGACGATCCAACCGGCTGCGGGCGCTGGCTGTCCGTTCGCTTTGCTGTTGAACGATTGGTGCTCGTAGTCGATGACGATTTTGCGCTTACCGGTTTTCTGCCGGCTCGCCTGCATAACGGCCACGGGATCGTCCAGCCGGTAAGGCCCTCGCCCATCGACGCCCGAAAACGTTCCGGCAGGGATCAAATGCACCCACTTGGTGCGATCGCCGGCGTCTTCAGTCATGAGTGCCAGAATTGGCGCGTGAGAAGCGTCCGCAATCATGATGGCCTCACGGACCGGATTTCATGCCAGATGCGTCCAGCGGGCTTCAAAACGGCTTCAAATTTCCAACGGATAAAGCACGGGCTCACGCGGCGACCGCCTTTCCCCGCCTGTGCGCGTACAAGCGCCGCAGTTCACTTGTTCGGCGCCCGTTCAATATTCGGCGAACCGTCTCGTCCGACACCTTAAGTTTTCGAGCGATTTTTAGCTTCGAAAAGCCTTGACTGTGGAAGTAGCGGCACAAGAACTCCCGGCAGATGGGGATTTTTATGTGCCCGGCTCCGATTGTGCCGCCTAGCTGCCGAGCTTTGTCCGCCCCGACCAGATCAACAAGATCTCCACCTTGGCGCAAAATGCTGTGGGGGCGTGGCAGATAAAGCGGCGTACCGCCCCATTCGAGAAGAAGGCTCACCGCCAGTTCAACCCCGAGAACATCGAAGAATGGAGAGACCAATTCTGGGACTTCGGCCTTGTGGGTTTTGCCATCAACATCCCACCGGATTGTCACCTTGGTCTCATCTTGGGCCGGGCGGTTTTTCACGCCGCTTCCTCCCCGCCCGCAGCTTCGACGAACCACGTTGCGTACTCTTTCATACGCCGAGCGTCTTTTAGTCTGCGGGCGAACTTCTTCTCTTTCGAGGACAGTTGGCGACGCACGGTCTCGTCGGCCACACGCAATCGGCGGCCTGTTTCTACGATGCTTACTCCGCGCGAAGCGTAGAGAGGAATGAGAAATTCATTTGCCAGCGGGACGCGTCCAATCTGCCCCTTTCCAAATTCCCTGAACATGTTCGACGCCGTCTCGGGACCGAACATATTGTAGACCGCGTTGGTAGATGCTGTTTCCCGAGAGACGTAGAACGGCCCGCCTCCGAATTTCAGGAAAAACTCTGCTGCGTTGTCGACGCCAAGCGCACTGATATAGCGTCCTATCTCCTCGGAGGGGCGATAGGTGCGTTCTTTGCCGTGCCTGTCTATCCACGTGATTTTGGTCATGTGGACATTGATAAATCCCACACCGTCGGCGGGCAGTCCCGGCTATGCGAGAATTGACTTTTTCAGGGTTTTGTGGGCTGAAAACGCAATGATTTGAGAGGGTTCGGCTTTCCCCAGAGAAGCGCGGCGGGGCCTCGCTGGAACCCCGCATGTCGGCACCGCCGAAACGGTCCTACGGCCGCGAGATTTTCACCGTGTCACGCGCCAGAAGATTTTAGCGCGCGCTGGGGCTCCGGCTAGAACCGCACCTGTGGGGGCTAAGCGAAAACATTTCGCTTTGAGCAATTGATAGCAAAGGATCAAACTGAGCCTTTGCTCAAAACGACAACTTGTCGCTTTGCTCAATGCGGTTTTACTTCGTCCGCCGCTTCTTGGATCAGCGAGATAAAGCGGCGTTTGTGATCGTCGTCGAGTTCCTGCCACAGATCCAGGAGCTTCAAATATCTCAGACGCTCGTCTGTGATCGCCTCCGCCTCGTCATCACCGGTGTCAGTTTTCTTCGAGCTCACTCGCCCCTCTCCTCGCCAATAGCGCAAGCTTTGCGCAATTCCGCAAACGTCTAGATAATGGATCAACTTGATCCAATTTCCGACTGGCAAGGGAATTCCGCCAAGCTGTCGCAATTAATTGGGCCAACTTGGCCCAATTTTCCTGACCGAAGAAATTGGGCAAAGTTTACCCAATTATCAAAGGTGCAACATGCACCTTTGATTATAGTGCCAAGCTGGCACCATTTCGAAATCGTGCAAACTTTGCACCATTCTCATAGTGCAAACTTTGCACCATGCCTGTCGGTCCGCTCCGCATAAAACGCCTTTGCGGTCGCTGCCATCCGCACATAGGCCTCGAAGAAAACTGGGTTCGCCATCCGTTTTTCTACCGCCTGGACCGCGAGATGGATTGAGCGACGCTGCCTCCCCTGCATTCGCGTCACCTTACGGCGAGCCACATTCAAATCAACGGCCATGATTCGAACGGCAAGTTGCCGCGCGAACTGCGCGTCCTTGTAAGCGCGGGGCGGCTTGCGGATCTCGCTTATTGACAGCCAGGAGAAGACAGCGCTCACCGCCTCATAAGCGCACTGCGCCAACAAAAGGCCCCTATCCTCGCAGTCGTAGAGGTTGCGCCCGTTTCGGCGCGACCGCGTTGCCTTCAGCAACTTTCGATGACGCTCCTCGCGTTTTGCAGTGCGCTGGTTCAACCGCCTCACGGCGCGCTGTCCTCTCCAGTTGAATAGCCGTCTGAATAGGCGCCGTCCAAGAGGTCGTAAATTATGCCTCGAACAGTCATGTAGGCACTATCCGCCTTGCCGATCTGCGTTTCGGTGGCGAGCTCCTGCCGGAGTTGCATGATCGCGGCCATAGCCGCCTCAGTGCGCGCGGTGACCGTCTGATGGCTCTTTTTCGTGGGCTGTTTGCCTTTGCTGTTCATTTCGGCAAGTAGCCTTTTTCCTTCAGATGCGACTTTAGCAGCCGCTCGACGTATGAGGCGATCGAGCGCTCTTCCTGCTCAGCCGCTTTCTCAAGTGCTTTCTTGACTTCCTCGTCAATGCGGATGGATAGCGCTGCTGTTTTTGCCATGTGTGCCGTTGTGTGTAGTTGCAATACAATTCGACTTGTGTTTATGATACACACAGTTGCACACAAAGCAACAGCCCGCGCCAGTGTTCGAGCACTGGCACGGGCCTAACCGCAGGCAAAGGAGTTGACCCCATGCCCGAAGCTGTAGCCAGCAATAGCATACCCGCGTCCGAAGGTCAGCCAGAGGAGTTGACCGCCCTTCTCAATCTCACAGCTACCATGGCTTTCGCTCTGGTTGACCGCATGATCACGGCGCGGCTCGCTGGCACCAAGCCGGAAACCGCCGCGCCATCTGGAAAAGTCACCATATGGCCCGACTTATTCCAGCGCATCGGCAAGATCGTCGATGATGTCTATGCCGATCATCGCCTTTCCGTGCCAGAACCCGGAAACGCCAATCCCACGTCGCAATATTTTCACATGGTCATTCGCAAGCTGGAAGGCTCGCGCGACCCTTTCGAAGCCGGTAGCCTCTTGCCGTGGATCGAAATGAAAATCCGCGCCGACGCCGCGAAGCTCGCAGCGCAGCCGATTGAGGCGAACGAAGATGGTTCGCTGCGCGACCGGATCATTGCCGACAACATCGCCGCTGGCATCTCGTCCGCCGATATCGCCCAGGCGATGAACATCAAGCGTTCTACCGTCGAACGCATAATCGGAAGGCTGGAAGGGAGAGATCGAGACAGCCGGAAAGCCGGCTGAAAACTCGAACCACATAGCAGGGGCGCGGCTTCATCCGCGCCCTTCTTCTTGTCTACATTCCGCCGTCGTTTCGGCGCTGACAGCCCGCCAGAATTGCCGCACGTTTCATCGCATCGACAAGCCCGATGGAGGTGAATATGTGTCCGCGTCCCACCGCCCGCGAAATGCGTGAGTTGCTCGCTTACTCCAACGTCACGCCGGTATGGCTGCTGTACTATTGGCGGCTTTTGCGAGGCCGAGCAGCTGGAGATTACGCTGCCGCTTTCCGCCTTTTGCCAGATCATCTGCCGCAGGGAATGCGCCCCCCTACGATCCCTGAATGCGCGCTCGTGTTGGCTGATCATGGCTTAGCCTAATACGAAAACTCGGGTTGACCGCAGTCGGCCCAAAGCGGATCTCCACCAGTATTACCATGGCTACAACCGGTTGTATTAATCATATTGTACACCATTTCTAACCCATAATACATCATGGGCGCACTTGACTTATGGTAGTATTCCTCAAAGATATATCGCGTTGATTGGATCTGGGAGGAAGCAATGCCACACTGTTTTGTAATTATTACCAATGGAACTCCCGCAGATTGGGGCGTCACCATTGCTGGAGCTTCAGTAGACTTTCGCCATCACGACGGAACGACTGAGAATGATACCAACAACAATGCAAATTTGTCTTCTGGGCAAAGTACGACCTTGCGAAGCCAGAATAATTGTGTCGTTCATCAGCACGTTGTGCTGCGAGTTTTAGTTGATGGTGATACACAACTTTTTGACCGACAGTACGAAACGCCGGCGGGTAGGTGCGCTACCGAAAATAGAGTCGTCCTCGGTCCGGCTGCCAATATTACCAGCCGAACTCCGGGCCAGAAAATAGAAGAGTTTCTCCAAGTCAGCAGCGCGGAGAAGGACGACGACAGATAAATACCTTGCGCGACATAGTCGATGAGGCAGCGCACTCACGAGAACTGCCTTCGGAACACTCGCTTCGTGCTTGGGAGTTGTCTCATCGGCAAGTCCGCAATGGCGCATCGCGGACATTGCAAAACGGCCGGACCGTGGAAATCTTTCCGGTCCCCGAAAGCAAGCCATCCGTTTGATTTCTTTGCTCGTTAGAGAATGAGAAAAGATTTCCGCGTTCATGTGGGAATCTTTTTTGATGGGAACGGCCAAAAGCGACACGGGCGCGGTCGCTAATTGCGTCGCGAACAACCTCTCGAAGCCTTGTTTTGTATGCTTGAAGGGTACTTGAAGGCGTTTAGAAGTTTTCTCGAAAGCATTTTGAGGCCAACATCCGGTTCAGGCAGGTTTTTCGACTAACCCGCCCTTTTTGCAATTCGAACTGTCAAAGAAAACTCACGCGGTTTCCCGCTCGACCCCAGTTAAGCGCCTGATTTTGTGCGTCTTCGCGGATATTCCCGGATAATCCCAGAGATTCCCACATTTTCCGGATACTTGTGTCAGACAACAATAGAGTTCCGTTCGCGGATCCAACTGTGCTTGTCGCGCGAGTTGATGGGGCAAATGCAATGACATCACGCATCATACGCTGCCGTCTGCAGAACGAAGCTCGGCTCGTGAACTCGCTCCGCAATCTTCGGAAAACTCATTCTTTTCAACGATATGATCAGCCCAAAAATGGTTTTCGGTATTTACCGGGGATTAGCGGGCGGCGTCTAAGATCATCAAGGCATTTCTGCTGACACGGCACTCCAACATACTCCTGAGCGACAAGGGATTTTCGGATATGAGCCATACGGAAACGACCTATACCTCGTGGTTTGAGCGCATCAAAAGCGCGCTGATCGGCGCATTGGTCGGCCTTGTTCTGCTTATCGGATGTATCTGGCTGCTGATATGGAACGAAGGACGTGCGATCCAGACCTATCGCGCTCTGTCCGAAGGCGCGTCACAGGTGATTTCGGTCGATCGTGCGGCTATCGATTCGGCCAATGAAGGCAAGCTGGTCCATATCAGTGGCGCGGTGAAATCCGATCAGATCCCGCAGGATAGCCAATTCGGCGTCATCGCCGATGGGGCCGTCGGCCTTTCCCGTAGCGTCGCGATGTATCAGTGGGTGGAAAAGAGCGAGAGCCAGACCAAAAAGACATTGGGTGGCGGCGAAGAAACGACGACGACCTATTCCTACACCAAGGAATGGCGCTCGGACATCGTCGATTCGAGCCGCTTCAAGCAATCTGATGATCATCAAAATCCAACCAGCATGCCTGACGGCGCCACCTTCACGGCAAAAACGGCGCATGTCGGCGCCTTCTCGGTACCAGGCAAGGATGTGGCGGGGATCGGCGACTATTCGCGACTCGCGCTCACCGACAGCGACGTGCAGCGCATAGCGGTGCAGGTTGGCGCCAGCCGGCCGGCAAAGCGCAATTCCGAGGGTGCCTATATCGGTCTGAACGAAAACCTGCCCGACGTCGGCGATCTCAGGATCACCTACCAGAGAATCGACGTGGAAACGGCAAGCATCGTCGGCAAGCAGAGTCACAGCGCGCTCGTTCCCTACGAGACGACCAACCACCGCGATATTTTCCTTACCGCTGATGGCGATGTGGATGCCGGCCAGATGTTCAAAACGGCAGAGAGCGAAAACAGCATTATCACCTGGCTTGTGCGCGCCTGCGGCCTCATCGGCTTGTTCGTCAGTTTCAAGCTGATGTTCGCGCTCCTGCCCATCCTCGCCGACCTGATTCCGTTTCTCGGCTCGGTCATCGGCTTCGGCACGAGCATCGTGGCCTGCGTGTTGACACTGCTCGTCGGCCCTGTTGTCATCGCCATAGGCTGGTTCGCCTACAGGCCGCTGTTGTCCGTCGGACTCATTGCGGGCGGCATATTGCTTGCCGTGATCGTCACTCGCCTTCGCAGAAAAGCACCGCTTTCTCAGCCGCAGCCGGCCTGATCTCTTTCCAAGCCTAGCCCTTCAGCCAGTCACTTGGCCGGTGCGCCGTCGCTGATACGCAGCTGGATTCTGCGCGAGCCCTGATAGTGTTCGGCACCGAGCGAGCCTGCGACATGCAGGTTGGCGCCGCGAGAGTTGAGAAGCAGGTTGCCGAGCGGGGTCTCGGCAGCCCTGAAGGCTATGCCGTCGAGGCGCGCACCGTCCATGGCTTCCAGCGTCACCTTCACATGCCGCTCGCCGACCAGGCGGGAATCACGCACACGATGCGCCGGTATGGCAAAGACCGGCTGGGAATGTCCCGAGCCATAAGGCCCCGCCGTTTCCAGACGGTCGATAAGCTCGATCGTTGCGCCGCTTGCAGCGATAGCACCATCGATCT
Source organism: Rhizobium sp. 1399 (assembly GCF_031455475.1). Taxonomy (NCBI): domain Bacteria; kingdom Pseudomonadati; phylum Pseudomonadota; class Alphaproteobacteria; order Hyphomicrobiales; family Rhizobiaceae; genus Rhizobium; species Rhizobium sp. 1399. The sequence goes on along the minus strand of NZ_JAVDSU010000004.1, from coordinate 585,838 downwards.
TCAGCGTTTCATTGGCAACAAGAGCCGATACCGTCTTCTGTGCTTTCTCGATGAAGAAGGCTCTCAGCAGGCCAAGCTTGCCGCGCTCGACGGTCAAGCCGGCAGCCATGGCGTGACCACCGCCTTTCACAAGCAGTCCCTCGTCGACCGCTGCACGCACCATCCTGCCCATGTCGAAGCCGTTGATCGAACGCCCCGAACCGGTGCCCCTGCCTGAGGGATCGAAGGCGATGGCGAAGGCGGGTCGCTTGAACCTCTCCTTCAGGCGCGCGGCAATGAGGCCGACAATACCGGGGTGCCATTTCTCATGCGCGGTGACGATAACGGAAGCCCCCTCGCCGTCTCCATACTCGGCCAGCGCTTCGGCCTCGGCCTCCTGCAGCATGATCGCTTCCATGGCTTGCCGCTCGCGGTTGAGCTCGTCCAGCCGCTGAGCGATGGCTTCGGCTTCTACGGCATCGTCCAGCGTCAGCAGGCGGCTTCCCAGCGCAGCATCACCGATTCGCCCGCCGGCATTGATGCGCGGGCCGATCAGGAAGCCGAAATGATAGGGCGTAACAGGACCTGCCAGGCCCGCCTTGCGGAATAGTGCCGCAAGACCGGCATTGCTCTGGTGGCGCGCCGCGACCAACCCCTTGACCACATAGGCGCGGTTGAGGCCCTTGAGGGGCACGACATCGCAGACGGTCGCGAGCGCCACTATATCCAGCCACTGCAGGAGATCGATCGCGAGAATGCGCTTGTCTCCAGCCTCGCGCAGCAGGCGCAGCGTTGCAACCAGCACCATGAAGACGACACCGGCCGCACAAAGATGCCCTAGGCCGGAAAGATCGTCTTCGCGGTTTGGGTTGACGAGGGAGTGGCAAGGCGGCAGCTCGTGTGTCACCTGGTGGTGATCGATGACGACGACATCGATGTTGCGGTCCGCGGCAGCCGCCAGCGCCTCATGACTGGTGGAGCCGCAATCGACCGTGACGATGAGGCTAGCGCCGTTGTCGATCAACTGATTGATGGCCGTCGGGTTAGGCCCGTAACCTTCGAAGATGCGATCGGGAATATAGATATGCGCCTTGACGCCGAAATGGGTCAGGAAGCGATACATGAGCGCGGAGGAGGCTGCACCATCGACATCGTAGTCACCGAAGATCGCGACGGGCTCGCCGTCACGGATCGCAGCGGCAAGGCGCTTGGCGGCCTTCTCGCAGTCCGTCAGCTTGTAGGGGTCTGGCATGAGGCTGCGGATGGTGGGATCGAGGAATTCGACTGCCTCATCCACCGTCACGCCGCGGCCGGCAAGCACACGTGCGATCAGATCCGGCAGGCCGTGCATCTGCGACATGGCGAGCGCGCGGTTCTGCCCCGCCTGATCGAGGCGTGAAACCCAGCGATTGTCGAGAACCGATTTTTCGACGCCCAGGAAGGCACGCGGTACCGGATCGACCTGATCTGCCATGCCAAACTCCGCTTTCATCATCTGCCCTTTTTACAGATGCAGGGCAGATAGCAAAGCGGTGATTTCAAGCCTGTGGATTACCAGAAAATTGCCCAGATAACCAAGCCGATAACAAGCAGCAGGACGAAGAGGATCGAAAGCAGGATCAGGAGCGTGGCCCAATTCCGCCCTCGCGGCGCCTCCCGCTCGAAGGCAGCTCCAGGCGCCGTAGGGTCAGATTTCTGCAAGCCCGCCTGAGGGTTTTCGATCTCCGTCCGAACATGATCATGCGTATGCTCGATATTCCTCAACCCGCGACTCCAACGGCTCCCAGGTTGATTATATCTATATCTACATATCTGTTAATATAAATTCGGCGAAATGCTTTGATTAATAACAGAAAACCCGTCCGAGCGACCTCGGACGGGTTGAACCGCTCCAAATTGGAACAAAGCGTCAGGATTCTTCCTTGGGACGCTCGATGCGGATCACCTGCGGCTCGCCGACGAGGTAGCCTTCTTCCTTGATCGCCGCGACCGCCTTGCGCACCGAATCCTCCATGGTCGCATGGGTGACAAGGATGATCGTCTGGTGGTGCGAGGGCGCCAGATGCTGCTTGGAACGCTGGACGATCGATTCCAGCGAAATTTGGTTTTCCGCCATGCGCGTGGCGACGCTGGCAAAAACGCCGGTGCGGTCGAGAACGGTCAGGCGGATGAAATAGCCGCCCTCATGGCTCTGGATCTGCGCCTTGCGGTAAGTCTCAAGCGACTTGGCAGGATGGCCGAGAACGGGAACGCGCTGGGCGCCCGGCTGGCTCTTGGCGATGTCGGCGATATCGCCGAGCACCGAAGAGGCCGTGGCGTTGCCGCCGGCGCCGGGGCCGACCATCAGCAATTCGCCGAGGATATCGGATTCGATTGCGACCGCATTGGTAACGCCATCGACCTGGGCGATGACGGAATCGACCGGCACCATGGTCGGATGCACGCGCTGTTCGATGCCGGTATCCGTGCGTTGGGCGACGCCGAGCAGCTTGATGCGGTAGCCAAGGTCGGCTGCGGCGTGGATATCGTCGATCGAGATATTGGTGATGCCTTCGAGATAGATATCGTCGGCGGCGATCCTGTTGCCAAAGGCAAGCGTCGTCAGGATCGAAAGCTTGTGGGCGGTGTCATTGCCTTCGATGTCGAAAGCCGGATCGGCTTCGGCATAACCGAGGCGCTGAGCTTCCTTCAGGCAATCGGCAAAGGACAGGCCTTCCTTCTCCATCTTGGTGAGGATGTAGTTGCAGGTGCCGTTCATGATGCCGTAGACGCGCGAGATCGTGTTGCCTGTCAGGGATTCACGCAGCGCCTTGATGACAGGGATGCCGCCGGCAACGGCCGCTTCGAAGTTCAGGAGCGAGCCCTTCTCCTCCGCAATCGTCGCAAGCTCGACGCCGTGATAGGCAAGCAGCGCCTTGTTGGCGGTCACCACATGGAGACCACGGGAAAGAGCGGCGCGAACAGCGGTATTTGCAGCCCCTTCAGCACCGCCGATCAGCTCGACGAACACGTCGATATCGGCCTTTTCGGCCAGTTCTTCCGGGCGTTCGTACCAGGTGATGCCGGTCAGATCGATGCCACGGTCCTTCGAGCGATCACGCGCCGAAACTGCCGTAATCGTAATCGGTCGTCCGCAGGTGACTGCAAGTTCATTGCTTTTCTGCCTGATGATGCGAACAAGCGAGGCACCAACGGTGCCCAAGCCCGCAATGCCGATTTTGAGGGCATCTGCCATGGATCGATCCTGAAATGTCTAGTGAGAGACAGCCGCAAATCTGCGGCTGTCTTCGAGGTTGGAATTAACGGTGGGCGTTGAGCGAGATGACGTTGTGCATCGTCTCGTCCGCCGTCGACATGAACTTCTTGATGTTGCGCGCAGCCTGCCGGATGCGGTGTTCGTTCTCGACAAGCGCCAAACGGACGTAGTCGTCGCCCTGTTCGCCGAAGCCGATGCCCGGGGCAACGGCAACATCGGCCTTCTCGACCAGAAGCTTCGAGAATTCCAGCGAGCCGAGATGACGGAACTTTTCCGGGATCTTCGCCCAGGCGAACATGGTGGCAGCCGGCGGCGGCACTTCGAAGCCGGCCTTGCCGAAGCTTTCGACCATGACGTCGCGGCGGCGCTTGTAGACGTTGCGTACCTCCGCAATGTCGGAGCCGTCGCCATTCAGGGCATGGGTTGCGGCAACCTGGATCGGCGTGAAGGCGCCGTAATCGAGGTAGGACTTGACACGCGTCAGCGCCGCGATCAGCCGCTCATTGCCGACCGCAAAGCCCATACGCCAGCCCGGCATGGAAAAGGTCTTGGACATGGAGGTGAATTCGACCGTCACATCCATTGCTCCCGGAACCTGCAGAACCGACGGTGGCGGCTCGCCATCGAAATAGATTTCCGAATAGGCAAGGTCCGACAGCACGATGATGTCATGCTTCTTGGCGAAGGCGATGACATCTTTGTAGAAGTCGAGCGTCGCCACGAAGGCCGTCGGGTTCGACGGGTAATTCAGGATCAGCGCCAGCGGCTTCGGGATCGAGTGGCGAACGGCGCGTTCCAGCGGCGGGAAGAAGCTCTCGTCCGGCTCGACCGACATGGAGCGGATCACACCGCCGGCCATCAGGAAGCCGAAGGCATGGATCGGATAGGTCGGGTTCGGGCAGAGGATGACGTCACCCGGCGCGGTGATGGCCTGCGCCATGTTGGCGAAGCCTTCCTTGGAGCCGAGGGTGGCGACCACTTGCGTGTCCGGGTTCAGCTTCACGCCGAATCGACGGGCGTAATAGGCAGCCTGCGCGCGGCGCAGACCGGGAATGCCCTTTGAAGACGAATAGCGATGGGTGCGCGGGTCCTGAACGACCTCGCAGAGCTTGTCGACGATCGCCTGAGGGGTCGGAAGATCAGGGTTTCCCATGCCGAGATCGATGATATCGGCCCCGCCCGCTCGCGCGCTCGCTTTCAAACGGTTGACCTGTTCGAAAACGTAAGGCGGCAAACGCCGGACTTTGTGAAACTCTTCCATCTCTTTCCCCATGGAAATGCGGCCAACGTGACCGCTGTCGAAGCTCGTTCCGTCTCCCGGCATCTGCGATACGAGCTTCAGACTCGCAGCGCCGTATTCCTCTTCAACTTAACTGCGCGGCAAATCTTTGACGGAGAAGCCGCGCACGAAGCGCATTATCGGGAAAATTGCGTCTTCCGATCCATCCGGAAGGCTTTGCGTCCAAATCGCCTTAAAGGCAAGGCTTATTTGGTGATTTCGGAGAGCGTCGCGGCCCCGTGGTCGGCGGCAAGCGCGCGCATCTCGGCGACGCGACGCTGGTACTCCGCTTCCGAGATTGCGCCCGACTGCCGCTTGGCGGTCAGGGCCGTCAGCTGGTGCTGAAGCTCGGCCGCCTGTTCGTCGCTCATCTGCACATTGGCGGCCGTCAGCGGCGCACCGAACGACGGATAGCCGTCCGGGCTTTTGGTAAGGCCGCCTTCAACGGGTTCGCCCTTGGAGGCCGGCATCACGACTGCCGTCGGCGCTGCCATGCGCTGGGCAAAAGCCTTCTTCTCCTCAGCGGTCTTGTTGCATCCGGCAAGCGCAATGGCCATGGCCGCGGCCGCCGCGCAGATTGCTGCGGTGCGGGTGAAGGTCGCGATATGCCCAATGCCTGTCGTCGTCATGCCTGATGATCCAATCCTGCCTGCTTCGACTGTTAAATTCGTCGCAGCGACAAAGCAATAGCATGAGAGCAGGCGCGCGGAACTTGTTTTCTTCATCGCCGCAGATGTACAACGAATGAACAGTGGATGCTGCCGCCGGAGGAAGTGCGTGACCGACAGCAAGCGGGAGAATGGTGCAAAGGTGGATTTCGACGCCAAGGATCTCGATCCCTATCTCCTGAAGGATCCCGAGGCCATGGCGATGAACTTCGCCCGTGCGCTCGAAAACCTGGGCACGGCAGCTTCGGCGTGGCTCGGCCCGCGTGAGCGCGGCGAAATCTCCGACACGGTCGTCGAACCCGTCACCGATATGGTGAAGACGCTCTCCAAGGTGACGGAATACTGGATTTCTGATCCGCGCCGAACCTTCGAGGCGCAGACACAGCTGATGAGCTCGTTCTTCGGCATATGGATGAACTCCATGCAGAGGATGCAGGGCAGCCCGCTGGGAGCGGAACCGATCGCACGGGTGGATAAGCGTTTCGCCGACGAAGACTGGCAGAAGAATCCCTTCTTCGAATTTTTAAAGCAGGTCTATTTCGTGACCGCCGACTGGGCCGAAAAGCTGGTTGCCGAGACCGAAGGGCTGGACGAGCACACCAAGCACAAGGCCGGCTTCTATGTGAAGCAGATTACGGCAGCGCTCTCGCCCACCAATTTTGTGGTCACCAATCCGCAGGTCTACCGTGAGACGATCGCAACGAGCGGCGAAAACCTCGTGCGCGGCATGAGGATGCTGACCGAGGATATCATTGCCGGTCGCGGCGAACTGCGCATGCGCCAGACCGACATGACCAAATTCGCCGTCGGCCGCGACATGGCGCTGACACCGGGCAAGGTGATCGCCCAGAACGAAATCTGCCAAATCATCCAATACGAGCCATCGACGGAAACCGTGCTCAAGCGGCCACTGCTGATTTGCCCGCCGTGGATCAACAAATTCTACATCCTCGATCTCAACCCGCAGAAATCCTTCATCAAGTGGTGCGTGGACCAGGGACATACGGTCTTCGTCATCTCCTGGGTCAACCCGGATAGCCGCCATGCGCTGAAGGACTGGACGGCTTACGCAAGGGAAGGCGTCGATTTCGCACTGGAAACGGTCGAGAAGGCAACCGGCGAGAAGGAAGTCAACGCCATCGGCTATTGCGTCGGCGGCACGCTGCTTGCCGCAACCCTTGCCCTGCACGCCAAGGAAAAGAACAAGCGCATCAAGAGTGCAACGCTCTTCACCACCCAGGTCGATTTTACCCATGCCGGCGACCTGAAGGTCTTTGTCGACGAGGAGCAGCTTCAGGCGCTGGAAGCGCATATGCAGGCGCTCGGCTATCTCGACGGCTCGCGCATGTCGACAGCCTTCAACATGCTCAGGGCGAGCGAGCTCATCTGGCCCTATTTCGTCAACAACTACCTGAAGGGCCAGGAGCCCCTGCCCTTCGACCTGCTGTTCTGGAATGCCGATTCGACCCGCATGGCTGCGGCCAATCATGCCTTCTACCTGCGCAACTGCTATCTCAGGAATGCGCTGACCAAGGATGAGATGGTCCTCGACGGCAAGACCTTGTCGCTGAAGGACATCAAGATACCCATCTATAATCTCGCGACCCGCGAGGATCACATCGCGCCGGCAAATTCCGTCTTCCTCGGCAGCCAATTCTTCGGCGGCAAGGTGCAGTTCGTCGTCGCTGGCTCAGGCCATATTGCCGGCGTCGTCAATCCACCGGACAAGCATAAGTATCAGTTCTGGACCGGCGGCCCCGCCAAGGGCGACTATGATGCATGGCTTGCCAAGGCAAAGGAGACGAGGGGTTCCTGGTGGCCGCACTGGCATGCGTGGATCGAGGCGCAAACCGGCGAGCGTGTGGCTGCCCGCAAGGCGGGTGGAGCAGCACTCAATGCGATCGAGGAAGCTCCCGGCAGCTATGTGATGGCGCGCAGCTGAAAACAGAAAAATTTCCCGCCGCCTGCCCGCCCTCACCGAGCGGCGACATACCGATCGCGGCAAGCCTTTGAAAAATAGCTTTTTCTAAAATAATACGTCTCTTTTCGCGACAATCGAAGCAGAACTCCACGTCCGTAAACCAATTGGAAACCATAGTTCGTCATCCTTAAGAAACGGTCGCTTGTCGCGAATGGGCCAAAATTCGGCCTTTTTGGGCAGTTAGCGGCTCCGACAAAGATCAGTAAGTCAGTGCTGCCGGCCTGTGTAGCGCGTTTTGGAAGACGAGTAGAGTATGGCGTTTGCGGTAGGGACGTTCAATAACGTCGCCCCTTTTGGCGGATCCGCTGTTCGTTCGGGCAGATCCCGTGGTTTACTCACCGGCATCGCAATAGCCGGACTTTTGACCTCCACGTGGCTTATCGGCACGGTTGCAACAATGCAATCCGTATCGATGCCCTTCTCCTCACCGAAGGAGATCGCTTCGGTCACAGCAGCACCAAGGCCAACGCCTGTTGCCGTCACGCATGAGCGGCTTATCCATGTCAACAAGGCTTCGCGGCTTGCAGCATTCGATGCCAAGCCGGTCATGCCGTTGACGGCTCAGATTATCCAGTCTCACGCGGAGAAGACCTCGGCGGCATCGAGCGCAAAGCTCGCGTTCGCCAAGACCAATCGCCTCCCCGTTGCCGTCGCGGAACTTCAGCCGGTGGCCGTCTCCGACAATCCGCGCTTCAACAAGGAAGACACCGTCAAGGCGGTGGCAGCGGTCGTTCAAACCGCCGCCGCCACGCCTGCCGAGGATGACGCCGACCGGATCATCATCCCGTCGAAGGACGCAGTCGCTGCAGCCGAAATGCCGGCTATGCTCGCTCTAGCCGACGCTGGCCCACGCGTCATGCCCGCTCCCGTCGAACTGCCGCCGGCGATCCCCGCTGCTCTCGCCGCCAACAAGCCGGCCGAGATGGAGGTTGCCGAAGCAGACGATGGTGCGCGGCCTTTCGATCTGGTTCTCACCCCAGATGAGGATTCCGTACCGCTGCCGATGGCGCGGCCCGATGGCCTCGTCGGCAAGCCGGCGCCTGTCTCCAAGGGTTCGCAGCGTACTGCCGAGCCTGTGCTTGCCTATGCCAAGCCGAACTCGCCGATCGAAGATGACGAAGACGATGCGGTGCCGCGCTATGACAAGCCGGTCTTTACGCCGCGCTTGCGCGCTGGTGTGGCGATCTACGACATTGAAAACGCTACCGTCTACCTGCCGAACGGCGAGCGGCTGGAGGCCCATTCCGGTCTCGGCAAGATGCGCGACAACCCGCGTTATATTGATCAGAAAATGCGCGGACCGACGCCGCCGCACACCTATAACCTAACGATGCGCGAAGCCCTGTTCCATGGCGTGGCGGCCATTCGCCTGACGCCGGTGCAGGGTTCGGACGCCATTTTCAACCGTGTCGGTCTGTTGGCGCATACTTATATGCTCGGCAGGAACGGCGATTCCAACGGCTGCGTTTCCTTTAGGGATTACAAGCGCTTCCTGGCTGCCTACAAGCGTGGAGACATCCGGCAGCTCGTCGTCGTGCCGCGGATGAACAACAAGCCGGCCTCGACACTCGCCTCGCTCTTCTCCTCGCGCACCTAAAGATTGGCCGCGAGGAAATCGGCGAGCGACCGGCTCTCCGCCGTGAGGCGCATCTTTCCCCTGACGAGTGCGAGTTCGGATGCCGGCTGCAGATCGAACCCGTCTGCTGCTCCAAGCTGGCGATGTTCAGGCAGGACGGCATCCGACGGCAGCAGGCTGATGCCGAGGCCTGAGGCGACCGCCGCCTGAACGCCCATCAAACCCTGGCTCGTATAGGCGATGCGCCAGCGCCATCCGCTGCGCTCGATGAAGCGGATCGCCCGTTCACGGTAGATGCAGCCGACAGGAAAAACAGCAAGCGGGACCGGCTCATTCCTCACCGACCGGCGCGTGCTCTCGACCCAGATCAGTTCCTCCTTCCAACTCGCCAGACAGGCACCATCACCGGGTTCCCGCTTGATCAGTGCCAGATCGATTTCACCCGTATCGAGAAGGCGGCGAAGCTCGACGCTCCAGCCGCTGACGGTGTCGAGCCTAATATGCGGTGAGGCAGCGGAAAAACCGGAGAGAAGATCGATGAGCCTGCGACCGGCAAAATCCTCGGGAACGCCGAGCCTGACGGTCTTGGGCGCAGCGGGCTTGCGCATGACGTCCATTGCCTCTTCTGCCGTCGCCAACAGACGTCGGGCATAACTCAAGAGAATTTCGCCCTCCTCCGTCGTCTGGATACCACCCGTCGATTTGTCGCGCAGAAGCAGGGTGTGGCCGATATTGGCCTCGAGCTTCTTGATCTGCTGGCTGACGGTGGACTGGGTCAGGTGAACACGCTCAGCCGCCCGCGTGAAGCCGCCGGCATCGACGACCGCTGCGAAGGTCCGGAGAAGATCAAGGTCAAAGGCGAAGCTCATTCGATTTTCCACTGTCTATAATTATAATATTTAATTTCTCAATGACTCCGTTCTTTGTCAACATGAGGCAAATCATGGAGATGAGAGATGACCCTTCCCGGAAACCGACCAACCTGGCTGACCTTCGATTGCTATGGCACCTTCATCCAATGGGATGAAGGCCTGCTTGCTGCCATGGACGCGATCCTGTCAGCCAAAGGTCGCGATATCGACCAGGCCGCCTTCATTGCTGCCTATGACCGCTACGAGCATGAACTGGAACAACAAAAGCCGCACCGATCCTTCAGCCAAGTCACGGCTCGCGCATTGGAACTGGCCATGAAGGAGTTCGGCTTGCCCTTCAACACCGCCGATGCCGATCTGTTGACATGCTCTATCGGCCGGATGCCGCCATTCCCGGAAGTGGTAGAAACGCTCGGCAAGCTGAAAGCCGCCGGTTTCCGGCTTGCCATTATTTCCAATACGGACGACGCGATCATTGCCGGCAATGTCGCGCAGCTCGGCGGTTTCGTCGACCGGGTGATCACCGCGGAGCAGGCGGAAGCCTATAAGCCCTCGCCGCAAATCTTCCGGCACGCCTGGAAAACGCTCGGCATCGGCATGGATGATCTCGTACATATCTGCGCCAGCCCGCATCTTGACCTTGCCGCCGCGCGAGAACTCGGTTTTCGTGCGATCTGGGTTGATCGTGGCACGGGACGGAAACCGCTCAGCGACTACCGCCCCAACGAAATCGTGCCGACGCTCGACAAGGTACCCGGTCTTTTTGCCGCAAACGGCTGGATGTAATTGACACGATAGGAGACAAGACATGGCCCATGAACTGAACCTGGCGAAGGCACAGCCGGCGATATTGCGCAATCTGCCGCTCGATGCCGACGAGATCTGGCAGGCGCGTGTCGATCTCGCAGCGTGCCTTCGAATGGCGGCGCGGCTCGGGCTCGAGGAAGGCATCTGCAACCATTTCTCGGCAGTCGTGCCCGGCCATCCCGATCTCTTTCTCGTCAACAGGCTCGGCTGGGCCTTTCAGGAGGCAACGGCTTCATCGCTGCTGATCTGCGATTTTGAAGGCAACGTCATTGACGGCGACGGCGTGCCTGAAGCAACCGCCTTCTTCATCCATGCCCGCCTGCACAAGATGTCGCCGCGCGTCGGTGCGGCCTTCCACACGCATATGCCGAATGCGACAGCGCTCAGCATGGTCGAGGGCGATCCCTTCATCTGGGCTGGACAGACGTCACTGAAGTTCTATGGCCGCGTCGCCGTCGACGAGAACTATAATGGACTGGCGCTCGATGAACGTGAGGGCGACAGGATCGCCGCCGTGCTCGGCGACAAGGACATCCTGTTCATGAAGAACCATGGCGTCATGGTCTGCGCGCCAAACATCGCCGAAGCCTGGGACGATCTCTACTATCTGGAGCGCGCCGCAGAGGTTCAACTCAAGGCGATGAGCACCGGACGCCGGCTGGTGCCGGTATCAGAAGAGATTGCTGAACAGGCGGCAAAGCAGATGCGTGAAGGCGATCCGGAAAGTGCCCGCCTGCATCTTGAAAGCGTCAGGCGCGTTCTCGACCGGCAGGCGCCCGAATATCGGACCTAGGCCTCGCCTATTTCAGCCATACGCCGATGCGCTCTACCGCTTCGGCGATCTCGGCTTCTGAACCGGCATAGGACATGCGGAGCGTACGCGGTCCTTCCACCGGATCGAAATCGAGGCCGGGTGTCGCGGCGACATTGATTTCCGCCAGCATGCGGCGCGCGAAATCCATGCTGTCATTGGTGAAGCGCGATACGTCGACATAGGCGTAGAAGGCGCCATCCATGGGCGACGCCGGTGCAAGGCCGATCTTCGGCAGCCGATCGAGCAGCAGTTCGCGATTTGCGGCATAACTTGCCTTGACGCGATCCAGCTCCTCGCTGGCGCCGAGCGCTGCTGTGGCTGCGATCTGCGAAAGCTCCGGAGGCGAAATATAGAGGCTCTGGGCGACGCGCTCGATCGGGCGCACCAGCCGCTCAGGCAGCACCATCCAGCCGATGCGCCAGCCGGTCATGCAATAATATTTGGAGAAGGAGTTGATGACGATCGCCTCGTCCGTCAGCTCCAGCGCGCTCGTCTCTTCGCCTGCGAAGGTGAGGCCGTGATAAATCTCGTCGGAGATGAAGGCGATGTCATTGGCATCGCAATAGGCGGCAAGCGCCTTCAGGCCTTCGCGGCCGGTCACCGTGCCGGTCGGATTTGCAGGGCTTGCAAGCAGCACGCCCTTCAGCTTCACGCCCTTTTCCTTCTGGATCGCTTCGAGGCTTTCGGGCGTCAGCGTGAAATGCGTTTCTGATGTGACGGGCACTTCGACCACATTGAGGCCGAGGGCACCGAGGATGTTGCGATAGGCAGGATAGCCCGGCCGGGCAATGGCAACCGCATCGCCGGCATCAAAAAGCGACAGGAAGGCGAGATTGAAGGCCGCCGACGAGCCGGTTGTGATGGCAATGCGGACGGGATCGATCTCAAGGCCGTGGCGATCGCGATAGTGCCAGGCGAGCGCATGTTTCAGCAGCGTTGTGCCGAGCGCATCCGTATAGCCGATCCGCCCCTCGGCAAGCGCTGTGCGGGCGGCCTCAAGGGCTGCCTGGGGTGCGGGATGCGAGGGCTGGCCGACAGCCATGGAAATGACGGGGTGACCGCCTGCCCGTCTCTTCGTCGCTTCGGCCAAAACATCCATGGCGTGGAATGGTTCGACTTGGCTGCGTTTCGATATGGAAAACACGATCACTTCCTGCCTGGCTTCAGATAAAGGCCAGACAATTGCCGCAATAATCGGCTCATCACAATCCCGCGAGGGCTTGGATCGGAGGAAAATTCCTGTTTGATGGCGGCCCGACGCGCCGTAATTTGATGCGGACGCATCCAAGCCCATTAACCCGGCGATGGTATTTTTCGTTCGAAAACCCATCAGCCGACGACGAGGATACCATGGCCTTCTTCTCCAAAACGCTCACCGCGCTGGCGCTTGCAGCCTCCATCGCCCTTCCGGCTCAGGCATTTGCATTCGACGACCAGCAGAAGAGGGAACTGGGTGAATTCATCAAGCAGTATCTGATCGAAAATCCGGAGATCATGCTCGAGGTGCAGGATGCGCTGCAGAAAAAGCAGCAGATGGCCCAGCAGGTGAAGGCGACCATGGCCATCGAGAACAATACCGACGGCATCTTCGATTCCAAGAATGACGTGACACTCGGCAACCCGAAGGGCGATGTCACCGTCGTCGAGTTCTTCGACTATAACTGCACCTATTGCCGTCACGCCCTGCCCGACATGCAGGCGCTCCTGAAGAAGGACAAGAATGTCCGCTTCGTGCTGAAGGAGTTCCCGATTCTCGGACCGGATTCGGTCGCGGCACATCGCGTGGCAGATGCCTTCCGCCGGCTTGCGCCTGAAAAGTACAGCGATTTCCACGTCGCGCTACTCGGCAGCGACGGCCGCGCCTCCGAGGATACCGCAATCCAGGTCGCCTCCTCTCTCGGCGTCAGCGAAGACAAGATTCGCGCGGAGATGAAAAAGAGCCCGAACGATGACATCGTGCAGGCGACCTATCAGCTCGCCGCCAATCTCGGCATCAGCGGTACACCGTCCTATGTGATCGGCAACGAAATGGTGCCCGGCGCCGTCGGCATCGACGATCTTGAAGCCAAGGTGAAGAACATGCGGGCCTGCGGCAAGACGAGCTGCTGAACCCGCGCTCATCAAATCGCCTAAATCGAAGCGTTTCAGCCATGTGGACAAACATGGCGCGACGTCCCTTGCCGATTCTGTAAGGGCTTTCAATAAGCCCGCGTGGAGTCTATAGGTGGCGCTCGCGCATTCCCGTGCCTTTGCTGCCGATAGGCTGGCACAGGACGCGATGAATACAGTGAACCGCGTAGCGGTCGCTTGATCCCGAGAGGATCAAGAGCCGGTGCGCCAAACGGAACATTCGATGACGCAAACGATTTTTGTCCTGAACGGGCCCAACCTGAATATGCTGGGCAAGCGAGAACCTGGCATCTATGGCGGCAAGACGCTCAAGGACATAGAGGCGGACTGCAAGGCTGTGGGCCGCGAACTCGGCTTCGACATCGATTTCCGCCAAAGCAATCACGAAGGCACGCTGGTGGACTGGTTCCACGAAGCGGATGAAAAGGCCATCGGCGTTGCCATCAATGCAGGCGCCTATACGCATACGTCGGTCGCGCTGCATGATGCGATCCGTGCCATTTCCATTCCCGTCATCGAGCTCCACATATCCAACGTGCACGCGCGGGAAGAATTCCGCCACAAGTCGATGATCGCACCCGCATGCAAGGGCGTGATCTGCGGCTTCGGGCCTCATAGCTACATCCTGGCGCTGCACGCGCTGAAGAACATCACGGCATAAGAAGAAGACAGGGCAACACTCATGGCTGAAAAGAAATCCGGTATCGATCAGGCACTGATCCGCGATCTCGCCAACATCCTCAAGGACACGGATCTGACCGAGATCGAAGTCGAACAGGAAGATCTGCGTATCCGCGTTTCGCGCGCAGGCACGCCCCAGTACATCCAGGCACCGATCGCAGGTCCTGCTTATGCGGCGCCTGCAGCGATCGCAGCAGCCCCGGCCGCCGCCGCTCCGGTAGCAGCCGGCCGTAACCCGGCCAATACGGTGAACGCACCAATGGTCGGCACGGTCTATATGGCTCCGGCACCGGGCGCGCGCGCGTTCATCGAAGTTGGCGCCACCGTCAAGGAAGGCCAGACGCTCCTCATCATCGAAGCGATGAAGACGATGAACCAGATCCCCTCACCGAAATCCGGCAAGGTCACGGAAATCCTTGTCGAAGACGGTTCGCCCGTCGAATACGGCCAGCTGCTCGTCGTCGTCGAATAAGGCTTTGCCAATGATTTCGAAGATCCTCATAGCCAATCGTGGCGAGATCGCCCTTCGCGTGCTGCGCGCCTGCAAGGAGCTCGGCATTGCAAGTGTTGCCGTGCATTCGACGGCCGATGCCGACGCCATGCATGTGCGCCTTGCCGATGAGAGTGTGTGCATCGGCCCGCCGCCGTCGCGCGAAAGCTATCTCAATATTCATCAGATCGTCGCAGCCTGCGAAATCACCGGCGCTGACGCCGTGCATCCGGGTTATGGCTTCCTGTCGGAAAATGCCAAGTTCGCCGATATTCTCGAAGCGCACGGCATTACCTTTATCGGCCCGACGGCGGAACATATCCGCATCATGGGCGACAAGATCACCGCCAAGACCACGGCCCAGGAACTCGGCATCCCGGTCGTTCCCGGCTCCGATGGCGAAGTGAAGACCGAAGAGGATGCACTGAAGACGGCAGCCGAAATCGGCTATCCGGTACTGATCAAGGCAACGGCCGGCGGCGGCGGACGCGGCATGAAGGTTGCCAAGACCGAGGCCGACCTGATCGAGGCATGGTCGACGGCCCGCACCGAAGCGGCCGCTGCCTTCGGCAATGACGCCGTCTACATGGAAAAGTATCTCGAAAAGCCGCGCCACATCGAAATCCAGGTGTTCGGCGACGGCGAAGGCAATGCGGTCCATCTCGGCGAACGCGACTGCTCGCTGCAGCGCCGTCACCAGAAGGTCTGGGAAGAAGCCAACTCGCCTGCCCTCAATGTCGAGCAGCGCATGAAGATTGGCCAGATCTGCGCAGACGCCATGATGAAGCTGAAATATCGCGGCGCCGGCACGATCGAATTCCTCTACGAAAACGGCGAGTTCTATTTCATCGAAATGAACACCCGTCTGCAGGTGGAACATCCGGTCACCGAGGCCATCACCGGCATCGACCTCGTGCATGAACAGATCCGCGTTGCCTCCGGCGGCGGGCTCTCGGTCACGCAGGATGAAGTACACTTCCACGGCCACGCCATCGAATGCCGCATCAATGCCGAGGACGCACGCACCTTCGTGCCCTCGCCCGGCACGATTACGCATTTCCATGCACCGGGTGGACTTGGTGTGCGCATCGATTCCGGCGCCTATCAGGGCTACAAGATCCCGCCCTATTACGACAGCCTCATCGGCAAGCTGATCGTGCATGGCCGGACACGCGTCGAATGCATGATGCGCCTGCGCCGTGCGCTCGATGAATTTGTCGTTGACGGAATCAAGACGACGCTGCCACTGTTCCAGGATCTCGTTTCTAACCAGGATATCGCCAATGGCGATTATGATATCCATTGGCTGGAAAAGTATCTCGCCAACAGCAAGCCGGCAGCGTAGGACAGGAATGGCAGGAGCGCGCAGGAAGTCACCAGGTATTACCCCGGAAATCCTCCTGCGCGCCTATTCGATCGGCCTCTTTCCCATGGCCGAATCCGCCGACGACCCGGAAATTTTCTGGGTCGAACCCGATGTCCGCGGTGTCCTTCCGCTGGGCGATCGTTTTCACGTTTCCAAAAGCCTTCGAAAGACGATCAAGCAGAGGCCCTTCGACATCCGCTTCAACAGCGATTTCGATGCCGTGATCACCGCTTGCGCGCAGGAAACATCCGACCGCCCAAGTACCTGGATCAACGAGACCATCAGGACACTCTATTCCGCCCTGCACCGCATGGGCCACGCCCATTCCGTCGAAGCCTGGGATGGTGATGAATTGGTCGGCGGGCTCTACGGCGTGTCGCTTGGCTCCGCCTTCTTCGGGGAAAGCATGTTCTCGCGGCGCACCGATGCTTCGAAAATCTGTCTCGTGCATCTAGTCGAGCATTTGCGCCAGAAACATTTCACCCTGCTCGACACGCAATTCACGACTGAGCATCTGAAGACATTCGGTGCCATTGACGTGCCTAAAGCGGACTATGCGCTACTGCTCGCCGCCGCAATGGAATCGCCGCATCTCGCGTTCTAGGGAACGATTATTCCGTCAGAAAAAGCTTATTTCGCGCCGGCGCTGTCCGGAGGCGGGACGTCGGAGTTCTGCTTGCAGTCTTTTAACCAGACGTCATAGATCGGATGCTCGACGGCGTTGAGGCCGGGGCTGTCGGCAAACATCCAGCCGGTGAAGATGCGGCGGATCTTGCGGTCGAGCGTGATCTCGTCGACTTCGACGAAACCATCGATCTTCTGGGCTTCCGACTGATCGCGCGAATAACAGGCCTTCGGCGTCACCTGCAGGGCGCCGAACTGGACCGTTTCGTTGACATAGACGTCGAAAGTGGTGATACGGCCGGTGATCTTGTCGAGGCCGGAGAAGACGGCGACCGGATTGTCGATGCGGGCAGCCTGTGCCTGATTGGAAAGAAGCCCGGCGGAAAGCGCCAATAGCGATACAGCTCCCGCAGCCGGCAGGACCGTGTTTCGCAGGGAAAGCTTCATATCTACCCGTCTCCAGCACATATCAGGTTCATGGCCGCAGCGATTGCGGCCAACCTGCGGGTAAAGGTCAATTGTGGCCAAAGCGCGGGGCAGAACCCGCCATCAGATGCTTGACGCTCAGTTGCCCGGCGTCCAGGCGTCGTAGTCACCGGTCACGCGCGGACGTTCGCCGGCAACCGAGAGCGAGCCCGGCGGACGGTAAGCCTGCGGCGAACCGGTCGGGTTGGCGCGGTGCGGCTTCTGCCATTCCTTAGCGACGTAGGTTTCCTTGGACGGAGGAACATCGGTGCGGTGATGCATCCAGCCGTGCCAGCCCGGAGGAATGGCGGAAGCTTCGGCGTAACCCTTGTAAATCACCCAGCGCTTCGGCAGGCCGTAGGAGGAAAGACCGCCTTCGTAATAGACATTGCCCAACTCGTCTTCACCAACGCGCTTGAAGCCGCGAAGGGCGAAGAGCGTGCCGAAAGTGTAATTGTTCCACCAGGTGAAGGTGTGCAACAGGAACTTGATCATGTCTTTTCCTCGTGGCCGCAGGACGCGGACGAAAGCAGATAGGCTTTTTCGCTTATGCCGCCGCCAAGCCGAATTGTCCAGTGATTCCCGCCGAAACTACGGTCATTTCAGAGCCATCTTGAAACCGAGATGCGATGGCTTGAAGCCCAGTCTTTCGTAGAAACGATGGGCATCCTTGCGTACCGCATTCGATGTCAGTTGGACGAGCCGTACGCCGCGACCTTTCGCCTCGGCAATGGCAAATTCGATCATCCGCGCACCGATGCCCTGCCCGCGCATATCGGAGCGCGTCTGCACCGCCTCAATGATCATGGCGGATGAGCCGCGTGCATTGAGCGAGGTGGTGATCATCGTCTGAAAGGTGCCGACGACGTCAGCGTCCCGTTCGGCAACATACAGCGTCTGGTTGGGAGACGCAGCGATCCCCGCAAAGGCGCGGGCGTACTCCGGATAGGCCTCCGGATCACTCGTATCCCCATGGCCGCCGAGCTGATCGGCAGCAAACATGGCAATCAAAGCCGGCAGATCGGCTTCACGTGCTTCGCGGATGATAATGTCGCCGGATGCCATATCAGTGGAGCTCGAGCGCTTTCTCGAAAACCAGCGTCGGAACGCCGGACTGGCCGGGGCCACTGTTCTCATTGCGTCCGGCTTCGACGAAACCGAGCCGGGTGTAGAAATGGATGGCTTCGTGGTTCTGAACCTCGACTTCCAGCCGCATGATTTCCGCATCCGGAAAACAGGTCTCAAGCTCCGCGAAGATATCGCGGCCGATGCCCTGGCGCTGCAGATCCGGCTTTACATAGAGGAGATGCAGCATGACAGTCTTCGTCATCTCGGATGACATGGCCGCATAGCCCATGCCGCCAATATTCCGACCGTCATCGGCAACGAGGAATTCGGCATTCTTCTTCGTCAGCCGCGCCTTCAGCGCAGCCGGCGAAAAGAGATGAGCGATCAGTTCTTTGACCTTCGCAACGCCATGGCTTGCATCATAGGCCGCATGGAAACTCTCGACCAGCAGGGCGCGGACATTCTCCAGATCGCGCTCGCCAGCCGTTCGGACGAAATAAACCAAGACCTTCTCCTCACGGTATCGGTCTTCCGAACACCGCTCCACGCTGTTTGGCCGAGGCCGTTGGCTTATTCTTCCTCGATGCTGAGCTTGGCCTTGACGAGGGCCTGAACAGCCTGCGGATTGGCTTTGCCGCCGGTCGCCTTCATGACCTGACCGACAAACCAGCCGGCAAGCGTCGGCTTTGCCTTGACCTTGGCGACCTGGTCCGGATTGGCGACGATGATCTCATCGACAGCCTTCTCGATCGCGCCGGTATCCGTCACCTGCTTCAGGCCGCGGGTTTCGACGATCTCGGCGGGATCGCCGCCTTCGTTGAGGATGATTTCGAAAACATCCTTGGCGATCTTGCCGGAGATGGTCTCGGCCTTGATGAGGTCGATGATGGCGCCGAGCTGGGTCGGAGAAACCGGCGTTTCCTCGATATCCTTGCCGGTGCGGTTGAGCGCGCCGAGCAGATCGTTGATGACCCAATTGGCGGCGGCCTTGCCGTCACGACCTTCGGCAACGGCTTCGAAATAATCGGCGATCGCCTTTTCCGAGACGAGCACGGAGGCATCGTAGATAGAGAGACCGAGCTCGCGGACGAAACGCTCTTTCTTGTCGTCGGGCAGTTCCGGCAGATACCGAGCAAGATCACTGACAAAGGCGTCGTCGAATTCGAGCGGCAGCAGATCCGGATCGGGGAAATAGCGATAGTCATGCGCATCTTCCTTGGTGCGCATGGACCGCGTCTCGCCCTTGTTCGGGTCGAAGAGACGGGTTTCCTGATCGATGGTGCCGCCATCCTCCAGGATACCGATCTGGCGGCGGGCTTCGTATTCGATCGCCTGGCCGATGAAGCGGATGGAGTTGACGTTCTTGATTTCGCAACGCGTGCCGAAGGGTTCGCCCGGTCGGCGCACGGAGACGTTGACGTCGGCGCGCATGGAGCCTTCGTCCATGTTGCCGTCGCAGGTGCCGAGGTAGCGCACAATGGAACGCAGCTTCGTCATATAGGCCTTGGCCTCGTCAGAGGTGCGCATATCCGGCTTGGAGACGATTTCCATCAGCGCAACGCCGGAACGATTCAGATCCACGTAGGACATGGTCGGATGCTGGTCGTGCATCGACTTGCCGGCATCCTGTTCCAGGTGCAAGCGCTCGATGCCGATCTCGATGTCCTCGAACTGGCCCTGACGGTCCGGGCCGAGGGAGATGACGATCTTGCCTTCGCCGACGATCGGGTCCTTGTACTGCGAGATCTGATAGCCCTGCGGCAGGTCCGGATAGAAATAGTTCTTGCGGTCGAAGACCGAACGCTTGTTGATCTCGGCCTTCAGGCCGAGACCGGTGCGCACCGCCTGCTTGACGCATTCCTCGTTGATGACGGGCAGCATGCCGGGCATGGCCGCATCGACGAGCGAGACGTTCGAATTCTGCGGCTTGCCGAATTCCGTCGAAGCGCCGGAGAAAAGCTTGGAATTGGAAAGCACCTGGGCATGGACTTCCAAGCCGATGATGACTTCCCAATCGCCGGTGGCGCCGGGGATATAACGTTTCGGATCAGGCGTGCGAACGTCGACAATGGTCATGAGATGCTCTTCGAAGGCTGTTCTTTTCAACAGGTGAGGTAAAGGAAATGGCCTGCCGGTGCAAGGCTTTCGGCAGCCTAGAAACCCGGGCCGTAGCCTTCCGGCTCCTGCGGGCCGAGATGCTTGCTGAGACCGACTGATGGCACGTCGCGGTCGAGCTTCGGATTATAAGCGACCGAAAGCCAGTGGATCGCGTAGCCGTGCTTCTGGAAGAAGGAGATCGCCTCCGTATTTCCAGAATGGGTCTGCATCGCCGCCTCCTCGAAGCCCTGCTCGAAAATATCAGACTCGATATGCTCCAGAAGCGCGGTGCCGAGGCCCTGACGATTGAAGCTCGGATCGATCCAGAAGTCAGAGATGGTCTCGTCCAGTCCTTCGCGCGCGGCCCAGCCGGCAACCTGCCCGTTCTGTTCGACGACAGTGATGGTGAGCCAGTTATTATCCACGAACGTTCGGAAGGCGGTGCGGGCTCCATCCGTCATGGCGTCCGATTCGCCGATCAATGCCATCGCTCTTTGCCAGGCTCGCAAGCCGATTTCGCTCAAGAGCGCCGTGTCGCCTTCGCGGGCATTGCGAATGTGGATCAATGGCACCTCCGCGTTACTACAGAGTAGTAGACCATTGAGTCGGGCAATTTTCCAGTCCCTGCAATGAGATGAAGAAGCGAAAGCAAAACTATCGGCGGCTTTTTTGTTCCGCTGCGGCTGCTTGACCGGATTGTGGTTGCTGATAAAAAGCCCGTCAGAGGTGTTTTATGTCTAACCTGCCTGAGACCCGGTAAAGGCCCTGCCCGCAAGCACAGCCTCGCGCGCATGGGCCCGAAAAACGAAGCCGCGGCGTATCGGCTAAACCCGAACGCCAGATCGTTTTCGTGCGCCTTCCTGAAGGCGCGTTTCCGGATCAACAGCAATGGACATCTCGCGCGCAGAACAGCGCATCCTGCACCTTATGGCCCAGGGCGGCCGTATCGAAATCACCCGAGACGACAATAAAAAGATCGAAACGGTAAGTTGCTTCACCCGCGACGGCTGGGTCTATCCCGGCTTCGGCATGGAGCTTTTCCGCAAGCTGAAACGGCTGAAGGCAATCAAATCTTCCGCCGGTCAGCCCTACCGGATCACCGAAAGAGGACTGAAGCTCGTCAGATCGCAGCTCGATAACAGATAGGTCTGACAAAGCCTGGCCGTGCGGCGCCGTCGTCGTGCGGCCAGGAACGTTTCAGAGCTTTTCAGAAAGCTCCGGGCGCATTGCCGCCCATTCTTCGGCAATCGTGCCTGCTCCAATCCTCTTGCCGGCGCGGCGATACCAATAACCGGCGTTCCAATCGTCGCCTTCGACGCGGTGGCAAAGGGCATGGCCCCAGTCGAAAACCTGTTCACCCTCGTGGTTCTGGCAGATTTCGTGAACCGCCTCCCACTCTGCGCCCAATTTAAAGCCACTGGCGGCGAGGCGGTCAAAGGCCCCGATCAACCGCGCAAGATCCTGTTTCGGCATGAGGCCCTCCTCGCAAAGACCTCCCTCTATAACAGGCGCCGCCTCGAAATCCGAGACGGCGCCTGCCTTTCTTCAGGCTTGTCGCGCTAGTCCTCGGCTAATTGCTTCTGCAAATGTACCTTTTCGAGCGGGACGCCCATGCTCTTTGCAAACTCGATACCGTGCCAGATGATCTTGAAACCGCAGCGCTCGTAAAGCCGGATCGCACCGCTGTTCTTAGCATGCGTATCGACCCGCACCGTTTCCAGGCCCTCGCCTTTCATCAGCTCGCAGAGATGAAGCAGCAGCGCATTGCCAATGCCTGTGCCCTGATGATCGGGATGCACCCACAGGTCGGAAATATAGTTTGGCGTATTCTCCCGTGCGCCCCAGCCGACGATTCCTCCGTCAAGCTCTGCAACGAAGATCTCGCCCGTCGTCTCATCCGGAAAAATCGCGAATTCCTGCTTCACCCGGTCGATGACAGCGGGATCCCGATAGCTGTCTTCAAAGGCACTACTTCCCGCCCATGCGGCAAAACCAACAACGCCGACCATTTTGTGGTCGGCGTCTGCAATCTTTCGTATCGTTAGACCGGTTACCACCACTTGGCCGGCGTGAACTTGCCGGCGGCCTGCTCGATGACATGGGCGGTCTTGAAGAGGGTTTCCTCGTCGAAGGCCTTGCCGATGAGCTGCAGGCCGAGCGGCAGGCCCTTGTGGTCGAGGCCGGCGGGAACGGCGATGCCCGGCAAGCCGGCCATGTTGACCGTCACCGTGAAGATGTCGTTCAGGTACATTTTGACCGGATCGGCGGCGAGGTTCTCGTCTGCAACGCCGAAGGCGGACGACGGGGTGGCCGGCGTCAGGATGGCGTCGACGCCGGCATCGAAGGCCAGTTCGAAGTCGCGCTTGATGAGCGTGCGGACCTTCTGGGCGCGCAGGTAGTAGGCATCGTAGTAGCCGGCCGACAGCACATAGGTGCCGATCATGATGCGGCGCTTGACCTCCTGGCCGAAGCCGGCAGCGCGCGTCTTTTCGTACATATCGACGATATCCTTGCCGTCGACGCGCAGGCCGTAGCGTACGCCATCATAACGGGCGAGGTTCGAAGAGGCTTCGGCGGGTGCCACGATGTAATAGGCCGGCAGGGCGTATTTGGTATGGGGCAGCGAGATGTTGACGATCTCCGCACCTGCATCCTTCAGCCAGGCGATGCCCTGCTGCCAGATGGCTTCGATCTCGTCGGGCATGCCATCAACGCGATATTCGTTCGGAATGCCGATCTTCATGCCCTTCAGCGACTGGCCGATGGCGGCTTCGTAGTCCGGCACCGGCAGGTCGACGGAAGTGGTGTCCTTGGCATCGACGCTTGCCATCGACTTCAGCAGGATCGCGGCATCGCGGACGTCGCGGGCGATCGGGCCGGCCTGATCGAGCGAAGAGGCAAAGGCAACCGTGCCCCAACGCGAGCAGCGACCGTAGGTCGGCTTGATGCCAACCGTGCCGGTGAAGGCTGCAGGCTGGCGGATCGAGCCGCCGGTGTCGGTCGCGGTAGCACCAGCGCAGAGATGCGCGGCAACGGCTGAAGCCGAACCGCCAGACGAGCCGCCCGGAACGAGCTGCTGGTTGGACCCAGCGGCGCGCCACGGGTTGATGACCGCGCCATAATGCGAGGTCTCGTTGGAAGAGCCCATCGCGAACTCGTCCATGTTCAGCTTGCCGAGCATGACGGCGCCGTCATCCCAGAGGTTCTGGGTCACAGTCGATTCATAGCGCGGCTCGAAACCATCGAGAATATGGCTGCAGGCCTGGGTGTGCACGCCGACGGTCGCAAACAGGTCCTTGATGCCGAGCGGAATACCTTCGAGATCGCCCGCCTTGCCGGCAGCGATGCGTTCGTCGGAATTCTTCGCCATGACTCGTGCGAGATCCGGCGTGACCTTGATATAGGCATTGAGCTGGCCATTGGCCGCATCGATCGCCGAGATATAGGCCTCGGTCAGTTCGGTCGCGGTGATTTCCTTGGCGCGCAGCTTCTGGCGGGCTTCGGCAATGGTCAGGCTGGTGAGTTCGCTCATCGTGTTTTCGCTTCAGATCTGGAAATGGCAACAGGGTCGGAAAGAGGCGGTCAAAGCCTTATTCGACGACTTTCGGCACCAGGAAGAAATTGTGGTCGGTGATCGGCGCATTGGCAACGATATCGGCGGCCTTATTGCCATCATTGACGACATCGGTGCGCTTCTTCATGTCCATCGGCGTCACCGAAGTCATGGCCTCGACGCCCTCGACATTCACTTCGGAAAGCTGCTCGACGAAGCCGAGGATACCATTCAATTCGCCGACCATGCGATTTGCCTCCTCTTCCGAGACGGCAATACGGGCAAGGCGCGCAACGCGCTTAACGGTGGCGAGATCGACGGACATGGCATTCTCCGGATAGGAATTTTCCTATCGCTATAAAGACCATGTCCGTCCTGTGCAACGGGTTTGCCTTTTCGGCAATGCAGAATTCCTACCCTCAAACCCACCGGGATTTGAGGGCTTATGCATCAGAGCGACAGGCTTTCGCCAGGCTTCGGCGCCTTCACTTGCGTCTTCGAGGCTTCCATGCCGGCAATGAATTTTTCCGGCGTCTGGTCGATGATCGGGAAGGTGCCGTAGTGGCAGGGAATGGCAGTCTTGAAGTTGAAATAACGCTGGCAGGCAAGAGCCGCCACCGCACCGCCCATGGTGAAACGGTCGCCGATCGGCACGATGCCGATATCCGGCTGATGCAGCTCGTTGATCAGCGCCATGTCGGAGAAGATATCTGTGTCGCCCATGTGGAAGAGGCTTGGCTCGTCGTCGAAATGCAGCATGAGGCCGTTCGCGCTACCGAGCGAATGGGAAACGCCGTCTTCAGTGGTCTGTGCGGAAGAATGCAGCGCATTGGTGAAGGTAGCGGTGAAGCTGCCGAGCGGGACGGTGCCGCCGGTATTGCCCATTTCGAGTTTATCGACCCCCTTGGTTCCGAGCCAGGAGGCAAGATCGGCATTGGCGAGAACGACGGCGCCGGTTTCCTTGGCGATCTCCACGGTATCGCCGACATGGTCGCCATGGCCGTGGGTCAGCAGGATATGGGTGATGCCGTTGGTCACTTCCTTGATATCCTGTCCGGAGAAGGACGAATTATAGGTCAGGAAGGGATCGATCAGGATTTTGGCGGCTTTCGTCTCTATCCGGAAAGCAGAATGGCCGAGCCAGGTGATCTTCATGAAAAGTCTCCTTTATTACATGATGCAAAAGCGATTTCCGGACCAGAACTGTTTAAAGCAATTCCGGTCGGAAAACCGTTTCGCACTTTTTCTGGAATTGCTCTAAGGACATAGCCGATATGGCCGCAAAGAAAAGCGGCGGGAACTTCAATTTCTTTTGACAGGATGACACGGCAATGACGGTGCTTACGATCGAGGAACTGGCCGGAACGCTCGGTCCCGGACAGGCAATCGCCGGCCTCGATCTTGGCACCAAGACGATCGGTCTTGCCATGTCCGATCTCGGACGCCGCTTTGCGACGCCGCGCCCGGTCCTCAAGCGTGAGAAATTTACCATCGACGCCGAGACGCTGCTGAGCTTCGCAGCAAAGGAGAAGGTCGCGGCCTTCGTCATCGGCCTGCCGATGAATATGGATGGATCGGCAGGACCGCGCGTGCAGGCGACGCGGGCTTTCGTGCGCAACATGGAGCAAAAGACCGCCATTCCCTTCATTTATTGGGATGAGCGGCTATCGACGGTGGCTGCCGAACGTGCCCTGCTGGAAATGGATGTTTCGCGGGCAAAACGCGCCGAACGGATCGATTCGGCTGCGGCAAGCTTCATCCTTCAGGGAGCGCTCGAC
This sequence comes from Rhizobium sp. 1399, assembly GCF_031455475.1. Lineage (NCBI taxonomy): Bacteria > Pseudomonadati > Pseudomonadota > Alphaproteobacteria > Hyphomicrobiales > Rhizobiaceae > Rhizobium > Rhizobium sp. 1399. Next base: position 560,354 of record NZ_JAVDSU010000004.1, on the reverse strand, counting down.
AGGCTTTCCTTGCTGGCGAGATCTGCCGACGACACGGAAGCGTGACGTGCCTTCCACCAGGTGGCGATCTGGCGACGCTTGCGGAAACCCATGATGGCGAAGACGACGAGGCTGTCGACGGCAATCGCGCGGGCGACGAGCGGCGGGATTTCCTGTGGCGGAAGGCCGAGCGCCTTGCCGTAAATCTGGAAGGTCAGGTCATGGACCTGCCGCGTCAGCATGAAGATGCCGAAGTTCAGATCGTAATAAGAAAGCCAGTACCATCCCGCCAGGAAGACGATCGGACCGGCCCAGAAGATCAGAAACCACTTCATGCGGCCTCTCCTTCGTGCTTGTGTAGGACCGACATATCAAGGGAAACGAGCCAGACCGACGGTGCCATGATGCAGAGTACGAGCGTGGGCACGGCGATATCCAGCGCCAGCACGGCGAAAAACATCATCGCCGCGACAAGCAACGCGGTTCTGGCTGCTCTGGTTCCCATCACTGAACTCGGGTCCACAATTGTTACATTTCTAATGTGGGCCACACTGGCGAGTTAACCAGCGTCACGCAACGTAAACCAATTGTTAAGGTTAATGGCCGGGTGGAGGCTGTGGATTGTTCAGCCGTAGACGCCGCGCACCAGCCGTTTCAACGCGGTGGCCGCCTTCTCCCAGTCCTTGCCGTTCTTCAAAACCAGACCCGCGCATTGACCGCCGGCGGCCGCCGACAGCACAAGATGCTGGATCGAGGCAAAGATCAGCGCATTGACGGCTGCCGGATCGATGCCCTTCGGCGGCGTCAGCGAGCCGCGCATGCGATCCAGCCACAGTCCGAGCGCTTTTGAGCGCGCCTCGGAAAGACGCCTCACTTGCTCGGTATTTTCCGAGATTTCCCAGGCGACGATGCGGCGCATTAGGGGATCGTCGCGCAGCGCTTCCAGGAAAAGCAGCGACAGCCGCTCCATGAGATCGCCATAGGTCAAGAGGAACATGCCGCCGGTATCTTCGGGGATGCGGTCCTTGACCCAGTTGCCGAGATCGGCGCCGATCGCCTCCACGAGGCCGTCGAGACCACCGTAATAGCGGTAGATGAGCTGCTTATCGCAGCCGGCGCGGCGGGCGACGGCATTGATGCCGAAATTCTGGAAACCCTCTTCCGCCAGCAGGCTCTTGGCGGCTTTCAGGATAGCGCGTTCCGTAGCGCTTCTGTCGCGGATACGCTTTTCAGGCTCATTGGCACCCGTCTGTTCGAGCGCGGCCATGGCAGTTTCATTCAGCATTCGGTCAACCCCGGTCTGTCACCAATCGGTGAGTAACAGTGGAATTTTCCGTTCACAATCCTATCTTATTGAGAAGACTGTGGATATTGATGGTCCGCAGCTCTGCTAACGCTGGTGGGCGGCCCGGCGGCTTTTTCACCCCGCACAACACGCCCGAGAAATCTTGCCCACGCGGTTGATCGCGATGGACGAACCCGGCATAGCTGCATTATGAAAAGAGACGACAATTTATGCTAAGGCCTTGCAATGGTGAATTATATCGAAGCCTCCTCCGCGCCGCCGAAGAATACCGGCGCCATCAGGCTTTATGGCCCTGAAGCATTCGAGGGAATGCGCAACGCGTGCCAGATGACCGCGCGCTGCCTCGATGCGCTTGCCGATATCGTCAAGCCGGGTCTCGCAACCAATGAAATCGACCGCTTCGTTTTCGAATTCGGCATGGATAACGGCGCCTATCCGGCGACCCTGAACTATCGCGGCTATACCAAGTCCACCTGCACTTCGATCAATCATGTGGTCTGCCACGGCATTCCCGATGACAAGCCGCTGCGCGAGGGCGATATCGTCAATATCGACGTGACCTTCGTCGTCGACGGTTGGCATGGGGATTCGAGCCGCATGTATCCGGTCGGCCAGGTCAAGCGCGCAGCCGAACGTCTGCTGGAAGTGACCTATGAGTCGCTGATGCGCGGCATTGCCGCCGTTCATCCCGGCGCGCGCACCGGCGCGATCGGCGAAGCGATCCAGACCTATGCCGAAGCGGAGCGCTGCTCCGTCGTGCGCGATTTCTGCGGCCATGGTGTCGGCCGTCTCTTCCACGATTCGCCGAACATCCTGCATTACGGCCGCGCCAATGAAGGGCCGGAACTGCGTGAGGGCATGATCTTCACCATCGAGCCGATGATCAATCTCGGACGCCCGCATGTGAAGGTGCTGGCGGACGGCTGGACCGCCGTGACGCGCGACCGGTCGCTATCAGCACAGTACGAACATACGGTCGGCGTGACCGCCAATGGCTGCGAGATCTTCACGCTGTCGCCCGCCGGTCTCGACCGGCCAGGCCTGCCGCCGCTCAACGGGTAACACTCGCCATGGCGAAAGGTCCCGTTCCGCAGGTTGGCAACGACGAACTGCCTTTCGACATGGACGAGGATATCGCTATGGACGAACGGGCGTTTTTTGGACAGCCGTCAAAGGCGGCAGCTTCCGCCAAAAAAGCCGCCCTGCCCGCCAAGGAAGAGCATTATCACGGCCATCGCGAGAGGCTGCGCAATCGCTTCCGCGACCATGGCGATACGGCGCTTGCCGATTATGAAATCCTCGAACTCCTGCTTTTCCGGCTGATCCCGCGCCGCGACACCAAGCCGATCGCCAAGGCACTGATCGATCGCTTCGGGTCGCTTTCCGGCGTATTCGGCGCACCGGCAGCGCTGCTACAGGAGGTCAAAGGCGTCGGAGAGGCGGTGGCGCTGGATCTGAAGCTGATATCCACCATTAGCCATCGCACGTTGAAGAGCGAGCTCAAGGGCAAGCAGGTGCTTTCCTCGTGGTCGTCGGTCATCCAGTATTGTCATGCGGCCATGGCGCATGAGACGCGCGAGCAGTTCCGCATTCTTTTCCTCGACAAACGCAATGCGCTGATCGCCGACGAGGTGCAGGGGCGCGGAACCGTGGATCACACACCTGTCTATCCGCGTGAGGTGGTCAGGCGGGCGCTCGAGCTTTCGGCAACGGCGCTTATTCTCGTCCACAATCATCCCTCGGGCGACCCCACACCATCGCGCGCAGATATCGACATGACGAAGATGATCATCGATGCTGCAAAGCCGCTCGGTATTGCCATCCACGATCACATCATCATCGGCAAAGACGGACAAGCAAGCCTCAAAGGCCTGCGCTTGATATAAGACTGCGGCTAAGGCATGAAAAAGCCATCTTGGCGTTCTCCAAGCTGAATGACTGACAACAGGATGGGAATTATGGGCATTTCTCCTGGTCGCTTGTACGCGCCGCCGAGCCTCCGATCGCTGATACGACTGACACTTCTGCTGCTTGTCGTAGCCGGTCTCTATCTCGGATACCTGCAGCTTTCGACCAATGTTCATGCGGTTGTCGATGGCCAGGTCTACCGCTCCGCCCAGCCTTCGCCCGCCAAGCTTGGCGAACTCGTCAAGGAGTACGGCATCAAATCCGTACTGAACCTGCGCGGCGACAGCAGCGGCGAGGCCTGGTACGACAACGAGGTCGCCGCGGCAAAGGGCCTCAATGTCCAGCATATCGATTTCCACATGTCGGCGACGAAAGAACTCTCCATCGAGGAAGGGCGCCAGCTGATGGCGATCATGGCCGCCGCGCCCAAGCCGCTGCTCATCCACTGCAAGGCCGGCGCCGACCGTACGGGACTGGCTTCGGCCATCTACGTCGCCGGCGTTGCCAAGGAAGGAGAGATTGCGGCGGAGTCGCAGATCTCGCTGACATACGGCCATCTGTCGCTTTTCTTCATCGGCGCCTACGCGATGGACCGCACATTCGAGCGGCTTGAGCCAATGTTCGGCTTTTTGAACTCCTAAACTACGCCGGAATACAAACTGTAACATTGACCGGCTACCGATGAACGCGCGACATTTCGCGTCGCAATATGATTCCAATTCCAGTTCGGGGCTAAAGATGTTCCAGTACGATCTCGTGGTAGTCGGCAGCGGTCCGGCAGGGCGCCGCGGCGCAATCCAGGCTGCAAAACTCGGCAAGAAAGTGCTGGTCATCGAGCAGGGAAAGCGTGTCGGCGGCGTGTCCGTCCATACTGGCACGATCCCTTCCAAGACGCTGCGCGAAACCGCACTCAATCTTTCCGGCTGGCGCGAGCGCGGCTTTTACGGCCGCAGCTACCGCGTCAAGCAGGAGATCAGCGCTGAAGACCTGCGCCGTCGCCTGCTGATCACGCTGGATCATGAAGTGGAAGTGCTCGAACATCAGTTCGCCCGCAACCGCGTCCAGCACATCCGCGGCAAGGCAAGCTTCGTCGATACCAATACCCTGCAGATCATCAAGGACGACGGCGACACAATGACGGTGACTGGCGCCAGCATCCTGCTTGCCGTCGGCACCAAGCCGTTTCGGCCTGATTACATGCCCTTCGACAACAAGACCGTGCTCGATAGCGACGAGCTGCTCGATATCGAGGAACTGCCACGCAGCATGGTCGTCATCGGCGCCGGCGTCATCGGCATCGAATATGCAACGATCTTTTCGGCGCTGGATACGGCCGTGACCGTCATCGATCCAAAGTCGACCATGCTCGACTTCATCGACAAGGAAATCATCGAGGATTTCACCTATCAGCTGCGCGACCGCAATATGAAGCTGCTGCTCGGCACGAAGGCCGAGAAGGTCGAGCGGCTTGAGACAGGCAAGGTGCAGCTGACACTCGACAGCGGCCGGCATCTCGTGACCGACATGGTGCTTTTCGCCGCCGGGCGCATGGGCGCCACCGATACGCTCAACCTGGATGCCATCGGTCTCGAAGCGGACAGCCGCGGACGCCTGAAGGTCAATCCCGAGACGTTCCAGACGTCCGTGCCCAATATCTATGCCGCCGGCGACGTTGTCGGCTTCCCGAGCCTTGCCTCGACCTCGATGGAACAGGGCCGCATTGCTGCTCGCGTCGCAATCGGCGCCGTCGCCAAGGAACCGCAGAAATATTTCCCCTATGGCATTTATGCCGTGCCAGAAATCTCCACCTGCGGCCTGACCGAAGAGGAAATGAAGGAGCGCGGCATTCCCTATGAGTGCGGTATTGCCCGTTTCCGGGAGACATCGCGCGGCCACATCATGGGCCTCGATACGGGTCTTCTGAAGCTCATCTTCTCGTTAAAGACGCGCCGCCTGCTCGGCGTACACATCGTCGGCGAAGGTGCTACCGAGCTCGTGCATATCGGCCAGGCCGTGCTCAACCTGAAGGGCACCGTCGAATATTTCGTCGAAAATACCTTCAACTACCCGACGCTCGCCGAAGCCTATAAAATCGCCGGCCTCGATGCGTGGAACCGCATGGGCGACATAAAATCTGAGCTTTGAAGAAGCGAGGGAACGTCCCTCGCCTTCCAGGCTAGAGAACGTAAGCCACTGATCCTCAGTTCTTATTTTACGACAGCGCGCCTCATTGCACGCTGTTGGTGACTGCCTGTGGCCTGCGGCAACTGCCTATATCCTATGTCAAAAGATATTGGTAAGGTCAGGGTGTTCGCGCCTTGCATTGTTCTATTGCGTTTTGCTTATCGCCTTCCCAAGTATGGGGCGCGCTTTCGACAGCCTGAAATCCGTGTCTTAGACCGGCCTGCAGTACCACCAAGTCCAACTATGCAGACCACAACGAAAGATAGTTATTTTGCCCGATATTTCAGAGGCTGCCCGCAGACGGTTTCAGCTCGTCCTGATAAAGCCGTCACACTATGACGATGACGGCTACGTGATCCGATGGTGGCGGGCAATGATCCCCTCTAACTCGCTGGCGGCGATCTTTGGGATTGCCGCCGAGTGTGCGGAGCGGCAGGTGCTTGGGGCCGACACCGCCATCGACATCACCGTCATCGATGAGACCAATACGCGGATCGATTTTGCGGCGCTGATTTCTCAGTTCAAACGCAATGACAACTTCGGGATGATCGCGCTTATCGGTGTCCAGTCCAACCAGTATCCTCGCGCGCTCGATATCGCCCGCCCCTTCCGCGATGCCGGACTGCCAGTCTCGATGGGTGGATTCCATATCTCCGGATGCCTGTCGATGCTAAGTGGCGACGCGATCGGGCTCGACGAATGCCGCAAGATGGGCGTTTCGATGTTTGCGGGCGAGGCTGAAGGACGACTGGAGATGGTGCTGCGCGATGCTGCCGCCGGCGAACTGAAACCGCTCTACAATTTCATGAACGACCTTCCCGGCATCGGTGGCACGCCGGTGCCTTTCCTGCCAAAGGATAATATCCAGCGCACACTTGGCCTCAGCACCAGTTTCGATGCGGGCCGCGGCTGCCCCTATCAATGTTCTTTCTGCACGATCATCAACGTGCAGGGGCGCAAATCCCGCTTCCGCTCCGCCGACGATGTCGAGAAGCTGGTGCGCATGAACTGGGCGCAGGGCATCCATAAGTTCTTCATCACCGACGATAATTTCGCCCGCAACAAGGACTGGGAAGCAATCTTCGACCGGCTGATCGAGCTCAGGGAAAGAGACGGCATTCCCCTTGGCCTAATGATCCAGGTGGACACGCTCTGCCACAAGATCCCGAACTTCATCGAAAAATCGAAACGCGCCGGCGTCACGCGCGTTTTCATCGGCCTTGAAAACGTCAATCCGGACAATTTGACCGCCGCCAAGAAGAACCAGAACAAGATCACCGAATACCGCAAGATGCTGCTTGCCTGGAAGGCACAGGGCATCATGACGCTTGCCGGCTATATTCTGGGCTTCCCGGCCGACACGCCGGAATCGATCCGTCGCGATATCAAGATCATTCAGGAAGAACTGCCGCTCGACGTCATCGAATTCTTCATTCTGACGCCCCTGCCCGGCTCCGAGGACCATCAGGTCCTCTGGAAGAAGGGCATCGAGATGGATCCTGATCTCAATATCTACGATGTCGAGCATGTCTGCACAGCGCATCCGAAGATGAGCAAGAAAGAGTGGGAAGATATCTATCAGGAGGCCTGGTCGCTCTATTACTCGCCTGAGCATATGAAGACCCTGCTGCGCCGCGGAGCGGCAACCGGCATCAAGCTCTCCAGCCTCGTCAAGGTACTGGTGTCGTTTGCGACCACCGTGCCGCTTGAAAACGTTCATCCACTGCAGAGCGGTCTGGTTCGCCTGAAGCATCCATCGGAGCGCCGCCCCGGCCTGAAACGCGAGCATCCGCTGCTCTTCTGGCCGCGCTTTGCCTTCGATACGATCCGCAAGCACGTGTCGCTCGCCGGCACGATCATCAATCTCAGTGTTTCGGCCTTCCTGATTGCCCGCGATGCCGGCGCCAAAAGCTACATGGACAAGGCTTTGACACCGGTCGCCGAGGACGACGAAGATGTTCTCGACCTCTTCACCAAGACCGCTGGCGGCACCGCTGCCGTCAGCCACATCAAGAAGGTTGCCGAACTGACCCATGCCCGCAAAGCCGTCTAGAACGCCGTGCGTTCATCTGGACGCATCAAGGACGCTCTAACTCTTTGAATCACTCTATCCGACATCCCGAAAATCGATTCCGATTTTCGGGATGGTGATGCAGGCGCATTTGTTGAACGACCAAGAGAGAACGGCCACGTGATCTCGTGGCAGCGACGTGACGTCAATCTGCCGCCCGACCCCATTCTTAAGTTAATGGCGGTCGCGTCCTGCCTCAGCCTCTATATCATCCAATTGTCAAAGCAAAGCAGGGGGCCGATCAATCGTCCCGTCTCTCGTCGCTCCAGCCAACAGCATGAACCGGTCTGGAGCGTGTACGCTTGATCGAACCCGGCCTAGTGCTGGTTCTCGATCCTGTGTCGTGGCACCGCTTTGGCTTGGCTTCGCGTCTTGGCCGTGGGGCACGCCGATCTGAGCACGATCAGTCTGATTTCAGCGCGTCAACAAAAAAGCCCTGCCGCAAGCGGCAGGGCTTTTTGAATTTCAGCTTGAAAAACCGATTACTCGGCGCTGTCCTCGGAAGCCTTCTTCTTCGGAGCAGCCTTCTTCTTCGGAGCGGCTTCTTCGCCGCCGGCAGCTTCTTCAGAAGCTTCGGCCTTGGCAGCAGCCTTCTTCTTCGGAGCAGCCTTCTTGGTTTCGGCCTTTTCAGCGCCTTCGCCTTCTTCGTCGGCGAGCAGCTCTTCCTTGGTCACCTTCTTGTCGGTGACGGCGATTTCGGTCAGCAGGTGGTCAATGACCTTTTCTTCGAAGATCGGAGCGCGGATCGAAGCGGCGGCACCCGGCTGGCTGCGGAAGAACTCGAGGATCTGCTTTTCCTGGCCCGGATACTGGCGCAGCTGTTCGTAGATCGCGCGCTGCATTTCGTCTTCGCTGACTTCGACGCCGGCCTTCTCGCCGATTTCGGAGAGAACGAGACCGAGGCGGACGCGGCGCTCGGCGAGCTTCTGGTACTCTTCGCGCGCCTGTTCTTCGGTGGTGTCCTCATCCTCGAAGGTCTTGCCGGACTGAGCGAGGTCGTTGCTGACCTGGTTCCAGATGCCGTTATATTCGGCTTCGACGAGCTTGGACGGGGTCTCGAACTTGTACAGTTCGTCGAGCTGGTCGAGAATCTGGCGCTTCAGCTTCTGGCGCGTCAGCGAGCCGTACTGGGATTCGATCTGGCCACGGACGATTTCCTTGAGGCGGTCGGCAGATTCGAGGCCGAGCTTCTTGGCGAGTTCGTCGTTGATTTCGACATCAGCCGGGGCAGCAACTTCCTTGACGGTGACGTCGAAGGTGGCTTCCTGGCCAGCGAGGTTCTTGGCCGGATAGTCGGCCGGGAAGGTCACAGTGATGGTCTTCTCATCGCCAGCCTTGAGACCAACCAGCTGCTCTTCGAAGCCGGGGATGAAACGGCCGGAGCCGAGAACCAGCTCGGCGTCCTGATCGGTGCCGCCGTCGAAGGCAACGCCATCGACCTTGCCGAGATAGTCCATCTTGACGCGGTCGCCGTTGGCAGCCTTGCCCTTCTTTTCGGCGTAGTCACGGGCGCTTTCAGCGACCTTGAGAACCTGTTCGTTGACTTCGTCGTCGGAGATGTCGACGACTTCGCGCGTGACCTTGATGCCCGCGTTGGACTTCAGCTCGATCGGCGGAAGAACTTCATAAGACAGGGTGAATTCGAAATCCTGCTCAGCGGCGAGGATCTTGTCTGCCTCGTCCTTGTCTTCCGTCATGTTGATTTCCGGCTGAGTAGCCGACTTTTCTCCACGGCTGGACAGGATCTGGGTCGGCTGGTCGCGCACGATCTCGTTGACGAGATCGGCCATGATGGACTTGCCGTAAACCTTCTTGAGGTGAGCGGGCGGAACCTTGCCCGGACGGAAGCCGTTGATGCGAACCTTGTCCTTTACGTCGGCAAGGCGCTCGTTCAGCTTGTTTTCCATGTCCTTGGCCGGGATAACGACCTTGATTTCGCGCTTCAGCCCTTCAGCGAGCGTTTCGATAACCTGCATGTCTTCCTACCTTCATTTCAGTGGCGGCCGTGCCCAGACGCCGTTCGTTTCGGTGAGCACGACGCCGGCCAACTGCCGCACGTGGCTTTTTCTCAATTCCTGTTCGTTCCGTTCTAAGCGGAACAGCACTCGCTTTCCGGGTATCCGGGACAACTAAGTTCCAGTCCTCCCGCCCTGCAAGGCAGCTTGGTGCGGGTAGAGAGACTTGAACTCCCACGCCTTGCGGCACCAGAACCTAAATCTGGCGTGTCTACCAATTTCACCATACCCGCGTTCGCAAAACCGTATGCATATGCCTGCGCATGAGGCCTTCCGGAGCGCGGCGTCTCTATATCATCCGATTCAGAACAGGCAAAGGAAAAATGAACGGCAAATGACAGGGATTTGCGGGCAAAAGCGCACCGTTCCCGTCAGCCACCCCGGCTGTCAATAGAGAGGCTCTTCATAGGCCGGCTTGCCGTCCACAACGAGGCTGCGGATCTGCGCGGCACCGGAGGTGGAGACGCTTGCAGCAATCGAAACGACGCCCTCGTTCCGGGCCTCCTCCAGCGGCCTGCCTTCGCCCTCCGGCACGTAATAGCGCTCTATCCCGTATTCGACGCGGATCGTTTCGCCGTTATTGGGACCATAGCTATAGAAAGGCAGGCTGCGCAGTACGACCGTATCTGCTGCTGCCGGCAATTCCTTGAATGACGATTCGACAATGCCCCAGAAGCCGTCCTGCTGGCGCTTGAGGCGCACCCACAGGGTCTGCTCGCCGGCTTCCGCCGGAATGCCGCCGGTGACTGTCGAGACCGGGACCGACGATACATCGTAATTCAGAACCACGTAGTCGCCACGCAGAAAATCGCGCGGATCAACCGGGGCCGTCTTCAGCAATACTTCGGCGCCGCTTGCCAGGATAGAAGCACGGCTCTGGATGATGTAACCGAGGATCAGCGTCTGCAAGCCAGCGACGAGGATCGCGGCAACAATATAAGAGCGGCCAGCCTGTGGTTTTGCGAAGGCAAAGCTCATGCGCGTTCCTCCCCTGCCTCAACTGTTGCTGGTCCGGCCGCGAAGCGTCTTTCGAGGCGGATGACAACCCAGGCGACGACTGCGACCACCAAGCCCGAGAACAGGAAGAGGCTCGACGTGCCCAAGATCGTGCCGACCGTCACCGAGGCCAGATAGAGCATCTCGGCGGCGAAGGCGCCATAGGCCAGATAGCGTACGGCGCCATTGTCCCGGCCATGCAGCACGATGCCCACAACGGCGGCGGCAAGCGTCAGCAGGCCGATCACGACCATACGCCCGCCTTCGTCCATCTCGGTATGAAGCAGGAACAACCCCATGATGGCGACGAGGAAACTATAGAATGCCGGGGCGGCACCTGCGCTTCTGACGAGCGTAGAAATCGGCCGGACGGGCAAGGCGGTCAGCAGGAAAGCCACCATGCCAAGGACGGCGAAGGCGATCGCCACGGAGATCTCATCAGTCAGCACATAGAGCCAAGCGAGCCAGCCGACCACCAGCAGATAAGCGAGATGGCGCGCCCGATCGGCACCGGTAAAGCGCACGAGCCCGATAACAACAGCCGCCATGACAAGCGGCGCATAGGGACCAGAGCCGACCCAGCGCGTATCGAAATTCTCAAGATAAACTGCAAAGGAGGCCCAGGAGAGGAAGCCGGCGACAACAGTTACCGCAGCAGAGCGGAAAAGGATTGCTGAAACGGTCGCCACGGCAAACCACAGATACATGACCGTCTCCTCGTCGCCTGAGAGATGATACATCTGGCCGATGAGCGAGATGGCACCGCCAAAGCTCAGCGTACCGACGATGAGCAGACCGCCGGCGGTGGCAAGCGCGCCGCGCATAAGAAGAAGTGCAGCGCCGATGTGAACCGCCCAGATGAGCGCCAGCATCAGGCCCACGCGGACAAGGCGCGGGATATACTCCCAGTTCGATGCGACGAGAAGCAGCAGGGCGGCCCCGAGCAGTACGGCCGCCAATCCCATCAACACGCGGCCGAGGCTGAAACTTGCCGGGCGCGTGTCGTATTCGGCCAGCAGCGTCTTCGCCGTCTCCTCCTCAAGAAGTCCCTTCTCCACCCAGAGCGAGAGATCCCGCCCCAACCTGCCGCGATACATGCCCTACCCCGCATTGATCCGCCATCTTCGGCTTCTCCATTTATAGCGCAGGATCGGCGCGCGGAAACGCCGGTATTTGAAATATGCAAATTCCTCACTGGTCTTAATTGGGTCAGCCATTAACGAAACACTAACCGCATCATCGCTAATATATAAACGCCACACAGAAGGCATGCATGAACCGCATAGCCCTCATGAATATATTGCACTGCAAAACAATCAAAAGTCATACTATTTAACTCATATCGAAGCACGGGGACGGCGCCCCGGCCCGGATTTCCGGAAGCCTGCGGATGATATGTCCGTGACGAGATTCGCAGACGCGCACTCCTCCTCCCAGCGCCCTGCGATAGACTGGCAACACTCCTCCTCCCAGTTGCCAGTCACCATCATGACGCCCACCGGATCCTCCCCCGGTGGGCGTTTTGCTTAACAGGTGGTTAAACGATTAGCATGCCAGCTTTTCGGGCCTTCGCGCGAATCAGGGGTAAAGCAAGCGTTAAGCCGCCTGGGGCAGTCGGGAGCGCGCTTCAGAGCGCGAGGCCTTGTTGTTGTTCGCCGAGACGCATCAAGAAAATGCACCTATAGGAAAGACCATTCGCGGACGCCTCCGGTAGGCCAAATATCCATCTGCGAAAACGGCAGCCTGAGAAAAAATCATTCTGCCTATTCGTTGACCAGAAAATGGCCAAAGCATGTAAAAAACTGCCAGAGCTTTGCGAATCATGCATAGGTGGCTTGAAATCTTGGCTCTGTTAGTTCTTCGCGGCGCAACATATATTCTGGTCATCAAATAGAGGTCAGCGCCGAAGACGGGCTGCTGGCAGGATCAAGCCCTAGGAAAGGGGATTAACATGAACTTCTCTCGCTCTTTCAATAACTGGCGCAAGTATCGTCAGACCGTTACTGAACTCGGTCGCATGACCAACCGCGAATTGCATGACCTCGGCATCGACCGTTCGGACATCCATCGCGTTGCTCGCGAAGCATCCGCCCGCTAAGTACAGGTAATCGCTGCTCCTCCCAAGCAGATTGCCTTCCCAAAACGCCTGCTGCCTCCGCAGCGGGCGTTTTCTTTTTGCCTATCGGCCAGACCGCCGCAAAAGTTGCAGAAGTGTTAATTCTTGGCCTGCTCAAAAATCGTGCCCTGCATAATTAGCGGGCATCAGATTGCACAATTGCATAGCAGACGCCTTTTATTTGCACTGCACAATATCAGGGATCTCCACTATATAGATGTCAACCGCAGACACGGCGATCCCGCCGGTCGCGCAAGACATCTGAGGAAAAGATCATGAACCCGATCCGCATTGCAAAGAGCTGGATTAGCTACCGCCGCACGCTCAACGAACTGGGCAACCTGTCCAACCAGACCCTGTCCGATATCGGCGTCAGCCGTTACGACATCCGCAGCATCGCATCCCGCTCGTTCCGCTAATATAGCGAGCACCATTCCCCAAGACGGCGCCATCAGGCGCCGTTTTCGTTTTTGGCTTTGCCTCGCCTTATCGGAACCCTGGGGCTTTCCGGCAGTTCTCCTTGACGAAAGGAGACCATCCCATGGCAAACCAACTCAATGCAGGCTTCACCGGGCGACCCGCCAACAAGCCCGAGGGCATCCGCAAGGCTGCTTCGGATACTGCCTCCGCTGTCAGGCGTGAGGTGCAGGCCGTTGCGACAGGCGCTGCCGATCACCCTCACATGGCAAGCTCTGTCGTCGTCGGCATCGGCGTCCTCGCCTTCAGCATCGGCTATCTGCTTGGGCGCCAATCCGCCGCGCCGGACCGCTTCTGGAGGTGAGATAATGACCAGGACCCTCCCCGAAAAACCAAATAAGAGCACCCAGTCGCCAAAGGGCGAAATCGATACGCTCAACGAACATGCGCCGGAAACAACTCCGGACGACGTTCCTAACCTTGCTGCGCAACGTGAAGCGGCAAGGGAACATAGTGACGCCTATATCGTCGACACCGATCTGGAGGATGCCGACCAGCGCGAGGCATCGCCCGGAACACGAGAGCAGAGCTAGTTACCTTGCGGCGCCGGAAGGCGCCGTTTCGATTCTGCTGTTGGATCGCGTTCCCCGCCGTGATATCAGCCGCCAATGACCAAGAACTCCTCATACTCCCCTATCCATGTCATCGGCGGCGGACTGGCCGGCTCTGAAGCTGCGTGGCAGATCGCCAATGCTGGCGTTCCTGTGATCCTGCATGAAATGCGCGGCGTGCGCGGCACGGATGCGCACAAGACCGATGGGCTTGCCGAGCTTGTCTGCTCCAACTCCTTCCGCTCGGACGATGCCACCAGCAATGCCGTTGGCGTCATCCATGCGGAAATGCGCATGGCCGGTTCACTGATCATGGCATCGGCCGACAAACATCAGGTGCCGGCAGGTGGCGCGCTGGCAGTCGACCGCGATGGCTTCTCTGATGCCGTAACCAAAGCAATCCACAAGCATCCGCTGATCACGGTCGTGCGCGAGGAAATCTCCGGCCTGCCGCCGAAGGAATGGGATTTGGCTGTTATCGCCACCGGTCCGCTGACGGCCCCGTCGCTTGCGAGCGCCATCCAGGCGGAAACGGGTGAGGATTCTCTTGCCTTCTTCGATGCCATCGCGCCGATCGTCTATCGCGACAGCATCGACATGGATATCTGCTGGTATCAGTCGCGTTATGACAAGGTCGGTCCCGGCGGCACCGGCAAGGACTATATCAACTGCCCGATGACCGAAGAGCAGTACAATGCCTTCGTCGATGCCCTTATTGCCGGCGACACTGTTGGATTCAAGGAGTGGGAGGGCACGCCCTATTTCGACGGCTGCCTGCCGATCGAGGTCATGGCCGAGCGCGGGCGCGAGACGCTGCGCCATGGGCCTATGAAGCCGATGGGCCTCACCAATGCGCATAACCCGACCGTGAAAGCCTATGCCGTCGTGCAGCTTCGTCAGGACAATGCGCTCGGCACGCTCTACAACATGGTCGGCTTCCAGACGAAGTTGAAATATGGCGCGCAGGCCGATATCTTCCGTATGATCCCAGGGCTTGAGAATGCCGAATTCGCCCGGCTCGGCGGCCTGCACCGCAACACCTACATCAACTCGCCCACCTTGCTCGATCCGTCGCTGACTCTGAAGTCGCGGCCGGGCCTGCGTTTTGCCGGCCAGATCACCGGTTGCGAAGGTTATGTGGAAAGCGCAAGCGTGGGCCTGCTGGCCGGCCGCTTTGCCGCCGCGGAACGCAAGGGAGAGCCAGTTTCGCCTCCTCCAGCAACAACGGCGCTCGGCTCGCTGCTCGGCCACATCACCGGCGGCCATATCGTCACCGATGAGGAGCCCGGCAAACGCTCATTCCAGCCGATGAACATCAATTTCGGTCTGTTTCCGGAGCTTCAGCCCGGCTCTATCGTCAAGCCTGAAGGGGTCAAGCGCTTCCGTGGCAAGGACAAGACGGTCATGAAGCGGCAATTGATTGCCAAACGGGCGCTGGCAGATTGCGCCGCGTGGCTAGGTCAGGACCTCAAGCTCGCCGAAAGCGCCTGAGATCGGGCATTTCCGTTTTTCTTCGGTTTACGGGAATGCCCTATGCTTTGTTTTGACTAGTGGCCGTTTGCGGCGGACGAATTCGGCGCAGGCAATTCCTTATCCGGCTCGGCAATATAATTGCCGAGCAGCCAGAGCGACACTTCCGACGCCTCCTTGGCCGAAGCAAACTCGTAAGTGCTGTTGTGATAGGGCGCATTGACATATTCGATGCTCAGCCCCCTGCCGGTTTCAGAGGCCAGAACCCGCACAGTACCGGGCTCGATCAGATGGCAGGCGAAGTGGCGCGACATGTTGCGCATGAAGCCGGCCTTGTTGTCATGCAGACGCACGAAGACGGCCTGACCGTCAACGGTCGCCTGGAGCTGGCGGATCGCTTCATTGGGGAATGCGCGGCCAAACTCGATGATGGCAAGGCCCGTGTCGTGCAGGCCATCCTCCTTGTTCTGGGCAGCCATGCGCGTAGCCACGAAGGCGAAGAAGATGACGATGGCGAAAAGAACGCACCAGACGATAATGCCCACGCGGATTCTCCGTTTAGAATGGGGTTATGCCTGACATAACGCGCGAGACTTGCGCGAGTTTGACCGTCGTCAGATTTTCTTGCGCATGCCGGCAAATGCCATGCGCATCTGACGCCGCCATTGCGGCTCTTGCAGCGAGGTTTCCAGAACGGCTGCACCGCGCTTCTGCGCCTTCACCAGCACCGGTTCGGCAAGCGCAACCGGCAGGAAGGCGGGCAGCACAGATGGCGACGGGGCAGATGCCCTCGCCTTGGCAAGGTGATCGCGGCCGAGCCCGGCAAATGCTTCGATGGCTGCAGAGATGCGCAGCTTGTCTGTGCCTGCCAGGAAGGTCTCCCGGTCGAGGCCCGTCGCCGAGAGAATTTCGAGCGGGATATAGACCTGGCCACGGCGTTGCTGGAGCGGCATCAGCAGCAGCATGCCGGAAATGGCCTGCGCCACGCCGGCATGACCGGCCGCATCTGCGGATTTCATCGCCTCTTCCGGGGAAAGGATAAGGCCCGCGAGCTGGATGAGCGCCGAGGCGGTCTCACCCGCATAGCCTTCCAGCGCGGTTCGGCTTTCCATCGGGTCGTCGTAGAGATCGAATATTCGCGCCTCTATCATATTGACGAGCGTCTGCCGTGGAAGCCGGTATGTCTCGACGGTCGAAAGAAGGGCGGCTGCGAGCGGATTTGCCTCGGTCGAACCGTGTGCATTGCCTTCCAGAAGGTCGCGCCAGTATTGCATGCGGATTTCGCCGGGCAGCGGCTCGTGCACGAGGTCGCGGATACGCGCGAGTTCGGCATTGAAGGCATAGAGGGCGGCGAGCGCACCGCGCTTGTCATCAGGCGACAGCAGGCAGGCAAGGTAGCGATCGCGATCGATGTCGCGCAGCATCGCCAGGCTGATGTCCTGATTTGTCTTTGGATCGGCCATGTTCAGACCGCGATCAGGGCGGCGGCGACGGCACGCTGTTCGGAGAGCATGATATTGAAAGTGCGCACGGCAGCACCCGTGCTCATTGGATCGGAAGAGATACCCCGTGCCTTGAGAGCAGCACGCAACTCCTGGGGCAGGCGGCGAAGCTCCGTGCCCGTACCGACGAGCAGCACTTCGATATCGGCGGCTTCATCAAGCACACGGCGGAAATTTTCCACCGACAGCGGCTTCGCCATGTCCATATCCCAGCCGTGGATGCCCGATGGCAGGCAGAGGATGGAGCCGCGATGCGACATATCTGCAAAGCGGAAGCCGCCATTGCCATAGGTGTCGATGGGAGCGCGGCCCGGGAAATGGGCGTCGCGGATTTCAATGCCTTTTGCCATGTATCTATACCGCCGGCTTGCCGGATTTCATGCTGATGTCGCCCTTATCCTCGCCACCAGTCTCCCGCCGCAGCCGGAAGATGATGAGAACGGGCGCAGCTATATAGATGGAAGAGAATGTTCCGAGCGCAACGCCGAAGAGCATGGTGAAAGTGAAGGAGCGGATGACGGCGCCGCCGAAAACATAGAGCGCAAAGAGCGCAAGCAGTGTCGTGGCCGCCGTCAGAATGGTGCGCGAGAGTGTCTGGTTGATTGCCGCATCGATTAGGATCGGCAGTGGCATCTTCCTGTAGCGCTTGAGGTTTTCGCGCATGCGGTCGTAGACGACGACGGTATCATTCAGCGAATAGCCGACGACGGTCAGAAGTGCTGCGACGCTCGTCAGATTGAATTCCATACCGGTCAGCACGAAGAGGCCGAGCATGATGATGACGTCGTGCAGCGTCGCAACAATTGCGCCGACCGCAAACTGCCACTCGAAGCGGATCCAGATATAGACGAGGATAGCAAATAGCGAAGTAAGGATGCCAATTGTCGCCAGCATGGTCAGTTCGCCGGAGACGGCCGGGCCGACAACCTCGACGCGGCGGAAATCGTAGTCCTCGGCCAATTCACCACGAATGAATGTTGCGACCGACTGCTCGGCATTTTCGCCGCCATCCTGCGAGCCAACACGGATCAGGGCGTTGGTGGCATCGCCGATGCGCTCAACGCGCACCGGTCCGAGGTTCAGTTCGTTGAGACGGGCGCTGAGATCGGCAATATCGGCGTTGCCCTGCTTCGCCGTGACCTCGACCAGCGAACCGCCGGTAAAGTCGATGCCGAGCTGCAGGCCTACCGTTGCGAAGGCGAGCATGGCGGCGATGCAAAGTGTTGCCGATGCCGTAAAGACATAGCGGCGAATACCCATGAAGCGGATATTGGCATGCTCGAAGAGGCCGGTCAGCGCGCTCTTCGGCAGATGGCGAGGATGGCGTCTTGCAAGCCAGGCAACCACGAAGCCGCGCGTCAGCGTGAAGGCCGTCAGGATGGTCGTGAGGATGCCGACGGCCAGCGTCACGGCAAAGCCGCGAATGGATTCGCTGCCGACAAAGAAGAGAATGACAGCGGCGATGAAGATCGTGACGTTGGCATCGACGATGGTAGCGAAAGCCCGCGAGAAGCCACGCTCGACCGCCTGGGCGAAGTTGGTATGCGGCACTCTCTCCTCTTCGCGGATGCGCTCATAGATCAGCACATTGGAATCAACGGCCATGCCGACGATCAGCACGAGGCCTGCAATGCCTGGAAGCGTCAATATCGCACCCGCAAGGCTCAACACTGCGACGATCAGCACCAGATTGAAGGCCAGCGACACGACGGCGATGATGCCGAGCATCCGGTAGAGCGCGATCATCAGCGTTGCGACGAGCACGACAGCGACAATGCCGGCGACAAGACCGGAGAAAACGGATTCCGAGCCGAAGACCGGGCTGACGGTGCGCTCTTCCACTGATGTCAGCGTCGCAGGCAGTGCGCCGGCCCGCAACATGACGGCCAGATCCTGAACGCCCTCTTCGGAGAAATTGGCCGATATCTCGCCGCTACCATCGGAGGTCGGCGCTTCGATGACCGGGTTCGCCATGACTTGATCATCAAAGACAATGGCAAGATGTTTGCCCACATTGGCAGTCGTTGCCTGCGCCAGACGCTTTGCCGCCTCGGCATTCAGCCGGTAGACAATGGCGCTGTCCTGCGTTTGCGGATCGGTCTTCGTATCGACTTCGGCAAAATCAGCGCCTGTCGCTATCGCCGTGCGATCGACGAGATAGGGAACCGGCGGATCATCCAGCGAATAAAGCACCTGCGATGTCGCGGGCCAGCGGCCGGCAAGCGCCTGCTGGCCGGTCATGCTCTCATCAATGAGGTGGAAGGAGAGTGCGGCGGGTTCGTTCAGCAGGTTCTTCAGCCGTTCGGCATCGACGGAGCCCAGAACCTGCACGGCGATACGATCGTCCCCGTCAGGACGAACAGTGAAATTCTCTTTGCCGAAACCGGCGATGCGGCGGGCGACAATATCGAGCGAGCGGGTCCGCGCAGCAACCGTGTCGGCATCGATCGCCTTGTCGGAGATCTGCAGCGTCAACTGGCCGTCATTGCTCTGCTGGAGCGAAACATTGGCTGAGGTCAGTGATTTCAGGAGATCGGCTGCGGCCTGAAGCTGCGCCGCATCGGTAACCTTGACTGTCACCGTCTGTGCAGTTCCGGTAAGCCCCGTATAGCGGATGCCGGCTCTGCGGAGCGCATCACGAACGCTGGCAACCGTTGCCTCGAGCCGGTCCCGGATAATGTCGGACCGTTCGAGGCGGAGTACGATATAGGAGCCACCCTGCAGATCGAGACCGAGGGTGACGCGATCCTGCCGGAGCCAGCTTGGCAGGGAGGAGAGCTGCGCCTGGCTCAGGAGATTGGGCGCAGCGACGATAAATGCGGCAATCGCGACCAACCAGATCAGAAGTGTCTTTAAGCGGGAAAAATGGTGCATTCTCTCGACTATCTTCCGATCCGGCGGGTGTTGCTATCGCATGTTAAGCAGCGTCGGCCTTGACCGGCTCGCCCTTTACGCGGACTTCGGAAATGCCGGTGCGGACGATGCGCACGCGCACGCCTTCGGCGATTTCGACTTCGACTTCCTTCTCGTCGACAACCTTCGTGACCTTGCCAACGAGGCCGCCGCCGGTAACGATCTGGTCGCCGCGACGGATCGCCTTCAAGGTCTCCTCACGCTTCTTGGCCTGCGCGCGCTGCGGGCGGATGAGCAGGAAATACCAGACCACCATCAGCGGCACGAATAGGATGATCATTTCGAGGCCTGAGCCGCCGAAAGCACTCGTGGCGTCAGTTGCGCTCTGGGCAAATGCCGGGGTGATAAACATGCTAAGCTCCTCAGGCTATGGGCGGCGGAACCCCGCCTCTCTTTTCAAGTCGCCGGACTATAGTTGCAGCCTTTATGAATGCAACAAAAACAGCCGGAAAGCGTACCGATTCCGCTGCCTCATAACCTTTCCGCTGTGGAAAGGCCATGCTACCCGGCATCAAAAAAGCGAAAGCGGATTATCGCTGCAATCTATGAAGGAGGCACCCGATGGCCGAAGAAATCAATAGTGTTCTGCTTCAGGAGCTGAAGAGGCTTGCGGATGCGGTCGAACGGCTGGCGGGACCGGCGCCCGCTGCCAATGACTGGAACGCCGCTGACTGTTTCGTCTGGTCCCCTGCGCGCCATTATCTGCAGCCCGTCAGGCGTCCCAATCGCGTGGCGCTAAAGCTTATCCGTGGCGTCGATCACGTGCGCGACATCCTGCACGAAAACACCGTGCGTTTTGCCGAGGGCTATGCAGCCAACAACGTGCTGCTCTGGGGCGCGCGTGGCATGGGCAAGTCCTCGCTGGTCAAGGCCGTGCATGAAGATGTGCGCCGCGAGAGCAGCGTATCGTTGAAACTCGTCGAAGTGCATCGCGAAGATATTGCCAGCCTGCCGACGCTCCTCGACCTCCTCAAGGATACGCCGCATCGCGTTATCGTCTTCTGCGACGACCTCTCCTTCGACCACGACGATACCGCCTATAAGTCGCTCAAGGCGGCGCTCGATGGCGGCGTGGAAGGGCGGCCGGACAATGTGCTGTTCTATGCCACGTCCAACCGGCGCCACCTGCTGCCGCGCCACATGATGGAAAACGAGCAGTCGACGGCAATCAATCCGTCCGAAGCCGTCGAGGAGAAGGTGTCACTCTCGGACCGCTTCGGCCTGTGGCTCGGCTTCCACAAATGCAGCCAGGAAGATTATCTGACGATGATCGACGGCTACGCCGAACACTTCAAGCTCGGCCTTGAGCGCGAGAGGATGCATGCCGAGGCGCTGGAATGGGCAACGACCCGCGGCGCCCGCTCCGGTCGCGTTGCCTGGCAATATATCCAGGATCTGGCCGGCCGCATGCGCGTCCATCTCGACCGCGCTTGAGCATTTCCTCACGCGTGTCGTTCTAGCAAAACCACTGCGGACTTTGGGCGACACGCCTAAAACGACAAAAGCCCGGCTGCTGGCCGGGCTTTTGCACTTTCCTGAGACGCTCTACCTGCTCAGAAATCTCACCTATTCAAGAAATGTCATGGGGTTGACCGGGGACGCATCCTTGCGAACCTCAAAGTGAACCTGCGGCTGCTTGACGTTGCCGCTCATGCCCGACATGGCGACCGTCTGGCCACGCTGGATCTTCTGGCCGCGGGTAACGCTCAGCGTATCGGCATTGCCGTAGACGGTGACGGTGCCGTCGTCGTGACGGACGAGAACCGTGTTGCCGAGTTCCTTCAGGCCATTACCGGCATAGATGACAACGCCGTTTTCGGCAGCCTTGATCGCAGTCCCCTGCGGAACCGAGATATCGATGCCATCATTGCGGCTGCCGTTGACGTTGGCGCCATAGGCAGCGATCACCTGGCCGCGAACCGGCCAGCGATATTTGCCGATGCCGGTGGCTTCAGGAGCAGCAGCGCTGACATCGGACTTCTTCTCGACGTCATCGACTGTCTGCGTGGCGGCAGGGGCCTTGTAGGGCGCCGGCTGCGCGGAGGCCGTCTGGACCGGGGGGCTCGCCGGCTGGGCAGGCTTGACCTGCTCGACCTTCTGCGCCGGGATGGAGGCCGTCTTGATCGTGTCGGCAGAAGCTCCGCCGTTCGGGATCTTCAACTCCTGGCCGATGCGGATCGAGCTCGCCGACAGATTGTTGGCTGCCTTGATATCGTCGATGTTGGCACCCGTCGCCTTGGCGATCTTGGCTAGCGAGTCACCCTGCTTGACTGTGTAGGTTCCCGCAGCACCATTCGGATTCTTGCCGCCTGCCGGAGGAGCTTTGCCCGTTGGATCTGCACTCGCGACAGTCTTGTCGCGAGCCGAATTGGCACCCGGAACGACAGCAACCTTCTGCTCCTGGCCCTTCGTCGGCTGCGGCAGGTTGCCGGGCTTGGAAAGGTCGGCGGACTGAGCTGCAGCCTTGGCAGCATTGTTGCCGCCGTTGAAGGTCGGGATGAGGATCGCCTGGCCGGGCTGCGCAGCTGAAGCCGTCTTCAGATTGTTGACACGCAGGATTTCCTTTTCCGGAACGCCGTAGCGGCGGGAAAGGACAGCGATGTTTTCACCCGGACGCAGCGTGACCGACGGAGCATTGGTCCCCGACCAGCCCGAAACCTTCGGCGTCGTGCCCGTCGTCAGCGTATCGGGAGTAACTCTCGGCGCATTCATGCCCGCCGGAGCAATGCGATCGGGCTTCGGAGCGGCTGGAAACGGCTGGGCAAGCGCAACGTCTCTTTCCCGCTGACGGGGAGAAACGGACCCTGCGCTCGGCGGAGCGAGTTCGGTGCGCTGAACGGAAACCGGTGCGGATGCCATCCGTGCGGCGGAGCCGGATGTGACAACCGGATCAAAGCTCGGGCGGCCCGGATAGGGCTGGCTCATCGTATTGTTCTGAGCGTAAGACGGCTGCATGGCCGAACCACCAAGATCGGCGCGCGGCACCGGGTCGCCCTGCGGCCCGTTGAAACCCCTGCGCGGGATCGAATTCGTCGTCATCTGATCCTGCCCGGAGGAAGAAAACAGATTGCCGAAACGTGTTACATCGGAGCTGCAGCCTGTTGCTGCACTCGCCAGCAAGGCGACGACCAGAAAATTGCCGGCCGATTTCCCGAACTTCGGCGAAAGACTGAAACGCATGACTCGACCCACTTAGAACGCAACCATTTGTGAATCTATTAAAGCGCGTTAGTGTTACCATGCGGTTAAGGCGCTGGAATCAGTGCTATATTTTTGAGAACTTGATAACCATAAGTTTGCGGGCGAAAAATCATAGCCCGCCGGGCCTTGCGAGCTGCCGGTCTAGAGCTGCGAAGCAAGCCTTGGAACAATCGGCAGATAGGGAGCGTCGAAGAGCTCTTCCCGCTCGAAGCGGCTGCCGGTCTTTGTCAGCCGCACCATGCGGCACTCATTCTCGGAGATCATCAGCGGCGCAATCATGGAACCGCCGGACACCAGCTGATCGGCATAGAAGCGCGGCATGGAATTGAAAGCGGCCGTAACGAGGATGCGGTCAAAAGTGCCCTCGCCCTGCATGCCGCCGCTGCCATCGGCCTGGCGGATGATGACGCTGCGCAGGCTGAGCTTTTCCATGCGGCGCTGGGCCGAAAGCGTCAGCGTCTTGTAGCGATCGACCGTCAGCACGCGTTCTGCAATGCGACCGATAACCGCCGCGGTAAAGCCGCTGCCCGTGCCGATCTCGAGTACGCGCTGACCGGGGCGGACCTTCAGGTGATGCAAAAGACGGACGGCGAAATCGACGCCCTCCAGAAAGGAACCGCACTCGATCGGGATCGTGCGGCTGGAATAGGCGTTCTCGGTAAATTGCGGCGGGACGAAAAGCGAGCGCGGCGTCTGCTCGACAGCCGTCAGCAAATCGATGTCGGAAATGCCTTCCGCGCGCAATCTCAAGACCAGCGCTGCGAAGCCTTCCTTCTCGGCCAGTTTTGCCGTCAACCCTTTACTCCGTGTCCGAGGGCCCGCGCCACGCGGTCCGTCACGGAATAATCGGTCAGATCAAGTTTCAAAGGTGTTACCGAAATCTTATTATGCTTGAGGGCGTGAATATCGCTGCCCTCGGTAAAGGCGCCGGCGCGTTCGCCGAATTTCAGCCAGTAATAGGGAAAGCCGCGGCCATCCGTGCGCGCATCGACCTGCAGGTTGAAGGCAAGCTTGCCTTGCGCGGTCACTTCAACGCCCTCGACTTCATCAGGACGACAGTTCGGGAAGTTGAGGTTCAGGAAGGTGCCCTCAGGAAGATCGACCGTCATCAGCTTTTCGAGCAGCGCCGGAGCGTGAGCCTCACACACCTCCCAGGGCAGGATCCGGGCACCGTCATCATAGATATAGGCCTGACTGAGGGCGAAGGAGCGCACGCCCTGCATCGTTCCTTCGATGGCGCCGGCTATGGTGCCGGAATAGGTCACGTCGTCGGCGACATTGGAGCCGGAGTTAACGCCGGACAAAACGAGGTCCGGCTTGATATCCAGCACCTGCTTGATGCCCATGATGACGCAATCGGTCGGCGTGCCGCGCAGCGCATAGTGCTTGTCGGAAATCTTCCGGAGCCGCAACGGCTCCGAAAGGCTGAGCGAATGCGCAAGGCCGCTCTGGTCGGTTTCGGGGGCAACAATCCAGACATCGTCAGAAAGCGCCCTTGCGATCCGTTCCAGCGCACCCAAGCCTTCGGCATGGATACCGTCGTCATTCGTCAGCAGGATGCGCATGGTCTCAAGCCGCCCGTTCGATCTTCGTCAGGCCGCCCATATAGGGCTGCAAAACGTCCGGAATCGTGACCGAACCATCCTCGTTCAGATAATTTTCCAAGACCGCGATCAGGCAGCGGCCGACAGCCGTACCGGAGCCGTTCAGCGTATGAACGAACTTCGTCGCCTTGTCGTCCTTGCCGCGATAGCGGGCGTTCATGCGCCGCGCCTGGAAATCGCCGCAGACAGAGCAGGACGAAATCTCGCGGAAAGTGTTCTGACCCGGCAGCCAGACTTCGAGGTCATAGGTCTTGCGCGAGCCGAAGCCCATGTCGCCCGTGCAAAGTGTCATCGTGCGGAAATGCAGACCCAGGCGCTTCAACACTTCTTCGGCGCAGGCCGTCATGCGCTCATGTTCGGCGAGCGAGCTCTCGGCGTCAGTAATCGAGACAAGCTCGCACTTCCAGAACTGGTGCTGGCGCAGCATGCCGCGGGTATCGCGGCCGGCAGATCCCGCCTCCGAACGGAAGGACGGCGTGAGAGCGGTGAAGCGCAGCGGCAGCTTTTCCTGATCGAGGATTTCCTCGCGAACCAGGTTGGTCAGCGTCACTTCCGCCGTCGGGATGAGGTACCGGCCGTCCGTCGTCTTGAAGAGATCTTCCTCGAACTTCGGCAGGTTGCCGGTGCCGAACAGTGCCTCGCCCCGCACCATCAACGGCGAAGACACTTCGGTATAGCCATGTTCGGTTGTGTGGAGGTCGATCATGAACTGGCCGAGCGCGCGTTCCAGCTTGGCGAGCGGGCCGGTCAACACCGTGAAGCGCGAACCGGAGAGCTTGGTGGCACGTTCGAAATCCATATAGCCGAGGGCTTCGCCGATTTCGAAATGCTCCTTCGGCGCGTGGTTCCAGCGCGGCCTTTCGCCGACGATACGCGTCACGACATTGTCGTGCTCGTCCTTGCCGACAGGCACCTCATCGAGCGGCACGTTCGGGATGCGCGAAAGCTGGTCGTTGAGCTCGGCGGAAAGTGCACGCTCTTCCTCTTCGGCAGCCGGCAGCGTTTCCTTGATCTCGGCGACCTCGCCCTTCAGCTTGTCGGCAAGCTCGGCGTTCTTCTGCGCCATGGCGGCACCGATCTCCTTGGAGGCGGTGTTGCGGCGGGACAGCAGATCCTGCGCCTTCTGCACGGCGGAGCGGCGCTTCTCGTCAAGGGCGATGAGAGATTGCGACTGAGGCTCCGCTCCGCGCTTTGCAAGGGCGGCATCGAGGGCCTCGGGATTCTCACGGATCCATTTGATATCGAGCATCGTCGTTCCAGATCGTTTCAACAGGAATGAACCGGTCGGAGAAAACCCCGACCGGATGGGAAACGGCAGAACTCAGTGAAATGTCCTGATGCGCTCAGACGCTGTCCGTCTTGGCGACGTCAGAGGATTCGCTGGCCTCTTCAAGCGCCTGTTTGGAACGCTGACGCTCCACGAGTCGTGCCGCGTAGATGGAAATCTCGTAGAGAAGGATCGTCGGCAGCGCAAGGCCGATCTGGGACATGGGATCGGGCGGCGTCAGCACCGCCGCCACGACGAAGGCAAGCACGATCGCAAACTTGCGCTTTTCGGCGAGCCATTGCGACGTCAGAAGACCGACGCGGGCCAGAAGCGTGGTGATGACCGGCAGCTGGAAGACAAGGCCGAAGGAGAAGACCAGCGTCATGATCAGGCTCAGATATTCCGAGACCTTCGGCAGGAGCGAGATCGCCACTTCGTCATGGCCCGGCGCCTGCTGCATCGACAGAAAGAACCACATGACCATCGGCGTGAAGAAGAAATAGACCAGCGCGCCACCCATGAGGAACAGGATCGGCGATGCGATCAGGAACGGCAGGAAAGCCTGGCGTTCGTTCTTGTAGAGGCCGGGAGCGACGAACTTGTAGATCTGCGCGGCGATGATCGGGAAGGCGATCACGAGACCGCCGAACATAGCGACCTTGACCTGCGTGAAGAAGAATTCCTGCGGCGCCGTATAGATTAGCTGCGCCTTCTCAACGTCGAGATGGGCCCAGCTGACAGCAAGCTTGTAGGGATAGACGAGGTAATTGAAGATGTGCTTGGCGAAAATGAAGCACGCGATGAAGGCGATGAAGAAGGCGGCGATCGACCAGATCAGCCGCGTGCGCAGCTCCATCAGGTGCTCGATCAACGGCTGCGGCTTGTCTTGTGTATCACCGCTCATGCCTCATCCTTCTTCTTTTTGGCGGCCGGCTTTGCGAGAGCGGCCGGCTTCTTTGTAGCGGCAGCGCGCTTCGGCTTCTCGGCGGCCGGTGCCGCGACCAATGCAACGGCATCAGCCTTGTCTGCAGCCTTCACGCGCGGCTTGCGCACGGCCTTCGGCTTTTCGGCCACGGCGACCGGAGCAACAGTGGCGGCAGCGACCGGCTGCGGCGCAGGAACGACCGGCGGTGTTTCCGGCAGGCTCATGGACGGCGCCGGCGCGGAAAATTCCGCAGGCGGCACTTCCGTCGCAGTCTCGGCGCCCTGCTCTAGCGGGCGCTGTTCTGCCGGCTTCTCGACCTTCGTCGAATTCTGCAGGTCGGCCTTGATCTCGTTCCCCATCTGGCGCAGCGGGTTCATCGCCTCGCGCAGGCTGTTGACCGGGTTGAGCTTCTGGGCGTCGCTGATCGTGCTACGCACGTCGTCAAGCTCGGCTTCGCGCAGCGCTTCGTCGAACTGGGCACGAAACTCACCCGCGACCTTACGGGCGCGTGCCGTCATCTTGCCGAAAGCGCGCAGCATCGGTGGCAGATCCTTGGGACCGACAACCACGATCAGAACGACCGCGATAACCAAAAGTTCGGTCCAGCCAATATCGAACATGCAAGGCTCCTGAACGGGCGGCGCGGGGGCAGCGCCCTTTCCCGTACGTGATTACTTCGTTTCGTCGGCCTTGTGATCGACGGTCTTTGCTGCTTCCGGCGCGTCTTCGTCCGTCATGCCCTTTTTGAAGCTCTTGATGCCCTTGGCAACGTCGCCCATCAGTTCCGGGATCTTGCCGCGACCGAACAACAAAAGCACGATGGCCAGAACGATCAGCCAGTGCCACATGCTAAAAGAACCCATTACCCATACTCCCTGTTGCGATGTTCCCTCGATGTAAGAATTTCCAATACGGTTTCCAACATCAATCCTTCTGGATTGAGCTTAATGTCACGGTATCGGCCTTTGTGACAAGTCATTCATCCATCGAAAAGTCGTGATTGACATTGTTTTGCGCGGGCGTGGCAAAAGCAAGACCAAGCTTCGTTATTCCTCGGACGCGCCGCCGGGGGCCAGCAGTCCGAGTTCCTCGAGATCCATCTGGGTGATCGGATCCTCATCCTCGGTCAGTTCGTCGTTCATGAGGGGCGAAGGAATATTGAAATTAGCGGGGATGCGGCCGGACAGGAGGCCGGCACCCTTCAGCTCTTCAAGGCCCGGCAAGTCGCGCAATTCCTCAAGGCCGAAATGGTCGAGAAAATCTCGCGTCGTGCCAAGCGTAACAGGCCGGCCCGGCGTGCGGCGGCGGCCGCGGAAACGTACCCAGCCCGCCTCCATGA
Source organism: Rhizobium sp. 1399 (assembly GCF_031455475.1). Classification (NCBI taxonomy): domain Bacteria; kingdom Pseudomonadati; phylum Pseudomonadota; class Alphaproteobacteria; order Hyphomicrobiales; family Rhizobiaceae; genus Rhizobium; species Rhizobium sp. 1399. Next base: position 532,530 of record NZ_JAVDSU010000004.1, on the reverse strand, counting down.
GAACGTCGAGAGTGCCGCGGGAGGTCTGGACACCTCTGATATCTTCGATCTCGGCGCGCGTCACCGGCTGGTGATAGGCAATGATCGCAAGCACTTCGAGTGCTGCGCGAGAGAGTTTCTTGACCTCGTTCTCGTCGCGGCGGATGACGAAGGAAAGATCAGCCGCCGTGCGGAAGGCCCAGGCGCTGTCGACCTGCACAAGATTGACGCCGCGCGGCGCGTACTGCTCCTTCAGGCGCAGCATGATCTCATGCGCGTTAAATCCCTTTGGCAGACGCTCAGTGATGAAGCCTTCGGATACCGGCTGGGCGGAGGCGAAAACCAACGCTTCAGCTATGCGCTCAGCCTCTATTTCAGCCTTCAGATCGCGGACAATGCCCTCGCCTTCCCCGTCTTGGCCTTCAAAGTCATCGTCTTGCACGTCGATCAATCCGACTGCTCCTGTTCGACCACTTGCAAGGTGGCATGTTTCGGGCCGCGGCGCATATAGATCGGCTGGAAGGCGCCGTCCTGGCGTATTTCGAGCTTCCCTTCGCGCACCAGCTCCAGCGAGGCGGCAAATGCGCTGGCGACGGCAGTGACGCGCTCGGCGGGACTGGCGAGATAACGCAGCAGATATTGTTCGAGCGCCGTCCAGTCGACGATATCGCCGATTAGCTGGGTCAGCAGTTCACGGGCATCGGTAAGCGACCAGACATTGCGGCGCTCGATCGTCACCTGGGTGATCGCGTGGCGCTGGCGCAACGCAGCATAGGCGCTCAAGAGGTCGTAGAGGTTGGCAACATAATCGGACTGCTGGCGATCCGGGATATGCTCCGGCGCGCCGCGGACAAAAATATCCCGGCCGAGCCGGTTGCGGTTGACGAGACCGTCGGCCACCTGGCGCATCGCTTCCAACCGCTTCAGGCGGAAGGCGAGCGTTGCAGCCATCTCCTCACCTGAAGGGCCGTCGTCCTTGATCTGCTGCGGGATCAGCAGTCGCGATTTCAGGTAGGCAAGCCAAGCCGCCATAACGAGATAATCGGCGGCGAGCTCGATGCGGATACGCCGCGCGCTTTCGACAAACTGCAGATACTGCTCGGCAAGGGCCAGAACGGAAATGCGCGACAGATCGACCTTCTGGTTGCGAGCCAGATAAAGCAGGAGATCGAGCGGGCCTTCGAAGCCGGCGACGTCGATGACGAGTGCCGGCTCATGAGTAGCGCGCTCGGCGCCATTCTCCTGCCACAGCTTGTCCATCGGCGTTGCCGCCGCCTGAGACCGCTCCGTGCCCTTGATCGTGTTCACCCTACCCTGCCTTTCAGGCCCCTGCTCACGCTGTCGCAAACATCGCGTCGAATTCTGCTCTTATCGCTGCCTCGTCCGTAGCATCGGCCGTCGGGAAACCTTCCACCAGTCGTGCCCGCTCGCGCGCAAGACCTGTCAGCGGCGGAACATTTGCCACGACCTCGCGCATCTCGTCCATATGGCCGTTGCAGTGCAGCACGATATCACAGCCGCCTGCAATGATATTCGCCGCTCGTTCGCCAATCGTGCCGGCAAGCGCGTTCATCGAGGTGTCGTCCGACAGCAGCAGTCCCTTGAAGCCGATCTCGGTGCGGATCACCTCATCGATCACCTTGCGGGAGGTGGTCGCCGGATTATCCGGGTCGATGGCAGTGAAGACGACATGGCAGGTCATCGCCATCAATTCGTCCTTCATGGCAACGAAGGGCGGGAAGTCGTGCGCTTCCAGCTCCTCGCGCGACACCGTTACAACGGGCAGCTCCAGATGTGAATCCGCAAAACCACGCCCATGCCCCGGCATGTGCTTCATGACCGGCAGCAGGCCGCCGGCTTTCAGCCCCGCGGCGGCGGCCCGCCCCATTTCCGTGACGGTGACGGGATCACCCCCATAGGCTCTGTTGCCGATGACATTGCTGCTGCCTTCGACCGGTACGTCCAGCACCGGCAGGCAATCGACATTGATACCGAACCTCTGGAGATCGAAGGCATGCAGGCGCGACATCAGCCAGGCGGCGCGCAGCCCAAGCGCCCGGTCGCGGCGATAGAGATCGCCAAGCGCCTGTCCCGGCGGATAGTGCTGCAGCATCGGCGGGCGGATGCGCTGGACGCGGCCGCCTTCTTGATCGATCAGCACAGGCGCATGCCAGCCGACGCATTCACGCAGCTCGGCAACGAGATCGCTGATCTGCTGGGCTTCGGAAATATTTCGCCTGAAGAGGATGAAGCCCCAGGGGCGTTCAGCCTTGTAGAAGGCTTTCTCTTCGTCGGTCAGCTTGAGGCCGCTGCAGCCGAGGATCATTGCTTTTGATTCGGTCATACTCGAATCATAAGGGCCGCCCCGCGAATTGCGAGCAAGGTCAAGCGCGATCCCACAAAAAAGAACGGCGGGACAGGCCCGCCGTTGCAATGGAGAAAGCCAAAGGGCTTATTTGGAGATCAGGCAGCTTCCGCCGGCAGCGCGAAACTTTTCGCAGAGGGCGGCAGCTTCATCCTTCGAGCCGGCCGGGATGCGGACACGGTAAAAAGTGCCCTTGCCGGCAATATCGGCCTTGCGGATTTCGTAAGCGCGGCCACCAAGCACGCCAGCGAACTTCTTCGACAGGCTGGCGTAGGATTTCTTTGCCTCATCCTCTGACGGCAGCGATGCGATCTGGATGCCGTAGCCACCGCTTGCGGCGGCCGGAGCCTGCTGTGCCGGCGGGGCAGCGGCTGCTGCCGGCGCGGAAGCGACCTGTGTCGGCTTCTGCTGAGCCGTCGGGCGGACATTGCCGTTTTCGGTTACCGTGCCGACGACATTAACCGGCTGTTCGGCCGGGCGGGCCGTCGGGACAGGCGCCGTATCGGTCGGTGCAGCCGACGCTGTATCGGTGATCGGTGTCGTCTTGACTGCGCGAACCGGCGGATCAACCTGATTTGCGTTGGCAGCGTTCACCTCAGCCACCTTAGCCGTCTGAGCCGGCTGGGCTGCAGGCGTCGTTCCGACAGGCGGAAGAGCGGTGGACGCGACCTGATTGCCGTTGCTTGCCGGGAAGCTTGCAGCAGACGGCGTCGCTGCCGGCTGGGCTGCGGGCGTTGCCGATGCCACCTCATTGGCCGGTGCGGATTGCTCGGCAGGTGCCGGCTCCTCGCGGGCAACGAGCGTGCCGTCCGGCTTGACGATCATCGTGCGGACCTTGCGTGGCGAGACGGACGGCGTTGCATCGTCATCGGCAGCGGACGCATCCGCGGTTGCGTTGTGGTCCGGCAGCAGGCGCGGATCCTGCGTCTCGCCGACGGCAGTCGGCAGCACGGAATCGCCATTGCCTTCATCGTCATCAGGCGAGACCTCGGGCGTCAGGGTGCGCTGGACGACATCGACCGGCTGTTCGTCGGAGGAGACCAGAGCCTTCTGCTTCGGCTCTTCGGCGGCACCTGCGACACGATCATAGACGGCCTTGTCCTGGTTCGGCACGGTCTTGCCGCCCGGATTTTCGGGAGCGACCTTCACCGGGTCCTTGTCGGCAGTAATGACGCGCGGCTCGCCGGAGCCGGCGATGCTGAGGCCGGCACCGTTGGACACCCAGCTGTAGACGCCGTAAGCGCCACCGGCAAAAACGACCAGCATGGCGGCTGCAGCCAGCAGGCGGCGCATGGAGCGAGCGCGGTTGAAATCGGCAGTCTGGCTTGCGGATTCGATATGGACTTCGGAAACGTTCTCGCGGCGCTCGACCGGCTCGCGCACACTGCGGCGGAAGTCCTCTTCCAGCGCGCGTTCGAAATCATCAAGACCGTCGGCGAAGGCGGTGCTTGCCGGCTTGACCGCAGCGGCGGCCGATGCAGCAGCGGCCGGAGGCGCCCAGGCAGGGGCGACCGGCGCCTTTTCCTGCCGCTTGGCGGGCTCGAAGAAGCTTGCGATCTCGGCATCGAGATCGAAATCGAAGTCGGCGGTCTTGGCGACCGGCTCCGTATGCTCGACAGGCGGCAGTGTCGGAACATGCATGTCCTCGACCGTCTCGGGACGTTCTTCCGGATCGGAGATCATCGAGGGATCGAAGGGGAGATCGTCCGTAGATTCGTTTGACGGCGCCGGCTTGGCGTAGCTCACCGGAGCAGGCTGTGGCTCCGGCACGAAAACCGGTGCGGATTGCAGCTGCGGACGCGGCGCTGGCTGCGCTGCGACCACGGGCGCAGCGCGCACGGGCTCAGGCTTCGGCAGCGGAGCCGGCGGCTCGGAGAAATCGAGATCGGCGAGCTCCAGCTCGATGCCCGCGAGATCCAGTTCGAAATCGTGGCCGGCAAATGGATCTTCAGGCTCCAGTTCCGGCTGACGCGCGACGACCGGCGCTGGCGCGATAGGTTGCGAGACCGACTCCATAGGCTCCCGAACGACCGGCTTTGGCGCTTCGGGCTGGCGAAGAACCGGCGTCGCACGGCTCATCGGCACGGGCGCAATCACCGTCGGCTGAGCCGGTGCACGAGCAACGGGCGCTTCGAAGACAGGGGCCTCAAAGACGGGCGCATCAAAGACGGGGGCCTGGAAAACAGGTGCGACAGGAGCCGAGACCGGCTGCGGCGCCAGTGGCGTGGCAACAGCCTCAGGCGCCGCAGCAACAGGCTCGGAGACGACAGGGGCTGCAGCACGCTGCGGCACCGGATAACGGGAAACATCCGCCAGGAGATCGTCGAGATCAAAGGCATCCGTATCAAAGGCTGACTCCGGCGGCGCCTCCGTCAAGGCTGCATCCGCATGGACGTCACCTTCGGCGGTCGCAGCAATCAGATCGAAACCGGCATTGTCGGGCTCGGTCGGCTCTTCGAAGGCAGCAACATCTTCGAACGTTGCGACAGGCTCTTCAGAGAGGGCGACGTCTTCGTGGCGATCAATCTCGGCCGGAAAACCGAAGGAGGCCGCAACCGGCTCGAAATCTGCCGCTTCAACCGCGGCGACCGCCAGAGGCTCTTCAATTACCTCAGGCGCAACCACTTCGGGTTCGATCGTCAATTCCGGTTCGGCAACAAACTCGGGCTCGTCGACCAAGGCTTCAACCGGAGCCTGAGCCGGCTCAATAACAGTTGTATCGACAACTGGTGTCTCGACGACCGGCTCTTCACGACGCGGCGCGTGAAAATTGGCGAGCGGCAGACGGATGCTGGCGGCCGACCACTGCGGCGCCTTCGCCGGCGACTGAACGGCCTGAGCGACAGGAAGAGCGCCGCCGATCGAAAGCTCAAGCTCTTCGATCAGATCGCGGGCGCCACCATAGGCCGTCAAGGTAACCGGAGGTTCTGCGGAAACAGCCACAGGCTTTGACGGAGCGGGAGCCCAGTCGGTGGCGACAGGCGCTTCCCATTCGGCTGCGACCGGTTCAGGCGCGGCTACTTCGGGAGCTATGGCAGTTTCCGTAGAAAATTCGGGCTCGACGACAGGCGTCTCGAAATCGGACATAACCGACGGCGCGAGCTCCTCGCCTATGGAGGGCACGTCCTCGTGGACCGGTTCGACATAGTCGTAGGTTTCGATGTCCTGGGCGATTGGCTCGGCCGGATGATCGAGATCAACCAAGGGACGCGGCGCGTCGTAACGCTCGAACTCACGGAGGAGCTCGTCCTCGAGATCGAGGACCGGCTCCTGCCGCTGAGGCTCATCTACAGTATTGGCCGCAATTCGAGGTTCAAAGCCGACGATACGAGCAAGTTCAGCCAACGGATCATCGTCGGCAAACATATCGTCTTTACCGCGCGTGTCATACGCAAGTCGTTTATCAGCCATGCCCATCCCACTCAAAAAACGCAAACACTTCAATGCCAGCGCATTGTGGGGAAATGGTGACGTTATCGCATTTCGTCCGGTGCGGCAGTACCTGTAATGGCAAGTCCCGACTTCAAAACCGACGCGACAGCGTACACCAGCCCAAGTCTGGCAATACTTGATTCTCGGTTCTTATCGTTAACAAATCGTAATTCAGTCTGATCTTTACCTTTGTTCCAGTGGGCATGGAAGGCGCTGGCAAGATCATAAAGGTAAAATGCGATGCGATGCGGCTCCTGAGATTGGGCTGCACTTTCGACGATACGCGGGAATTCTGCAGCCTTGGCAATCAGCTGCAATTCGGCAGAATCCGTAATGCCTGCAACGGATTGCGCCAAAAGCTCCGGTGTCGGGGCGAGATCCGGGAAGGCTTCCTTCGCCTGCCGGAAGACGGACATGCAGCGGGCATGCGCATACTGCACGTAGAAGACCGGATTATCTTTGGATTGTTCCGTTACTTTGGCGAAATCGAAGTCCAACGGCTCCGAGTTCTTGCGGTAAAGCATCATGAAACGGACCGAATCACGCCCGACTTCTTCGACGACATCGCGCAATGTGACAAAATCGCCCGAGCGCTTCGACATCTTCACCGGCTCACCGTCACGGTAGAGCTTGACGAGCTGGCAGAGCAGCACCGTCAGCTTCGCCTTACCTTCGGAAACGCCGCGCGCAACCGCCTCGAGACGCTTGACGTAGCCACCATGGTCGGCGCCGAGCACATAGATCATCTCGTTGAAGCCGCGGTCAAACTTGTTCTTGAAGTAGGCAAGGTCGGCAGCGAAATAGGTATAGGAACCGTCCGACTTGATCAGCGCACGGTCGATATCGTCACCGACTTCAGTCGAGCGGAAGAGCGTTTGTTCGCGGTCTTCCCAATCCTCAGGAAGCTGGCCCTTCGGTGGCGGCAGCGTGCCCTTGTAGACATAGCCCTTGAAGGTCAGGTCGTTGATCGCCGTGCGAATGGCAGCCGCGCCGTTGGCATGCAGCGTGCGCTCGGAGAAGAAGATATCGTGGTGGACGTTGAGAGCGGCCAGATCCTCGCGGATCATCACCATCATCATCTCGATGGCGCGATCCTTGACGATGGGCATCCACTGCTCTTCCGGCATGTTGTGCAGGCGCACGCCATATTCGGCAGCGAGCGATTCTCCGACCGGGACCAGATAGTCGCCGGGATAGAAACCTGACGGAATCTCGCCGATCTTCTCGCCGAGCGCCTCGCGGTAACGCAGGAAGACGGAACGAGCGAGCACATCGATCTGCGAGCCAGCATCGTTGATGTAATATTCCTTGACGACATCGTAGCCGGCAAAGGCAAGCAGGTTTGCCAGCGCGTCACCGACGACGGCGCCGCGGCAATGACCGACATGCATCGGGCCCGTCGGGTTGGCCGAGACATATTCGACGTTGACCTTCTTGCCCTGCCCCAGGCCCGAGCGGCCGTAGCCGGTGCCTGACTGGATCATCGAGGCAAGCAGGCGCTGCCAGTAGCCGACGGAGAGCCTGATATTGATGAAGCCTGGGCCGGCAACCGAAACCTCGGCAACGTCGGTGTCTTCCTGCAGCTTGGCAATGATGATTTCGGCAAGCGCGCGCGGATTGGTGCCAAGCGGCTTGGCAAGCACCATGGCGGCGTTGGTCGCCACATCGCCGTGGCTCGCATCACGCGGCGGCTCGACTGCAATGCGACCGAAATCGAGCTCGGATCGCTTTTCCTTGACCAGATCGAGCTGTTCAAGGGCGTTTTTAATCCTGGCTTCAAAATCGGTAAAAAGGTTCATCGCATTCTTCCATGCACAGGCCGTGCCAACAGGTTTGCCGGCGGCTGCCGGGCGCCCGCTGCCTATCGCAAATCCGGAGTGTGGTCAAACAATCGCCTGTGGGCACTGATGGCATAAGTATCCGTCATGCCGGCCAGATAATCGCCGACATGCCGCGCTTTCGGCGCATCGGAAAGGCCGGCGATATGGTCGACCCAATAATGGCTCTGCATCTCCTTGGGATTGGCCATGTAGGCGCCGAAGAGATCCTTGACGATCTGGGCGGCACCGGCGCGGATGCGCATAATATCGTGATTGCGATAGATGCGCTTGAAGAGCATCGCCTTGATCTGCCTGTCAGTCTCGGCCATCTCATCCGAAAAGGTTGCAATCACATGATCGGCCTTGCGGATATCATCGGCACTCTGCGGTTTCAGCTCTGCCAGGCGCTTCTGCGCCACACCGATGACATCCTCGACCATGCGCGTGATCTGGCGGCGCATGATTTCATGCGTGAAGCGGCTCGGCTCCAGATGCGGGTAGCGCTCCCTTACCTCGGCCATTAGCCCGGCAAGGAACGGAATTTCCTCCAGCATCTCGAAATTCAGGTAGCCCGAGCGCAGACCGTCATCGATGTCATGGGTGTTGTAGGCGATATCGTCGGCAATCGCTGCTGCCTGAGCTTCCAGGCTCGCATAGCTCGCAAGTTCCAGATCGTGCAGCTCGCAATAATCAAGAATCGGCTGCGGCACCGGTCCACGCGTGCCGACGCCATCGGCCGTCAGCAGCGGACCATTGTGCTTGACGAGGCCTTCGAGGCTTTCCCAGGTCAGATTGATGCCGTCGAATTCGGCATAACGCCGCTCGAGTTTGGTGACGATGCGCAAGGATTGGGCATTGTGGTCGAAGCCGCCATAGGGCAGCAGTTCTTCATGCAGCGCATCCTCGCCGGTATGGCCGAAGGGCGTATGGCCGAAATCGTGGACGAGCGCCACGCCCTCGGCCAAGTCCTCGTCAGCCTTCAGGGCGCGGGCAAGCGCGCGGGCAATCTGTGCTACCTCTATCGTGTGTGTCAGGCGCGTGCGGTAATGGTCGCCGTCCTGGGCGATGAAAACCTGCGTCTTATGCTTCAGCCGGCGAAAGGCGGTCGTATGGATGATGCGATCGCGGTCTCGCTGGAAATCGGAACGCGTCGGGCTGCCGCTCTCGTGATAGAGACGCCCGCGCGAGTTCCATGGATCTGCCGCATAAGCCGCCCGTTCGCCATAACCGAAACCCAATGCATGCCTGTCGAAGCTCATTCTTCACCGTCACTAACGCGTTGTAGCCTTGCCCATTGACGCGGCTATCCGCTCTTCATACCTATAGCTTATAGAAACGGCAAAGAGGCGCTTCATTGTCCGCTTCGCCAGATCCTGTCCTTTACCGAAGGAACATGATAAGTTTCTTTGATATCATGCGTTTGAATATCAAACGCCGAAAAAGAATTCTCTCCGGATCTTGACCCCGGCAGGAGGAAGAATGACTGAAGTGAATGTAACCCTTTCCGATGCCGCGGCAAAGCGTATTGCCGCTATCGTCGGCAGCGATCCCGGCAAGAGCGCGCTGCGCGTCTCCGTCGAAGGTGGTGGCTGTTCCGGCTTTTCCTACAAATTCGATCTTGTGGATGGCGCAGCTGACGACGATATCGTCGTCGAGAAGAATGATGCCAAGGTGCTGATCGACAGTCTCTCGCTAGTCTACATGGCAGGCTCCGAGATTGATTTCGTCGACAACCTGCTCGGCCAGTCCTTCCAGATCAAGAATCCGAATGCGGTGGCAAGCTGCGGCTGCGGCACCAGCTTCGCGATCTGATCCAAGAATGACTTCCCATTGATAACCGGCCGAAGATTTTCTTCCGGCCGGTTTCTTGTCTTGTCCGCCGACGCGGGAGCGAGATAAAAGAGCGTTCAGCACAGAGAGCAGGATGAAGCCATGAAGATCGCGACTTGGAACATTAATGGCGTCAAGGCGCGTATCGACAACCTCACGCAATGGCTGAAGGATTCCAGTCCTGATATCGTCTGCCTGCAGGAAATCAAGACGGTCGACGAAGGCTTCCCGCGGCTGGAAATCGAGGCGCTCGGTTACCATGTCGAAACGCATGGACAGAAGGGCTTCAACGGCGTTGCCATTCTTTCCAAGAGCTCACCATCCGAAGTCAATCGCGGCCTGCAGGGCGATCCGCTCGATGAGCAGGCGCGTTTTCTCGAAGCCGTCTTCTCCTTGCCCGGCAACAAGGTGGCGCGCGTCTGCTGCCTCTACCTGCCGAACGGCAACCCGCCGGAAACGGAAAAATACCCCTACAAGCTCGCCTGGATGGAACGGCTGCGCAAGTTCGCGGCCGAGCGCCTTGAATACGAGGAAATTTTCATTCTGGCCGGCGACTACAATGTCATTCCCGAGCCGCATGACTGCTTCGACCCGAAGGTCTGGGAAAGCGATGCACTCTTCCTGCCGCAGACGCGCCAAGCCTTCCGCCGGCTGGAAAATCTCGGTCTCGTCGATGCGGTGCGTTCGGCAACCGATGCGACGGCGCTCTATTCCTTCTGGGATTATCAGGCCGGCGCCTGGCCGAAGAACAACGGCATCCGCATCGACCATTTGATGCTGTCGCCGGAAGCAGCCGACTGCATGACGTCAGCTGCGATCGAAAAGCATGTGCGTGCCTGGGAAAAGCCGTCCGACCACGTGCCCGTCGTCGCTTACTTCGATTTCGCTGCCTGAATTTAAAGCTCTGAAACCTAGTCGTCCGAGCCGCTCGCAATCGTATGCGACATGGATACGGCCGTGCGCCGATCCGCTTCGCTGGCGACTGAGAAGGCATCTTCCTGAAGCGATTGCATCCAGCTGCAATCCTTCGGCTTACAGCGGTCGAGAGCCGCCGTCATCAGCGCGAGACCGCGAGCAGACTGGCCTTCATCGAAGAGGATGTTGCCGAAGACCGCCATGGCGCCGGGATGGCCGCTCTTGCGGGCCTGGTTGAGCCATTTCTTGGCCTGGTTGATATTGGCGCTGCCGCCCTCGCCTGCGAGCATCATCTGCGCAAGCTGGAACTGCGCCTCGGGAACGCCGAAGGTGGAGGCGACCTGGAAATAGAGCTGTCGGGCCTGGTTGAGATCGATCTTCACCGGGCTGCCGGAAATGCCGTGCTTGTAGTAGTTGGCAAGCGACAGCAGCGCGTTGATGAAGAAGCCGGTATCCTCCGAGCCAGGCTCCACGCCCTGCTGTGCAATCTCGCTGTAGATCTTGAAGGCTTCGAAATCGTCCTGCGCGACACCGTCGCCATCGGCATACATATTGGCGAGCGCCCAGCGCGAACCGGTGTGGCCCTTTTCGGCGGCGTATTTATAGGCCTCGACCGCCTCTTCCTTCTGACCGTTCTTGTAAGCTTTGAAACCGAATTTGAAGAGATCGAAGGGGCCTGATTCCTTCGTCACGCCCGTCTTGATGTCGAATGCCAGGACCGGACAGGCCAGGGCCAGCGAAACGGCCATCGACATGCTGAGCAGCATGAATTTGAACAATCTGAACTCGGACGTTACCATCTTTACCGGTTTCTTTCGTTCATCACAGACGCCTGGCGGCGGCTTTTTTCGCCGTTCTGCCCGCGTGGATGCATTCCTTCCAGGCGAGCGATCCCGCGGCGGGCTCCAAGGCCCCTTTACCCGCGTCGCTTCCAGCCCCATGCCCCTCTTTCAAAACCAGCACATCCTTGCGAACCATCCGGCTTCCGGCACGGCCCGCATGTGATGCCTGCGGTACTCCTTTCGCGATCCAGGTCCCCACCCGTTCGCCTTTATCGTCTTCGTAAACAGCAAATGTGACCAAACCGGTATCGCACCCTTCCGTGTGGAACGAAGCTTCATGCCGGGAGACTGAAAATGATTGAAACGAGTAAATCTGCAACACTACCGACGGGGCGGATTTCCGGCCGGAAATGCCTTTGGCGAAAAGCAAAACGGCTGCTGCCGCTGGCCTCTCGCCCGCGCTATCGCGATATCTGGCGTTACCGGAAAAAATTCGACCCATGCTACTGCTTACGCACACCTACGCTTGTCATCTCCTCGCCCGTTAATAGCGCTGCGCCCTCTTTGTGGCGGGAAATGGACAAATTCGCCCCGCCGACACCATACGCGAACCGTCGTAAAAAAGTGTTGCTGAATCGTCACAAAACGAGACGAGAAGATGGAATGATTAAGAGTGGCAAACAAAGAAAAGCCCGGCACTGCCGGGCTCCTCAATTCTTCAAATCAGCGAATTAAAACTTGACCTTTAGGCTGGTCGATAGCGCAGCAACCAGATCGTTGCCAAAGGAATAGGAGACATCATCTCCAAACGTGACGCCATTCTGTGTCACGACGCCAGACGAACCACTCGTCAGCACGCCAACCGCACCGGCGACGCGCCACTCGATATGCTCGGTCGGCGTGAAGGCTGCACCGACACCAAGCGTCCAGCTATCGGTCTGAGCGCCATAGCCCTGGCTGGTGCCACGATCCCAGGTCAGGCTGACTGCACCAGCCCATTGGTCGTTGAACTTGTGGCCGACGCCACCGGTGATGGTCCAACCGTCACGATAGAGAAGATCGAGAGAGGTCAGTTCCGTCGCGCCACCGGAGGTACAAGCGACACGGCCCTTGGTCGACGTCGGGCAGAAGGGTACGGACTGAAGGACGCTCCAGTTCGTCCATTTGACCGAACCGAAAGCGAGCCAATCCGGAGCGATACCGCTCTGCAACTTCAACTCCAACGAATCCGGTGCTTCGGCGGAACCGAAAACGGGCGTGATCCTTCCATAGGGAGCGGCATTGAGCTGTCCAACGGGCGCAGTAACCTGAGTGAGATCGACCGTGCCCGTCAGGTTGTCGTACTTTACGCGGCTGTTATAGACGAGGCTCGCGCGCATCGCATATTCCGGGATCTCGTAGGCGAGACCGGCGCGCCAGCCCCAGCTATTGTCTTCGAGATCGAGGCGACCGACGCCATTGCCCGTACCGAAGGCGATCGGAACTGTCGAAACCAGCCGCTCCTTGAAGCCCTCGACCTCCTGATAGAAGGCGCCCCCGATGAAGCGCAGCTGTCCCGGACCGACATCGAAACGATAGGAGCAAGTGCCGCCATAGTTGCGGGTTTTGATCTCCGTCTCGATATTATTGTTGGCGCCGGCCCAGTTCAAACCGGGATTGGTATGCCCGCCGAAGGGCTCGGAATAATCGACAAGGCAATCGACTATATCGCCGAAACCGGCCTTAAAGCCGAAGTAGGGAACGGTGTAATTTGCGGTATCATCGGCGGTATTCGAACGGTTGTTCAGATTGCCACCGCCTGGAGATACTGAAGTATCCGTGTCGCGTACGTTCTTCAGCTTGCGCTGCGGCGTGACGTAGGTGATGCCGGATTGGAACGAGAACGGCGACGTATCGAGCAGTTGGTCGATATTATAACCGTTGCGCTCCAGACCACCCGCAAAGGACGCTGAAGCGAGTGCCGAAAGAATAACGAGCGATGTTACGCCCCTGGAAAACATACGCGCTGCCATTGTGTCTCCCCCACTCAAGCAATTGATGTAATCACACTGTGCTAGTGAACTTAACAAATCGCAACGAGGCGCTCCGCTGCGACGCGAAGTTGCGTTATGACTAATTTACGTAACTAATTGACGGGCACGTCAAAAAATCGGATGGATAAAATTCTATTCTTCCATCTGTGGATTTTTAGGGGTCCGTTAGATTCTTTTTCCATCAAGAGTGGAAGCTGTATCAAACCGACAACAGTGTCAGTTTTCGCGCACAGCATACCCCAAATGGGTGATATCCACAGGGGTTGCGGCCCTAACCAGCCAAATTTAAGAGAATCATCATACTTTTGAACGCAAAAGGCGCGCTCCAAGGGAACGCGCCTTCAGGAATAATATACTCGTTCCCCGCGATTATCCTGCTTCGCTAACTCGCGCTAGAGCAGTCCTCAGGCTTTCGATCTGGTTCGTCAGTTCGGCGTGACGCTCGCGTTCCGCCTCCACCACTTCCGGGTTGGCATTGGCGACAAACTTCTCATTCGAGAGCTTGCCGTCGATGCGCGCGATCTCGCCCTCGGCCTTTACAATCGCCTTTTCGAGACGGCTCTTTTCCGCCGCGAGATCGATCAGATTGCCAAGCGGCAAGCAGGCGGTCGCTTCTGCGACGATGATCTGAGCGGCACCCTTCGGTGCAGATTCCGCCAGCGAAATACCGTCGACCCGCGCCAAGCGCTTGATCGCCGCATCATGACGGAACAGCCGTTCACGCGTCAGGCTGTTGGCGCCAACGACGACGAGCGGCGCGGTGGCCGACGGCGGCACGTTCATTTCCGAGCGCACCGAGCGGATGCCGGAAACGAGGTCGATCAGCCAGTTGATCTCATCGGCCGCAGCATTGTCGGCATAAGACGGCGACGGCCATTCGGCGTGGCAGAGCAAGCTGTCACGTTCCTGGCCCTCACCGGCCGTGTGCGCCCACAGCTCTTCAGTCATGAAGGGCATGAAGGGATGCAGCAGCTTGTAGATCTCTTCCAGAACATAAGCGCTGCAGGCTTGAGCTTCGGCCTTCGCGCCCGCGTCTTCACCGCCGAAGACCGGCTTCAGAAGTTCGAGATACCAATCGCAGAACTGGTTCCAGACGAAACGATAGAGCGCACCGGCGGCATCGTTGAAGCGGTAGGCTTCAAGCGCTTCCGTAACGTCACGTTCCGTACGGGCAAGCTCCGTCAGGATCCAGCGGTTGATGGTGAGCTCGGCTGCTTCCGGCACGAAATGCGGATCGCTCTTGACGCCGTTCATTTCAGCAAAGCGCGTGGCGTTCCAGAGCTTGGTGCCGAAATTCCGGTAGCCGGCGATGCGAGCCGGGTCGAGCTTCACGTCGCGGCCTTGGGCTGCCATGATCGCCAGCGTGAAACGCAGCGCATCGGCACCGTATTCGTCGATCAGTTCGAGCGGGTCGATGACGTTGCCCTTGGACTTCGACATCTTTTGCCCGTTCTTGTCGCGCACCAGAGCGTGAATATAGACGGTATGGAACGGCTCGACCGGGTTATCGTCCTCATCCTTCATGAAATGCAGGCCCATCTGCATCATGCGAACAACCCAGAACGGGATGATATCGAAACCGGTGACAAGAACGCTGGTCGGATAATATCGCTCCAGTTCGGGCGTCTTGTCCGGCCAGCCAAGTGTCGAGAACGGCCAGAGGGCCGAGGAGAACCAGGTGTCGAGCACGTCTTCGTCACGTACCAGAATCTCGCCCGGCCTGAAGTTCTCAAGCAGGTCCTCGACATAGGCCTTCATCGGTCCTTCATGCGACAGGTAGTGCTGGATGGCGGCCTGCAGTGCCTCCTCTTCGGTCTTCTCGACGAAAACCTGACCATCCGGGCCATACCACGCCGGAATCTGGTGACCCCACCAGAGCTGACGGGAGATGCACCACGGCTGGATATTGTCCATCCATTGGAAATAGGTATTTTCCCAGTTCTTCGGGACGAACTTTGTCCGGCCCTCGCGAACAGAGGCAATGGCAGGCTTGGCAAGGGTCTTGTTGTCAACCCACCATTGCTCGGTCAAACGCGGCTCGATCGGCACGCCACCACGATCGCCATGCGGAACCATATGCTTATGCGGCTCGATCTTATCGAGCAGACCGGCTTCCTCGAAAATCTCGACAATGATCTTTCGTGCAGCAAAACGATCCTGGCCTTCCAGCCGGTCCCAGGCGCCATGCAAGGCGGCCGGATGATCGAGACCTTCCAGGAAATCCTCATTGTCCTTGATGGTAATCGTGGCGTCGACATTCATGATGTTGATGACACGCAGCCCGGTGCGCCTGCCGACGTCGAAGTCGTTGAAGTCATGCGCCGGCGTAACCTTGACCGCGCCGCTGCCGGCGGTTGGATCGGCATAGCTGTCAGCAACGATCGGAATGCGTCGGCCAACGATCGGCAGGATGACATGCTTGCCGACGATCGACTTGTAACGCTCGTCCTTGGGATTAACCGCAACGCCGGTATCGCCAAGCATCGTCTCCGGCCGCGTCGTCGCAACCACGAGGTAATCGCGCGTTTCGAATTCGGTGGGCTTGCCCTCCTCATCAAAAGCGATTGGATACTGGTAGGTGACGCCGTCTTCCAGCGGATAGCGAAGATGCCAGAGATTGCCTTTGAGCTCGATCTGCTCGACTTCCATGTCGGAAATCGCCGTCAGCAACTTCGGATCCCAGTTGACGAGGCGCTTGTCCTTGTAGATCAGCCCTTCCTTGTAGAGCGTGACAAAGACTTCGAGAACAGCCTGCGACAGGCCCTCGTCCATGGTGAAGCGCTCACGCGACCAGTCACAGGAAGCGCCGAGACGCTTCAGCTGGTTGAAGATCAGGCCGCCCGATTCACCCTTCCACTCCCAAACCTTTTCGATGAAGGCATCGCGGCCCATCTCGCGGCGGCCGGGAAGCTGTTGTTCCATCAGCTTGCGCTCGACAACCATCTGCGTGGCGATGCCGGCATGGTCCATGCCCGGCTGCCAGAGCACATCCTTGCCGCGCATGCGCTCGAACCGCACCATGACGTCCTGCAGCGTGTTGTTCAGCGCATGACCCATGTGCAGCGAACCGGTCACGTTCGGCGGCGGGATGACGATGGTGAAGCTGTCGGCGCCCGGCTTGGCATTAGCGCCGGCGCGGAAGGCATCGGCCTCATCCCATTTCGCAGCGATTTTCGGTTCGACGGCGGCGGAATCGTAGGTCTTTTCGAGCATTTTCTGACCAATTCGAGGTTCGAGGATGGGCGTTTTGTAAATAGGATGGTTACGGCCAAGTCAATAAAAAAGCCGCCCCGGAGACCGGAGCGGCTCTTGTCTGGAAAAAGCGTTTCCGATCAGCGGCGCGGGCCGCGCGCCACACGTTCGATCTCTTCGCGCACGAGGCGTTCGACGAGCGTCGGCAGATTGTCGTCTAGCCATTCGCGCAGCATCGGCCGCAGCATGTCTTCGGCAATCTCATCCAGCGAGCGGCGCTCGGCTGCGCCATCGATGGCAGCGGCGAGCTCTTCGAAGGAACGGGCAACCTGCAGGCCGGTGTTCTGGGACAGAAGTGACGGCTGAACGTCTTCCGCTACACGCAAAGGTGTAACTTCGGCAGGCTGGAAGGCCACCGACTCGACGCGCTGTTCGACGACGGGAAGCATGGGTGCCTCCTCGACGAGCGCGGGCTGCGGAACCTCGGGCAGGCGCTGCTCGGCAAAGACCGGCGCAGGCTCGGGCGCATACTGAGGGACGGGGGCAACGCGGGGAGCCGGAGCCGGCTCGACCGGGCGGGGGGTGGGCGCTGCGTGCGGCGCGTCATAAGCTGACTGCGGCTCGAATTGCGGCTGCGGTTCGCGGAACACCTGGGGCATATCACGCGGCATGTCACGGAGAACCTGGCCGGCCTGAACGGCACTACGCTCGGAAGCGGCGCGGACGCGGGCTGCGACATCGGCAAGCGACATGGCGCGGGCCGGCATTTCCGGCTCAGGCGCAATACCGGCAGAATTTGCAGCGACGAAACGCGGATCGGGACGCAGCGCAGACGGCTCCGGGAACTCGACGCCGGCATAGGTATCGTCAACCGTCAGATGGATTTCGGAGTCGTTGTCCTCTTCCGCACCGTAAACGGGAGGAAGCGAGGCGGAAATCGCCTTTCCGGCGCCTGGCTCATTGCTTTCGATGATCTGGCGAATGGAGGCCAGGATCTCTTCCATGGACGGTTCACGCACTACACCTGGCTGAGCCATATCTATCCCCGTTATCCCTTAACAACGACCGGATGGCGTAGAGCATGCACCCGAATCACCATGACCTTAGAATACCCCAAAGGGGAAAAAAATCAGCGCGAATCAAACAAATGCAGCCATGCACAGTTTTGTTACCCAAGTGTAAGCGAAGTCTGTGAAGGCTTTTAAGACAGCCGAAACGAAAACGGGCGCCCATGGCGCCCGCTCAAAAAATCGGCGGTAGAAACGCCTTAAAATACGAATTCATGAGCCTTGGCGAAACCGGGCAACGGCTTGACCGAAGCATTGAAGAAGACGTTCTCGGAAACAGCACCGCGCTCGCTGACGAAGACCTTCGCGCGCGCAGCATTGCCATACCCCTGCACGACAACGAGACGGCCGCCATCCTGCAGTTGGCCGAGAAGTGCCGCGGGAACTTCTTCAACCGAACCGTTGATGAAGATCAGATCGTAAGGAGCGCCAGCGGCATTGCCCTTCTCAAGCGGGCCAGTCGCCACCTGCACATTTGCATAGCCGGCGAGATTTGCTTTGGCTTCAGCCGCAAGGGTCTCGTCCGATTCGAGCGCCACAACGGAGCCCGCGATCAGCGACAGCAGCGCGGAGGCGTACCCCGTGCCGGCGCCGACTTCGAGAACGGCATCATCCTTGGTGATGGCTGCGAGTTGCAGCAGCTTGGCGAGCGGCGACGCCTCCATGAGGAAACGGCCCGGATTGCCAGCGGTTGCCGGAGCAATTTCGATATCATTGTCAATATAAGCCAGCACCTTCGCCTTCTCCGGCACGAACGCCTCGCGCGGAACGGTGAGGAAGGCCATCAGCACCGAATGCGAGGTAACGTCCGTGGTGCGGACCTGGTTGTCGACCATCTTTACGCGTGCTGCTTCGAAATCCATCATATCCTCTCGCCGATGAAAGCGGTTCTGTCTTCCGTCTCTTAATCTCCGGCACGAATGCTTTCAAGGCTTGCCGGAGACCCGTTTGAAGAATCCCGCAAACCCCTCCCCGCATGCAACAGGCGAAAAACGATAGCTGCAACTTCTGCGTGGAGCAAATTGCGATTTCATGATACTGTTCTAACCGGAGGAAATGAGGAGGAGCAGGCCATGTCTGCCATTCTGGAATATTTTACGCTGTTCGACCTTTTTATCGGCGCAGCGCTCGTCGGCATATTCTGCTGCGGGCTCTTGGACCGTGAGACGAACTGAACAGATCGTACTCTCCCAGTAAAAGTTTCCTGGCCGCTTGCTCGGCGCGCCGGAGAAATAGATTTCGGCGTCCAGTCGGATCAAGCCGGCACAGTCGATTGCGCCATTAACTCTATATCAACCATATTGTTGCGCCAACCGCGACTTTCGCTAGGTTGGCCGCATGCAAACATTCGCCATTCAATCGCCAGATATCGAAGCGCTTCACTACAATCCGGAAGCGCGGCTGCTGCTTGTGAAGTTCAAAAGCGGCGCCATCTGCAATTTCACACGTATCTCGGCGCAGGCATTGCAACGACTGCTCGGCCCAAATGTGCAGATAGAGAACCCAACGGCAGAGGACGATGCCGACTATCTGGCGAGCCTGCGCAGCGGAGGATTGCGGGCGCTTTATTTCCTCACCGGCATCAAGCCAGCCCAATTCGATTTCGCCCAGGCTCCCGGCATCTGTTGATGCGAGACTGCCGGATCGATACCGCGCCTCATTTATGAGGCGGATCAGATTTCTATGTCGGTGGAAATTTTGGAGGCCTCGCCCGGAATTGAACCGGGGTACAAGGATTTGCAGTCCTCTGCGTCACCACTCCGCCACGAGGCCTCACAGGCTGTCATGTTAGCCGTGGCGAGCGTTTAGAATGATCGTAAGGAAATCGCAAGAGGGCTTTCCAAAAACATTTCCTGCAATTTCAAACTCCGGCCACATCCGGCGGATACAGAACAAGAACCGATCCAGTCTCGAAGGGCGCCGCGACAGCCGCACGCATAGCTGATGATAAAAAGCCCATTCTGCTGGAAATTCGCGCTCGGTTGAACAACAATTGAGCTAGCAGCTGCTCAGATAGGCCTCCAGGCTATCTAAATTGCACAATAGGCATATCTCAACGAGTTTAGCCGATCACTTATATTCATCCAGGAGGCGCGATCTGCGATCGCAACAACGCCTTCACTTTCTTTATATTAGAGACATCGAAATATCACCTCAAGCATTAGTAACGAATTCTTAACTTGACTTTCAGAATCGTCATTCCATGCTGCCTATGGGAGAGACAGGAGCAGAGATGAATTGGGTGCCGTTGAATTCCAAACAGATCCGCGCCGTATCCTACGATCCAGAAACCCAGGTTCTTCATGCCAAATTCGCCGGCCGCCGCCCAGTCCGGCATGTCGGGGTGCCACCGCATATCTATGGCAATCTCGTCGAAACCAGCGATCCGGAATTTTACTATAAATATTACCTTGAGCCTTCGCGTATTCAGACCGGCTGGTGGCGGAAAGCCAGCCTCAGCTCTAATGCGGTGAAGCTGCTGATGATTCTCGTCGGCGCACTCGTGATCACGGCGACGGCGCTTGAGGAAAATGGCGAGTTGCCCATTCACCTGTCCGAGATCACAGGGACGGGCACGACCTCTCCAGCCTCTGGCGAAAGGCCCGCCGTCTCTCCGCAGTGACGGAGCCCACTACCCAAGCAACCGCAGTGCGCCAATCTGCCAGCAGGCAGTTCAATCAGCCCGTCGTCGACATGGTCGCTTATGGCTTCCTTGGCGACTTCACGCAGGGCGCTTTCGGCGATGCCACCAGACTGCAATGCGTCGCCGCCATCTGCGTGCTATCGGCAGGTCGTGGGATAAGACGAGGAAGCCCAGCGGCAGCATCCAGAACCCGAGAACAGGCAAAAAGCCCAAGACGCCGCCGAAAATGAGCAGCGCTCCGGTCGTCATGCGTGCGATGCGCGAGCGCGGCATCGGCACCCGAAGCGAGCCGAGAACCAGCTTGCCATCTCTGTGGTCGATCCCGAAACGTTTTTCTCCGGCCTTTTTCGGCCCATTTTTCCTGCTAGTCATCCACAAAAGATGGGCTCAAGCGCCGCGAATACAAGCTGATTTCATTTTTTTGAAAAAACTGCTTGGCAAATCGGGAAAGCATTTGTATTACCCCGCTCACGCCGCGGCCAAGCGGTGATCCCTGGTAGCTCAGCGGTAGAGCATTCGACTGTTAATCGACAGGTCGCCGGTTCGAATCCGGCCCGGGGAGCCAGTTTCGAAGGGCCTTGTTGCAAAACAAGGCCCTTTTTCATTGCCTGTTTTCAATGAGATAGCCTGATTTCCTGAGTTTTCGACGGTTCGATTTGCTGAGCTGGTTTGTAGATCTCCGTACATTCTCCTTACTTTCGACCGACATGGCGCAATGAGCAAGACGCTCTGCGGCCAATATGCTGACGCTAGCACTTCGGGCGATGACACTTGCACTCGCCTGAATTTTCGCCAAAATCCTGATCGCAATGCGCGGACTCCTAATATTAGCGTGGCCCGTGTCCGGAATTTTCATTCATAAATCAAAATAGAATTGCAGACGGCAGCGTGGCGGCAGCAATCGGCTCATCGAAGCTGAATGGTTCAAATTCCCAGACCTTTCTTCACGACGAGGATGCGACATGGATTTCGACGCATCGCAAGGTGACAGAAAATATCCGACCAGCAAGCAGGTGGGCGGGCTCGTCGAATGTTCAGGTTTGCAGGTCGAGCTCCGGCATTTCGATCCGGGCTGGCAGGTCGATCTCACCCTCGAATGCACGGAAATAGCAGTCCTGCTGTCGGGTCAGTCGAAGATCAGGTGGACCGGCGACGGTCACCGGCGGGAGGCTATCGCCCGCCCCGGCGTTGCATGGGTATGTCCCGCCGGTGTCAATGAGAGCGCCGTAGAGATCGTCGGCACCATGCCCGAGTCCCTTCACATCTTCCTGCCGCCATCACTCGTCGGTGAGAGCGCGCTTTCGAACTTCGACATCGACCCGGCCAAGGTGCAGCTCGCCTATGCGGGCGGTGTCCCTGATCCGGTGGTCTTGCAGATCGGCGAGCTCTTTCGTGGTGTGCTGAATCGCAAACTGGAAGCGACAGACCGGCTGTTTCTCGACGGGATTCAGCAGGCCCTGGCCGCGCATTTGCTCGGCACCTATTCGTCAGCACGTTGGCGTCCGCCGACGCGGACACCTGCCATCGATCCGAAAAGGCTGCGGCGCGTCCTCGATTTCATCGAGGCTCGCATCGCGGCGGAGATCTCGCTCGAAGACCTTGCGGCCGAGGCTTGCCTCAGCCCCTTTCACTTTTCCCGCACGTTTCGCGCGGCCACCGGCTTCACCCCGCATCGCTACGTCACCCAGCGACGGATCGAGGCGGCCAAAGAGAAGCTGCGACTCACGCAGTCCTCGCTGGTGGAGATTGCCATCGACACCGGCTTAGGCTCGCAGGCCAATTTCACCCGCGTCTTCCGCAAGATGACGGGTTTGACGCCTGGCCAGTACCGCACGCTCTTCACCTCCTAGCAATATCCGCCGTCCTGACGCGTTCGCCGGCCCCTCTGTGCGCGGTCCGAGCGCAAGATCTGCAAATACTGCAGCAAGAGATGGAAATACCGCAAAGCGCCTTCCGGCCTACACCTGTCTCATCGAACGGGGGTATCCCCGACCGAAGAGGGGAGACCGGGAAATGATTACTACTGACGAAGCCCGTAGGGTCATCGCCGCCGGCGAGGCGCGGGCAAGAGAAATCGGCGTTCCAGCCAATATCGCAGTCCTCGACGCAGGCGCCTACATGAAGGCGTTTGTCCGAATGGACGGAGCCCTGCTGGGCTCCATCGACATCGCCGTTAACAAGGCCCGGACGGCGGCACTGTTTTCCATGCGCACTGAAGCAATCGGTGAATTCTGCAAACCCGGGGGCACCTCGTTCGGCCTGGAGCAGACCAATGGCGGCCTCGTCGTCTTCGCCGGCGGCATTCCCCTCACCAATGGACGCAATATCGTGATCGGTGCAGTCGGCGTGTCCGGAGGGGCCGTCGCCCAGGACCTCGAGATTGCCCAGGCTGCAGCGGCCGCCCTCACCGCCTGAAATGCTTTTCAACCCCAAGCACATCGAAAGGAGTTATTATGACCAAGACCATTCTCATCACTGGCGCAGGGTCCGGTTTCGGCAAAGCCGCCGGCATCGGCATGGCCAAGAACGGCCACAACATCATCGCCACCACGCAGGTTTCGTCGCAGGTCACGCCGCTGCGCGAAGAAGCGGCCGCTCTCGGCCTGAAGAACTTTCGCGTCGAGCGCCTCGATCTCACCGACCCCTATGACATCAAACAGGCGCAGGGTTGGGATTTCGACGTGCTCTGGAACAATGCAGGCATGGGCGAGGCCGGCCCGGTCTGGGAAATTCCGGTCGAGCTCGTCCGCAAGAACTATGAAGTCAATGTCTTCCTGCCGCTGGTACTGACCCAGGGTGTCGTCCAGAAATGGGTGCGCGAAAGCAAGAAGGGCAAAGTGGTCTTCACCTCCTCGATGGGCGGCCTGTTCACTCCGGCCAATTGGGGCACCTACGTCTCCACCAAGCACGCCCTGGAATCGATCGCCGAAGCGCTGCAGCAGGAGCTTGGTTCTTACGGCATCAAGATCCAGACGATCAACCCGGGCGCCTACTACACCGGCTATAACGAGACGATGGCCGATAATCCTTTCCGGTGGCTCGATGACAGCAAGAACTTCACCAAGCGGGCAGACCTGCGCAACGGCTTCAACGACTTCTTTGCCACCCCTGAAGGCAAGATGGACCCGCAGGAAATGATCGACCGGATGATCGAGGTCGTCCCCGCCGACACAGGCAAGTTTCGCAACGTGGTTCCAAAGGTCATCGAAGACATGCTGAAGGAGCATCAGCTCAAGGCCTGGGAAAACCAGATCTGATCGGCGCAGAGCCTCGCAGGCGACACCCGATCAGCGGGTGTCGCACCACCAATCAATCTCTGGAGGAAGCCATGTCCATCACCGCAAGTGCCATCGTCCACAGCCCGGGATCCCTCGCCCGCCGCATCTTCAACGCTGCGCTCGGCATCGCCGCCACCATCCTGGCCCTTTGCGGGCTCGAAGCCCGGGCGGCCTCGCAGACGCTGACCGAAACCGAATGCCGCAACAAGACGGCCGTCGAGGCTGGCTTTGAGAAGTGGGCGTCTGGCACGGGCAGCCCCTATGACCTGCTCGCCGACGACGTCCGCTGGACGATCGAGGGCTACTCGCTGGCATCGAAGACCTATCCGAGCCGTGAGGCGTTCCTGCGCGAGGTGATCCGCCCGTTCAATGCCCGCATGAAGGCGCCGCTGAAGCCCGCGATCCGCAACGTCTATGCCGACGGCGACACCGTGATCGTCTTTTTCGATGCCCGCGGCATCGCCCGCGACGGAAAACCTTACGTCAACACCTATGCCTGGTTTCTCGACATGCGCGACGACCGTATCGTCCGAGCTTCGGCCTTCTTCGATTCGGTCGCGTTCAACGACTTCTGGACCCGTGTGACGCCATCCGAATAGGCCAGGACCGACCTGCGTTCCAAAGCGGCGCTGCAGCGAGCAATACTACCTCTACGTCCGCGGCAACCATTCTCGTTCGCGGGAAAGCGAGAATGCGTCTCTGATAGAGGCCTGCGCCAGCCGACCTAAAAATAAAGACGCCCCGGAAGCCGGGACGTCTTTTGATCCAATCACAGTATCAGCGCAGTGGCTAACTCACGCAGACGGCTGCTTGGTCTTTCTAAGATACGGCAGAACCGTATCGAAGGAGCCGAAGCGGGCGACGGCGTCTTCATTGGAGACGGCAGCCGTGATGATGACATCGTCGCCCTGGTTCCAGTTGGCCGGCGTAGCAACCTGGTGCTTGGCGGTCAGCTGGATGGAATCGATAGCGCGCAGGATCTCGTTGAAATTGCGGCCTGTCGTCATCGGGTAGGTAAGGATCAGCTTGATCTTCTTGTCCGGGCCGATGACGAAGACCGAGCGCACGGTGGCGTTATCGGCGGGCGTGCGGCCTTCGGAGCTTTCGCCGGCACCAGCCGGCAGCATGTCATAGAGCTTGGCGACCTTCAGGTCCTTGTCGCCGATCAGCGGATATTCGACATCGAAGCCGGTCGCCGTCTTGATGTCGTTCTTCCACTTGCCGTGGCTTTCGACCGGATCGACGGAAATGCCTATGATCTTGACGCCGCGCTTCTTAAACTCGCCTTCGAGGCCGGCCATGGTGCCGAGCTCGGTCGTGCAGACCGGCGTGAAATTCTTCGGATGCGAGAAGAGGACGGCCCAGCCGCTGCCGATCCAGTCATGGAACTGAACAGGGCCCTGGGTCGTGTCGGCGGTAAAATCGGGAGCAATATCGTTGATACGTAGGCTCATGGTCGGCCCTCCAATTGCGGATCGTTAAATCTGAACACTCGCAGGCAGTTCTGCGTGCCGATGACTATCTACAGACCAGCGCCAAGCGTGGTCAAACCAAAGCCTTCCTCGAAAGTGGCAACGGCGGAATATTTATTTCCCGCGTGCAAAGATGGCCTGACATCGGACTAACGGCATCATGTGCGCAAAAAGGCAGCGGCGCGCGCGCAAATCGATGCTTTTCGCATGCCGCGTTATTCCCTACTCACTATCGAATAATGACAAAGAGGGAAGCGGCGATGGCGGCACCATTCTACTGGAATGAATTGAACACTTATGATTTTGCTGCGCTTTCTGCCGACACGACCATCGCTATCCTGCCGATCGCTTCGACCGAGCAACACGGTCCGCATCTGCCCATCGCAACCGATGTGGCGATCGCCAACGGCATGTTGGCGGAACTGCGCCGGCAACGGCCCGAGGACCTCGACATCCTCGTCCTGCCGACCCAGGAAATCGGCAAGGCCAACGAGCATGTCTATGGTCCAGGTACGCTTTCCCTCAGCGCCGAGCTGCTGATCCCTGTCTGGACGGCGATCGGCGCGAAGGTGGCGGAGGCCGGTGTGCGCAAGCTCGTTATCGTCAATTCGCATGGCGGCAATGTCGATATCATGAGCATCGTCGCCCGCGAGCTGCGCGTGCGTTACCAGATGGCCGTGGTTTCCACCCAATGGGGCCGGTTCGGCAATCCTGACGGCATGATCAGCGAGCACGAGACACGTTACGGCATCCATGGCGGCGAAGTCGAGACATCGCTGATGCTGCATTTCCGACCGGAGCTGGTACGGATGGAGAAGGCTGAGAATTTCGTTTCGAAGGCCGAATGGATGCGCGAGCAATCGCACTATATCCAGCCGCTGCCGCCGCATTCGCTCGCCTGGATCGCGCATGATCTCAATCCGAACGGCGTCGTCGGCGATGCTTCGAAGGGCACGGCCGAAAAGGGCGAAGCAATCTGCCGCCATCAGGTGAAGGGCTTTATCGAGCTGCTCCATGATCTGAAGCGCTATCCGCTCTCCAACCTTTATTCGCACTAATCACGCAACGACAGGCCGCTCCAGCGGGATGTGCCCCTTGGCCTGCAGTTCCTGAACGAGACCCGCAAGCTCGGCCAGGAGATACTCTACGAAAAGGCTGGTGGCGGAATCGAGCGGCGCGCGGGCGCGGGCAAAGAGCTTCATCGGCTGATGGCGGCTATGCGGCTCGGCAATCGGGCGGAACACCAGTTCGCCCTGGCGGCACTCGGTGATGACATCGAGCGGGTTCAGCATGGAGAGCCCTGCTCCGCATTTGACCAGTTTCTTCAGCATTTCCGAGGCATTGGTTTCCAAAACAGGCTCGACAGGGATATCGAGCCTGGACATTGCGAGGTTGATGACCTCACGCAGGCTGGTACCCTGCTGCGCAAGCACCAGCCGCTCCTGCACGACATCGCCGAGATTGATCGGCCCTGGTCCGATCAGGGGGTGGCCGGGCGGCAGGATGACGCCAATCGGGATATCGAAATTGCCGAGCGTGCGGATACCGGGTGTCGCCGGAATATTGAAGCCGAGGCCGATATCCACCTCACCCGACAGCACCGGGTTGACTGTCATCGTCCCGGCGTCGTTGCGCAGCTGGATGAAGACACGCGGATGCTCCGACTGGAAGCGGGCGATGATTTCCGGCAGCGGGCCTGCGGCAAGACCGACCGTCGTCACCAGCCGTACCTTGCCGGCCTGCTGCATCTTCAGGCTTTTGATGCGCCCTTCCAGCCGCTCGTAGTTCTTCAGAACCTCGCGAATATGCTCGATGCAGAGTTCGCCGGCGGCCGTCAGGCGCAAGCCACGCGGCAGGCGCTCGAAGAGCGGAGCGCCCATCTCCTCCTCCAGCGCCAGAATCTGTCGGTTGATCGCCGAAGAGGCGACATTGAGGCGCGCTGCGGCCTTCCTGATCGAGCCCGTTTTCGCAATCTCATTGATGTAGAGAAGCTTTCTGGAGTGCAGCATCGCAACCTCATTGCATCGTTTTTGAGCACAGCGCCCAATTTAGGCACAGATATCCAGTGAGATGCCAAAAAGGCATCACTGCGCACGAATTTTGCTGCTTTTCAAAGAGCGAAGCAATCGGTCAAATGAAGAAAATCGGAGGCCAAAAACGAGCTTCCAAGGCACCAGAAGGGAAACGCCGCCATGTCCAACAGATTGAAAACATCCGCATTTTCTGCAGTTCTTGGGCTTGGCGGCATACTTGCTGCCAGTGTACCCGGCTATGCGCTCGACAAGGTCAGCTATGGCACCAACTGGCTGGCGCAGGCCGAGCATGGCGGCTTCTACCAGGCCGTGGCCGACGGGACCTATGCGAAATACGGCCTCGACGTTTCCATCGTGCAGGGCGGGCCGAATGCCGCCAACAACGCGCTGCTGATCTCAGGCAAGATCGACTTCTATATGGGCGGGCCGCAGGGCGAAATCTCCGCCGTCGAGCAGGGCATTCCGCTCGTCGATGTCGCCGCGATCTTTCAGAAAGATCCGCAGATCCTGATCGCCCATCCTGACGTCGGCGTCGACAAGTTCGCAGATCTTGCGAAGCTGAAGACCTTGTTCCTCAGCAAGGATGGCTACCTCACCTATTTCGAATGGATGAAGGCAAACTTTCAGGGCTTCAAGGATGAGCAATACAAGCCCTACAACTTCAACCCCGGCCCTTTCCTCGCCGACAAGCAATCCGCCCAGCAGGGTTACCTGACCTCAGAGCCCTACGAGATCCAGAAGCAGACCGGCTGGGAGCCGAAGGTCTTCCTGCTCGCCGACAATGGCTATTCGCCCTATTCGACGATGATCACCACGACCCAGCAGATGGTCGATACCAAGCCTGATGTGGTGCAGCGCTTCGTCGATGCCTCGATCGAGGGCTGGTACAACTATCTCTACGGCGACAACAGCAAGGGCAATGAGCTGATCAAAAAGGACAATCCGGAAATGACGGATGGCCAGATCGCTTATTCCATCGCCAAGATGAAAGAATACGGCATCATCGAATCCGGTGAGGGCCTGGAAAAGGGCATCGGCTGCATCACCGACACTCACTACAAGAAGTTCTTTGACGAAATGGTGGCGATCAAGGTCTTCAAGCCTGAGACCGACTACACCAAGGCCTTTACGACGAAGTTCGTGTGCAAGAGCGTTGGTGTATCGCTGAAGAAATAAGCCTCCCAAGCAGTGTCCGTCGCCATCCGGCGGCGGGCCGCATCCCCTTCGATAAAAGAGCGAGAGAATGTCCCTAGCCGAAACCAAGGCGGCGCCTTCGAGGGAAATACGCAGGCGGCCGCTTGTCGTCATGCAATCAGTCTCGAAGGTCTTTTCCAGCGGCACGATTGCGCTTTCGGGCATGTCGCTGACGGTCGAAAGCGGCGAGTTTATAAGTCTTCTCGGTCCCTCCGGCTGCGGCAAGTCCACGGCCTTGCGCATCATCGCGGGTCTTGGCGATGTCACGTCGGGCAAGATCGACTGGCCAAGTTCGCGCATCAATTCGAAGGGCCTGCCGGAGGGCGACATCGGCTTCGTCTTCCAGGAGCCGACGCTGATGCCCTGGAAGACGGTTTTCGGGAATGTCTATCTGCCGCTGAAACTGCGCGGTGTTTCCAAGGCCGAAGCAAGTGATCGGATCATGGAAGTCCTTGCAACCGTCGGCCTTCAGGATTTCGCCAATGCCTATCCGCGGGAACTCTCCGGCGGCATGAAGATGCGTGTGTCGATCGCCCGCGCCTTGGTGACCAAACCGAAACTGCTGCTGATGGACGAGCCTTTCGCAGCGCTCGACGAGATCACCCGGCAGAAGCTCAATGACGACGTTTTGCGGTTGTGGAAGGCGACCGGCATCACGGTGATTTTCGTCACGCATTCCGTCTTTGAGTCCGCCTACCTTTCCAACCGGATCGTGGTGATGAAGGCGCGGCCCGGCCGCGTTCATGCCGATATTCCGCTTACGACGAGCCTCGATCGTGACGCGCACTACCGGACTTCCGAGGAATACCGGCAGGCCTGCGAGACCGTTTCCTATTCGCTGATTGGCGCGATCAACGCGGCAAAGGAAGACTGATGAGCATCGAGACAGTCGAAAATTCCGTGCCGGCAATGCCCAATCCACTCAATGCGAAGCGCCGGGATCTATTGCTCCGCATTACCGTGCCTTTTGTCGCCATCATCGTGCTGATTGCGATCTGGGCGACCTATGTCAAGGTTTCGGGTGTGCCGCCCTATATACTTCCGAGCCCATTTGCGGTTGCCGGAGCGCTCGTTAGTGATTGGGGCACGCTTTCGCCGGCGCTCTGGGTTACGACCAAGATCACCTTCATGTCGCTGGCGCTCGCCCTGATCGGCGGCGTCGGTTTTGCGATCTTCCTGGTGCAGTCGCGCTGGATCGAGATCGCCTTCTATCCGCTCGCCGTCATCCTGCAGGTCACGCCGATCGTGGCGATCTCGCCGCTGATCCTGATCTATGCGCCGTCGACGCAGGTGGCGTTACTGATCTGCGCTTTTCTCGTCGCCTTCTTTCCGATCCTGTCGAACATGGTGCAGGGATTGAAGAGCGTCGATCACAACCTCATCAATCTCTTCGAGCTCTACAGCGCCTCGCGCTGGCAGACGCTGCTTTATCTGAAGTTGCCCGCGGCCCAGCCCTATTTCATGACCGGGCTTCGCATCGGCGGCGGTCTGGCGCTGATTGCGGCGGTTGTGGCCGAGTTTGCGGCCGGTTCGGCGGGTGCGGGCTCCGGCCTTGCCTTCCGACTCCTCGAAGCGCAATACCGCATGAATATCCCCCGCCTCTTCGCTGCGCTCTTCATGCTGTCGATGCTCGGTGTCGCGATCTTTGCCATCACCTCCTTCATTTCATGGCTCAGCCTGCATCGCTGGCACGAGAGCAGCCTGAAGCGGGAAAATTGATGACCTATTCCTTCATGTCTCCCCCGAATGCGGGCCGCTTCGTGCTGGCCAATGCGACGCTCCCGACCGTTGCCGTCAGCGACTTCGCTGCTGCCTCCAATGAGGGCCTCGTCAAGGCCGACATCGTGATTGCCGACGGTCTCATCTCGGCAATCCTGCCCTCCGGAACAGCACCGGCGGAATTCGCCAAGTCCGATATGAAAGAGGGCATGGTCTGGCCGTGCTTTGCCGATATCCATACGCATCTGGACAAGGGCCATATCTGGCCGCGCAAGCCCAATCCGGACGGCACCTTCATGGGTGCACTGGAGGCCGTCGGCAGGGACCGCGAGGCGAACTGGTCGGCGGCGGATGTGCGCAAGCGCATGGAATTTTCGCTACGCTCGGCCTATGTGCACGGCACCGGCCTAATCCGCACGCATCTGGATTCACTTGCTCCCCAGCACCGTATTTCTTTCGAGGTCTTTGCCGAGGTGCGCGACGAGTGGAGAGACAAGATTGCCCTGCAGGCAGTCGCTCTCTTCCCGCTCGACAATATGGTCGATGAAGCCTTTTTCGCCGATCTCGTTGCTGTCGTGAAGGACAAGGGCGGCCTGCTTGGCGGTGTCACCAGGATGGGACCGACACTCGACTGGCAGCTCGATACGCTTTTGCGCGCGGCGACGGAGAATGACCTCGATGTCGATCTGCATGTCGATGAGACGGATGATCCGGGCGCGGAGACACTGAAGGCGATCGCCGAAGCGGTTCTACGCAACCGGTTCGAAGGCAAGGTGACAGCGGGCCATTGCTGCTCTCTGGCGCGGCAGGATGACGATGCGGCCAAGCGGACCGTGGATCTCGTTCACAAGGCAGGGGTTTCGGTCATCTCGCTGCCGATGTGCAACATGTACCTGCAGGATCGCTATCCCGGCCGCACGCCGCGCTGGCGTGGCGTCACTCTGTTCAAGGAACTGGCGGCTGCCGGCGTCGAGACGGCTGTCTCCTCCGACAATACGCGCGACCCCTTCTATGCCTATGGCGATCTCGATCCGGTGGAAGTATTTCGCGAGGCGGTTCGCATCCTGCATCTCGACCATCCGCTCGATACTGCGGCGCGTGTCGTCACGGCGTCACCGGCCAAGATTGCCGGCAGGCCGCAGATGGGCCGCATTGCCGTCGGCAACCCCGCCGATCTCGTGCTCTTCAGCGCAAGGCGCTGGAGCGAATTCCTTTCCCGTCCGCAGTCTGACCGCGTCGTGCTTCGCCGCGGCAAGGTGATCGACCGCAGCCTGCCGGATTACCGTGAACTCGATAGCGTCGTTGGAGGCTGAGATGGCCGATTATCAGAAGATCAGACAAGAACTCGAAGGTATCGCGGTCGAAGACAATCCGGCGCTCGTTCGCCAGAAGAGCCGGGATTTCTACTGGTATTCGCCGATCCTGAAGGCGCAGCTCGACAATGTGACGGCGGATATCGTCGTCACGCCGAAGAACGAGGCCGAAGTCATCCAGACGCTGAAGGTTGCCTTCGCCCATGGTGTTCCTGTCACCCCGCGTGGCGCCGGTACGGGCAATTACGGTCAGGCCATGCCACTGTCAGGCGGTATCGTGCTCAACCTTGCCGCCATGGACAAGATCAAGGAAATTCATCCCGGCCGCGTCATCTGCGAACCCGGCATCGTGATCGCCCAGCTCGACAAGCAGGCCAAGGCACATTCCGGGCAGGAGTTGCGCTTTCACCCTTCGACGGCGCAAACGGCGACGGTCGGCGGTTTCATTGCCGGCGGCTCTGGCGGCGTCGGCTCGATTACATGGGGCGGGTTGCGCGATCTCGGCAATATCCTGCGCTTGCGTGTCGTGACCATGGAGGCGGAGCCGCGGGTGCTCGATCTCACCGGCTGGGACCTGCAGAAGGTCAGCCATGCCTATGGCACCAACGGCATCATCACCGAAATCGAAATGCCGCTGGCACCTGCCTATGACTGGGTGGACGTTCTCGTCGGCTATGACGACTTCATGGATGCAGTGCGCTTCTCCGATGCGCTGGCGAAGTGCAACGGCATTCTCGTCAAGGAAATAGCGCCGATCGCAGCACCCATCCCGCATGAATATTTCACCCGCCACAAGCCCTATATCCGTCAGGGCCAGTCGATCGTCGTGCTGATGATCGCACCGCATTCCATGGATGCCTTCCTGGCCTTTACGGCAGCGCAGAAGGGTGAAATCATGTTCCGTTCCGACAAGGTCGAGAGCATGCGCGGCATCCCGCATGCCTATGAACTTGCCTGGAACCACACGACGCTGCGTGCCCTCAAGGTCGATCCGTCCTTCACCTATCTGCAAGTGCAGTATCCGGGGCCGGATCATGTCGCCAAGGTGAAGAAGATGGTGGAGATTTTCGGCGATGAGGTGCCGGGTCATCTCGAATTCATCAAGTTCGATGGACAGATCCAGTGCTCGGGCTTGCCGCTGGTACGCTACACGACCGAGGAACGGCTGGAAGAAATCATCAAGATCCATCAGGACCACGGCTGCCCAATCTTCAACCCGCACCGCTATACGCTGGAAGAAGGCGGCATGAAGCGCACAGACAAGGTGCAGCTCGCCTTCAAGCATGAGACCGATCCGAAGGGGCTGCTCAACCCCGGCAAGATGATCGCCTGGGAAAATCCCAACTTCGATTTCAATGCCGGCAAGAACTATCTCTTCCCGGGCCTTGCCGCCGTTATGGAGGCTTCATGAGGGTTCTCGTCCTCCATTCGCACCCGGTCGAGGAAAGCTACGGCAAAGCGCTCTTCAGACAGACCCTGGAGAGCCTCGCCAAGGCCGGGCACGAGGTGGATGCGTGCGATCTCTATGCGGAAAATTTCGACCCCGTCCTGTCGAAACATGACCGGCTCGTCTATCACGACTATCCCGGCAATACCTCGCTGGTGAAACCCTATGTCGAGAGGCTGAAGCAGGCCGAGGCGCTGGTCATTTGCACACCGGTGTGGAACTTCGGTTTTCCGGCCATCCTCAAGGGCTACTTCGACCGGGTCTGGCTCCCCGGTGTTTCCTTCGCGCTCGTGGACGGCAAGGTTCAATCCCGACTGCGGCATATCAAGAAGCTCGGTGCAGTGCTGACCTATGGCGCGACACCTTTTCGCGCCTTCGTTGCCGGCAATCCGCCTAAGAAGATCGTGAAGCGTGTTTTGCGGGCGCAGATCAACCCACTCAAGCCGGTCACCTTTCTCGCCCATTACGACATGAACAATTGCACCCCGGAGACGCGAGCAGCGTTTCTCGCCAAGGTGAAGAGCGCGATGGAGCGCTTCTAAAGTCGCGCAAAAATGTGGTGCGGTTTGCGACAACCACATGCGAAAACAAGTGCCTGAAGCGCGGCAAGCAAATCAGAAGGATTGCGATACGCTTTAGGAAGCGGCTTGCATGCGTGCTGCCACGCCGTTGAACTGCGCGGTCGTGATCGCCACGGAGCCTGCGGTCAAACCTTAGAAGACCTTGGCGGCCGTTACTTCCACCTCGACCAAAAATTCGGGCCGGGTAAAGCCGCTGACGATGATGAGCGTCGAAACAGGTTTCGGGTCGAGCGTGAAGCGGTCGCGCACCGCCATATAGGCCGGGAAATCCTCCCGCTTCGTTACGAAGCCGGAAACGCGGATGACATCGGCAAAGCTCATCTCGGCCTCGGCGAGGATCGCCTTGATCGCCTCGAAGCAGAGCTCGGCCTGCGCCGTCACATCCTCGGGGACCTTTTCATCGAGACCGATTCCAAGTTGACCTGACGTGACCAGCAAGGACGCGCCCGGCGGCACGAGAAGGCCGTGATTGTAATTTCCGAAGGGCCGGCGGACGGATGGCGGGTTGAAAATCTTGTTCATGAAAAACCTCGCTATAGACAGAGTTTTATAGCGAGGATTTTCAGGA
Organism: Rhizobium sp. 1399; assembly: GCF_031455475.1. Classification (NCBI taxonomy): domain Bacteria; kingdom Pseudomonadati; phylum Pseudomonadota; class Alphaproteobacteria; order Hyphomicrobiales; family Rhizobiaceae; genus Rhizobium; species Rhizobium sp. 1399. The sequence goes on along the minus strand of NZ_JAVDSU010000004.1, from coordinate 498,866 downwards.
TATTCCAAGCACTTGCTTGCGGCTTCGTCCTCAAAAATCGAGAGACTGCTGGGCGGGCGGCGGCGGGCCGACATGCACGCCCTCGAGTTCCAGCATATGCAGCTTGGCATTCGAACCACCGGGCGCCGAAAAGCCGCCGATCTTGCCGCCTGCGGCCAGCACGCGATGACAGGGAATGATAAGCGCGACGGGGTTTTTCGCCATGGCCTGGCCGACGTCGCGTGCGGCTTCCGGCCCTGCTCCAAGCTCCTTGGCCAGCGTGCCGTAGGTGGTCGTGCGACCCCAACTGACGCGGCGCGCGGCGGCATAGATATCGCGGAAGAATGCGGCCTGGCCGTCAAGGTCAACGGCGACAGTGGAGAAGTCGACTTCCTCACCTTCGAAGTAGCGCTTTACCGCAGCAACGGCGTCCAGAATCTGCGGCGTCGGCCTGCCCGGTTCGGCAGCCGGCAAACGGCGCAGCAACAAGCGTTCTGTCGACTCGGCGCTCTTCGTCGGCAACTGGAATCGCGTCACGCCGGCATCGCTCCAGGCAATGCCGCAAAAGCCGCCGGCGGTTTCGAAGATCAGATATTGATGCACTTTCTGAGCCATGGTGAAGCCCTCACATTCCGTCGGGCATCAGAATCGTACTGCAAAGGCGTAAGTTCAACCCGTTTCTTGCGCATGTCCCGATAAAATATCAGGCCGATGCGGCGGTCGCGGCAAGCGTGGATATCTGCGGTCTCTTCGCCTTCGCCTTGCCTTTTACTGCATCGAACAGGGCGTAGCCGCCGGTCCAGCGACCGAAACCGCTGGCAATGTTGATATGGCCTGCGAGACCTATGTTGCGGACCTCGGTTTTCCAGAGGCGAGTGTAGAAGCTCAAACGGTCGAGCGACATATATTTGTCGTCGAGGCTGCCGACGGTGAGGCTCGGAAAGGGAAGCGGGGTTGTCGGCATGGGGCCGAAGGCGAGCGAGCCGGGGTGCAGCCTTTCCGTGGCCGGCAAATCGCACGGGGCGACCAGAAGCGCTCCCTTTACCCGCCGGGCCAGTGGCCGGTCGGCGAGCCTCGCCGTCAGGATGCAGCCGAGGCTGTGGGCAACGATATAGGCTTCCCCCGCCTCCAGCAGTGCCTGTTCCAGCCGTTCCATCCAGCGATCCAGACGAGCGTGGTTACAGTCGTCCTGGCCGACCATTTGGCTCTGTGGCACGTCATCAAGCCAATAGTGCTGCCAATGCCCCTCGTCGGAACCGAACAGACCCGGCACGATCAGGATTTTTGTCATTGCTATCTCCTGGCGCATGCGCAGCAAACTGCTGTGACGCATCTCGGCCAGAATTATCCATAAATTTTATGGACTAAAGAAATGAAGCTCCAAAACCCGTGAGAAAGCTGGAAAATCCATCGCGGGATCAGAAGCTGTCGCTCACAGCAAAGGTCAACAAGTCGCAGGATATTCTGAGGCCGATCGTGTTGTGGCAAGGCATCCCCTCGCCTGCAGTCATATCGCGCCCGTCGGAAAGCAGAATGGGCTCGGCATTCCCGACGCGGACGGGGCCAGCAGACCAGAGCGAAGGACGGTTGACGTCGATGACCGAAACCCGTTGCTCCGTTGCTTTCACAACGGTCGACGCCAGCGCCATGCCGCTCACCGTCAAAGTGAGTGCAAGCATCATCTGAAGGCAGAGATCTCCGGCTTCGCGCGGTGAAATGAACATGGCGGCCTCATGCCGTAACAAGGGTTTCACTGCGCAGGTAAGGCAAAGGAGAGCTCAGGCAAAGCGGCTTTCGCGGTTAAGGTTTATGCGTAACCATGCGCAATTGTCTCAACCGCCCCGTTTAAATTTTGTAACCTAATTTTGGAACCATGAGTTTTCTCACGGGTTAGGAAAGGGTCGCCAAAGACGAAAATCTAAGGAGGACAGCTCCCATGCATAAATCTCTTATCGCCGCCTCGCTGCTTGCCATCGGCATGGCTTCGTCGGCATTCGCTCAGTCTAATCCCGACACCATCGGCCCGACCAATGGCGGTTCGACGGACCCGAGTTCGGGCAATTATTCGTCCGACTACACCAATGACAGCAATGGCATTCATCCGATGCCCGGGGCCACGGTAGACCCGACCACGACGCAGAGCATCGGTGGTCAGGCCATCGATTGCCCGGGCATGCCGCAGCAGAATACCGGCGTCGATACGCGCGGTGGCGAGAGCGGCGCTTCGGTCAGCGATGCCTGCCGCGAATACGACAACTGATCGGGCAAAGACCCGTTCATTGAGAGAGGCCGGCTCCCACCGGCCTTTTTCATGCGCGCCTGATGAAACTGTTGATCCGATTGCCTCGTACTTCCGTAACAGACAGAGAGGCAAGGCAGGGAGCAGCCATTGGCACGGGAGACTGTTGCAAGACCGGTAATCGTCTGGTTCCGCAAGGACTTGCGTCTTGACGACAACAGGGCTCTGCATGCGGCATGCGCATCGGGGCGGCCGGTCATTCCGCTTTATATCCGCGAACCCCAGGAAGACGGCACGGGGCCTCTTGGCGCTGCCCAGGCATGGTGGTTGCATCATTCACTGCATGCGCTTGACGCAGCCCTCAAAAGACATGGCGGCAAGCTCATTCTAGCAAGCGGTCATGCCCGCAATGTGCTTGCCGACATCATCAAGCGGAGCGGTGCGGAAGCCGTTTTCTGGAACCGCCGTTATGATCCGCCGGGCATCGCGATCGACACCCGCCTGAAGCATGAATTCGAAAAACAGGCGATCGAGGCACGCAGCTTCGGCGGACAGCTTCTGCATGAGCCGACCAAGCTCAAAACGGCAAGCGGCACGTCATACCGCGTCTATACGCCATTCTGGCGGGCGCTCGAAGAAGGCGGCGAGCCGGAGGCACCGGTCGATGCGCCCGAGCGCTTCCGCTTCCCAAAACAGTTTCCGGCCTCCGAAGTGTTGACCTCCTGGAAGCTCCTGCCGCTTAAGCCGAACTGGGCAAAGTCCTTCCCCGACATGTGGACGCCGGGTGAAGCGGCAGCCCAGGAAAAGCTCAGCGGTTTCGTCGAGGACGGACTTCCAGGCTATTCAGCCGACCGGGATTTCCCCGGAAAGACCGCAACCTCCCTTCTCTCTCCGCACTTGGCGCTCGGCGAAATCTCGCCTGCCCGCATCTGGGACGCCACGAAGGGACTTTCGCGGCGCATTCCATCCGACGATATCGTACGCTTCCGCAAGGAACTGGCATGGCGAGAATTCTCCTACCATCTGCTCTTCCATTTTCCTGAGCTTGCCAGGGATAACTGGAACGACGATTTCGACGGCTTCGGTTGGCGCGAAGATGAAGACGGATTTCATGCCTGGTGCAATGGCCAGACCGGCTATCCCATTGTCGACGCCGGCATGCGCCAACTCTGGCGCCATGGCTGGATGCATAACCGCGTGCGGATGATCGTCGCCTCGTTTCTCATCAAGCACCTGCTGGTCGACTGGCGCCGCGGCGAAGCCTGGTTCCGCGACACGCTAGTCGATGCAGACCCCGCCAATAACGCGGCCAGCTGGCAGTGGGTGGCAGGTTCAGGCGCCGATGCCTCCCCCTTCTTCCGCATCTTCAATCCGATGCTCCAGGGCGAAAAATTCGATGCCGACGGCAGCTACATCAGGCAGTTCGTGCCGGAGCTCGGAAAGCTCGAGGACAAACATATCCACCGGCCGTTCGAGGCACCAGCGAGCGTGCTCGAAAACGCCGGCGTCACGCTTGGGAAAACCTACCCCAGACCCATCGTCGATCACGCCACGGCGCGCAGACGAGCGCTGAAGGTCTATAGCGCCATAAAGGATGCAGCATGAACGTGCATGTTCCTTCGCTGCCACGCAGCCTCAAGGTCGCCATCGTAGGGTCGGGCATATCGGGTGCTTCGGCCGCCTGGGCGCTCAATCCTGTCCATGACGTGACACTCTACGAGAAAGATGCCCGGCCGGGCGGCCATACGGCAACGGTCGATGTCGGCTATGACGGGCTGAGCATTCCGGTCGATACCGGCTTCATCGTCTACAACGAGCACAATTATCCCAATCTGACCGCGCTCTTTGCAGAGCTCGGCGTTGCCACGCATGCCAGCGACATGAGCTTTTCACTGTCGCTGGATCATGGCAGGCTGGAGTGGAGCGGCGGCGGGCTGTCGTCTATATTCGCGCAGAAGCGCAATCTGCTGAGCCCCTCCTTTCTCTGGATGATCCGCGAGATCCTGCGCTTCAACCGGACCTGCCTGGAAGACCGGGCGGCCGGGCACCTGGCCTCACGTTCGATCGGCGATTATCTCGACTGGCGTGGCTTCTCGCCGGGTTTCACCAACAACTATCTGGTGCCGATGGCGGCGGCGATCTGGTCGGCGCCATCAGCGCGGATGCTGCAATTTCCCGCCGAACATTTCGTCAATTTCTTCGACAATCACCGACTTATCTATCGCCGTCAGCATCAGTGGCGCACCGTCACCGGCGGCAGCCGCAACTACCTGAAAAGGCTTCTGTCACCGCTCGGCGACAAATTGAAGCTCGGCTGCGGCGTGCGTGGGGTGATCCGCAGCGACAAGGGCATCACCCTGATCGACGAGACCGGCGGCGAGGCCTTCTTCGACAAGGTGATCTTCGCCTGCCACAGCGATCAGACGGCGCGGTTGCTGATTGATGCGACGGATCAGGAAAAGCGCTTGCTCGCTGCTGTCCCCTATCTGCCCAACCGCGTTATCCTGCACTGTGACGCCAACCTGATGCCGACGCGGCGTAAGGTCTGGGCCTCCTGGAACTATCTGCGTTCAAGCCATGCCGACGGCAGAGCCGGTGTGGCCGTGACTTACTGGATGAACAGGCTACAGGGCATAGATCCGAATTTTCCGCTGTTCGTCACGCTCAACCCGGACCGCGAACCGGAGAGCCGCAAGGTCTTTGCCGAATTCACCTATGAGCATCCGCAGTTCTCCGCGGAAGCGATGGCAGCGCAACGGGCGATTGCCGCCATCCAGGGAAGAAACAATTGCTATTTCGCGGGCGCCTGGACCGGATACGGATTCCACGAGGATGGACTCGTTTCCGGTCTTGCGGCGGCAGAGGCACTGGGCGGGATCACACCCTGGCGGACCGCCCGGCCCTCCTCTGGAACCACGCTGGAAGCGGTAGCATGATGGCATCCCGCAAACCCCCCCGCGCATCGAGGTATGGCGTCAGCGTGACGCGAAACGGTCCTCCGCCGGACGCAGCGGCGGTACTTTATGTGGGCGATGTCATGCATCAGCGCATTAAACCGTTCGGCCATCGCTTCCAATATCGGGTCTTTTCGCTCTCCATCGATCTCGACCGGTTGGAGGAAGCTGACAGCCAGTCGGCGCTGTTTTCGGTCAACCGAAGCAATCTCGTCTCGTTCCATGAAGAGGACCATGCAGCAAATGGAAAGCTGCGCTCCCATGCCGACCGCCTGCTTGCGGATGCGTGTGTCGAACGGCCGGCCAAGATCCTGCTCGTCTGTTATCCGCGGATCCTCGGCTACGTCTTCAATCCCCTTTCGGTCTATTATGCTTATGACGACAGGGATGCCTTGATTGCGCTGATCTACGAAGTGCGCAACACATTCGGCGAGCGGCATAGTTATGTCTGCCCCGTCGAGGATAATGAAATCTTCGAAAGTGGTCTTCGCCAGACCTGCGACAAGCTCTTCTATGTCTCTCCCTTCATTGGCATCGGCATGCGCTATCATTTCCGCATGCTGCCACCCGGCCAGGAAATCCGCTGGCGCATCCTGGAAACCGATGCGGAAGGGCCGCTTCTTGCCGCAACCTTCGCCGGCCGGAAAAAGCCGCTGACTGGCCGGACGCTCGGTTATCTTCTCACAACTATTCCCTTCCTGACCATCAAGATCATGACCGGAATTCACTGGGAGGCTCTGAAACTCTGGCTCAAAGGCGCCATCTACGTTCGCCGGCCACCACCTCCGCCGCCTGTCAGCGTGAAGCCGGCAAGCCGGCTTGCAGAAGCTGCGGAATGAATCTAGCGTTTGCGGCAATCGCCGGAGGAGAGGCGCAAGCATTGTCCTGACCGGCCTAAAAATACGGGAGGATGGACGGTGAGCAATTTACAGGATTTGAATCAATCTGCCCGGGACGCGGTGACGCTGACGGCAGAAAATATTTCACGCATCGTCAAAGGCCTGCCCTTCAAAGCGAAGCTTGCACTGCGCGGCCTGATGCGCATGCAGCACGGCTCCCTTGCGGTCACGCTGCCCGACGGGCGCAAGGTGTTTATCAAGGGCAAGGCTGCCGGACCTGACGCCGCGTTGACGCTTCGAAACTGGAACCTTGCCGATCGCGCGCTGACCAGCGGCACGATCGGTGTCGCCGAGACCTATATGGACGGCGATTGGGACAGCCCAGACATCACTGCCTTCCTCGAGCTTTTTCTCGTCAATGGCGAAGCGGCGCACAGCTACGCGCATGGCAAGCGCGGCGTCGGCCGCTTCGTCGAGCGTATCCGCCACTGGATGAACGCCAACACCAAGACGGGCTCCAAGCGCAATATCTCGGCCCATTACGACCTCGGCAACGACTTCTACAAGCAATGGCTCGACCCGAGCATGACCTATTCCTCGGCGCTCTATTCGACCGGCGCCAACGACCTGCAATCGGCACAGAACGCCAAATATCGGGCGCTGGCGGAGGCGACCGGCATCAAGTCCGGCGATCATGTGCTGGAAATCGGCTGCGGCTGGGGTGGCTTTGCCGAATTTGCGGCAGGCGAGTTGAATTGCCGGGTGACGGGGCTGACCATCAGCCGCGAGCAGCTTGCCTTCGCGCAAACGCGCATCAGCAACGCGGGGCTTAGCGACAGGGTCGACTTTCGCTTCCAGGACTATCGAGACGAGACCGGGGTCTATGACCGCATCGTCTCGATCGAGATGTTCGAGGCTGTTGGCGAGAAATACTGGCCGGCCTATTTTTCCAAGCTGAAGCAGTGTCTGAAGCCGGGTGGTAAGGCAGGCCTACAGATCATCACCATCCGTCCCGAGGCCTTCGAGCAATATCGCAGCAATCCGGATTTCATCCAGAAATATGTCTTCCCCGGCGGCATGCTGCCGACGCGCCACCACCTTGCCGAACTCGGCAGGAAGATGGACTTGTCACTGGTCAGAGACTTCGGTTTCGGCCTTGACTACGCCCGTACGCTGGCGGAATGGCGCGAGCGCTTCTGGTCCGTCTGGCATAAGCTCAGGCCGATGGGTTTCGACGACCGGTTCAAGCGGCTCTGGGAATTCTACCTCTTCTACTGCGAGGCAGGCTTTCGCGCCCGCAACATCGATGTGCGGCAGGTGGTCTTTTCGCGGTCTTGATCACTCAGCCGGATGCGGCGTCACCGGCCGGTGACTGGAGTTGGCGGGCCGCTCGCCCCAACCGGTGAAGCGGTTCACCAGTGCGAAATAGAGACCGTAAGGCAAGATCCGCAGGACCTTCAGCACATAGGTGAAGCGCTTCGGGAAGGTGATCTCGAAAGCCTGCGATTTGAGGCCTGCCGCAATGCGCTCTGCCGCCGTCTCGGGCGAAACCAGTGCCGGCATGGGAAAGGCATTCTTACGCGTTGCCGGCGTATCGACAAAGCCCGGATTGATGAGCTGGATGCGGATGCCGATCTTATCGAGATCGAATTTCAGGCTTTCGGCCATATTGATCAGGGCAGCCTTGGTCGCGCCGTAAGCGGCGCTGGTCGGCAATCCCGTGTAGCCCGTCACTGAGGAAACGATGGCGATCTGCCCCTGCCCCTTCGCCTTCATGTGCCTTATAGCCGGCAGCAGGCAATTGACGACGCCCGACAGGTTGACGGCAAAAGTCTTCTCGAAATCGGCTCGGTTCAGATCCTCGCCATGGACGGGCTGATAGACACCTGCACACAGGATCGCCATGGCGAGCGCACCGTGCTCATATTCGATCGAGGCCATGACATGTTCCATGTCTTCGGCATCGGTCACATCGCCATCAAGCACGATGATGCTGCCGGACAGTCCGGCTGCCTCGAGCTGCAATTCCACCAGTTTTTCGTGATTGCGGGCGGTGACGGCGACCCCGTATCCCTCGCCTGCGAGCTTCAGCGCCAGCGCTCGGCCTATTCCGGAACTCGCACCGGAAATCCAGACGATACCATGTTCTGGACGGGCGATGAAATTACGCATGACACTTCCTCCGGTCTGCCGATTTGAACACGAACACAGGCCCGGAAGCTCCTCATCTCTCCCGGGACCATGGCTCTATCACAGCATTGTGGCTGCTTTCAGCCGATGAGGTCGCCGATGATCTGCCGGAAGGAGCCGGTGAGCTTGATCGGGCCATCCGAAACGGCAAAGGCGATGCACGGCCGATCCTTCTCGGCGACGGGGCGATGGTCGACGGTGGCATCCGCAATCGAGATATCCCCCGGCCCGAAACGGCCGCGCTCGTCGCGGAAAGCGCCGTCGAGGATGAGGATCAGTTCCATGCCCGCATGCGTATGGGCAGGCAGTGCGCGACCCGGCCGTATCCACATCAGGCTGACCTCGCAGCCGTCAATATCGGTCGCATATTCCTTGAAGCCCGGAAGGCGCTTGCGCCACGGCACATCATCGGCTTCGAAACCGATGAGATTGCGCAAGGCGCGCGGGAAAAGAGCACCCGGCGGACGTGACAGGAGCTTAGGAGGGGAAACAGGAGCCTTCGAGCCGAAGATTGCCGCAAGCTTCGCATCGCGGTCGCTGATCGGGCTTGATGGCGTGCTCTCCAGAGCTTCTCCAGCCAGCCATTCGAGGTCAACCACCAGGCCGCGATTGTCCGGCTTCATTTCGAGATGAGATTCCACGAGTGCGCGAGCCGGCTCCGGAAGGGAGCCAGCAACATAATGCGCCATCAATGCATCGATCGTGTCGATATGCTCGTGAACCATGTCAGATTCGGTCACGCCTTGTTCCTGCGCCCGTGCTTGCTTTGTCGTCATCCATACGCCGAAAGTCAATCTTCGGATCACTGCTTGCCCAGGCTGAGCGAAAGGCTGGAAATAGAAGACTAATTTTATCGCGGGCATAGAAGGCATGGAATAGGATTTCTTGCCAATGCCGCCTTGTGAAGGGAAAAGACCGTTCCTAAACTATGCGTAAACGAGGCAGATTCCATGACCTTCCACCCATCCGTAATCGAGGCTATCGGCAATACGCCCCTCATCAAGCTCAAGGGTGTTTCCGAGGCGACCGGCTGCACCATTCTCGGCAAGGCCGAGTTTCTCAATCCCGGCCAGTCGGTGAAGGACCGAGCGGCGCTCTACATCATCCGTGACGCCGAGAGAAAGGGCCTGCTCAAGCCCGGCGGCGTCATCGTTGAAGGTACGGCTGGAAATACCGGGATCGGCCTGACGGTCGTCGCCAAGGCGCTCGGCTATCGTACCGTGATCGTCATTCCGGAAACCCAGAGCCAGGAAAAGAAGGATGCGCTGCGCCTGCTCGGCGCCGAGCTCGTCGAAGTTCCGGCCGTTCCCTACAAGAACCCCAACAACTACGTGAAGGTTTCGGGCCGCCTTGCCGAACAGCTTGCCAAGAGCGAGCCGAACGGCGCTATCTGGGCGAACCAGTTCGACAACGTCGCCAATCGCCAAGCGCATGTCGAAACCACCGCACCCGAGATCTGGAAAGATACGGACGGCAAGGTCGACGGCTTCATCTGCTCGGTCGGTTCGGGCGGCACGCTTGCCGGCGTGGCGGCAGGTCTCAAGGCCGTCAACAAGGACATCAAGATCGGCATTGCCGATCCCGAGGGTGCTGCGCTCTACGAATTCTACGCGAACGGCACGTTGAAGTCCGAGGGCTCGTCGATCACGGAAGGTATCGGCCAGGGGCGCATCACGGCTAACCTCGAAGGCTTCACACCAGATTTCTCTTATCATGTCACCGATGCCGAGGCGCTTCCCTACCTCTTCGATCTCGTCGAGAATGAAGGCCTTTGCCTTGGCGGTTCCACGGCGATCAATATTGCCGGTGCGGTTCGCCTCGCCAGGGATCTCGGCCCCGGCCACACGGTCGTGACAATCCTCTGCGACTATGGCAACCGCTATCAGTCCAAGCTCTTCAATCCGGATTTCCTTTCATCCAAGGGCCTTCCCATTCCCGAATGGATGGTCGGCTCGACGGATATCAAAATACCCTACGAACCCGCAGCGTGAGCCCCCATGCCAGTCAATGCCCTCTACCGTGACGACTTCTATCTTTCCACATGCGAAGCGGTCGTCACGGCCGTTCACGAGGACGGGGGCATCGAGCTGGACCAGACCTGCTTTTACGCGACATCGGGCGGGCAGCCGGGCGACACCGGCTTCTTCGAACGGGTTGATGGTTCCAAGATAGAACTTGGCCAGGCAAAACACGGCGCGACCAAGGACATCATCATCCATATGCCGCTGGAAGGCCAGCCGCGCCCTGAGAACGGCGAGAAGCTGGTGCTGCACATCGACTGGCCGCGCCGCTACCGACTGATGCGCATGCACACTGCCTGCCATCTTCTGTCGGTCGTCTGCTCCTATCCGATCACCGGGGCAGCGGTCGGTGAGGACGAAAGCCGCGTCGACTTCGACATGACCGATACGATCGACAAGGATGAGGTGACGGCCAAGCTGATGGACCTCGTCAATCAGAACCATCCGGTCTATCTTCAGTGGATTACGGATGAGGAGCTCGCCGCCAATCCCGGCATCGTCAAATCGAAGAATGTGCGTCCTCCTGTTGGCCTTGGTCGCGTCAGCCTCGTCTGCATCGGGGAGAGTTCTGCGATCGACAGCCAGCCCTGCGGCGGCACGCATGTTTCGGAAACACAGGAAGTCGGTCAGATTCATATTGCCAAGATCGAGAAGAAGGGCAAAGAGAACCGGCGCTTCCGCATTCGCTTCGGCACGCCCGGCGACGAAGCCTGATAGACGATGCCTGCTATTTGGGCCTGATATTTGGGGAGATCATCATGAGCGACACCAAGAGCCATTTCGTCGTCTCGGCCGACTGGCTGCAGGCTGAACTCGGCAAGCCCGATCTGCGCGTGCTCGACGCATCCTTCTATCTTCCGGCGCAAAAGCGCGATGCAAATGCGGAATATGCCGCCGGCCATATTCCGGGTGCCATCCGTTTCGATCAGGACAAGATCGCCGACCATTCGACGAACCTGCCGCATACGATCCCCTCGCCCGATTATTTCGCTGCTGAAGCCGGCAAGCTCGGCATCAGCGAGAACGACCGGATCGTCGTCTATGACGGCATCGGCATGTTTGCCTCGCCACGTGTCTGGTGGCTGTTCCGGGTGATGGGCGCAAAGAACGTCTTCGTGCTTGATGGCGGATTGGACGGCTGGAAAGCCGAAGGACGACCGCTCGAAACCGAGGTGCCGCACTATGCCCCGGCGAGTTTCAAGACGAACTATGATGCCAGCCGCGTCGTTCATCTCGAGCAGATGCGCGATATCGTAGCGAGTGGCGCTCTGCAGATCGCCGATGCCCGCAGCGCCGGACGCTTCGCAGCCGTCGAGCCGGAACCGCGCGCAGGCATGCGTTCCGGCCATATGCCCGGCGCACGCAGCCTGCCATCAGGCGTCTTTGCCAATCAGGGCCGTTTCAAATCGCTGCCGGAACTGAAGCAGACGATCGAGGATGCCGGCATCGACCTTTCCAAGCCGGTCGTCACCTCCTGCGGATCGGGCATTACCGCCGCGATCATCACACTGGCGCTGGAATCGCTCGGCCATACCGATAACAAGCTCTACGACGGCTCCTGGAGCGAATGGGGCAGCCGCGAGGACACGCCCGTCGTCACCGGCCCGCCTGAACCGGTCAAAGTCTGACCGCCATGGGAAAGACGCCCGCCTCGCTCAAGGCCCATATTACGCGGCTTGAAATGGTCGCGCCGCCGAAGGCAAGCCTGCCTGTGCCCGTCAACATACAGACGGCAATCATGCGCGCCCCAGGTATTCCCTTGGCCTTCTATCGCTACCTCTACCGGCAGGTTGGCGCGCGCTGGCAGTGGGTCGACCGATTGAGGATGAGTGACGAGGAGCTTACGGCAGCGCTGCATGACAAGCGCAACAATATCAGCGTACTCTACGTCAACGGTGCGCCGGCCGGCTTCTTTGAATATCTCTGCGAGGACGAGGATACGATCGAGCTCTCCCATTTCGGGCTCTTCGAACATGCGCTCGGCCTCGGCATCGGCAAATGGTTCCTGCTCCAGGCGCTCTACGCGATCTGGACACTGAACCCGACAAAGGTCACGACGACCACCAACAATCTCGACCATCCACGGGCATTACAGCTCTATCAGATGTTCGGTTTCTCTCCCGTCTCCACCGGCACCGGGATCGTCAGGCCGTTGAGCGACAAGGAACTGCTGGAAATCGCCAGGAAAAGCTGATCGCGTCTGCACGCGACGTGCTGTTCGAAGCAAGAATCGGGTGGCTTGGTTGATCGTCAGCGCGGAAACTATGGCAAAGCTCACAAGGAGATTTGCCGTGACCAGCATTCAGTTTTCCGCGATGCCGACATCAGATGCAGAAGCGCTCTGGAGCGGCGGCCGCGATGCCTATGATCGTTTGCCTGAGACGATGATATCCGATGGTCCAGGCCATCCCTGCCGCCACTGCCTGCGAAATATCGGCGCTGGCGAAGAACTCTTCGTCTTTGCCTACCGGCCCTTTCCGGAACTGCAGCCCTATGCCGAGACCGGCCCGATCTTCCTGCACAAGCAGCCTTGCAAGCGCTATTCCGCCGACGAAGTTCTGCCTCCTGTCCTGACGACAAGCACTGACTTCATTGTGCGCGGCTATGGCGAGAATGACAGGATCGTCTATGGCACCGGTGCGGTCACGCCGATCGAGAAGATCCCTGCTTATGCGACCGAACTGCTTGCGCGGCCCGGCATCGCCTATGTGCATGTGCGCTCCGCGCGCAACAATTGCTATCAGTGCCGGATCGACAAAGTAAAAGCGCCGGCCCTTGCGGAAACCGGCGCCTTCATCTGACCTAGAGTCAGCTGGTTTACGCTACGTTCAGCGCGCTTTCCGGCGCGACAGCTTCATAACCAAGCGCGTCAGCGACCGGCTTGTTGGTGATGCGGCCCTTGTGGACGTTCAAGCCGTTGCGCAGATGCTTGTCCTCGGCAACGGCGCGCAGGCCGCGATCGGCGAGTGCGAGGCCGTGGACGAGTGTCGCATTGTTCAGCGCGTGGGCAGACGTGACGGGAACGGCGCCTGGCATGTTGGCGACGCAATAATGCACGACGCCGTCGACGACATAGGTCGGCTCGGAATGGGTCGTTGCATGCGAGGTTTCGAAGCAGCCGCCCTGGTCGATCGCGACGTCGACGATGACGGAGCCCTTCTTCATGCCTGTCAGCATTTCGCGGGTCACGAGCTTCGGCGCGGCAGCGCCAGGGATCAGCACGGCACCGATGACAAGATCAGCGGAGAAAACTTCTTCTTCCAGGGCCTGAATGCTTGAATAGCGCGTATGGATACGGCCATTGAAGATATCGTCGAGTTGGCGCAAGCGCGGCAGCGACTTGTCGAGAATGCTGACATCAGCGCCGAGACCGGCTGCCATCTTGGCTGCATGCAGGCCGACGACGCCGCCGCCGATGATGGCAACCTTGGCCGGGAGAACACCGGGCACACCACCGAGCAGGATGCCGAGGCCGCCATTGGCCTTCTGCAGTGCAGTGGCACCGGCCTGGATCGAAAGACGACCGGCGACTTCGGACATCGGCGCCAGGAGCGGCAGGCCGCCGCGATCGTCCGTCACGGTCTCATAGGCGATTGCCGTAACGCCGGAGGCGAGCAGACCCTTGGTCTGTTCCGGATCGGGCGCAAGATGCAGATAGGTGTAAAGGAGCTGACCGTCGCGGAGCTGCGCCCATTCTGACGGCTGGGGCTCCTTAACCTTGACGATCATGTCGCACTTTTCAAAGATATCTTTGGCGGAGGCGGCGATCTTCGCGCCAGCAGCCATATAGGCGGCATCATCGGCACCAATGCCGGCACCCGCCTTCGTCTCCACCCAGACCTCATGGCCGTGGGCGACATATTCTCTTACCGAAGCCGGCGTCAGACCGACGCGATATTCATGGTTCTTGATTTCCTTCGGGCAGCCGACACGCATTCGCGTTCCTCTCATTTTATGTCCGCGTTCCGCGGAGCGTTTTCTTGCTCCTAAATCCAACCACCACGGCCACGAAATGTCCTTGCAAAGAGGATTTGCGTTTCAGCAAAGTTTCGAAGATTATTGCGTTAACTATCCATTTTTCGAAGGTTCTTCGAATGTCTGATCTCGATAGTATCGATCTTGCGATTCTAAGGGCGCTACAGATCAATGCCCGTATCACCAATGCGGAGCTCGCCGACAAGGTGGGACTATCGCCTTCCGCCTCTTCGCGGCGGCTCGATATTCTCGAAAAGAGCGGTGTCATCGGCGGCTATCATGCGCGGCTTTCGCACAAGGCGCTCGATTACAAGATGATCGCCATCGTACACATCTCGCTGTCCGGCCAGTTCGCCAAGACGCTGTCGGAATTCGAGGCGGCAGTGAAACGCTGTCCGAACGTGCTCGTCTGCTACCTGATGTCCGGCGAGTACGACTATATCCTGCGGGTCGCCGCCCGTGATCTGGAAGATTATGAGCGCATCCACCGAGACTGGCTTTCGGCGCTGCCGCATGTGGTGAAGATCAATTCGAGCTTTGCGCTACGCGAAATCATCGACAGGCCGAATGTCGGCCTTTGAGCCCTTGCAAAGCCCTCGAATCCTGCCCTAGCTTGATGTTGCGGGCGTCTCCGCTTCAACGGCAAGACATGAAATCCAAGACTCACGGCTATATCTTCCTGCTCCTGGCACTGACGATCTTTTCAGCGCAGGATGCGATCTCGAAGCATCTTGGTTCAGCCTATTCGCCTATCTTCGTGACGATGGTGCGCTATTGGGCCTTCGGCCTGTTCACCTTGATTCTGGCCGCGAAAATGCGCGGTGGCATCGCCGCCACCGCTCGCACCAAGCACCCCTTTCTGCAGGTGTCGCGCGGCATTCTGCTTGCTGTGCAGGTGGTGCTGGCAATCACCTGTTTTGCGCTGATTGGCCTTGCGCATTCGCAGGCGATCTTTGCCGCTACCCCCATCATCGTCGCACTGCTTGCCATTCCCCTACTTGGCGAACGAGTTGGCTGGCGCCGCTGGACGGCAATCGGCGTCGGACTTTGCGGCGTGTTGCTGATCCTCAAGCCGGAGGGCGGGTTCTTCGACGTGAACCTGCTTCTTGCCGTCGTCTCCTGCGTCAACTTCGCGCTTTACGTGATCGCCACTCGTTACGTGAGCCGGCAGGATTCGGCGATGACGAGCTTCTTCTATACCGGTGTCGTCGGGGCTCTCGTGATGACGCTCGCAGGCCCTTTTTACTGGACGCCGGTTCAGGGCTGGGACTGGATGTGGATGCTGGCCGTCTGCCTGACCGGAACATCGAGCCACTATTTCCTGATCCGCGCCTATGACAGTCTCGACGCGGCCGCCGTCCAGCCGGTTACCTATATCCAGCTTGTCTACGCTTCTATCCTTGGCGTGCTCATCTACGGGGAGGAGCTGACGCTGAACATGATCGTCGGTTCGATCATCGTGGTCGCGGCCGGCATCTTCACGGTGTGGCGCGAACATGTCGTGGCGCGGCGAGCGGTCGTGCCGAATTGAGACTTTCGCAGCAATTTTAAATAAGCGCCTAAAGGCATTTCAATCTTCGCTGCCTATGCTCCTCCCGAATTCGTCACGGGGATAAGCATGATACGCAATCTCAAGATCACGACCCGCAAGGCCGACCGCAGGAGCTGCCGCGTTTTTGGCAAGATCCGTTATCTGAACAACCAGGTAGATGCCCGCATCCTTGATATTTCAGCTACGGGTGCAGCACTCGAAGTCAAGGCGCCGCTTTATGCGGCCTCGGGCAGCAAGGTCCGCATCGAAGCCGAAAATCTCGGCCTGCTCGAAGGCGTCATCCGCTGGACACATAATGGTCGTGTCGGCATCCAGTTCGACGTGAATTCCAATGCCCGCGCGCTCATTGCCTCCTATTTCCGCTTCTTCCATCGCGAAGTGCCACGCGTTCGGTAAAGCTTTCCAGAACGGTGCCGCTTTGGCGGCATCGTTTTTGCCATTCTGTCATTTTCGCGATGTACTCCTTTGCCAATCATCCTAAGTTCATCGAACCGGGTGATGCATGATGTCAAAAGGAGTGTTTCCATGCCTTCCATTCTCGATGTGCCTGCAATGAGCCGTCGTTCCCTGCTTGGCGGTCTTGCCGCCACTTCCGCTCTGGTGCTGCTGCACCCGTTCAGCGCCCGCGCTGCCGCAAACCAGGCGCATCTGCGGCTCATGGAAACGACCGACATCCACGTCAACGTCCTCCCTTATGACTATTATGCCGACAAGCCGAACGACACGATGGGCCTGTCGCGCACGGCAACGATCATCGACACGATCCGCGCGGAAGCCGTCAACTCGCTGCTGATCGACAATGGCGACGTGCTGCAGGGCAATCCGATGGGCGATTACATGGCCTACCAGCACGGTATGAAGGATGGCGACGTGCATCCGGTCGTCAAGGCGATGAACACGCTCGGCTATACGGTCGGCACGCTCGGGAACCACGAATTCAACTATGGCCTGGACTTCATGTTCAAGGTGCTGAACGGTGCGAACTTCCCGTTCGTCTGCGCCAACCTGACCAAGGGCCAACTCGCCTCCGATCCGAAGCAGGACGATCTGTTCTTCAAGCCCTATATCATCGTCGAAAAGCAGATCAAGGACGGCGCCGGCAATGAAAGCCCGGTCAAGATCGGCTTCATCGGCTTCGTACCGCCGCAGATCATGCTGTGGGACATCAAGAATCTCGAAGGCAAGGCGCAGACGCGCGATATCGTTCAGGCCGCCAAAGCCTGGGTGCCCGCCATGAAGGAAGCCGGCGCCGATATCATCATCGCCCTGTCCCATTCCGGCATCGATGGCTCAGGCCCATCCGAGAAGATGGAAAACGCCTCGCTGCATCTTGCTGCCGTCGAGGGTATCGACGCGATCTTCACCGGCCACCAGCATCTGGTCTTCCCTGGCCCGAAAACCTGGGATGGCATAACCGATGCCGATCCGGTCAAGGGTACGCTACATGGCAAGCCCGCCGTCATGGCCGGCTTTTGGGGTTCGCATCTCGGCCTGATCGACCTGCTGTTGGAGAAGGATGGCAACAGCTGGAAAATCGTCGCCTTCACCTCCGAAGCACGGCCCATCTACCATCGCGACGACAAGAAGAAAGTCGTTGCCGACGTCACCGATAAGAAAGAAGTGGTCGAGGCCGCCAAGGCAGAGCACGAGGCAACGCTTGCCTATGTCCGCACGCCTGTCGGCAAGACCTCCGCGCCGCTCTATTCCTACTTTGCGCTCGTTGCCGACGATCCCTCAGTGCAGATCGTTTCGCAGGCTCAGACCTGGTACATCAAGCAGATGCTGGCCGATACGCAGTTCAAGGATTTGCCGGTTCTCTCCGCCGCAGCGCCTTTCAAGGCCGGGGGCCGTGGCGGCGCCGACTACTATACGGATGTTCCGGCCGGCGATATCGCCATCAAGAATGTTGCCGACCTCTACCTCTATCCGAACACTGTTCAGGCTGTCGCAATCACCGGTGCGCAGGTGAAGAACTGGCTTGAAATGTCGGCCGGCATATTCAACCACATCGAGCCCGGCTCCAAAGATGCGCTTCTGCTGAACAACGACTTCCCGTCCTACAATTTCGACGTGATCGATGGCGTGACCTATCAGATCGATCTGTCGCAACCGCCGAAATATGATTCGTCGGGCAAGGCCGTCAATCCGGACTCCAACCGTATCCAGAACCTTGCCTTCGAGGGCAAGCCGATCGATCCGGCCCAGAAGTTCGTCGTCGTTTCCAACAATTATCGTGCCGGTGGCGGCGGCAGCTTCCCGGAAATCGCCTCCGACAAGGTGATCTTCCAAGCGCCGGACACCAACCGCGACGTCATCGTCCGCTATGTCCATGATCAGGGCACGATCAACCCGTCCGCCGACGGCAACTGGACCTTCAAGCCCCTGCCCGGCACGACCGTCGTGTTCGAAAGCGGCCCGAAAGCCAAACAGTATCTCGCCGACGTCAAGAGCGTGAAGATCGAGGATGCCGGCGAAGGCGCCGAGGGCTTCGCGAAGTTCAGGCTGGTTCTCTAAAGCCGCAGGGGCGCGGTTTCTTCAACCGCGCCCTTTCGCTCAAGCAGTTTCGGCCTCAGCTTCGATGCGACGAAGAAGCAAGCCGAGTTCGGCCGGCGGCTTCTTTTCGATCCGGAGATATTGCCTGCCATCGCGGGTGCGGTGGACAAGCCCGAAATCGAAAAGCTCGCGGCGCAGCAGTGCCGCATCGCCGAAAAGATGCAGGCGGCTCAGCAAGTCGCTGATTTCGCGCTCCGTCAGTTCCGTATTCGACGGTAGTTTCGACCACAGGAACCATAAGCAAAGCTCCTGCAGCCCCCTCCTGCCCGGCCAGCGGATCAGTCGACCATTGCCATCGAAATGGCGCGATGCCTTCAGCACACGGTCTTCGTCCGGCAAAGGCTGGGGATCCAGCTTCAGGCTCCAGTCCTTCAGCACTTCGGCGGAGTGCGCCACGCTGCGGAAATGCTGGTAGTTGCGATAACCCGCCGCGCGAGTCAGCAGATTGAGCATCTCGACATGGCTCGGCCTGTCAGCGAGCGCTTCGATCTGCTTACGGAGAGATTTGGCAAAAGCCGAGAGATCGGCGATTTCCATTGGAAAGATAGATCTGGTCACGTCTTATCCTCAACGCGCCGTTCCCTGAAAAGGTGTCGGTGGTCGCCGGCTTTCGACTTCGGCACAGGACAAGTGCTGATGATCTTTCTAAAGCAGGTTTAGCTTCCCTTGCGGGACGGCGACGCCTCGGTGAACTGCAGACCGTGACGCCGTTATAGCAAAGGCCGGAAACCCGTCAACTGTGCGGCTATTCCGCAGCCTCGCGAATGGCGTGCAGTCCGTCGATGCCCAGCATGTTGATGAGTTCGCCATGGCTCGGGCACATGGAGAGTCGCCGGCGGAAGGCTTCGATCAGCCACTGGCCGGCAGGACCCGGCGGGTTGGCGGCCTTGCGCATGGCGTAGATCGGGTATTCGCCCTGCTCGTAGGCCTCCAGCTTGATGGCGACCAGATTGCCCTTCATAATGTCGTCACCGACGAGAGACACCGGCAAGCCACCCCAGCCAAGACCACCCTTGATGAGTTGATGTTTGGTCGCAATGTCGCTGACGCGCCATGTCCTGTAAGACAGAACATTGAAATCCCGCCCCTTGGTAAGCCCGGAAGCGTCGGAGACCACGAGCTGGATCTCTTCACGTACATCGGCCAGCGTCAGGGGCCGTTCGATACGCGCCAGCGGATGATCGGGCGCGACTACAGGAACCATGAAGGAATAGCCGATCTTTTCAGCTATCAGCGAATCTTCCTGCCTCACGAGCGCGCCGCCAATGCCGATGTCGGCTTTGTCGCTCAATACCATGTCCATGACCATGCCGAGCTCGCCGACATTGAGGTTGAGCGCAACGCTGGGGAATTTCTCGCGGAATTCACGCAGCTCCATCATGACGGCATTGGCTGGCACCATCACGCTGATCGCCAGAGAAAGCTCCGCCTCCAGCCCCTGCTTCATGCTTTTCACGCGGGCGCGCATGACTTCGAGGTCAGCCATCAGGCGGCGGGCGTCTTCAAGCATTGCCTTGCCGGCATCCGTCAGCTTCGGCTGGCGGGCGCCGGAGCGCTCGAAGAGCGGCACTTCAAGCTGGGCTTCCAGATTGGCGATCGTATAGCTGATGACCGACTGCGCGCGGTTCAGCACACGCGAGGCGGCTGAAAAGCTGCCGGTTTCGGCGACCGTCAGGAAAACCTGCAATTGATCCAGTGTCGGGTTGGGAAGCATATTCCATCCAATCCATCGATAATTTTGATCGACATTATCCCAGTTTTTTCGATACTGGGCCAGCCTTATTTCTTGTCTCGAACACAGCGGCCCACCGCTCCCAACCGGCCGCTGAACCGCAATTCGAGAGGAAATTCGACCATGTCTTCCATTCTTCTTCTGACGTCCAGCCCGCGTTCAGAGTCCCTTTCCACGTCGATCGCCGTTGAACTCGCTGATAAGCTCAAGGCTCAGAACCCCGGTAGCGTCGTCGTCCGCCGCGACCTTGCTGCAAATCCGCTGCCGCACATTGACGATCTCTTCACCGCGGCCATCCGCAAGCCGCCGGAAGCCCGTACCGCCCAGGAAGCTGCTGCAGTCAAGACTTCCGACGAGCTCGTCAACGAGTTGCTCGCAGCCGACAGCATCGTCATCGGTACCGGCCTCATCAATTTCAACATCTATTCTTCGCTGAAGACCTGGATCGATAATGTGGCCCGCGCCGGCCTCACCTTCAAGTATACCGAAAGCGGCCCGGTCGGCCTCGCCACCGGCAAGAAGGTCTATGTCGTCCTCGCTTCCGGCGGCGTCTATTCCCAGGGTCCGGCTGCCGGCATGAACCATGCTGTCCCGTATCTGAAGTCGGTTCTTGGCTTCCTCGGCATTACCGACATTGAAACCATCTATGTCGAAGGCCTCGCTTTCGGCCCGGAAGTTGCGGAAAAGGCCATCGGCGCCGCCAAGTCGCGCGTCGAGGAACTCGCTCTCGCTGCCTAACCTGCAAATTCAAAAGTTCCACTTGAGGGGGCCGGCGCAAGCCGGCCCTTTCATTTTGCCGAGAAACCATCGACGAAGGACCGGACCGTTTCCAGGATTTCTTCAGAGAGTTTTTCGTCGTCGGCAATGCGTGCAAGGCCGACCGCACCCGTCATCAGGCACGAAACGATGATTGCTTTGCGGCGTGCGTCAGCCTCGTCGACCGCATTCATACGGCCTGTCATGTATCCGAGATTCGTCTTCAACTGTTCGGTCGCAAGCGAGCGGCATTTCTCGTCGCTGCGGGCAAGGTCGGCGGTCAACGCGGCAAAAGGGCATCCGCCGCTTACGTCATCGCGATGGACCTCGCTGAGGTAATTGGCGGAATATTCCGCCATCGGAATATCTGCCGGCGCCCTGCCCTGCGAACGCACTTTCGCTTCCCAGGACCCGAAAGCCAGCTTCATGGCTTCGGCCACCATGTCATCGCGTGACGCAAAATGCTTATAGAAGCCACCGACCGTCAGCCCGGCCTCCTTCATCAGATCGGCGACGCCGATACCCTCGAGCCCCCTCTCCCGCAGGCGCCTGGAAGCAATCTCGACGATCCTGTCGTGCGTCTTCTGCTTTTCGAGTTGCGAATGGCCCATTGAAAATCTCCCGGCATACGGACTTGACTCAAGTGGATTACAATCATAATCCTTGTAGATATCGATCATAATCCAGATCGAGGTATTTTCCAATAGGAGCCATTCCCATGCGTCTCAAGAACAAGATCGCGCTGATTACCGGCGGCAACAGCGGTATCGGGCTTGCCACCGCCAAGGTCTTCGTCGCCGAAGGCGCGAAGGTCATCATCACCGGCCGTAACCCGGAAACGCTCGCAGCGGCCAAGAAGGCGCTTGGTGGCGATGTGCTGGCGCTGAAGATCGATCTCACCGACGTTGCGGCAGCGGAAAAGATCTTCGCCGAGGCTGCTTCTGATGTCGGCAAGTTCGATATCGTCTTTGCCAATGCCGGCATCGGCGGCGCTACACCACTCGGCCAGACCTCACTGGAACAGTTCGAAAAGATTATCAGTACCAACCTGACCTCGGTCTTCTTCACGGTTCAGTCCGCACTGCCGCATCTGAACGATGGCGCTTCGGTCATTCTCAACGGCTCCGTCCACGCCGTTCTCGGTGCGCCGGGCTGGTCGGCCTACGCCGCCACGAAGGGCGCTGTGCGCTCCATGACCCGCAACCTCGCCTCCGAGCTCGCACCGCGCGGCATCCGCGTCAATCAGGTAACGCCGGGCGGCACGCGCACGCCGATCTGGTCGCCCTACGCGCAGACGGAAGATGCGATGACGGCACTGGAGGAAAAGCTCGGGAATATGAGCGCGCTTGGCCGCATGAGCGAAGCAGACGAGATCGCGAAGGCTGCGCTTTATCTCGCCTCTGATGATTCCAGCAATGTCACGGGAATCGAGATTACCGTCGATGGCGGCATGACGAGCGCTCCCTCCGGCGCCAAGATCTTCCGCACCGCCTGAGCGGGCCTGATCTAGCTGACTTTTACGACACCGGAGCGGCCGACGACACAGTTGCGGCCGCTCTTCTTTGCCTCGTAGAGGCGGCTGTCCGCCGCCGAAAGCACAGTCGTGAAGCTGTCCCCATCTTCGTCGGCAGTTGCGACACCTATGCTCACAGATACGGGCGCGTCGTCAGGCGTCTTGACGCTGGTCACAATCGTCCAGCGCAGGCGCTCGGCGAGCAGCAATGCCTCCTCATGGCCAGTACCGGGGCAAACGGCAACAAACTCTTCGCCGCCGAAGCGGAAGATGCGGTCGCTGGAGCGGAGTGTCGTTCCAAGCCTGGAGGCAATAGCCTTCAGAACCTCATCGCCCTGCAGATGGCCGAAGCCGTCATTGACGTCCTTGAAGTGGTCGGCATCGATGATGAGAACGGTCGCATACTGGCCCTGCCGAAGCGCCTCACGTACCATCAGCGGCGCCTCCAGCTCCATACGGCTGCGGTCATAGACGCCGGTCAGCATATCGCGGCCGGTGCGTTCCAGGAGATCGTTGTAGCGCTCACGGAATGTCAGATCGCCGAAGAGGTCGCTGATCGAGCGGGCCGAGGCGGCAACGCCGGCCCGGCGGATACGGTATTCGTAGATGGCAAACATCAGGGAATAGAGGCAGACGGCCAGCATCTTGGCTTTCCATCCGGCCCAGAAGGCCGCCATCGGAACGCCCATGAAATAGTGCAGGCCGCTGAAGAAACAGATCTGGTCAAAGGTCAGAACCACGAGGCCCGAGATCATGAAGCGCAACACCACGCGCCTGCGCATGAAATCGCCAAGCTTTTCGTAGAGCAGGATGATGCCAAGCGAGTCGAGGTAGAGAACTGCCGTTCCCCACACCATCAGCCAGCCCATTTCCTTCAGGAAATCGACGTCTGCCGGATGACCGGGCGACAGCTCCAGCGGTTGGTGAAGCTGCAGTACCCAGGCAATGGCGACGGTCAGGAGATTGCCGAGAAACAGACCATAGATCGGCTGGCGGACGGTCGCCGCATCCTCCTGCAGGTAGAGCATGAGGATCATCATCAGCTTGCCGGAAAAGAAGATCGAAGAACCCGGCGAGACGCTCCCGAACGGCAGGGAAACATAGAAGACCGCAGCGAGATAGGTCTCCATGAAATGCATGACGCCAAGCGCCGTCAGGAAGACGCCCAATCCGAGGCGCTGGCGAAAATGCAGGAGACTGACCATCAGCACGAAATAGCCGACGGCTTCGAAGATGAAGAGCGCGGAGTTCAAGAGCTCCATCACGGTCCTCCGCCTACAACAGGACCGCGCGAGAGAGCCGCAGCCGCCGCAGCGGATCTTCTGGTCAGTCGTCCGGAAAGCTCAAACACATGCGGCGCCCTGCAAAACCTGCAGGCGCCACCTTCGCCATAATCCTTTAAGATTAGGTGAGCAACGCAGCAATTTCCATCACGGAAATGCTGTCATAGTTTTGAAAAACAACGGGAAATGGCGGTTCGAAAAAGCCTTGTCCGGCTAACGAGCGCTCAGACCTGCCGAAGCTTCTCGCCATCGCCGAAGAGGGAGGGGCCATGCTGATCGATGATCTGTTGCGCCTTGCGCACCGTGCATTCGATCGCATCATCGGACGAGGAAAAGAGATCGGCGCGAATGAACTTGCGCACGAGAACGTCCTCGCCAACCTTCTTTTCGATGCGGCCGGCTAGACGATACTGGCCGCCTTCCTTCTGCGGCTCCGCATAGATGGTGCAATCGCCATAGAGCTGCGGCTCACCGGAAGGACCCGCAGCTGCCTCGGTGGAGGATTTGCCGCCGCCGGAGAATACCGAAAGAATGTTTGAAAGGAACGAAGCCATAATCCGCCTTTAGCACGCAGTGCAGTGGACGCAAAGTCAAATGATCAGGTTTGCGAGGATCTCATTTTCGGTAATGTCCTCGAAGCCCATGCCTGATCTTTCGAAATTGGCGACCAGCGTCGCGAAGTTCTCTGGAGCCGTCGTCTCGATGCCGATGAGGATCGAACCGAAATTGCGCGCCGATTTCTTGAGATATTCGAAGCGGGCGATGTCGTCATGCGGCCCGAGAAGATTGAGGAAATCGCGCAAAGCGCCGGGGCGCTGGGCAAGACGCAGGATGAAGTATTTCTTCAGGCCAGCGTAGCGCATGGCCCTTTCCTTGACATCGGGCAGCCGCTCGAAATCGAAATTGCCGCCCGAGACGACGGCAACGATCGTCTTGCCCTTGATGGCCTCGCGATCCATGGCGGCGATCGCCGTCAGCGACAGGGCACCGGCTGGCTCCAGCACCACGCCTTCGACGTTGAGCATCTCCTGGATGGTAACGCAGATGGCATTTTCCGGCATCAGCCTGACCTGCTCGACTGAAAAGTCCTTCAGGGCCGCGAAATTTAGGTCGCCGATGCGAGCGACAGCCGCGCCGTCGACGAAATTGTCGACCTTGGGAAGCGTCACCACCTGCCCGGCCTCGAGGCTGCGGCGCAAACTCGGGGCGCCGGCAGGTTCGGTAAAGACAAAATCGGATTTCGCAACGATGCCGTCGAGATAACCGGTGATGCCAGCAGCAAGGCCGCCGCCGCCAACCGGCAGGACGACCATGTCGGGCACCGTGCCTTCGGGAAGCTGCTGCATGATTTCTGCAGCAACCGTCGCCTGGCCCTCTATGATGTCGGCATGATCGAAAGGCGGCACCATGACACCACCGATCGCCTCCACATGATCGCGGGCGGCCTGGTAGCACTGGTCGAAGAAATCGCCGATGAGCTCGATGGTGATGAAACCGGCGCCGAACATGCGTGTCTTGTCGATCTTCTGCTGCGGCGTGGTGACCGGCATGAAGACGACGCCCGGCACTCCGAAATGGCGGCAGACGAAGGCAAAGCCCTGCGCGTGATTGCCGGCAGACGCGCAGACGAAAGTCTTGCCGCCCGCACCTTCGGCAATCGCCTTGCGGAAGAAATTGAACGCGCCGCGGATCTTGTAGGATCGCACCGGCGAAAGATCCTCGCGCTTCAGCCAGATATCGGCACCGTAGCGGGCGGAAAGGTGATCATTGAGCTGCAGCGGCGTAGCGGGGAAAAGGCTGCGCATTGCCTCTTCTGCGCCTTCGACATCGTGTCTTGTCACGGGCGTTCGTCCATTCTTCAAAAATCCAGACGTCGCTATGACACAGGCCGCTTGGGGAAAGAAGCCCGTTTGCGCCATTTGCGGTTCGCCCGATGAAAGGCTTCCTTAAGCGCGTCTTCAGATTGGGACCAAGATCCAGGTTACGTGGACGGCTTTTAACTTGATGGGGTACAGCAATTGCTAATATGACGGCAAGATGACATCCAAGATCACAAAGCTTCTGGCGTGGCTTTTTCTCGCCTTCATCCTGTTCGTCACAGTTTCGCCGATCGAATTGCGACCCCACACGATCGAAACACCTGACATCGACCGTGCCGCGGCTTACCTTGCGGCAGGGCTGGCTTTTGCCCTTGCTTATCCGAAACAATGGAAAACGGTTGCCGTGCTGCTGATCTTCGGCGCGGTCGCGATCGAATATCTGCAGTACCTGTCGCCGACGCGGCATGCGCGCCTTCACGATGCGGGAGTCAAGGCAATGGGCGCAGCAATCGGCCTGACCGTTGGCTGGGTTTTCAACAAATGGCGTGAAGCGAAAACCGGGGCGAATGTCGCCGCGCAATTTGCCAGACGCTGACAACGGACGGGAACGTTAGCGCCCACGCAATTGCAAGACCCAGAAGAAAAGCGGCACCGCTGCCGACGCCGTTCCAGGTGAAGCCGTTGCATAATAGCTCGAGTTGGCGCCTCAGCATTGGCGTCGTCCATATGCTTTTAATTTCGAGGCAAGAACCGGAGTTCCACAGGGCCGACATGCACCTATTCCAAGCTCAGGTCATCGAGCGGTTTCGATGATCCTCCCGAAACAGATCAGAGGATCCATTTCAAATGAGCAAGGAAGAAGACAACAAGGCCGTCGTCGCGCGCTGGTTCACCGAATTTTGGGGCAAGGACGTCAATCTTGCCGTCGTCGACGAGATTGCGGCACCCGACATGCTGCTCAAATATTCGCTGCACGAACCCCGCCGCGGCCATGACGACATCAAGGCGTTCATGACCGATTTCCGCGCCGCATTTCCCGATCTCAACTTCTGGGGCACGGCCGATCTCATCGCCGAGGGTGACTATGTCGTCGGCCAGTGGGAGGGCGGCGGCACCCATACCGGTCCAGCCTTCAACGACTTCCTGATCGGCGGTCTCCCGGCCGCAACCGGCCGCAAGATGCACTTCACCGGCACCACGGTGCTGAAGCTGAGCGACGGCAGGATCGTCGAGGAGATCGGTCTCGATGACGGTGTAACCGCCCTCACCCAGCTCGGGCTGATGAAGGCTGCTTGATCGAGGCATTCTGTCGCCTGCCGGCTCCGCGGCAAGCGACGTTTCACAGGTTTTCGGATGAGGTCCGTGCTTCCAGCGCGGGCCTCTTTTTCTTTTGAACGGCATCGCTCCAATGCGCTTGACCAACCAAGGCATCAACGCCGGTCGACGAGGCACTCCTCTCGGATGAAATCGGGTGGCTGCTATTCGGATTTGAAAGCAAGAATAGGAGTGTGTCCGACCGGGTTTTGCGGGACGATCACTTCGACCATATGAGAAGATAAGACCATGACCACGGTGCATAAAGCTGCCATCTCATCAGTCGCTGACGATCCTCGCTGGGCGCGTATCGTCGGGCGGGACAAGACTGCCGACGGACATCTCTGGTATTCGGTCTCGACGACAGGCGTCTACTGCCGGCCGTCGTGTCCCTCCAGGACTGCCAATCCCAGGAATGTCCAGCTCCATGACAGCATCGAAAGCGCCAGGGCGACCGGATTCCGGCCTTGCCAGCGCTGTAATCCCGAAGGACCGTCGCTCGAATACGAGAACGCGAACCTTGTCGCGAAGGCGTGCCGCCTTATCGAGGAGAGCGAGGGAGAGCCTTCGCTTGAAGAACTGGCTGATAGGGTCGGCCGCAGCCCGAGTTATTTCCACCGCGTATTCAAGGCAGTGACCGGGCTGACACCGAAGAACTATGCCGCGGCACATCGCGCTGAGAAGGTCCGTCAGGGCCTTGCGTCCGGCAATACCGTCACGGAGGCGATATATGATGCAGGCTTCAATTCCAGCGGACGCTTCTATGAGAAGTCGACCGGCATGCTCGGCATGACGCCATCACAATATCGCGCCGGTGGTGCCAACGAAGAGATCAGGTTCGCGGTCGGGCAGACTTCGCTGGGAGCCATCCTCGTCGCCTCGAGCAGGAAGGGTGTTGTATCTATTCTCCTGGGTGACGATCCGGACAAGCTCGTCCACGATCTTCAGGACCGTTTTCCGAAGGCTCGTCTGGTCGGCGCCAACAGGGACTACGACGCCCTGGTCGCGCGCGTCGTCGGTTTCGTCGAGAAGCCGGGCGTCGGCCTCGATCTCCCCCTTGATGTCCGCGGCACCGCCTTTCAGCAACGTGTCTGGCAGGCATTGAGGGAAATCCCTGTCGGCGAGACAATCTCTTACGCCGAAATCGCTCGGCGGATTGGATCGCCGCATGCGATGCGTGCGGTCGCCGGAGCATGCGCGGCAAACAAGCTTGCCGTCGCCATTCCCTGCCATCGTGTCATTCGCAATGACGGCGCCCTTTCGGGCTATGCCTGGGGCGTCGAGCGCAAGCGCGCCCTGATCGACCGGGAAGCGCCCGGTCCGGAGTCATCCGATCATGCGTGATCTGTTTGAAGGTATTGTCCCGCCGGACCCGCCATGGCACCGACGCCACTGCCGATGCGTTTGACGAACTTTCCCATGCCGATCCCGCCAGATCGCTCGTGATGGCGTATTTCAACCAGCTGGTCATCGATGGCCTTGCGGAGTGGGATATGCTTGCCAATGGAGATATCCGGCTCTGTTTCCCGACAGGAGAGACGTTCCTGCTGGCAGAGACGGTAATCATCCGCCTTGCATGAGAACAAACGGTCGTTGGACCGATGGCGCGTGTCACGACACTCGGCCTTTTTACCTGATGCTAAAAAGAAGAACTC
Source organism: Rhizobium sp. 1399 (assembly GCF_031455475.1). Classification (NCBI taxonomy): domain Bacteria; kingdom Pseudomonadati; phylum Pseudomonadota; class Alphaproteobacteria; order Hyphomicrobiales; family Rhizobiaceae; genus Rhizobium; species Rhizobium sp. 1399. The sequence continues at coordinate 470,491 of NZ_JAVDSU010000004.1, read as the reverse complement.
CGATTTGAAAGCAAGGACCGGAGTTCGGGCGGGCCGGCGGCCGGATAGTTTCGATCATGAGGACAAACGAAGGAGTTAGTTCAATGAACCTCATGATTTCCAACACCAACTCGCGGCCTGCACCCGCGGCAAAGAATGCCAATCCTGGCACCGACATCCTCTCTTACGCGACGGGCGAATGCGCCCTGGGCCCAGTGCTGGTCGCTCGCAGCGACAGAGGCGTCTGCGCCATTCTGATCGGCGACAAGGACGAAGATCTCACGGATGATCTTGCGAACCGGTTTCCTGAAGCCGGACTCATTGCGAATGAAATCGCTGTCCACGATGATCTCGCGAAAGTCATCCTCTTCGTGAAGAAGCCCGCTGACGGACTTCATCTCACGCTCGACATGCGCGGGACGCCATTCCAGCGCCGCGTTTGGGAGAAGCTCTGTGCGATCCCTGCCGGCAAGACGACAACCTACATGGAATTGGCCCGTCACGTCGGCGCACGGACATCGCCCCGCGCGGTCGGCGCGGCCTGCGCCGCCAATCCCATTGCACTGGCGATCCCCTGCCACCGCGTCGTGCGCAGCGACGGCGATCTCGCGGGCTATCGCTGGGGTATCGAACGCAAGCGTGAGCTGCTCCGGAAGGAGGCTATAGCATGAGCCTCCCTTCCCCTACTATCTCCCCGACCTCTGCGGACATGTCCGCGGAGGCACGCGTAGCCAGCTACGACTGGCGGTCGCTCGCAGGCGATCTCGACAATTATGGCTGCGCCGTCCTGCCAAAGCTCCTCTCGCCGGATGAGTGCCTCGGCATCGCAATGCTCTATTCGGACGAAAGCCACTTCCGTAGTCACATCCACATGGCTCGGCATGGTTTCGGCAAGGGTGAATACCGCTATTTCAACTATCCGCTTCCGGGCCTGCTCGGTGGCTTACGGACGGCGCTCTATCCGCGTCTCGCTGAGGTCGCCAACCAATGGAACGCTCGCATGGGGATCGATGAACGCTATCCCGCTGCGCATTCGTCCTTTCTCGAACAGTGCCACAATGCCGGCCAGATACGTCCGACGCCGCTTCTGCTGCAATATGTTCCAGGTGACTTCAATTGCCTTCACCAGGATCTCTACGGCGATCTCGCGTTCCCGATCCAGGTTGCGTTTCTCCTGTCCGAGCCCGGCGAGGACTTCACCGGTGGCGAATTCGTGCTGACCGAACAGCGGCCGCGCATGCAAAGCCGCGTCGAGGTGGTCCCGCTTCGCCGCGGCGATGCCGTTGCCTTCGCCGTTCACAACCGGCCGGTACAGGGTTCGAAGGGGAATTACCGCGTGAACCTGCGCCATGGCGTGAGCCGTATCCGCACCGGCATGCGCCACACCGTCGGGATCATTTTCCACGACGCGCGTTAAGGACACGGCGGATGCCTCCGGAGCCATCAGGCGGCATCGTGCCTTTTCCGATTTGAAAGCAAGATCCGGATCGGCTGCACCGCAGCAAACTTCTATTCTTCAGATACAAACAGTTCCACAGGAGGCAAAAATGCCCGAAGTCATCCGCTTCGCATGGGGGATCTGCTCCCTCGGCGACTTCATTGTTGCCATGTCCGACAAAGGGATCGTCGCCTTGGAATTCAGTTCGCAGCGCTCCGCAATGGAGGACGCCTCGCGCTTGCGCTTCCCGGAAGCCGACTTCATTGACGGCCAGGCGGATCTCGGCGACGTCCTTGTGAAGGTGGAGCAGGCAATCGAGAACCCTGGCCTTGATCCTAATATTCCGCTCGATCTGCGCGGAACTCCGTACCAGATTAAGGTCTGGTCGATGCTGGGTGCCATACCCATGGGCGAAACGACGAATTATGGCGCGCTGGCTGCCAATTTGGGCACGCGCGATGCCCGAGAGGTGACCGAAGCAATCGCTTCAAATCCCATAGCCGTCCTCGTTCCGTGCCACCGCGTCATCAAGAAGGATGGCTCGATCTCCGGCTACCGCTGGGGCTTTAAGCGGAAGCGCGACCTGCTGGCACGCGAGCACCGGCTCGGGACCCTCAAAGCTGTCTAGAGTCCGCGCAACTGCAAAGCCCAGAAGAATAGCGGCACTGCTGCCACCGCCGTTCCCAATAGTAGAAAGGCACTCATCTTGAAGAGCCTGACGCGCCGCGTTTTTGCTCCATCCCAGTCGTAAACCATCGTCTTACTCCCACTAAGACAACACTTACTCAACCGCACAGTGCCTATATTTTTTGCAGCACTGACGCCATAGACAAGCGCTGCCTATGGTTTATCCACACTATACAAGCACATTCGAACACGTTTATGAAGATGGTGCGAGCGACGGGGATCGAACCCGTATAGCCTAAGGCCGGGAGATTTTAAATCAGTATGATATCGTCGCCGATAGCCCCAACTGCGCCCCGCTTGAAAAATGTGATTACTTTTCTTTACGTTACCTGGTCAACGGCAAGCGCCGTTCGCTGAACGACATTGCCGAGAAGCTAGCCAAGGTTGGCTATCTTTCCGGCACCAGCAAGCCCTTTCTCGGCGCCATCGTCGGCAGAGGTGGAAGTGGCAAGCCCCGCCACACAAAATCGTGGCCTCAAAAGCCTATCTTTAGGCTGCGCTAATGTCATCACCTCCCATTAAGCTTTACGGACGCCGTACCTCCACCAATTGTCTTCGCTGACATAGCGGCGGACCAAACGAGAAAAATCCTCTTCATGCCGCTCATGTTGGAAGCCCTGCTTATGCTTTTTCTCCATGGCTTCGATCCAACCCCAATCGTAGTCTTTGTTTTCGAATTTTGATGACCGAAACAGGCCCTGTTCGCCGTCCTTAAATCCTTCTTTGCGCCAACGTTTATAGTAACCAACCTCATAGGGCGTCAGCCGAACGCCCTTTTTTGCTAAATGAGGATTGGGGGCGTCGGCCAACTGCCCCGGCGTCCAGTAGCCGATAGACAGGAACTCAATTTCGCGTTCTGCCTGATGTCTGCCGTGGCGTTGCCCACTCCACTCACGCCACGCCTTAAACACACCCATTCCCTCCCAGCTTGCACATCCAGAAACCACCCATAAACGCGTTTCCTTGCGAAATCCCTGCTTCCCGATTGCATTGGCCCTGTTTCGGCGAAGCGGGTTTCCTCTCCAGACCTTGTGCAACTTTGCGCATGCTCCTCTACAGGTGGCCCACTGCAAGGCGGGGCATCTTCCAATCAACCATGCTCGTCGGCGATGGTTGAATGTCGTTTAGGAGTAATCTAGACGAGCTTAGGGCAAGGGTTATTTCTGGGGGTTCCGATGTGGTCGGGGAATGTGGGCCCAATACGGGTCATTTTCACCGTTGTCTTTTCAATCTGTGCTTGGGGCTTCCTCTATAAGGCTCCTGCTGCTGCCGAGGTTGAGGTTGTCGAGTGGCGCGGGCACAAGGTTATCAGCCTTGTCGGCAGCATTGACGAGGGAACTGAACAGAAGCTGGCAGGAAGATTGGCAGAGGTCGCGCCCCTGCCTTACGGCTTGCCCGTTCTTTTGCTGGACAGCCCGGGAGGTCTCGTTGACGAAGCCTTGAAAATATCAGCTCTCCTTGATGGCAAGCCAGTGCATACAGTGGTTCAAGATGGGGCCAAATGTGCCTCAGCATGTGCATCCATTGTGTTTATCGCGGGGGCAGCTCGGACTGTCGAGGAGCAGGGGTTGCTTGGTCAGCACTCCTGCTCACGCAGAGGGGTTCCGGACGAGGACTGTAACGAAAAACTTAGCCAGCATGCTATAGCTCATGGCGTATCTCATGGGAGCGTGAAGGCATTCGTTACATACGTAAACCCTGAGAACATTCTTTGGTTCAGCCGTGAAGACGCTGAGGGATGGGGCTTGACCAAGTACCCCGGGGAAGACCTGAGCGGATTTGAGAAAAGCGAACCGAGGGTCTTTAAGTTACTGACCGGAAAACTCCCGCCAGCGCAGACAGCTTGGCGCATCAACTTTCGAGATGATGGGTATGAGGCATTCGGTAGGACAGTGTCTGATGTAGAACGCGAGATGCAGCTAAACGTCTTCTGTTCAGAAAAACTGAAGGGACACCTGTTCCTGAGCATGGAGGTGAATGGCCCTACCGAGGTCGTTCGGGAAGCCATCCTCGGCGCTTCAATCATGACTGATCAGGCTACTTGGTACGATCACCGGCCGTTAGTTCGGCAGCGGACTAAGCAGATAACGGAGATCGTGACCGAAATCCCGACCAAGCAACTAAAAGCCTTCCTGACGAGAGCCGAGAGGTTGAGCTTTGGGGTCGCGCTGAAAAAGCCCTACGAGCCTATGATTGCTGAGACTTGGTTGACTGGCAGTAGGAAAGTTCTGATGTTCGCCGCCAATAACTGCGGCGACAGATGACGCTCGCCAATACCCATTCCAGAAACGCCACCTCATATAAGCAACGCCAGCGGCAACAAGCAGCCCAAGAGTTTAAACAATAATTCAATGTGGTGCGAGCGACGGGGATCGAACCCGTATAGCCTAAGGCCGAGGGATTTTAAGTCCCTTGCGTCTACCAGTTTCGCCACGCTCGCGCGCCGTCCAGATCAACGACTTAGGCGGATTCGTCAAGAAAATGTTTGCGCGTTTCTGTGGGCGGTCGAAAAACAGGCTTGCGTGAGCACTGTCCCAAAATAAAACGGCGGCCCAAAGGACCGCCGTCTCGCAGAAAGATCTAGGCTGAACTCAGGCGAGTTTTGCAGTGATCTTGGCGACGTGTGCGCCCTGATACTTGGCAGCTTCGAGTTCGATTGCCGAAGGCTGACGCGAGCCATCGCCGTTGGTGATGGTTGATGCGCCGTAGGGAGAGCCGCCCTTGACTTCTTCCGTGCCCATCTGACCCTGGAAGGCGTAGGGAAGGCCGACATAGGCCATGCCGTGGTGCAGGAAGGTGGGGACGAAGCCAAGGATCGTCGATTCCTGGCCGCCGTGCTGCGTGGCGGACGAGGTGAACATCGAGCCGACCTTGCCGACGAGCTTGCCGGTGAACCACAGGCTACCGGTCTGGTCCCAGAAATTGCGCATCTGCGAAGCGACCGTGCCGAAACGCGTGCCGGAGCCGACGATGATCGCGTCATAGTCGGCCAGTTCATCGACGGTGGCGATCGGCGCTGCCTGATCGAGCTTGTAGTAGGAAGCCTTGGCGACTTCTTCGGAAACCAGTTCCGGAACGCGCTTGACGACGACATCAGCGCCGGCGGACTTCGCGCCTTCCGCCACGGCATAAGCCATGGTTTCGATGTGGCCATAAGCCGAGTAGTAGAGGACGAGAATCTTCGCCATTGTTATCTCCATCAAGGATTGATTGAATTTCTTGACCGAGACCGTTCTAGCAGCGCATCCCGTTCAACATAGTCCTGCACCAAGAACTCACTGTTCACCGCTTGTAGACGAAATTTCACTTGCCGTTTCGTTTCGACCCTTGAGCCGCTTCGCTTTGCCGTTTGCAAACTGGCCAAACGGCGCTACCTATTTTCAAGCTTCACACCACGGAAATATCCCCATGAGCAATGAGACTGTCGTTACCGCCGCCATGCTAGCCATCGGCGACGAGCTTCTTTCCGGCCGCACCAAGGACAAGAATATCGGCCATCTCGCCGATATGCTGACTATTTCGGGCATCGACCTGAAGGAGGTTCGTATCGTCGCCGACGAGGAGGATGCGATCGTCGAGGCGCTGAACGCGCTTCGCGGCAAATACGACTATGTCTTCACGTCGGGCGGCATAGGGCCTACGCATGACGATATCACCGCGGATGCCGTCTCGAAGGCCTTTGGCGTTCCCTGCGAGCATGATGCGGCGGCGATGGAGCTGCTTGCCGAGATGTACAAGCGCCGGGAGATGGAATTCACCGAGGCCCGCCAGCGAATGGCCCGCATGCCGCGTGGTGCTGCCCATATCGCCAACCCGGTATCGACCGCTCCCGGCTTCATCATAGGCAATGTCTATGTCATGGCGGGCGTCCCGCAGGTCTTCCAGGCCATGGTCGACAATATGTTGCCGACGCTGAAGACGGGCACGCCCGTCCTCTCGCTCGCTATCGCCTGCCCCTATGGCGAAGGCGAGATCGGCACGCCGCTGGCGGCGATCCAGAAGGCGCATCCGGAAACCAGCATCGGCTCCTATCCGCGTTACGTGGGGCAGAAATTTTCAACGGAGATCGTAGTGCGCGGCCGCTCGCAGGATGTGATCGAGGCTGCAGGTGCGGATGTGCGGGCCATGATCGAGGATATCAGACGCAGGAAAGATATTGCCGAAAACCATTCGGCGAACGCGTGAGGACTATGTGCGGTCTTGATCATGGTCAAGGAACCGCAGCATATTCCGGCGCATTCCTTTCCTCGCGGAGCGTGATTTCAGCCGCAAAGGAGAATTGATATGTCTTATAAAACCATTCTCGCCATTCTGGATACAGCAGACAATAGCGGCGCCGTCGCCGATTTCGCCTTTGCCATTGCCGCGGAAAGCAGCGCCCATGTGATCGGCCTGCATGCCGAAACGATTGCCGCCGTGCCGCTGGTCGCGCCGATGGAAATTCCCGATCCGGTCGCCGTGCAGGCGCTTCAGGACATGGCCCATTCAGAGACTATCGCGGTCGAGCGGATTTTCCGCGCCCGCGCGGAGGCTGCCGGCGCTTCCTTCGAATGGCGCGCCTTTGCGACGTCGACGGGATATGGCTCGGCGCCGCTGATCGAAAGCGCACGCAGCGCCGACCTGCTGATCGCCTCGCAGGCCGATCCTGCAAGACCCTCCGACAGCCATGTGAATGTCGACGAATTCCTGTTCGAAAGCGGCCGGCCGGTACTGATTATCCCTTACATCATCCGCCAGCCGAAGCCGATCAAGCGCGTGCTGATTGCCTGGAATGGCTCGAAGGAAGCAACGCGCGCCACATTCGATGCCCTGCCGATCCTGAAGGCTGCCGAAGCCGTGGAAATCTTCTCCGTCGATCCGGCCGAGACCGCAACTCAATCGGCGACGATGGCCGGAGCCGAGATCTCCGCAACGCTTGCCCGCCACGGCGTGAACGTGACGCTTGCCACGGCTGCAAGCGGCGACAAGAACGCCTCGCATGTCATCGAGAACCGGCTTTCTGACGACAGCATCGACCTTCTGGTCATGGGCGCCTACACACATTCCTGGCTCTGGCAGGCGATCTTCGGCGGTACGACGAAGACGCTTTTGCAATCCATGACGGCGCTAACATTGCTCTCGCGTTAAGGCCGCTCTTGCCTTTTGCCTCCAAATCCCGCTAATTGCGGCGACCGATGATATCAAGGCTTCGGCATCCATCGCGCAGTTCCGGCTGCGCGATTTGCGTTTTGCCAGCCGATGTTCACTCGGTCGCCGGCAAACGGCGTGTCGTTTTTTCATGCCGCGGAGCAGCCCGATGTCCCTTCCCGATAAAGCCTTCCCCGTTTCCTGGGATCAGTTCCACCGCGATGCGCGTGCGCTTGCCTGGCGGCTCGCCGGCCTCGGCCAGGAGTTCAAGGCGATCGTCTGCATCACCCGTGGCGGCCTCGTTCCGGCGGCGATCATTTCGCGCGAACTGAACATCCGCCTCATTGAAACGGTTTGCGTCGCGTCCTATCACGACTACGTCAACCAAGGCGACATGGTGCTGCTCAAGGGCATCGCGCCTGAACTGATGGAAAACGGCGGCGAAGGCGTACTCGTCGTCGATGACCTTACCGATACCGGCAAGACCGCCGCCCAAGTGCGCGGCATGCTGCCGAAGGCGCATTTTGCCTGCGTCTACGCCAAACCCAAGGGCGTGCCGACCGTCGACACCTTTATCACCGAAGTCAGCCAGGACACCTGGATCTACTTCCCCTGGGATATGGGCTTCACCTACCAGGAGCCGATCGCCAAGGGTGCTCGCGGCTAACCGCTGCCGACGCGAGCAACCTCCGGTTTTACGACCGAAAATTGTCCCAATATTTGTCTTCCCGATAGCGGATTCCAGCCCCTGCTCGGTAACGTCCATTTTATTTTATTAGCATAACGTCAGGCAACTACCGGTCGTAAAGACCGGATGTAAAGTGGGGCTGAATGCGGTTGGGGAAGCGCAATGGCATGCTGGGGCAAGATTCGAACGGCAGCGGCCTTCGGGCTGATCGGCTGCCTGTTTCCTTATACGCCTGCCGGGGCCGAGCCGGCCTATATCGGCGTCGTGCGTGAATATGTGGAAACGCTCGTCCGGCCGATGGTCGAGGCTCCGGTCGTCGTAAAGGCGATCGAGGAGCAGAACGCCAAATTCGGCGATGTCAGTGAGATGGACATGCGGGTGCTGGACGAAACCTACCAGGCGGAGGTCGCCCAGGGCGATTTCCAGATGGTCCAAGCACTGATGGCAAAATCCGTCTCGCATTATCTCAAATCGAAACAGGATGATTCGCAGGGAACGATCCTCGAATTCTTCGTCACCGACTGTCACGGGCTGAATGTCGGCCAGAGCACCATCACGACGGATTACTGGCAGGGCGATGAGGACAAGTTTCTCCAAACCTTCGCCCGTGGTTCACAGGAGATCTATATCAGCCGGGCTGAGCGCGACGAGTCGACCCAGCTTCTGGAGACTCAGGCAAGCTTCGTGGTCACCGATGAGGCGGGCAAGCCGATCGGCACGGCGACCGTCACGATTGCCATCGATGCTCTCTAGAAAGTGCTGATTTCCTTCAACGAATCGCCATGCGCATTTGCGTCGCAAAAGCCATCCTAACTTTTGCCGCAGCCGATTTTTTTAACATTCCGGCCTTTCCCTTGTCCGAGCAGCGGCGCAAGCCCTTGTATTTTCAGGCTTCCCCAGACTTTCCCCAGTCTTCACAACAGCATCCACAAGATGTTGTGGTTAGCATTCGGTTACGTTCCACCCCTTGACGGAATCAGCGGTTTCAAACTTAATGTTTCAGATGTTGCGGCGGCGACTGAACCGGAGGTAACGAGACCGGTTCTTCCAAGGAAAATTGAACGCAGAATCAGGGTGTTGGACCGCCAAGAGCGGTGACGTCCGAAGGCATTTCTGCGCCTTATTTCCGGCCTCAAAAAGCGACATCGGGGACTGGTAAAGATAAGCTGTTAACACTATATTTAGTGTTTGCAGCCAGCCTCACCACAAGATACAGGAAAATCATCTCCGGATGACAATCCTGTCACAAGACGGAACGAGCACTGGCCGCGCGAAGGGACAACGCGTAGCCGGACGGGAATTTTGCGCCCTTTCGGGTGCCAACAAGAGGTTAAGAACATGCGCATCGAACGTCGGTTTACGAAGGCTGGTCAGGGCGCCTATGCGGATATCGAATTCCGCAAAGCGACGAGCGAGATCAAGAACCCGGATGGCTCGATCGTCTTCCGCCTCGAAAACATTGAAGTTCCCGCGCAGTTTTCCCAGGTCGCCACCGACGTTCTGGCGCAGAAATATTTCCGCAAGGCCGGTGTCCCTGCCCGCCTGAAGAAGGTCGAGGAGAACAGTGTCCCCTCCTTCCTGTGGCGCTCCGTTGCCGACGACGCAGCGCTGAAGGACCTGCCGAAGGACGAACAGACCGGCTCGGAAATCGATGCGCGCCAGGTCTTCGATCGCCTCGCCGGCACCTGGACCTATTGGGGCTGGAAGGGCGGCTATTTTTCTTCCGAGGAAGATGCAGCAGCGTTCAAGGATGAGCTCGCCTATATGCTCGCCACGCAGCGCGTTGCCCCGAACTCCCCGCAGTGGTTCAACACCGGCCTGCACTGGGCCTACGGCATCGATGGTCCCGGACAGGGCCACTTCTACGTCGATCCCTTCACCGGCAAGATCACCAAGTCTAAGTCTGCCTACGAGCATCCGCAGCCGCATGCCTGCTTCATCCAGTCCGTTGAAGACGACCTCGTCAACGAAGGCGGCATCATGGACCTCTGGGTGCGTGAAGCGCGCCTGTTCAAGTACGGCTCCGGCACCGGCTCCAACTTCTCCATGCTGCGCGGTGAAGGCGAAAAGCTTTCCGGCGGCGGCCGCTCTTCCGGCCTGATGAGCTTCCTGAAAATCGGCGACCGCGCTGCTGGCGCCATCAAGTCTGGCGGCACGACGCGCCGCGCCGCCAAGATGGTCGTCGTCGACATCGACCATCCCGATATCGAGGAATATATCAACTGGAAGGTCAAGGAAGAGCAGAAGGTTGCTGCCCTCGTGACCGGCTCCAAGGTTGTCGCCCAGCATCTGAAGGCGATCATGAAGGCCTGCGTCAATTGCGAAGGCGACAATGGCGACTGCTTCGACCCGGCCAAGAACCCGGCCCTGAAGCGCGAAATCCGCGCTGCCAAGAAGGATCAGGTTCCGGAAAACTATGTCCAGCGCGTCATCCAGTTCGCCCGCCAGGGCTACAAGGACATGGAGTTCAAGACCTACGACACGGACTGGGATTCGGAAGCCTATCTCACCGTCTCCGGCCAGAATTCCAACAACTCCGTCTCGATCAAGGACAACTTCCTGCGCGCTGTCGAAGAAGATGGCGATTGGAACCTGACCGCCCGCAAGGACGGCCGGGTGATGAAGACGCTGAAGGCCCGCGATCTCTGGGAAACGATTTCCTATGCCGCCTGGGCATCGGCCGATCCGGGCATCCACTTCAACACGACGATGAACGACTGGCACACCTCGCCGGCCGGCGGCCCGATCCGCGGCTCGAACCCGTGCTCGGAATACATGTTCCTCGATGATACGGCCTGCAACCTCGCCTCGCTGAACCTGCTGCAGTTCAAGGACAAGGCAACCAAGCGCATCAATATTGGCGACTACGAACATGCCGTTCGTCTGTGGACCGTCGTGCTCGAAGTCTCGGTCATGATGGCGCAGTTCCCGTCGAAGCGCATCGCTGAGCTTTCCTACGAATACCGCACGCTCGGCCTCGGCTACGCCAATATCGGCGGCCTGCTGATGTCGACCGGTATCCCCTATGACAGCTCCGAGGGCCGCGCCATTGCCGGTTCACTGACGGCGATCATGACCGGCGTCTGCTATGCGACATCTGCCGAGATGGCTGCCGAACTCGGGCCATTCCCGAATTTCGCGCCGAACCGCGAACACATGCTGCGCGTCATCCGCAACCACCGCCGTGCCGCCCATGGCGAAAATGCCGGCTATGAGGCTCTCTCGGTCAACCCGGTCGCGCTGATCCATTCGGAAAACCCGGACCAGGATCTCGTCGCCCATGCGAAGGCTGCCTGGGACAAGGCGCTCGAACTCGGCGAAAAGCACGGCTACCGCAACGCGCAGGTCTCGGTTATCGCACCGACCGGCACGATCGGCCTCGTCATGGATTGCGACACGACCGGCATCGAGCCTGACTTCGCACTGGTGAAGTTCAAGAAGCTCGCCGGCGGCGGCTACTTCAAGATCATCAACCGCGCCGTTCCGGATGCGCTGCGTACGCTCGGCTATTCCGAAAGCCAGATCGCCGAGATCGAAGCCTATGCAGTCGGCCACGGCAACCTGAACCAGGCACCGGCCATCAACCCTTCGACGCTGAAGGCCAAGGGCTTCACCGACGACAAGGTGGAAGCCGTCAATGCTGCTCTCAAGAGCGCCTTCGACATCAAGTTCGTCTTCAACCAGTGGACGCTCGGCGCCGACTTCCTGAAGAATACTCTGAAGGTCTCCGACGAGCAGCTCAGCGACATGAGCTTCAGCCTGCTCGACCATATCGGCTTCTCGAAGAAGGACATCGAGGCTGCCAACATCCACGTCTGCGGTGCGATGACGCTGGAAGGCGCACCCTTCCTCAAGAACGAGCACCTGCCGGTTTTCGATTGCGCCAATCCTTGCGGCAAGATCGGCAAGCGTTACCTCTCGGTTGAAAGCCACATCCGTATGATGGCGGCTGCCCAGCCCTTCATCTCCGGCGCGATCTCCAAGACGATCAACATGCCGAACGAGGCAACGGTCGACGATTGCAAGAACGCCTACATGCTTTCCTGGAAGCTTGGCCTGAAGGCAAACGCCCTCTACCGCGACGGCTCCAAGCTGTCGCAGCCCCTCAACGCCTCGCTGATCGAAGACGAGAGTGATGAGGATGCGCTTGAGGATCTGATCCAGCAGCCGGCAGCGGCCCAGGCCGTGACGGTCACCGAGAAGATCATCGAGCGCGTGATCGAGCGTGTTTCCCGCGAACGCGAGAAGCTGCCGAACCGCCGTCAGGGCTACACCCAGAAAGCTGCCGTCGGCGGTCACAAGGTCTACCTGCGCACCGGCGAATTCGGTGACGGCCGTATCGGCGAGATCTTCATCGACATGCACAAGGAAGGCGCTGCCTTCCGTGCGATGATGAACAACTTCGCCATCGCCATCTCGCTTGGCCTGCAATATGGCGTGCCGCTGGAAGAATATGTGGAGGCCTTCACCTTCACCAAGTTCGAGCCTGCCGGCATCGTCATCGGCAACGACGCGATCAAGAACGCCACGTCGATCCTCGACTACGTGTTCCGCGAACTCGCCGTTTCCTATCTCGGCCGTCACGATCTTGCCCATGTCGATACGTCGGACTTCTCCAACACCGCGCTCGGCAAGGGCATCCAGGAAGGCAAGACGAACCTGCTCTCCACCGGCTGGACCCGCGGCTACAAGCCGACGCTCGTTGCCGGCACCGGCGGCGAACGCCAGGCCGGCGAGCCCAAGGGCGCGGCAACGGCAGCCCCTGCCCGCGCCTCCTCGATTGGTTCGGTAACCTCCTTTGCGGGGGCAGCAGCCCGCAAGCTGGAGCCGACAGTGGCCATCTCCACCTCCGAAATCGTCGCCTTCAAGCGCGACTATGAGGAGCGCGCCAAGGAACTGGCCGAGGAGATCGCCGAAGAGGTGATCGAGGAAACCGGCACCGAGGCAACCGCCCTCTTCTCCGACAAGGCCGCAGCCGACGCTGCCTCCGCCAAGACGGAAGCCAAGAAGATGGAAGCCGAACGCCGCGCGCGCTCGATCATGCAGGGCTACACGGGCAACATGTGCGGCGAGTGCCAGAACTTCACGATGGTGCGCAACGGCACCTGCGAGAAGTGCGACACTTGCGGTGCGACCAGCGGCTGCAGCTGATTTCTTCGGGAAAATTCAGGTTTCCGCGCAGCTAAATCCGGTGTAACGCGCACACCAATCTTGCCCAGGAGCACCCAAAAGTTATCGAAACACCTCTCTAGGTAGATCGACCAAAAGTGGGAAGGAAACTGGAAATCGCAAGGTGAGCTTGGTTGAAGTAGGGCCAGTTGATTGCGCAAATGAATCATTTTCCGGGCGTCTCGGCGTCCGGAAAATGCCTGAGGGAACAAATAGTGAAACAATCGGGATAGTTGGAATCATAGACCAACCTCCACCAAGCAGACCGCGGATCCGTATTCATGACGAATGCAAGCAATAATTCGCTGCCGAAGCCCTATAGAGTTCTCTGCATTGACGGCGGAGGCATGCGCGGCATCTACACTGCTGCCCTGCTGGACAAACTTACCGCCTACTACGCGAAGCTCCGCAACGTCGAAGCTCTCGACATCGGCAAGGGTTTCGATCTGATTGCCGGGACGAGTACGGGCGCCATTCTAGGATGCGCCGCAGCCATTGGTCGCCCCATGTCATCGGTAGTCGGGCTTTACGAAGAACACGGGGCCACCATTTTCCCGCATCGTATCAAACCCGGCATTCTGAGCCCTCTTTGGCGGGCCATTTCAAAGGGTGGGCGGATCGTGCGTGCCGGAGACATCGCATTGCGAGATGCGCTGGCGCATGAACTTCGCGATGTCACCATGAAGCAGGTTCTCGACATACGCGGCATTGGGCTATCGATCCCTGCTGTATCGATGGAAAAGCACCGTTCGTGGGTTTTCAAGAAGACGCCGAAGAGTGGGCTTCGCGACGACAACTATCGACTGGCGGATGTGTGCCTGGCTTCCAGTGCGGCGCCAATCTATCGGTCGCTCGCTGCGATCCCCGATCCAGATACGGATTCCGACAACTTCCGCATCTTTGCGGACGGCGGTCTATGGGCGAACAACCCGGTATTGGTGGCCATGATCGATGCACTCTCCTGCGCGGATCCGGGTCAGCCGATTGAAATTTACTCCATCGGCAACGTCTCTCGACCCGCCGGATCCCAGATCCAGCCGAGCAAGGTACACCGTTCGATGCTCTCTTGGCAGCTCGGCGCTGAGATAGGTCCGCTGGCCATCGACGTGCAAGAGTTCGCCTACGATCATATGGCGCGCTTCTTTGCAGGGCATCTCACGAAGCTGGGGCGTCCGGTCACGCACGTGCGCATCCCGCAGCAAGAGGCCGCAGCGACTATGCTGCAATACCTCAGCTTGGACGAATCCCGCCCTAAGGCACTGAAGGCCCTGATCGCCCACGGCTACGACGACGCCGACATGGTGAAAAGCCTTTGCGACCGCCCCGGCCATCCAGATGGCCAGATGATCCATGCCTTGCTTAACGAAGTTCCGCCGATGCCGAAAACAGGCATCCCGATGGAGGTGTTTCAATGAAGAACTGCCACGTTCAGGTGCTGAAGTACCAGCGTACCGAGGTCAAGCTGTCGGACGACGACCGTCAGGACATCAAGGACAAGGCGGACACGAACCGCAAGCGTCTCAAGGACGGGCTTGCCGCCAACGACGATCCCAAACCGATCGGCTTGCATACGCAGGGCTCGTACTCGATGAAGACGATGATCCAGGAAGACGATGGCGATTACGACATCGACGACGGGGTCTATTTCGAAAAGGGCGATCTGGTCGGGCCGCAGGGCGGCGAGATGTCGGCGCTCGCGGTCCGCAAAATGATCTGCAACGCCGTGCAGGACAATCGCTTCAAGACCCCGCCGGAAGTCCGGAAGAACTGCGTCCGGGTCTACTACAATGACGGCTACCACGTCGATGTGCCCTCGTATCGGAAAATTCAAGTGAAGGATCCGATTTCCGGCGTGATGAAAACGGCCTGGGAGCTTGCTAGTTCAGACTGGAAGCGTTCTGACGCTCGCGCGGTTACGGACTGGTTCAAAACCGCCAACAAGACGAAATGCTCGGACGCCAGCAAGGACGGTAACAGCGGCCAGTTTGTACGTTTGACGCGGCTGATGAAAAAGTTCGCACGAAGCAGGACGTCGTGGAAATCGCAGACGACATCAGGCTTTGCGATCTCGCGGCTCGTGGACTACTGCTACGTGGAAGACAAGGATCGCGATGACCAAGCATTCCGGCGACTCATGAGCGAGATCCATAGCCGCCTTGGGTACGATGACGCCATTGAGCATCCGACGCTGCGAGATGAGAACATCGTCGATTCCGGCAATGCGAAGGTTGCTTTCTTCCGCGACTGCCTTGAGGAAAACCTCAAGCATCTTGAAATTCTCGATGATCCCAAGTGCACTCATGATCAGGCGATGAAGGCATGGGACAAGGTCTTCAACTCCACTTGGTTCAAGGATCAGCCGGATCCGGATGCGGAGAAGGAGCTCGATGGCCAGATGAGCCGCGGCCCCTTCATTAAGCAGGGAGAGGCCCGTTATGCTTCCGAGGAGCGGTTTGCTTAAGCATGGTCTATCCAGCCGCGGAAATAGATGAATGGTTCGAGACCCTCGACGGCGCATTCGAGGGCAAACTTCCGCATGACCATTCGCTGATTCGCACCTTTGGGGGACAGGGCTGGCGCGTGCGCACGATGGGCGTCGGGCTTTTGGTTCTCGCTGACAGGGACTTCCCCTATTCGAAACCGCGGGCGTTCATAGAAAGTTACGACAGGAAGCGTCCGCAGCCTCATATCGAACCAATCGCCAGGCTCGGTAAACTGGCACGTGTCTGCCTTACGACGCCGACAACACCGGGCGATCCGCTCCTGTCCGTTCAGGCCGCGGTCTACGATGCACGCCTTCTTCTACGCGCGAACGAGAACAACGAAGAGGACGAGGACTTCGGCAACGATTTCGGATCGTACTGGAGCCATTATCTGCCCGACGGCGCGAAGGCTGCCCGCCTGTGGGGTCTCTCACTTCTTGGAAGTGGAATCGGAGCGTTCGCCTACGCGACCGACGGGACCTATTACTGTTTTCCTGACAAGGCGAGCCTTAGGCGGTATTCACATCATTTATGGAGGGGGGCAATCCGGGATCCTCACCAGTTTCCTATCATCGAAATGCGGACCCTCCCCCGCCCGGAAAGGTTTCCGACCGACGCGGAGTCGCTTCTTGGCTTCCTGAAGCGCTACACCAAGGACGGGTTGCACTCGATCGGGGAATTGCTCCGTGCGCGACCGCGGTGCCTCCCCGTTGTGTTCTCCGGCACGGGTCCCAATGGCCGTGTCGCCAAGGTAGCTGTCCAGCTTGTTGTCCGGCAGGACGCCAAAGGTCGGCCTCCTGTAAAGGCGCACATTCATTCGAAACTCGGCGACGAGGACGTCATCCGCCTGTACGACGCTTCTCCCTTAGATACCCGAAATCTCGACGCAGCGCTCACAAGGCTTCCCGATCGCGATTTGGCGACCACGCGTAAGAAAGTGGTCGTCGTCGGCTGCGGGGCGCTGGGCTCGGGCATTGCAATGATGTTGGCGAAGGCGGGCGTCGCCAGGTTTGTTCTCATCGATCCGGAAATCCTTGGATGGGAAAACATACGCAGGCACGAGCTCGGTGCTGAGTTTGTTGGTGAGTCAAAGGCGCTGGCCCTTAAAGGCCGCATCGAGTGCTCCATCCCCGATGTCGAGGATATACAGGCGATTCCGGCGTCCTTTCAGCAAGCAATCGAGGCCGACCCTGGTTTGCTTCTGGATGCGGACCTCGTCATCGCCGCGACAGGAGACTGGGGATGCGACGTCTTCCTTGACCGAGCAGTGTCCGCACGCGAGGCGATCCTCCCGACCATTTACACCTGGACGGAAGCCTTCGCGCTTGCGACGCACGCCGTTCTCATATCCGGAAAAGGCGGGCGGTTCGTCGACGGGTTTGATATCTCCGGTTCCTTCAAGGGTAAGGTATCAGATGCCCAGCGGGAGCCCCCGCCGGAGTGCGGCAATAGCAGCTCTCCCTTCGGAGCCGTGGAGGTTGCTCAGTCCCAGGCCCTCGCTGCAAAGCTGGCGTTGGAGCTTTTTGGCGGACGGCACGATGGAGCGGATGTCTGGCGCACCCGAACCTGCGAACAGTCGACGCTCGAGGATGCCGATGGCAGATGGACGGATAATTGGATCATGACTCGCGGGAGGCCGTCTGCCCTCGGCGAGGTCTTCGAAAGTGCATGGAAATTCTGATGCCGCCAAAGCTTTATGATTTTGGCCATCTGTCGGTAGAGATATTGCCGGGTGCGATGGAGACTATGCTCCAACATCGTCAGCGACGCTTTTATTCGCGAGAGTCGGGCGGGCAGATGTTTGCGAAACTAGCGCCGAACCACTGGCGTATCGAAGTCGCAACGGGGCCACGCACTTCGGATCGACGCGGCCGCTTTCACTTTTGGCCAGATCGGCGGGCAGAGCAGGACGAGATCAACAAGTTCTACGAACAGGGATTGGAATTTGTCGGGGATTGGCACACGCACCCGGAAGATTTCCCCCGGCCATCACGCAACGATATCGAGAGCGTTAACAACATCGTACGGGAGTCCGTTCATACTCTTCCAGGTATTCTGATGTGCATTATAGGTCGTAAGGACCCGCCTGACGGATTATGGCTTTCCTTGCACAACAGCGGCGGAGGCATGTTCGAGCCGCATGTCGAAAATGGTGCAGCAGCCAACAGACGTCAGCGTAAAAAAGTCATCTGGATATAGAGACTTCGCGGTAACTTTCTTAGATGCGCTTCGCCCCCTAAATTCGGAGCTTCTGTTTGCAAAGACAGCGGGTTCCTTAAATGCGCCTCGGTCGTGGAAGAAAGCCGATGATAATCGACTTTCTTCCGAGCGCCTACCGGATGTTATCATCCGCGGTTGCCTTGGCAGTCGCCGATCCTGCAGTAAACTGATCGTCAAAGTGATTCAGGAATGTCTCGATGAGGTGACCATGGTAATAACCGTACACTGGAACTGAAATATTCACGTCCTTACGCTTAATGATATTGAAGGCCAACCTATCGACTGAAACGACTGGACGAAACCAAGCTTTCCCTCCCCACGCTTCCGATTTGTGGGTAAAATCACCATCGCTATCCTCAATCCAAGTTGTGATTTTTCCCTTTTCCTCTTGCTGATGAATGCGTTTCCTGAAATCAGCAAGAAGCGCTTTCGCACTAGATGTATAAAAGTACACGGACACTGTTACCTCCTGTATCGCTTACGAAATACATCTAATGATTGAACTTTCTTGTTTCAAGAACCGTTCTCGTTTAGACAGTCCTATCAACCCCCAGCGGCCTTGGATCAATCAAGATCGCCGAAGTCGCGATGAGAAGCACTTCGAGCCGTACGATACTCGAATTCTGGTCGACCTAGATCCGGATTTCGGCCTTGGCATGGAGCCAATCTGCGCCTCCTTGCCGGCCCTACACGGGATTTCTGCCACATGTTCCTGCGATCCTTCGAGAACTTCTGGGTTCGGTTCAAGTCGCAGTAAATCGGACGACATACCCTTGCATCCCGCTAATTTGGGTAAGGATTCGCACACGAGTCCTGTGGCAGAAAATCTCGTCTTTCATTTCGAGATCACTATGCGCAAGGATTCGATCTTTACCTATGTCGTCGGTTTCGTGCTCGGGAGAGCAGATCTTCTCCGGGAGCTTTTGTTCGCGATCGACAGAAACGCGAAGAAACGAAAGCTGACATACCGGATATTTTTCCTGGGAAACCTTATCGACTTCAGTCCGGATTCAAAGGGGGCGGTCGAGCTTGCACTTCATGCTGTCAGCAGAAATCCGGGATCCGGTCTATTGCTTGGACGCTTCGAAGATGCCCTTCTACAAATGATCGATGAAACAGATAGGAGCGTGCGACAGCGCATGCTTTCCAAGTGGGTGGGAGACCCTAGAAGCCTGCAGGAGATCCACGTGCGGATCGGCAAGCCCGAGGTCTCGACGGATTTATTGACGGATGCCATCGATCAGCGCCACCTATCCTTTATCCGCAAGGCGCGGCGGTTTATCGAGTTGGACGATCATGTTCTTGTTCATGCAGGCCTAGAACCCGGAGTGCACCTGCTGGAGCAGGACCCTGCCTCGTTCCTGAAGGCGCCCGGCGGATTTGAGAATTATCGCGGATCCTTCGGAAAGATCGTGGTGCACGGAACCAGCAATCCAGTCGATCCCGTGGAGTCCTATCCGAACAGGATTGCGATCAATAGCACCACGCAACGCAACGGTCGACTGCCCGCCATCTGCATCGATCCCGACGGCGCCGTCCATTGGCTGTCGGCCCAGCGATCGGGATCCCGCGGCGTGGAGATTTTCTCAGGTCAGCCCTCAATCGTCGAATGACAAAGAAAAGTGATTGGTTTCAAGTTGGAACGAATCACTTTGGCACGCCCTACACCGAGTGATTCAAGAGCTTGCGAATATGAAGACGACGTCGGACCTTTGTTGGACGTCGATATCACCATATGATGCCGTGAAAGCGGAGTTTGTTTCGCATCACCCCGTGAATAGGTCAGTCGATATGGCCGGTGCCATCA
Source organism: Rhizobium sp. 1399 (assembly GCF_031455475.1). Taxonomy (NCBI): domain Bacteria; kingdom Pseudomonadati; phylum Pseudomonadota; class Alphaproteobacteria; order Hyphomicrobiales; family Rhizobiaceae; genus Rhizobium; species Rhizobium sp. 1399. The sequence goes on along the minus strand of NZ_JAVDSU010000004.1, from coordinate 450,893 downwards.
TTGTGTCCTGGAGCTTCGACGACCTTGTGAAGCTGTCGGGCTATCGCAATGTGGTCTCGACCAATTGCCCTCCAACCGCTTTGGTACACGATGGCCCCTCCGACGAGAGGGTCATCACAAACGGTGTGGCCGCATACTACATCTCTGAAAATGGTCTTCCCTCTGAGGAAGCCGAGCGCGCGCGTCAGTTACTTGAACGACTCTATGCCCTGGGCGACTGGGCTGCCGGAGAAATCGTCGAGCGACATCGTCGTGACAAGGAGAGAGTCGCCAGCGGCTACTATGAGCTAAAACCGAGACTAACCGTGCATGAGATGTTCGTGAGAAGATACGTGAGGAGGCACCCAGGCTCATCCGTTGAAGAGATCTCGGCGGGTACAAGCCTCTCGTTGTCCGAAGTCCAAGTGCTGACGGAAGAGCTTTGCAACCACGGGATTCTGGTTCTCAGCGATCAGAGCAAGACGAAGTACGATTTGAGCGCCTCCGAGCAAGCCCGTTATAGAGAGCTGCCGGAGGCCGAACGACTAATGCCCTAGCGTCGAGGAGGGAGGTAGCGATCCCGCCAGAAGTGACGCGTGCTCGGCGAGCTTGCCAAAAATCTTGGGTTCGCGCCGATCAACCTTGGGGGCCTTTCCGAAGGCGGACTGCTTGTGCAGGCGCGTGGGAATAAGTGGGGTCACTTGATCTTGCAGGACTTGGTCAAGTTCGACTGACGGCAGTTTCGCTTGCTCATTGAGAAGAAACCGTCGCCGTCAGATCCCACCGCTACTTTTCGAAGCGGATGCCAAGTTCCTGAAGCCGCGCGATAGTGTAGTGACATTGCCCCCCGTAGCAGATGCATCCCGGTCCGCATGATGTCCCATTGTCTTTGCCCGCGCAGGGATTTTTGCCGGAGCCCGCGGAGTTGAGGGGATAGTATTCAGTGCCGTTGAAGTTGACAAACACGCTCGGATCCGCGGTCTGCTTCGCGCCACCCTGCCCTGTCTGATCTTTGTCATCTGCCATGTTCCATCCTCTCTGGCTATCGAGATTGACTCAGAATGGCCGACGCTGTGTTTCCTCCAAGTAGCGCAGCCTCATGTTGCACCTGTGCCTGCGTCGCTAGTTCCGCCATTCCTGCGGCCGTGGCGGGCGCAGCAATCGGTCCGAGCGTGACTATGATGTTGCTCGTTTTCGTTCGCGTTGCTCCCAAGAATGCCCCATCGGGATTCACGGTGAACTTCTTGAGATTCCATGTCGGCGTGACGCCACCGCTGAAAGCGACCACGAACGTGAGCGTTTCCTGGAATGTGCTGAAGGGAGCGTATTTCGATCCTCGTGTGGTCGAGGTCGGCGTAGCCGCGATCGAGGCCTTGTCGTAGATAAACTCGTCAATCTTGAGGTTGCTCTCGACGGTCACGCCCTTCTCGGTGATGCTGCAATCGAGATCCGGATCCTTCTTGTGTGTCGCAATTGCCTCCTGGAGGAGGACGGCATTGTCCCAGGTCAGGGTGATAGCTTCCGCCCTTGTCGCATGCGCAGACCCCGAGATGCCGCCGCCGACGCTGAACAGACTCGAAGCTCCGATAGGATCCGAGTAGCTCAGCCCCGGACTCATATTGGACTGTTCGTCCCATGTTAGATTGAGCGAAATTGTCACCCCCCAATTTGTCAACCAAGGTATATCGTGCGCAGCAACGGAGCGAAACAGACCATTCGTCACTTCACATCTGATGTTTGCAAGTATGTTTGCTTCGACGCGCCCTTGGAGAGACAGGTTGTTCTCATCGCTAACAGTGTTAGCGCGAAGAAGATCCTTCTCTGGAACGTATAGACCACAACCAGTCAACATCGACAGAACTGCCGCTGACACTATCCTTAGCGGCTGGCAAGACCTCATGGAAAACCCCTCTTTTTCCATTGGCGGATATTACTACACACTAAAAACCACAAGGAGGAAAATGCAAGGAAAAATTGAGTGCGATCGCAGAAAGTACACGCTTCTTCAATGATGCGTTTAATTAGTAGGACGTGCTGCAGACTCACGTCCCCAAACTTGATTACGACCGAAGGACTTTGCGGAACTGAGACCTTCCACGCCAGTCGAACGCCGCCTGTCCGCAAAGGCGAGAAGCAACGCACAATCAACTCAGACTGACGAAGTGCATTTCAGCAGAGTCGCCCCCCGGGTTGGTAGCGAATGGCCGCACATCCTATGCGGTCACTGCCCTTCTAAGAATTTTACTTTACCGCGAATCTGCATATCGTGTGTCACATGTCATTCAAGTTGCCGCGAGGGCTTGTTGGCAAAAAACCTTCTCGAATGGTCAGGCGACCAGGACTTCAGGACACGCGCCAGCCCAAGGCGTGGCGCGGTTTCACCAGCCTGCCTGCGTCTCGACCCGCTGACACGGTAGCCACACAGGATGACTGAACAGATTTCTCTCAATCGCTTTCGGCGCGGGTTCATTTTCGGACTGGGCGTGGCTGCTGTTATCTTCTTCATCTGGCACACGAAAGGGCAGCCGTCCTGGTGTGCTCCGTCAGCACCTTCGTGGCTTCCCTGGGCGCAACCGGAAGAGCATTGCGTCCGTGAATGGATTTCGGCACTAGGCGGATGGGCTGCAGTTGCCGTTGCCATTCCGACGATTGGCTTTCTGGCCAAGCAGCTCAGGGACGCCGATCGCTTTCATCGACAAACGGTTGCTATGACGCTCGAGAGAAACTTGACGCTGGCGAAGAGAATGACGCGACGGTGTGGAAACGAAAGACGCCGTATCGACCGTATCAAATTAAATCTCTCAAAAATGAATGCTGTAGCGGGAGCAGCAGGCAGTTCGACAATACTCTCTCCGGAGACAGCAAAGATGGTGCTGAAGCTCATTGAGAATTTCGAGGAAACCGACCTGGACGACTTTGAGGCCATAACGTTTGTGGGCGCGACTTATCTTCGGAGTGCGAGAAAGGCGTTGGCAGGAATCCAGAAGATTGCCGACAGCGCCTCGAAAGCCAACGGCGGTCGGACGATCAGCGGCCGCGAACTTAAACGCGTCGATTCAGCAGTGATGCGCGCGAGCTCCCACCTAAAGCGCCTGGATGACCATGCCAAGGAATATCTCAAGAAGTGGGATGTGGCTTAGCTGCCTTGGAGAGCCGGATCGCTACCTTCGTGGCTCCTCTTCTCTCCGTTTTCATAAATGCGATAGGTCGGACTATCAACAATCTGCAGCGATTTTCTGGCATCACGAAGTTGCCGAGGCTGGCGGCGGTATATCGGCAATGAACCGCGCACTTCTGCTGGGAATGAATTGGCGCTGCTTGTCTGCTTTAGGTATGCACATACCCCGAATTCGCGCAGAAGCCGGAATTAGAGTTCGCTTTCGCGGTGTCAATCCAGGAAACAGGCAACAAAAGAGACCAGAGCGAACCCCCACCGACCTTGATCAGTTTCTCTACTGCACGTGGCCGCGTCCTCTACGGGACACGGACGTCTTCGTCGATGTTACCAATGCGATGCCCGCGCAGACTCGCCATCATCACCGCCCTCTCCTCGCCTGGGTAAAATCCATCTCGTCCGGCCGCGACATCACGAAGAGCCATGGAACGGCAGCGACCGCGATCGCAGCTTTTTATGCAGCGCTTCATTCCGGCGACGGCAAGCTTGCGTCGGCTTTCGTCGTCCCTGAAATGACCCGGAAAGTCCGTTCAGCCCTAAAGCGCTAACAGGCTACTATGGATCCCTGTCAGAGCCGATCACGCTGCTTGACGTCCGTAGAGTCGGCGACAACCGTTTCTCCGTCCGATATCGTTTCCGCAATGCGCCGAGACCTGCGATGCTTCTGCGACAGTCACCACGGTCAACCGTGATGGAAGGGACTTCATCCAAGCCATTCGTGCCGAAAATGGTTGCTGAGGTCTGCGCACGGATTTCCTGGATCCTAGTCGGAGAAGTAGGAATCCGACAGCGAGTACACTGTCTTCAGGTAGTAGCGCGCGAGCGCTCTGACGATGCCAGCGGCCGAATACAGCCGCTGTATCTCGACGGACGCATCGGCGTCGGAGGGAAACTGCTCTGACGCATGGGCCGTAGCGACGCGACAGTTGCCGAATATGTAATGGTGAACCTCCGTATCGCCGCGGGCTTCGTGGAACCGCTCCAACTCCGCGGACTGCAACGCAGATGTCGCGGCTTCGAAATTGTCTCTGATCCACAGCTTCGTCGGATTGGGCGTTCGTCCCACGCTCTTAACGCGTTGCTCGAAGACCTTGAAAAAGCTGAGTACTTGGTACGACACCAGCCCGGCTTCTCGGGCATTCAGCCCTTCCCGGTAGTAGGCGAGGCGCTGCAGGACTTCCTCATCCTCGGGCAAGGACCGGTCGAACACCCACTGTCCGGCGACGGTGCCGCCTTTTTCGGCCTTGCGCACCGGAACTGGCACCGGGTTCCCCGACCAGCCGCTGCCGAGGATGGCATGCTGATCCTGACACCAGGCCAGTAGGCTGAGAAATCGATTGAGCAATGTGCGAGCCTGTTCGTGGTTCATGCGCGCTTTTGTCAGATCGATGCTTATGGAATGAGAGTTGTCCGGGGTTCGAGGAAACAGCACAAGCTTGTATCCCGCGAAGTCTACAAGCGTCGGGTCCCGTGGCCACGCCACCGCCGTGTCAACAGGCAGGTTCAAGAAGCTAGATGATGGCCTCGCGCCTAGGGAGCGGTGAAACGCGTCTTTCTCCTCCTCCGTTTCATACTCGGTCCAGTCTGTTTTGAACGGCAGATCCAGCTCGCGCATGATGACGACGTCGCGCCTGAGCTTGAAGAAGAACTCTGGACCAAGGGTGAGCTGTCGCGCGGACGGTGCGTGAATGCGATCGTGATCATAGTCGTCACCAGCGCCTGCAATGAGACGGGTTGCCATCTTGTCAACATACGAGACCTTCACGCGTCGGCCATCTTCCTGCAGGATCGCACGGGCGTGGAAATCGTCACCGTGGTCGGTTCTATCGATTGTCAGGGTGATCGCGACCACGGATCTACAGGCGTCATCGTCGCCCAGTATGGTCGCAATCGTCTCCTGCAGAGTGGCTGTTTTTCTAAAAGATGCATCTGGCCCGACGACCGCCCGAAGGTTCCCGAGACACAGAGCGGCATACCCTGCGAAACCTATTGCGGTGGGTGCAAAGCCGAGGACGGCGCTCGCAATCTGCATATCACTCAGTCGAACCGCGGCATTTTCCCTTCCCCTTGGAAGCAGGCCATACCCCCTCAGCCGCTCGAAACGTTCAAGGGTTTCGCTCAGTGGATCGGGTCGGACGAGGGCTTCGTGGAGAAGAAAGGCTAGGTTCTTTGCGTACATTTCTTACTTCGTGCTATTTCCTGTCGAGGAGCTGAAGTCACCCATTGCTGGAATTCGCCAGAGCGCGCCCATTCCCTCGTATCGATGTGTCAGAATGACAATTGGTCTACCCCCAAGGTTCGAGCCTATCACCACCCGCCCCGACCTCCTCAAGCGCCCCAGGCTTCGACAACCATGTCTAGGGGGAAGGGCGACGTCTCCTTCGACCATTCGTGGTAGGGGGCCGCGGTTTGACTGTATGGCCCGGGTTCTGGCCTGTCGAAAAGTACTCGTGTCGGAATGTGAAACGCACTGCCAAAGACGATGGCTTCACCTGAGCCAAGGATAGTCACTTGGTCCAAAAGACGTCGCGCCTGCATCGGAATGATGCGCCGGAAGTGGTCGATGTCATCCGGATTCTGAAGCCGATGGCTTATGAAGTTTGCGCATTGGCTGATAATCGTCTGGCTGATCTCGCTTGGTCTCTGGCTGGCGATGATGAGCGATAGGCCGAACTTACGGCCTTCCTTGGCGATACGTTCGTAAGTCAGCCGCGCGAGCCGATGTCCGCGATCCTCGTCGGACCTTGGCGGCCGCGCGTAGTTGTGAGCCTCCTCGAGGACAAGCAGCCATGGATGCTTGTAGCGCGATGCGGCTGGGAGGCGCTCGCGGGCTTCAAGGAAAATCCGACCCATAACCGCGCATGCAAAGGGAAGCACCTCGTTACTTAGCATCGAGAAATCGAGAACGGAAACCTTGGGGCCTTGGGCAGCATCGAGACCAAAGCGACGAAGCCAGGCCGCGAGGTTTTCGATCTTTGTTCCATCTTCCTCGTAGTTCAGGAAAGATCGCCACCTCTTGTCGTCAAGCCTTGTCTTGAGCCTCAGCTTGAGCGTCGTGAGATGGGCATCGACGCGGAAGGTGTCCTCCTTCGAAACCGCCCGATTGATGAGAGACGGGTCTGTAAGCGTTGCCCTAGCGATCGGCAATGGAGAGTCCGCGGTGCGCATGCCCTCCTCTTCGGCCTCGCTGCCACCGACAATCTGTATCCGGATCGCATCTTTCAGCTTCTCAGCTTCGATATAGATCGCCGCCTGATTTGCCATCACATCCTGATTGTATTGGTCGACGTTGCGGTGCGATACGAAGAGATTTTCGAAATCGGTCGTGGGGATGGTGGAATTCGCGAGATGTCCGACAATGGCGTCGCAGTAGGATCCCGCCGACTTCCGCTTGATCCTTGACAGTTCGCTGATCAGTTGGTCGAGCGCAGTCATCGCGTTCTGTAGTGCGCCCATACTGGCCGCAATCCTAGCGTTTCCGCCCTTTGCAATGGCCCACCAATCCTTCAGCACGGGCTCCTGTGTCTGCTCGGACGCGCTAAGCCATGCGCAGATCTCCTCGGCGTTCAAAAACCAGAGCGGTAGGCTGAACTCGCGCCCGTTGAGATATATGCGATCGGGAAGTCGCAGAGCTGGCAAGTCCCGCGGAGGGAATGCCTTTGCGTATTCCCCATTTATGTCGAGAATGAAAACGTGCGGCTCCTCCGCCGCTCCTTCGAGAGCCTTCATTGCCTTCTGGATGAGACTGGAAACCGAGAAGGATTTTCCAGATCCGGTGTTCCCAACGATCGCGAGCGGGCGAGAGAACAGGTCGTTGTATGAGGCGCGGACTTCGTTACGTACCTGCCCGGTTGGAAATCCGATCTTCAAATCGTGGTCGAAGTCCTTCTCCGCATAACCTTCTGGCCTATTGCGCCTGGGCGGAATCTCGAATACCGCGCGCAGCACATCGGGCGAGCCGATTTCGGCCGGAGTATCCAGCGTCGGCAAAACCGATATGCCTGGAGAAAATGTCGGCTCGTCGTCGCCGTAACCAATCGTTCCGAGCAATTGCACACTCGCGATACGACGAGGCTTCATCAGTTCCAGGGTCAGATCGTCACCGCTGCCAGGATCGAAGGTCTCGCGAGCTTCGAGATCGGTGATGATGCCGATGACTGTCTCGCCTGCTCCGATCGAGAATGTTAGATAGGCGTTGATCGCTATCGCGGTTTGGATTCCGTCCAATGTCGCCCGGAGAGCGGAGCGCGTCTCGGGCAGCAACTCGACCTTCACCCTGAAACCGTGAACCGCAACGATATGACCGATGAGCCTCGGGTTATCCATTCGACACCTGCGCAGTCACGTCTGTAGAAACACCCGCGGCAATCTGCTTTTCGAAGCGGCGGAGACGGAGGAAGTCATCCAGCCATTGGACATCCGGCATGACGGTGCGGGCGAAGTCGTCGAAGGTCGCGTGATGGAATTTCGCGTTTTCGAATGCAGGCTTTGTCGGGCAGAGCACGAACGCCCGCTTTCCAAGATCCTTATACCGACGAACACGCTCGATGACCGGGCTGTTAGGATTCGGTTCAACGACCAGCATGACGAGCGAAGGATTCATCAGCGCATTCTCGATGATGCGGCTGACGTGCTCGTCGCCGAAGCCATATCCAAGGACAAGTAGGAACGTCTGCGGGACACCCAGCCGCACCTGAAGGGATCGGAACAGGTGCGCGTACGGCATCGAAAGCGTCTGCGCGAACTTGTTTGCGGTCGGCAGTATCCCGACGGACGGGGTCCCTGCTGAGAGGGTACGCAAGACTGCAGCCTTTTCAGTCGCGCCGAGCTTCGCATAGTCCTTGAATGGCGCGAGGTCGGGATGCCGGGCGCGCATTTCCCCACTTTGTTCGAACCAGTGGATCGATCCATGCAGCTTGTAGAGGTGGAGGAATTTGTCAAAGCGCCTCACGCGGCCTTCGGCGACTTCGCCGGGGTAGTAGATGTCGAGGCCGTAGACGGATGGATCGAACCGCGCTGCCGCCCGCCCTGTGAATCCGTCGAAATACTGAATTCCAAGGAGCTCCAGCGACTGTTCGAAAAGTGTGTCGTAGTTGAGTGTGAACAGATGAGTTCGGCCGAGATTGCTATCGCGCGCCACCAGTTTTGACAGAAAGGAGAGCTGCGGCGCGATGGAAGACCCCGCGGCTCCGACTCCGGCGTCCGGCAATGACAGCGCGCACTCTGCAAAGATCGATGCGCGAAGTCGCTCGACGAACCAGCGAAGTTCAACGACGCTCGGAGTTGGGGTGTGCCAGCTCACCGCAGAAAACGGCCCGCCAGGTGTTTCGGCAATCACGAGCGCATTTGCGATGAATGAAAGCCAAGCCTCGAAACCGATGGGCTCTCCCAGGAACTCTGACATCTGTTGCGCCAACTGGCGAAATGTAATGACTTCGGCGATGGGACCTGGCAGATCCGGAAAGGCGGCGATCGTTTCGAGGACGGCGGTTTCGAGGTTGGCCATAGTCTTGCCGCCTGCCGAAACCGAAGTGCCCGCTCCAGTCAGTACGACAAGATTTTCCATCCGAAGCCAGTCGGCAATCAGCGCCTGAAGGCGAATGCGACCTTGTCTGTCGTCAAGGCCCTCGAGAACGTCCCCTACGTCACCAACCTCAGTCGGCCCTAGAAGTTGATATGCGCTCGGTTGGACTGCATCCGTCATTCCCGGTCCTCATTCCGCACGACTGATTCGTGCTAGCATGAGTGTAACGTGTTCCTGCTCAACCCTAGGCAGATTTCTAATCGTCTGGGGATGATCGTTCGGTTGCCGACAGGGCTAGTCTGGGCTCAGATTGTGTAGGCTTCCCGCCCCAGAGGTGCCGGAGGGTTCCCGCACGCCGCGACCAATGAATGAAGGTCGCGGTATTATGAACTTTTGATCTCAAGAGCTTCGATCAGGTCGGGTTGGAGGTGCATCGAGCACCATACGAGGAATTGAACGGTGAACAGACCTTGGTGTCTGTCTTAAAGATGGATCATGCGCGAAATCATGCTCTGGACGACTCCGTCGCGAGCTTCCAAAGCGTCCTCCACCGCGCGCTCAACCGCGGCATCAACCGTAATTCTGTGTTGTTCGCACTCGTGATTTGGAACGATCTAATATTTAGCTTAGACCGACGTTCTGTCCTGACACAAATCAGGGTGGCGATGACAACGTGGGAGCGGGACACCGGTTACTCTCTACGGTCGTCGGCGCTGGCTTGATCATCGCGGCGATGATTCTTCCAGCGTTGCTGAAACCGGAAACACCAGGTTTAAGAAAAACGCTTCCGAACGGCTGATCACTAGCTGGCCCGGCTATTTGATGAGGCGCTCAAGGCTTTGGTCGAGTGCTGCGCGAAAGGCATCGAAACGGGTTAAAATCACGCTTCCGGCTTTCGCCTCGAAAGTGCGAATTTCTTTCATTGCCTCTGCGACGACGGGGTTATTCTCGATCAGGGTTTCCTTCGCAGCGACCTGGTGCAATAGTGACCGACACAAATGCCGCCCTTGAGGTGTGAGCCCCGTAAACAGCGTTACCGTTTGCGAATTCGTCTCCATCCTCAGGAAACGGACGTGATCGTCGTATCGGTGAAATCTCGGGTGAAACGAATCCGTAAATTCTTCCGCCCTTGGATAACGGCGCGAAGTTTTGGAAATCGAGCCCCAAACCTTATCTGTTTTGGCGGAATTACAGTCGTTGCACGATACCGCCATGTTCCAGAACTCGATCGAGAACTGAGGATAATGCCCCCGCGGCAAGACGTGCTCGATCGGCTTAGCGTAAGCTGTGTTGACCAGCCAGCGGCGACAGTAGCAGCATCGGTTGTCCTGGCGCGATAGGATCCTGTGCCGAAAAGCCGACTTGATAGCAGCTCCTTTTATAGTTCCTTTTGGGGAAACGTCATCGAGGGCGTCCAGGTGGGGCCAGACATCGACGAATGGCCGCGAGCGCGCCTGCTTCCACAGATCTTCAAGCAGCTCCTTTGTACGCGCAACGTGCTTTTTTGTCGCGTGTGACACACGCAGGTAGGCGTCCAGTTCGCTACGCATTTCTGCGCGCGAGGGATGAGTTCCTTTAAACCAGTTCATCAGGAGTATCTTCGTTGGATCCCAGCGAGTTCATCGAGAGCAGCACGAGTATGAGCGACAAGCTCAAGATCTTCTTGGACATGCGACAGTGGTGAAGAGTCCGCCAGCCGTATTATCCGCTCCATGAGACTCAACTCTTCGCGCAACGACTCCAAGGTCGGAAGATCGTCATCTTGCATGGACGAGTCACCATTGAGACGTTGAATGGTTTGCGACACGATCGCAGCACACCGCTCGTGGACCTGGCGGTTGTTAGCGGTATACGTTTGGAAACCATCGAATAAGGCTGTCTCGACTGACCGACGTTGGCGCGAACTGAGCTCCGTCAGTGCATGTCGTCTCGCGACGAAGCACTGGTCGGTGGGATGGGTGGCGCTTGCGATAACCACGGGTGAATGCGTCGCCACAACGATCGAACATCCCAACCGAGAGCCGACGATCTCCAACATCGCCGGAATTGCGCGCTGCCAGCTGACGTGAAGACTCAACTCAGGTTCATCGACCAGGATCACCGTTCGGTTGCCAGCATACGCGGTGAGCTTGAGAGCGAGAGTCAGCAGTTGCTGCTCGCCCGAGCTGAGCTCTCCGAAAGTCGTAATTGAACTGTCTCTCTCCCGCCGCATGAGACCCAACACGTACTGGCTGGATCCCATTTGCTGAAGTATGACCGCATTTTGCTCAGCGTTATCCGTGAGCTGCTGGAGTTCAGCATAGCGTGCACGGTCCTGATCTAACGAGTTGTTCAGCTCGGCTGGGACAAGGTATCGACGCTCGCCGAAACCAAGCAGTTTAACGACCGCGCTGAAAACATCCAGGCGTTCGGGATTCACATGGATCTCGCGCAACATGCGACTGACGTCTGCAGAAGTTCGGTCGAGTGTGATGCCGCGGAGCGATGTGCGGGCGCCGACATAGATGAAGGGCTGGTCGTCACGCTTGGGTCGCTCGAATGGAAACCTGTCGGTCAGGCCGAAAGAAATACCTACGACACGCCTACCCTCCTGCGCCAATTGCTCCGCGAGATCGGCAAGAAGGATACTTTTTCCTTCCCCGTTGTTACCGATGATGTAGACGCGCCTACTGTCATCATTTTGATGACGTAAAGCTTCCAAAACGGGCTCGCTGTTGAGCAGCGGTATTATTGTCCGTCGCTTTTTATCGCTCCTTGAACTTCCAAGGTATGAGGAGGCGACTAGGATGTAATCGTTCTCGGCTAGTTCTCCGACCAGAACGCGTCGGCATACGCCGTCTATGTCGCGGTACCCATCCTTGAAATAGTTGTCCAGCATAGCCTCGACGTTACCACCGCCAGGTCCGTAGAAATGAGCTTCTATTGAAGACAGCCACCCTTCCGGTATGCCTTGCGATACGATGGCGGCAACAAATGCCATAAGAAGTCCGGGTTCGCGAAGTTCACCTTTGCCTACCAAACCGCTCGCGTCCACCATCAGGACATGACCAACTGGCGAGCGCCTATTCGCGATTAACCAAGCCGACACCTGCTTAAGTGAGCCATCTATGCGCTCTTTGGGTAAGTCGATCACTGCGAGCAATCGATTGGCCTGCACGAGGTGTTCTCGCATCGCGCCGCGCCAACCTCTAGCAGATCGATCGACGCCAGGAACGATGATTAGGCACGTCTCGAACCTGGAGAAAGCTAGCAATCCGTCCAAAGCCTCTAGCGAGCTTTGTTGATCCATCCAATTCGAGGAACGTTGATGCCGTCCCCCGGCAGGAACTCGGCGTGGATGGTCAATCAGCACAAAAGCCCCATCAAAAAAGAACGCCGGATCGACATCTCGCGAAGGTCGGTCATTCACGTCGATACCGCGCAGTGCTAATCGGAAGTTGACGAAAAAGTCTAATTGGCCAATCACAGCAATGCGCGTGGTAGTCCGAGTATCGAGGAGGGTACGTCGCAACACTGCAAATTCACCCGTTGTCGTAAAATACTCAGAGGCGCGGCTAAAGGGCGCCGAAAGATTAGCCGCCAATGCTGCCGCAGTGTCACCTATGCGATACCCCACCCCGGCGAACCTACTGACCACCCGATGGAATACATCGTCGAAGCAATTCAATATAAAATCCGACCTCGAGCCTCCATTGAAATCGAATTCATCAATTAGCCCCACAATGCTTTCAAATGCGTCGAACGAACCGTTGTTGCGAGCAAGGTCAGGGTAGTCAATATATCGGGTGAATCTAAGCACATCCCAAGTGACGCGCCACGCGCTGCGAAAACGATCTTCGTCTACGAGCACCTCAGACTTCCTCAGCATGTCGAATAGGTCCTGCGCCCGGTCTATAAATTCGCTGGGAAAATAATCCGGCGACTGCGCCACGTAAGCGAGGCCAAGCACCATGAGTGCCAATTGATCGAATTCTTCTTCCCTCAACCTAGAGAGCGCACGCCGTGAGCGAAGGGCCCCCCAAAACTTTGCCGTCACGACGGCTCGCTCGTCGATCATTCTTTCTCCCTTGACCGTTGCGGGTTTTGGCCATGCCCTGTGCGGCGATTTTCACAACAACAAGACTTCGCGTATCTTCCGGAACAGATTTCACATAGCGATGCTGAAGAGGTTTTCGGCAAAATCTCCCCGCGATCGCACGTGATCCGACTCGGTCCCCATACGATTGTCCTTTAGCGCCGTAGGCTGCAATTTGGAATTGCTGATCTTTGCGTTGCATCCATCCTATCTCTCGTCTGATTTAGCACGCGAACTGGCGATGCCTAGGAATTGACCGACAACATCCTCTGCGGTTCCAAACCGGGGTTCGACGAAGAAGCCGACAATGATAAATATGTCGTCAATATTTGTAACCGCAAAAAGCGGTATCGCGATCACGACTGCGGCAAGGATGCCAGTATCCATCAAGAGATTCCTGTTCTCGGATGCGCCAAGTTCCCGGGGAATTGATCTTCGTCCTATCGACTTGTAGAAGCGCGCCCAGACTGAACGCATGGACTTAAGAATTCGATGACGAGATACCTATGGACGCTCGACCGCAAAGACCAGGAGACACGCAGTGGCCTGTCTACGGAGAACGAGCTGATAGCCGTTTTCAACAAAGAAGACTTGCCGTGCGTGATGCCAGCTGACTGGCTTCTCGCGACCATGAAGATGGATATCGACGGAAGCGGCCTTGCGATCCATGAATCCTTGCACGATCCCAAGACACCTTGGAAGCTGCAGTTGAAGCCGGTCGCTTGATCCGGAACAGCTAATGCGAATTCGAGGAATTGGCCGGCCGGGTAACGAAACGGCGGGAGAGTGCGGTATTTCGCGCATGTCCCGCCGTCCTGGCGCTTTCGCGGCCGTCCGACGCGGCGTCGACCCGGTTATCGCGATTTCAGCTTCATTTGTACCCCGCGTTTAAAGGAAGAGCAACTCGCAGATCCGATCGGCCGTTCGTGCCAGTTGTCGATCTTGATGGCGGTTGAACTTCCTTCAATGGCGCCGGCCCGGTTCCTACCCCAGCCACTTACTCAAATGTGGAATCGATTTGTGGGGCGGTTCCACATCACCGCAAAGTTTCGTCGGTGCCATTTTCGCGTTCGAAAGCTGGCAGTCGAGCGCCTTACGTCTCTTGAAAAACCCAAGTTGTTAGGTTATTTTGGAGCATGGTCACCGTTCTCCGCTAAGCAGGAATGCGATTTGTCATTTACACGGATGACCACGAACCGGCGCACACCCATGTCTATGGAGATGGGGAAGCCCGCATCAATATCCTCGATCTCGCCGTGATATCAAACCGGGGAATGAAGAAGCGGGATTTGAGCGTAGCCCTTGCCATTGTTCAGGCGAACAAGCGCCTGTTCATCGAAAAATGGGAGAGCATCCATGGGTGAAGTTGTCTTTGAAGATCGTCACTACCGAGAAGCTACCGTGAAGGGGGAGGCGGAACGCGTCCGCGCGCCCATCCCGGCATCAGCCCGTTTCGATGAGGCATCCGGCCGCATCGTCGTGGATTTTACCAACGGCGCTGCGTTCATGGTGCCTGCCCGATCGATACAGGGCCTGGAGAATGCAACCGTTATGCAGTTGGCTGAGGTCGAGCTTCTCGGCGGGACCGGCCTGCATTGGGAAAGCCTGGACGTGGATTTTACCATTTCCGGGTTGATGAACGGCATATTCGGCACTGTGAAGTTCATGGACGCGCAGCGCCGAGGTGGTCAGTCCCGTTCAACGGCCAAGGTAGAGGCAAGCCGTGCCAACGGTGCCAAGGGCGGACGCCCCCGGAAGAACGGCTAGGCGCTTGCAGATGGCTGGTCCAAAGCCCGGTCATCTACTGTGGGCAAGGACACGCCCGCAATTTGCGCGTAGTTGTCATCGCACTTCACGGCCGAAAGCAGGCCCGATCCCCAATTCTTCGCGCTTAGCAACTATTCGAAGTGCAAGTCCGCCAGGGCAAGTCGAAGCCGCTTTGGGTCTTCCGCAAAAATCTCTGGCATCAGCAATACCCCGACAACCGACGCTGTAACGGACATTGCTACCGATCATTCAAACGAATCCACATTTAGGTAAGTGGCTGGGGTTCCTACCCGGTCTTTCGTTTCGGTGCGATCAACTCCTCTACTTCACTTCCAGTGATGACACCTCGTTCGAAGACCGCCTCAGCGATTAGTTCGACATCGCCCGTTCTCTTCCGAATGATATCGATCGCGCGGTCGAGTTCAGCCGCCAAAAGACGCTCGACACGTTTTCTTAGAGCGGGATTTGCACGCCGAAGTTTCTCCAAGTCACTGGATGATGACAGATCGTAAAACTGGAGCGCACCCAACCCGAGAGATCCGAGCATCCTCGTTGCCATGTCGCAAGCGCGCTGAAGATCGGATCCTGGCACGCCGCCCGAGCCATCCTGGATGTCGCCCAATAAAACTTCCTCTGCAGCCATTCCACCGAACATCATCGCGATTTCGTTCAGATAGGCTTGGCGGGCGCGGCTTCGCCTCTGCGTGCGTCGCCATTGGACGTGACCGACCCTCATGTCACGATGCCCCACCGCCTTGGCGACCACGACCATCTCCAACTCGCCAACCTCGAGTTCAAGGCCGACGATTGCATGCCCCGCCTCATGAACACACGCCTCCCATCGTTCGTCCCCGGTGATAGCCGTGACTGGAGGCAAGAGTGACATCAGGTCGTCAATCTCGACGCCCCTGCCCTTGCGTCGCGCCGCCCTTCTCGCGTCCTTGGCAGCTTGGGCGAGATCGGCGCCAGAATAGCCGCTGGTCGCGGCTGCAGCTTCATGAAGATCCTTAGCGGGCAGGCTCGACCCAAGATGCAATTCGAGCATTTTTCCCCGTGCGGATCTGTCGGGTAGCTCGATGATGACCTCCCTATCAAGCCGCCCGGGACGTTTCAGCGCTGGGTCGATGTTCTGTGGATGATTGGTTGTTGCGACCACGATCACACCTTCACGTCCGCCCGATCCATCCAGTAGCTCGAGCAACGCGTTGACGACCTGGACATTGTAGTCGGCATTGTGTCCGCTGAACTGTCGTCGGTCGCCGATGGCGTCAATTTCATCGATCAACAGCACCGTGGGACCGGACTGCACCGCTTGTTCGAAGCTCCGCCGCATTGCTCTGAGCATGTCTCCGAGGTGACCCTTGGCCTGCCATGCCGCCGTCGATGTCGCAATGAAGTGGGCCTCGCATGACCGGGCGAGCGCCTGGGCAAACAGCGTTTTTCCGGTTCCGGATGGTCCTGCCAGCAGGATGCATGAAGCAACGTCCGACCACGGAATCCGTTTCTCGCGGTAGTCTCTGAGGTCGGCGATAAGTTCGATAGCCCAGTTCCTCGCGGCACCGTACCCTTCGAGCTCCTCGACGCGCGGCTCCCATGTCGCAGCCTTTACGGGCTGCTTCGGCGGCGTCTCCACGTGTGCCCGCAGCCTTGCAAGTACGTCGTCAAGCGGTCTACCGGGGCGAAGGGCCAAAAACACAAGTCTTGCGGGATACGACGCCAGATTTCGGGCCGTCTCAAGAGGGAGATCCATTGCGGCGGCGGACTTAGCGGCGGCCACGAGATGCCGAGCATGCATCGGTACCACGTCAACGATCCGGTCCAGTGCCACGACAAGTTCCCCAGGGACTTCTGCGCTGTGCTGGACCAAGACGACCACGGCGGCTTTGAATCGAACTTGATAAAGCGCGTCGATGGTATCGACATTGCCCTTGTCAAAAGTAGTGATCGTCGTGATCACGTAGTTGTTGAGGCTGGCACCTTTCAAAACTAGCTCGACCGCATCCTTGTAGGCTTCCAGGGCGGCGTCGGGCGGCAGCCGCAATCCGACAACACGGTTCCCTTGGATGAACACCTTGCAGCGACGGAGCGCCGTCCGCACGGATAGTGCATAGGTGTGAACTTCGATCGTGGATGCGCGCTCAGCGAAATTGAACGATCTCATTGTGCGCTCCTATTGGGATACCAGGCGGACGACGGTGTCCGGTCCAAGCAACTCGGTATCAACGTCAACCTCAATGTGACCCTTCAGGATCAGCGCCGCCATGGTCTGCATGGGATGACCGTCACGGATCGAGGCAAGGCATTCCGCCAGCGTGAGCGAACCGAATTCACCGAGTGCTGCCTGAAGTCGGATACGATCACCGAGCGGCGCGTCGTAGCCCGCGTAGCGAATGAGGTCCTTGGCATTCTGTAGCCGCGGCTGCTTCCGGATCTCCGGCATATACACCGCTTCGTAGCGGTAGCCAGCTTGGCGTGAAGTTTCCTTCACCCACCATAGATCTTCAGGCGGCCTGTCCCAGATCTCGACGATCACGCGGCCATCCGTCTTCTCGACGAGGAAATCGATGGTGAACTTCCGGTCGCTGTTGTTGTCACCTAGCAGGAAGGTCGCGCATTGCCATGACACGACATCGGGATCGAGATCCAGGAGGCATGCATAGTCTCTAGCACTTCGCGAGCGATAGAGAGCCTGCCCAACGCATTTTAGCGTGAGAAATGGAAAGTACGGACGATATTCAATGGAATCGCAAGCTTCATTGCCTGCGGAATGAGCGGTTCCAGTCTTCATGACCTGCACTCCAACGAGATTGAATGTGGTGGGCGTCGGGATCGGTCCCGAAAGCCGTTCAACCTATTCGTATCGTGGGTGCGAAGATGTTGCTCATAGTCGGAACGTTTAGGGAACGATATCGGTGCCGTCAAGTCTGATCTTGCCCTCCCGGAGGGCGTCCGTATTTCTACGCAGCCGCCCAGCGGGGCATTGCTTCGTCCACAGGCTATTGCGACATCTATTGACTGAATCACGCAGTGAAGGCAGTTTGGGCTCGGCCTTGACGCACAGGCCGGAGTGCCCATCACGCGAAGCTTACGCAGTGCGCTATCGATGACTATGACTGACACCGTTTCTTCGGACGGGTCCGGTCGGCTGTGGGCACCCGGTTGGATTCGTTGCAACAAGGAATGGATCATCATGGCCACAGACATTCTCACGACTATCAAGAAAATCGCTAAACAGCTTGCTCGGGCGCAACGGCTTCAGCACAGCACTGTGCTGGAAATCGTCGCCAGGGAATTGGGCAAGCCCAACTGGCGGGGCCTTACCGAAGCCCATAAGCAGGGTTGGCGTCCGACCGCTGTTCAGATCGAAAGCCTGACCAATCTGCTCTCCGACTATGCGGAACCTCGTCCGTTGGTCGGAACTGGCGACGGTGCCGATCTGGCAAGTCTCGGAGAAGGTCTTGTCTTCACCCGCTGGCTTCCCGAGGGTGTCACGCCCATGGATGCTGACGAAATCCACGGCGAGCTCGACGGCATTCCATTCTATTTGCTCGGTGACGATTTCAGCGTTTGCATCGGCACGCAGGGCTGGGAAATCAGCCTTGATCAGCCGCCCTCAGCAATACCTAGGGCGAGACGCCTGAAAGGACGGATCAAGACAATTGAACAGTTCGATCCCGTCTTTATTGAACGTGCCACTCTGTTGCTGAGGATCCGAGCAAGGCGTATGCACGCCGAGGTCTCACGCGACTGGCCGCGCCGAGCCACGATGCCAGACAAGAATGGCCGGGCCTTGCATCCACTGCGCCAGGAATTGTCGGCCGAATGGCATTGCCTGCATTGTGACGGAGTGCATAACGGCCGCACCATGGCCGGAAACCTCTGGCACTGCACCGACTGCGGAGCGACGCCAATCGACATCTTTCAGGTGCCATGGTGGAATGGGGCGGAGCAAACAGTATAGCCGCCTTTACGTCACGGAATGCCCGGCGGTGATCACCGGGTATTCCTGAATGGACCCAGCATACCACGGCACGCGCGATTGCCGCCTGAAAGAAAGCCCAGAGCGCCGGCCGCGACAAATCGAATCCTACAAGGCCCAAGAACCCCAGGCGAAACCCGCTTGCTTTGATCTCTGAAATCCTTGAAATTCCAGTCCTGCGAACACCGGGTTGGGGAAGGCTCCAGCATCAATGTTGACAATTGGCGAACTCTCAAAGGCCACGGGCACGAACATCTCGACGATCCGGTATTACGAGCAGACCGGTCTCTTGACGCACACTGAGAGATCGCAAGGGAACCAGCGTCGCTATTCCGAAGTCGAGAAAGACAGGCTTACGTTCATTCGTCATGCGCGGGATCTCGGACTGACGATCGAAGCCATCCGCGACCTCATCGATCTCAGCGAGCGTACCGACCTTCCTGGCGTGGACGCCACTCGCATAGCATCCGAGCAACTGATTGCCATCAGAGGGAAGATCGAGCGCTTGCAAAAGCTTGAAAGCGAGCTCGCTCGCATCTCGTCGATCAATGAGTCCCGCGACAAGGCATACGGAGTCATTCGGGCGCTTGCCGACCAATAACAGGCCATCGAGGGTCACGGAGCCAGCGCCAACCTGAACAATCGGGATGGTTGAAAAAAAATTAAGCTTGATTTCTCAGATCTGTAGCTACAGCCACTGTAGAATCATTCGCATGCTATCTTGTTCGGTTTGGCATTGCCGGCTACGGTCCAATCCATCGGGATATTCTTAGGGATCGAGAAAGTCATCCTGCCGTCGGCAGCCTCGAGAGCTTCCTCGAGCTCGTTGCGGTACGAGAGCTTTCTCTTGCGTTTCTCTGTTGAGCGTTTCGAGGTCGACGGGGGCACAAGGTCGCTGATCGAAACCTACTGAACTCTCCACCATTCCCGATGGAAAGATAGTGAAGCATTGACCGCCGAAGTCGAGGTTGGAATACGACCGATCTCGACATTCCACGATATTGCCAGCGCTATTTGAGGGGTGCTTCATGCAGGATGAGGTTTTTCTGCTCGATACAGATATCGTCAGTCTTTTCGGCCGACCGCGATCACCGCCGGGGCTGCGGCACTGGCTGATGGAACTTGGCGTACACCGCCTTGCTATCGGTTACCCCACAATCACCGAGCTCATGCGTGGTGCTCACCTGAAGCGCAGAGATGATCCCGCCAAGGCGGATAGGATCATGGCATGGATCAAGCGCATCCTGGCGGCGAGCTTCGTCGCGCCTGAAATGACCGACGAGGTGGCGGACGTTTATGCGCGCATGACGGCAGAGCCCTCTCTTCGAGACATGTGGACAGTGCAACGCGCCCAGAAAACCAATCGCCTGGGGCATGATCTGATGATCGCCGCCGTCTCGATCACACACCAACTTCCCATTCTGACTGCCAATGTCGCGGACTTCATGCGAATCCACGAACGCTTCCTTTTGCCGGGCCTATATCATCCCATGGAGGGCCGATGGCGCCTCCTGCCCACGCGGGAGATCGCGATGCCGCAACTCGACAAGACTCTTCCCGATCCCAGCAGCGTACACCTGCCAAAGATCGAGGACGAATGCGGCCAGACACTGGATCCACGTGGTACGCCTTCCCTTCTGGGAAGATATAGAAGGTACATCGAAAGCGAAAACATATTTGCCTGCAGGGGCCTCCGGGTTCGGCCAGCGAGTCACAGTTCACTCGTGTATTTAGCGCGCCCGGCAAACTCCATATTCGAGGTACATCAGACCGGTGTCAGGCAACTCTCATCTCTCGGTGCTTCGGTGGACGACGGCCGTGAGATCAGTGTCGAAAAATCCTGAAGGCAAATCCTTGGCTTGAGCCGGGAAACGCACATCGGAGGATCGCCTAGGTCTTTCTCCGTGAGGAGGTCTCGTGCGCACTTTTCCACGGGCGCGTGTGAAACGTTACACGCGCGCCCGCAAGTGCCTGATTGGACGCCGTTGTGACACGTTCGTCAACACCTCTGAGTTGAAATAAACTCGTAGACAAATTCGCGCATCGGAAGTTTAATTGGCATCATTCCGATCGGAAATCCCGCTGGAGAAACTGTGATGTGCACGTTCATACGCACGACATTCCCCGGAGACGCAGTCGACTGAGCGCAGAGGCGCGCGGTGCAGTCTCCGACATTTCGAACCTTTCGAACGGGACGAACATGCGCCAGCCGAGAACCAATCGCCTTTCCTCAGCCACCAGCAATGCAACAGGTCGACGTGGAATTGCCGCACACGGCCTACCGCCGGAACGTTGGCTCGTCGCCATCGTCGTCGGCTGGCTGATCTTCCCCCCTCAGCATGCCAATAATATCGAACTTGTTCCGCCCGAATTGCGCCTTCCTGTCCTCGATGAGGTTTCCATCTTCGTCGAACGTCTTCACGGCAAGTCCCGTGTATCCGACCTCGACCTCGACGATGGAACCTTCGAAGCGCCCGCGCAAGATGCGGTGCGCTACGAAGGCGAAATCGTTGATCTCACACCACGTCATCACCTCGGAGCCGCGGACGCGCCTCGCCATGATGTTGCGATCCCTCAGCATGCGCTTGATATGTTCCTCATACGCCTTCGGGAACCACCGCGGAGAAGGGGCGCGGTAACGCATCTGATCGATGAAGTAATTATCGATGCCCGCGCCGTGTAGCATCCCGAATTCGTCTATCCGCAGCCTAGAGACATCAAATTCCCGAAGAAATCGGCTCTCGGAAAGTTTGGAAACAAACGAGCTTCCGCGTCCTTTTTCGATCACGACATGGACATGCCGGTCCCAATAGTTGGCGCAGAAGTGATCCTCGTCGTCGTTGACATCAAATCCGTGCCTGAACAGCCAGGCTCTGGCATCCATTTCCCGCATTTCACCCTCCCGTGAGGGCCTCAGGATCGAAAAAATGGCAGCAAGGAACAAAAAAAATTTGAGGCGAGTTACTAATCAGGGGAAAGACGAAGCCTCCGGGCGTCAAGCAAGACGTCTCGACCGTCCGGCGGACGGACATTCGGCTAGTGTGGAACGGTCCGTGGAAGCTGGCTCGACAAATACAAGTCGGCTCAAAATCGGCCGAAGAAATGGAAATTATTTTGGCAGTAGCAGCTACTTCAACTATATCAGTTCAAATACTTAACAATATGCCGATTGTTAAAATACTATACAAATATTTAACTGCAACATTAAGCGATATCTTCTTTTAACATCCTGATTAGTCATGCTTTTTACACTTGAGCAATAGACGCATATTACTTATATGAGACTCGCGATCGGCATCCCGCCCGTCGCATAAGGAGCCGAGATGGCAACGATAATAGAACCGACAAACCGGCCTAAGAGCCGCTCCGCCAAATAAGCGGTCGGCCTACATCGTGCCTGCCTGCCGATGATCGGCGGGTCTTTCCAAAGCAATCCCATCGCCGAAGGAACTCGCCATGTCCCCCTCCAACCACTCCTCGGACCGCCTCAGCATACCTGGCTTCCTCACTCCCGCCGACCACTCGGCAAATTGACGCTTACCCCGCCTAACCTGGCGGACATCGACGACGACTTTCGACCTGCTTCGGCGGGATCGGGAAACTGCGCCTTCGGTTCCGCCGCGTCTGGCCACGCATTCAACTGACCTTCCCAAACAGGAGTAGCAAATGACCAAGACCAGCCGCGCACCCCTCGCCTCCAAGTCCTCCAGCAACGAGAAGGCAGGCACCAGCCGCAAGCGCTCGCCGCGTAAGGGTACGAAGCACGTAACTCGCAAGCTCGTATCGAAGTACGTATTCGATGAGCGCGAGCAGGAAATGCTCGATGCCGAGGCCATCCACGAAATCGACCTCGACGATCTTCGCGGGATTTTCGATAGCGCGAACTACCTCCTCAACGGTGGCATGACCGAAGACTGGGAAACCGATTTCGGCACCTACCGCATCGACTACGGCAAGCGCCACTAAGCACCCCTCTCTATCGACAGCGCATCCACATCCGCCGCCCAGACCAGGGCGGCGGCGAGGCGCCCCCTTTGTCTTCAGAAGGAGACCACGATGAAATCCATCCGCGTTCTGCAACACCTGAAGCAGTACGAACGAGGAATTGACACGACAAAGCGCGCAATTCCCACGACCACGGGCTTCTTACGTCCTGATCGACCGTTCTCCGGCCGCCTCATAACCTTCAACGACGGAAAGTTCGACTACGAAAACTCCCTGAGCTACGAGGAAGCCGGCGACCGCACCGATGTCGCTTGGATCCGGCCTTTCCTGTCGACAGGAACCCGCCAGCCCGTTCCCCGCACCAAGGGATCCGTGCGTGGGCACGACTACGACGTGCGCCTGAACCGTGCACTCGGGTTCGAAAGCGCCGGAGAAATGAAATTTGGCGCCCTGCTCAAGGCAGACCGCAACGTAGTCAACATCGAAGATCAACCCAAGTCCGTGCGCTTTTGGCGTCCCAGCGCTTTAACGCCCACCGAGCACACCATCGACTACAGAGCGACGTTCGCAAACGGGCTGAGGGTCGGCTTCCCCGTCAAGCACACCATGGATGACGAGTTCCCGATTGTCCTCAAGGACGTGGAGTACATGCGGGTCCAATGCTCAGACTTCGCCGATGACTTCGTCGTCGTGACCGAGCGGGAAGTCACTCCGGAGATCGTGGACAACGCAGAAGCCATCGCCTTCGCATTCGCCGCCCGAAACGAACGCGACTGCCGCCAAGTCCTCGAGTTCATGCAGCGGACCGAAGGCCCCGTCGACATGTTCCAGATCGTCGAGAGCTTCGATGATCCGCAGTGCGCCTGGGTCGCCCTCCTGAACCTGATCTACGACGGCCTAGTCGAGCACCTCGACCCCTCCCAGACCTTCGAAGACGCCCCCTTTGTATCCCTCATCGCCAACTAAAGGAGTGCCGCATGACGACAGACTATTCTGCGAACACCATCAAATCCGTCGCCCGCATCACCGAACTCGACAAGGTGATGATCAAGGATGTCGAACACATCTGGGACTGCGACGTTCCCGGCGGCAAGATCTTCATCGAAACGTCCGGCAGCCACCGCGCTCGTCCGTTCACTGACGAGGAGATCCAGAAGCTCCTCGATGAAGGCGACATTGTTGTCCTCCACGGCTACCACAGCGCGCGCGCTGCGGAACGTCGTGGAGTGATGGCACTGGAGCGTCTGACCCAGATGGACCAGAAAAAGCTCTCCAAGGCGATGAAGCGCCTGACCTGGGTCGAAATCTTCTTGAGTGTGAAGGCCGTCGGTCGCGGGACTGGCCCCGGCTCGGATGCCACAATGGAACCGCTGATGGATGCGGTCGTCCGCGAATACATGAAGCGGGCCAAAGCTTCCGAACGCGCAAATTACCGCAAGGTGCAGGTGACAAACAGGGGTCAGTTCGAACTCCAGGGACCTTCCGCGCGGTCTCTTCGCGCATGGGTCGCCCGCTATCTGGCGGCCGATGGAGATGTCAGCGGTCTGATTGATAGGCACAAGGGCCTGCATTCCTGCAAGTACACCGAGGAGGAGCGCAATCTTCACGCCCGCTTCGTGCTCAAGTACGCCAGCCGTACAAAGCCGACGATCAAGCACCTGCATCGCCGCATGGTGGCAACATTCAATCGCCTCAATCGAAATCGACCTCCGAAAAACCAGTTGCGGCCGATCTCGGAGACCTGGCTGCGCAGGAAGATCAACCTGCTGCCGGACTTCTTCAAGATGGCGGGCCGCGAAGGACAGCGGAAGGCACGCCTTGCGTTCCAGCCTGTCATGAGTGGCGTCGATCGCGGCGTACCTTTTCAGCGGGTCGAAGCCGACGAGTGGACTGTCGACGTCTACGCTCTTCTCGTGGAATCGGCCGTCTGGGCCGATCTCTCGCCGAAGGAGCGCAAGGCATTCCAGGGCGTACGTCTGCATTTTTCGGGCGTCATCGACGTGGCCACCAAGTGCATTCCGGCATTCCGCTGCTTCGACACTGCCCCCAACATCGAATCCGCCTACGCGACCGTCGAACTCACCACCCGAGACAAGGCCAACCTCGCGAAGGCGGCCGGGTGCCGGTTCCCCTGGGAGATGCGCGGCCGCATTCAGTCGATCGGTCTCGACTCCGCTGTCTGGTTTGCTTCGGACGCTTTCAAGGGAGCACTGCTGGATTCCGGCTGCCGCTCCGTGTTCCCGCCTGCCGGGGAGCCATACCTGCGCGGCACGATCGAACGCTTCTTCCGGACGATCGCCTTCCTCGGCCTGAATGACTTCTCAGGCCGGACCTTCAGCAACGTCGTCGAGAAGGGTGATGACAATCCAGAGGCCGACGCATCAGTGCGCAAGGATCTGCTCATCCAGATCTTCACGCGACTGATCGTGGATGTCTACCACAACACCCCGCATTCCGGTCTCGGTGGACGCACGCCCAGGCAGGCCTGGCTTGAGTTGAGCAACAAGCGCGGGATCGTTCCCCCTCCAACTGGCTGGGAGCGCCGGAACATCTACGGCATCCCGATCCAGCGCAAGATCACCAAGGAAGGCATCGTCTACGAGGACATCCAGTTTCAGTCCCCGGAGGTTCAGGCCATGCGCCGCGACGACAAGGACCAGTGGGTCGACTGCAAGGTGGACCGTTTCGACCTCTCCGAGATCACACTCATCAAAGGCGATGCCATGTTCCGTGTTCCCGCGGTGATGAAGGGCTTGAAAAACGTCTCCATCTGGCAGTGGAAGGCAGCCAAGGAACGCCTGCGGGTCAGCGACAGACAGTACCTGGAATTCACCCAGGCAGCAGTCGACGAGGCCATCGAATGGGCAGCCGAGCAGTCGGACATCGCCCGCGCCGAGCTCGAGATGGGAACCCCGGTCCTGACGGGTGAAACGCTCGAATACCTCGAAGGGAAGATGGACCGCTTCATCAAGATCGTCGACGTCGATCCCAACCATCAGGCAGCAGTGCGCAACCAAATCGCACTCCGTCCTGAACTCCGCCGCCTGTTTGGCATGACCGCGACGCTGAAGGAGAAGGTTGAACTCACGCCCTCCCTCGCCCGCGTCCTCACCCAGCTTCTTCCGGCGCCCGAGGCCAAGGCCGAAGAGCTGTCGCCAAAGGCCAAGAAGACCCGCCGCAAGGCCGTCTCGACACAGAAGACGATCCTGCCGCCCGACGACGAATTCGGCATGCCGGACTGACCTCCAGCCGCCTGCCCTCATCCTTCCCCAACGAACCAGGAGAATGAAATGCCTATTCTGAAGCGCAGCACTGCCGCCATCGAAGCCATCTCCCACATTCGTCAGACAATGCCAGAGGCCCAGCTCAACGTCGCCGACCGGATGGCCAAGGTCAATTCACAACACGTTGTCACCTTCCGCAATGACGCCATCACACTGCGCCTTGGCCGCCTTAAGCGGAGTTTGGTCGCACACTATTCGGGCGACGAGAAGCAGCACCGCATGCTTTTTATCATCGGCGAGAGCCATTCCGGCAAGTCAACGCTGATCGAGCACGCCATCGCCAATGATCCCGCCTTCGCTCCCTACGTCACTTCTGAGGGGGTCAACGCGATGCCTATGCTGCTCATGCAGTACCCCTCGCCGGGAACACTCCGCAACATGGCTTCCGACGGCCTTGAAGCCCTCGGCTACCCGGTCAAGGCACCCCTTACCGAGAGCCGGATCTGGCCGCTCTTCCGCGAGCAGCTCAAGCGCAGGCAGGTAATGTTCCTCGTCATCGACGAGGCGCAGCACGCCATCAAGAGCAACAAAAGCGACTGGGAAATCCAGAAGGTTCGCGACACGTTCAAGCATCTCGTCCAGATGCCGGACTGGCCGCTCCGTCTGATCCTGTGCGGCGTGTCACCGCTGGAGAGCGTTCGGGACGGCGACAAGCAGATCGCTTCCCGGTCGACCGTCCTCAATCTCGGCCCACTCGACAAGGAAAACCATGCGGGTCACGTCAGGAAGTACATCGAGAAGATCGTGGTCGAGCACGCCGAAATGGAACTGGCGGACTTCATCGGCGGCGACTTTCCGATGCGGCTGATCCATGCCTGCGATGGCTGCTTCGGTTCAATCGTGCAACTCATCCGCATGGCGGTGGAAACCGCAATGGTTGCCGACGAGACGAGGGTCGAGAAGGACCATTTCGCACAGGCATACGCCTTCATCTCCGGTTGCTCCCCAACCAGCAACATCTTCACGATCGAGAACTGGACATCTCTGGATGCCGGCGCCGCCAAGGTCATCGAGGAAAAGGAGGATGCCCAAGGGAAAGAGGAGAAACCGAAGCGCCTTCGAGCCGGAGAACGCCGCAAATGACCAGACTTGGCATCACAGTCCCCTTCCATGATGACGAGACGGTCGCGAGCTTCGGCTCGCGGACGGCTGCCGCCAATGGCATCCGCACCGCACGCGAATTCAGTGCTCACATGGGCTTTCTTTTCCAGCAGATCGTTGATGGCGACCAAAACGCCATCAACGAGTTCGCCTATCTGACCGACCGGGATCCGGAAGAGCTTCAGTCGCGGGCACTGATAAAGGATGCAGCCATGTTCCGGCTCCGTGGTGAACGCCTTTCCAAATTCCAGCTCGCCAGGACAACCGCCCGTTTTTGCCCTCATTGCCTTCGCGAGGACAAGCTTCGTGGAACCGGGCCCGAACACTCGCGAGGCTATGGACGCATCGATTGGATCTTCACATGCGTACGTACATGCCAGAAGCACGGTGTCTTCCTCACCGAAGCGACCGCCCCTTCAAGATCTACTGTCATGAATGACTTCGTGGCCATGGTCAGGGAAGCTTCCGATGTCGTCACCATCCCCGATGAGGCACCGACAAGCGGATACGAGCGCTACATTCGGGATCGGCTCGTTGGACTCGAGCGGACAGAGGAGTGGCTCGATTCCATGCCGTTGCAGGTCTCGTTGCGCGTACCCGAGGTCATCGGTGGCATGGTCCATCACGGCCGCAAATTCCGGTTCGGCGATCTCAATACCAGACAATTGTTGGAAGCCGCCGAAACTGGGTTCGGCATCATGGCGAAAGGAAAGAACGCCTTCATAGAATTCCTGGTGAAGCATCACGACCTCGTTCTCGAGCGCGACGGCGACATCGGCGGCAGGAGAATTTACGGCAGCCTTTATGAACTGCTCGCCCACGACAACTCCGACCCTGACTTCGATGAGATCCGGGCGATCATGAAAAACACAGCCATCGACGCGTTCCCGATCGGACCGGGCAACGAATTCTTCGGGCCGATCGAGCGCCGCCGATGGCATTCGCTGCAATCCGCCGCCAAGGTCTCGCATGTCCATTACCTGACGCTGAAAAAGATCCTGCGCTCCTTGGACCTGATCAGCGACGCCGACATGAAACTCAGTGCTCACAGGATCATCGTCGATGCCGAAGTCATGGATCGACTCCTCTCGAAGGTAGCCTCCGGCCTGCAGTTCAAGGATGCGAGGGATTTCGTCAATGCGCCAAGAGTTCAATGGGATCGTCTCGTCGACACTGGCTACGTGAAGCCCTTCATCGAGCGCGATCTCGCCGTAGGGGTCATGGCAACATTTGCGCGATCTGACCTCGACAATTTCCTGGCAAGCCTGCTCGACAAGGCCACAGAGGAGTTTCGCGAGGACGAGGACATGCTTGACATCGTCAACATCCGGCGACGCGCACTCTGCAAGATCGACGAGATCATGGACCTACTTCTCGGCGGCAAGCTTGCACGCGTTGCCATCGACCCGGCAGAACGCGGTTTCATGGCCCTGCGGCTTAGCCTCACCGAGGTCACGTCAAAGGTGCGCCTCGACGAGCACGGCGGCCTCAGCCTGCGAGAAGCCGAGAAGTCTCTCAGGATGAGCGGGGCCGTCCTTCTCAAGCTCATCGATCGTGGAGACATCCAAGCGGAACAGGGAACCAACCCGACAAACAGGTGTCCGCAAACGATCGTGAAACGGATCGAACTCGATGCGTTCGAGAAGCGGTTCATCTCGCTCTACTGGCTTGCCCGCGAAGCCGAGCTTCACATCCATCAAATGCGCCGGGTCTTGGACGATGCCGGGATCAAAGCTGCCATCACCAGCGATGAGGTCGGTGCGACCTTCTACACTCGAGGCGATGTTGGGCAATGGCTGAAGAAAGGAACCGCGAATTGACACACGACAGGTTTCGGAATTCCCGCATCGCCATCGACGGAAAGCTCGTTCAGAGGCGCCGCAAGCTGCGCACAGTCACGATCAACCAGCTCAGGATGGACGAAAGCCATTCGCGCCGCGCCGAGATTGACCTGTCCAGCGGCAATGGCGTCGCTGGCGGCGATGTTGCCGCAATCATTCACGACGTTGCTGTCGACTACGATGACAGCGCCCCTCCTCGGGTTCCGGTAGCACTGGCAAAGGCGCCAAGGATCAAGGAAATCTTCTGGTGCCAGTTCCCGAAAGACGCTGAGCTTCCGGAATTCTGGAAGGTTAGGCCCGTCGTCGTCCTCTCTCGCAAGGTCGATCTCAACGGCACCGTATTCGTCGTTCCCTGCACCTCGCGTGACCAGAACGGAAGCAACGATGCAGTCGAACTTTCGGCCACGATCGCCGGGCCGAAGACGTGGGCGATCTGCGACAAGCCAGTGAGTGTCGCGGTCAGCCGACTAAGGCCGCCAAAAGAAAAATGCGCCGTCACGGATGCGGAACTCACCGAAATCGTAAGAAAGGTCGCTCTTCTGATGCCGGCACCGATCATGTCGGATGGAAAGCGCTCCCAGATAGTGCGCCTTGTGGAACGACGGCATGGTGCCCGCATGGGCAGTGAAATCAACGTCCGAATAGTGCTCGACGACATCCTCGGCTGGATAGCGACCATCAGGGATCACTGAGGTCCGGCATTGATCAGCGAAGTCCTTTGTAACAATTCGCGGCTTTGAAAATTCAGCCGCCCAACTATGGAGCAAGCCTATGGTACGCGTCGTTTTCAAACACCCTGAGACATCCGCCAAGATCGCTGCCGCCATGAAGAAATACATTTGGGCGACAGGTGGCGAAGCGAAGCACACCGAATGCTTGGAACTTTGTGCCCGGATGTTCGGCTATCGAAACAGCAAGGAACTCCGCTCCTTCTGCAGTGACGATTGTTCGCCTCGCGATGCGGAAGCTTCGGAGGTCGAAATTCAGGACCGCGCCCGGCAATATGTAGCCGAAATCCAGAAGATGGGCTTTACCCGGGAAGAAGCCTGGGATCTCATCACGGGCTTTCTGTGCGGAGGCTGGATGGGGTTCGGCAGATTTATGGATGCAATGCCGGAAGAGATTGACGCGAAGGCAGTCTGACATTCGCAAGGTCTGCAGCGCCCAAATTGACGGCGCTGCAGATTGCGTCAGCTATCTTGAAAGGGCTTGGGCCAACGTCCCTTCATGAACCAGATGTGGTCCTCTGCCCTGATCCCGCAATTCCATCGCCCGAATGATCTTCAGTCCCTCGTGGCTGTGTCGCCAATCTCGTGAAGCTTCGGTCGCGACACAAAGGTAGTGGGTATTCCTGCACACGCTGCTTTTAAACTCCCCGCCCCGATCCGCGATCATCCCCTGCACGGCCTTTCGGGGGCCAAGAGTGAACTTACCCGTCAAGACGAACATCCGTTGATCGAAGACGACCTCGTTGTGATCTTCTAGCGCCCCTTCGATAACACCGACATTTCCGAAGGTAGCGATTCCAGTGTCGGTCGCGCTGTCACCGACCAAGTGCGTGATCCACTCGCATATGTCGTCGGATTCCTCAGGCGTAATTCTACCGTCGGCAATCGACCGCAGCGCGGCATTCCTGAGATTGATGACTCTCTTGTCCGATTGAATTCTGGAATTGCTCCCGAGCCTCGACAGCAACTTTTCGACCTCTTCTATAGTGATGCGATTGTCGCACGCGATGCCTGCGCAGAAGCCATAGAGCTCGTTAATCTGATCTTTCTCGTCTTCGATGGAGATATCACGCGAACGGATGGCAACGATGTTCTCGATGATCTCGTAGATCTCGGTGGGCTCGTCCTGCCACATGCGGAGATCGTCTATAAGTTCGTACGCATCGGGATCGTGGAGCAGCTTGAGAAAGTTCTCGGCCTCAACCTTTAAAGGCGCGAACTCGGCGGTCTCGACTTTGTCGCTTGCCAGAATCCCCTTCAAGAACCCGAGCCAATAAGTGAGCGCCTTCCTGCTGTTCGATTTTGCATGAATTCGGCCTAGAGCCGCGCCTTCGTGCTCAAGCACATTCCTCCCCGGACGCATCGTGTCGACCATCTTATCCCCCTTGTGATGTCTGCCCGTCTGCAACTTATCAACGAACAGATCTGTTGGCGAGAGCCGGCGCATACATCCAAGCGACTAGCGATTTCGACGGAAGGACGACTGGGATTCGGCCACTGCAAGTTGACGCAAAACGCGTCGCTTTGGCGTCGATAGATCGGTATCGGAACGGGAAAAGTGCGCCTTGAGTACCGAGGTGTGCGCACCGATTGATTTTCCGTAACAAAATCAATCGGTGCCAATAACTATTTGGGCAAGATTAGTGTCCTCCCGACATCCGGTCGGCATTTGAAGAAAAGGGCGAATTTACATCTTTCGATTGAGCAGTAAGAAGAGAACAGCCTTCATTGCAGTCAATCGAAACTGATCCGCTCGGACAGAGGTCCGATTTCCTTCAGAACAGACCAATCAGAAATCAACTCCAGGTGCCCAGGCGCCTGGAGTTTTTTGTTCAGAGGCGATTGGCAACCTCATGGGATTTGCCAGGCTCGGATCATCGCGGGAACGAGTAACGGCCAATGCTCTTGTGGCGAAAGGCGGACGATCATGCGATCTCGTTTATCCAATTCGCCGCGACCCATGACTTCCCGCGTTCGAAACGCTCACGCCGTAATCCTGTCGCAATGGTCGTCGTGAAGATAGGATCGCAAAGGTGGACGAGACATGAAGATCCTGTTGGTCGAAGACGAGACAAGGCTGGCGGAAGCGATTGCGGCGTCGCTCACTAAGAAGGGCATAGCGGTGGACCACACCGCTCTTCTTGGGGATGCAATCGAACTGGCTCGACAACAGACCTATGATGCGATCGTGCTCGACAGACGTCTGCCAGACGGCGACGGCATCACATTCATTCCCTGGCTACGAAGCTCCGGCGTCGTAACGCCGGTCATCGTCCTGACTGCCAGAAACGAACCGAAGGAAAGAGTAGCGGGCCTCGATCTCGGCGCCGACGACTATCTGGGCAAGCCGTTTCTGATGGAGGAGCTTTTCGCTCGACTGCGCGCTGTCATGCGACGCCCGTCGGCCCTGGCGGAGCCGTCCATAGTCGCGGGGCGGATGACCGTGGATCCAATCCGGATGGACGTCATGGTCGGCGAACTGCAGCTCGACCTGCCTCGTCGAGAGCTGATGGTGCTCGTTACCCTTGCGAAGCGAAAAGGTAAGACCGTCCTCAGATCGGCGCTGGAAACCGAAATCTACAATTACGAGGAGACGATCCAGTCCAACGCGCTGGATGCTCATGTGTCGCGACTGAGAAAACGCCTGGCTGACGCGGAAGCCGGCGTGTCCATTCACAACATCCGCGGGGTCGGATATCTGCTGAAGGAACATTGATGCGATTTCCGAATACGTCGCTGTGGTGGAGACTGAGTTGGCAGCTCAGTCTGCTATTCGTCGTCATCACGGCATTGGTGATCGTCGGGCTGTGCATCTATGGGGCGATGATCCTTTCTCCGAACGTCGGCATGCAGCACCGGCTTCTGAACGCCCTGGAAGGATCCCTGAGCTACGAACCTGGACGAGGGCTTCGCATCAAAGACAGCGAACAGCTTACGGCATTGAAGAATGACAATACCAATCTCTTCTTCTACGCCGCAGCCCCGGACGGAACGGCAGTCGCATATGGAAATATTCCGCCTCCGTACATGCAGCTCGCCAAGTTCGTGCCGCTTATCAAGGACGCAGACATTCGTGGCACGCTGGCAAGTAGCCCGGAGCCGGCTTCAGTCGACGACATTGAGATCGATACGACCGAGATCCGGGTGCTTTATGGCGGTCGTAACGGAAGCGAGTCGACATTCCTCACGATGCTTGGCAGCACATATCCGATCTACGTGCCTCTGCTTGCGGTTACTCTGCCCGCCCTCTTCTTCGCCGTGCCGCGACTGGTCAGACGTTCGCTCTCAGGGCTGAGCGACGTCGTTCGGAAAGCTCCGGAGATCGACCCTCGCCAGCCAGGATCCCGGCTGCCAGTGGATCGGGTTCCGAGTGAGGTCGTTCCGCTTATCCATGCGTTCAATTCCATTCTGGAGCGGCTTGAGCAGCAGTTCGCAGCCAGAGAACGTTTTCTAATCGACGCCGCACACGAGCTCCGCACGCCGATCGCCGTCATGCAGACGCGTATCGATACGACCCTGGAAGGAAGCACTCGCGACACCATGATGGATGACATCGGGCGTCTACGGGAGACGGCGGAGCAATTGCTCGACTTCGAACGGAGCGAGCAGTCCCCGGAGCCGTATGAACAAGCCGACCTCGTAGAAGTCGCGAGGAACGTCGTCGCCGACCAAGCGCCGCTTGCCATAAGAAATGGATATGAAATCTCATTCGACAGTGAAGTGAACGAGCTGTATCGGCTGGTAAGTCGGTCGGCGATGTCGCGCGCCATAGGCAACCTTGTGCGCAATGCGATCGACCACGGCGGGAATACCGGCACGATATCGGTGCGCGTGTTCGAATGCGGACAAATCTCGGTCTCGGACGAGGGTCCCGGAATTCCAGCAGCGCATCGAGACCTCGTGTTCGAACCATTCTATAGGGTCACACCCCGGAGCACGGGTGCTGGCCTCGGGTTGAGCATTGTGAAGCAGATCGTGACCCGTCACCGAGGGAGCGTAACTCTCGAAGGTAATCCGACAGGAACAACAGTGACCATCAGCCTGTGACAGATACAGCGACCAGCTCCCGCTCTGACGCGCGGTCAATGAAGCGCAGTAAGAATGAAATGGCCGAACCAAAAGGTCCGGACATTTTCGTATGGAATAAAGATAAGGGCAAAGATGCGCGATCTGCCTTTGGCCTTGCCTAGAAGCGACGCGGTGCTTCCGGCTTGTTACCGACAATGCTGTCGATCCGCTCCAGCACGTCTGGTGTCACCTTATCCTTGTGCGAGAGGGCTGCGAGATTGTCCTGCAGCTGGCTCGCGCGCGATGCGCCGAGAATGACGGTCGAGACGTGCTTGTTGGCGAGGCACCAGAGAAGGGCGAGATGGGTGATCGACAGGCCGATCTCGTTTGAGAGCTTGGCGAGCTCGCGAACCTGGGCGAGTTGGGCGCGGCCAGCATCGGTGGACCATTTTTCCTTCAGCCATTCATAGCCCGGCAGGTTCATGCGGCTGTCGGCCGGTACGCCGTCATTGTATTTGCCGGTCAGGACGCCCGAGGCGAGCGGTGACCAGATGGTGGTGCCGAGGCCGATCAGGTCGTAGAGCGGAAGGTAGTCAGCTTCGACCTTCTGACGTTCGAAGATGTTGTACTGCGGCTGCTCCATGGTCGGCGGCGTGATGCGCAGGTCGCGGGCGACGGCGTAGGCTTCCGTCAACTGCTGTGCGGACCATTCCGACGTTCCCCAGTAGAGCACCTTGCCCTGGGCGACGAGATCGTGCATCGCGCGCACCGTTTCCTCGATCGGAGTGTCAATATCCGGGCGATGGCAGAAGTAGAGGTCGAGATAGTCGACCTGCAGTCTCTTGAGCGCTGCGTGGCAGGCGTCCGTCACATGTTTGCGCGACAGGCCGCGTTGCGTCGGCTTCTGACCACCCCAAAAGACCTTGCTCGAGACGACGTAGCTGTCGCGGCTCCAAGCGAGCGACTTCAGCGCTTCACCCATGACGATTTCTGACTTGCCGCTCTCGTAACCCTCGGCATTGTCGAAGAAATTTATCCCGTTGTCGTAGGCGAGCTTCATGAGATCGACAGCGTCGCCGCCATTGACCTGCTTACCGAAAGTGACCCACGATCCGAAAGAGAACTCGCTCACCTTCAGACCCGACTTTCCCAAACGACGATATTCCATCACATATCTCCCAAAACTTATAAAATCTGCCGCCCCAAAATTGAGGTCGGCTTCGTACAATCAGGCAATGACTGATTTCGCGTAACCTATCTTATTGTCAATAATATGCGAGGCCTCGCAGTCATAAAGTCCTGCGTCCTATTGCATCACCTAGCCAACGGTGACCGCGATAGAGTTTCACGAAGATCGACGTAAGCGGCTATAGCTACCGGGGGCAACTCGAAGTGACGGACAAAAGACCTGCATGAACGTTCCAGCTTTTCTTGCGTTTACGAGATTAGGATCACGTTTCAGCACTCTTTGTTGTGCTAGAACCAATCGGAATGGTCATGGTGACGGATATACATTGCGACGACAATCCGGTGCATCTGGATCACAATTCAGAATTTCTGCACACGCCTCCAGAGATATTCGACTTATATCTGCAAGCAGATAACATTTGTTTTGATAGCCCCCGCGGCTCAGCTGTTTTGTGCCGCTGTTGCCTTGAACAATTTCTTGCGCGAATTGGTTACAGAGGGAGTCTGAAGAAGAAGATTCGTCAGATGCAACGCGAAACTAACGTCAATCGCTCTTTTTCGTCTTACATACGGGATGCTATGGAGTTTGTTAGAATTGTCGGAAACGTAGCCGCACATCCGAGATACGATTCAAAATCTTGTACAACGGCAGAAATTGAACAAGAAATGGCGGAATTATGCCTAGAAATAATCCGGGACGTATTTAAAGAATACTATGAGAAGCCATTGCGTTTTGAGCAGGCGCGGATGACCTATGAGAGAGAACTCTCGAGCTTTTTGTGAGGTATATCTATCTTTGGCTACTAGCGCACGTCGCATATTTACGCGCCGTGCGCCATGCTCAGCTCGTCAAGCCATCAATTGGTCGTCTCCGGAGTTTCGTGCAGCTTTAGTCCCTCGCTAGTAGCTGCAAGGGCGATCGTTGCCAAATCCGCCGAGGCACGCCGGTCGGAGCCCAAAGTCGGTGCTTTGGGGCCCATACCCGATCGAACCAGTTTGTATCGAACTATCCGAGCTGGTCGTGCAGGACGAAGCAATGATTGCCACGATGACAGCTGATCCAATGACCAGCAGTTTTCGAAATTGGGACATTTTGATCTACCCCCATACCGATAATCGGCGACACCAGATGCAGCGCATATCATGTCGGCTAAGGAAATAGGCCTGGCCGGAGTTCCGAGAACAGCACTATCGATCAAGATTTCGTCATTTGCGCAGTCTGCTGATATCGACCGTCCAACCTTTCATCTTCCGGCGACGGATCGTCGCCGCGCCAGTCCGCTCAGAAGCGGGTTGCCGCAGCAAAGATTTCCGCCAGGCGCTCGATGCCAGCCTGGTCGTCGGCATCGAAACGGGCGGGTATCGGGCTGTCGAGATCGATGACGCCGACGACCTCATCGCCGTTCCTGATAGGAACGACGAGCTCCGAGCGGGATGCGGCATCGCAGGCGATATGGCCGGGAAACGCATGGACATCTTCCACCAGAATAGAGGCGCGCTCCTTGACCGCCGTGCCACAAACGCCGCGGCCGACGGGGATGCGCACGCAAGCCGGCTTGCCCTGGAACGGGCCGAGCACGAGCTCCTCACCCTTCAGCAGGTAGAAGCCCGCCCAGTTGAGATCGGGCATCATCTGGTACATCAGGGCCGAAGTGTTGGCGGCGTTGGCGATCATATCCGGCTCGCCTTCGAACAGACCCTGCAGCTGCTGGGCAAGCTCTCGATAGAACTCGGCCTTGTTATCCACCGCGATCGACGCCGCCTGGAACATTGTCACATCCACTTGCTGTTTCTGAGCCGCTGATATAGGCGGTCAGGCGAGTTTTGACAAACGGCCGATCCGCTACGGCAGTTGAATTGCGGCAGCGAATCCGGTCAGATTTGTGTAT
Source organism: Rhizobium sp. 1399 (assembly GCF_031455475.1). Lineage (NCBI taxonomy): Bacteria > Pseudomonadati > Pseudomonadota > Alphaproteobacteria > Hyphomicrobiales > Rhizobiaceae > Rhizobium > Rhizobium sp. 1399. Next base: position 414,410 of record NZ_JAVDSU010000004.1, on the reverse strand, counting down.
GACGAAGATAATCAGAATATCGGCCGCCCTCCTGTTGCGGAGCGACGGCCGACGCTTTTGGTGCGCAAGCGCGGCACCGTGGCCTTCATGCAGCCGGGCGGCAAGATCGAGCCCGGAGAGACGCCCGAGGAAGCCCTGATGCGCGAACTCTCAGAGGAGATCGGCGTCACCGCGACGCCTGCGGAGCTCGAATTCCTGGGTCAGTTTCAGGCGACGGCGGCCAACGAACCGGATCATGTGGTCATCGCCGATGTTTTCCTGCTGCATGTGCACGATGACGATATCCACGCAACGGCCGAGATCGAGGAGGTCCGCTGGATATCGCCATCTGAACCGGGCGAGATCATCATGGCCCCGCTGACGGAACACCATATCCTGCCATTCTACCGCCAGCGGCAGAGCCAGGCGGCCGGCTGAGGCACCAGGCATCCATTTTGCGGAAAGCGATGGGTGGGCAGATTGATGTCGCCGGACGCCGCTCTATTCTCCCAGTGGATCAAGGGAGGATCGTACCATGGCCTTCATTCGTACCCCAGATGCTTCCGCCAGCGAGAAGACGGCTTCGATGTACGCTTCGGCTGAAGCGAGCTATGGCTATCTGCCGAATATGTATCGCGCCTTCGGCCACCGGCCCGAGGTGATGGAGCACTGGGGAACGCTGCTTGCCAGCATTCGCGGCCATATGAGCCAGCGGCGCTATGAACTGGTGACGCTGGCGGCGGCCAGGGAGCTCAAGTCGTCCTATTGTATGCTGGCGCATGGTTCCGTGCTGCTGCGCGACGGTTTTACCAATGACAGTCTTTCGGCAGTCGCCGGTGGCAGCGAAAAAGCGCCCATCGATGCCGTCGAGCGGGCAATCATGGACTTTGCCGCCAAGGTGGCACGCGATGCGACCTCGGTGACCCAGCAGGACATCGATGGCTTGAAGCGCCTTCAACTGAGCGACGCCGAGATCTTCGACGTCACCGCGGCGGCGGCAGCGCGCTGCTTCTTCTCCAAAATGCTGGATGCGCTGGGTGCTGCGCCCGATCATGCCTATGCCGAACGGCTCGATCCCAAGCTTCGTCAGAATCTCGCCATCGGCCGGCCGATCGAAGGGCTGAATTCGAACCACTCGTAAGAGCTGCGGTCGCGCGGTTTTGGATTGGTCCTACTGTGCCGGCGGGTCTGCGAAATGCGTGATCGCGAATTCGGCGATCTTCTGGCCGGCCTTGTCGGCGTCATCAAGCACTGATGGGAAAAGCTGCCATTGATGCGGCATTCCCGGCCAGACCTCGGCCGTCACATCGACGCCGTCCTTGCGCGCCTTGTCGGCAAGTCGCAGCGTATCGTCGAGCAGCAGCTCGCCGGAACCGACTTGCAGCAGCAATGGCGGAAAACCCGAGAAATCGGCATATAGCGGCGAAATGTCGGGATCCGTCGCGGAATTGTTGCCAAGATAGGCTTTACGCAGCGCCTCCAGCACATTCTTGTCCAGTACCTGATCGTTGGCGGCATTCGACGTGACCGATGCGCCTGATGCCGCCAGATCAGTGATCGGGCTGAGCGCCACGACGGCGGCCGGCAACGGCTGTCTGGAGCGCATCTGCAGCAGCACGGTTTCGATTGCGAGATTGCCGCCTGCGCCATCGCCCATAACAATGATATTTCCGTTGCTGTAGCCGCTATCAAGCAAATAGCGGTAGGCGCTCAAGGCGTCGTTGACCTGCGCTGGATAGCCATATTCCGGCGCCCGCCGGTAATCGATGAGCAATACGTCGCTGGAAGCGGCCTTGGCAAGCGAGCCGGCAAGCAGGCTGTGGCTGCGAATGGAGCCGCTGTAGAAGCCGCCGCCGTGAATGAACAGGATCACACGCCGTCCGATCGGATGATGAAGGCGCGCCGGCCAGAGAAGTTCAGCCTCAACCCCGCCAGCATCGACACGCCGGATCTGGATGCGTGTCGGCTCCGGCAGCGTTTCCATGAAGTCGCGGAACGCGGTGCGCCGGTCCCTAAGGGTCTCAGCGCCCTTGAAATGTTCTTTCCAGCGGGAAAGTAGCTTTTCGACCTGCTCCCGGGAGGCGGGTGTCTGTGCCGACATTTCCTGCGCCGATATTTCCAGCGGAAAGGCAGACAGCACCACGGCTGCAAGCGCTGACAGCAGCGCTGACAGCAGCGCTGCGCGACATCCCACTTTCCACCGACTGACAGCGGAAAAAAACGGTTTTCTCATTCGCCCCTCCGGCGCTGTTCTTCCTTGGTGCAGTGCATCTTCACCACTTCACCACCGAGAGTCAAAAGGGAGTTTTGACTGATCGCATAAGTTCGTAGCCCGTATTTCTAGTTGTGCTAAACTACTTTAAGGAGGGGAAGATCATGGACAGAGCCGCCCTGCTCGGGACGTGGCGCATGATCTCGTGGACGCGAACCGTCGTTGCGACGGGAGAAGTCAGCGACGCCATGGGTGCCGATCCCATTGGATACATCGCCTATCACGCCGACGGCCGGATGATGGCCTTCGTCACCAACCGACGCCGGCCGAAACCCAACGGCAAAGCCCCCAACGACAATGAAAAGGCCGCACTTTTCGATACGATGCTGGCTTACACCGCTGCCTATACTCTGGAAGGCGACAAAGTGATCCATCATGTCGAGGCCGCCTGGAACCCGACATGGGAGCGGCCCCTTATACGCCCTGTGCATATCGAGGGCGACATGCTCGTCATCAGCGATGCACCCGGCATCGATTCTGTCACGGGAGAGGATGTCGTCTACCGGCTGGAATTCCGCAAACTCTGATACTCACTCGCCGCGGATCGCATCGATCACTGTCCGGAAGCCCGCCGAAATATGCCGCCGACTGGGATAGTAGAGGTAGAGCGGCTCCTCCGGCTGGCACCATTCGTCCAGCACCTGGATAAGCTGGCCGCTCGCAATCAGCGGCACCACCCTGCCCTCCCAGACATAGGCGAGCGCCACGCCGCTCAATGCCGCTGCCGTCATCAATTCGTGGTCGTCGAGCGAGAGCGGGCCGGTCGGGTGGAAGGTGATGGCCTGGCCGTCCCTCTCAAAATCCCAGGGGTAACGCGCACCCGAGGGGAACATGTTCTGAACGCAGATATGGCGCTTCAGATCATGCGGCGTCTCAGGCTTTGGCCGGGTTTCGAAATAGGCGGGAGAGCCGACGACGACGAGGCGCATGCGCGGCTTGATGCGCACGGCGATCATACCCTCCGTCACGCGTTCGCCGAACCGGATACCGGCGTCAAAACCTTCCTCGACGATATCCACCAGCCGGTCCGTTGCCGCGATTTCGAGCTGCAGATTGGGGTTCTTCATCAGGAGCGGCCCGATGACCTGGCCGACGACGAAAGGCGCAATGGAATTGCCGACATTGATGCGCACACGGCCGAAGGGGGTATCGCGGAAACGGTTCAGCGCATCGAGTGCAGAACTGATCTCGCCGAAGGCCGGATCGAGATGAGAGCGAAGCAATTCGCCGGCCTCCGTCAGCGAGACGCTGCGGGTCGTGCGGTTCAGCAAGCGGATGCCGATGCGGTCCTCCAGATTGAGGACGGCGTGGCTGACCGCGGAGGCGGTGACACCCCTCTCCTCTCCTGCCTTGCGGAAGCTCTTGTGCCTGGCGACAGCGGCGAAGGCTGCCATTTCGGAAAGTTCGGTCGCTCTCATTACTGAATTTCACTCATCATAGTCTCTCAAATAACAAATCTTATACATGAGCGCGATTTGCGTCAAATTCCTCTCCGTCAGCAACGAACTGCTGAAACAAACACTCTCAAGGAAAGGGAATTGCCATGAAAGTCTGGTTTATCACGGGTGCATCGCGTGGTTTCGGCGCGCTGATGACCAAGGATGCTCTTGCCAGCGGTGACGCTGTCGTTGCCACCGCCCGCAACCCTGGGAACATCACCGAACAGTTCGGCGATCATCCGAACCTGCTTGCCGTTGCCCTCGACGTCACCAATGAAGAACAGGCCAGGCAAGCTGCCGCTGCCGCCGTTGCCCGCTTCGGCCGCATCGATATCCTCGCCAACAATGCCGGTTACGGCTTGCTCGGCGCGGTCGAGGAAGCAACGGCCGAAGAGATCGAAAAGATCTACGCCACCAACGTCTTCGGCCTGCTGAAGGTCACCCGCGCCGTGCTGCCCTATATGCGCCGCCAGCGCTCCGGCCATATCCTGAACTTCTCCTCGATCGGCGGCTACTACGGCTTCCCCGGCTGGGGCGTCTATGGCTCCACGAAGTTTGCCGTCGAAGGCCTGTCGGAATCGTTGGCAACCGAAGTCGAACCCTTCGGCATCAAGGTCACGATCATCGAGCCCGGCTTCTTCCGCACGGACTTCCTGCACGACAACTCGCTGGCAATCAGCCCAGCCTCCATTCCTGATTATGTCGGCACGCCGGCCGGCAACATGCGCGACTTCGCAGCCGGCGCCAACCATTCCCAGCCGGGCAACCCAGCCAAGCTGACCGCCGGCATCATCGAAATGGTGAGCTCGGCCAACCCGCCGCTGCGCATGCCTTTCGGCAGCGATACGGTTGCCAAGATCGAGGAAGAACATGCCAGCGTGGAAAAGGAACTGGCCCAGTGGCGCAAACTCGCCGTCTCCACGGACTTCGGGCAGACCGGCTGAGAAGGCCTGACTTTCCCCACAGCAACAAGCGCGCCCTCCGGCGCGCTTCGTTCATTTCGGCGTGAAGATCGTCACATCGGCAAGATTTTCACTCGCGCTGGCGCCGCGATGACCTAAATCTACGGGCGTCATCACGAATGCGGAAAGGCAAGGTATGACTATCAAATCCATTTGCATCTACGGAGCTGGCGCACTCGGAGGCGCAATTGCCGTCAAGCTGGCAAGCCGGCTCGGCGATGACGTGACCGTCTCGGTCGTCGCGCGGGGTGCGCATCTCGCGGCGATCCGTGAAGGCGGTCTTTCACTTCATGAGGCCGATGCCGACAGGCCGATCAATGTGCGGATCACCGCAACGGACAATCCGGCGGCACTCCCGCCGCAAGACCTCATCATCACCGGCCTCAAGGGCCATCAGCTCGGCCCGGCAGCCGAGGGCATGGCAGCGCTGCTGAAGGACGGCACACGCGTGGTCATGGTGCTCAACGGTATTCCCTGGTGGTATTTCCATCGCGACACGCAAAGCGGCCATGCCGAGCTGCAGCTCGGTGAACTCGATCCCGGCGGCAAGCTGTGGAGCCTGATCGGTCCGGAACGGGTGATCGGCTGCGTGGCGCTGCAGGGCGCGGAAGTCGTCAATCCCGGTGAGATCCGCCTTTCCAATGTTGGTCGTTTCGTGCTTGGCGAACCGTCGGGCGAGATGTCGACCGATCTCGAAACCGTTGCCGGCCTCTTTGCCAGGGCGGGCCTCAATGTCTCGACCACGCCGCGCATTCGCGACGAGATCTGGAGTAAGCTGACGGGCAACGCGGCTTTCAATCCTCTCAGCGCCCTGACGCGCGCCTTGATGACCGACATCATGGCAAATCCCGCACTCTTCGACACGGTCGGCAAGATCATGAAGGAAGTACGCGCCGTCGGCAGTGCATTGGGTGCGAAGTTCAGCATCACCATCGAGGAGCGGCTGGAGCAGTCGCGCCATATCGGGGCGGTACGCACGTCGATGCTGCAGGATCTGCTGGCCGGCAAGGCGCTGGAAATCGTGCCGCTTGTCGGCATGGTCGTCGCGCTTGGGCGCACTGCCAATGTGCCGACGCCCGTGTCGGAAGTCGTGCTGGCGCTAGTGACGCAGCTCGACAGGGAAAACCAGCACGGCGGGTGACAGCCCCTCTTTATGCGATTCCTATATCTTCGATCTCTACTCCGAATGGATTTCCTATCGGAGACGGCAGTAGCCTTTGCCACAACAGCAAAGGTTACCGCCATGCGAGATGTCATGTCCCCCCGATACTTGCCGCTTCGCCCCTACCGCATTACGCGCGGCAAGCGGCAGATGCGTGAGAAGCGTACGGCCCAGGCGCTGATGATCTTCGGCATCGTGCTCGCCTGCGTCGAATTCTATGTAATCCTCGGCTCGCTCTGAGGCCCCATCATGAACAGCATAGGAAGACTGCGCCCGGGTGGCGCGATCACTGCGCTCGTCACGCCGTTCCGCAACGGCGAAGTCGACGGCGCAGCATTGGAAGCTCTTGTTGAATGGCAGGTGCTGAGCGGTGTCGATGGACTCGCTCTCTGCACGGCGGCGGGTGAAGGGCTGAGCCTCTCACCGCAGGAACGCCGCATGGTGCTCGACATCTGCATCCGGGCCGCGGCGGACCGTATTCCGGTGATCGCCGCGGCCGGAACCAATTGCACCGAGAGTACGATCGCGTTTATCCGGGATGCGGAAGAATGCGGTGCCCGCGCTGTGCTGATCACCGTACCCTATTATTCCAAGCCAGGGCAGAAGGGCATTCTCCATCATTTCCAGCAAATCGCTGCGGCAAGCAATCTGCCTGTTCTGATCGAGAACGCGCCCGCACGCACGGCGAGTGACCTGACGGTGGAAACGCTGGAGCGACTTGCCGAACTCGAAGCGATTGTCGCCATCATCGATGCGACCGGGGATATCGCCCGCTTCGCCAACGTGCCGGCGGCGCTGCGGCACCGCTTCCGTTTCCTGTCCGGCCATGACGGAACGGCGCTTTCTTTTCATCTGGCGGGTGGCGACGGCATCGTGTCGGCGGCTGCCAATATCCTCCCGCGTCTCGTCACATCGCTGCAGCAGGCGGCCCATGGGAGCTATATTTCCGCAGCGCTGGCGCTCAGCGACAGGCTGAATCCGCTCATGACTGCACTGGGTTCGGAGAGTGATCCAGCCCGGCTGAAATATGCGCTGGAGGTTCTGCGCGGCACGAAGCCCGATCTTCGCTTGCCACTCGTACCGGCAGAGGCCGAAAGCCGCTTCGCGATCGTAGCTGCGCTTTCTCCTTTTGTCGGCGGCAGCGCTCAGCGCATGGCGCTATCCCTATGAGATTTTAATATTTTCGCTTCCGGCGCCAAATGGAAACCCTATCCGCCAGCATCTATCTTGATGAGCGTGACACCGCCGCGACACTCAAACGGCGGTTGAGTTAGACTTCGAAAGGACAAACGATGTCACGCCTGACTGATATCAATGCCGAGACCGACCCGCTGCAACGTGGCGTAAGCGCCCATGCGGCCGATCCCTCCCATCCACTGTTTGCCGGCCTGGTTGCCGTCGCACCGCGGCTCGGCGCCGTTATGGCTTTCGCCGGGCTCGTGCAGATGAGCTTCCATCTTATTTCCCAGTGAGCGCCGGATCGAGGATCACGACAATGGCAAATGCACAGCAACGCCGGCAGATTTCGGCTCCCCTCACTCCTCGCCCGGCTCGCTTCACCGTCGGTCGCGACAAGGGCGGCCGCTGGATCGTCCAGGATCGGGAGGGGCTCGTCGGCGGTCTCTTCATCAATGAAGCCGCGGCCCTTCATTTCGCCGCGGAAGAGTGCAACCACAATCCCGATGAGATCTGCCGCGCCGCAACGGGCATAGTGCTCGATTTTGCACCTCTTGCGCGTAACACCGGCAATATCCACTAAATACTGTGCCGTTCCTGCCATTTTGAAACAGCAGGAGCGGCATCAGGCCCAGGATTTCCAACTTTTCCTTAACTGCCATCCTGATAGAGTCCCGCTTGCAGAGACTATATGTGCCGCGAGACCAATGCCGAAACCGAACTTCCGCTTCACCCATTACGATATCAAGGAACAGCGCGCCGGAACGATCGTCGAGGTGTCTCTGAGCGCCGTGAACAATGTGCGGCTGATGACGGCTCCGAACTTCCAGCGGTTCACCGAAGTGCTCGATTTCAAATATATCGGCGGTATCGCGCGCAAGTCGCCGGTCAGGCTCGCCATCCCCGAGAGCGGCCACTGGCATATCGTCGTCGACATGGAAGGCCATCACGGGCTGGCGGATTCTTCCGTCAAGCTGATCACCGCTCCGGCCGCACAGAAGCGCGCCTGACATTAGCGCTGCCTGATCTCAGCGCGGATTGCGCTCCTTGCGAAGTTTTGCCCACCAGTCCAGCCGTTTGCGGATCTCGCGTTCAAAACCGCGTTCCGGCGGATCGTAAAAAGTCTGGCGGCCCATCTTTTCGGGAAAATAATCCTGGCCTGAGAATGCATCCGGCTCATCGTGGTCGTAGCGGTAACCATCGCCATATCCCTCGCCCTTCATCAGCTTCGTCGGCGCGTTGAGGATATGCTTCGGCGGCAGGAGCGAGCCATTCTGCTTGGCGGCCATCGTCGCCGCCTTGAAGGCGGTATAGACGGCATTGGATTTCGGGGCGGTCGCGAGATAGACGCAAGCTTGCGCGAACGCCAGCTCGCCTTCCGGCGAACCGAGATAGTCATAGGCATCTTTGGCAGCGTTGCAGATTACCAGCGCCTGCGGATCGGCAAGGCCGATATCTTCCACCGCCATGCGCACCAGCCGCCGGCCGAGATAGAGCGGATCCTCGCCGGCATCGAACATACGTGCAAGGTAGTAGAGGGCGGCATCGGGATCGGAGCCGCGAACCGACTTGTGAAGCGCCGAGATCAGATTGTAATGGCCGTCCTGCGCCTTGTCGTAGACAGGCGCCCGGCGTTGGACGATGCGCGTCAGGCCTTCGGTATCGAAGGTCTCGCCCTCGCGAGCGGCGCGCCAGACTTCCTCAGCCAGCGTCAGCACCGCGCGGCCGTCGCCATCAGCCATGCGGATCAGGCTGGCGCGTGCGTCCTCGGTCAGCGGCAGTAGCCTGCCCTCGACCGTCTCGGCACGTTTCAGCAATTCCTCGAGGCTCTCTTCGTCATGCGACTTGAAGGTCAGCACCCGGGCGCGCGACAGAAGAGCGGCGTTGAGCTCGAAGGACGGGTTTTCCGTCGTCGCACCGACGAGGATGACTGTGCCATCCTCCATGACCGGCAGGAAACTGTCCTGCTGGGCGCGGTTGAAGCGATGGATCTCGTCCACGAAGAGCAGCGTCTGGCGGCCATCCATGCGGCGCATGCGGGCGGCCTCGAACACCTTCTTGAGATCGGCAACGCCGGAGAAGATCGCCGAGATCTGTTCGAATGCCAGACCCGCCTCGCCCGACAGCAGCCGCGCGACCGTCGTCTTACCGGTTCCGGGCGGCCCCCAGAAGATCATGGAGCCAAGAGAGCCGCTCTCGATCATCCGACGCAGAACGCCATCCTCACCGGTCAGATGTTCCTGACCGGTGACTTCGCCAAGCGTCTTCGGCCGCAGGCGATCGGCAAGCGGCCGCCGGCTGGCGACCTCTTCCGGAACACGCGGCGCGAAGAGATCGTCACTCATCGGAAGAACTGCCTGATACGCTGACCATCGCGTTCGATCTCGACCCGCCAGAGGCTGGGATCGGAATCGGCGATCTCCTGCAGGTCGCGGCTGGTTTTCACTTCGGCCCCATTGATGGAAACGATGATATCCTTCGGCTCGAAGCCGAGCCGGGAAGCAGGAGACCCGCCCTCGACATCGGAGATAACCACACCCGTCGAATCGAGCGGCATCCTCAGTTCATCTGCGACACGCGGCGAAAGGTTTTCCACGACCGCACCGGTAAAGGGCGTGCGTCCGCCGATCGTACGCTGATCGCGGGGCTGGGTTTCCGGCGCGCGGGCAAGGGCAAGCGTTATCTGCTGCTCGCGCCCGTTCTCCATGACCGTCAGGTTCACGGACTTGCCGAGGCCGGCAGTCGTCAATCGATAGAGAAGCGCATCCGGATGTTCCACGGAGACGCCATCGACGGCGGTGATGACCTCACCCGCCTTGAGGCCGGCCTTGGCTGCCGGGCTATCCGCCGTGACCTTGGCGATCAGCGCACCGCGCGCCTTGTCGAGGCCGAGTGCATCGGCGACCTCAGAGGTCACCGGATCGAAGCTCGCACCGATATAGGGCCGCTCGAAGGATTTGACGCCGGAATCGGCCGAGGCGAGGAAGACCTTGACGAGATTGGCGGGAATGGCAAAGCCGATACCGTTCGAGCCGCCGCCGCGCGAGAAGATCGCCGTGTTGATGCCGATCAGCTCGCCCTTCATGTTCATCAGCGCGCCGCCGGAATTGCCGGGATTGATCGAGGCATCCGTCTGGATGAAGAAGCCGAACTCGTTCTTGACCACCTGATTGCGGGCAAGCGCCGAAACGATGCCGTTGGTGACGGTCTGGCCGACGCCAAAGGGATTGCCAATCGCCAGCACGAGATCGCCCACTTCCACCGCATCGGAATTGCCGATCGGCAGCGCCGGGAAATCCGTCTTGCTGTCGATCTTCAACACCGCGAGATCGACGCGGTCGTCACGCAGGACCACCTTGCAGGGGAATTCGCGACCGTCTGACAGTGCCACCTTGATATCATCGGCGCCCTCGACGACGTGATTGTTGGTCACCACGGTGCCGTTCGCCTCGACGATGACACCGGAGCCAAGCGAAGACTGCTTTTCGGAACGGTTCGGCATCTGCTGGCCGAAGAACTGTTCGAAGAAGGGGTCGCCGGCAAAGGGCGACTGACGCTGGACGGTCTTTTCGGCATAGACATTCACGACAGCACCCGAGGTCTGCTTGACCAGCGGCGCGAAGGAAAGCTGCATCTGCATCTGGCTTTCCGGCACGGTCTTGGTCTGCGCTTCGGCGACCGCCGGCAGCAGGAGCGTGAATGCCAGAAGAGAAACGGAGGCGTGTTTAAACAGGCCTTGCATGGGAATCCTTTTGAAATGCTCTCAAGAAAAATGTTGTAGCGCCCGACGCTAGAAAGGAAAGAGGGCGGAAGCATGGAAGATCGAGGCATCACGGATTTGGGAATTTGAATCAGGAAAATCAAGCAGGTTACTGATATCTAAGCTCAAAAGCAGGACATAGTCACCGTGCAGGGACACCGTCTTGAAAGCTGGCGGACGGGTTTGATCCTTGCCATAAAACGGACCTGCATCATCTTTGCCGTGAGACCGAAACAGCGTGTCCTTGCAGCAGGAGAGACCATGAAGACCACCATCCTATTAGCCGCAGCCTGGGCCACGCTTCTCACGTTTGCACCACAAGGCGCGCAGGCAGCGAGCTTCAACTGCGATGCAAAGGAGCTGCAGCCGGATGAGAAGGTGATCTGTGAGAACCGGTCGCTCAACGACGCTGATGTGAAGATGGTGACGACCTTCGAGCTGCTGTCGGGACTGCTGGCCATGGGCGCACGCGGTACGCTGCAGGACGAGCAGACAGCGTGGCTGAAGAAGCGGCAGGCCTGTGGCGCGGATGCTGCCTGCATTGGTGCTGCCTATCAGGAACGGTTGAAGCAGCTCGGCGAAACCTACAAGAACATCAATCGGCCCCTCTAAGGGTTCAGTCTTGATCTCCCCGGCCGCCCTGGAAATCGGCAATCATCTCGTTGATGAGGCTTGCGGCCTGGCGCAGACGTTCCTCGCCATAGGTAGCGCCATGTTCGTCTGCCCAGACAGCCTGGCGGCCGGAGATGTCGGCAAGCGCCTTCCTCCCCGCCTCGGTCAGTTCCATCAGCTTGGCACGCTGGTGGACCGGGTTGGCCCGGTAGGTAATCAGCCCCTCTCCTTCAAGAAGATCGGCGATCCGCTGCACGCCCTGGCGGGCAAGGCCGAGCGCACGCGCCGTATCGGCAACCGACATCGGCGCGTGGTCGGCAGCAGCAAGCACCTGCCAGCGCGCGCTGGTCTGCCCGGCAGGTTTGGCAAGCGCGTCGCCTTCAGCCTGCAAATGGGCGGAAAGGCGGATCACGGCGATGGAGAGGGCGGCAAAGGCATCGCCATCAGGCGTACGTTTTCTCGTCATCTTGACAACATATTGTCATGTGTTAATGATGACAATATGTTGTCATATGATGCAGCAACTCGCAAGGAGGAGCATATGAAGAAGACCTATCACGGAAGCTGCCATTGCGGCCGAATCCGCTATGAGGCCGATATCGACCTTCAGGCCGGAACCGGAAAGTGCAATTGCTCGATCTGCTGGAAGCGCCGCTACTGGGGCGCCAATATCAAGCCCGAGGATTTCCGCCTTCTGTGCGAAGAGACCGGCATCAGCGATTACCAGTTCGGCACCTTCTCCGGCCATCACCGCTTCTGCGCCAATTGCGGGGTGCCGGCCTATGGTGACGGTTATGTCGAGGCGGTCGGCGGCGCCTATGTCTCGATCAATCTCGCCTGCCTCGACGATCTCGATCCCGCCGAACTTGCGGAAGCACCGGTGCAATATTTCGATGGCAGGAACAATAGCTGGTGGACCGTGCCGGCCGAAACGCGGCATCTCTGAAAATGAAAGAGCCCCTGATCTGTAGTCAGGGGCTCCAAGCATTTTTCAATAAAACAGTTTAACGAGCGTTCAGGTCGCGAACGGCGCCACGGTCGGCACTGGTTGCGAAGGCCGCATAGGCCTTAAGCGCGGTCGAGACGTTGCGCTTGCGCGGCTCGGCCGGATGCCAGCCCTTCTGATCCTGCTCGGCACGGCGGGTGGCAAGTTCCGCATCGCTGACACGCAGGCTGATGGTGCGGTTCGGGATATCGATGTCGATCATGTCGCCCTGGCGCACGAGACCGATGACGCCACCGTTAGCAGCTTCCGGTGAAGCGTGGCCGATAGAGAGACCGGAGGTGCCGCCGGAGAAGCGGCCGTCGGTGATCAGCGCGCAGGCTTTGCCGAGACCCTTCGATTTCAGGTAGCTCGTCGGATAGAGCATTTCCTGCATGCCGGGGCCGCCCTTCGGACCTTCGTAGCGGATGACGACGACGTCACCGGCCACGACCTCGTTGCCGAGAATGCCCTTGACGGCCGCATCCTGGCTTTCGAAGACCTTGGCCGGGCCGGAGAACTTCAGGATCGATTCATCGACGCCGGCCGTCTTCACGATGCAGCCGTCGACCGCCAGATTGCCCTTGAGAACTGCGAGGCCACCATCCTTGGAGAAAGGATGCTCGACCGAGCGAATGACGCCGCCGACGCGGTCGGTATCGAGTTCATCCCAGCGAGCTTCCTGGCTGAAGGCAACCTGTGTCGGGATGCCGCCGGGAGCGGCACGGTAGAACTTGCGGACGGTCTCGCTGTTGGTGCGGGTGATATCCCAACGATCGATGGCGTCACCCAGTGTTTCGGCATGAACCGTAGGGCAGTCGCGATTGAGCAGGCCGCCCTTATCGAGCTCGCCCAGGATCGACATGATGCCGCCGGCGCGGTGAACGTCTTCCATGTGAACGTCGGACTTGGCCGGCGCAACCTTGGAAAGGCAGGGAACGCGGCGCGACAGCGCGTCGATGTCGGCCATGGTGAAGTCCACCTCGCCTTCATGCGCAGCCGCCAGAATGTGCAGAACGGTGTTGGTAGAGCCGCCCATGGCGATATCAAGCGCCATGGCATTCTCGAAAGCCTGCTTCGAGGCAATCACGCGCGGCAGGGTCTTCTCATCCTCCTGCTCGTAATAACGGCGAGCGAGATCGACGATCAGGTGGCCGGCCTCAACGAAGAGCCGCTTGCGGTCGGCGTGCGTTGCAAGCGTCGAACCGTTGCCGGGCAGCGACAGGCCCAGCGCTTCCGTCAGGCAGTTCATGGAGTTTGCGGTAAACATGCCGGAGCATGAACCGCAGGTCGGACAGGCCGAACGCTCGATGATCTTGACGTCTTCATCGGAGATCTTGTCGTCGGCAGCAGCGACCATGGCATCGACGAGGTCGAGCGCATGGGTCTTGCCATGCAGGACGACCTTGCCGGCCTCCATCGGGCCGCCGGATACGAAGACCGTGGGTATGTTGAGGCGCAGCGAGGCCATCAGCATGCCGGGGGTGATCTTGTCGCAATTGGAGATGCAGACCATGGCGTCGGCGCAGTGGGCGTTGACCATGTATTCGACGCTGTCGGCGATCAGTTCGCGCGAGGGCAGCGAATAGAGCATGCCGTCATGACCCATGGCGATACCGTCATCAACGGCGATCGTGTTGAATTCCTTGGCAACGCCGCCGGCCGCTTCGATTTCGCGGGCGACGAGCTGGCCAAGATCCTTGAGATGAACGTGACCGGGGACGAACTGTGTGAAGGAGTTCACCACGGCGATGATCGGCTTGCCGAAATCCGAGTCCTTCATGCCCGTGGCGCGCCAAAGGCCGCGCGCGCCCGCCATGTTGCGGCCGTGGGTCGTGGTTCTGGAACGATAAGCTGGCATCGGTGTCTTCCTCAATATCCAGGAATTGTCTGGCGATGCGGGGCGGCAAAGGATTTGCGAAGGCCGGGCAGTCGCTGCTTTTTGGAATTGTCCTAATCCAATCGGCCCAAGCTGTCACTACCGGGAATGCCCAAAGCGGTACGGGCCGCACCATCAGGCATATACGGATACTAGGGCACTTTTGTTACGGTCTATTCCATCACGGGCGAACACAAAAAATTGGCTTTTCGTCTCTAAGATTCAAGGCATACACACTGACCCAAAGCGCGCTATCTGCGTCTAAAGATTCACACGGGCCGCCCCGCCCAGGAGGAATTCGATATGCCAGCCTATCGTCCGCCCAAAATCCGCTCCTCGGAAATCACGCCGCGCGGGATTTACCTGAAGCGCCGGGAATTTCTCGGCGCTGCGACGTTTGGCGCGATCGCCCTCTACGGCGCCGGCAAGGCGAGTGCGGCGGCGCTTACGACCGTCAAGAGCAAGTACACGGTCGATGAGAAGCTGACGCCGATCAAGGACGTGACCACCTACAATAACTTCTACGAATTCGGTCTCGACAAGGGTGATCCCGCAGCACTTTCCGGCAAGTTCAAGCCGCTGCCCTGGACGATCAAGGTCGACGGCATGGTCAACAAGCCCGGCACCTTCGATATCGAGGCGCTGATGAAGGAATTCCCGATCGAGGAGCGCGTCTATCGCATGCGCTGCGTGGAAGCCTGGTCGATGGTCATTCCGTGGAACGGCTTTCCGCTTGCTTCACTTCTCGACAAGGTGGAGCCGCAGGGCAGCGCCAAATATGTCGCCTTCGAGACCGTTGTGCGCCCCGAAGAGATGCCCGGCCAAGCCGGCCTCTTCCAGTCGCTGAACTGGCCCTATGTCGAGGGCCTGCGCATGGACGAGGCACGCCATCCGCTGACGCTGCTCGCCGTCGGGCTCTATGGCGAAACGCTGCCGAACCAGAATGGCGCGCCGGTGCGCCTCGTCGTGCCATGGAAGTATGGTTTCAAGGGCATCAAGTCGATCGTGCGCATCACGCTCACCGATCAGCAGCCGAAGAATACCTGGCAGGTGACAAACCCGCAGGAGTACGGCTTCTATGCCAATGTCAACCCTGCAGTCGACCATCCGCGCTGGAGCCAGGCGACCGAGCGGCGCATCGGCGAAAGCGGTTTCTTCGGCGCCAACCGCCACCCCACCCTGCCCTTCAACGGCTATGCCGACCAAGTTGCCAGCCTTTATGACGGCATGGATCTGAGGGTCAATTTCTGATGACGGCGTTTTCGCTCGCCATTCCGAAGCGCTGGCAGCCGGCGTCCGTCTGGCTGCTCTATGTCGTCGGGCTCGTGCCCGCCGCCTGGTATTTCTATCTCGGCGCGACGGATCAACTCGGTGCCGACCCGGTGAAGACATTCGAGCTCTTTCTCGGCATCTGGACGATCCGTTTCCTGATCCTGACGCTTGCCGTCACCCCTGCCCGAGATCTCCTCGGCTGGAACTATCTGCGTTATCGCCGCGCTCTCGGCCTTCTGACCTTCTACTACGCACTGATGCATTTCACCGTCTACATGGTGCTCGATCAGGCGCTGGATATCGCGGCCGTCATCAACGATGTGGTGAAGCGCCCCTTCATCATGTTCGGCATGGGCGCACTGGCGATGCTGGTGCCGCTCGCCGTCACATCCAATAATTTCTCGATCCGCCGGCTCGGCAAGAACTGGATCTGGCTGCATCGCCTCATCTACATCATCGGTGCCTGTGCCGCGCTGCACTTTGCACTGTCCACGAAGATCCTCGACCTCGAACAGTATATTTATGTCGGCCTGATCATCGCGCTGATCCTCTATCGCTCCTACAAGCCGATCGGGCGGAGCCGGAAGAAGGGGCAAGGACGAGCACGTGGCGGCCGCGCCGTGGCTTCATCGGCTTCGTAACGCCGCGTTAGGGCCTCGAAGGCGATGAATGCCTACGCGCCGGATCAAGCGCATAAGCGGCCGCTATTCCGAAAGCGTATGCGACAATATTCCAGAGCGAGAATACCCGCCCTAGCAGCAAGGCGCCTGCGGTCGTCAATCTGAAGGCATCGAGCCAGGGGGTGTGGTAGAGTCGGAAGAGCTCGACGCATATGGCGACAACGAGTGCGATGGTGGCAATTCCTGTAGGCCGAATTCTTGTACTAAGGCCTCCAATAGCAAATGCCAGCAGGAAATACACCATCGATCCCCAAAGCAGCGAACCACCATATTTGACGACGACGAAGGGCAGATCGACGGAGTAGCCGAAGCGCCTGAGCAGCAGGCCCGAAATGATGATCAGGAATAGGGCTGCGAGGCGCTGCAACTGCCTGCCTTGAATCGTTCCGCTCAATTGCAATCGACCACCATGATCTCAACTGATTTGAACGCCTAATTGCGATGCAGCAAATTATCAAGCTGGCGCTGTCCTGGCCTAGCCGAGCCTGATAGCTTCCTACTGCTTCGAAACGAGTCTCGGGATCACTCGCAAGAACATGCCGAAAGTTGCCGCACTTCAAGGATTGCTCCCTCTACTGGACAGGCATCTGATCGACCGACCGGCCGATCTTCCGCGCAATGGCATCGAACGCTTCGTCGTCGAATTCTTCTATTTCGGAGTCAAGGAAGCGCGGCATGCCTCTTCGCGGGTCTGTTTTTTCTGTCGGTTTTTCTGGTGCCGCGTGCAGGCCTCGTCGGTATCCCGCGCTACGATCTGCTGCTGATTATCGCTCTTGCGATCCAGGCCTGGATGGTCTGGGCAAAACTCGAGACCATCGATGAGTTGAAGGCGATTTCCGTCTTCCATGTGGTCGGTTTTGCATTGGAGGTCTTCAAGACGTCCGGCAGCATCCAATCCTGGAGCTATCCGGATTTCGCCTATACGAAGCTCTTCGGCGTCCCGCTGTTTTCCGGCTTCATGTACGCGGCCGTCGGCAGCTATGTCATCCAGGCCTGGCGCCTGTTTGATCTGCGTGTAAGACACCATCCATCCTACTGGATGGCCGGGCTCACGGCATTGGCGATCTACGCCAACTTCTTCACCCACCACTATATCGGCGATTATCGCTGGTATATCGCCGCCTGCACGCTCGGCCTTTATGCGCGCACCACAGTCATCTTCAGGCCCTATGATCAAGACCGCAAGATGCCCCTGCTTCTCGCCTTCGCCCTGATCGGCTTCTTCATCTGGCTTGCGGAGAATATCAGCACCTTCTTCGGCGTGTGGCGCTATCCAAACCAGATCGGCGCGTGGTCGACCGTGCATATCGGCAAGTGGAGTTCGTGGTGCCTGCTGGTGATCATGACCTTTACGATCGTTGCGAACCTCAAGCATATCAAACACAAGATCCACGTGCCTGAATGAATTTCCGAAAACGGGCAGAAAACCAGGACATGTGTGGAGCGAACGCCGGACCGGCTTTTATTTCGCCACCCCTATGAGCTCATAAGGAGCGCCAAGCTTGATTGACCATATCACCGTCGCTGTAAGCGACCTCACAAAGAGCAGGCTCTTTTACGAAAGAGCCTTCGCACCCTTGGGATACACATTGTCCTTCGGGAAGGAGAACGTGTTCTGGGCCTTCGATATCGGCAATGGTTGCCTGTTCGAAATCCAGCAGGCCGATAGCGCCTCGCCTCTGACATGCATCCACGTCGCTTTTCGAGCCAAGAACAGGGCTGACGTCGATGCGTTCTATCAAAGCGCTCTAGCAGCCGGCGCGCGGGATAATGGCGCACCTGGCCCACGCCCGGACTACGCGCCCGATTATTATGCCTGCTTTATTCTCGATCCCGATGGCTACAATATCGAAGCCATGATCAATCAGCCGCTTGACAAAGCTTGAACAGAAGCGGGCTCAAACGAAAAAAGCCGGGCAAGGCCCGGCTTTCCTGTTTCCGTAACCGGAAAACCTTAGGCAGCGACAGACTGCTCTTCAGCAGCGACGCGAGCCTTGTCGGCTGCGCCCTTTGCATAGGTGTCGCGGTCAACGAATTCGATGACAGCGAGAGCAGCATTGTCGCCCTGGCGGAAGCCGGCCTTCATGATACGCAGGTAGCCGCCGTTGCGGGTTGCGTAACGCGAGGCGATCGTGTCGAACAGCTTGTTGACGACGACAGCATCCTTGATCTGCGAAATCGCCTGACGACGAGCGTGCAGGTCGCCGCGCTTGCCGAGGGTGACGAGCTTCTCGACGATCGGACGGATTTCCTTGGCCTTCGGCAGGGTCGTGACGATCTGCTCGTGGGTGATGAGCGAAGCCGCCATGTTGGCGAACATCGCCTTGCGGTGGCTTGCAGTTCTATTCAGCTTGCGGCCGGCTTTACCATGGCGCATTGCTATTCTCCTTTAATGCAGGTGCCCTTACGCTAACCGGGCCTGCCGTTTCCTGGCACATGCAGGCGATAGGCCTGCTGTTTGACGGGGAAAGGCAGCCGTAAAAAGCCTGCCTTTTTGTTTCTTAATACTGGTCTTCGTAACGCTTGGCGAGATCTTCGATGTTCTCGGGCGGCCATGCAGGCACTTCCATGCCGAGGTGCAGGCCCATGGAAGCGAGAACTTCCTTGATTTCGTTGAGCGACTTGCGACCAAAGTTCGGGGTGCGGAGCATTTCTGCTTCGGTCTTCTGAATGAGGTCGCCGATGTAGACGATATTGTCGTTCTTCAGGCAGTTTGCCGAACGAACGGACAGTTCGAGCTCGTCCACCTTCTTGAGGAGCGCCGGGTTGAAGGCCAGTTCGGTGACTGCCTCTTCTTCGGTTTCCTTCTGCGGTTCGTCGAAGTTGACGAAGACGCCAAGCTGGTCCTGCAGGATGCGAGCCGCGAAAGCGACGGCATCTTCACCGGAGATAGAGCCATCGGTTTCGATGGACATGGTCAGCTTGTCGTAGTCGAGAACCTGTCCTTCGCGGGTGTTTTCAACCTTGTAGGACACTTTCTTGACCGGCGAATAGAGGCTGTCCACCGGGATGAGGCCGATCGGAGCATCTTCCGCACGATTGCGCTCAGCCGGAACGTAGCCCTTGCCGTTGTTGACGGTGAACTCCATGCGGATCTCGGCACCCTCGTCGAGCGTGCAGATGACATGCTCGGGGTTGAGGATTTCGATATCGCCGACCGTCTGGATGTCGCCAGCCGTTACAACACCCGGACCCTGCTTGCGCACGACCATGCGTTTGGCATCATCGCCATCCATCTTGATGGCGATTTCCTTGATGTTGAGCACGATGTCCGTAACGTCCTCGCGAACGCCCGGGATCGAAGAGAATTCATGCAGCACGCCGTCGATCTGCACGGCCGTAACAGCGGCACCGCGCAGAGAGGAGAGCAGAACGCGACGCAGCGCGTTGCCGAGGGTGAGGCCGAAACCGCGCTCAAGCGGCTCTGCAACGAGAGTCGCCTTGGTGCGCGAGCTCGAAGAGAACTCCACCTTGTTCGGCTTGATCAATTCCTGCCAGTTCTTCTGAATCATAATTTTGCCTTCCGTTCGTTGCCACCATCCAATCGTGGCAACCGAGCTTGAAAACCACCGGGAGCGCCGAGGCGCTCACCAGTGACGATAGCGATGATCAGACGCGGCGCTTCTTGCGCGGACGGCAGCCATTGTGCGGGATCGGGGTCACGTCGCGGATGGACGTGATCATGAAACCGGCAGCCTGGAGCGCGCGCAGAGCCGATTCACGGCCGGAACCCGGGCCGCAGACTTCGACTTCCAGCGACTTCATGCCATGTTCCTGAGCCTTCTTGGCGCAGTCTTCGGCAGCGATCTGGGCAGCGAACGGGGTCGACTTGCGCGAGCCCTTGAAGCCCTTGGCGCCAGCAGACGACCAAGCAATCGCATTGCCCTGTGCGTCGGTGATGGTGATCATCGTGTTGTTGAAGGTCGAGTTGACGTGAGCGACACCCGACGAGATATTCTTGCGCTCGCGACGGCGAACGCGGACGGCTTCCTTAGCCATGGTATTCCTTTCGTTGATCTCTTCACCGCCGTAATCCCAGCGGCTACACCGGAACGGCGCCTATACGACCCCGCTCCAAACTCAAAAGAGGCCGGCGCAGACCGCCAGCCTCCCCACTCCGGTTTCCCGGAAATTACTTCTTCTTACCAGCGATCGCCTTTGCCGGGCCCTTGCGGGTGCGGGCATTGGTGTGCGTGCGCTGACCGCGAACCGGAAGGCCACGGCGATGACGCAGGCCGCGGTAGCAGCCGAGGTCCATCAGACGCTTGATGTTCATCGCGGTTTCGCGACGAAGATCACCTTCGACCTGATAGTCACGGTCGATGGTTTCGCGGATCTGAAGGACTTCAGCATCCGTCAGCTGATGAACGCGGCGATCAGCCGGAATACCGACCTTCTCGACGATTTCCTGCGCGAATTTCGATCCAATCCCGTGAATGTAGGTCAGCGCGATGACGACGCGCTTTGCAGTCGGGATGTTGACGCCAGCGATACGTGCCACGCCTATTCTCCTTGCATTCCAGTTGCCATCCGGCAATAGGGCTTCGTTATGCAGCCAGAGGCCGCTCGATTAAATTCGGGTTCGTAACATCACAAAACGATCGAACCCGGACTTCCTTCGGAAATCCGCGCCGATCGCAGGGAATGTCGCGAGTTGGCGCGGTTTAGCGGAATCAGTGCAAAAAAGCAACCGCTCCCGCGAAGTTTATTTTCAAAGCTTTAAAGCTCGGAAAGGATGCGTTCGATCTCGGTGGTAACCTGATCGATTTCGGCCATGCCATCCACGGACTTCAGTTTGCCCTTGGCATAATAGTAGCCGATCAGCGGCGAGGTTTCCTTGTAGTAGACCTCGAGACGCTTGGTCATAGTCTCGGCATTATCGTCTGGACGACGCTTGAAATGGGTCGAACCGCACTTGTCGCAGACGCCTTCCTTGACCGGGATCTTGTCCGAGTCGTGATAGACGGTGCCGCACTGGGCGCAGGAGTAACGGCCTGCTACGCGGCGGACCAGCTCCTTGTCGTCGACACGGAATTCGATGACAACCGAGAGATCGAGACCCTTGGCCTTCAGCATCGCCTCCGTGGCATCTGCTTGCACGAGCGTGCGCGGGAAACCGTCGAGGATGAAACCGTTGGCGCAATCGGGCTGATCGATTCGTTCGGAGACGATAGCATTGACAATCTCGTCAGAGACCAGATTTCCGGCGTCCATGACAGCCTTGGCGCGCTTACCGACTTCCGTACCGGCCTGAACGGCGGCGCGCAGCATGTCACCCGTGGAAAGCTGCGGAATGCCATGCTTTTCCACGATCCGCTGGGCCTGGGTCCCCTTACCCGCGCCCGGCGGCCCCAAAAGTATAAGTCTCATCGCCCCCTCTTTCCTCCACGCAGCTTCGATTTCTTGATCAGGCCTTCGTACTGCTGTGCGATCAGATGGCCCTGGATCTGTGCCACCGTATCAAGAGTTACGCTAACCACGATCAAAAGCGAAGTCCCACCAAGGGCTAATGGAATGCCGGTTTGCGACACCAGAATCTCAGGCAGGATGCAGACGAAGACGAGATAGATAGCGCCGATCACCGTGATACGGGTCAGCACATAGTCGATATATTCGGCGGTGCGGTCGCCCGGACGAATGCCGGGGATGAAGCCGCCATGCTTCTTCAGGTTATCGGCCGTGTCCTTCGGATTGAAGACGATGGCCGTGTAGAAAAAGGCAAAGAAGGCGATGAGGGCCGCATAGAGCACCATATAAAGTGGTTGGCCGTGGCCAAGCGCGGCAACGATGGAGGTCGCCCAGGCGGGCATCGCCGTCGTGCTGGCAAAGCCCGCAAGCGTCGCCGGCAGAAGCAGCAGCGACGATGCAAAGATCGCCGGGATGACGCCCGAAGTGTTCAGCTTCAGCGGCAGGTGCGAGGTATCGCCCTGGAACATCCGGTTGCCGACCTGGCGCTTCGGATACTGGATGAGCAGACGGCGCTGCGCACGTTCAACGAAGACGATGATGGCAATGACGGCGATTGCAACGACGATGACGGCCAGGATGAGCGTCGTCGACAGCGCGCCAGTACGGCCGAGTTCCAGAGTACCGGCAAGAGCGGTCGGAAGACCGGCGGCAATGCCTGCGAAGATAATCAGCGAAATGCCGTTACCGATGCCGCGCGAGGTGATCTGCTCGCCGAGCCACATCAGGAACATGGTACCGCCGAGCAGCGTCAGAACGGTCGAAATTTTGAAGAACCAGCCCGGATCGACGACAAGGCCGTTGCCGCTTTCGAGACCGACGGCAATACCGTAAGCCTGGAGCGCGCCGAGGATGACCGTGCCGTAGCGGGTGTACTGGTTGATGATCTTGCGGCCCTGCTCACCTTCCTTCTTCAGGTTTTCGAGCGCCGGCACGACCGAGGTCATGAGCTGCACGATGATCGAAGCGGAGATGTAGGGCATGATGCCGAGGGCGAAGATCGCCATGCGCTGTACGGCGCCGCCCGAGAACATGTTGAAGAGGCCGAGAATGCCGCCAGCCTGGCCCTGGAAAGCCTGGGCGTATGCCTGTGGATTGAGGCCCGGAAGCGGAATATGCGTACCCAGCCGGTAGACGAGGAGAGCTGCCAGTGTGAACCACAGGCGCTTCTTAAGATCCTCGGCTTTGGCGAAGGTCGAAAAATTGAGGTTTGAAGCCAGTTGTTCCGCTGCAGAAGCCATGCGTTTCTCCGCGCTACCAATTCCGGGCGCTCTCGAGTCGGCCGGCACCGGAATCAGTATGAATTTCTTTTAAAAACCGGGCTTCGGACGGATCGCTGGCGCAACCCTATGCCTCACCCTCGTTTTCAGTCTTACCGTCTCGACGCGGATGCGTCCAAGCAGGTTTTTGTGAGGCTCACATATGGGAGCAAAATCGCCCGGTGTGAAGCACCCCGGGCGATATATCATCAGTTTATTATTCTGCCGCTGCGGCAGAAAGAAGCGTTGCCGTGCCGCCAGCCTTTTCGATCTTCTCGACGGCAGGCTTGGAAGCGCCTGCAACTTCGAGGGTGATCTTGGCCTTGAGCTCGCCGTCGGCGAGAACGCGAACGCCGTCCTTGGCGCGACGGATGACGCCGGCAGCCTTCAGAGCAGCCGCATCAATGGTCGCCTTCGCGTCGAGCTTGCCGGCGTCGATGGCAGCCTGGATGCGTGCCAGCGATACGACGACATAGTCGGCTGCGAAGATGTTGTTGAAGCCGCGCTTCGGCAGGCGACGGTAGATGGGCATCTGACCGCCTTCGAAGCCGTTGATGGCGACGCCCGAACGGGACTTCTGACCCTTTACACCGCGACCACCGGTCTTGCCGGAGCCCGAGCCGATACCACGGCCAAGACGCTTGCGGCTATGGGTAGAGCCTTCGTTATCTTTAATTTCATTGAGTTTCATGAGCGTTACTCCGGACTCACTTCTCGTCGACGACGCGAACGAGATGCTGGACTGCACGGATCATGCCACGAACGGCCGGAGTGTCCTCCAGAGTGCGGCGACGGTGCATCTTGTTCAGTCCGAGACCGATCAGCGTGCGCTGCTGGACGTCCGGACGGCGAATCGGGCTGCCGATCTGTTCGATCGTAACAGTCTTCGCTTCAGCCTTCTTGGTAGCCTTGGCCATTGGTCAGCTCCTCTTATTCTTCAGAGGCGTTGCCAGAAGCGGCACGGCGAGCCTGGAGCGTAGCATACTTGATGCCGCGCTGAGCTGCGATGTCCTTCGGGTGAACCTGGTGCTTCAGAGCGTCGAAGGTAGCGCGAACCATGTTGTAGGGGTTCGACGAACCGGTCGACTTGGCGACGACGTCGTGAACGCCGAGCGTTTCGAAAACGGCGCGCATCGGACCGCCGGCGATGATACCGGTACCGACCTTGGCCGAGCGCAGCAGAACCTTGCCGGCGCCATGACGGCCATGAACGTCGTGATGCAGCGTACGGCCGTCACGCAGCGGTACGAAGATCAGTTCGCGCTTGGCTGCTTCGGTTGCCTTGCGGATGGCTTCCGGCACTTCGCGTGCCTTGCCATGGCCGAAGCCTACGCGGCCCTTCTGGTCGCCGACGACGACGAGTGCTGCGAAACCAAAACGACGGCCGCCCTTGACGACCTTGGCGACGCGGTTGATCGCGACAAGCTTGTCGACGAATTCGCTATCGCGCTCTTCGCGGCTCTGGCGGTCTTCCCGCTGCGGCCTTCTTTCCTGTGCCATTGTCCTCTTCCTTTTTCTTTTCCGGGTGCAATCGGCAAACAAAATGAGGACCGCATCGGCTTCCTCTGGGGAACGATTTGCGGTCCGGTGAAATCCGGCCGAAGACTATGAAAGCTTCGGCCGGAAACTATTAGAAGGTCAGACCGCCTTCGCGGGCTGCATCTGCCAGGGCCTTGATGCGGCCGTGATAGATGAAGGCGCCACGGTCGAATACGACCTCGGTGACGCCTGCCTTCGAAGCGCGCTCTGCAACAAGCTTGCCAACGAGGGCAGCTGCTGCGGTGTCAGCACCGGTCTTCAGAGAACCGCGCAGATCCTTGTCGAGCGTCGATGCAGCGGCAAGGGTCTTGCCGGCAACATCGTCGATAACCTGAGCGTAAATGTTCTTCGACGAGCGATGAACCGACAGGCGCGGACGGCCATTGGCCACCGACTTGAGATGACGGCGCACGCGGTTGGCACGACGTGCAAGTGCTTCTTTCCTGCTAGCCATTTCGCGTGATCCTTACTTCTTCTTGCCTTCTTTGCGGACAATCCGCTCTTCGGCATACTTGACGCCCTTGCCCTTGTAGGGCTCCGGACCGCGGTATTCGCGGATCTCGGCGGCGACCTGACCGACCTGCTGCTTGTTGATGCCGGTGACGACGATTTCCGTCGGCTTCGGTACAGCGATCGTGATGCCCTGCGGCGGTTCGTAGACCACGTCGTGGCTGAAACCAAGCGCCAGCTGCAGGTTCTTGCCCTGCAGGGAGGCACGGTAACCAACGCCGTTGATTTCGAGCTTGCGCTCGAAGCCGTCCTTAACGCCCTTGAAGATGTTTTCGATCATCGTGCGGGACATGCCCCACTTCGAACGAGCTTCCTTCGTCTGGGACAGCGGCGTTACGACGACCGCATTGTTTTCGAGCTTGAGGCTGATTTCGTCGTTTGCGACGAAAAACAGCTCGCCCTTCGGGCCCTTAGCAGTAACCTTCTGGCCATCGACCGTAGCCGTGATCCCAGCAGGTACCTGAACGGGCTTCTTACCGATACGAGACATGTTTCAATCCTGTCTGTTCGCTATGGAGACCCTGCGCTGTCTTAGAAGACAGAGCAGAGAACCTCGCCACCAACGTTCTGTTCGCGAGCCTGGTGATCGGCCATCACGCCCTTCGGGGTCGAAAGGATGGTGATGCCGAGGCCGTTCGCGACCTGCGGAATGGACTTGACCGAGACATAAACCCGGCGGCCCGGCTTGGACACACGGCCGATCTCACGGATCACCGATGCGCCTTCATAGTACTTCAGTTCGATGTTCAGTTCGGACTTGCCGTTGCCGAAATCGACGACGGAGTAGCCACGGATGTAGCCTTCGGACTGGAGGACATCGAGAACACGTGCACGGAGCTTGGAAGCAGGCGTCGAAACCGACGACTTGCGACGCGAAGCGCCGTTGCGGATACGGGTGAGCATATCGCCCAACGGATCAGTCATTGTCATCTAACCTGCTCCTTACCAGCTCGACTTGACGATGCCCGGCACCTTGCCGAGATTGCCCAGTTCGCGCAGCGCGATACGCGACATACGCAGTTTACGGTAATAAGCGCGCGGACGACCGGACACTTCGCAACGGTTGCGAATGCGGGTCTTCGATCCGTCACGCGGCAGGGATGCCAGCTTGATCGAGGCCTTGAACCGCTCTTCGATCGGAAGAGCCTGGTTCATGATGATCGCCTTCAGGGCAGCACGCTTGCCGGCCTGGTTTGCGACCGTATTACGGCGGCGCTTGTTCTTTTCAACTGCGCTTGTCTTCGCCATGTCAGGTTCCTTTTCTACGCTCGTCGTTACGGTTACTGACGGAACGGGAAGCTGAACTCCGTGAGGAGCGCCCGAGCTTCGTCGTCGGTCGTTGCCGTCGTGCAAACGATGATGTCCATGCCCCACATCTGATCAACCTTGTCGTAGTTGATTTCTGGGAACACAATGTGCTCCTTGATGCCCATGGCGAAGTTGCCACGGCCGTCAAAGCTCTTCGGGTTCAGGCCGCGGAAGTCGCGAACGCGCGGAAGCGCGATGTTGACCAGGCGATCCAGGAACTCGTACATGCGGGCGCCGCGCAGGGTGACCTTTGCGCCGATCGGCATGTTTTCGCGGACCTTGAAGCCAGCGATAGAGTTACGTGCGCGGGTGATGACCGGCTTCTGGCCAGCGATGGCAGCCAGGTCGGCAGCAGCAACGGTCGGCTTCTTAGAATCAGCCGTGGCTTCGCCCACACCCATGTTGATAACGATCTTGTCGAGCTTCGGGATCATCATCTCGTTGGCGTAGGAGAACTTCTCCTGCATCGCCTTACGGATCCGCTCGACATATTCCTTCTTGAGCCGCGGCTCGTACTTTGCCTCAGCCATCGATCACTTCTCCCGAACGCTTAGCCACGCGGACCTTCTTGCCATCAACAACCTTGAAGCCGACGCGGGTCGGCTTGCCGTCCTTGTCGACGATGGCGACGTTGGACAGATGGACCGAAGCTTCCTTGGAAATGATCCCAGCTTCCTGGGTCTGCGTCTGACGCTGGTGGCGCTTTACGACGTTAACGCCGCGAACCACGGCGCGATCTTCCTTCGGCAGGACCTGGATGACTTCGCCAGTGCGGCCCTTGTCCTTGCCTGCGAGCATGACGACCTTGTCGCCCTTACGAATCTTCTGCATCGTTCCCGCTCCTTACAGTACTTCGGGAGCCAGCGAGATGATCTTCATGTGGTTCTTCGCACGCAATTCGCGCGGAACCGGTCCGAAGATACGGGTGCCGATCGGCTCTTTTTTGTTGTCGATGAGGACTGCTGCGTTGGTGTCGAAGCGGATGACAGAGCCATCCGGACGACGGATGTCCTTGGCGGTGCGAACGACCACCGCCTTCATCACGTCACCCTTCTTCACACGGCCGCGCGGAATAGCTTCCTTGATCGAAACGACGATGACGTCGCCGATCGAGGCATACTTGCGCTTCGAGCCGCCCAGCACCTTGATGCACATGACACGACGTGCGCCGGAATTATCCGCGACGTCGAGGTTTGTTTGCATCTGAATCATATCAGGTCGCCTTCTTGTTCTTACCGGAATGGTTGGGCAAAGCCCCCTCTTCCGGCTTATGAAAAATGTCTGCCGGCCGCTCGTCACAAGGACAGCGAAAACACGGCAATAGCTTGAATAGCGCGGGATAGATCATTGCCAGGGTGGTTTCCCAGATGGGACCTTCCGTGCGCTTAAAGCAAAAGAACGCCCGGCATTCGAGCGTTCCGACGC
The DNA here is from genome assembly GCF_031455475.1 of Rhizobium sp. 1399. Classification (NCBI taxonomy): domain Bacteria; kingdom Pseudomonadati; phylum Pseudomonadota; class Alphaproteobacteria; order Hyphomicrobiales; family Rhizobiaceae; genus Rhizobium; species Rhizobium sp. 1399. The sequence goes on along the minus strand of NZ_JAVDSU010000004.1, from coordinate 386,728 downwards.
TGCTTCATATAGAAATTTCCGCGAGACGCAAGGCCTCGCGCAAAATTCTTACTTAGCCTGGGCAGCAATAACCGTCCAGCGCTTGTCCTTGGAGATCGGTGCGCACTCCTCGATGGAGACGATATCGCCGATCTTGTACTGATTGTTTTCGTCGTGGGCCTTGTACTTCTTGGAACGACGAACGGTCTTCTGGAGCAGCGGGTGAGCGAAACGGCGCTCAACGCGAACTACGACAGTCTTCTCGTTCTTGTCGCCAACGACGACGCCCTGCAGAATGCGCTTCGGCATGTTTTTCTTCCTTTACGCCTTTGCTTCCGCCGCCTTCTGGCGAGCAATGGTTTTCACGCGGGCGATGTCCTTGCGAACTTCATCGATGCGCGAGGACTTTTCGAGCTGGCCGGTCGCCTTCTGGAAGCGCAGGTTGAACTGCTCCTTCTTCAGGTCGGCAAGCTTGTCCTTGAGCTGGTCGGCCGTGAGGCCGCGTACTTCTTCGGCTTTCATCGTGCCTTCTCCTTACTCTGCGATGCGCTGTACAAAGCGCGTCTTGACCGAGAGCTTGGCCGAGCCGAGGCGAAGCGCTTCACGCGCGATTTCCTCGGAGACACCGTCGATCTCGAACATCATACGACCAGGCTTGACCTTGCATGCCCAGTATTCCACGGAACCCTTACCCTTACCCATACGGACTTCGGTAGGCTTTGCGGTTACCGGAACGTCCGGGAACACGCGAATCCAAACACGGCCGGCGCGCTTCATGTAACGCGTGATCGCGCGGCGGGCCGCTTCGATCTCACGAGCGTTAACGCGGTTCGGCTCCTGAGCCTTCAGGCCGAATTCGCCGAAGGCAAGGTCGGAACCGCCCTTGGCAACGCCCTTGATGCGGCCCTTGAACTGCTTGCGGTACTTAGTACGCTTTGGCTGCAACATTTTCTTACTTCTCCGAGCTTATCTTTCGCCAGCGCTAATTACGCGTTGTCGCGTTCGCGGCGACGATCGCCACGGTCGCGTTCGCGGCTTGCCGGGCCCTGTGCGTCGCCTTCCAGCGCGCGGCGTTCGGAAGCCATCGGATCGTGCTCAAGGATTTCGCCCTTGAAGATCCAGACCTTGATGCCGCAGATACCGAATGCGGTTTCGGCTTCAGCCGTACCGTAGTCGATGTCAGCGCGCAGGGTGTGCAGCGGAACGCGGCCTTCGCGGTACCATTCCGTACGAGCGATTTCTGCACCGCCGAGACGGCCTGCGCAGGTGATCTTGATGCCTTCGGCGCCAAGACGCATCGCGGACTGAACGGCGCGCTTCATGGCGCGGCGGAAAGCCACGCGGCGCTCGAGCTGCTGGGCGATCGACTGAGCAACGAGCGTTGCGTCGATTTCCGGCTTGCGCACTTCAACGATGTTGAGGTGCGTTTCGGAGTTCGTCATTTCCGACAGCTTCTTGCGGAGCTTGTCGATGTCGGCGCCCTTGCGGCCGATGATCAGGCCCGGACGGGCCGAGTGGATCGTGACGCGGCACTTCTTGTGCGGACGCTCGATGACCACCTTGGAGATACCGGCCTGCTTCAGTTCGCTCATGACGAACTTACGCATCTTCAGGTCTTCGTGCAGGAGCTGACCGTATTCGGCATTGTCCGCAAACCAGCGGCTATCCCAGGTACGGTTGATGCCAAGACGGAAACCAATCGGATTGATTTTCTGACCCATTATGCGGCCTCCTCTTGTGCCTGCACTTCACGAACGACGATCGTCAGGTGAGCGAACGGACGTTCGATGCGCGATGCGCGGCCACGGCCACGAGCGTGGAAGCGCTTCATGACAATCGACTTGCCGACATAGGCCTCGGCGACGACGAGAGCGTCGACGTCGAGGTCATGGTTGTTCTCGGCGTTGGCGATCGCAGATTCGAGCGTCTTCTTGACGGCGCCTGCGATGCGCTTGCGGGAGAATTCCAGCTCAGCGAGTGCACGCTCGACCTTCTTGCCGCGGATGGCCGCAGCAACCAGGTTGAGCTTCTGTGGGCTGACGCGGAGCGTACGGGCGACTGCTTGCGCCTCGTTGTCCTTCAGCCGGCGTTCGGCTTTAGCCTTACCCATCGTTACTTCCTCTTTGCCTTCTTGTCCGCGCCGTGACCGTAATAGGTACGGGTCGGAGAGAATTCACCGAATTTGTGACCGACCATGTCTTCATTGACACTGACCGGAACATGCTTGCTGCCGTTGTAGACGCCGAAGGTGAGACCAACGAACTGCGGCAGGATCGTGGAGCGACGGCTCCAGATCTTGATTACTTCTGCACGTCCGCCTTCACGAACCTTCTCAGCCTTCTTGAGAAGATAGCCGTCAACAAACGGACCTTTCCATACTGAACGAGCCATTGAGGACTTCCTCTCTTACTTCTTACGCTGATGACGCGAGCGCATGATCATCTTGTCGGTCGACTTGTTCGACCGGGTGCGCTTGCCCTTGGTCGGCTTGCCCCACGGAGAAACCGGGTGACGACCACCAGAGGTGCGGCCTTCACCACCGCCGTGCGGATGGTCGACCGGGTTCATGACGACGCCGCGGTTATGCGGACGCTTGCCGCGCCAAACAGTACGACCGGCCTTGCCGTCGTTGATGTTGGCATGGTCAGGGTTCGACACCGCACCGATCGCAGCAAGGCAGGTGCCATGCACGAGGCGCTGTTCGCCCGAGTTCAGGCGAAGGATAGCCATGCCCTGGTCACGGCCGACGAGCTGCGCGTAGGAACCGGCAGAGCGGGCAATCTGACCGCCCTTGCCCGGCTTCATTTCCACGTTGTGGATGATGGAGCCGACCGGGATGTACTGCAGCGGCATCGTGTTGCCGGGCTTGACGTCGACAGCCTTGTCGGAAGCGATGACCTTGTCGCCGGCAGCGAGACGCTGCGGAGCGAGGATGTAGGCCTGTTCGCCGTCGGAGTAGCGGACGAGCGCGATGTAAGCCGTGCGGTTCGGGTCGTATTCGATACGCTCAACGGTGCCTTCGACGTCGAACTTGCGACGCTTGAAGTCGATGATGCGATACGTACGCTTGTGACCGCCGCCGATGAAGCGGGCCGTGATGCGGCCGAGGTTGTTACGACCGCCGCTCTTGGTCAGACCTTCCGTCAGCGACTTGACCGGCTTGCCCTTATAGAGGCCCGAACGGTCGACGATGACCAGCTGGCGCTGGCTCGGGGTCGTCGGATTGAATGTTTTCAATGCCATTTTTTTATCCTCAGAGACCGGTGGAGACGTCGATCGTCTGGCCTTCGGCCAACGTCACGACAGCCTTCTTCACGTCCTGCTGCTTGCCGACAAAACCGCGGAAACGCCGGGTCTTGCCCTTGCGCAGCAGAGTGTTGACGGCGGTAACCTTGACGCCGAAGAGCGCCTCGACTGCAGCCTTGATTTCCGGCTTAGTCGCCTTCTTGGCGACATTGAAAACAACCTGGTTGTTTTCCGATACCAGCGTGGACTTTTCGGTGATCGCAGGAGAAACGATCACATCGTAGTGGCGGAGATCGGTCACTTGAATCGCTCCTCTAGCGCTTCAACGGCAGCCTTGGAAAGCACGAGCTTGCCGCGGCGGACGATGTCGTAAACGTTGATGCCCTGGATCGGCAGAACATCGATGTTCGGGATGTTCTGTGCAGCGAGCTTGAAGTTACCGTCGAGCTCGGCGCCGCCGATGAAGAGGGCATTGGTGAGGCCCAGCGTTGCGAATACGCCGGCCAGAGCCTTCGTCTTTGCTTCGTTGGCGACCAGATCATCGATGATGATCAGTTCGTCTGCCTTGATCTTGGCAGACAGCGCATGACGCAGGCCAAGTGCACGAACCTTCTTGGGAAGGTCGTGTTCGTGGCTGCGAGCAACCGGGCCGTGAGCCTTACCACCGCCGCGGAACTGCGGAGCACGAGCCGAATGGTGACGAGCGCGGCCCGTACCCTTCTGCTTGTACATCTTGGCGCCAGTGCGCCAGACGTCTGCGCGGCCCTTTGCCTGGTGCGTGCCCTGCTGCTTCTTGGCAAGCTGCCAGCGGATAACGCGGGCGAGAATATCTTCGCGGGGCTCAAGGCCGAAAATCGCTTCCGAAAGGGAAACCTTCCCAGCGTCTTTTCCCTCGAGGGTCTTGACGTTCAATTCCATTGGTCTGGCTCCCTTACTTCGCTGCCGACTTGACGGCGTCGCGCACGATGATCCAGGCACCCTTGGAACCGGGTACTGCACCCTTAATCAGGATCAGACCGCGATCTTCATCGGTCGAAACCACTTCAAGGTTCTGCGTCGTCACGCGCGTCTGGCCCATGTGACCAGCCATCTTCTTGTTCTTGAAAACCTTGCCCGGATCCTGGCGCGAACCCGTCGAACCATGCGAGCGGTGCGAAACGGACACACCGTGCGTGGCGCGGAGACCGCCGAAACCGTGGCGCTTCATAGCGCCGGCAAAGCCCTTACCAATCGTCGTGCCGGTGACATCGACGAGCTGGCCAGCGGCAAAGTGACCAGCCTTGAGCTCGGTACCAACATCAAGCAGATGGTCTTCCGAAACGCGGAATTCCTGAAGCTTGGCCTTGGGCTCAACGTTAGCGACGGCAAAGTTGCCGCGCATGGCCTTGGACGTGTTCTTGACCTTAGCCTGGCCAGCACCGAGCTGAAGCGCGGTATAGCCATTCTTTTCTACGGTGCGCTGGGCTACGACCTGGCAGCCTTCCAAACGCAGTACCGTTACCGGGACATGCTCGCCGGCGTCGTTGTAGACGCGGGTCATTCCCACCTTCTGTGCAATTACACCTGAACGCATCGGTTCAATCCTTCCAACTCAGCTCGAGCAAGCTCAGAGCTTGATCTCAACATCGACACCTGCGGCGAGATCGAGCTTCATCAGCGCGTCTACCGTCTGCGGGGTCGGATCTACGATGTCGAGCAGGCGCTTATGCGTGCGCATCTCGAACTGTTCGCGACTCTTCTTGTCGATGTGCGGGGACCGGTTGACCGTAAACTTCTCGATGCGGGTCGGAAGCGGAACGGGGCCCCGGACGCTAGCACCGGTGCGCTTCGCCGTCGACACGATCTCGCGCGTGGAAGCATCGAGAATCCGGTGATCGAACGCCTTCAGGCGAATGCGGATATTTTGGCCGTTCATTCGACGTTATCCTTGTGTTTGTTTTTCCACATGTCTTTAGGCAAGACACGGGTTGTTCTTTCTTCCTAAGGCGGACCACCGGTTTCAAAGATCGAGAGAGACGCCTGTTACGGCACCCCTATCCACTCTTCAGGGCCTTTTGACCCACCTTATTGTTTGTTTAGTCGCCGCTTCGTCATCCAAAGCGTTACGCAAATCGCGCTCGCGCGCCATTTGCAACATTTCTGTGTAATAAGCAAGCGGCTTGCGCCGCCTGCATCATAATAATGTCATCGAATCGGCTGCCCCACCGGAGCAACCGAATGAATTACTCGATGATCGAAGCAACGATGCCTGCACCGACGGTGCGGCCGCCTTCGCGGATAGCGAAGCGAAGCTTTTCTTCCATCGCGATCGGAACGATCAGCTCGACGTCAACGGTGACGTTGTCGCCAGGCATAACCATTTCCGTGCCTTCCGGAAGCGTGACGATGCCGGTCACGTCCGTCGTGCGGAAGTAGAACTGCGGACGGTAGTTCGTGAAGAACGGCGTATGACGGCCGCCTTCTTCCTTCGTCAGGATGTAGGCTTCAGCCTTGAACTTCTTGTGCGGCTTGACAGAGCCCGGCTTGCACAGGATCTGGCCACGCTCGACGCCGTCACGGTTCACACCGCGAACCAGAGCGCCGATGTTGTCGCCAGCCTGGCCCTGGTCGAGCAGCTTGCGGAACATTTCAACGCCGGTAACCGTCGTCTTCGAGGTCGGGCGAATGCCGACGATTTCGACTTCTTCGCCAACCTTGACGATACCACGCTCGACGCGGCCGGTCACAACCGTACCACGGCCAGAGATCGAGAACACGTCTTCGATCGGCATCAGGAACGGCTGGTCGATCGGACGCTCAGGCGTCGGGATGTAGGCGTCAACTGCAGCCATCAGCTCGCGGATCGCGTCTTCACCGATCTTCTTGTCAGAATCTTCAAGAGCAGCAAGAGCCGAACCCTTGACCACCGGGATGTCGTCGCCCGGGAAGTCGTAGGACGACAGAAGTTCGCGAACTTCCAGCTCGACGAGCTCGAGAAGCTCGGCGTCGTCAACCTGGTCGACCTTGTTGAGAAACACGACGATTGCCGGAACGCCAACCTGGCGGGCGAGCAGGATGTGCTCGCGCGTCTGCGGCATCGGGCCGTCAGCGGCAGAGCAGACCAGGATCGCGCCGTCCATCTGCGCAGCACCGGTGATCATGTTCTTGACATAGTCAGCGTGGCCGGGGCAGTCGACGTGCGCGTAGTGGCGGGCCGGCGTCTCGTATTCGACGTGAGCCGTCGAAATGGTGATGCCGCGTGCCTTTTCTTCCGGGGCAGCGTCGATCTGGTCATACGCCTTGAATTCACCGAAATACTTCGTGATCGCTGCCGTCAGAGACGTCTTGCCGTGGTCAACGTGGCCGATCGTGCCAATGTTGACGTGCGGCTTGTTGCGCTCAAACTTACTCTTTGCCATTTTCGGCTCTCCATTCTTTGGCCCCGAGGGACGCTAATTCTTGTTATCGGTCAATTGGTATTCCGGTCACTTCTGACCGGAATACTTTGCCTGGATTTCGGTTGCGACGTTCGACGGGACCGGCGAGTAATGATCGAAGGTCATCGTGTACTGAGCACGACCCTGCGACATGGAGCGCAGGTTATCGACGTACTTGAACATGTTAGCCAGCGGGACGTTGGCGTTGATGACAACGGCCACACCGCGGCTTTCCTGACCCTGGATCTGACCACGGCGGGAGTTGAGGTCGCCGATAACGTCGCCGACGTAATCTTCCGGGGTAACGACTTCGACCTTCATCATCGGCTCGAGGAGCTGAGCGCCGGCCTTCTTTGCCGCTTCACGGAAGCAAGCGCGGGAAGCGATTTCGAACGCCAGGACAGAGGAGTCGACGTCATGGAAGGCGCCGTCGATGAGCGTCGCCTTGACGCCCAGCATCGGGAAGCCTGCCAGCGGGCCGGAAGACAGAACGCTTTCGATACCCTTCTGAACGCCCGGGATGTATTCCTTCGGAACAGCACCGCCGACGATCTTGGATTCGAACTTGAAGTCTTCACCATCCGGGTTCGGTTCGAAGACGATCTTGACGCGCGCGAACTGGCCGGTACCACCGGACTGCTTCTTGTGCGTGTAGTCTTCTTCGTGCTGGCGCGTGATGGTTTCGCGGTAAGCAACCTGCGGCGCGCCGACGTTTGCTTCAACCTTGAACTCACGACGCATGCGGTCGACGATGATGTCGAGATGCAGTTCGCCCATGCCGGCAATGATCGTCTGACCGGATTCCTGATCCGTCTTCACGCGGAAGGACGGATCTTCTGCTGCCAGGCGGTTGAGCGCGAGGCCCATCTTTTCCTGGTCGCCCTTGGACTTCGGCTCGATAGCGATCTGGATGACCGGCTCCGGGAACTCCATGCGCTCAAGGATAACCGGCTTCAACGGGTCGCAGAGCGTGTCACCCGTGGTGGTTTCCTTGAGACCTGCGAGAGCAACGATGTCGCCTGCAAAGGCTTCTTCGATGTCTTCGCGCGAGTTGGAGTGCATCTGCAACATGCGGCCGACGCGCTCGCGCTTGTCCTTGACCGTGTTCATGACCGACGAGCCCTTTTCCAGCTTGCCGGAGTAGATGCGTGCGAAGGTGAGCGAACCGACGAAGGGGTCGTTCATGATCTTGAATGCGAGCATGGACAGCGGCTCGGCATCATCTGCATGACGCTCGATTTCGGCTTCGGTCTTGAAGTCGATGCCCTTGATCGCCGGAATATCAAGCGGCGACGGCAGGTAATCGACAACGGCGTCGAGCAGCGGCTGGACGCCCTTGTTCTTGAAGGCGGTGCCGCAGAACATGGGGTGGAACTTGACGTCGATCGTGCCGCGACGAACGAGTTCGCGGATCTTGTCGTTGTCGGGCATGTTGCCTTCTAGGTAGGCTTCCATCGCGGCTTCGTCGATCTCGACAACGGTCTCGATCAGCTTTTCGCGATATTCTTCAGCCTTGGCTTTCATGTCGTCCGGAATTTCAACGACATCCCACTGAGCGCCGAGGGATTCGTCGCGCCAGATGAGAGCGTTCATCTCGACGAGGTCGATAACGCCCTTGAAGTCACTTTCAGCGCCGATCGGCAGCTGCATGACGACAGCGATCGCACCCAGACGGGTCTTGATCATCTCGACCGAGCGGTAGAAGTCCGCGCCGGTCTTGTCCATCTTGTTGCAGAAGATCATGCGCGGAACGTTGTACTTCTCAGCCTGACGCCAGACGGTTTCCGTCTGCGGCTCGACACCGGCGTTGGCATCGAGCAGCGCGATGGCGCCGTCGAGAACGCGAAGCGAACGCTCGACTTCAATGGTGAAGTCGACGTGGCCGGGGGTGTCGATGATGTTGAAGCGGCGCATTTTGCCGTCACGGCCCTTCCAGTAGGTCGTGGTGGCAGCGGAGGTGATCGTGATGCCACGCTCCTGCTCCTGCTCCATCCAGTCCATCGTGGCTGCGCCATCGTGGACTTCGCCGATCTTGTGCGACTTGCCGGTGTAATAAAGGATACGCTCGGTGGTCGTGGTCTTGCCGGCGTCGATATGCGCCATGATACCGAAATTGCGGTAGTCTTCGATCTTATATTCGCGAGCCATAATGGACTGCCTTTCGATATCGTTCGGGATTACCAGCGATAATGCGAGAACGCGCGGTTGGCATCAGCCATCTTGTGCGTGTCTTCGCGCTTCTTGACTGCAGAACCGCGGTTGTTGGATGCGTCGAGAAGTTCGCCCGAAAGACGATCGATCATGGTGGTTTCGTTGCGCTTGCGAGCGGCAGCGATCAGCCAGCGAATGGCAAGAGCCTGACGGCGCTCCGGACGAACATCGACCGGAACCTGATAGGTCGCACCACCGACGCGGCGCGAACGGACTTCAACGTGCGGAGCGATATTGTCGAGCGCGGAATGGAAAACCGTGAGCGGCTCCTGCTTCGACTTGCCCTGCACGGAGTCAAACGCGCCGTATACGATGCTTTCAGCGACGGACTTCTTGCCGTCGAGCATGATGGCGTTCATGAACTTCGTGACAACGAGGTCACCGAACTTCGGGTCCGGATTGATCTCGCGCTTTTCTGCTTTATGGCGTCTGGACATACTTCTCGTCTCTTTAACCGTTAAGGCGCTCTACCACGCGGAGGACTTCGCGCAGCGCCGGGATTTCACTTTCAAGCCTTTCCGGGCGATATCGCCCGGGGCGAAATTACTTCGGACGCTTCGCACCGTACTTGGAACGGCGCTGCTTGCGGTTCTTGACACCCTGAGTATCGAGAACGCCGCGGATGATGTGGTAACGGACGCCCGGAAGGTCCTTTACGCGGCCGCCACGGATCATGACGACAGAGTGTTCCTGAAGGTTGTGGCCTTCACCGGGGATGTAACCAATGACTTCGAAGCCGTTGGTGAGGCGGATCTTTGCGACCTTACGCAGAGCCGAGTTCGGCTTCTTCGGCGTCGTAGTGTAGACGCGGGTGCAAACGCCGCGCTTCTGCGGGTTCTCCTGGAGAGCGGGAACCTTATTACGCTTTACGTTCGCCTGGCGAGGCTTGCGGATCAGCTGGTTTACGGTAGGCATTCAACCATCCCTTACGTTTGTCTCAGTACCCTTGCGGGCTCGAACTTCGCCGTTTCCGGCATTGCCACACATATTTCCCTCAATGCGCAAAATATGGCCCGATCCGCTTCCGCAGATGGACCACATAGAGCAGAGGACGCAAAAAAGATGCGTCATGCGTGCAGCATCATGACTTCAACGTGCGTATAGAACCTTGTTTGAGGCGATCTTCAGGACGCGTCGTCCCAAACAGCCAAACCTCACATTGGATCTGATGGCGGGCGTACTACTGGTTTCCACCCTGTTCGTCAAGGCCGGTTAAGAAATAATCTCCGCGCCGACGGCATGAAAACCCCTGTGAACAGGCTGTTTACAGGCTCTTTAAGCCGGTTAAAGATACCCGGCAAGATAAACTTGGGCATTGCAGCAAAAACAGATAGGAATCGGTATTTGCAGACATGAAGCCCTTATATGGGATCTGCATATTGCGATTCTCAGAGAGCCGAAGGACAAGAAGATGATCGGGACACCGGACAACGACAACAATTTCGACGGACCGATGATCTTCATCATCATCGGCAAGGGCTATGAATCCGACACGAGCGAGGGCGTTGACCTGCACGTCATGCTGAAGGCCGCCGATGACGATAGCGCCGTGCGCGAAGCATTAAACGCCCTTGCCGAGGAAGGCTTCATCGAAGCCGATCTCGACCAGATCGGCATGTTGACCGAAGTTCCCTCCGATGAACCGCATGCCTCTGCCTATCAGGGTGCCCTGGACGGTGAAGTCTCGATCATCCGCTTCAGCTAAGCCCATATATGCTTCAGCTAAGCCTATATATAAAGAATAGAGCCTGCGCGTCGGTGCAGGCTGAGTCCTCCTCCCTCACCCTCTTCATTTTGCCGATATTAACGAGGTAGCGAGCGAGCGGCGGTTCCCGCGATAGCGTCGCCAGTGGCCTCAGCAAGTTCGACACCCGCCTCTTGCACACATCAAACTGCACACCGCGGTGGCAGTTCGTCTGCGTTCAGGCATCTTCTGCCGACCCTTCGATATCGACCTCCGTTCGAGGTGGCCGGCGGCTTCGTTTGCCGGCATCAACCTTCCCGACACGGTATTTGCGAGACCGAAACTCCCGACGGTCCGAGTATCTGCACGCATTGCGATCGTCAGTAACTCGGCTGAGCAACGCAGGATGAATGGAAGCATCGCCGTTTGCTTTGGGTCCTGCGTTCTGCCGCCATCGGGACAACAGCGCGACAACGATCTCCCAACGACCTTCCGGACAAAGAAAAACCGCCCGGATTTCTCCGGGCGATTTTGGATTCTGGATGTCTCGAACTGGCGATTACTCGGCAGCAGGAGCGCTTTCGTTCGCCAGGTCCTGCAGCATCGGCGTTGCGGCCCCTGCCCCGGAGCCCTTGCGGCGCTCTTCCAGTATCAGGTCGTCGCGAGCCGTCGCAATGCGGCGGATCTGGGTCATGGTGCCACCGGTACCCGCCGGGATCAGGCGGCCGACGATGACGTTTTCCTTCAGACCCTGCAGACCGTCGGTCTTGCCGGCGATCGCAGCTTCCGTCAGCACCTTGGTCGTTTCCTGGAAGGAAGCGGCCGAGATGAAGGACGGCGTCTGCAGCGATGCCTTGGTGATGCCGAGCAGAACCGGATCACCGCTGGCAGGCCTCTTGCCTTCCTCGATGAGGTGGTCGTTGACGTCTTCCAGCTCGATACGGTCGACATTGTCGCCGACGATATAGGTCGAGTCGCCTGCATCGGTGATTTCCACCTTCTGCAGCATCTGACGGACAATCACTTCGATGTGCTTGTCGTTGATGACCACGCCCTGCAGACGATAGACTTCCTGGATTTCGTTGACGAGGTAGGAAGCCAGAGCCTCCACGCCCTTGATCGCCAGGATGTCGTGCGGAGCCGGGTTACCGTCGAGGATGTAGTCACCCTTTTCTATATAGTCGCCTTCCTGAAGGTGGAAGGGCTTGCCCTTCGGGATCAGGTATTCGACCGGCTCGACACCGTCTTCCGCCGGCTCGATGATGACGCGGCGCTTGTTCTTGTAATCGCGGCCGAGGCGGATCGTACCATCGATCTCTGCGATGATGGCGTGGTCCTTCGGACGACGGGCTTCGAACAATTCTGCGACGCGCGGCAGACCACCGGTGATGTCCTTGGTCTTGGCGCTTTCCAGCGGCGAGCGGGCAAGAACGTCACCCTGGGAGACCTTCGTGCCCGGCTCGACCGACAGGATCGCGTCGACCGAAAGCAGGAAGCGGGCTTCGCCGCCACGGGAGAGCTTCGCGACATTGCCGCTTGCGTCCTTGATGACGATGGCAGGCTTCAAGTCCGAACCGCGCGGGGTCGAACGCCAGTCGATAACCTGACGCTTGGTGATACCCGTGGATTCGTCGGTCGCTTCGAGAACGGAGAGGCCGTCGACGACATCTTCGAACTGAACCGTACCGGCTACTTCCGTCATCATCGGACGGGTGTAGGGATCCCACTCCGCCAGACGCTGACCGCGCTTGACCTTGTCACCTTCATCGACATGCAGCTTCGAACCGTAGGCAACACGCTGCGAGGAACGCTCCACGCCACGCTCGTCCAGGATCTGGACGGTCATGTTACGGCCCATGGCAACGAGATTGCCATCGGAGTTGCGCAGGATGTTGCGGTTCTTGATCTGCACCGTACCTTCATACGAGGCTTCCAGGAACGACTGGTCGACCACGGTTGCCGTGCCACCAAGGTGGAACGTACGCATGGTGAGCTGCGTGCCCGGCTCGCCGATCGACTGGGCGGCGATAACGCCGACGGCTTCGCCCATGTTAACAGGCGTACCGCGCGCGAGGTCGCGGCCGTAGCAAACCGAGCAGACGCCCGTCTGGATTTCGCAGGTCAGCGCCGAACGAATACGGATCGACTGGATACCAGCCTTCTCGATCTCGACGACGTCGGGCTCGAGGATCATCTTGCCGGCATCGACGATACGCTCGCCGGTAACCGGATGGTCGATGTTGTCGAGGGCCGTACGGCCGAGGATACGGACACCGATCGAGGCAACGACCTGACCGGCATCGACGATGGCGGTCATGGTGAGGCCGGTTTCGGTACCGCAATCGACGTGCGTGACGATGCAATCCTGCGCGACGTCGACAAGACGGCGGGTCAGGTAACCGGAGTTTGCGGTCTTCAAGGCGGTGTCTGCCAGACCCTTACGGGCACCGTGCGTCGAGTTGAAGTACTCGTTGACGGTCAGGCCTTCCTTGAAGTTCGAGATGATCGGCGTCTCGATGATTTCACCCGACGGCTTGGCCATGAGGCCGCGCATGCCGCCCAGCTGACGCATCTGGTTCGGAGAACCACGAGCGCCCGAGTGGGACATCATGTAGATCGAGTTCATCGGCTTCTGACGACCAGTCGCCGGATCGAACTCGACAGCCTTAATGCGGGCCATCATCTCTTCGGCGACCTTTTCGGTAGCCTTACCCCAGGCGTCGACAACCTTGTTGTACTTTTCGCCCTGGGTGATGAGACCGTCGTTGTACTGCTGTTCGTATTCCTTCACCAGGTTTTCGGTGTCGTTGACGATCTTGGCCTTGGTGTCCGGGATGACCATGTCGTCCTTGCCGAACGAAATGCCGGCGCGGCAGGCATGGCTGAAGCCGAGCTGCATGATGCGGTCACAGAAGATGACCGTGTCCTTCTGGCCGCAATGACGGTAGACCGCGTCGATCATCCTGGAGATGTTCTTCTTGGTCATTTCCTGGTTGCAGATATCGAAGGTCACCTTGCCGTTCTTCGGCAGGAGTTCACCGATGAGCAGGCGGCCCGGCGTCGTTTCATAGATCTTCGAGTAGGGCTTGCCGTCCTCGCCGATCGACTTGAAGCGGCCGCGAATCTTGGTGTGCAGCGTCACGACCTTGGTTTCGAGGGCGTGGTGCAGCTCGCCGAGATCGGAGAAGGCCATGCCTTCGCCCGGCTCGTTCTGGTTCATGATCGACAGGTAGTACAGGCCGAGAACCATGTCCTGCGACGGAACGATGATCGGTGCACCGTTTGCCGGGTGCAGGATGTTGTTCGTCGACATCATCAGAACGCGAGCTTCGAGCTGGGCTTCGAGCGACAGCGGCACGTGAACAGCCATCTGGTCACCGTCGAAGTCGGCGTTGAAGGCCGTGCAGACGAGCGGGTGCAACTGGATGGCCTTGCCTTCGACCAGGGTGGGTTCGAAGGCCTGGATGCCCAGGCGGTGCAGCGTCGGTGCGCGGTTCAGCAGAACCGGATGCTCGCGGATGACCTCGTCGAGGATATCCCAGACTTCCGGCTTTTCCTTTTCGACGAGCTTCTTGGCCTGCTTGACGGTCGAAGAATAACCCTTCGCGTCGAGGCGGGCGTAGATGAACGGCTTGAAGAGCTCGAGCGCCATCTTCTTCGGAAGACCGCACTGATGCAGCTTCAGTTCCGGACCGGTCACGATGACCGAACGGCCGGAATAGTCGACGCGCTTGCCGAGCAGGTTCTGACGGAAGCGGCCCTGCTTGCCCTTGAGCATGTCGGACAGCGACTTCAGCGGACGCTTGTTGGCGCCGGTGATGACGCGGCCGCGACGGCCGTTATCGAAGAGCGCATCGACAGATTCCTGCAGCATGCGCTTTTCGTTACGGATGATGATGCCCGGAGCGCGCAGTTCGATCAGGCGCTTCAGACGGTTGTTACGGTTGATGACGCGGCGGTACAGATCGTTCAGGTCAGACGTCGCGAAACGACCACCGTCCAGAGGAACCAGCGGGCGCAGGTCCGGCGGGATTACCGGAACGACCTTCATGATCATCCATTCCGGACGGTTGCCGGATTCCATGAAGTTCTCGACGATCTTCAGGCGCTTCATCAGCTTCTTCTGCTTGAGGTCCGAAGTGGTATCGGCAAGCTCGGAGCGCAGGTCGCCAGCGATCTTTTCAAGGTTCATCGACGCCAGCATCTCATAGATGGCTTCGGCACCGATCATGGCCGTGAACTGGTCTTCACCATATTCGTCGACGGCAAGCATGTACTCTTCTTCGGACAGGAGCTGGTGCTCCTTGAGCGCGGTGAGACCCGGCTCGGTCACAATGTAGTTTTCGAAATAGAGGACGCGCTCGACATCCTTGAGCGTCATGTCGAGCAGCGTGGAGATGCGGCTCGGCAGCGACTTCAGGAACCAGATATGGGCAACGGGAGCGGCGAGCTCGATATGGCCCATGCGCTCACGGCGAACGCGCGACAGCGTGACTTCCACGCCGCACTTTTCGCAGATGATGCCCTTGTACTTCATGCGCTTGTACTTGCCGCACAGGCACTCGTAGTCCTTGATCGGTCCGAAGATGCGCGCGCAGAAGAGACCGTCGCGTTCCGGCTTGAACGTGCGGTAGTTGATGGTTTCCGGCTTCTTGATCTCGCCGTAGGACCAGGAAAGAATCTTCTCCGGAGAGGCGATCGAAATCCGGATGGAATCGAAGTTCTGTGCAGGCACCTGCGGATTGAAAAGATTCATGACCTCTTGGTTCATGCCTGTCTCCTTCATGGGCGAAAGCGCCCTTAGCTTGCGAGGTTGGCGGCAAATTCCCGGGAGCCGCGCCAGCGCTTAAACGACAATAACCGCAGAATGCGGCGAAAGCGTCCCTGCCCGGCCAACACGTTACGGGGCCTCGGCGGGAACTGTGTGCGCTCTTTTGAAGAGCGCACACCCTATCAAGTGGTTACTCGGCTGCGTCCGGCAGCTGGCCTGCAGCCTGCAGGTCCTCGACCTTGGAATTTTCGAGCTCGACCGAGAGACCCAGCGAGCGCATTTCCTTGACGAGAACGTTGAAGCTTTCCGGAATGCCGGCCTCGAACGTGTCGTCGCCACGGACGATCGCTTCGTAGACCTTGGTGCGGCCGGCAACGTCGTCCGACTTCACCGTCAGCATTTCCTGCAGCGTGTAGGCTGCGCCGTAAGCTTCGAGCGCCCAGACCTCCATTTCGCCGAAGCGCTGGCCGCCGAACTGCGCCTTGCCGCCCAGCGGCTGCTGGGTAACGAGCGAGTACGGGCCGATCGAACGAGCGTGGATCTTGTCGTCGACCAGGTGGTTGAGCTTCAGCATGTAGATGTAGCCAACCGTGACCTGGCGGTCGAACTGCTCGCCGGTACGACCGTCGTACAGCGTCGACTGACCTGTGTCCTTGAGACCTGCAAGGCGCAGCATCTCATTGACGTTCTCTTCGTTCGCACCGTCGAAGACCGGGGTCGCGATGGAGACGCCACGCTTCCACTGATCGGCCAGACGCAGGACCGAGTCATCGTCGAAATCCTTGACCTGTTCGGCCTTCGGACCGTCACCGACAACGTCGCCGATCGTCTTGCGCAGCGGTTCGATGTTGCCGTTGGCCTTGTAGGCCTCCAGCATATCGCCGATCTGACGACCCATGCCGGCGCAAGCCCAGCCAAGGTGCGTCTCAAGGATCTGGCCGACGTTCATGCGCGAGGGCACGCCGAGCGGGTTCAGAACGACGTCCACATGCGTACCGTCTTCCAGGAACGGCATGTCTTCGACCGGCACGATGCGCGACACGACACCCTTGTTGCCGTGACGACCGGCCATCTTGTCGCCCGGCTGGATCTTGCGCTTAACAGCGACGAAGACCTTGACCATCTTCATGACGCCCGGAGGCATTTCGTCGCCGCGCTGGACCTTTTCGACCTTGTCCATGAAGCGCTGTTCAAGGCGCGACTTGGATTCATCGTACTGGCCGCGGAGTGCTTCGAGCTCGCTCTGGACCTTTTCGTCTTCGACGGCGAACATCCACCACTGCGAGCGGGGATATTCGGAAACGACGGCATTCGACAGCTCGGTGCCCTTCTTGAAGCCCTTCGGGCCTGCAATGGAGGACTGGCCGCGCAGCATGTCGATCAGACGGCCGTAGACGTTACGGTCGAGGATCGCCTGCTCGTCGTCGCGGTCCTTTGCCAGACGCTCGATCTCTTCGCGCTCGATAGCCATCGCGCGCTCGTCCTTTTCAACGCCGTGGCGGTTGAAGACGCGCACTTCGACGATCGTGCCGTAGGTGCCGGGCGGCATGCGCATGGACGTATCGCGGACGTCGGATGCCTTTTCACCGAAGATGGCGCGCAGGAGCTTTTCTTCCGGCGTCATCGGGCTTTCGCCCTTCGGCGTGATCTTGCCGACCAGGATATCGCCCGGCTGAACTTCGGCGCCGATATAGACGATGCCGGCTTCGTCGAGGTTCTTCAGCGCTTCTTCCGAAACGTTCGGAATGTCGCGGGTGATTTCCTCAGGACCAAGCTTGGTGTCGCGCGCCATCACTTCGAATTCTTCGATGTGGATGGAGGTGAACACGTCGTCGGCAACGATGCGCTCGGAGAGCAGGATCGAGTCTTCGTAGTTGTAGCCGTTCCAGGGCATGAACGCGACGAGCGCGTTGCGGCCGAGAGCCAGGTCGCCGAGATCGGTCGACGGGCCGTCGGCGAGGATGTCGCCGCGGTTGACCTCGTCACCGACGGTGACCAGCGGACGCTGGTTGACGCAGGTGTTCTGGTTCGAACGCTGGAACTTCTGCAGGCGGTAGATATCGACGCCGGACTTGCCGGCTTCGAGGTCTTCCGTGGCGCGGATAACGATACGCGTCGCATCGACCTGGTCGACCACACCGCCGCGGCGTGCACCGATGGCGGCGCCAGAGTCGCGGGCGACGACCGGCTCCATGCCGGTACCGACGAACGGCGCTTCAGCGCGCAGAAGCGGAACGGCCTGACGCTGCATGTTCGAGCCCATAAGAGCGCGGTTGGCGTCGTCGTTTTCCAGGAACGGGATGAGGGCGGCTGCGACCGAAACGACCTGCTTCGGCGAAACGTCCATCAGGTTCATGCTGTCGCGCGGCGCGAGCATAACTTCGCCGGCGTGACGGCAGACGACGAATTCATCGACGAAGGAACCGTCCGACGTCAGTTCGGCGTTGGCCTGGGCAACATAGTACTTCGCCTCTTCCATGGCGGAAAGGTATAGTACGTCAGTCGTGACCTTGCCATCGACGATACGACGGTACGGGCTTTCGATGAAACCGTACTTGTTGACGCGCGCAAAGGTCGCCAGCGAGTTGATCAGACCGATGTTCGGGCCTTCCGGCGTTTCGATCGGGCAAATACGGCCGTAGTGCGTCGGATGAACGTCGCGGACTTCGAAGCCGGCGCGCTCGCGGGTCAGACCACCCGGGCCAAGAGCCGAGAGACGGCGCTTGTGGGTGATTTCCGAGAGCGGGTTCACCTGGTCCATGAACTGCGAGAGCTGCGAGGAACCGAAGAATTCGCGGACGGCTGCAGCAGCCGGCTTGGCGTTGATCAGATCCTGCGGCATGACCGTATCGATTTCGATCGAGGACATGCGTTCCTTGATCGCGCGCTCCATGCGAAGCAGGCCGAGACGGTACTGGTTCTCCATCAGTTCGCCGACCGAGCGGACGCGGCGGTTGCCCAGGTTGTCGATGTCGTCGATCTCGCCCTTGCCGTCGCGTAGTTCGACAAGCATCCTGACCACGGCCAGGATGTCGTCCTTGCGCAGGATGCGGACGGTGTCTTCGACGCTGAGGTCAAGACGCATGTTCATCTTCACGCGGCCGACGGCGGAGAGGTCGTAACGCTCCGCATCGAAGAACAGCGAGTTGAACATGGCTTCGGCCGAATCCATCGTCGGCGGTTCACCCGGACGCATGACGCGGTAAATGTCGAACAGAGCGTCCTGACGGTTCTCGTTCTTGTCTGCGGTCAGCGTGTTGCGGATATAGGCGCCGACATTGATGTGATCGATGCCGAGAACCGGGATCTCGTCGAAATGGTTGGCGAGGATGATGCCGAGCGTCTTCTCGTCGATTTCGTCGCCGGCTTCGAGATAGATCTCACCCGTCGAGTAGTTGACGATGTCTTCGGCGAGGTAGTTGCCGTACAGATCGTCATCCGTCGCCTTGAGTGCCTTCAGGCCCTTGTCGGAGAGCGTGCGAAGCAGGCGTGGCGTGAGCTTCTTGCCGGCTTCAACAACGACTTCGCCGGTATCGGCGTCGACCATCTCGGTGATCGCCTTTGCACCCTTCAGCGTTTCCGGCTTGAAGGGAATGCGCCAGCCTTCACCGTCGCGCTTGTAGAGCGACTTCGTGTAGAAGGTGTCGAGGATTTCCTCGCCGTCCATGCCGAGGGCCATCAGCAGCGACGTCACCGGAATCTTGCGGCGGCGGTCGATACGGGCATAGACGATGTCCTTGGCGTCGAATTCGATATCGAGCCAGGAGCCGCGATACGGGATCACGCGCGCAGCAAAGAGCAGCTTGCCGGAAGAATGGCTCTTGCCCTTGTCGTGGTCGAAGAAGACGCCCGGCGAACGGTGCATCTGGGACACGATCACGCGCTCGGTGCCGTTGACGATGAACGTACCGTTATTCGTCATGAGCGGCATGTCGCCCATGTAGACGGACTGTTCCTTGATGTCCTTGATCGACTTCGCGCCGGTATCCTCGTCGATATCGAACACGATGAGACGGAGAGTAACCTTCAGCGGCGCGGCGTAGGTCAGGTCGCGCTGGCGGCATTCGTCGACGTCGAACTTCGGCGGTTCGAATTCATAGGACACGAACTCCAGCATGGAGGCGCCGGAGAAGTCGGTGATCGGGAAAACGGACTTGAAGACGGCCTGAAGGCCTTCGTCGGGACGACCGCCCTTGGGCTCTTCAACCATCAGAAACTGGTCGTAGGATGCCTTCTGAACCTCGATGAGGTTCGGCATTTCTGCGACTTCGGGGATTTTACCAAAAAACTTGCGTACGCGCCTGCGACCATTGAACGTAAGGGTCTGAGCCATCGTCGCTCCTTCAAAAATTGCATCCGGGCCTGCAACGGACGGGAACCGATGGCCAGTCGATCCCGTCAACCAATGGATAGTTCAACCTCGTCCCACCTCCCGAAACAGCCAGGCCGGATTGCCTTGGCGCCTCGGTTCGAGACCATGCTCTTGAAGAACCCATTACCCAAAAGCCGTTTTCACGCGGCTTTTGGGTAATTCGTTCAAAAAAACGGCAAATGGGAGACGGTAAATACCGTCTCCCAAAAGACGTTCAAGATTACTTGACGTCGGCCTTTGCGCCAGCGTCTTCAAGCTTCTTCTTGATGTCAGCGGCTTCAGCCTTGTTAACGCCTTCCTTGACAGCCTTCGGAGCGGCTTCGACAAGGTCCTTGGCTTCCTTGAGGCCCAGGCCGGTGATGGCGCGGACTTCCTTGATGACGTTGATCTTGTTGGCGCCGGCATCCGTGAGGATGACGTCGAACTCGGTCTTTTCTTCTTCAACGACAGCAGCAGCACCTGCACCGCCAGCAGCGGCAGCAACAGCTACCGGAGCAGCAGCGGAAACGCCCCACTTTTCTTCGAGAAGCTTCGACAGCTCAGCGGCTTCCAGGACGGTCAGCGAGGAGAGGTCGTCAACGATCTTTGCGAGATCAGCCATTTTACTAGTTCCTTTTGTTCGGTTCGAACCGGTTGATTATAAACAGCGAAAAACCGCCTTAAGCGGCTTCGTCCTTCTTGGCGTAGGCCGCAAACACGCGGGCAAGCTGGCTTGCCGGTGCTGCAACAACCCCAGCGATGCGGGTAGCCGGCGTCTGGATCATGCCCAGCAGCTTCGCACGCAGCTCATCGAGCGAAGGCAGGGTCGCAAGCGACTTGACAGCTTCAGCATTGAGCGTGGTTGTTCCCATGGCGCCGCCGAGGACAACGATCTTGTCGTTGGTCTTGGCGAAATCCATGACGACCTTCGGAGCGGTGATCGGATCATTGCTGTAAGCAATGAGGGTCTGACCTTTGAAGAGATCGGCGATCCCTTCCGCTTCCGTACCCTGAAGGGCAATTTTGGCCAGGCGGTTCTTCGCGACTTTGATGGTGCCGCCAGCAGCGCGCATCTTCGAACGAAAATCGTTCATCTGTGCGACTGTAGCACCAGCATAGTGGGCCACGACAACCGAGCCGGATGCCTTGAAGACATCGTTCAGTTCCGTGACGAATTCGCGTTTTTCCGCTCTTTCCACTGCCTATCTCCAGTTGATGGGACCGCTTGAACGGACCCACCGGGTTGCCTTTGCCTCCTGGGATCAGAAGCGATCCCAAGCGACGCTTGAGGATCCTGTCCCCTCGCGCTCCGCGCCAATTAAGGCAAAGGAGGCACAAGGCATCCAAGGCTCGAACCGATTTCCTAGAAGCAGAACTTCATGCAATTCGGGTCTTACCCGTCTCATGCAGGCAACAGTGATTAAGGGAAAACCACCTGCAATCTCGGACAGGATTCCGGATTTCTCCGGAATATTCCGGCCTCTTGCGAGGCCGGAATTCTTTACAATCGGGCCGAAGCCCGATGAAACTTAAGCAGCAGTAACCGCTGCGGTGACCGAGCCGACTTCGATCTTGACGCCCGGACCCATGGTCGAGGAGAGAGCTACGCGCTTGACGTAGTTGCCCTTAGCGCCAGCCGGCTTTGCCTTGATGACGGCGTCAGCGAAGGCACGGATGTTTTCTTCCAGAGCCTTGGCATCGAAGGATGCCTTGCCGATGCCGGCGTGAACGATACCAGCCTTCTCGACGCGGAACTCGACAGCGCCGCCCTTGGAAGCCTTGACGGCACCAGCGACATCCATCGTAACCGTGCCGACCTTCGGGTTCGGCATCATGCCACGCGGGCCGAGAACCTTACCGAGGCGGCCGACGAGCGGCATCATATCCGGGGTGGCGATGCAGCGATCGAAGTCGATCTTGCCGCCCTGAACGATTTCAACGAGCTCTTCCGCGCCAACGATATCTGCGCCGGCAGCCTTGGCTTCATCAGCCTTGACGCCACGAGCGAAAACAGCAACGCGAACCGTACGGCCGGTGCCGTTCGGCAGGTTGACGACGCCGCGGACCATCTGGTCTGCGTGACGCGGGTCGACGCCGAGGTTCATCGAAACTTCGATGGTTTCATCGAACTTTGCGACAGCACGTTCCTTGACCATGCCGATGGCCGTCGTCAGAGCGTAGAGCTTGGTCGGATCAACACCTTCGTTGATCTTCTGAGTGCGCTTGCCTGCCATGGTCTTAACCCACCACTTCCAGGCCCATGGCGCGGGCAGAGCCCTCGATCATCGCCATTGCACCTTCGATATCCGCTGCGTTCAGATCCTTCATCTTGGCTTCGGCGATCGTCTTGATCTGAGCCTTGGTGAGGGTACCGGCCTTTGCGCCCTTGCCCGGGGTCTTGGAACCGGACTGGATCTTCGCTTCCTTCTTCAGCCAGTAGCTGACCGGAGGCTGCTTCATGGCGAAGGTGAAGGACTTGTCCTGGTAATAGGTGATGACGACCGGGATCGGCATACCCTTTTCCATTTCCTGCGTAGCCGCGTTGAACGACTTGCAGAATTCCATGATGTTAATGCCACGCTGACCAAGCGCCGGGCCGATCGGCGGGGACGGGTTTGCCGATCCTGCCTTGACCTGCAGCTTGAGCTGGCCTGCAACTTTCTTAGCCATATATCTCTCTGCCTTTCACTGATGACCGGTTTCCCGGCCCTTGATGCCGGATCACTCCGGCGGCTGCGGTTGCGTGGTGCGGATCGTTAGGACCTGGCTTAAGACCCCTCACCTTCCACGCGATGCGGCTTTCGCCGCCCGAAGAACGGTCACAAGTGACCGAACCTCGATCTCGAAAATCAGACCTTCTCGACCTGAGCGTATTCCAGCTCGACCGGCGTAGCGCGACCAAAGATCGACACTTCCACTTTCAGGCGCGAACGCTCTTCGTCCACATCCTGAACCGTGCCGTTGAACGAAGCGAACGGACCATCGGAAACGCGAACCTGTTCGCCGATTTCAAAGGTAACGGAAGCCTTCGGCCGCTCGACACCTTCCTGAACCTGACCGAGGATGCGCTCAGCCTCAGAATCCGGAATCGGAACGGGCTTATTGTCCGAGCCAAGGAAGCCCGTGACCTTCGGCGTATTCTTGATCAGGTGATAGGCCTCATCCGTCAGGTTCGCACGAACCATGACATAGCCCGGGAAGAACTTGCGCTCGGAATCGACCTTGCGGCCGCGGCGCACTTCCACCACCTTTTCGGTCGGCACGAGGATCTTCTCGAACAGGTGCTCAAGCCCCTTCTGGCGAGCCTTGTTCTCGATGTCCTCAGCCACCTTCTTTTCAAAATTAGAATATGCGTGGACGATGTACCAACGTGCCGCCATTTTCATCTCCACTCGTATCAGTTGCCGGTATTGAGCACAAAGCTCAGCGCCCAGCCAATGAGCTGGTCGGCGGCAAAGAAAAACAGCGCAGCAAAAACAACCATAAACAGCACCATGACCGTCGAGATCATTGTCTCGCGGCGCGACGGCCAAGTAACTTTAGACGTCTCCGTGCGGACCTGCTGCAGAAACGCGAATGGATTGGATTTGGATGCCATCGACTGCCCACGCAATTACGGCGCGTAAAGCTGAAACTATCAGCCCCACGCACCGCGTGTCTGTTGAACCCTAAATAAACATCGATTTCCGAATACACAAGAGGGAAACCGATGTTTAACGAAATTTGTCGCCATATGCTCAATCCTCGCCGGAACGCTGCGTTCACGTCCGCGCTGTCCGTTCAAGGAAAAATGGCAGGGGCAGTAAGGCTCGAACTTACGACCTGCGGTTTTGGAGACCGCCGCTCTACCAACTGAGCTATACCCCTTTACGCTTTGCATTCAGCCTGTTGACCTTGCGATCATCAGCCGGTGAAAGCATGGCGCTCCCTTTAAAACGGCGGCTCGGGATATGCAAGAGCGATTTTTGATTTTCAGAACCATTCTCCGCAGGCGACCGGAAGAAGTGGCCGACAGCAACGTATCTGGCGGCCGGACGCGAAATTGAATGCGCCCGACCGCAAGAGTTTTCTGACCGGAATCTCAGACTTTTACGTATTTGCGCCAGTCGTGCTCTTCCTTGAAGCCGAGCACCTCGCGAATCTTCCGGTTGGAAAGCAGGCCCTCATATTCGCCGATCTCACGGGTGAAGGGCACATTCGGGAAGAATCGTTTGGCGAGCTCTCTCGACGGGGTGTTGGCCGAGACGCTATCATTGGCGGCGTTGAAGACCTGGAAGCCCAATCCGTCCTTCTCAATGCAGCGATGGACGATCTGGCCGAGATCGCGCGCGTCGATATAACTCCAGGCGATGCGCTTGCGCATTTCCGGATTGGCGAAATAGGTCGGAAATTTCTCGTATTCATGCGGCTCGATGACGTTGCCGATGCGCAGCGCGTAAATATCGAAGCCTGAGCGCTCGGCAAAAGCGCGCGCCGTCTTCTCGTTCAGGACCTTGGAAAGGCCGTAGGAATCCATCGGATTGACATCATAGTCCTCATCCAGCGGGAACTGGTGGAAGTCGCGATGGCCTTCGGCGAAACAGACGCCATAGGTGGTCTCACTCGACGCGACGATGATCTTCCGGATACCGAGCTTCACTGCCGCCTCGATGACATTATAGGTGCCCATCGTGTTGATGCGGAAGGTCTCGTTGTCCGGCTTGATCAGGATACGCGGCACCGCCGCAAAATGCACAACTGCGTCGAAAGGCTGTACGCCCTTGCCCGCTTCCAGATCCGGAAAGTCCCGGTGCATGGAAAGCACGTTGAACATCTGGCCGCTGTCGGTGATGTCGGCGATGAGATTGGTGACTTCAGGGCTTTCGAGCGGCACGAGATCGACATTGTGCACATCATAGCCAGCATTGATGAGCCACGGCACGGTATGGCGTCCCGCCTTGCCCGAACCGCCGGTGAAGAGAATGCGCTTTTTCATGGAAAATCCTCCGCGTCATGAAATCGGAGGCATAGATAAACTCTTCCGCGCGAAGAGCAAGCGAGCGTCTCACGGGCAGGTTCAAACCCACCTCGGCCAGGAGCTTCCTCCCGGAAGCACCTGCGCTGTTACTTTTACGGCCCGCCGGAATATCCGGCGATCCAGTCATGCTATCATTTAACGACGCTTACTTCGTCTATCTGCACGCCAGCTGCCTGAACAACTTCCTGCGGAATTGCAGCGATGAAAAACATCGTGAAAACATACATCGCGAAAATCGTCGCAACGAATGTAGCTTTGTGAATCATCCTACTCTCCTCTCTATAATGAGGAGTCTGGACTAAAAATGCCGGAACGCAAAACGCTTTCTGAACGCTAGATGAACAAAATACTGTTATGGGGCATCTTAACGATATTTTTACAACATCTCAGGAACGCATGAGGATGCCGGAAAACGAAAAACCCCGCCGTCTCCAGCGGGGTTTTTCCTAAAATCGGGGATAATTCCGATTACTCGATGATCGAAGCAACGATGCCTGCACCGACGGTGCGGCCGCCTTCGCGGATAGCGAAGCGAAGCTTTTCTTCCATCGCGATCGGAACGATCAGCTCGACGTCAACGGTCACGTTGTCGCCAGGCATAACCATTTCCGTGCCTTCCGGAAGCGTCACGATGCCAGTCACGTCCGTCGTGCGGAAGTAGAACTGCGGACGGTAGTTCGTGAAGAACGGCGTATGACGGCCGCCTTCTTCCTTCGTCAGGATGTAGGCTTCTGCCTTGAACTTCTTGTGCGGCTTGACAGAGCCCGGCTTGCACAGGATCTGGCCACGCTCGACGCCGTCACGGTTCACACCGCGAACCAGAGCGCCGATGTTGTCGCCAGCCTGGCCCTGGTCGAGCAGCTTGCGGAACATTTCAACGCCGGTAACCGTCGTCTTCGAGGTCGGACGAATGCCGACGATTTCGACTTCTTCGCCAACCTTGACGATACCGCGCTCGACGCGGCCGGTCACAACCGTACCACGGCCGGAGATCGAGAACACGTCTTCGATCGGCATCAGGAACGGCTGGTCGATCGGACGCTCAGGCGTCGGGATGTAGGCGTCAACTGCAGCCATCAGCTCGCGGATCGCGTCTTCACCGATCTTCTTGTCAGAATCTTCAAGAGCAGCAAGCGCCGAACCCTTGACGACCGGAATGTCGTCGCCCGGGAAGTCGTAGGACGACAGAAGTTCGCGCACTTCAAGCTCGACGAGCTCGAGAAGCTCGGCGTCGTCAACCTGGTCGACCTTGTTGAGGAACACGACGATTGCCGGAACGCCAACCTGGCGGGCGAGCAGGATGTGCTCGCGCGTCTGCGGCATCGGGCCGTCAGCAGCAGAGCAGACCAGGATCGCGCCGTCCATCTGCGCAGCACCGGTGATCATGTTCTTGACATAGTCAGCGTGGCCGGGGCAGTCGACGTGCGCGTAGTGGCGGGCCGGCGTCTCGTATTCGACGTGAGCCGTCGAAATGGTGATGCCGCGTGCCTTTTCTTCCGGGGCAGCGTCGATCTGGTCATACGCCTTGAATTCACCGAAATACTTCGTGATCGCTGCCGTCAGAGACGTCTTGCCGTGGTCAACGTGGCCGATCGTGCCAATGTTGACGTGCGGCTTGTTGCGCTCAAACTTACTCTTTGCCATTTGAATGCTTCCTGTGGACGTAAATGGGTGACCCCGGCGAACCGGTTTAGTGCCGCCGTTTAAGGCTTTCGGCGAAATTGCGCAAGACTTAATTGCAGACGCCATTCTTGGCGTGTCAGCGCATATGGGAGATAATTCGCAACCCGCAAGACGATTCGTCGGCACCTGCCCCAAAACACCTGAAATCTAAGGTAAAATCGAGAGAAAGCCCGCTTCTGGCCTTGTTGATGCCAGCAGCGACTGCAATTTCTGCAGTCGTGACCCGGGTGCCGCGCGATCTCATCGGCGCGACGCCTGCCGACAAGATTATCTTACATTTTACTAATTGATTTCACCGAACAGGAAAACTTCCATGATATCCCTCTAATATTCGGAGGAACACCCAATGCAATCGGAGAACTACACCAACCACTATTCGGCATTCATGGAAGACCATCGTGAACTCGGCTATCCACGCGACGACGATGCGGGCACGAGCGTCAAAAAGAACACGGGCCAGTCTTCGGTCTTCATCGCCGGCATCGCCATAGGGGTGCTCGGCTACTGGATCATCGGCAATTTCATGAATCTCGTCTTCGAGTTCTGAAAGCCAGAGCAATTCGTCAAGAACAGCAAGGAAGATGGAGCGGGTAGCGGGAATCGAACCCGCGTATTCAGCTTGGAAGGCTGCTGCTCTACCATTGAGCTATACCCGCGGGGTTGGTCCGATCCAATGACGAATGGTGGAGAGAGTTGGATTTGAACCAACGTAGGCTGAGCCAACGGATTTACAGTCCGTCCCCTTTAACCACTCGGGCATCTCTCCAGTTTTTCGTCCGGATCTTGAAGACCAAGTTCGTCAGACTTTGAAGCGTTGCCGCCCCGTCGTCTGCGCCGCGTATATGACCGGACGATTTCAGTCTGTCAACACGATGACAATGGAAAAGACAGGAAAAATTTCATCGCCTGTTGAAAGCCGGCGTATGAAAGAAGGCCTATGCGGCAACAGGCGCCATCGTTATAAAGCCGCATGAGCAAAGATAAGAAATCCGGCGACAAGCCCGCAACCGACAAGTCCGCAAAGGACACGCATTACGCAACCTTGCGACGCGCGCATCGCGACGGCAAGCGCGAACGCGGTGAGATTCCAACACCGGCACCACAGAAGCGCAAGCGTGGCGGAGACGACTGGAAACCGCCGGCGCTCGCCCCCGATCAGGTCTTCCTCTACGGCCTTCATACCGTTCGTGCCGCGCTTGAAAATCCTGAGCGCAAGAACATCAAGCTATCGGTGACACAGAACGCGCTTGCGCGATTGGAGATCGATCCTGATACGATCGGCGTTCCCGTCGACATGGTCTCTCCGCAGGATATCGACAAGGTGCTCGGCCCCGAAGCGATCCATCAGGGCGTGATGCTGGAAACACGCCCCCTGCCCGTCCGACGACTGGAAGCACTGAAGGACAGCCCATTGCTTCTCGTGCTCGACCAGGTAACCGATCCGCACAATGTCGGCGCCATCATGCGATCGGCCGTCGCCTTCAATGCAGGCGCCGTTATCACCACGCAGAGACATAGCCCAACCGAATCGGGCGTGCTTGCCAAATCGGCTTCCGGCGCGCTGGAACTCATACCTTATATACAGATCACCAATCTCTCGGACGCGCTCGGCGAATTGCACAAGCTCGGCTTCTTCACGATCGGGCTCGATTCGGAAGGACCGGCGCCACTGGAAGGCACGTTCTCAGGTGGTCGAATCGCACTCGTGCTCGGCTCCGAAGGCAAGGGCCTGCGGCAGAAGACCCGCGAAACCGTCAGCGCGCTCGCCCGGCTCGATATGCCCGGCGCCATCAAATCGCTGAACGTATCGAATGCAGCGGCGATTGCACTTTATGCAGCGGGACTGCACCTGAAGGCATAGGCCACAGTCGGTAGATCAATATTGATATGTCGCAGAGAGAGGGAATGATAACCGCCATCGCGGTTGAACACCCTCTCTCCTGGTCCATATTCCGCCTTGGAAAGAGCTTGCCGGTCACTATCATCGGCAATGCATTCATCTTTGGGGCGCCGGCAAAAAGGGAATCCGCACTATGGCAATTCGACCGCTGATCTTCGGCGTTCTTTTCATTGCGGTCCTCGTCATGGTCATTTTGAGCATCACGTGGGTGGACAGGTCTCATCCAATCCGCCAGCCGGATCCCCTGGCACCGTCGACGACGCCATCAAATCCACCTCCATCTGTGCAATAGCCGATCCGGAACCCGCAACGTCGCCGGGCGTTTAATCCCGCCAGACAAACAGGGATCTAGATGTTCATGCGCCTGATGATTGCCGTCGTTGCCGTTATGATTGCTTCGGTCCTCAGCATCGCGATGATGTCACCGTCCGGTGCCGGACAGACCGGTAGCGGTACGAAGATCGCATCGAGCGTGAACGAACCTGCACAGAAGTGACTGTAAACCGCCTCACCGGGCGAGGCGCAGAACACTATCCTCGATATTGCTAAGCAGTTTTGTTCGCCCGGTATCATCGTCGCCGATACCGCTCTGATTTACGACGCCGTGCAATGCGTTGAACAGGAATATGGCGGTGAACGCCGGCTCCTTCAGTGACCAAGCTCCTTCACGGCTTCCTGCTGCAAGCAATTGCTGCAGACTATCGATCAGGATGTTGCTCGTCAGGCCCTCGCGGCTTGGCGGCGGAGAAGCAGCAAAGACGAGATTGTGCAGGCGCGCGGCGTTCAGATAGCCCATGGCACAGGCTCTTGCCCAGGCCGTCAACTTGCCGTTCCAGTCGCCGGTATCCTGTTTACCCACTTCTTCCACGATGCCGTTCAGAAGCTTCTGAACGAAGCGGGTCCGCAATGCTTCGATAACATCCGCCTTCGAAGAGAAATGAAGGTAAAAGGCTCCCTTCGAGACGGCGGCACCCTGGGTGATCTCCTCGATCGTCGTATGCTCCACTCCCTTGTCGAGAAAGAGGCGTTCGGCCGCGACCATGAGGTCGTCCCGCCTCTCCTCGGCTGGTTTGGTTCTTGGCCTGCCGGCCATGCGTGATGTCATCGGAAAGTCCGTCAATGCCCGCGACGCCGAGGCTCCGCCCGGTGCAGGTAGCCCGCGAATACGTCGCGCATAGCAGTGTTTTCAATGTAGGGCAAAAGACGACCGACCTCCCCACGGTGATAACCGCTGTGGGTGATGACATGGGCCAGCATCTCCTCCCGCGACATGCGGCCCTGCCCGCCATCGGTGAAAGTGAAGTCGATCGTCTCTTCGAGCTCCTCGGGCGTCACCTGCACCATATAATCCAGATACCACCTGTCGGTTTTCCTGATTGCGGAAGCAAGATCTCCAAAAGCTGGCGGCTCTCCGGTCCAACTCGCCGTATAGCCATGCGGCTCCTTCCGCAGGTTGGCAGCGAAAATCCGATCGACGATTTGAGCGTGATTGAGAACACGAAAAGCGGACTTGAGGTTTTCCGATGGCCCGCTTTCGGGAAAAGCAGCAAGCGCGGTCAGAAGTTCGTCATCAACGCTGGCCTTATATTGAAAGAGAGAGGTCAGGAGTGTTTTTGCAGACATGGCGAACTCCATCGCGGCGATTGATGAACTGATCTTTAAATTATTGACTGGTGGTCAGTCAATAAAATTCTCAAATCCACCAAATACCGATCAAGCAAAAATCCCGTCGCAAGCTCGAAACCTTGCAACGGGGTTTTGCTAAAAGCATATCGCGCAAAACTGTGCAGCGGTTTTGCGATAACGACCTGCCTGAATACGAAGACCTAAAGTGTGAGAAGCGAATCTGAAAGATCGCGGCATGCTTGAGGGATCGGAAAATGCGTGGCTCGGTCAGCTATCAGCTCCGGTAGAGCCAATAGGGTCCATCGTGGTGGCGACGCCAATAATGACGCTCGCGCCAACGCTCTTCCCGCCACGGGCTCCAGCGGCGTTCATAGCCCCAGGCCGGACGCCAGTAGCGACGTCCACGCCACTCGCGACGCTCGCGCCAGTCACGGCGATCACCCCAATCGCGGTCGCCCCAATCCCGATCACCGCCGCGGACCTGGATCACATCGCTCTGTTGCGAGGCTGCCGGACGGTCGAGAGGGATGGCAGCAGCCGGAGCTACGGCGGAAAACAAAGTACCGGCCGAAAGGGCGGCTGCTAGGAGAAAACTGGAGATCCTCATGGCTCACTTCCTCGTTTCTGATGAAGCGAGAATGGCTGAGCGCTCCTGAATTGCCGCTGAATCGACCCTTCAGTCTCTGTTCATGTAATGCAATGGCTTGGAAAAACTGGTGCCCCCGGCAGGGTTCGAACCCGCGACCCCCTGATTACAAATCAGGTGCTCTACCAACTGAGCTACAAGGGCAATGGCTGCGAAGTAGCAGATTCTGATCTTTTGTAAAGAAAATTTGCCCATTCCGGCAGCTTGGTAAAGCTATCCACAGCGGGTTGTCGATCGACGCTATGGTTGGAAAAGCCCGCTGGGGGGCATGTGGACGTGTTCATTACCGAAATCACCACCCGATCTATCAGGGCGATAAGATCATCCGAACTTCGCCCGCAACGCAAAACGTCTTGTCGTATAGGCCCTTTATCCTTTAGCTAGAGCAGCATAACAAAGGGCATTGCATGGGCCGGTCATTTCAGACGCTTTCTTTTATCGCCTCACCGACCACGGAAGCACTCGCCGCGCGAGATGAACTGATTCGCCTTTATGGCGATGTGCCCGCAAACGAGGCCGATGTCATCGTCGCGCTCGGCGGCGACGGCTTCATGCTTCAGACACTGCACAGTACCATGAACAGCGGCAAGCTCGTCTACGGCATGAATTGCGGCTCGGTCGGCTTTCTGATGAACGATTACAAGACTACCGACCTGCATGACCGCATCTGTACCGCCGTCGAGAACGCCTTTCACCCGCTGAAGATGACGACATCCAATGCCGACGGCAGCAATTCCTCGGCGCTCGCAATCAACGAGGTCTATCTTTTCCGGCAATCCTATCAGGCAGCAAAGCTCAGGGTGGAAATCGACGGACATGTGCGGCTGGAGGAATTGATCTGCGATGGCTTGATGGTGGCAACGCCTGCAGGCTCGACCGCCTACAATCTTTCGGCCCACGGCCCGATCCTTCCGCTTGACGCGCCCCTACTCGCCATGACGCCGGTCAGCGCTTTCCGGCCTCGGCGCTGGCGCGGAGCGCTGCTTCCCAACCGGGTGACGGTGGACATCCATATATTGGAAGCCGAGAAGCGGCCCGTGAATGCGGTCGCCGACAACACGGAGATCAAATCCATACTGCATGTGCGCATCGCCCAGTCCGAGGACATGACCGCACGCATCCTTTCCGATCCCGACCGCTCATGGTCGGACCGGATTCTGGCAGAACAATTCGAGGATTGAAATGATGGCGATGCGGCAAGCATTTATGACGGCGCTCCTCGTTTCCGGCTGGGCGATCGCCGCAGAGGCGCAGACCGTTCATGACGATATCCTGCCGGCCTCGATCATCTTCGCGACCAGCACCGGCTATTGGGAAGATGACGGTAATTCGTTGCCGGTCGAGCGTGCCCCGACAATCACGCAAAGCGTCACCGCCGAAAATGTGAGTGAGGGGGATGCCAAGCAAGAGCAGCGGCATGGCTATTACAAGCTTTTCGCTGTGCGCCAGCCGGACAAGACCTCCAAAGTCTTTCTGCAGCAGATCGCGCAGAGAGACGCTGGCCCCACCATCATCTCGACGGTCGAACTGCAGGAAATCAGCGATCTCAAGCCCTATGTCACCGACATCCGGCCCGAAAATTCGAGCGGCCTCATCAAGGAACCGGGCCTTTTCGCCACAGTCTATCTGAAGACCGATCCAGCCGCCGAATCCGATGGCTGGACGGTACTGATTGACGAGTTTGGGGACATTACTGTGGAGAAAGCGACCAACTGAGCGCCGCAGGCTATTCATCGGGGCTAAGCATGAAACTCGGCTTTCGCGAAGGCGTCCTCCACGACGAGACGCGGCCGGACTGGGATGAGACCGGGCCAAGACCTGTCCGCTGGTCCCTATGGTATCCGGCAGCCGAGGGATCGATCGAAACCGAAATCCCGGGACGAAGCTGGTTCCGAAGGGCCGCGGTCGCCCGTGATGCGCCCGTTCAGCCGGCGACGAAGCCCTACCCGCTGGTCCTGCTGTCGCATGGTACCGGTGGCTCGGCCGCGGGGCTGGAATGGCTCGCCCGCCGCCTGGTCAATCGTGGATTTATCGCGCTCGGCGTCGACCACCACGGCAATACCGGCGGCGAAGCCTATCGCGCCGAGGGCTTTGCCTGCCTTTGGGAGCGTGCGCCCGATCTGAGCCTCGTGCTCGATCGCCGAAAAGACTGGCAGGGTGATCTTGCCGGGCATGTCGATACCAGGAGCGCGTTCGCCGCCGGCTTTTCAGCAGGAGCCTATACGGTGATGCTGCTTCTCGGCGCGGTCGCGCAATTCGCGCAGTTCGAACAATCCAGATTGAAGCCGGGGGGCCTGCGCGGCCCGAGGGAGTTTCCTGACCTCGCCGATCATATTCCGTCGCTGCTTCGCACGAGCACGGCATTTCGCGATTCATGGTCGCGGATGTCGCAATCCTATCGCGACGACAGGATCAAGGCCGCGCTGGTCTGCGCGCCGGGTCGATCTATCCGCGGCTTCAGCGAAGAGAGCCTGAAAGCCATCGATAAGCCTGCTTTCATTCTGGTCGGCGATGCCGACAACACGGCCCCGGTCGAAGAATGTTCGAAATGGCTGCATGCGCGGCTTGATCGAAGCACCTTCAAGATACTCCAGGGCGGCCTTGGGCATTATGTCTTCCTGCCCGAGGGCACGGCATTGGGGTTTTCCTTTGCAGAGCAACTCTTCACCGATCCGGCTGGCGTGGAACGTGCTGATGTCCACGAGGAGATCGCCGAACTATCGGGTATGTTCTTTCACGGAGTAGACATTCCAGTGGACATCTGAAAAAGAAAAAGCCCCGTTTCCGGGGCTTTCTATCTCAGGTCTGTCTCCGCCCACTCAGTCGACGTCGTCAACGACAGCATCGGCTGCGCCGCTGATGCGGTGAGCAAGTGCTGCTTCCATGAACTCGTTCAGGTCGCCGTCGAGCACGTCATCAGGAGCCGTGCTCGCAACGCCGGTGCGCAGGTCCTTCACGAGCTGGTAGGGCTGCAGAACGTAGGAGCGGATCTGGTGGCCCCAGCCGATATCCGTCTTGGAAGCGGCTTCGGCGTTGGCGGCGTCCTCGCGTTTCTTCAACTCCGCTTCGTACATGCGGGCGCGCAGCATGTCCCAGGCCTTGGCGCGATTCTTGTGCTGCGAACGCTCCTGCTGGCACTGCACGACGATGCCTGTCGGGATATGGGTGATGCGCACGGCCGAGTCTGTCGTGTTGACGTGCTGGCCGCCCGCGCCCGACGAACGATAGGTGTCGATACGGCAATCGCTTTCGTTGATCTCAATCTGGATCGAGTCATCAACGACGGGATAGACCCAAATCGACGAGAAGGACGTGTGGCGGCGCGCATTGCTGTCGTAGGGCGAGATACGCACCAGGCGGTGCACGCCCGATTCGGTCTTCAGCCAGCCATAGGCGTTGTGGCCCTTGACGAGAAGCGTTGCGGACTTGATGCCGGCTTCTTCACCGTCATGCACTTCCAAAAGCTCGACCTTGAAGCGCTGACGCTCGGCCCAGCGAGTGTACATGCGTAGAAGCATGTTCGCCCAGTCCTGGCTTTCCGTGCCTCCGGCGCCGGAATGGACTTCCAGATAGGTGTCGTTGCCATCGGCCTCGCCTGACAGCATAGCTTCGACCTGTCGGCGGGCTGCCTCGGCCTGCAGGCTTTTCAGCGCGGCCTCAGCTTCCTTGACGATGCTTTCGTCGCCTTCTTCTTCCCCGAGATCGATGAGCTCGACATTGTCGGAAAGCTGCTGCTCCAGCGCCTTGACGCCATTGATGCCGTCATCGAGCTGCTGGCGCTCGCGCATTAGCTTCTGAGCTTCCTGCGCATCGTTCCAGAGGTTGGGGTCCTCTGCCTTGTTATTCAACCAGTCCAGTCGTCTTACCGCCTGGTCCCAGTCAAAGATGCCTCCTCAGCAGGGTGATAGCCTGCTTGGTTTCATCGACTACGTTCTGGATTTCCGCTCGCATTTTCCTGCTTCTTTGCTTCGGTATTCTGTGAGTGCTGGTGACATAGAGACGCCCGCCACGGATGTAAAGAGCCGTGGCGGGCGCAAAGGAAATCGGTCTCGATCAGAACAGGCCGGGCGTGTTGGTCTGAACCGCCTGGTTTGCCTGCGGCGACGTGCGCAGGATTTCTTCCGGCGCCATCGTGCCGTCCATGCCGATGACAGAGAAGCTGTCAGCCGGGCCGGTGCCTGGCTTGAAGGCTTCGATGATGGTGCCCGGCTCGCCATCGACAGCAGCCATGCCGGTCTTGCGGTTGATCGCGATCATGTTCATTCCGGCCGGGACCACGAACTTGGATTCCGGCATGTCCTTGACGGCCGCCTGCATGAATTCATTGAAGATCGGCGCCGAAAGAACGCCACCCGTGCCGCCGCGGCCAAGCGGAGCCGGCGTATCGAAGCCCAGGTAAAGGCCTGCAACCAGATCCGGCGTGAAGCCGACGAACCAGGCGTCCTTTTCATCGTTGGTCGTACCGGTCTTGCCTGCAACGTCACGGCCGGAGAGATCGACCTTGCCAGCGGCGGTACCGCGCTGGATGACGCCCTGCATCATCGAGGTGATCTGGTAGGAGGTCATCGGATCGAGAACCTGCTCGCGGTTGTCGACGATATTGGGTTCTTCCTGGTTCTGCCAGTCGCCGGCATTGCAGCCTTCGCAGAGACGCTCTTCATGCTTGAAGATCGTCTTGCCGTAACGATCCTGGATGCGGTCGACCAGCGTCGGCTTGATCTGCTTGCCGCCATTGGCAATGACCGAGTAAGCCGAAACCATACGCAGCACCGTCGTTTCGCCCGAGCCGAGCGACATGGCGAGCAGCGGCGGCATCTTGTCGTAGATGCCGAAGCGTTCGGCATATTCGGCAACGATATTCATGCCGAGGTCATTGGCGAGGCGCACCGTCATCAGGTTGCGCGAATTCTCGATGCCGGAGCGCAGCGTCGAGGGGCCACTGACTTCGCCGCCGTAGTTTTCCGGCTTCCAGACCTGACCACCCGAAACGATCTCGATCGGCGCATCCATGATGACCGAGGCCGGCGTATAGCCGTTGTCCATGGCGGCGGCGTAAACGAAGGGCTTGAAAGAGGAACCTGGCTGGCGCATCGCCTGCGTGGCGCGGTTGAATTCCGACTGGGCATAGGAGAAGCCGCCGACCATGGCGAGAACGCGACCGGTCTTCGGGTCCATGGCAACGAGACCACCCTGTACCTTCGGCGGCTGGCGCAGGCGATAGGAGGTCGAATTGTCGCCGCCGAGGCGCTCAACGTAAACGACATCTCCTGCCGAGACGGCGCCGACCGGCGACTTCGTCGTCTTGCGGTCGCCGGCGGCGGAGCGGAATGCCCACTGCATATCCTTGGCTGCAATCGAACCACGTTCGCGTTCGCCTGCGACTTTGCCGCCTCCATCCTTCGGCGGCTGGAGGCCGATATCGACGGCCTCATTGGACACGGCAAGGACGACCGCAAGGCGCCATTCCGGCACGTCGGAGAGAGCGGGAACTTCGGCGAGCGCCGGTCCCCAGTCGCCAGACGTGCTGATCTGCTTGACCGGTCCGTGGAAACCACGACGCTCGTCGTAATTGGTCAGGCCATCCTGCAGCGCCTTACGCGCAAAGAGCTGCATCTGCGGATCGAGCGAGGTGCGCACTGAAAGGCCCCCTTCATAAAGCGCCTTCTCGCCATACTGATCGATGAGCTGGCGACGGACAGCCTCGGCGAAATAATCGGAAGCAAAAAGGGACGGCCCGCTGGTGCGGGCGGTGACGCCGAGTGGTTGCTTTTTGGCATCCTCGCCGTCGCTCTGGCTCACATAACCGTTCTCGACCATGCGGTCGATGACCCAGTTGCGGCGTTCAAGCGCGGCATCCGGATGGCGGAAGGGATGGTAGTTGGCCGGACCCTTCGGCAATGAAGCGAGATAGGCAGATTCGGCGATCGTCAGCTCGGTGACCGACTTGTTGAAATAGGTGAGCGAGGCACTGCCGATACCGTAAGAGTTCAGGCCGAAAAAGATCTCGTTGAGATAAAGCTCGAGGATCTTGTCCTTGCTGTATGCCTGCTCGATGCGGAAGGACAGGATCGCTTCCTTGATCTTGCGGTCAATCGTCTGGTCGGAGGTCAGAAGAAAATTCTTCGCCACCTGCTGGGTGATCGTCGATGCACCGACCGGGCGGCGGCCGGAGCCGAAATTCTGAAGGTTGACGAGGATGGCGCGGCCAAGGCCGGTCAGATCAACGCCGGGATGGTTGTAGAAGTTCTTGTCTTCGGCCGAAAGGAAAGCAGCCTTCACGCGGTCCGGGATAGCCTGGATCGGCAGGAAGAGGCGCTTTTCCTTGGCGTATTCGGCCATGAGCGCACCGTTACCGGCGTGAACGCGGGTGGTAACCGGCGGCGCATAGCTGTTCAGCACCGCATAGTCAGGAAGATCCTTCGCGACATTAGCAAGATAGACGGCAATAACAGCCGCAGCGCCCAGGAACAGGACGCATGCTATCCCGAAGAAATATCCAAGAAGTCTAACCATATTTTCAGCTACCGGTATTTCTAATCATTAGATCGGCGCAGCCGCCACAATCGCACAGATCATGTCTCTTTGCACGTTGCGCGGCTTACTCCATGCGCGTTGGCGCCACAAGCCGATTTCCGTCTTACATGTTCGAAACATATAGACCGGAGTAACGGCGCGAATGTGAGCAAAATAGGGCCCGTCCCGCCACTTTCGCCTTCCCGGTCGGCAAGAGGTCCCGGTTTAGGCGCGAGTGTCACTTCCGGGCAACGCCCAGACTAGCCACCGTTTGCCATCAGGCTCGTGCGGTAACGTTTCACCGCATCGGTCAGGAGATCGGCCATCTTCAACCGCCAGGCATCGTCAAGCAGACGCTTTTCGTCCTCGACATTGGAGAGGAAGCCGAGCTCGAGTAAGATGGACGGAACGTCCGGCGCCTGCAGCACACGGAAGCCCGCGTGACGGTGCGGATTGTTGATTGTACCGACCTGGTCCTTGAACGAGGCAAGCACGCTTTCGGCGAGCGAGATCGAGAAGGCCTGCGTTTCGCGCCGCGTCAGGTCGAGAAGGATATCGGCGACCTCAGGCGGCTCGGCGACCGTTTCCTTGCCGGCGATCTGGTCCGACAGGTTTTCGCGTTCGGCGAGATCGGCGGCGAGCTTGTCCGAGGCCTTGTCGGAAATCGTGTAGACCGTCGCGCCGCGAATATCTTTCTGCTTCAGCGTATCGGCATGCAGGGAAATGAAGAGGCCCGCATGGTTCTGCCGGGCGATCAGCACACGCTGCGAGAGTGACAGGAATTCGTCATCGTCGCGCGTCAGGAAGGCCTTGATGCCCGGCTCCTTGTTCAGGCGATCGGCCAGCGCCTTGGCGAAGGCGAGCGTCACCAGCTTTTCCTCGGTCTTCGTATCGACGCCGATCGCGCCCGTGTCGATACCGCCGTGGCCGGCATCGACAGCAATGACGAAATCTCCAGGCGCTGTCTTTTCCGGCTGGGGAATGGCACTCGTCGTCTCAGCCGCATCGGCCTGGTCGTTCCAGGACTGGGTCTTCACCAGTTCGGCGAACTTCTGCTTGTCGATCATCTCGGCATCGAGCACGAGCCGGTGGCCATTTCCGCTCTCATCCGTCTGCACCTTGGCAAGGGCGAGATGGACCGGGCGCGCCGCCGTCAATACGATGCGGGCGCTTCCTTCATCCATGGCGCCATAACGGATGTCCTTGAAGAGGCCCCGCGCCTCAAGGTCTTTGGCCGGAAAGCCGAAAGCGGTTGCCGGCAGGTCGACGACGATGCGCTCGGGATTGGCGATGTAGTGGACGGAAAAACGAGGCTCACGGTCGAAATCGATGACGATACGGGTTCTGGCGTCGTCGCCGACGATACGCGCTCCGTAAGCCAACAAGGGATTCTTTGCACCGGCTGCGCTGCCCGGAACCGCGCAAAGCGCTGCGAAGGCGAAAAGCCACGCCGCAAAACCCAGTTTTCGCCCTGCGGACAACTCCGCCGCGATCCGAAACCTCTTAAACAATAGCCCGCCACACCCTATTTATTTCTGCGATGGACCCTACATCGCCTCCGCGGTCGCCCGCTAGAGGCGAGCGCACACGCACTGACCCTCGAATCGAGATCGCTTATCCCCGAGAAGTTTATGCGATACGAAATCCATCAATATTATGGCACATTTGGCTTTTCCCTTGCTATTGTGACAGAGAAAACATACAACGAATGTTAGGGTAGAAGTGTTGACGGGATAGAGTCGCCGCGAGGCAGCCAGCCGACCCCCGGATCTGGCGCTACAACCGGTAATCGTCCGCCGTCTAGTGCATTTCCACCCGAGAACTGGATCCTGATTTTCCGGCTTCATGCTGGGATTTCATTGGTGGATCAGCCACCACGCTCTCAGGGAGCAAACTCATCGGACCCGAAACGGGTCTTCGTCATTGTCGATCACGCTTGGTTGTTGATGGTTTCGCAGCAGGTTTTATCTGAAGTGTACAGGCCCCGGAACGAAATGGTTCCGGCTGCGGTCTGGCTGCTGCCTTCTCCCTCGCACCAATCGCGACTTTCATTATCCGGCGCGGCCACGGCGGACCGCATTCTTTCTGTGTCAACAGCAGTCGGGAATGCGCTCTCGC
This sequence comes from Rhizobium sp. 1399, assembly GCF_031455475.1. NCBI lineage: Bacteria > Pseudomonadati > Pseudomonadota > Alphaproteobacteria > Hyphomicrobiales > Rhizobiaceae > Rhizobium > Rhizobium sp. 1399. Next base: position 347,567 of record NZ_JAVDSU010000004.1, on the reverse strand, counting down.
GGCCTCGCCGAGGAGCTCAGCTTACATGGCAGACAAAATGCTTATCGATGCGTCTCACGAGGAAGAGACGCGCGTCGTTGTCGTTCGCGGGAACCGCATAGAAGAATTTGACTTCGAGTCGCAGCACAAGAAGCAGATCCGCGGCAACATCTATCTTGCAAAAGTAACGAGGGTCGAGCCCTCGCTGCAGGCCGCTTTCGTCGATTACGGCGGCAACCGGCACGGCTTCCTGGCCTTTGCCGAAATTCATCCCGACTATTACCAGATCCCGCTTGCCGATCGTCAGGCCCTGCTTCGTGCCGAAGCCGAGGAACATCGCCGCGACGAGGATGTCGAGCATGTCGAGACCGCCCCGCTCGTCGATCTTTCGACACAGGACCAGCCGGATATCGGCATCGTTCCGGTCGAGACTGATGTCGCCCCCGCTGTAGAAGCGGCACCGGCGGAAGAGGTAGTCATCGCTGCAGAGGCTGCCCCAGTTGCCGAGGAAACGCCGGCAAAGAAGCCGCGCGCACGCCGTAGCCGCAAGAAGGTAGTCGAGCCTGTCGCGGAAGAGACCGCAGCAGCCGAAGCATCCGTCGCGGACAACGACGATGAAGGCTCGACCGGCGGCGAAATGGCCGCGATGGTCGAAACCGACTCCATTTCCGAGGACGTTTCCAAGCGCCGTCAGGATGATGACGACGATGACGACGACCACGGCGAAGAGGAAATCATCGAATCCGTTGGCGCCGAAGACGCGATGGAAGAGGTTCCGGACCGCGTGCAGCGCAAGCCGCGCAAGCAGTACCGCATCCAGGAAGTCATCAAGCGCCGCCAGATCCTGCTGGTGCAGGTCGCCAAGGAAGAGCGTGGCAACAAGGGTGCTGCTCTCACCACCTATCTTTCGCTCGCAGGTCGCTACTCGGTTCTGATGCCGAACACGGCGCGCGGCGGCGGTATTTCCCGCAAGATCACCAACCCCCAGGACCGCAAGCGGCTGAAGGAAATCGCCCGCATGCTCGAAGTGCCGCAGGGTATGGGCGTGATCCTGCGTACGGCCGGTGCGAACCGCACCAAGGTCGAGGTCAAGCGCGACTTTGAATATCTGATGCGCCTGTGGGAGAACGTCCGCACGCTGACGCTCGCTTCTACCGCTCCCTGCCTCGTCTACGAGGAAGGCTCGCTCATCAAGCGCTCTATCCGAGATCTCTACAACAAGGATATCAGCGAGATCATCGTTGCCGGCGAAGAAGGCTATCGTGAAGCAAAAGACTTCATGAAGATGCTGATGCCGAGCCACGCCAAGGTGGTTCAGCCCTACCGCGATATCCACCCGATCTTCTCGCGCTCCGGCATCGAAGCGCAGCTCGATCGCATGCTGCAGCCGCAGGTAACGCTGAAGTCAGGCGGCTATCTGATCATGAACCAGACGGAAGCGCTGGTTTCGATCGACGTCAACTCCGGCCGTTCGACCCGCGAACACTCGATCGAGGACACGGCCCTTCAGACGAACCTCGAAGCGGCGGAAGAAATCGCCCGTCAGCTTCGCCTGCGCGACCTTGCCGGCCTGATCGTCATCGACTTCATCGACATGGAAGAAAAGCGCAACAACCGCGCTGTCGAGAAGAAGCTGAAGGAATGCCTGAAGAACGACCGCGCCCGCATCCAGGTCGGCCGCATCTCGCATTTCGGCCTTCTGGAAATGTCGCGCCAGCGCATCCGCGCTTCCGTTCTCGAATCGACGACGCAGGTCTGCTCGCATTGCGGCGGCACCGGCCATGTCCGTTCACAGTCCTCCGTCGCCCTGCATGTGCTGCGCGGCGTCGAGGAATATCTGCTCAAGAACACCACGCACAACATCACCGTGCGCACGACGCCAGATATCGCGCTCTACCTGCTCAACCATAAGCGTCAGACGATCGTCGATTATGAAAGCCGCTTCGGTGTGGCGATCATCATCGATGCGGATGGCTCGGTTGGTGCGCAGCACTTCGCGATCGATCGTGGCGAGCCGGTTGAAAACCCGGTCAAGATCGAAAGTCTCTTCAATTTCGCAGCCATCCCCGATGACGATGACGACGATATCGTCATCGAGCATGACGAGGAGGAAGACGAAGAACTGGAAGAAAAGCCTGTTGCTGCCGAACGCCCGGCTGCTCGCGCAGAGGCTGAAGGCGAAGGTGGACGCAAGCGCAAGCGCCGTCGCCGCCGTCGCGGCCGCAATGGCAATGCCGAGCAGCAGGTTGGTGCCGATACTGTCTCTGACGCGGCTGACGATAGTGATGAGGGCGAGGACGACGGCAGCGAGGGCGATAGTGACGCCAGCGAAGCTCCAGCCGAAACCCACGCCGACGGCGAGGATTCGCAGCGCCGCAAGCGCCGCCGTCGCGGCAAGCGCGGTGGCCGCCGCAACCGCGGTGAAGAAGGTGCTGAAGTCAACGCCGCTTCCGAAGGTGACGAGGGCGACGATAGTGGAGCCGACGAGACGTCCGAAACCGCAGCGGAAGTGATCGAAGTCGTCGCAGCCGAAACGGTTGAAGCTCAGCCGGCAATGGCTGCTGTCGAAGCTGGCGAAAGTGTTGCCGAAGAGGTCAAGCCGGCACGCGGCCGTGGCCGCCGCAAGGCAGCAGCGGCACCCTCGCCGGTCGAGGAGCCCGTAATCGAAGCGCCTATCGCTGAGACCGCGGCCCAGGCTGAGCCGGAAGTGATGGAAGCGTCTGCGGATCTCGCAACACCAGCGCAGGAAGAGGCAAAGCCGGTTCGTGCCAACCGTGGATCGAACATCTCGTCTTCTGAGCCGACTGTCACCTCGACCCGCACTGAAAGCGCGGAAGCTGAGGGCGAAGGCAAGCCGAAGAAGGCCGGCTGGTGGCAGCGCCGCGGCTTCTTCTGAAAGCTGATTTTCGGCGATAAGTGACATGATCCGGCTGCGGCGACGCGGCCGGATTTTTTTGTGCCGTAGAGTGGCCGAGCCCAGTATCAGCCGGCCAGAAAAAAGTTCAGGATTAGAGTGTTCAGCGAACCAGATGGTGGTTTCCGAAGACGAAACAAGCTGCGGCACAAGACGCGTAGAGCCGCGCGAGGATCAAAAGCGCAGCCCGCCCTGATTTGCCCGCATTGACGCCGAGATGAATGTCGCTGATGGCCGCCTTGCGAGCCTGCGACACCCGCTCATCCGAAAGCGCAATTCAGTCGCCCTGCCCCTGAAGGCGTGGCAGGCGGTTCATGCCATGCTTGTCCGACACGAGAACGGTCTTCTTCGGGACTCAGCACCAGATAGAGGTGGAATAAATGTGACCGATCAGCCTGATATCGCGGTGCAGATGGCTCGCATCCTGCCCACTGTCACCAGTCGCAAGCGAGATGGCGTAGACCTCACCGAGATCGTCTTGCCGCGCGTTGCGAAATGGCAGCATTTACGCTGCCGGCGGATAGAGCAGATCGACGATGTAGCTCGCATCGAAGCGGGAATCGAGCATGCCGTAGGTCGAGCGCCAGCCGCCTGCAAGACGGGTCTCGATGAAGGCATCGGCAATGCGCCCTGCCCCGAGCCGGTAAAGCTCGGCGGCGCCGGCAACGAGCGCCAGCTGCTCGACGAGCAAGCGGGCAGCGCCCTCGTCCTGTTCGCAGAGCGCGATCGCGGCGCGCAGCACGTCGATCGTCTTCTTGCCGGCCGGCCCAAGATCGCGCGCAAAGCCTGCAAATACCGTCTCGAACAGATCCTTGCCGCGGTTCAGCACACGCAGCACATCGAGCGCCATGACGTTGCCCGAACCTTCCCAGATCGCATTGACCGGCGCCTCGCGATAGTGGCGGGCGATCGGGCGTTCTTCGATGTAGCCGCTGCCGCCGATGCATTCCATCGCCTCATAGATCAGCGACGGGGCGATCTTGCAGCACCAGTATTTGGCGACCGGCGTCATGACGCGGGCATAGGCGGCATCTTCCGCATTGCCGCGCGCCTTGTCGAAGGCATCGGCCAGGCGGAAGGAAAGAGCCGTGGCGGCTGCCACATCGAGCGCCATGTCGGCGAGCACGCGCGTCATGATCGGCTGGTTGACCAGCATCTTGCCGAAAACGCTGCGGCCGCGGGTGTGGTGCACGGCCTCGGCGAGCGATGCGCGCATGATGCCCGAAGAGGCAAGCGCGCAATCGAGCCGCGTCAGCGTCACCATATCGAGGATGGTGCGGATGCCGGCATCGGGACCGCCGAGCAGGAAGCCGAACGTATCGGTGAACTCCACTTCGGAAGAAGCATTGGAGCGGTTGCCGATCTTATCCTTCAAGCGCTGGAACTGCAGGCCATTGGCAGAACCATCCTCGAGCAGACGCGGCACCAGGAAGCAGCCCATGCCGTCCTTGGTCTGTGCCAGCATGATGAAGGCGTCGCTCATCGGCGCGGACATGAACCACTTGTGGCCGGACAGCCGGTAAATGCCTTCGCTGACCTTTTCGGCAGTGGTCTTGTTGGCGCGGACGTCGGTGCCGCCCTGTTTTTCCGTCATGCCCATGCCGATCGTCACGGCCGATTTCTGCATGGCCGGACGATTGGACGAGTCATATTTGCGCGACAGGATCTTCGGTGCCCAGTCCTTCTGCACGGCCGGTGAGGCCGAGAGAGCGGCAACGGACGCGCTTGTCATCGTCAACGGGCAAAGATGGCCGGATTCCAGCTGCGCCGTCAGATAGAAGCGGGCTGCGCGAATATGGTGGGCCTGATCCTTGGCCTCCGTATCGGCCTGCGGATCCCAGACGGAGGAATGCAGGCCGGACGCCATCGAACGGCGCATCAGCGCATGCCAGGCGGGATGGAATTCGACGATATCAAGACGTTCGCCGCGCGGGCCATGGGTGCGCAGCTGCGGCGTGCCCTGGTTTGCCATGCGCGCCAGTTCCTGCGCTTCCGGCGAGGTGACGAAGCGGCCCATGTTTTCAAGGTCTTCACGGATGCTGCGCGGCAGTGTGGCAGTCAGATCGACGATCAGCGGATCGGATCGGTAGGCATTGATTCCCGACCAGAGGCTCGGCTGGTTGAGTTCGGCGAGTTTGTCTTCAGTCCGGTTTGCGGAGGTCATAGTTCGCTTCTATTTCATGAGCCCGGCAAAAGGAAACCGGAAGTTCGTGATTCGCAGATTTCTGCTCTAGCGGGATTCGACGGAAAATGCATGGGGAACATGGGATTTGCGTACAGCACAAGCTTGCCCCTTCCCCCCGCACTCTTTATAGACCCCGCGAAGATAATAAGAGGCAGGGTCATGGTCTTTTTCCCCCACCGCCACCTCATTGGCATCAAGGGCCTCACCGAGCAGGATATTACCTATCTTCTCGACAAGGCTGACGAAGCCGTCAAGATCAGCCGACAGAGAGAGAAGAAGACGTCGACCCTTCGGGGGCTGACGCAGATCAACCTCTTCTTCGAGGCATCGACAAGGACGCAAGCCTCCTTCGAACTTGCCGGCAAGCGTCTCGGCGCCGACGTGATGAATATGTCGGTCGGCAATTCCTCGGTGAAGAAGGGCGAGACGCTGATCGACACCGCTATGACGCTGAACGCGATGCGGCCTGACGTCTTGATCATCCGTCACTCCAGCGCTGGTGCCGCGGCACTTCTCGCCCAGAAAGTCTCCTGCTCCGTCGTCAATGCCGGCGACGGCCAGCATGAGCACCCGACGCAGGCGCTGCTCGACGCGCTGACGATCCGCCGTGCCAAGGGCCGGCTGTCGCGCATCATCGTCGCAATCTGCGGCGACGTCTTACATTCGCGGGTGGCGCGCTCCAACATTCTTCTTCTGAACGCCATGGGCGCGCGGGTGCGGGTCGTCGCTCCCGCTACGCTGCTGCCGGCCGGCATTGCCGAGATGGGCGTCGAGGTCTTCCATTCGATGAAGGAAGGGCTGAAGGACGCCGACGTGGTGATGATGCTGCGGCTACAGCGCGAGCGCATGTCCGGCGCCTTCGTGCCGTCGGTGCGCGAATATTACCACTTCTACGGCCTCGACGCGGAAACGCTGAAGGCGGCGAAGGAGGATGCGCTCGTCATGCATCCGGGTCCGATGAACCGCGGCGTGGAGATCGCCTCCGAAGTCGCCGATGGCCCGCAGAGCGTGATCGCCGAACAGGTGGAAATGGGGGTCGCAGTGCGCATGGCCGTCATGGAGGTACTGCTCGTTTCCCAGAACCAGGGTCCCCGCACTGATGGAGTGGGCGCATGAGCAATCTCGTCCTCAAGAACGTCCGCATCATCGACCCTTCCCGTAATCTTGATGAGGTTGGCACGATCATCGTCAAGGATGGTCTCATCGTCGCGGCCGGTGAAGATGCGCAGAACCAGGGCGCGCCCGAAGGTGCTACCGTGCGCGATTGCACTGGCCTCGTCGCGACGCCGGGCCTCGTCGATGCGCGCGTCCATATCGGCGAACCGGGCGGCGAGCACCGCGAGACAATCGCTTCGGCAAGCCGGGCCGCGGCAGCGGGCGGTGTGACCTCCATCATCATGATGCCGGATACGCATCCCGTCATCGACGACATCGCGCTCGTCGAGTTCGTCAAGAAGACGGCACGGGATACGGCCGTCATCAACGTCTACCCGGCAGCAGCCATTACCAAGGGGCTCGCTGGTGAGGAGATGACTGAAATCGGCCTCCTGATGCAGGCAGGCGCCGTCGCTTTCACCGACGCGCATTCCAGCATCTCCGATACACAGGTGCTGCGCCGGGTGATGACCTATGCACGCGAATTCGGCGCCGTCCTTTCCTGCGCCACGCGCGACAAATATCTTGGCGCCAATGGCGTCATGCATGAAGGCCTGCTTGCAAGCTGGCTCGGCCTCTCCGGCATTCCGAAGGAAGCGGAACTGATCCCGCTCGAGCGTGACCTGCGCATCGCGCAGCTGACGCGCGGCAACTACCATGCGGCGATGATCTCCGTGCCTGAGTCGGTCGAGGCGATCGAGCTTGCCCGCGCGCGTGGCGTGAAGGTCACCTGCGGTGTCTCGATCAACAATCTGGCGCTGAACGAGAATGACATCGGCGAATATCGCACCTTCTTCAAACTCTATCCACCGCTGCGCTCCGAAGACGACCGGGTTGCAATGGTGGATGCGCTGGCAAAAGGCGCGATCGATATCATCGTCTCCTCGCATGACCCGCAGGATGTCGATACCAAGCGCCTGCCCTTCGGCGAGGCCGAAGATGGCGCCGTCGGACTGGAGACGATGCTCGCGGCAGCGCTACGGCTTTATCACAGCGAGCAGGTCAGCCTGTTGCGGCTGATCGATGCGATGTCGACGCGGCCGGCGCAGATCTTTGGCCTCGATGCCGGCACGCTGAAGCCCGGCGCCAAGGCCGATATCGCGCTGATCGATCTCGAAGAACCTTGGCTTGTCTCCAAGGACATGCTTCTCTCCCGCTCGAAGAACACACCGTTCGAGGATGCGCGCTTCAGCGGGCGAGCCGTTGCGACCTATGTCGGGGGCACGCTGGTTCACGCATTGCAGGACTGAGGGCTGCCCTGCCCTTCCGGGCATCCTCTCGGCAAAAGACTTGGGGAACAAAAATGATATCTGATCTTGTCACCTGGCAGATTACCCTGCCTCTGGCGCTTGCCGCCGTCGTCGTTGGCTACCTGCTCGGCTCCATCCCGTTCGGTCTCATCCTCACGCGCGCCGCCGGCCTTGGTGATGTGCGCAGCATCGGCTCCGGCAATATCGGAGCGACCAACGTTCTGCGTACCGGCAACAAAAAGCTCGCGGCCGCTACGCTTCTGCTCGATGCGCTGAAAGCCGCCGCGGCCGCCTGGATCATGGCTTATTTCGCAGGTGAGGAAGCGGGCATCATCGCCGGTTTCTTTGCCTTCATTGGCCACCTGTTCCCCGTCTGGATCGGTTTCAAGGGCGGCAAGGGTGTTGCCACCTATATCGGCACGCTGCTCGGCGTTGCGCCATCAATGGTTCTGCTCTTTGCAGCCGTCTGGCTTGGGGTTGCTTTCGTCAGCCGCTATTCCTCGCTTTCAGCGCTTGTTGCGATGCTTGTCATTCCGGTTGCATTGTGGATATTGGGCGACGAAAAGGTTGCGGCAATCATGGCGATTATGAGCGTCATCTCCTACTGGAAACACAAGGCCAATATCTCCCGTCTCATCAGCGGGACGGAAAGCAAGATCGGGGCTAAGGGGTAATGGACGCGCTCAGCGCAAAGCCAAAAGGAATTGCGCTGACGGAGAGACAGAGGATCGCCTGGCTGAGGCTGATCCGCTCCGACAATGTCGGCCCCGCGACCTTTCGCGATCTCATCAATCATTTCGGTTCGGCGGAAGCCGCTCTTTCCATGCTGCCGGAACTATCTGCGCGTGGCGGCGCGACGCGTTCGATCCGCATCGCCACCGAAGCCGAAGCATACCGCGAACTCGAGGCGGCGCAGCGCTTCGGCGCCCGCTTCGTCGGCATCGGCGAGCCTGATTATCCGCAGGCGCTGCGCCAGATCGACGGTGCGCCGCCACTGCTCGCGGTCAAGGGCGATCTTTCCGTGCTGAACAGGCCGGCGGTCGGCATCGTCGGTTCGCGCAATGCTTCCGTCAGCGGCGCGAAGTTCGCGGCGATGATCGCCCGAGACTGTGGCCGGGCCGGCTATGCGGTCGTCTCCGGCCTTGCCCGCGGTATCGACACGGCCGCCCATCGGGCGAGCCTCGATACCGGCACCATTGCCGCAATGGCCGGAGGGCTGGACCAGCCCTACCCGCCTGAGAATGTCGGATTGCTGGAGGAGATATGGAATGGCAACGGGCTTGCCGTCAGCGAGATGCCTTTCGGCTGGGAGCCGCGTGCGCGTGATTTTCCCCGCCGTAACCGGCTGATCGCGGGCATCGCGCTCGGCGTTGCGGTCGTTGAGGCCGCAGTTCGCTCCGGTTCGCTGATCACGGCGCGGATGGCCGGCGAATTCGGGCGGCTGGTCTTTGCCGTACCGGGTTCGCCGCTCGATCCACGCTGCCACGGCACGAACGGCCTTCTGAAGGACGGGGCGATGATCGTCACTTCGCCCGAGGATGTCGTGGAAGCGCTGGCGCCGCTCTCCCAGCCCGATCTCTTCTCGCTGCCGTCAGCCGAAGAACCGAAGCGCGAAGGCAGCAGGATGTCGCTTCCGCCCGACGAAACGGATCGCACGCTCGTCATCGATGCGCTCGGTCCGACGCCGACGGAGGTCGACGACATCATGCGTCATACCGGTCTTTCGGCTTCCGCCGTCTATCTCGTTCTTCTGGAACTGGATATGGCCGGGCGGCTCCATCGCCATGTCGGCGGGCTGGTTTCAATTTCCATGGCCGACTGAGCCGCTATCGATGCGTGACTGCAGGTCTCCGGCTTCGACACAGGCCATTTCGATGAGATAACAGAGCATCTCCGCATTTTCGCGTTCTGCCACCTGGCGCAATTCTGCGAGCATTTGTCGGATGAAAGCAATGTTTTCAAGCGATGCCAAGCGATCGGCGTCTTTTTCTGCAGCCTTGGGCGCCATAATTGTCTCTATGAAATCGGAGAGCGCTGCTTTACCAGGAGCCCGAACCACACTTCAAAAACGATAGCGCAATCATCCTGAATTGCAATAGGTTCAGAATCTCGTAATGGTTGCGATACGCGGCAAAGAGGTAAAATTGAAGCAAACCTCTTGACCAGAGCGAATTCCCTGTCCATGTCGGGGGGCCGGTATTCATGTTGCAGTGCATGTTACGCCTGCCTCTCCGCCGGATCGGCATCTTTTTTAGAGAATCATCATGAATGTTGTAGTGGTGGAATCGCCTGCCAAGGCCAAGACGATCAATAAGTATCTGGGTCCAGGATACAAGGTGCTCGCCTCTTTCGGCCATGTGCGCGATCTGCCTGCCAAGGATGGATCAGTTCTTCCGGATCAGGATTTCGAGATGCTCTGGGAGGTGGACAGCGCGTCCGCCAAGCGCATGAAGGATATTGCCGACGCGGTGAAATCCTCCGATGCCCTGTTCCTGGCGACCGACCCGGATCGCGAAGGCGAAGCGATCTCCTGGCATGTTCTCGACCTTCTGAACAAGAAGCGCGTGATCAACGGCAAGCCGGTCAAGCGCGTCGTCTTCAACGCGATCACCAAGAAGGCCGTGCTCGATGCGATGGCCGATCCGCGCGACATCGACGTCCCGCTGGTCGATGCCTATCTGGCACGCCGCGCGCTCGATTACCTCGTCGGCTTCAACCTCTCGCCGGTTCTCTGGCGCAAGCTGCCCGGCGCGCGTTCCGCCGGCCGCGTGCAGTCGGTTGCGCTGCGCCTCGTCTGCGATCGAGAATCCGAGATCGAGCGCTTCATTTCCGAGGAATACTGGAACCTCTCGGCGCTCTTGAAAACGCCGCGCGGCGACGAGTTCGAGGCAAGACTGGTTGCCGCCAATGGCAAGCGGCTGCAGCCGCGCTCGATCGCCAATGGCGAAGAAGCGGGCAAGCTGAAGGCGCTGCTGGAAGGTGCCAGCTATGTCGTCGAAAGCGTCGAGGCAAAACCGGTCAAGCGCAACCCGGCACCGCCCTTTACCACTTCCACGCTGCAGCAGGCCGCCTCCTCCAAACTCGGCTTCTCGGCCTCGCGCACTATGCAGATCGCGCAGAAGCTTTACGAGGGCGTCGACATTGGCGGCGAGACCGTCGGTCTGATCACCTATATGCGTACGGACGGCGTGCAGATGGCGCCGGAAGCGATCGATGCGGCGCGAAGCGCCATCGGCGAACAGTTCGGTGAACGCTACCTGCCGGAAAAGGCACGTTTCTACTCGACCAAGGCGAAGAACGCCCAGGAAGCACACGAAGCGATCCGCCCGACCGATTTCAACCGCTCACCGGATCGCGTCCGCAAGTTCCTGGATGCCGACCAGATCCGTCTCTACGATCTGGTCTGGAAGCGCGGTATCGCCAGCCAGATGGCATCGGCCGAAATCGAACGTACGACGGCTGAAATCATTGCCGACAACAACGGCCAGAAGGCTGGCCTGCGCGCCGTCGGTTCCGTCATCCGCTTCGACGGCTTTATCGCCGCCTATACCGATCAGAAGGAGGATGGCGAGCAGAGCGACGACGCTGATGACGAGGATGGCCGCCTGCCGGAGATCAATGCGCGCGAGAACCTCGCCAAGCAGAAGATCAACTCGACTCAGCACTTTACCGAGCCGCCGCCGCGTTATTCCGAAGCCTCGCTCATCAAGAAAATGGAAGAGCTCGGCATCGGCCGTCCGTCGACCTATGCCGCGACGCTCGCTACCTTGCGCGATCGTGACTATGTGACGATCGACAAGCGCAAGCTGATCCCGCAGGCGAAGGGGCGTCTCGTTACCGCCTTCCTCGAAAGCTTCTTCACCAAGTATGTCGAATATGATTTCACGGCCGATCTCGAAGAGAAGCTCGACCGGATCTCCGCCGGCGAACTGAACTGGAAGCAGGTTCTTCGTGACTTCTGGAAGGATTTCTTCTCGCAGATCGAAGACACCAAGGAACTGCGCGTCACCAACGTTCTGGACTCACTGAACGAAGCCCTGGCGCCGCTGGTCTTCCCGAAGCGCGAAGACGGCAGCGATCCGCGCATCTGCCAGGTCTGCGGCACCGGCAACCTGTCGCTGAAGCTCGGTAAGTACGGTGCCTTCGTCGGCTGCTCCAATTATCCGGAGTGCAACTATACCCGCCAGCTCTCCTCCGAAAACGGCGGCGAGGCTGAAGGCGCTGCACTGAACGAGCCGAAGAACCTCGGCACCGACCCGACCACAGGCGAGGAACTGACGCTGCGTTCGGGTCGTTTCGGACCCTATATCCAGCGCGGCGACGGCAAGGATGCCAAGCGCTCCTCGCTACCGAAGGGCTGGAAGCCCGAAGATATCGACTACGAAAAGGCGATGGCGCTGATTTCGCTTCCGCGCGACATCGGCAAACATCCAGAATCCGGCAAGATGATCTCTTCCGGGCTTGGTCGCTACGGGCCGTTCCTGCTGCATGACGGTACCTATGCCAACCTGGAAAGCATCGAGGACGTCTTCTCGGTCGGTCTCAACCGCGCCGTGACGCTGATTGCCGAAAAGCAGGCCAAGGCGCCGGGGGGCAACCGCGGGACGCCGGCAGCCCTGAAGGAACTCGGCGCTCATCCTGACGGTGGTGCGATCACCGTTCGCGACGGCCGCTACGGCCCCTATGTCAACTGGGGCAAGGTCAACGCGACGCTGCCGAAGGGCAAGGATCCGCAGGCCATCACCGTCGAAGAGGCGCTGGCGCTGATTGCAGAAAAGGCAGGCAAGGCTCCCGCCGGCAAGACCAAGGCCAAGTCGGCGGCGAAGCCGAAGGCTGCGGCCGCTGAAGCCAAGACGACGAGGACCGCCGCAAAGCCGAAGGCAACCAAGGCAAAAGCGCCGGCGAAAACGAAAAAGAGCTGAGAGTGGCGAAAGAACCGCGCGAGACTACGAGAGCCATGGGCAAGCGCCCGGGAAAATTCGGACGCGCGAGCAGGGAACCTGCGCCTGAGCCGTTGAATATCGTTCACGGCGCCCTGCCGTCGCGCGAAGTCATCCTGCGTTTCATCGCCGATCATCCACAGAAAGCCTCCAAGCGCGAGCTCGCGAAGGCCTTTGGGCTGAAGGGCGATAACCGTGTCGAGCTCAAGCACCTGCTGCAGGAGCTGGAGCAGGAAGGCATGCTGCAGAAGACCCGCAAGTCGCTGATCCGGCCCGGTGCGCTGCCGCCCGTCACCGTGCTCGACATCACCACCCGCGACAAGGATGGTGAGCTGATCGGCCGCCCGGCCGAGTGGCCCGAGGATCAGGGCGTAGCACCCGCTGTCGCCATCCGCCAGCAATCGCCTGCTGGCCGTCAGGGCAAGGGGAAGTCGCCCGTTGCTGGCCTCGGCGACCGCATCCTCGCCAAGATCTTCCCGGCCGTCGATCGAGGTGGCCCCGCCTATACGGCCCGCATCATCAAGGTGATCGACAAGCGGCGCGGCGCCAGCATGGGCGTCTTCAAGGATGCCCCCGGGGGGGCCGGACGCCTGCTGCCGATCGAGCGGCGCGGTGAGGAAATGGTGATCGACCCTGAATACAAGGGCGACGCCAAGGACGGCGATCTCGTCGAGGTGGAAATTGCCCGCCTCGGCCGGTTTGGCCTGGCTCGTGCCAAGGTGCTTTCGGTCATCGGCTCCGTCGCGTCGGAAAAGGCGATCTCGATGATCGCCATCCACGCCCATGGCATTCCGCATGTCTTCCCGCCGGCCGCCGTCGCAGAGGCGGATGACGCCAAGCCTGCCACGATGTCGCATCGGGAGGACTGGCGCGACCTGCCACTGATCACCATCGACCCTGCCGATGCCAAGGACCATGACGACGCGGTCTATGCCGAGGATGATCCATCGGAAGACAATGCCGGCGGCGTTATCGTCACCGTCGCCATTGCCGATGTCTCCTGGTATGTGCGGCCGAATTCGCCGCTCGACCGTGAAGCGCTGAAGCGCGGCAACTCGGTCTACTTTCCCGATCGTGTCGTGCCGATGTTGCCGGAGCGCATCTCCAACGATCTCTGCTCGCTGAAAGAAGGCGTCGACCGCCCTGCCCTTTCGGTGCGCATGGTCTTCTCGAAGGACGGCCGCAAGATCGGCCATACCTTCCATCGCATCATGATGAAGAGTGCTGCCAAGCTGTCCTATCAGCAGGCGCAGGCGGCGATCGACGGCAAGCCTGACGACAAGACCGGGCCGATGCTGGAGCCAATCTTGAAGCCGCTGTGGCACGCTTACGCGACGATGAAGCGCGGACGCGACCGGCGCCAGCCGCTCGAACTCGACATGCCCGAGCGCAAGATCCTGCTGAAGCCTGACGGCACCGTCGACCGGGTCTTCGTGCCGCCCCGCCTCGATGCCCACAAGCTGATCGAAGAAATGATGATCCAGGCGAACGTCTGCGCTGCCGAGACATTGGAAAAAAAGCGCCAGCCGCTGATTTACCGTATCCACGATACGCCAACGCTTGCCAAGCAGGAGGTGCTGCGCGAGTTCCTCGCTACCCTCGGCATCTCGCTAGCCAAAGGCGGCAATATGCGCGCCAACAGCTTCAACGGCATCCTCGCCAAGGCTGACAACACGCCGCACCAGACGATGGTCAACGAGATGGTACTGCGCTCGCAGAGCCAGGCGATCTACAGCCCTGAGAATATCGGCCATTTCGGCCTGAACCTGATGAAGTATGCGCACTTCACCTCGCCGATCCGCCGTTATGCCGACCTGATCGTGCATCGTGCGCTCGTCGGCTCGCTCGGCTTCGGCGAAGGCGGCATCACACCGGACGAGGAAGCGACACTCGACGACATCTCCGCCGAAATCTCCACCTTCGAGCGCCGCGCCATGGCGGCCGAACGCGAGACGGTCGATCGGCTCATCGCCCATCATCTGGCCGGCCGCATCGGCCAGGAATTCGAGGGGCGCGTTTCTGGCGTCACCAAATCCGGTCTGTTTATCATGCTGCCGGACTATGGCGCTGATGGTTTCATCCCTATATCTACGCTCGGCACCGACTACTTCATCTATGACGAGGCGCATCAGGCGCTATCGGGTGAAAAGACAGGTCTTGGCTATCGTCTCGGCGACGATGTGACTGTGCGGTTGGCAGAGGCGATCCCGCTTGCGGGCGCCCTGCGCTTCGAGATGCTGAGCGAGGGACGCAAGATGCCGACGGCTGTGCGCTCCTTCCACAAGGCGGGGCGACGCGACGCAAGCCGCGCTCGCAAAAAGATCGGAACGAGGCCGCCGCGCGGGCGGCGCTGAAGCAATTCCAGCAAAAGTGCGCAGCGGTTTTGCGTCCGGAATTGCGTGAAGAGAAAGAGACGGAGCCTTTCCATATTTCAAAGAAAAATGGAAAGGCGCTGGTTCCGGGAAGGGAAAGATCGATGAGCACACCGACAGACGAGGTCGTCCGCTACGGGGATACGCCCGATGTCGAGCGCCCGCTCGGACGCTCCATCATGCGCGGCATGCTGAACCGCTGCCCGGCCTGCGGCAGCGGCAAGCTGTTTCGCGCTTTTCTGAAGCCGGTCGATCGTTGCGCCGCCTGCGGCGAGGCGATGTACCACCAGCGCGCCGACGACCTGCCGCCCTATATCGTCATCCTCGTGCTCGGCCATGTCGTCGTCGGTGGGTTCATGCTGACGGACATGGCCTTTGTCCTGCCGGTCTGGGTGCATCTCGCCATCTGGACACCGATCACCATCATCACGGCGCTCGTCTCGATTCAGCCGATCAAGGGCGGCGTCATAGGCCTGCAATGGGCGCTGAAGATGCACGGTTTCGGCGGCCATGATGACGAACCAGAAGATTACGACGTACCCGGCCGGCAAGCTTGAACACCTTCACCTTCCAGACATATTTCGCGTGTAGTGGCAGCGACCAGAGCGCCACGGCCCATAGCCGACTATCTGCAGAGGATCGACACGGTCATCATCTTTTGTACGGGGAAAGCTTACACTCAAGAAATCGTCGGCGGATGCCAGAAATATTGTGAAACCCTGCCCGTCACTTGGATTTGGCATGCCTATGTCTTTCTATGTGGCTCCAGACGGACGATTCGTCCGCATACCTCTCTAAGGATGGATAAATGTCTCAGCCGAGGAACGGCACACCGGGCGATGTTGAGGAAATCCATTGGCCTTCTCTGGTGGCAGCCGTCTCGTCCATCTCCGCCGTCGGCATCGCGATCGGCCTGGGCCTTCCTCTCCTCAGCATTATTCTCGAAAAGCGTGGCATTTCCTCCACCCTCATCGGCCTCAACACCGCTATGGCCGGTATCGCGGCGATGGCGGCGGCACCGATCACCACCAAGCTCGCGCATAAATACGGTGTCGCGCCCACCATGATGTGGGCGGTGCTGATCTCGGCGCTCAGCGCGCTCGGCTTCTACTATGCGCAGGACTTCTGGATGTGGTTTCCGCTGCGTTTCGCCTTCCACGGCGCAACGACCACACTCTTCATCCTCTCTGAATTCTGGATCAATGCGGCCTCGCCGCCTTCCAAACGCGGCTTCGTGCTCGGCATCTACGCGACCGTCCTTTCACTCGGCTTTGCTGCTGGGCCGCTGATCTTCTCGCTGCTAGGCAGCGACGGCATCCTGCCCTTCCTGGTCGGTGCCTTCGCGATCCTGCTGGCTGCGATCCCGATCTTCATCGCCCGCCACGAAAGCCCTGTCCTGGACGAGAAGCCGGAACTGCATTTCATGCGCTATGTCTTCCTGGTGCCAACCGCAACCGCGGCCGTCTTCATCTTCGGTGCAGTCGAAGCCGGCGGCCTGTCGCTCTTTCCGATCTTTGCGGTGCGCGCGCATTTCACCGAAACGCAGGCGGCCCTGCTGCTCACCATGATGGGTGTCGGCAACGTCATCTTCCAGATCCCGCTCGGGTTGCTTTCGGACCGCATCAAGGACAAGCGCCCCCTGCTGGCGCTGATGGCGCTGACCGGTTTCGTCGGAACGATGATGCTCCCGGTCCTCGTCAATAACTGGATTCTCATGGCCGGACTTCTGCTTTTCTGGGGCGGCTGCGTCTCCGGCCTCTACACGGTCGGTCTCAGCCATCTCGGCTCGCGGCTGACAGGTTCGGACCTTGCGGCGGCCAATGCGGCCTTCGTTTTCTGTTATGCCGTCGGCACCGTTGCAGGCCCCCAGGTAATCGGCGCTGCTATCGATGTTGCCGGAAACAACGGTTTTGCCTATGCAATTGCCGGTTTCTTCGGGCTTTATGCCTTGCTTGCCGGCATAAGACTGCTTTTCCTCGGAAAGCGGGCTTGACTTTTCGGGCTAGATTCGTAGTTTCGCGCCAGAATTTGCCGTGGAGCCTATCCGGTTTTCCACGGCTTTCATTTTCTTAAAGGCAGGACGACCATGGCCAAGGCTACCACTATCAAGATCAAGCTTCTGTCGACGGCCGACACCGGTTTCTTCTACGTCACGACGAAGAACAGCCGTACGATGACGGACAAGATGACGAAGACCAAGTACGACCCGATTGCCAAGAAGCACGTCGAGTTCAAGGAAACCAAGATCAAGTAATTACCTGATCTCACGGCTCTTTCAAAAAGCGCGCGCCTCCGGGTAGCGCGCTTTTTGTTTGCACTGGACTTCCTGACAGCAATGTTAGCGCAAACAAAGAAAAACGCCGCCCTTCCATCTTCGGGAAGTGACGGCGTTTTTACGAAAAGGGGGTCGGCCAGCATGCAAAACGGCACGAGGAACCGTTTGAGATTGCGTACCAGCCGACCGACCCCACGACCCAGGAGATGCGGCGGACCTGAGCATCATGGGGTATCGACAGCTCCTCCATGGGAGCGTTTTCTGTTCTGAGCCGATAATTTGCGCAAAAATGAAAGAAAATCAACAAATTCTTAATGGTAAAATTTCCGAGTATGATTCTATGGTTAAAAGTCCAATTTTGGCACGTGTAAAGACGCAACCAAATCTCTTTTACCAAAAGGACAATATTTGATATCAGCAAGAATTTCAGAAATATATTACAATAACACCTCAGCCCCTCCCCTTACGTAAGGAGTCGGCGTTACGTTTTGTGAAATACGTTTTACAGGGGCCAGACAATCAGGATGCAACTATAGTCCGCTCTTCTTTTTGCGTTCGCCGCCTCTAGCTTTCTGAAGCAGGCGATACGTGTTATCGGAAGAAACACGCTTTAAAGTCCATTTTTTGGCTATCGGGTTGGAAAACCGGCGCCTTCGTCGCAGCCAACAACATTAAATATTCGTAAGGTTCAGCTACTCCCAGTGGATAACCGAAAGCGACGCATTACGGAACGTTATGTCGTCAGGCGGCGGAGGCTACGACGCGGTTGCGCCCGGTATTCTTCGCCTCATAGAGCGCAAGGTCTGCCTGCTTCATGAGCTGGTCGGGCGTTATGACCGAGGCGATGCGCGAGGATATGCCGAAGGAGGCCGTAATATTCAGCGTTTCGCCCGACGACTTCAGCAGGAACGGCGTGCTTTCAATGGCCGCGCGCAGGCGCTCGGCAACGGCCGCGGCAATTTCCGGCGAGGTGTCCGGCATGACGACGACGAACTCCTCCCCGCCGTAACGGCAGGCAAGATCAGCGCCGCGGACGGTAGAGCGCACGCGGTTTGCGAATTCCTTCAGCACCTGGTCGCCGCCGTCATGGCCATAGGTGTCGTTGACCTGCTTGAAGCGGTCGATATCGGTGATCAGCACCGAGAGCGGCCGGCCACGGGCCATCGAGCGGTTGAAGAGCACATTGAGATGGTTGTCGAGATAACGGCGGTTGTTGAGACCGGTCAGCGGATCGGTGACAGCGAGTTCGATCGTCTGCTTGACACTGGCCCGCAGACGGTCGTTGTAGCGCTTGCGGCGGATCTGCGTCAGGCTGCGGGCGACCAGCTCGTTCGGATCGACAGGGCGCACGATATAGTCGTTGACGCCGAGATCGAGCGCGCGGATCACCATTTCATCGGCGCCCTGCTCCGTGATGATGAGGATCGGCAGGAAACGCGTCCGCTCCAGCGAGCGGAACTGCGAGCAGAGTCGCAACGGGTCGTAGTCATCGAAATTGGCGTTGACGATGACGAGTTCGAAGGCGCTCTCGGCGGCTTCGAAAAGAGCTGCCTGCGGATCGGAGATGGCGACCACGTCTGCGACGGGCTTCAGCGCCTTGATGATGCGTTCCTGCGAGTTGGCACGGCTGTCGACCAGCAACACCTGTCCCGCCTCGTCGGAGCGTCCGTCGCCGGCGCGCATCAACTCGTCCATGCCCATCGTATGGGCAGTCTCGGCGCGCACGCGCAACTCGTCGCTCAGCGTCTTCAGGCGCAGCAGACTTTTTACGCGGGAAATGAGCTGCAGGTCATTGACGGGCTTTGTCAGGAAGTCGTCGGCACCGGCCTTCAGGCCGCGCACGCGGTCGGCCGACTGGTCGAGCGCGGTGACCATGACGACGGGGATATGAGCGGTCTTCGGATTGGCCTTCAGCCGCTCGCAGACTTCGAAACCGTCAATGCCGGGCATCATGATGTCGAGCAGGATGAGATCGACCTGGTTGCGGTCGCAGATCGCCAGCGCCTCGTAGCCATCGGCCGCGGTCAGCACGTCGAAATATTCGGCCAGCAGCCGCGCTTCGAGCAGCTTCACATTTGCCGGAATATCATCAACAACCAGTATTCGCGCAGTCATGAATCTTTTTTCCGATGCCTCAGGCGTCGCCCAAATAAGTCTTGATCGTCTCAATGAATTTCGGAACGGAGATCGGCTTCGAGACATAGGCCTCGCAGCCGCCCTGTCTGATCCGCTCCTCGTCGCCCTTCATGGCAAAGGCTGTGACGGCGATGACCGGGATCACATGCAGTTCGTCGTCTTCCTTCAGCCACTTGGTGACTTCGAGGCCGGAAACTTCCGGAAGCTGAATATCCATAAGTATAAGATCGGGGCGATGTTTGCGCGCAAGATCAAGCGCTTCCATGCCGTTGCGGGTCTGGATCGTGGTATAGCCCGAGGCCTCGATGAGGTCGCGAAAGAGCTTCATGTTGAGCTCGTTATCTTCTACAATCATCACCTGTTTGGGCATGATTAGCTGTCCCTACGTCCGCTCTTGAAGCCAAATGTCCATGATAAAGACATTAGCTGACAAATGGCTCCATGAAACCGATAGTGCAAGCTACCGGTATTTGGTTGAAGAAAAGGTAACTCGACCATCGCAATGCAAAGCAATTTCAAGACTTCGAAACAACTTGCGGCGGCAGCAGATCCGCAAGAAACGGCCATTGCCGTCCTCGGCTGGCTTGCGAACGACCCCGATCTCTTCGGTCGCTTCCTGGCATTGACAGGCGTAGAACCCCAGCAAGTGCGTAATGCCATCAACGATCCCGGCTTTCTCGCCGGCATGCTGGACTTCCTCATGAACCATGAGCCGACGGCGATCGCCTTCTGTGAGGCGACGAACACGACGCCGGAAGCGCTGACTGCGGCATGGCGCCACTTCTCGCCGCCCGGCCTCGACTCTGGGGAATACTGATCGTGAGCAACAGCGCCGAATTCGACATTTCTCATATCCGCCTTGGCGACAGGCCGCTCATCGTCTGCGATGTCGATGATGTGGTGCTGCAATTCATCGGTCCTTTCCAACTGTACCTCAAAAGTCTCGGCCACGAATTTCTGCCGCGCTCCTTCCGTCTTCACGGCAACATCGTCTCGCTGGCCGACGGGCTTGCGCTTGAGGATCAGCATGTCAGTCGGCTGATCCTGGAATTCTTCGAGGCCCAGGAAAGCTGGCAGACGCCTATCGATCCCGTCGTTTCGACGCTCGAACGCTTGTCTGATGATGCCGATGTCCTGTTCCTCACCGCGATGCCGCCGCAGTTTTCCGCCCATCGTCGTCGCCTTCTCGACAGCGCGGGCCTTACCTTCCCGTTGCTTGCCAGCGAACAGCCGAAGGGACCGATCGTGCAGGCGCTGCATGGCGGTCGCGATCTTCCGGTCATCTTTATCGATGATATGGCGCGCAACCTGCATTCCGTGAAGGAGCATGTGGCAGATTGCCTGCTCATTCATCTCATGCCGGATTCGCCCGTTCACCGCTTCGCGCCGGCCGCCGCCGAGGATATCGCGCGGGCGAGAGACTGGGCTCATGCCGCCGAACTCATCGACCAATACCTTGCCGGACACACGATCAGCCGTGCAAATCCAGCCGCATGAGCGGCCGGCCGTCCTTGCGCCGCGCGATCGTTTCGAAACCGGCAGTGTCGAAAATCGCCGTCGAGCCGATGCAAAGCGTGACGGATTTCGACTGCTTCACATGGTCGATCGGACAGGCTTCCAGCAACCGTGCGCCCTGACCGCGAGCATAATCGACGGCACCAGCAAGCAATCTGTGGCTCAAGCCTTTTCCGCGCAGATTCGGCAACAGGAAGAAGCAACTGACTGCCCAGATCGAGGGATCATGAGCGTCACCCTCCTCGAGTGGCCGCGAAACCGTTCGCGGCGAATTGAACTGCGGCACGTCGTGGCGCGGCCCCACCTGAACCCAAGCCACAGGCTCGCCCTCGATATAACAGAGAATACCCGGTGGTGGTCCCGTCTCAATCCGGTCCTGCATATGGGCCTTGCGCTCCGAAGGTTCCATCTTCGTGCGGACGGCATGCGGAAGGCGCAGCGCCACGCACCAACAATTATAGAAGGCACCCTGCGGGCCGAACAGCTTTTCCAAATCTCCCCAGCGCTCGGCCGTGACAGGTTCGAAACGAAGATCGATATCCACGGCCAAGCTCTCCTCCCTCTCTTGAGACTCAAAAGCTTAGGGCGTAATGTTACGATGTTCAACCTTTGTTCCCACCATGGCGCCTGCATCTGACAAGACACCCGGCTTCTGTCGTGACTGCCTTGCCGAGCAGAAGGGAGAGGCGCGCCGCTGCCATGCCTGTGGCAGCCCGCGTCTGGTGCGTCACAAAGAGCTCTATGATCTGACGCTCGCGCATATTGACTGCGACGCTTTTTACGCCGCCGTGGAGAAACGCGACAATCCGGAGCTTGCCGACAAGCCCGTTATCATCGGCGGCGGGAAGCGCGGTGTTGTCTCCACCGCCTGCTACATCGCCCGCATCCACGGCGTACGCTCGGCCATGCCGATGTTCAAGGCGCTGGAGGCTTGCCCGCAGGCGGTCGTTATCCGCCCGGACATGGAGAAATATGTTAAGGTCGGGCGGAAGGTTCGCGCACTGATGCAGGAACTGACACCGCTTGTGCAGCCGCTCTCCATCGACGAGGCCTTCCTGGAACTCGGCGGCACGGAACGGCTGCATCACGATCCGCCGGCCCGCACGCTGGCGAAGTTTGCCCGCCGCGTCGAAAAGGAGGTCGGCATTACCGTCTCGGTCGGTCTTTCCTATTGCAAATTCCTCGCGAAGGTCGCCTCCGACCTGCAGAAACCGCGTGGTTTTTCCGTCATCGGACGCGAGGAAGCCGTGGAGTTTCTGGCGCCTCGTCCCGTAACGACCATCTGGGGCGTCGGCAAGGCATTTGCCGCGACGCTCGAAGCAGACGGCATCCGCACGATCGGCCAGTTGCAGCAAATGGAAGAGAATGACCTGATGCGCCGTTACGGCAGCATCGGCCAGCGGCTTTCCCGCCTCTCGCGCGGCATCGACGACCGCGAGGTGCATATCAACGATGCCGCCAAGAGCGTCTCAGCTGAAACCACCTTCTTCGATGATATCTCGCGTTATGATGATCTGGT
Organism: Rhizobium sp. 1399; assembly: GCF_031455475.1. Taxonomy (NCBI): domain Bacteria; kingdom Pseudomonadati; phylum Pseudomonadota; class Alphaproteobacteria; order Hyphomicrobiales; family Rhizobiaceae; genus Rhizobium; species Rhizobium sp. 1399. Next base: position 325,327 of record NZ_JAVDSU010000004.1, on the reverse strand, counting down.
GCCGATCCTGCGCAATCTCTCGGAAAAAGTCTCCTGGCGGCTGAAGAAGAACGGCATTGCCGGCCAGACCGTGGTGCTGAAGATGAAGACCGCCGATTTCAAATCGCGCACCCGCAACCGGCGCCTTGAAGACCCGACACAGCTTGCCGACAAGATCTTCCGCACGGGGCTCGACCTTCTGGAGAAGGAAACCGACGGCACGAAATTCCGCCTTATCGGCATTGGCGTCACCGATCTCGGCGATGCCGGCCGCGCCGACCCGCCCGATCTCATCGACCAGCAATCCGGCCGCCGCGCGGCGGCGGAAGCCGCCATGGACAAGTTGCGCGACAAGTTCGGCAAGGGCACGGTCGAGACCGGCTATACTTTCGGCGGCAAGGGGAACGGCTAGCCTACGCATCGGCCCGAAAATCGGAATCGATTTTCGGGCCGATGCGTAGATTCAAAGAGTTAGAGCGTCCTTTGTGCGTCCGAATGGACGCACCGCGCTCTAGGCCGGCACCGCGGCCATTTCCTGCAGCGCCGCCTCCCTGTTCTTCGCAGCCTGTGCATAACCAGGTTCGATCGCGATCGCACGATCATAGCTTTCCAGCGCGTCATCATGGCGCCCCAGTCGCCGTAGAACATTGCCGCGATTGTTGAGGGCGATGGCGTGGCCGGCATCGAGAGCGATTGCCCGATCGTAGCTTGCGAGCGCCTGATCGAAATTCGAAAGCCGCGCCTGGATATTGCCGCGATTGCAATAGGCTGAGGCGGATGTCGGTTTCGCCTCGATCGCCTTGTCGACGCAGACTGCTGCGCCACGCAGATCGCCCTTCTGCAATAGCAGCAATGCCAGATGCTGCAGAGCATCGAAATGATCTGGCATGACTAAGATCACGTCGCGATAGCCAGCTTCCGCAGCAATAAGATCGCCGGCCCGATGACGTTCGGCGGCAGCACTGAAATGGGTTTCGGGATCACCGGTCAACCTTGGCCGCTGCGCCGCCTCGATTTTCGCCAGCAATGAGCTGGCTTGCGCATGTTTCTCGTCGACGGCCAGGATCTGCCGGCAGCAGAGTTCGGCGGCGGTCGGGTTTCCATTCCTGAAGAAATGCACCGCCTGATGCATGGCGATGCCAAGCGAGTGCGGATCGAGACGGTCGCCGATATTACGGCCGGTGAGCGTTGAGATCTGCAGCTTCTCGACGATATGATGCTCCGATCCGAGTAAATCCTTATAGCTGTAATTGCCGGTGCCCATGTCGTAGATGCGGTAGCCATTTTCGATCGCCCAGCGCAGATTGTAGCAATGGAGCATGAAGCCGGGGCTGATCGAGTGGCGGAAGGTCAGGTCGCGGCTTCCGAGAAAGCACATCATCGACTTGCGGTAGGGATCGAGGAAGATGATGAAGGTGCCGACCGGCTTGTCCTGATGCCAGAGGATCGGCATGAAGACCGTGCCATGCTCGATGCAGGCCGGCAGCATATGACGGCTGTTGTCGAGAATGAACTTTCCGTAGCGCGGCTGGCGCTCGCCCCATTGCAGGTTCCACATCTCGTAAAAGAGCGCCAGGTCGCGCTCCATCGTCTCGGGCGTGACGTGCGTGATGCGCAGCTCGTTCTGCGGCGCGACCAGATCGCGCAGCGCTTTTCGCGCATTGCGCCGGGTCTTCGAGCCGAAACGCTCATCGACGAAGGTTTCGAAATCATCGCCGAGCGGCACATAGACATAGACGTCGTGGTCGATGTTTTCACCAACCGAGGTGATGTGCGGCCTGCGAGCGACCTTTCTCTTTGAAAATTCGGAAGCCGGAAAGGCCTCGAGGAGCGCCTTCAGTCTCTCCTCGGATATATAGACATCGTCGAGATCGAGATGTTTCCAATTGAAGGTCTGGAGGCAACCGGCAAAGGCGCTGAGCGCCGCTTCGACATCCTCGGGACGCGTCAGGAGGCCGTTATAGCCGGCATAGGGTGTGCCGCCGAGCCGCAGGATATTGACGAGGCCCTGCCCTTCCTCGAATTCGACATGCAGCTGGATGGGCAGGAAAGCCACGTATCGTTCATCCCCCTCCTGCCGCCTGGCAGCGAGAACGAACCACGAAGCGCGCCGCTCCAGCCATTTGGCGATCCAGTGCCAGGAGAGGAAGTAGTTCCCCTCCGGATCGGCAGCATAGACCTCGTTCCAGTTGTCTTTCAGGGCATGCAGATCATCGAACGCGGAAACAATATCGACATGCATTTCCAAGTCTCCCCCAAGACTTCTCCTTTTTTAGATTTGCATAAAATTGAATATCCCACAATCTCGTGATCAAAGCGGCGCCGCGCATTCAAGCCTTCGTTAAACTTCGCGTGCTTAACTCGCGTCGTTTTTGTGCATGTGGTGTATTGCGTCATGTCTGTGCGTGTGAGCGTTCTTATCGGGTTGCTGTCGGCAACCGCTCTTGTCCATCCGGCTTTTGCAGCAGACGCGCGCACGCTGCAGATTTTCGTGTCCAAGGATAAGCAGTCGCTGGCCGTCTATGACGGTGCGGAGGTCGTGGCGACCTCCAAGATCTCGAGCGGCAAGGACGGGCACACGACGCCGAGCGGCATCTTCTCCGTCATCGAGAAGCAGAAGTACCACGAATCCAACATCTATTCGAACGCGCCGATGCCCTTCATGCAGCGGCTGACATGGTCCGGCATCGCGCTGCACGAGTCTAGTTCCGTGCCGCGCTATCCGGCCTCGCATGGCTGCGTGCGCATGCCCGGCGCCTTTGCGAAATCGCTCTACAAGATGACCGAGACGGGCGTGCCTGTCATCATTACCGACAGTGAGCTGATACCAGAGCCGATTGACCATCCGACCCTGTTCCGCCCCGACCGGCCCGAACCGGCACCACTGCTATCGGACGTGGAGCTGCGGCCGTCCATAGGTGACGCGAAGACGCAGGTGCAGGTCGCCATGAACGAGACGACGGCTGCCCTGCCGATGCCGCAGTTCCAGCTGCAGGCGCCCGCTGCGGATAGCGCGCCGATCAGCATGCTGATTACGCGCCGGACGCTGCGTGAAAACGTCATCGACATCCAGACCCTGCTGAACCAGCTCGGCTTTGCTGCCGGCGAGCCTGATGGGCTGGCCGGTCCTGCGACCGTTCAGGCCATCAATGCCTTCAAGGCGCTGCGGCCAACGGAATTTGCCCGTGACAGGGGCCTGGTCACTGATACTCTCCTTAAGGAAGTTTACGCTGCGGCAGGCAAAGGCGAGCCTCCGAATGGCGTCATCATGGTGCGGCAGGATTTCAAGCCGCTCTTCGAGGCGCCCATTACCATCGCCGATCCGGGTCTTGCTCTCGGCACGCACTTCTTCTCGCTACATTCAGTCGATGAGGCCGCCGGCACGGCGGACTGGCTGGGCGTAACGCTGGAGAACAATCTCTCCCGCGAGACGGTGAAGCGGCTCGGCATCGCCAATCAGGAAAGCTCCATCATCAGCGGCCGTCCAATCGCCAGAGCGCTCAGCCGCATCTCGATGTCAGAAGAAACCCGTCACCGGATCGATGCACTGATCTCGCCCGGCTCAACGCTGACGATATCAGATACCGGCCTCGGATCCGAAACCGGCGAAGGCACGGGATTCATCACCATCACCCGCGAGAGCTGAGGCCTACCAAAGCTTCTCGCTGGCGCGTTCGTCGTAGCTTCGGCGGGCGGAGATGATCTTTGCCTGGTTCGTTTCCGTCCAGACCACGAGCGCCTTGATTGTCTCGTGCAGCGTGCAGCCGAGCTCCGTCAGAGCATAATCAACCCTTGGCGGAACGACGGGATAGACTGTCCTCTCGATCAGCCCGTCACGCTCGAGCTGACGCAATGTCGTCGTCAGCATACGCTGGCTGATGCCATCGATGCTCTTGCGCAATTCGGTAAAGCGCAAGGTGCGTTTTTCGAGCAGGGCAATGACCAGTAGCGACCATTTGTCGGCGATGCGATCGAGGATCTGGCGCACTTCGCATTCCTCCCGAGAATCCCACTGGTGGACGTCGTAATCGCGGTCGGTGCTGCAGCAGTCACTCGGTGAGTTTGAAGTGCCTTCTTCCATGGCTCAGAACCATGCCTTATGTCAGCCTTGGTTACAATAGGGAACCGAGGATCAATATGTAACCATTCTCGCTCTTCCCTGCTTTACGGACAAGGAAATCAGAATGTCTACAAGTCCTCCACTGGCATTGGATAGCGGAAGAATGAGCCGTAGTGCTGCCGGCATGCTCGCCGTTCTGTGCGGCGCCATCTTTCTCGAAGGCGTCGATGCGGCCATGCTCAATATTGCGCTTCCATCGATCCGGGCCGAGCTTGGTCTTTCGACCACCACGCTGAGCGCCGTGGTTTCGGCCTATGTGCTTGCCTATGCCGGGCTGATGCTGCTTGGCGGGCGCGTCGCCGACATGTACGGCAAGCGCAAGGTCTTCCTGACGGCACTGACCGTCTTCCTGCTGTTTTCCGGCCTCGGCGGCTTTGCAACCGAGGGCTGGATGCTGCTGACGGCCCGCTTCGTGACGGGTGCAGCGGCCGCCTTCATGACGCCCGCCGGGCTTGCGCTCATCAATGGCAGCTTTCCGGAGGGATCGCAGCGTAACAGGGCCGTGCTGATCTATGCCGGTACGGCCTCGGCCGGCTTCTCCCTCGGCCTCGTCATTGGCGGGCTTCTGTCCGCCGTCGGCTGGCGATGGGTGTTTTTCGCACCTGTTATCTTCTCCGCCATCCTGCTCGTTGCCGGCACGAAGCTGATCGTGGAGAACAAGGAGGACACAACCCCACACCAGAGGTTCGACATTGCCGGCGCGGTGACCCTGACCGGCGCCATGCTGCTTGCCGCCTATGCGCTGACGCGGCTGGAGCATGCCACCAGTGAGCTAACCTGGACGATTGTGGCGGCAGGCGGGAGCGCGGTGCTCTGGCTCGCCTTCATCCTCATCGAACGCAATTCGCGTGCGCCGCTGGTGCGGCTCGGCATCTTCCGGTCTGCCGCCCTGGTACAATCCAACCTCGGAGCGATGCTCTTCACCGGCGCCTTCTTCGGCTTTCAGTTCATCGTCTCGCTCTACCTGCAGGAACTGCTCGGCTGGTCCTCCTTCGAAACCAGCCTCGCCCTCATCGTCATCGGCATGGACGCCATTCTGGCGCCGCTGCTGACGCCGCTGCTCGTCGAGCGCTTCGGCAATGGACGTGTGGTGCTCGGCGGCTTCGCTTTTGCCGTCGCGGGCTACGCGCTCTTCCTTGGTATGGGGCTCGACTGGACTTATGCGGCGATGCTGCCGTCGACGATCCTGCTCGGCCTGGCCTTCTCGCTTGGCTACGGCCCGCTGACGATCATTGCGACTGAGGGTATCGCCGAAAACGAACAGGGACTGGCAAGCGGGCTGGTGAATACGTCGTTCCAGTTCGGTGCGGCGCTCGGCCTCTCTGCCGTCAGCGCCGTCGGCACACTTGCTCTCGGCGATGGAGACAGCCCATCCGAACGCCTGGAAGCGCTGCGCACCGCCTTGCTGGTGCCGGTAGCGGCGACGTTGATCGGCATGGTCATCATGGGCTTCGGCAGAGGCCGCTGCGCGGATGCATCCTGCCGTCTGCAGGCCGGCTGAAAAATAATGGCGACCGGTGCACTGCCGGTCGCACTTTTCGTTCAGACGAGTTCGACGTCGACGACGCCAGGAGCAGCCCGCAACGCAGCTGCGATCTCGGGCGTGATGCGATATTTCTCTTGCAGCACCACTTCGACCTCGCGCTTGCCCTCCTCCTTGATGACGATGAAGGAGACGAGGCCGTCGCCCTTGGCGTTCAGATGTGCGGCGACGGCGCGTAGCGGGCCGGAGTCGCGGACATAGACGCGTAGCGCCTTCTGCATCTGCAGCGACTTTTCCTCCAGCGACTGGATGGTCTGCAGACGCAGGCTGACACCTTCCGGCCGCTCTTCGCCGATCGCGGTGATGACGAAGGATTTCCCGGGCTCGAGTATGTCACGATACTGGTTCAGCATTTCGGAGAAGAGCACGGCTTCATACTGGCCGGAGGAATCCGAGAAGACGATAATGCCCATCTTGTTGCCGGTGCGCGTCTTGCGCTCTTGCTTGGAAATGACGGTGCCCGCCAGTCGCCCGTTCGCAGCACCCTGCTTTACCGCCGTCGAGAAATCCGCGAAGGTCTGTACGCGCATCTTCTGAAGGATGTTGTTGTAGCTGTCGAGCGGATGGGCGGTCAGGTAGAAGCCCAGCACCTGGAACTCCTTGAGTAGCCGCTCGGAGGCAAGCCAGGGCGAGAATGGCGGCAGGGCGATCTTTTCCGGGCCCGAGGATAGGGCACCGCCGAAAATATCCGACTGGCCGCTCAGTTTATTTTCCTGGGCGCGCTGCGCATAGCCGAGCACGCGGTCGAGACCGGCCGAAAGCTGGGCGCGATCCAGGTTGAAGCAATCAAAGGCTCCGGCGTAGATCAGGCTTTCCAGCACGCGGCGGTTCACCTGGCGCGGATCGATCCGCAGGCAGAAATCCTCGATGCTGGCAAAGGGCTTATCGCCGCGCATTTCGACGATGTGATCGACGGCGGATTCGCCGACACCCTTGAGAGCCGCAAGCGCGTAATAGATACGGTTGTCGCCGGTCTCGAACTGGCGGAAGGAGGTCTGGACGGAGGGCGCGATGACCTCGATGCCCAGGCGCTTGGCATCCTGGCGGAAGTCGTTGACCTTTTCGGTGTTCGACATATCGAGCGTCATCGACGCGGCCAGGAACTCGACCGGATAATGCGCCTTCATATAGGCCGTCTGATAGGAGACGATGGCGTAGGCGGCAGCGTGCGACTTGTTGAAACCGTAGTTTGCGAACTTTGCAAGCAGTTCGAAGATGTTGTCGGCCTGCGGCTTCGACACGCCGTTCTGGACCGCGCCAACGACGAAGCGCTCGCGCTGCTGGTCCATTTCTGCCTTGATCTTCTTACCCATGGCGCGGCGCAGAAGATCGGCTTCGCCAAGCGAATAGCCCGACAGGACCTGGGCGATCTGCATCACCTGCTCCTGGTAGACGATAACGCCCTGCGTTTCCTTGAGAAGATGGTCGATCATCGGATGGATCGATTCCAGCTCCTCGTCGCCGTGCTTGCGGGCATTGTAGGTCGGAATGTTTTCCATCGGACCCGGGCGATAGAGGGCGACCAGCGCGATGATGTCCTCAATGCAGTCTGGCTTCATGCCGATCAGTGCCTTGCGCATGCCGGCACTTTCAACCTGGAACACGCCGACCGTCTCGCCGCGCGAAAGCATCTCGTAAGTTTTCTTGTCGTCGAGCGGGATCTTCGGAAGATCGACCTCGATGCCGCGCTTCCTGCAGAAGTCGACAGCGACCTTGAGCACGGTCAACGTCTTCAGGCCGAGGAAGTCGAACTTCACGAGACCGGCCTGTTCCACCCACTTCATGTTGAACTGGGTGACCGGCATGTCGGAACGCGGATCGCGATACATCGGCACGAGCTTCGACAGCGGGCGGTCGCCGATCACGATGCCGGCGGCGTGGGTCGAGGCGTGGCGGTAAAGGCCTTCGATCTTCTGGGCGATATCCAGGAGGCGGGCAACCACCGGTTCCTTGGCTGCCTCTTCCTGCAGCTTCGGCTCTTCCTCGATCGCCTTGGAAAGCGGCGTCGGGTTTGCCGGGTTGTTCGGCACCAGCTTGCAGATCTTGTCGACCTGGCCGTAGGGCATTTCCAGCACGCGGCCGACGTCGCGCAGCGCGGCACGCGCCTGCAGCGAACCGAAGGTGATGATCTGCGCCACCTGCTCGCGACCATATTTCTGCTGCACGTATCGGATCACCTCTTCGCGGCGGTCCTGGCAGAAGTCGATATCGAAGTCGGGCATCGAGACGCGTTCCGGATTGAGGAAGCGTTCGAAAAGCAGCGAGAAACGCAGCGGATCGACGTCGGTGATCGTCAGTGCATAGGCGACGAGCGAACCCGCACCCGAGCCGCGGCCGGGGCCGACGGGAATGTCATGCTGCTTGGCCCATTTGATGAAATCCGCAACGATCAGGAAGTAGCCGGGAAACTTCATTCGCTCGATGACGCTGAGCTCGAATTCCAGCCGCTCGCGATAATCCTTTTCCTCGTAGCCGGCCGACATTCCAAGCTCGGCAAGGCGCATGTCCAGCCCCTCCTCCGCCTGGCGGCGAAGTTCGAGCGATTCTGCGCGCTCAGCCTCCTCGGGATCATCGGTCGCGCCGGTGAAGCGCGGCAGGATCGGCTTGCGGGTCTTCAGAATGAAGGAGCAGCGCCTTGCGATCTCGACGGTATTATCCAGCGCCTCAGGCAGATCGGCGAAGAGCTTTTCCATCTCCGCACGGCTCTTCAGATAGTGATCCGGCGAGAGGCGGAAGCGGCTGTCGTCGGAAACGATGGCGTTGTGGGCCACCGCCATCAGCGCGTCATGCGCGTCGTAATCGTCTCGTGTCGGGAAGAAGGCCTCGTTGGTCGCCACCAGCGGCAGATCATGCTTGTAGGCAAGGCCGATGATCTTCTGTTCGTGGCGCTTGTCGTAGGTTCCGTGCCGCTGCAGTTCGACATAGAGCCGGTCACCGAAGAGGCGCTTCAGCGCCAGCAGCCGCGTCTCTGCCGCAGCAGCATGGCCGTCCTTAAGCGGCATGTCGACAGGGCCGGTCGAGGCACCGGTCAAAGCGATCAGCCCCTCGGTACCGATTTCCTCCAGCCAGGAGGAACGGATATGGACAGCCTGATTGCTCTCGCCGCCGAGATAAGCGCGGCTGACGAGATCGACCAGCCGCTCGTAACCCGCATCCGTAGCGGACAGAAGCACGATCGAAGGCAATTTAACCAGCGCCTGCTGACCGCCCCGCTTCTCCGTGTCTAGGCCATCTTCCATGTCGATCGACACCTGGCAACCGATGATCGGCTGCAGACCGTCGTCCAGCGCCTTCTGGGAAAATTCCAGGGCGACGAAAAGATTGTTGGTATCGGTGATGGCAATAGCAGGCTGGCTGTCGCCCGACGCCTTGTAGAGGATCTTTTTGAGGGGCAGCGCGCCTTCGAGCAACGAATAGGCGGAGTGGACCCTCAGATGGACGAAGCCCGGTTTCCCACCGACGACTGCGCCAGCAGCGCCTTTTTCCGCATCCGCCATGATCTGCCTTTCGAACCGCCTCACTGAAGAGTGCGCATTGTCGGCATTGTCGGCGATTCTGTCCAGAAAAAGTCCTGCTTCGGGACCGCATGGCTGCCATGCGGTCCCCTGAATTCTTACATTGCCATGACGATCAGCGAGAAGCTGGCGATGAACATTGCGATGGAGGTGAATGCTGCGATATCACGGATCATGTCAGTCATTTGGCTCTCCTTTTGCTCTTATGTTTTTAATTTGTTCCATGTATGTTCTGTTGTCAACAGGTTTACCCCCCGCTTCTGCGGGACATGGTTAACATCGGAGCAGTGGGACGATGGACACGCAGGAACTCAACGGCTTCATTGTCGAAGCCAAATCGCAGACTTATGTTGCCGGCGCCAAGGCACAGCCTTCCTATCGGATCGGCGCCCATGACCTCGGCTACAAGCGCGGCATCTGGCGCTATCTCGACAGCTATTTCGGCGGCACGGATTTTGCCGGTCAGGAAGTGGTGTGGCTGGAGGAAAAGCCGGTGTGGGCGATGAACTATTTCGGGCGGATCATCGAGCCCGGGATCATCGACGGAACTGTCGCCGGCACGATCATTAGCGCCGCGCTGTCACAGCTCTACAAACAAGGCCGCTTCCTCGGCGGCATGATCTTCGATCATTCGCTGGGGCGCTATGTCGATACGAGCGAAGGCGACTGCACGCATTTCCGTGGCCACGAATTCATCCTTGTCGATGGTCAGAAGGCCTATGAGCTCGATTATCGCGGCGGGCTGATTGTCCCCTGATAATCAGAAATCCACGACCTTGCCGTCGGAGATCGTCACGCGCCGGTCCATGCGCCGGGCGAGCTCGTGGTTATGTGTGGCGATCAGCGCGGCAAGGCCGGACTGGCGAACCAGCGCTTCCAGAGCATCGAAGACGTAGCTTGCGGTTTCCGGGTCGAGGTTGCCGGTCGGCTCGTCGGCCAGAAGCAGGCTCGGCGCATTGGCAACGGCGCGCGCGATTGCCACGCGCTGCTGCTCGCCGCCGGAAAGCTCGCCCGGGCGATGCGTACCGCGGTGGCCGATGCGCATGTAGTCCAGAAGCATCTTTGCCCGTTCGCTCGCTTCCTTCCATGAGAGACCGGCGATGAGCTGCGGCATCATGATGTTCTCCTGCGCCGAGAATTCCGGCAGCAGGTGATGGAACTGATAAACAAAGCCGATCTCACCGCGGCGGATGGCCGTGCGCTTGTCATCGGAAAGGCCATCACAGGGGCGATCGTTGACCACTACCTCGCCGCCGTCAGGATGCTCCAGCAGCCCTGCGACATGCAGCAGCGTCGACTTGCCGGTGCCTGACGGCGCCACCAGCGCCACCATCTCACCGCTCGACAGGGTGAAATCCGCACCCTTGAGGATGGTCAGCAGCGTTTCGCCCTGGCCATAGTGGCGCGCGACGCCTGAAAGCTTGAGAACGACGTTGCGTTTCATGAATGCGGCATTCCTTGGATTGGGCCTTGGATTTGACCTTGGATCACGGCCTTATTCGTAACGAAGGGCCTGAACGGGATCGAGGCGGGAGGCGCGCCAGGCGGGGAAGATCGTCGCGATGAAAGAGAGCGTCAGCGCCATGATGACGACTGAAACCGTTTCGCTCACATCCATTTCCGCCGGAAGCTGGCTCAGGAAGTAGAGCTGCGGATCGAAAAGCACCGTGCCAGAGACCCAGGAGAAGAACTGGCGGATGGACTCGATGTTGATGCAGACGAGCACGCCGAGCAGCACGCCGGCGATCGTGCCGACGATGCCGATCGCAGCTCCCGTCATGAAGAAGATGCGCATGATGGCGCCGGCGCTCGCGCCCATGGTACGCAGGATCGCGATATCGCTGCCCTTGTCCTTCACCAGCATGATGAGGCCGGAGATGATGTTGAGCGCTGCGACGAGCACGATCAGCGTCAGGATCATGAACATGACGTTGCGCTCGACCTGCAGGGCGGAAAAGAAGGTCTGGTTGCGCTGACGCCAGTCGGTGATGGCTATCTGCCGACCGGCCGCCTCCTCCACCTTGGGCCTCAGATTGTCGATATCGTCGGGGTTATTGACGAAGAGTTCGATCGACTGCACCAGCCCGTCGGCATTGAAATAAAGCTGCGATTCCTCGAGCGGCATATAGATGATCGAGGAATCGTATTCCGACATGCCGATCTCGAAGAGACCGGAGATCTTGTAGGATTTGATGCGCGGATTGACGCCCATCGGCGTCACATCACCTTCCGGTGACGTCAGCGTAATCAGGTCACCGACCCGCAGGCCGAGCTGGTCGGCCATGCGCGTGCCCATCAAAACGCTGTCGCCTGCAGCAAAGCCTACCATGTCGCCGGACTTGATATTGTCGGATACTGCCTTGAGCTTGGTCAGGTCTTCGGCGCGCGTGCCGCGCACCAGCGCACCGGTGCTGCCGCCCGTCCGCGAGGAAGCCAGCACCTGGCCCTCGACCAGCGGCAGCGCCATCTTGATACCGGGCACCGCCTCGAATTTCTTCACGAGGTCGGCATAGTCGGTGAAGGGACCATCGACCGGCTGGATGATCATGTGGCCGTTGATACCGAGGATGCGGGAGACGAGTTCCGTGCGGAACCCGTTCATAACGGCCATGACGATGATCAGCGTTGCAACGCCCAGCATGATGCCGACGAAGGAGAAGCCGGCAATGACAGAGATGAAGGCCTCCTTGCGGCGGGCGCGCAGATAGCGCCACGCCACCAGGCGTTCGAAGGTGGAAAATGGCTTGCCAGCCGGACCCAAGCCGGATTTGGAACTCCGGTCCAATGCTGCCTCTGCCATTTCGCCTCCGTCTTTCTTAAGCCACGAACCTGTTGATCGCCGCCTCGATGGTCATCGTCTCGCGGGCGCCAGTCTTGCGGTCCTTCACTTCCACTTCGCCATTCGCGACCGCGCGCGGACCGGCAATGATCTGGTACGGCACGCCGATCAGGTCGGCGGTCGCAAACTTGGTGCCGGCACGGTCGTCCGTGTCGTCATAGAGCACATCCTTGCCGGCCTTGGTCAGCGCCGCGCAGATCAGCTCGCAGGTGCCGTCGCAGGCCTCGTCGCCGGCCTTCATGTTGATGACCACGACATCGAAGGGCGCGACCGACTCCGGCCAGATGATTCCGTTCTCATCATGCGATGCTTCGATGATGGCGGGAACAAGGCGTGTCGGGCCGATACCGTAGGAACCCATGTGAACGGTATGTTCCTTGCCATCGGGACCTTGCACCTTCGCGCCCATCGGCTCGGAATACCTGGTACCGAAGTAGAAAATATGACCGACTTCGATGCCGCGCGCAGAAAGACGCTCGCCCTCCGGAATGGCGTTGAAGGCCGCCTCGTCATGCATCTCGGAGGTCGCGGCATAAAGCGACGTCCACTTGTCGAAAATCGACTTCAGGCCGTCGACGCTGTCGAAATCCGTATTTTCCACGGGAATGTCGAAATTGACGAAATCCTTATGGCAGAAAACCTCGGACTCGCCGGTGTCGGCGAGGATGATGAATTCATGGCTGAGATCGCCGCCGATCGGGCCGGTGTCGGCGCGCATCGGAATGGCGCGCAGGCCGAGACGATCGAAGGTGCGCAGATAGGCGGTGAACATCTTGTTGTAGGAATGTTCCGCACCTTCGCGCGTCAAGTCAAAGGAGTAAGCGTCCTTCATCATGAATTCGCGCGAGCGCATGGTGCCGAAGCGCGGACGGATCTCGTCACGGAATTTCAGCTGGATATGATAGAGATTGAGCGGCAGGTCCTTGTAGGACTTCACGGAGGAACGGAAGATATCCGTGATCACTTCTTCGTTGGTCGGGCCGTAGAGCATCGGACGGTCCTGACGGTCCTTGATGCGCAGCATCTCCTTGCCATAGGCGTCGTAACGGCCACTCTCCTGCCAGAGCTCGGCCGACTGCAGCGTCGGCATCAGAAGCTCGATGGCGCCGGCGCGGTTCTGCTCCTCGCGGATGATGTTGTTGACCTTGTCCAGCACCTTCTTGCCGAGCGGCAGCCAGGAATAGATGCCCTGCGACTGCTGGCGCACCATGCCGGAGCGCAGCATCAGCCGGTGAGAGACGATTTCCGCCTCCTTGGGGTTTTCCTTCAGGATGGGTATGAAAAAGCGGGACAGACGCATGGCGGATTCCGGTACAGTTGAGACGCCGCTTACCCAAGCGGAATCGACGGCATTTGTTAAAGATGGGAGCGTTCATAGCCGCTTCGCGGCAGGAAGGAAACCCGCGACCGGTGCCAGCTGCCTCCCGCAGACGCATGTTAGCGCCCACAAATTGAGCAGGCGCGAAAAAGCGCGTATTTATAAGGGCTTGAAGGCAAATCTTGTCAACAGAAAAATTTTGCGTGAGTGTAGCAAAAATGCAAAAAAAGCTAATGACAAAGCACAATCTTTGAGCTAGCTTTAGCTCACAAAACAGGCAGGAAGGTTAAATTCTTGTCGAACTCGCGGTCAAGTCTTGGGAGGATCAGATCTTAGGCGCGCTCGTCGCTGCCCCGGTAACGGTTAAGGATCACGCGATAATTAAAACAAGGCTTTTAGCCTTGTTTTTTTTTGCTTTTTCGGCTTCCACCATTCCTGAAAAATCAAGCTCGCCTTTCGTCAAGTAAGCTCGTCTTCCGTTACGCAAGCTCTTTGCCTCACTTGCGTGACGTCCGTATGACAGATTTTTCGCGGTTGCATTTACATCTGCTCAAAGATTGAGCAAAAGCCATTCCTAATAGAAGCTAGGCCCTATTTGTGGAAGTGCATCGAAGCCGAGACCGAAATAGGTCGAGCAGATATACCAGAAGCCGTAAATTGCACCTGAAATGAACGTCGTCAGCGAAAAAACAAAAACCGGACGAAAACGGGTCGGGGCGCTCGGCGCGGTGCCCAGCACAACATCATTATCGTCCGCCTGGGTGCGCAGGCCGATCGGCAGCACGGCAAAAAGCGTGATCCACCAGATGATGAAATAGACTGCGAATCCCTGGAGGAAGGCCTGAAACATCTTGGTTCCCGTCGATATGGTGCCTTGGCGGCAGGTTTTGGCTGCTTATAAGGCGGAATGGCCGCGAGTTCAAAGGCGGTGAACAGTTTAGGTCACTCTGACGCAGAGCTTCAGACCTGTTCCAGCTCGATCAATGTACCGAAGAAGTCCTTCGGGTGCAGGAAAAGCACCGGCTTGCCGTGAGCGCCGATCTTCGGCTCGCCATTGTCAAGCACCCTCGCCCCTGATGCCATTAGCTGGTCTCGAGCCGCCAGGATATCATCGACCTCGTAGCAGATGTGGTGCATTCCGCCCGACGGGTTCTTCTCGAGGAAGGCCGCAATGGGTGAGGCTTCACCGAGCGGCTCCAGCAGTTCCACCTTGGTATTCGGCAGTTCCACGAAAACGACCGTCACGCCATGCGCCGGTAGTGCTTGCGGCTGCGAGACCGCTGCCCCCAGAGTGTCGCGATAGCTCGCGACTGCGGCGGCCAGATCAGGCACGGCGATGGCGATATGGTTCACCCGGCCAAGCATCATCAGACCCTGGTGATGAAGACCGTGACGAGAGGCTTCTTGCCCCAGGTATGATTGGCGGCAGCGCGCACGGCGCGGCGCAGGGCCTCCTGTACCATGTCGATATCCTTGCGGCGGGCGCGTGGAATGCTCTCGAACGCTCCGATCGCGGCGTCGAACAACCCATCTTCCATATCCTCGCCCTCGTCGTCATAGACCGGCAGGCCGATCGCCACGAGATCGGGCTCGCCGATGATGTCATAGCGGCTGTCGAGCACGATGCTCAGGGCAACATGGCCGACATAGGAAAGCTTCTTGCGCTCGCCGATGCCCATCTCATCGAAGTCACCGATCAGTGACCCATCCTTGTAGATGCGGCCATGCGGCGCCTCGTCGATCACCTCGACCGGTCCCGGTGCAAGCCGCAGCACATCACCGTTTCGCACGCGCGGCACTGTCGGAATGCCCGACTGTTCGGCAAGCTCCTTATGCGCCGTCAGATGCGTTGCCTCGCCATGTACGGGCACAACGACTTTTGGCCGTGTCCACTCGTACATCTTCTGCAACTCGTTGCGGCGCGGATGGCCGGAAACATGCACCAGCGCCTCTGTGTCGGTAATGATGTGAACGCCCTGCTCCACCAGACCGTTCTTGATGTCCTGGATCGCCTTCTCGTTACCGGGGATGGCACGCGAGGAGAAGACAACGATATCGCCGGCGGTGAACGCCACATTGCGCATCTCGTCACGGGAGAGCTTGGCAAGGGCAGCGCGCGGCTCGCCCTGACTGCCAGTGAGGATCACCACGACCTTGTCACGCGGGATGAAGCCGTAATCCTCCTCGGAGATGAAGGGCTTTACACCTTCCAGCAGGCCGATGTCCTGAGCAACGTCGCACACACGCTTCAGCGAGCTTCCGAGCAGCAGCACTTCGCGACCGGCGGCTTCGGCGGCTTCGGCGACGGTGCGGATACGGCCGACATTCGAGGAGAAGGTGGTAATTGCCACACGTCCTTCGGCATTCTCGATGATCTTGCGCAAGCTCTCCGAGACATCCTTCTCGGAGGGCGAAACGCCGTCGCGCAGCGCATTGGTGGAGTCGCAGAGCAACGCCAGCACGCCCTCATCGCCAATCTGACGGAAGCGCGCCTCGTCGGTCAGCGGTCCGAGCGACGGCTCATGGTCGATCTTCCAGTCGCCGGTGTGGATGACATTGCCGAGGGGCGTGCGGATCACCAACGACATGGGCTCGGGGATCGAGTGGTTGACGGCAACACCCTCGATGCTGAATGGGCCGACATTGATCGTATCGCCGGCCTTGAAGATCGTCACCGGTACTTCGCCGATCGCATCCTTCTCGAAATTGCGCTTGGCTTCCAGCAAGCCGGCCGTGAAGGGCGAGGCATAGACCGGCACGTTGAGGCCCGGCCAGAGATCGGCGAGCGCGCCATAGTGATCCTCATGGGCGTGGGTGATGATGATCGCCTTGAGGTTCTTGCGCTCATTGGCAAGGAAGCGGATATCCGGCAGGACGAGATCGACACCCGGCAGATCCGGCCCCGGAAAGGTTACACCGCAATCCACCATGATCCACTGGCGATGATCCGCCGGGCCGTAGCCGTACAGCGCGAGATTCATGCCGATCTCGCCGACGCCGCCCAGGGGCAGAAATACCAGTTCGTCCTGTTTCGCCATAATGTTTGTTTTTTCCACTATCCAAAGAATACATCGCCGGCCGCAATCGGCATTATCCTGCCTGCGCCGGTATCGAGCATCAACAGGCCATTATCATCTATCCCGGCGAAATATCCTGAAATCGACCTGTCGGGCAGATTCACGGTTATCTTTTCGCCAATACCGCAGGCGACAGCGCGCCACCGAGCCGTGACCTCGGCGATACCCTGGCCTTCATCCCAGATATCAAGCGTCTCGGCCATGGAGGCAAAGAGATGGGCGAAGAGCTCTTCGGGCGAAGCCGCACTTCCCTGATCACGCAGGCAGGTCACCGGATAGATAGGGTTGTCCGGCATGACCGATACATTGATACCGATGCCGATCACGACGGCATGGCGGCCATCCGCCAGTCGTTCGCCTTCCACGAGGATGCCGCAGGTCTTCTTGCGTCCGATCAGGATATCGTTCGGCCACTTCACCTCGAGCGGCTCGGCGCCGGGCGGCAGTACATTGCGGATCGCCTGGTGCACGGCGACGGCGATTGCCAGCGGCAGGGAGGCAAGGCGCTCCATCGGCGCCGGATCGATGAGGAGAAGTGAGGCGTAGAGATTGCCGCGCTCTGAAACCCAGGGACGGCCCCGGCGCCCTCGGCCGCCGGTCTGTCGTTCGGCGGTCACCCAGAGCAGACCGCTGTTCCCTGCCCGAGCCCGGGCAAGGCATTCCGTGTTGGTCGACGACGTATCCGACAAGGCCTCGTGCCTGATATCGCCGAGCGATATCCGGCGCCGCTTGTCGGGAGCCATCAGAACAGCGTTGCCGCAGCGAGCTCTGCCGCACCACCGATCGGACCGCCGATGAGAACATAGGCAGCGACGAAGAGGCCGGAGAGACCGAAGACGAGGCGCAGCGAACCGGAGACGCGGGCGAACTCGCCGGTCGCCTCATCGAACCACATCAGCTTGATGACGCGCAGGTAGTAGTAAGCGCCGACGACCGAAGCCAGGACACCGATGACGGCAAGCGCATAAAGCTTGGCTTCGATGGCGGCGACGAAGACGAAGTACTTCGCAAAGAAGCCAGCGAGCGGCGGGATACCGGCAAGCGAGAACATCAGCGCTGTCAGCACGACAGCCATGAAGGGGTTCGTCGTTGACAGGCCGGCGAGATCGCTGACATTTTCGACAACCGTACCGTCCTTGCGGCGCATCGACATGATGATGGCGAAGGAGCCGAGGGTCATGACCATGTAGATCGCCATGTAGAGCATGACGCCGGTGACGCCCGTCTGGTTGCCCGCTGCGAGGCCGACCAGCGCATAACCCATGTGACCGATCGAGGAATAGGCCATCAGTCGCTTGATGTTCTTCTGGCCGATGGCCGCAAACGAACCGAGCAGCATCGAGGCGATCGAAATGAAGACGATGACCTGCTGCCAATCGGTCAGCACCGGCTCGAAGGCGGTGATGACGATGCGGGTCATCATCGCCATGGCGGCAACCTTCGGCGCGCTCGCCAGGAAGGCGGTGACCGGGGTCGGCGCGCCTTCATAAACGTCCGGCGTCCACATATGGAACGGAACGGCCGAGATCTTGAAGGCGATACCGGCGAGGATGAAGACGAGGCCGAAGATCAGGCCGAGCGAGCGTGCTCCCTCGACCGTGAGCGCCTGGGCAACTTCGGCGAAATGCGTGTGACCGGTGAACCCGTAGACCAGCGACATGCCGTAGAGCAGCATGCCCGAGGAAAGCGCGCCGAGGACGAAATACTTCAGGCCGGCTTCGGTTGACTTCAGGCTGTCGCGGTTGATCGCAGCGATGACGTAGATCGCCAGAGACTGCAGTTCGAGGCCGAGGTAGAGCGCGATCAGATCATTTGCCGAGATCATCAGCATGATGCCGAGCGTACAAAGCACCAGGAGAACCGGGAACTCGAACTTGTCGAGCTGGTTTTCCCGCGCATGACCCATCGACATGAACAGCGCGACCAGAGAACCGATCAGGGCCAGCACCTTCATGAAGCGTGCAAAGCCGTCGGCGAGATAGACGCCGCCATAAGCAAGGCCGTCGCCGGGAACGAAGATCAGCCACAGGCCGGAGATGGCAATCACGATCATCGCCAGCGCGCTGACGAGCGGACCGGACCGCTCGCCTGAGAAAACGCCGATCATGAGCAGCAGAAGGGCACCGATCGCGAGGATGATTTCCGGCGCGGACAGGTACAGGCTCAGGGAGATTGTTTCAGCAGTCATGTCCTAAACTCCCGTCATTTCATCGACAGCGCAACATTCTGCGCTGCCTGCACTGCGGCCGAATAGCTGTTGATCAGATGGTCTACCGAAGCTGCGGTCGCATCGAAGACCGGAGCCGGATAGACGCCGAAGAAAATAGTGAGCGCGACCAGCGGATAAAGGATGACCTTTTCACGCGGCGAAAGGTCGAGCAGCGCCTTCAGCTTTTCCTTCTCCAGCGCGCCGAAGATCACCCGGCGATAAAGCCAGAGCGCATAGGCAGCAGAGAGGATGACACCGGTGGCGGCAAAGAGCGCAACCCAGGTGTTGGCGCGGAAGACGCCGATCAGCGTCAGGAATTCGCCGATGAAACCCGAAGTGCCGGGCAGGCCGACATTGGCCATGGTGAAGACCATGAAGGCGACGGCATATTTCGGCATGTTGTTGACCAGACCGCCGTAAGCCGCGATCTCGCGGGTGTGAGTGCGGTCATAGA
This sequence comes from Rhizobium sp. 1399, assembly GCF_031455475.1. Classification (NCBI taxonomy): domain Bacteria; kingdom Pseudomonadati; phylum Pseudomonadota; class Alphaproteobacteria; order Hyphomicrobiales; family Rhizobiaceae; genus Rhizobium; species Rhizobium sp. 1399. Next base: position 306,273 of record NZ_JAVDSU010000004.1, on the reverse strand, counting down.
CGACGCCGACGCAGAGGAAGAGCGCGCCCGAGACGATGCCGTGCGACAGCATCTGGAAGATCGAACCCTGCAGGCCCTGAGCGTTGGCCGCGAAAATGCCCATCGTCACGTAGCCCATGTGAGCGACCGAGGAATAGGCGATCAGCTTCTTGATGTCGTCCTGCATCATCGCGACCAGCGAGGTGTAGATGATAGCGATAACGGACAGCGCGAACACGAGCGGCGCGAAATGATCCGAAGCGACCGGGAACATGCCGATCGAGAAGCGGATCAGGCCGTAGCCGCCGAGCTTCAGAAGCACGCCTGCCAGGATGACGGAACCGGCCGTCGGCGCCTGGACGTGTGCGTCGGGGAGCCAGGTATGGACCGGCCACATCGGCATTTTCACCGCGAAGGACGCGAAGAAGGCAAGCCACAGCCAGGTCTGCATTGCCGGCGGGAACTTGTAGGCCAGCAGCGCGGTGATGTCAGTCGTGCCGGCCTGCCAGTACATGGCCATGATGGCGAGCAGCATCAGCACCGAGCCGAGCAGCGTGTAGAGGAAGAACTTGTAGCTCGCATAGACGCGGTTCGCACCGCCCCAGACGCCGATAATCAGGAACATCGGAATGAGGCCGCCTTCGAAGAAGACGTAGAAGAGAACGATATCGAGCGAGACGAAGACACCGACCATCATCACTTCAAGGATGAGGAAGGCGATCATGTATTCCTTCAGGCGCTTCTCGATCGAGAGCCAGCTTGCGAGCACGCAGAAGGGCATCAAGAAGGTCGAGAGGATGATGAACAGCATGGAGATGCCGTCGACACCGACATGGTAGCCGATGCCGGTGCCGAGCCAGCTATGCTGCTCGATCATCTGGAAGCCCGGATTGGCGTTGTCGAAACCGATCCAGATGAAGAGCGAGAGGATGAAGGTGAAAACCGTGGTGATCAGCGAAATCCACAGCACGTTCTTGCGGCCGTTCTCAGTTTCGCCGTTCATAAGCAACAAGAGCACCACGCCGACGAGCGGCAGGAAGGTGACCGTTGAAAGAATAGGCCAATCGGTCATCAGAAGGAACTCCCGAGCATCATCCAGGTAACGAGCGCTGCAACGCCGATCAGCATCGCGAAGGCATAGTGATAGAGGTAGCCGGTCTGCAGGCGCACGACGCGGTCGGTGACGTTGACGACGCGGGCGGCAATGCCGTTCGGACCGTAGGTATCGATGACGCCGACATCACCCTTCTTCCAGAGGAAGTTGCCAAGAGCCTTGGCGCTGCGGACGAAGAGGAAATCGTAGAGCTCGTCGAAGTACCATTTGTTGAGCAGGAACTGGTAGAGCACACGGTGCTGCTCGGCGAGCTTGCGCGGCGTCGACGGCGACCTGATGTACATGTACCAGGCGGTCACGAAACCGAGCAGCATGGCGATGAAGGGACTGAGGCCGACCCAGGCCGGGACGTGATGGAATTCTTCCACCAGTTCGTTCTCGGCACCAGTGAAGAGTGCGCCCTTCCAGAACTCGGCATATTCCTCGCCGTAGAAACGGCCTTCGAAGAGCACGCCCGCGACGACCGCGCCGATGGCCAGGATGTAGAGCGGCACCAGCATGACCTGCGGCGATTCATGGACGTGATGCATGACTTCATGCGAAGCGCGCGGCCTGCCGAAGAAGGTCATGAAGATCAGGCGCCAGGAATAGAAGCTCGTGAAAAGTGCCGCAATAACGAGCAGCGTGAAGGCGAAGCCCGCAGCCGGCGAATGCGACGCATAGGTAGCCTCGATGATGACATCCTTGGAGAAGAAGCCTGCAAAACCGATCGGGGTAAAGGGGATGCCGACACCGGTGATCGCGAGCGTACCGATGATCATGAGGCCGCCGGTAACTTTGATATGCGGGTACAGACCACCCATATGACGCATGTCCTGCTCGCCATCGACGGCGTGGATGACCGAGCCGGCGCAAAGGAAGAGCAAAGCCTTGAAGAAGGCGTGCGTGAAGAGGTGGAAGATTGCCGCGCCATAGGCGCCGACGCCGAGGGCGACGAACATGTAGCCGAGCTGCGAGCAGGTCGAGTAGGCGATGACGCGCTTGATGTCGTTCTGCACAAGGCCGACGGTCGCCGCGAAGAAGGCAGTGATCGCGCCGATGATCGTCACGACGACGAGTGCGTCCGGCGACAGTTCGAAAAGCGGCGACATGCGGGCGACGAGGAAGACGCCGGCGGTCACCATTGTTGCGGCATGGATGAGTGCGGACACCGGGGTTGGGCCTTCCATGGCATCCGGCAGCCAGGTGTGCAGCAGGAACTGCGCCGACTTACCCATTGCGCCCATGAAGAGCAGCAGGCAGGCGCCGGTCAGCGCATGCGCCTTGTCGAGATGCATGCCGAAGAGGTTCAGGATCACTTCACCGGCTTCACCGCCGCCTTCCGCCGGAGCGAAGGTCGAGGCATTGGCGAAGATCGTGTCGAAGTTGATCGAGCCGAACAGCACGAAGACGGTGGCAATACCCAGCACGAAGCCGAAGTCGCCGACGCGGTTGACGATGAAGGCCTTTATTGCAGCCGCCGATGCCGAGGGCTTCTTGTACCAGAAGCCGATCAGCAGATATGAGGCGAGACCCACGCCTTCCCAGCCGAAGAACATCTGGGCGAGGTTGTCGGCGGTCACCAGCATGAGCATGGCGAAAGTAAAGAGCGACAGATAGGCGAAGAAGCGCGGGCGATGCGGATCGGTGTGCATGTAACCGATCGAGTAGACGTGCACCAGGGTCGAGACCGTATTGACGACGATCAGCATGACCGAGGTCAGCGTATCGACACGCAGCGACCAGGAGACGTCGATGCCGCCGGACTGGATCCAGCGCAGAACCTCGACCTTGATCACGCCTTCCGGATGGCCGAGCGCAACCGTGAAGAAGACGACCCAGGACAGGACAGCGGCGATGATCATCAGGCCGCTGGTGACATATTCCGACGCCTTGGCGCCGATCGCACGGCCAAAGAGGCCGGCAATGATCGCACCGATCAGGGGAAGGAAGACGATAGCCTTATAGAGGAACATGAGCCGCTCAGCCCTTCATCATATTGACGTCTTCGACCGCGATCGAACCGCGGTTGCGGTAGAAGACAACGAGAATTGCAAGACCGATCGCCGCCTCAGCAGCAGCAACAGTCAGAATGAACAGTGCGAACACCTGGCCGACGATGTCGTTGAGGAACGACGAGAAGGCGACCATGTTGATGTTGACCGACAACAGGATCAGTTCGACCGACATCAGGATGACGATGATGTTCTTCCGGTTCAGGAAGATGCCGAAGATGCCGATCGTGAAGAGGATGGCGCTGACCGTGAGATAGTGGGAAAGTCCGATGACCATGTTCTTTGTTCCTTGACCTCTCGGCTCAGCTCACGCCCTGGCCCGGCTTGACCTTGATCACCTCGACGGCGGTCGCAGGCGTGCGGGCAACCTGGCGGGAAATATTCTGCCGCTTGATATTGGTGCGATGCTTCAGCGTCAGCACGATCGCGCCGATCATGGCGACCAGCAGGATCAGACCGGCGATCTGGAAGAAGTAGACGTAGTTCGTGTAGAGCACGTCGCCGAGAGCGGCCGTATTGGTGCGTTCGGTCAGTGCCGGGATCGGCATGGCGACCGTCTTGGCAATCTCGGGCGAGATCGCGCTGCCACCAATGACGACGATGAGTTCGGCTGCGAGGATGAGACCGATCAGCGCGCCGATCGGCGCATACTCGAGAACACCGGCGCGAAGCTCGGTGAAGTCGATGTCGAGCATCATCACAACGAAGAGGAAGAGAACAGCGACCGCGCCCACATAGACGACGAGCAGGATCATCGCCAGGAATTCGGCACCCAGCAGCAGGAAGAGACCGGCCGCATTGAAGAACACCAGGATCAGGAACAGAACCGAGTGAACCGGGTTCTTCGCCCAGATGACCATGAACGCCGACGCTATCGCGACAAAGGCGAAAAGATAGAAAAATAGAGCCTGCAGACCCATGTTGGTGCCTTTTTCATCTTCCCCCGGGCAGCCGGGAGTTTCCCTGCCCGATAGGACTTCGCACAGCTTTCGCCGGCAAAGCCCCGGTGCATGTTGACCGCTGTGGGCAAGAGCGCCCTTCCCGCGGCATTTCAAATTTCAATCAACGATACGGCGCATCGATAGCCATGTTGCGGGCGATTTCACGCTCCCACCGGTCGCCGTTTTCGAGGAGCCTCTGCTTATCGAAGTAGAGTTCTTCACGGGTTTCGGTGGCGAATTCGAAATTCGGGCCTTCGACGATCGCATCAACAGGGCAAGCTTCCTGGCAGAAGCCGCAGTAGATGCACTTCACCATGTCGATGTCGTAGCGCACCGTGCGGCGCGTGCCGTCATTGCGGCGCGGGCCGGCTTCGATGGTGATCGCCTGAGCGGGACAGATCGCTTCGCACAGCTTGCAGGCGATGCAGCGCTCTTCACCGTTCGGATAACGGCGCAGTGCATGCTCGCCGCGGAAGCGCGGGCTGACCGGACCCTTTTCGAAGGGGTAGTTGATCGTCGCCTTCTGCTTGAAGAAATAGCGCATCGACAGGAAGAAGGCGCCGACGAATTCCTTAAGAAAAAGCGAGTTGATGGAGGCGGACAGGCTTCCCATCTTCAATCTCCAATTTTGCCGGAAACGAGGTTGGACATCAGCCTGCCCATCCCGTCAGTTTCAGCACGAATGCAACGATGACGACCATGGCGAGCGACAGCGGAAGGAAAACCTTCCAGCCGAGACGCATGAGCTGGTCGTAGCGGTAACGCGGCACGAAAGCCTTGACCATGGCGAACATGAAGAACACCAGGCACGACTTCAGCATGAACCAGATGATACCGGGCACCCAGTTGATGAGCCAGAAATCAACCGGCGGCAGCCAGCCACCCAGGAAGAGGATCGTCGTCAGCGAGCACATCAGCACGACGGCCGCATATTCGCCGAGCATGAACATCATGTACGGAGCCGAGCCGTATTCGACCATGAAGCCGGCGACGAGTTCGGATTCTGCTTCCGGAAGGTCGAAAGGCGGGCGGTTCGTCTCGGCGAGCGCCGAGATGAAGAAGACGACGAACATCGGGAACAGCGCCAGCCAGTGCCAGTCGAGGAACGAGTTCGGCAGGCCGAGCATCGTACCGAGGCCGGTGCGCTGAGCATTGACGATGTCAGTCAGGTTCAGCGAACCGACGCAGAGAAGAACGGTAACGATGACGAAGCCGATCGAGACTTCGTAAGACACCATCTGTGCGGCGGAGCGCAGCGCGCCGAGGAACGGATACTTCGAGTTCGAAGCCCAGCCACCCATGATGATGCCGTAAACTTCGAGCGAGGAGATCGCCAGGATGTAGAGGATGCCGACATTGATGTTGGCAACCACCCAGCCGTCAGCAAGCGGCACGACCGCCCAAGTCGACAGCGCCAGAAGCACGGTCACGAGCGGGGCGAGCAGGAAGACCGCCTTGTTGGCGCCGGCCGGAATGACCGGCTCCTTGAAGACGAACTTCAGAAGGTCGGCGAAGGACTGGAACAGGCCGAAGGGGCCGACGACGTTCGGACCGCGGCGCAGCTGGACGGCAGCCCAGATCTTGCGGTCAGCAAGAAGGACGTAAGCAATGAAGACCAGCAGGCAGACGAGCAGCAGCAGTGACTGACCGATCATGATGATCGCCGGCCAGACATAGGTCGAGAAGAAAGAATCCATGAGTTCCTGCCCTTACTCTGCCGCGACTTTGAAATTGTTGCGGGCCAATGCCGAGCACTCGGCCATGACAGCCGAGGCGCGCGCTATCGGGTTCGTCAAATAGAAGTCTTTGACCGACGACGCAAACCCGGATTTGTTCATCTTACCGGCTTTTTTCGCCAGTGCGGCAATTTGGGCGCTATCACCTTCGGCGATCTCATCGACGGCCGCAAAATGCGGGAATGCCGCATAGAGTTTGCTGCGCAATTCGCCGAGAGAATCAAAGGGGAGCTTCTTGCCGAGCACGTCGGAAAGAGCGCGGATGATCGCCCAGTCTTCGCGGGCGTCGCCCGGTGCGAAACCGGCGCGGTTGCCGATCTGGACGCGGCCTTCGGTGTTGACCCAGGTGCCGGACTTTTCGGTGTAGGCGGCGGCCGGCAGGATGACGTCGGCGCCATGTGCGCCGTTGTCGCCATGCGAGCCAATATAGACGGTGAACTTCGCAGCCTTGGTCGAGAAGTCGAGTTCGTCGGCGCCGAGCAGGAAGAGCACGTCCATGGCCTTCAGCATCTCGGCGGCATTGGCGCCCTTGGCGCCCGGCACGAAGCCGAGGTCGAGGCCGCCGACGCGCGATGCCGCGGTGTGCAGCACCGCAAAACCGTTCCAGCCTTCAGCGATCGCGCCGACATTGACAGCGAGCTTGGCGGCGGTTGCGAGAACGCCTGCGCCATCCGTTCGGGTCAGAGCGCCCTGGCCAATGATGATCATCGGCTTGGAAGCCTTGGAGAGGACTTCGGCGAAGGCGTGGCTGCCATCGAGAATGTCCTTCAGCGTATCGGGACCTGCGCCGAGGTAATCATACTTATAGCGCATCTCGCCGCCCTCACCGATCACACCGATCGGGAAGCCGCCGCGACGGAAACGCTTGCGGATGCGAGCATTGAGGATGGCGGCTTCAAAACGCGGATTCGCACCGACGATGAGCAGCGCGTCGGCCTGTTCGATGCCTGATATAGTCGGATTGAAGAGGTAACTTGCGCGGCCGAGCGACGGATCAAGTGCCGCCCCATCCTGGCGACAGTCGAGGTTCCCGGAACCCAGCGACTTTACCAGTTCGGACAGCGCATACATTTCTTCGACCGAAGCGAGGTCGCCGGCAATCGCGCCGATCTTGTCGCCCGACGTTGCCGATACGGCAGCCTTGATGGCGCCGAAGGCTTCGCCCCAGCTCGCCGGCTGCAGACGGCCGTCCTTGCGGACGTAAGGGCGGTCGAGGCGCTGCGTCTTCAGGCCGTCCCAAACGTGACGGGTCTTGTCGGAGATCCACTCTTCGTTCACCGCCTCGTTGACGCGCGGCAGGATGCGCATGACTTCGCGGCCGCGGGTATCCACGCGGATTGCCGAACCGACGGCGTCCATGACGTCGATCGATTCGGTCTTGTTCAGCTCCCACGGACGGGCCGTGAAGGCGAAGGGCTTGGAGGTGAGCGCGCCGACCGGGCAGAGGTCAACAACGTTGCCCTGCAGCTCGGAGGTCATGGCCTGCTCGAGATAGGTGGTGATTTCAGCGTCTTCGCCGCGGCCGATCAGGCCGAGTTCGGAAATGCCGGCCACTTCCGTCGTGAAGCGGACGCAACGCGTGCAGTGAATGCAGCGGTTCATGACGGTCTTGACGAGCGGACCGATATACTTGTCTTCGACGGCGCGCTTGTCTTCCTGATAGCGCGACGTGTCGATCCCGAAGGCCATGGCCTGGTCCTGCAGATCGCATTCGCCGCCCTGGTCGCAGATCGGGCAATCCAGCGGATGGTTGATCAGCAGGAATTCCATCACGCCTTCGCGGGCCTTCTTGACCATCGGCGTGTTGGTGAAGACTTCAGGCAGTTCGCCGTTCGGGCCGCCGCGGATATCGCGCACGCCCATGGCGCAGGAAGCCTGCGGCTTCGGCGGACCGCCCTTGACCTCGACGAGGCACATGCGGCAATTGCCGGCAACCGACAGACGCTCATGGAAGCAGAAGCGCGGAACTTCAGCACCGGCCTCTTCGCACGCCTGAATCAGCGTGTAATGATCCGGAACTTCGATCTCGTTACCGTCAATCTTCAGTTTTGCCATCGTCACTCAGTCCTGTTTCCCATTCGCCGGGCACCGGCAAACAAACCTATTTTTGCAACATCCATATTGCCAAGACAGACATTTCGTCCGTCCTGGCGCCGGAATTGCCCAAATTCTCTTTCGCTGGTTCCGAGACCCGAAACCCGCCATCGGCACCATGACCCGGAGCCCCCTGCCCCGTCGATCGATATGCCATTCTTCCGGCCATCGCCTGCGGCCGGAAACCTACTTCTTCCTGCGACCCCGTGTCGCCAGCACCTTGGCCTGGCCAACCCAGTCGTCACGCAGGATGCGGCCGTCGAAGCCGAGTTCGGCGTCCAGGCTCGCAACGTCGGCCTCGCTCCATGCCGCAATATCGGCAAAGGTGCGGATGCCTCTTTTGTTCAGCACCTGCTCCAACTTCGGACCGATGCCGGCGATCAGCTTCAGGTCGTCAACCTTCCTGGACCTTGCGGCCGGCTTCGCCTTGGCAACCGCCGGCTTTACGGCTTCTACCGTCGGGGCCCTGGTGGAAACCACCGTCAGCTTCGGCTTTACAGCCTTGCGAACCGGAATAGCCGTTTCAGCCGGGCGGCGAATATTCTCCGGACGGATGGCCATCTCAGGCGTTTCTTCATCCGGCGGCGTTTCGTCGAGCGCTGCGGCTGCCATGTTCGCCGTCTCGAATGCTCCCTGCAACGCGCCGAAGAAGACGCCGGCCATCTGCGTGGAAATGCCGAAACCGATCGCCGTGGCTGCGGCAAATGCCGCAGCTTGATGCGCCATCAGCGGATGAACGGGCATCGCACGCGCATTTTCCAGCATGCCGGCAGCAAGACGGCCGAAGTCAGCCGCGAAATCGGCTGCCCCTTCTCCCACCTTGCTATCGGATGCCTTGGTCGTCATGCGCTTACTCTGCCGCCTCCAGAACCGCACCGTGATCGAGCGCACTGGCCGTATACTGGTCGATGCGGGCTTCGATTTCCGGACGGAAGTTACGGATCAGACCCTGCACCGGCCATGCGGCGGCATCGCCGAGCGCGCAGATGGTGTGGCCTTCGATCTGCTTGGTGACCTGGAACAGCATGTCGATTTCGCGCTTCTGGGCGTTGCCGCGTGCCATACGCTCCATCACGCGCCACATCCAGCCGGTGCCTTCGCGGCACGGCGTGCACTGGCCGCAGCTCTCATGCTTGAAGAAGGCCGAGATACGGGCGATCGCCTTGATGACGTCGGTGGACTTGTCCATGACGATCGAGGCGGCCGTGCCGAAGGAGGAGCCGACAGCGCGCAGACCGTCGAAGTCCATCGGGCAGTCGATGATGTCCTTGGCCGGAACGATCGGGCACGATGCGCCACCCGGAATGACGGCCAGCAGGTTGTCCCAACCGCCGCGGATGCCGCCGGCGTGCTTGTCCACCAGTTCGCGGAAGGTGATGCCCATGCTCTCTTCTACGGTGCACGGCTTGTTGACGTGACCGGAGAGCATGAAGAGCTTGGTGCCGACGTTGTTCGGACGGCCGATGGACGAGAACCAGCCGGCACCACGGCGCAGGATGGTCGGGGCAACGGCGATCGATTCGACATTGTTGACCGTCGTCGGGCAGCCATAGAGACCCATATTGGCCGGGAATGGCGGCTTCAGGCGCGGCTGGCCCTTCTTGCCTTCAAGGCTTTCGAGCAGCGCGGTTTCTTCGCCGCAGATATAAGCGCCGGCGCCGTGATGGACGAAGATGTCCATGTCCCAGCCGAGCTTGTTGTTCTTGCCGAGAAGGCCGGCATCATAGCATTCATCGATTGCGGCCTGCAGCGCTTCGCGCTCGCGGATATATTCACCGCGCACATAGATATAGGCAGCGTTGGCGCCCATGGCGAAGCTTGCGACCACGCAGCCTTCGATCAGCGTATGCGGATCGTTGCGCATGATGTCGCGGTCCTTGCAGGTGCCGGGCTCCGATTCGTCGGCATTCACGACGAGGTAATGCGGACGGCCGTCGCTCTGCTTGGGCATGAACGACCACTTGAGACCCGTCGGGAAGCCTGCGCCGCCACGTCCGCGAAGGCCGGAAGCCTTCATCTCGTCGATGATCCAGTCACGGCCCTTTTCGAGGATCTGCTTGGTGCCATCCCAGTGGCCGCGGCTCATCGCGCCCTTCAGGGATTTGTCCTTAAGGCCGTAGATGTTGGTAAAGATGCGGTCTTTATCTTCTAACATATCTCACACCTCTTACCGCGGCTTCTTGCCGAAGACCTTGATATATTCCGCTTCGCCGCCCTTGGCGAGCGCCTTGGCCTGCTTGACCCAGTCATCGCGCTCGATGCGGCCGCGGAAATTCAGGAAACCATCGACCCATTCGCGTTCGGCCTTCTTCCAACCCGCGATCTGCGAGAAGGTGAAAATGCCGATTTCGTTCAACGTTGCTTCGATCTTCGGACCAACGCCGGAAATCATCTTGAGATCATCGGGAGCGGCGGGCTTTTCGATGCCGGCCGGGCGATTCTTGTCGGTCAGCGACGGCTTTACAACGGCTTCAGCAACAGGTTTCGGCGCGGGTTCGGAAGCAGCCGTACCGGACAGCGGCTGAACTTCGGCAGCCTTCGCGTTCTTGGCCGATGCCTTGGGAGACGTTGCCGGCGTCTTCAGCGACGCGTTGGTCTCTGCATCGGTGCTCTTCGGGCGAGCGGCCTCGGAGGGCGGAACCGGCGCGCCGTCGACAGGCGCGGCAGCCGGGGCCTTCTTAACCCCAGTGCGGCTGACAGCAACATCGTCCAGCAGGGTCGTCGGGCCACCTTCGGGTGAGGACAGGTGACGGTCGATCTGCGGGCCGACCTTGACGCTCGCCCCATTTCCTGCCGCGAACGTATCGATGATTTCTTCCAGGCGCTCCGGCGTCAGATCCTCGTAGGTATCCTTGCCGATCATCACCATCGGAGCGTTGACGCAGGCCCCGAGACATTCGACCTCTTCCCAGGAGAGCGTGCCCTCGGCGTTGCGCTCGAACGGATGCTGGTGGATCTTGCTGCGGCAGACCCCCATCAGCTTTTCCGAACCGCGCAGCATGCAGGGCGTCGTGCCGCAGACCTGCACGTGAGCGCGGGTGCCGACGGGATGAAGCTGGAATTGGGTATAGAAGGTCGCGACTTCGAGGACACGGATATAGGCCATGTCCAGCATGTCGGCGATCTTTTCGATCGCCGGACGGGTGACCCAACCATCCTGCTCCTGCGCACGCATCAACAGCGGAATAACCGCGGACTGCTGACGGCCTGCGGGATATTTCTGAATCGTCTTTTCCGCCCAGACCGCATTTTCATCGCTGAAAGCGAATGCGGCCGGCTGGAATTGATCTTCGGCTAATCGACGAACGGACATTCTTCCTCACGCCTTGTCAGTTTAGCGTTCCACACCGCGAAGCAGTCAAAGACTGCATTTCACAGGCATAGGCCGACTGGTCTTTTTGCATAAACACCACGAACTTGCCGCCATTCGGCACGGCGGCCTTGATTTGATAGCCCTTGGACAAAAGATCGCCCATGGACGATTGCTCTGCCGGCGGCTGCGCTTCCTCATGGCCCAGCGGCGTGCCGAGCTTTCCGGCATCCTGCGCAAAGGCGGAGGAAGCCGAAAGAAGAAGTGCGGCTGCGAGCGGCAGAGCCTGCATCAGCGGTCCACCTCGCCGAACACGATGTCGAGCGAGCCGAGAACGGCCGCGACGTCGGCAAGCTGGTGGCCACGGCACATGAAGTCCATCGCCTGCAGGTGTGCATAACCCGGAGCGCGGATCTTGCAGCGGTAAGGCTTGTTGGTGCCGTCGGAGACGAGGTAGACGCCGAACTCACCCTTTGGCGCTTCGACGGCAGCATAAACTTCGCCGGCCGGAACGTGATAGCCTTCGGTATAAAGCTTGAAGTGGTGGATCAGCGCTTCCATCGACCGCTTCATCTCGCCGCGCTTCGGCGGAACGACCTTGCCGTCGATCGAGGAGAACGGTCCCGCCTTGGCATCACCGAGCAGGCGGTTCACGCACTGCTTCATGATCTTCACCGATTCGCGCATCTCGATCATGCGGATCAGGTAACGATCGTAGTTGTCGCCGTTCTTGCCGATCGGAATGTCGAACTCGAGATCCGAGTAGCATTCATAGGGCTGCGCGCGGCGCAGGTCCCAGGCAGCGCCCGAACCGCGCACCATGACGCCCGAGAAGCCCCAGGCCCAGCAATCTTCCAGCGAGACGACACCGATATCGACGTTACGCTGCTTGAAGATGCGGTTGCCGGTCAGAAGGTCGTCGATATCGTCGAGCTTGCCCGGGAATTGGTCGCACCACTTGCCGATATCCTGCACGAGCTCTTCCGGCAGGTCCTGATGGACACCGCCCGGACGGAAGTAAGCGGCGTGCATGCGTGAGCCGCTAGCACGCTCATAGAACACCATCAGCTTTTCGCGCTCTTCGAAGCCCCAAAGCGGCGGCGTCAGCGCACCGACGTCCATGGCCTGCGTCGTGACGTTCAGCAGGTGCGACAGAATACGACCGATTTCCGAGTAGAGCACGCGGATGAGCTGGCCGCGAATCGGGATCTCGATGCCGAGCAGCTTTTCGACCGCCATCGCATAGGCATGTTCCTGGTTCATCGGCGCCACGTAGTCGAGGCGGTCGAAGTAGGGAACGGCCTGCAGATAGGTCTTGGTCTCGATCAGCTTTTCGGTACCGCGGTGCAGCAGGCCGATATGCGGATCGACGCGCTCCACGATTTCGCCGTCAAGCTCCAGCACAAGACGCAGAACGCCGTGCGCTGCCGGATGCTGCGGCCCGAAATTGATGTTGAAGTTACGGACGTTATGTTCGGTCATGGCGATGGGCTCGCTTTTTCAGGTAGTCAGTGAACAGCAGGCTTTCGGCCCGCCACACGCCTCAAACTTACTGCTTCGCCTTTTCGTCGCCCGGCAGCACATATTCCGTGCCTTCCCAAGGGGACAAGAAATCGAAATTGCGGAATTCCTGCTTCAGTTCGACAGGTTCGTAAACGACGCGCTTTGCCGCATCGTCGTAGCGAACTTCAACGAAACCGGTCGTCGGGAAGTCCTTGCGCAGCGGATGGCCTTCGAAACCGTAGTCGGTCAGGATCCGGCGCAGGTCCGGGTGGCCGGTGAAGAGCACCCCGTACATGTCCCAGGTCTCGCGCTCGAACCAGTCGGCGCCCGGATAAACGGCGCAGGCGGACGGAACCGGCGTATCCTCGTCGGTCGCCACCTTCACGCGGATGCGCAGGTTCTGCTTCGGAGACAGAATATGATAGACGACATCGAAGCGCAGTTCGCGCTGCGGCCAGTCGACGCCGCAAATATCCGTCAGGTTGACGAAGCCGCATTTGGCGTCATCGCGCAGGAAGGTCAGCAGCGGAATAAGGTTATCGCCAGTCGTCGTCAGCGTCAGCTCGCCATATTTGAGCTGTGAGGCGGCAATCAGGTTGCCACGCGCTTCCGAAAGGTACGACGAAAGCTCAGTAAGGGCTTCGCTCATAATTCTCTGTCCTTACCCTTAGCGTTCGATCGTGCCGGTGCGGCGGATCTTCTTCTGCAGCAGAAGCACGCCGTAAAGCAGCGCCTCCGCCGTGGGGGGACAGCCCGGCACGTAGATATCGATCGGCACGACGCGGTCGCAACCGCGCACGACCGAATAGGAATAGTGGTAGTAGCCGCCGCCATTGGCGCAGGAGCCCATGGAGATGACGTAACGCGGCTCGGGCATCTGGTCGTAGACCTTACGGAGCGCAGGCGCCATCTTGTTGGTCAGCGTGCCGGCGACGATCATGACGTCGGACTGGCGCGGCGAGGCACGCGGGGCGAAGCCGAAACGCTCGACGTCGTAACGCGGCATGGAGAGCTGCATCATTTCGACGGCGCAGCAGGCAAGACCGAAGGTCATCCACATCAGCGAGCCGGTACGGGCCCAGTTGATCAGCTCATCGGTCGAGGTGACGAGAAAACCCTTGTCGGCGAGCTCGTTGTTGATCTCGCCGAAGAACGCGTCGTTGCTGCCGATCGGCTTGCCGGTGGAGGGATCGATAATCCCCTTCGGCTGCTGCGCTACGAGCGTCTGATTGCTAGCGGGGGCTACTCCCATTCCAGGGCTCCCTTCTTCCATTCATAGATAAAGCCGATGGTCAGCACGAAAAGGAAGACCATCATGGACCAGAAGCCGAACCAGCCGATGGCGCCGAAGGAAATGGCCCACGGGAAGAGGAAAGCGACTTCAAGGTCGAAGATGATGAAGAGAATCGACACGAGATAGAAGCGGATGTCGAACTTCATGCGAGCGTCGTCGAATGCGTTGAAGCCGCATTCATAAGCCGAAAGCTTTTCCGAATCGGGCGCCTTGAAGGCAACGGCAAACGGCGCAATGAGAAGCGCCAGGCCGATAACGAGCGCGATGCCGATGAAGATAGCGATCGGAATATAGGAACTGAGCAGTTCAGTCATCATGTTCATCCCTGCTTGCGGGCGGCGCCTGGCGGCGCAACTGGGCAAATGCCCGGCAAGCGAACGTGCGTTGCAACAAGCCGTGGTTAGCGCAGCCGGAGCCCCGGCGCAAGACTTTTACAGAAGCTATTCGAACAGCGTGAGACGGACATTATCAAGCAGATGCAACGATGTCGCGACAAATCCGCAAATGTCGTGGAAGGCCGCATGGCTGACCCTCGGAAACTGCATGGCTTTTCGGAGATAAATGGCGCGAGTGACGGGGCTCGAACCCGCGACCTCCGGCGTGACAGGCCGGCACTCTAACCGACTGAGCTACACCCGCGCATTGGACCTTTCGGACCGTGAGGATACCACGCAACCGGACAGACGGCGTCAAATTGACGCCTGCTTTGAAATGGCGCGAGTGACGGGGCTCGAACCCGCGACCTCCGGCGTGACAGGCCGGCACTCTAACCGACTGAGCTACACCCGCATTCTTTCAAGCAATCCGGTGCCTGAGCACCTTCTCCAAACGGGCTGGCCGTTGGGATGAGCGGCTAACTAAGGGGTTCGCCTTTTAGTGTCAAGCAGGTTTGGAGACAAAACCATGACAGTCCTGAAATTGTTTCGGAAAGCCTTCTCGATCCTCCCGGCAAATCGGCGATTCTGCTTTGCCTGCGGACCTCATATCCGTTGCGTCAGGTTTTCCACAAGCAGCCCGCACGGATGCTGCGGAGATGCCTGAAACGCCTCGGCCCGCGACAGAGCTTCGCAACGGAAGCTCGAATCGCATGCGCTCTCTCAGAGCCTGAAGTCGGGCAGCCGCCTCAGGCCTTGCCAGCATATTGCTCGTCGCTGACCTGCTCCAGCCAGTCGGCGACGCTGCCGTTCAATGCTTCCTGGATGGCGATATGGCTCATGGCGGTCTCGGGGCTTGCGCCATGCCAGTGCTTCTCGCCCGGCGGGAACCACACAACATCACCCGGGCGGATTTCCCTGATTTCCCCGCCCCATGTCTGAGCGAGGCCTCTGCCTGACGTAACGATCAGCGTCTGCCCCAGGGGGTGCGTATGCCAGGCAGTGCGCGCGCCCGGCTCGAAGGTCACGTGAGTGCCCCGCACGCGCGCCGGCTCCGGCGCCTCGACGAGCGGATCGAGACGAACTGAGCCGGTGAAATAATCGGCCTGGCCCTTCGTGGAAGGGCGCGAGCCTGTAGCCTTGATATCCATGATCTTTCCTGTTCTTCCGTCGTCTGCGGTTGAAGCCGTCGTGGACAAGGATATTTGATCGCAGCAGGCGATCCAAGCGCCATCGGCAATTGCCGCCCTACCCGGCGCCTGCTACTGCGAGGGCCTTTCATCACGAACGGAGGATTTCCATGAAACATCATGCT
The DNA here is from genome assembly GCF_031455475.1 of Rhizobium sp. 1399. Lineage (NCBI taxonomy): Bacteria > Pseudomonadati > Pseudomonadota > Alphaproteobacteria > Hyphomicrobiales > Rhizobiaceae > Rhizobium > Rhizobium sp. 1399. The sequence continues at coordinate 290,619 of NZ_JAVDSU010000004.1, read as the reverse complement.
TTTGGCCGCCTGCCCTTTACCGTCACCGATGTGGGCTTCGGCGCCTGGCAGATCGGCGGCTCCTGGGGCGATGTCAGCGAAGCGGACGGCCGCGCTGCCTTGAATGCCGCGCTCGACGCCGGCATGACCTTCATCGATACCGCCGACGTCTATGGCGACGGCCGTTCCGAAAAGATCATTGCCGAAGTGCTGAAGGCGCGCGGCGGTGAACGCCCGATGGTCGCGACCAAGGCCGGCCGCCGTCTGAACCCGCATGTCGCTGATGGCTACACCAAGGCCAATCTGGAAGGCTTCATCGACCGCAGCCTGAAAAACCTGCAGGTCGACAGCCTCGATCTCGTGCAGCTCCACTGCCCGCCGACGGAAGTGCTCTATCGCCCGGAAGTCTTCGCAGGTCTGGACGAGCTGCAGAAGGCCGGCAAGATCAAGGGCTACGGCGTCAGCGTCGAGAAGGTCGAGGAAGCACTGAAAGCGATCGAATATCCCGGCGTCGTCAGCATCCAGATCATCTACAACATCTTCCGCCAGCGTCCCGATCATCTGTTCTTCAGCGAAGCCCGCCGCAAGAACGTGGCGATCATCGCCCGCGTGCCGCTCGCCAGCGGCCTGCTCTCCGGCAAGATCACCCGCGACACGAAGTTCGCAAGCGACGACCACCGCAACTTCAACCGAAATGGCGAAGCCTTCGATGTCGGCGAGACCTTCTCGGGCGTGCCCTTCGAGGTCGGCCTGCAGGCCGTCGAGGAAGTACGCAAACTGGTGCCGGCGGGTGCGAGCATGGCCGCCTTTGCGCTGCGCTGGATCCTGATGGCAGAGGCCGTCACGGTCGTCATCCCCGGCGCACGCAATGCCGAGCAGGCCAAGGCCAATGCGGCCGCCGCCGATCTTGCGCCGCTCTCGGCTGACGTCATGGCGGCGACACGCGAGATTTACAAGCGACTGATCGCACCGCATGTCCATCAGCGCTGGTAGGCCCTGACTGATTGCTCAGGCCCGGCCGGCCAAGACGGCCGGGCCTGATCTATCCATCCGGCCCGTGCTGGATCACACCGTTACGACAATCTTGCCGAACTGCTCGTTCGATTCCAGGAAGCGGTGCGCCTCGACGATCTGCTCGAAGGGGAATGTCCTTGATATGACGGGTTTGAGAGCACCGGATGCGAACCCTTCCAGAATAAACCGCTTTGCCGCGTCCAGCCGGGCCGGATCGCGGGTGATTTCGTGAACGAGATAGCCGCGCAGCGTCAGACATTTTCCGAGCACGGCAGGCAGAGGAAAGGGCGTCGGCGCCGAGCTCAGTCCGCCATATTCGATGAGAATGCCGCCCGATGACATTGCTGCCGTCAGCGGTCCGAAGATCGGGCCTGCCACGGCGTCGAAGACGACCCGCACACCGTCCGCCCCGGCGATTTCCCTCAGCCGCATTTCAAGGTCCTCCTCCTGCGATGCAATGACATGCGCGGCACCGACATCCTGCAATGACTGACGTTTCGCCGCGGTCCTCGTGATCGCGATCGGCGTGGCACCCACCATGTTGACGATCTGGATCGCAGCAAGCCCCACGCTGCTCGATGCCGCGGTAACGGCAATGAAATCACCCTTCTGCAGCCGAGCAATATCGATAAGAGCGCCATAGGCCGTGAGATATTGCATCCAAATCGCGGCTGCCGCCACCCAGGAGAGCGACGGCGGGTGCCTGACTACGTATTCAGCGGGAAATGCGACCAGTTCGCCATAAGCCGGTGTGCGCACCATGGAGATCGGCGGAATGATGCTGACGCCGTCACCCGGCGCAAAGCCATCCACGCCCTCGCCTACCGCCTCGACGATGCCGGCCGCTTCGAGGCCCAGGCCAGATGGCAGAGGCGCAGTCTCGATGTAGTTGCCGGACCGAAGCAGCGCCTCGGCTCTGTTGATGCCCAGCGCCTTGACGCGGATTTGAACCTGCCCCGGCCCGGGTGCCGGCACATCTACATCCTCGATGCGAAGAACCTCGGGACCACCCAGCTCGTGGAAGCGGATTATGCGTGCCATTTCGATCGACTCCAAAACAATTGAACCGAATGAGCTATGACAAGCGGACTGCAGAAGATAAATTGGCCAGAAAGCAAGACAGAAGAAACCATGGGTTTGCAATATGGATCGTCTCACCAGCATGACCGTCTTCGTGAAGGCTGTGGATCTGGGCTCGTTTGCGGCAGCGGCAGCAGCACTCGGCCTATCTGGCCCCATGGTCGGCAAGCACATCCGCTTTCTTGAGGAGCGATTGGGGGTCAGCCTTATCAGCCGGACGACACGCCGCCAGAGCCTGACGGATTTCGGACGCGCCTATTATGAGCGCTGTCGGATGATCCTTGCCGAGACGGAAGCGGCGGATGCGCTCGCGATCGATCATCTTTCCGAACCATGCGGCAAGCTGCGTGTCACCATGCCCGTGCATTTTGGGCGTCATTGCGTGCTTCCGGTTCTGATCGAGCTTGCAAAGCGATATCCGAACCTCGAACTCGATCTGTCGCTCAGCGATCCCGTTACCGATCTCGCCGATGACGGTTACGATCTCGCGATCCGGACCGGCGAACTGGCAGACAGGTCAGGCATTATCGCGCGCCGCGTCGCGCGCCAGCGCATGGTGGTCTGCGCCTCAGCGAGCTATCTCGATGCGCATGGTAGACCTGAGCAGATCGAAGATATCGGCAGGCACAATGCGATCATCTACGCACGCTCTGCCCGCTTCAGCCCATGGCTCTTCCCGCATGGCGACCAGCCTCCGGTGGAAGTTCGGCCGAACAGCCGATTGCGGCTCGACGATCTCGATGCGATTGCAGATGCGGCAACGGCCGGCATGGGGCTTGCCTGGCTGCCTTACTGGCTCATCCGCGACCGTGTGCAGGCTGGAGCGCTGGAAGTGCTGCTGCCGGGTCAGCCGGAGTTTCTCTATGACTGCCATGCGCTTTGGCTGCAGACACCGCACCTGCCGCTCAGGATCCGTCTTGCCGTCGACGCATTGGCGGCCGCACTGCCCAAATTCATGGTCTAGGTCCGTCGGGTCGTCAGTGTGATTGAGCCAAAGAAAAAGGCCGGGCAAAACCCGGCCTTTCCATTTCGCGGGAATGCGAACTCAGTTCGTAGCGGTCAGGTTGACCGGGAAGAACAGGGTTTCGCCCGAGGAGTCGCTCACACCGTCATTGTCGGTCACAGCATAGGCCTTGCCTGATGCGTCGAAGGCAAAACCTTCCAGCTTGTCGAGAACATAGCCATTGGTGGCCGACTTCAGGTCACCGATGAAATCATGGGCTTCCGTCTTCTTGACGACCGGCAGTTCGGCCCCGAGCTTGCCGGGCTTCAGGTCGGAGATTGCGACCTTATAGAGCTTCTTCAGCTTGGCCGCATCGCCGACGAGGTTGTCGCGCTCGATGATGTAGACGCTGTCGCCCTGGGCGGTGATTTCGGAGAGGCCGACCCAGCCGCTCTCGGTCTTGTCGAGCGGGTAGCGCACGCCGCCCCATTCCTTCTTCTTCGGGTTGTAGGAGAGGAGCTTCACAAAGCCCTTCTCGTCATCGTTCCACTCGCGCTGAACGGCCATCCACAGCGTTGCGTCGTCGCCGGTGCCGATGATCGTGACACCTTCGAAGCCGTAGCGGATTTCGTTGGCGAGCAACTCCTTCGGCAGAGCGATCTCGGTCTTGATGTCGCCCTTGGCGGTAACATTGTAGAGCGCATGCGGAACCAGGCGCTCGGTATAGCCTTCCGAAGCCAGCCAGAAGGAGCCGTCGGCGGCAACAGCGATGCCTTCGATATCGAGCTTCTGGGCCGGAGCGCCGTCACGCTTGACGACCAGCGCATCGGTGATGACGGCCGGCTTCTTGGTGGCGTCGATCGTGTAGATCGTCGGCTGCGAGCCTAGGACGCTGTCGCTGACGGCGTAGAGCATGCCCGGCTTCCCCGGAACGGCGGCGAGCCCCGAAAGGGCTGCAAAGCCGATCGGATTGCCGTCCTTCTCGGCGGAGACAATGTGCGGATAGGCCTTCTCGCCTTCGCCGCGCTCGTAGATCATCACGTGCGAACGCGCACCGCCGTCTTTGCCGAGGTCGAGTTCATTGGCGGTCGCAAGCAGGTTACGCTGCGGAATGGCGATCGCGCCTTCCGGAGAAATACCCGACGGCAGGATCTGCAGCAGTTCCGGATCGGCGCCCGTGTCCTTGTAGACGCCGACGACGGAAGCGCGCTCGGCGAGCAGGAAGAACAGGTTGTCAGTGCCGAACTTGGCCGCTTCGAGACCTTCCGGCTCGACGCCCTTCGACGAGGAGCGGCTTTCCGGATAGTGGCCGATAGCGGCGACGGCACGCTCGAAGGAGCTGCCGGATTCGAAGAGGACCTTGCCGGTCTTGTCGAAGATGGTGAAGCCGCGCGAACCGCCTTCATAATCGCCTTCGTTGGCGACGACGAGACGGTTGTCGTCCAGCCACTTTACGGCGTCGGGCTCGCGATGGATGCCCTTCTTCTCGCCGGTAAATTTCAGGGCGCCGTCACGTTTGGTGTCGATGCCGGTGAGATCAACGGTGCCGGCAGAGAAGTGCGTCTTCACTGTGCCGGTCGTGCCGTCGAGGATGATGATCTCGTTGTTTTCCTGCAGGGTCAGGGCGATTTCGTTCTGGCTGTTGAAGGCAACGAATTCCGGCTCCGGATCCTCCGGGGCAACGCCGGCGAGACCGGCCAGGGCAACGTGCTTGATTGTGCCACAATCGACGGTACCGTCGGTCTTGACCTGGAAGACGACGAGGTCGCCTGCCGGCATCTGCGGGATCTTGCCGTCGTTGACATCTTCGTCGCGCTCGTTTTCGATCGCGATAGTGCCGAGCGTCCTATCCTTGCTGAGGGCGATCGAATCAGGCTGGCCGCCGAGATCGCAGGTGGCATCGATCTTCTTACCGGCGATATCGACGATCGCCAGACGGCCTGACGGCTTCTGCTTGCTTTCGCCGGTGTTGACGGCGACGAGCGCCTTGCCGGCTGCAGTCGTGACCGAGGTCGGTTCACCGTCCATCATCAGCGCGCCGCCGGCCTTGGGTGCCTTAGCATCGGTGATGTCGATGAAGCCGATCGCGCCGAGCGGGCTGTCGCTGTAGATCAGCGTGTTGCCATCCTGCGAAGCGGTAATGATTTCGGCCGAAGTGGCCGAAAGCTTGTCCTTGTCAGCCGGCAGGTTGGTCGCGACCGGGAAAGAGGCGATGCGGTTGAAAACCGGCTCAGCCGCTGCCGGGAAGGCAACGGATGCAAAAAGCATGGCAGCGAGCGCTGCCTTGCGCGAAGACAATGTCATTGAAAATCCCCCAATGTCGAAAAAATCGAACAGAGGTTTTTTGCGGGACTGCCATGACAGACACATGACAGCCTGCGACATTTTGTACGGTTTGCGTCAGGCCGCCTGCCGTTCGCGACGCATCTCGCTGCGCATGATGAAGAGCGACGCGGCGAGGATGAGCGCAGCGCCGAGCCACAGATAACCAGCCGGCGCATAGCCGAAGAAAAGCCAGCCGGCGAGCACGTTCAGCGGCAGCTTCAGGTCGTCGAAAGGCTGCACATAGGCAGCGTCGGCGCTGGCATAGGCGAGCGTCAGCAGATATTGCGCCACGACCGTCAGGAGGCCTGCCAGAAGGAAGAGAGCAAGTGCGGCGCCCGTCGGCACCACAAAGCCTGCCGCGAGCGCCAGGCCGCCATTGATCGGCGTCAGCAGCACCAGAAGCCACACGGTGATCGTCTCCGGCTTCTCAATGCCGGTCAGGCTCTTGGTGATGAGCGAGGAGGCGCCCCAAAGCAAAGCCGAGATAACAGGCAGAAGTGCTGCCCAGGTGAAGCTGTCCGACCATGGCTGGAGGATGATCATGGCGCCGATAAAGCCGACACCTGTCGCCATCCAGCGAGCGGGGCCAACACGCTCGCCGAGGAAAAGGCGTGCGCCGAGAATGATGAAAAAGGGCGAGGTCATGACGAGTGCGATCGCCTGCCAGATCGGCACGGAGGCGAGGCCGGAGACCCAGGCCTCGACGCCGAGCGCAGCAAGGACGACACGCACGATATGCCGCCAGGGATAATCCGTGCGCATGGCAGAAAGGCCGACCTTGCGCAGGAAGGGCAACGAGAAAAGAAAAGCGAAGCCATATTGCCAGAAGGCTGCGGAGGCCGCCGGGAAGGCAAGCGTCATCGTGAGCCATTGGGTGACGACATTGAGGAGCGAGAAGACGACGCCTCCAAGCACCATGAAGGCTGCACCGGCGAAGGCGCGGGAGTGCGAAACTGCAAGGGAATTCTGATTCATGTCTTCCATCCGGAATAGGGACCAAACATAAATCAGGACGCATGAGGTTACAGAACGCAGACGCAGACAGATCCCTGCCCGCGCGCGGCCATGCTCATTCTCTTTCATCCGGACTCTAACCGTCGGCTCCGGAATCACACCGGATCTGCTGACCCTTCCCAAACCAAGGCTTCGGAAGGCGCTCGCGGGCTCAGGCCGTAGCCCTTACCGCCGGTGGGGACTTTCACCCCGCCCTGAGAACATCGCCGTCGTAAGACAAAGCGCTGCATGCCGCAAGCGATCAAAAACAAAAAGGGGTCCGGCGATGCCGAACCCCCCTCGAAATCCTGCGCGACCGTTCTCGTTTACGGCCGGCGGACAATCTCGTATCAGCCGTTGACGGCGTCCTTCAGGCCCTTGCCGGGCGTGAACTTCGGCACGTTGCGTGCCGGAATGTCAACTTCGGCGCCGGTCGACGGGTTGCGACCCTTCGTGGCAGCGCGATGAGAAACCGTGAAGCTGCCGAAGCCAGCGAGACGGATGTCGCCCTTGTTCTTCAGCTCGGCCTGCACAACATCAAAAACTGCGTCTACGGCAGATGCTGCGTCAGACTTCGTCAGTCCAGCCTTTTCGGCTACTGCGGACACGAGTTCATTCTTGTTCATGTTTCCACCCCTTTCTAAATGGTTTGAAACAACTCAATCTGTAAGCTAGGCGCAGAAATCGCTTTCATCAGGCCCGCCGAGAACCCAAAAACCCTGCAAATCAAGGAAAAGCAAGCGTCTACATGACGTTTTCACAAAAAAGGCCGGCGTTTCCGCCGGCCTTTTTCAGGATTTGCAACAATTGGGCATAAATGTGGCCGCCAAAGCTCAATGAGCGATGGCTGCACCTGCATCATCGAGCCCTTCGACAGTCGCGATGACGGGCGTTTCCACCGTACCATCCCACTCGATCGGCTCGGGACGACGGACCAGCGCATGCTTGATCACTTCGCCCATACGGGAGACCGGAATGATCTCCATGTTGTTCTTCACGTTGTCAGGAATCTCTGCCAGATCCTTGGCATTCTCTTCCGGAATCAGCACCTTCTTGATGCCGCCGCGCAGTGCCGCGAGCAGCTTTTCCTTCAGGCCACCGATCGGCAGGACACGGCCACGCAGGGTGATTTCACCCGTCATTGCCACATCCTTGTTGACCGGAATGCCGGTCATGATCGAGACGATCGCGGTTGCCATCGCGACACCGGCAGACGGACCATCCTTCGGCGTTGCGCCTTCCGGCACGTGTACGTGGATGTCGCTCTTGTCGAAGAGCGGCGGCTGGATGCCGAAATCGACGGCGCGCGAGCGGACGTAAGACGCCGCTGCCGAGATCGATTCCTTCATCACTTCCTTCAGGTTGCCGGTGACGGTCATGCGGCCCTTGCCGGGCATCATGACACCTTCGATCGTCAGCAGCTCGCCGCCGACTTCCGTCCAGGCAAGACCCGTGACCACGCCGACCTGATCCTCACGCTCGGCTTCGCCGTGGCGGAAGCGCGGAACGCCAAGATAATCGTCGATATTCGCTGCCGTGACATGAACCGACTTCGCCTTGCCCTTGATGATCTCGGTGACCGCCTTGCGGGCGAGCTTCATCAATTCGCGTTCGAAGTTACGGACACCGGCTTCGCGGGTATACTGCTGGCTGATTGCCATCAGGGCATCGTCGCTGACCGAGAATTCGCTCGGCTGCAGCGCATGTTCCTTGATGGCCTTCGGCAGCAGGTGCCGCTTGGCGATCTCGCGCTTTTCGTCTTCGGTGTAGCCGGCGATACGGATGATTTCCATGCGGTCCATCAGCGGAGCCGGGATGTTCAGCGTATTCGCCGTCGTGATGAACATCACGTCCGACAGGTCGTATTCGACTTCCAGGTAGTGGTCCATGAAGGTCGAGTTCTGAGCCGGATCGAGTACCTCGAGCAAAGCCGAAGACGGATCGCCGCGATAGTCCTGGCCGAGCTTGTCGATCTCATCGAGCAAGAAGAGCGGGTTGGACTTCTTCGCCTTCTTCATCGACTGGATAACCTTGCCGGGCATCGAACCGATATAGGTGCGGCGGTGGCCGCGAATTTCGGCTTCGTCACGGACGCCGCCGAGAGCCATGCGGACATATTCGCGGCCGGTTGCCTTGGCAATCGACTGGGCGAGCGAGGTCTTGCCTACGCCCGGAGGGCCGACGAGGCAAAGGATGGGACCCTTGATCTTGGTGGCGCGAGCCTGGACCGCCAGATACTCGACGATGCGCTCCTTGACCTTCTCGAGACCGAAGTGATCGGCTTCAAGGATCTTCTCGGCATTGTTGAGATCGGCCTTGATCTTCGACTTCTTGCCCCAGGGAATACCGAGCAGCCAGTCCAGATAGTTGCGCACGACAGTGGCTTCAGCCGACATCGGGCTCATCTGGCGCAGCTTCTTCAGCTCCGCATCGGCCTTTTCACGGGCTTCCTTGGACAGTTTGGTCTTGGCGATGCGCTCTTCCAGTTCGCTCATCTCGTCGCGGCCTTCCTCGCCGTCGCCGAGTTCCTTCTGGATCGCCTTCATCTGCTCATTCAGGTAGTATTCGCGCTGGGTCTTCTCCATCTGGCGCTTGACGCGCGAGCGGATGCGCTTTTCGACCTGCAGGACCGAGATCTCGCCTTCCATGAAGCCAAGCGCCTTTTCGAGGCGAGCCTTGACGCTGGTGGTTTCCAGCATCTCCTGCTTCTCGGTGATCTTGATCGACAGGTGCGAAGCAACCGTATCGGCGAGCTTCGAATAGTCGTCGATCTGGCTGGCCGCACCGACAACCTCGGGCGAAATCTTCTTGTTGAGCTTCACGTAGCTCTCGAATTCCGACACAACGGAACGCGACAAGGCTTCCAGTTCGACCGGATCGTCATGCGGCTCTTCGAGCACATGGCCGAGGGCTTCGTAGAAATCCTCGCGGCTCGTATAGGTATCGATCTCGGCGCGGGCACGGCCTTCGACCAGAACCTTTACGGTGCCGTCAGGCAGCTTCAGGAGCTGCAGCACGTTCGCAACTGTACCGACGCGATGGATCGCTGACGGGTCCGGATCATCATCGCTGGCGTTAATCTGGGTGACCAGCATGATCTGCTTGTCGGAACCCATGACCTCTTCGAGCGCGCGGATCGACTTTTCCCGTCCGACGAACAGCGGGACGATCATATGGGGGAATACCACGATGTCGCGCAGGGGGAGAACAGGATAGGCGGTGCTGGTGCTCGCTACAGACGTTTTCTTCGTCATTTTTATTCCTTTCCATCGTCCCGTTACCGGGCTCTTTGGCGCGGCCGCTTGGGACCGGCCGGCACTCTCACTTGCTGTTACAAGTGGAGGTTCTGACTACGCTTTTCAAGCCACGTTAACGCCCGCGTTCCACGGTTGTGACAGCTTTATTACATGGAACGCCAACACAATGAAGCGCCTATCTGGAGCGACGCTTACCATTTCCGAACCGCCTAAAATAACAACGCCAGCAACACGCTACGGAATCACAGCATCATTGCCAAGGGTCATCCTTTGCGCAATATCGGCGAAGGCTGTTTTCAACCTTGCCCGCAACTATTATCAGCGCCGGGCACCTGTTTTCAAATAGAAAGGGGCCTGCGCAAGGCAAGCCCCTTAAAATAACGGTTCTCAGCTCAAGCTTCAGGCCGAAACGTTTGCCTTCTCGTCCTGGCGGTCGGCGTAGATATACAACGGACGGGCCGAGCCGCGTGCGACCTCTTCGGAGATGACGACTTCGCGAACGCCTTCCAGCGCCGGCAGTTCGAACATCGTGTCGAGCAGGATCTTTTCCATGATCGAACGCAGGCCGCGGGCGCCGGTCTTGCGGATGATCGCCTTGCGGGCGATTTCGCGCAGCGCGTCCTCGTGGAAGGACAGTTCCACGTCTTCCATCTCGAACAGGCGCTGATACTGCTTGATCAGCGCGTTTTTCGGCTCGGACAGGATCTGGATCAGTGCATCCTCATCAAGGTCTTCCAGCGTCGCCAGAACCGGCAGACGACCGATGAATTCCGGGATGAGGCCGAATTTGACCAGGTCTTCCGGCTCCAGTTCGCGCAGCACTTCGCCGACGCGGCGGTCGTCCTGTGCCTTAACGGTCGCGCCGAAGCCGATCGAGGTCTTCTCGCCGCGAGCCGAAATGATCTTGTCGAGGCCAGCAAAGGCGCCGCCGCAGATGAACAGGATGTTCGTCGTGTCGACCTGCAGGAATTCCTGCTGCGGATGCTTGCGGCCGCCCTGCGGCGGTACGGAAGCAACCGTGCCTTCCATGATCTTCAGAAGCGCCTGCTGCACGCCCTCGCCCGATACGTCACGGGTGATGGACGGGTTGTCGGACTTGCGGGAGATCTTGTCGACTTCGTCGATGTAGACGATGCCGCGCTGGGCGCGCTCGACATTGTAATCCGCAGCCTGCAGAAGCTTCAGAATGATGTTTTCGACGTCTTCACCGACATAGCCGGCTTCCGTCAACGTGGTCGCATCGGCCATCGTGAAGGGAACGTCGATGATGCGGGCGAGCGTCTGGGCAAGATAGGTCTTGCCGCAGCCGGTCGGGCCAACCAGCATGATGTTCGACTTCGCCAATTCGACGTCGCCGTTCTTGGAGGCGTGCGCGAGACGCTTGTAGTGGTTGTGAACGGCGACCGACAGGATCTTCTTCGCCTGACGCTGGCCGATGACATATTCGTCGAGGACCTTGATGATGTCCTGGGGCGTCGGGACGCCGTCACGGGACTTGACCATCGAGGACTTGTTCTCCTCGCGGATGATGTCCATGCACAACTCGACGCATTCATCGCAGATGAACACGGTCGGTCCGGCAATAAGCTTCCGGACTTCATGCTGGCTCTTTCCGCAGAAAGAACAATAGAGGGTGTTCTTACTGTCGCCGCCGTTGCTGCCGCTGACCTTGCTCATATCACTTTCCTTCCAGCACGCCGCATTTCGAACGCGAAATCACGGTCCACTCAATCAGCTCCCTGGCAGCACTCCCTACCCGGAGTTCCTGCCGACAAGGGCTTCAGGGGGTACGAACCGGGCCCAATCAATCATGTCCGGGTACCGGCGGCAACGAATTCCCCTTCGAATGCCGAATGCTATGTCACAAAAATTCAACATAGCATTAATAGTTACTATTAGCGTCTCCGCCGCCAGATGAAACCCCTTGTTCAATCACAAATGGGATAGAACTGTGGCGGCGAAAACACCATCCCTATTAATTACTAGGCCTGATCGCCTTCCATTTCGATGCGCGAGGTCAGAACCTTGTCGATGACGCCCCAGGTCTGGGCCTCGTCCGCATCCATGAAATGGTCGCGGTCAAGGGTCTTTTCGACTTCCTCATAGGTACGGCCCGTGTGCTTCACATAGACCTCGTTGAGGCGGCGCTTCATCTTCAGGATGTCGCGGGCGTGGCGCTCGATGTCCGATGCCTGACCCTGGAAACCGCCCGAAGGCTGATGGACCATGATGCGTGAATTCGGCGTGGCGAAGCGCATGTCCTTGTGACCGGCGGCCAGAAGCAGCGAGCCCATGGAAGCGGCCTGACCGATGCAAAGCGTCGAAACGGCCGGCTTGATGAACTGCATCGTATCGTAGATCGCCATGCCGGCAGTGACGACACCACCCGGCGAATTGATGTAGAGCGCGATTTCCTTCTTCGGGTTTTCGGCCTCGAGGAAGAGAAGCTGGGCGCAGACGAGTGTCGCCATATGGTCCTCGACAGGGCCCGTCAGGAAGATGATGCGTTCCTTGAGCAGGCGGGAATAGATGTCGTAGGAGCGTTCACCGCGATTGGTCTGTTCCACAACCATCGGCACGAGTGCCATAGCGGTATCGACTGGGTTTCTCATGTGCGTCCTTTTAACGTCTTTCCGGCGAAAGCCGGGAATCAAAGAAAAATGCCTTGTCCCTACATAGAGTGTCCCAGCCCCCCTCTTCAAGACACGCATAAGGATAACGTTAAGAAGCGGGCGCGACATATGGCTTTGACATTTCCCTATCCCGTTTCTCCCAAACGCCTGTTAACGGCGAGGCCAGACCTTTGGCTCTCACAGTTTTTCTCTGCGACAGGATGAAGGAAGGCTTACCGCGCCCGATGGATCTCACGGGTATTTACCGGGCGGAAAGCTTACCGACAGATATCGACGAAATTGCCGAGCGCAGATCTGTGCCATTAATCAAACAGCGAGCTTCTTCGGCAAGGATGCGGCCAATTCTCAAGGGGTTGCTGCCGTGTTCAATGTCACTACAGGTCTGTCCATCTGGTGTTCCGAAGCCCTTACGCTGGCTCTGGTTCTGTTCGTGGCCTGGCGCCACGACCGGAAAAGCGGCGCCTACCTTTATTGGGGGCTCGGCTTCCTGTTCAGCGGCATCGGCTTTGCGCTGGTTGCGGTCCGCGGCGAAATCCCCGACCTGCTTTCCATCGAGATCGGCAATGCCATCGCCCTGCTCGGACAAAGTGCCTGGGTCGCCGGCTTCCTGGCGCTCGACCGCAAGAAGATGGAATGGTGGGCGCTGCTGCCGCCAGTAATCTGGCTTGCAGGCGTCTTCCTGCCGTGGATCAACGAGGATTATTCCAACCGCGTCATTCTCTACAATCTCGCCTCGGCGACCGGCGCCACTGCGCTTGCCATGGCGATAGCCGCCGGCGATATCCATCGCGAACGCACGCGCATCATGCTGATGGCCGTCTTCGTGCTGCAGGCCTTCCTCTGCTTCGGCGTGGCGCTGGCAATGGCGCTTATCCTGCCCTCGGATAAGCAGGCGACGAATTTCAGCGGCGGGGCCGCCATGGCCAGCGCCTTCCTGCTCACCATCGCCTTCGCGCTCACCTGCCGCCTCATCATGGAACGGTCGGAACGTCACCTGCGCTTCCTGACGCTGACGGATTCGCTGACGGGCGTGCTGAACCGCCGCGGCCTGCTCGGCTATTTCGACAAGATCCAGGAAAAGGCACATGACGAGCAGCACCAGGTCGGTGTCATCCTCTTTGACCTCGACCATTTCAAGCGCGTCAACGACCGTTTCGGCCATCAATCGGGCGATGCCGTCCTCACCGCCTTCGCCCGCCTTGCTCGTCAGTATATCCCGAACAATATCTTCGGCCGCATGGGCGGCGAAGAATTCGCGGCCTTCGTGACCGTCCGCGACCAGACGGAAGCCGAAGCGTTGGCGGAATCGATCCGCGCCGAATTCTGCCGCCTGCCGGTCAGCACGGGCGAGGCACTGATCCCCGCCACCGTCAGCGTCGGCATCGCGCTTTCCTCGGCGATCGAAGCCAATATCGACCGGCTGGTGTCGGCCGCCGACCGGGCGCTCTATTCGGCAAAAGCTGCCGGCCGCAACTGCACGGTCGTCTTCGGCGAGGAAGAAGCGGCGGCACCCGCGCCTGGCGAGCCGAACTCTCATGCCGGCGAACTCGTGCCGACCGTCGACGATCAAGTGGAAGCATTGCGCCGCATGGGTGTACTTTCCCGCGCAGGCTGAGTGTCCATCTTTTCGAGGCAAGGCAAATCCGCTAAGCCTCTGCCCATGATGATACCGCCCTTCCTCAAGATCAATCCCGCCACACGCCATGTGTCGCTCGATGGCAGCGACCCGGCCTTCTACGGCAACCCGAACGCGGTCTATGCCGCGCTCCATGCCCATTGTCCCACCTTCTACTGGGAACAGCAGAAGCAATGGTTCGTCACCAACTACGATCATGTGAACGGGCTGCTGCGCGACCGCCGGTTCGGCCGGCAGATCCTGCATATTGCCAGCCGCGAGGAACTCGGCCTTCCCGAGCCCGAGCCGCATATCGCCGCCTTCGATCTCGCCGAGCGCTATTCGCTGCTGGAGCTGGAGCCGCCGGAACACACGCGGCTGCGCACCCTCGTCAACCGCGCCTTCGTCTCGCGCCATGTCGAGAGGATGAAACCGGAGCTGGAAGAGCTCGCGAACAAGCTAATCGACGGCTTTGCCGACAAGGGCGAAGTCGAGCTGCTTTCGGCCTTTGCCGATATCATCCCGGTGACGATGATCGCCGGCATGATCGGTATTCCCGAAGAAATGGGGCCGCAGCTCCTCAAGTGGTCACATGCCTATGTGCGCATGTACATGTTCGGGCGCACCCGCGCGGACGAAGATGCTGCGGAGCAGGCGGCACGGGAATTTTCCGATTATGTGAAGACGGTCATTGCCGAGCGCCGGGCCGAACCGCGTGACGACCTGCTGACGCATATGATTCATACCGAGCACAAGGGCCAGTACCTGACGGAAGACGAGCTGGTTTCGACGACCATCGTGCTGCTCAATGCCGGCCATGAAGCGACGGTCCACCAGATCGGCAATTCGGTGCGCATCATCCTGGATAGCGGCTACGATCCGGCTGAGCTTTTCCGCGACGAAACCGCCACCGAACGCACCGTCGAGGAGTCGCTGCGCATCTGCGCGCCTGTCCACATCTTCCAGCGCTGGGCGCTCGAGCCCGCCGAGATCGACGGCATCGCGTTCAAGCGCGGCGACAAGGTGAGCATGATCCTGGCCGCCGCCAATCTCGATCCAGCGAAATTCAGCGATCCCCTCACCTTCAAGCCCGACCGCAACGAGGCACCCAATCTCTCATTCGGCGCCGGCATCCATTTCTGCATCGGCGCGCCGCTGGCGCGGCTGGAGCTCAACGTCGTGCTGCCGATACTGTTCAAGCGCCTGCCGGGGCTCAAACTTGCCAAGACGCCCGTCGTCAAGGACGTCTACCACTTCCACGGGCTCGATCGCCTGGATCTCGTCTGGTAAGCCTTCATATCCGACACTCGGAAACGAAAGCGGCCGGCAAGCTCATCGCGTGCCGGCCGTTTCTGTTCCGCGAGGAAATATCGCATCAGCCGTAACGGCCGGTGATGTAGTCTTCCGTACGCTTGACCTTCGGAGACTGGAAGATCTGCGCGGTCGGGCCGTATTCGATCAATTCGCCCAGATACATGAAGGCTGTGTTGTCAGAGATGCGGCTTGCCTGCTGCATGTTGTGAGTGACGATGACGATCGTGAACTCGCCCTTCAACTGCGCGACCAGCTCTTCGACCTTGGCAGTCGAGATCGGGTCGAGGGCCGAGGTCGGCTCGTCGAGAAGCAGCACCTCCGGACGCAGCGCCACGCCGCGGGCGATGCAAAGACGCTGCTGCTGGCCGCCCGAAAGGCCGAGGCCGCTGCCCTTCAGCTTGTCCTTCACCTCATCCCAGAGAGCGGCCTGACGCAGCGCCTGCTCGACGCGCACGTCCATATCGGCCTTGTTGAGGCGCTCGTGGTGGCGAATGCCATAGGCGATGTTGTCATAGATCGACATCGGGAACGGCACCGGCTTCTGGAACACCATGCCGACGCGGGCGCGCAGTTCATTCATCGAGAAGCTCGGGTCGAGGATGTTCTTGCCGTCGAGCTTGATCGAGCCGGTAGCCCGCATCTTCGGATACAGCATGTAGATGCGGTTCAGGATGCGCAGCAGGGTGGACTTGCCGCAGCCGGAGGGACCGATCAGGGCCGAGACCTGGCGCTCCGGGAAGCTCAGGCTCACATCCTTGATCGCGTGGGCGTCGCCGTAGTAGAAATTGACTTTCTCGAGGGAGATCTTGTCTCTCGCCATCAGCTTTCCCAGCTTGCTGGTAGTATCGATAGTGTCTGCAGACTGAAGCATCATTTCCCACCTTTTCGGTTCAGGACGGAGCGCGATACGACGCTCAGGATTAGAACGACGGCCGTCATCACGAAGGCACCGGCCCATGCAAGATTCTGCCATTGCTCATAGGGGCTCATGGCGAACTGGAAGATGACGACGGGAATGTTCGCCATCGGCTGCGACATATCCAGGCTCCAGTACTGGTTGTTCAGAGCCGTGAAGAGGAGCGGCGCGGTTTCGCCGGAAATGCGGGCGATTGCGAGAAGGATACCGGTCAGGATACCGGTCGAGGCGGCGCGGTAGAGGACGTTGACCGTGACCTTCCAGCGCGGGATGCCGAGCGAAAGGGCTGCCTCACGCATGACATCGGGAACCAGCCGCAGCATTTCGTCGGTCGTGCGCACCACGACCGGCAGGAAGATGAAGGCGAGAGCGATGCCGCCGGCAAAGCCTGAGAAGCGTGAGGTCGGGCGGACGACCACTTCATAGACGAACAAACCGATGATGATCGACGGCGCAGAGAGCAGGATATCATTGACGAAGCGGATGGCCTCGCCGAGCTTCTTGCCGCGGGCGAACTCCGACAGGTAGGTGCCGGCGAGCACGCCGATCGGTGTACCGATGATAACGGCGAGAACGACCATCAGCAGGCTGCCCATGAACGCGTTGGCGAGACCGCCGCCGTCTTCGCCGGGCGGCGGCGTCATTTCCGTGAGAAGGCTGGGGCTCAGCGCAGACAGACCGTGGACCAGCGTCGTCCAGAGTATCCACACCAGAAAGACCAGGCCGAGCACGGTGGCGATGCCACAAAGTGTCAGCGCGATTGCGCTGCCGATCTGGCGGCGGCGGTAAAGGGAACCCGAATAGGTAGCCATGATTATTCCCCCCTCTGCTTTGCCATACGCACCAGCATGAGCTTGGCGGCCGCCAGAACGATGAAGGTGACAACGAAGAGGATGAGGCCAAGGGCTGCCAGCGACGACCGGTAGAGGTCGTCCGAAGCCTCGGCAAACTCATTGGCGAGCGTCGCGGCAATCGAGGTGCCGGGCTCCATCAGCGACACCGCTATGTTATGGGTGTTGCCGAGAACGAAGGTAACCGCCATGGTCTCGCCGAGCGCGCGGCCGAGACCAAGGAAGATGCCACCGACAACGGCCGTGCGGGTGTGCGGGATGACGATGTCGCGCACCACTTCCCACTTTGTCGAACCAAGCGCATAGGCCGATTCCTTCAGCTGCGCGGGGACGACCAGGAAGACGTCACGCATGACCGACGAGATGAAGGGGATGATCATGATCGCCAGCACGATGCCTGATGTCAGCATGCCGATGCCGAGCGGGGCACCCGAAAACAGCGCACCGATCAGCGGGATCGGACCCAGCCAGTCGATGAGCACCGGCTGGATGTAATCCGACATGAACGGAGCAAAGGTGAAAAGACCCCACATGCCGTAAATGATCGAGGGGATGCCGGCGAGAAGCTCGACGGCGTCGCCGATCGGCCCGCGGATGGAGCGCGGCGCAACCTCGGTGATGAAAACCGCGATGCCGAGGCTAACGGGAACGCCGATGATCATGGCGAGTGCCGAGGTGACCAGCGTGCCGTAGATCGGCACGAGACCGGCGAATTGCTGAGCAACCGGATCCCATTCGGTGCCGGTCAGGAAGCCGAAGCCGAAGGTGCGGAAGGCAAGAAGCCCGCCCATGGCCATGGAGATCGCCGCTGCCAGCAGAGCGGCGAGAACAAACAGGCCGCAGCCCAAAACTATCCAATAAAAAATCCGATCGCCTGCGGCGCCGTCGCGGCGCTTCACGCCCGCGGTGTCGGCGGGCAGCGACGCCAGTGCTTCGCTCATATCCGTACGCTCTGCTGCTTTGAGGGGGTGTCAAAGGCATTCGGGGCGGAAAGCTTGGCTTTCCGCCCCGACCGCAGTTTCGTCAGGATCAGCTCTTGAAAGAGGCCGTCCAGTAATCTTCGATCTGCTTCACGAGCGTGTCCGGAAGCGGAACGTAATCGAGCGAGGAAGCCTCCTTCTGACCCTTTTCGAGAGCCCACTTGAAGAAGGAGAAAGCAGCCTTGGAGCGTTCAGCGTCCTTCGGTTCCTTGTACATGATGGCCCAGGTGGTTGCCGTGATCGGCCAAGCCTTTTCACCCGGTGCGTTGGTCATGATCAGGTAGAAGTCCTGAGCCTTGCCCCACTCTGCACTTGCAGCTGCAGCCGAGAAGCTTTCAGCGTTCGGCTTCGGATACAGGCCGGCAGCGTTCTGGATGAGAACGTAGGGCAGCTTGTTCTGCAGGGCGTAGGCGTATTCGACGTAACCGATCGAGTCCTTGACGCGGGTAACGTAAGCAGCAACGCCTTCGTTACCCTTGCCGCCGATGCCGACCGGCCAGTTGACGGCAGTGCCTTCACCAACCTTCGACTTCCAGTCCGGGTTTACCTTGGAGAAGAAGTTGGTCCAGTTGAAGGACGTGCCCGAGCCGTCCGAACGGTGAACAACGGCAATCTGGCTGTCGGGCAACTTCAGGCCCGGGTTCAGATCGGCGATGGCCTTGTCGTTCCACTTGGTGACGTTGCCGAGGTAAATATCAGCGAGGACCTTGCCGGAGAGCTTCAGTTCGCCTGATTTGATGCCCTTGACGTTGATGACGGGAACGATGCCGCCGACAACGAGCGGGAACTGGCCAAAGCCGCCAGCCGTCAGATCTTCCGGCTTGAGCGGGGCGTCGGAAGCGCCGAAGTCAACCGTTGCAGCCTTGATCTGGGCGATACCGCCGCCCGAACCGATCGACTGGTAGTTCAGCTTGTCGCCGGTTTCCTTGTTGTAGTCTGCCGACCACTTCGAAAGAACCGGATAGACGAAGGTCGAACCAGCGCCGGTAATATCGGCAGCGGAGGCCGAGACTGCCAGAGCGGCAACCAGGCCGGCGCCGAGGCAGGCCGAAAGAAGTTTCTTGGTGAGCATTTGCGACTCTTCCCTGATGGAACGAAAGGACGACGAGGCTCGGCGCCATGGAGGGGGTGTCCACTGTCAGGGGCGCTGAATTTCCTCGTCACGGGAAGGCGGCTAGGCGTCTATTATTACAGTTTGATGACAGTTTGTGACGGGTGACATGAAATGCAACGCTGTGCATAAGTCGCTGAAGTCACTGACTTTCCTAGTGAATCGCGCGCTGACAAAGCCTTCGTAAATGAGGTGCAGCCCTATTGCCGCAGGGCTGCGGTCGATTGCCGCAGCAATGCGTGAAAATGTCGTTTTCAGACGCCAAAATGCTCCGAGGACCGGACGACCACCCGAGTGTGCTGCCGCAATCTATGCGGCAAGCTCTTGAAGCTTGCTGGATATCTCGAGTGCCGACATAGGTTTTCCGATCAGATAGCCCTGCAGCTGGTCGCAGCCGGCCTCACGCAGGATCGCCGCCTGGCGCGTATTCTCGATACCTTCAGCTGTCACGGGAATCTGCAGAGCGGTCGCCAGGGAGATGGTGGCTCTCAGAACATCGGCGCCATTCGAGGCTTGGTCGAGAGCGGATACGAGCGAACGGTCGATCTTCATGCGATCAAACCCGAACTGCCGCAATGCGCCGATGCTTGCATAGCCGCAGCCAAAGTCATCAAGCGCGAATTTTATACCGACCTGTTTGAGGTGATCTATCGACCTGCGGGCCTGTTCCGGATTTGTCATCAGGACGCCTTCCGTGATCTCCAATGTCAAACGCTTCGGATCGAAATCGAGCTCCTGCAGAAGCGAGATCACTTCGGCGGCGAATTCCGGATTGCAGAGTTGGACCGGCGAAACGTTCACCGACAATGACAGGCCAGGCCAGTTCTTGGCATGCCCGATCGATGTTTTCAGCATATGAGCGCCGAGCGCATCGATGAGGCCGCACCTTTCGGCGAGCGGGATGAAAATCTCAGGGCTTATGTTCCCTGTTGGAACTCGCCAACGCGCTAGCGCTTCAAGACCAGTAACAGCACCTGTCGCAGCAGAGACGAGAGGCTGGAAAAAGGCTTCGATCGCACCATTGCTAATGGCGCTCTTCAACAAAGCTTCCATTTCGGCGACCCTCTGGCGTTCCAGATCCAGCTCCGGGTCGTATTCGATCGCCCGGCCTCTGCCGTTTGCCTTGGCACGATAGAGCGCCATATCCGCCCTGCGGAGAAGCTCCAAAGGCGGTACGTCTCCGTCACGTGCGGCAGCTCCGATGCTTGCGCCAACTTCGATTGTTCGCCCTTCGATTTTGAAGGGCTCGGTGAACAGCGCCAGAATAGTCTCTTCTATCTCCCCACGCGCGGCGGTTCCAATCTGCACCAGCGCAAACTCGTCGCCTCCCAGCCGGGCGGCCGCAACGACTTCAGGGTGACAGGCGATCAGGGCGTTCGAGACGATCCGGATCAGGTCATCCCCTACCGCATGCCCCCAGGCGTCGTTGACAGCCTTGAATCCATCGAGATCGACCAGATAGAGCCGGGGTGGCGCAACATCGGTATCTTCCAGCTCTTCCAGCAGTGCGAGAAGCCCGTGCCTGTTCAACAGGCCGCTCAGGCTATCGTGGTTCGCTTCGAAAATCGCCGCTTGCGCCAATTGGCGTAGGCGGCGCGCCTCTGCTGCACCCACCAGCAGAACACCACCCAGGAACATCGCAAGGATGATGACAGCGGCCGCGACGTAAGGATAGACTTCGTGAAACACGGCGGTTCCGGGCGCTTTGCTGGGCCAGACAAGATGGCCGATGACGCCACCTCCTATGTCCGTGATCGGCGTGTTCAGCAGGCCCGACTCGGGCGCGGCGGCAAGGCGCAACCCTTCGAGTTCATGCTCGTCCGAAAAAGTGTCGAGAACCTCCGACGTGAGATCCTTGTAGAGGCTCAGGACACTCAGCTTCGGAAGCTCGCCTTCTGCGGTGAAAGGCTGGATTGCCTGTGACACGATCAGCGCGATGCCCGTTTCGGTCCGGATGAAATTGACCACCGGCGCCTGTCCGGATTCAGCAGCTTTGTCGATCTGCTGGTAAAAAGCTTCGCCGAAAGAAGCACTAGGCTGGAAGGGCTTGCCTTTGGCGTATGCGGAGATGACCGAAGAGCGGTCGGGGCCGATCACGACCGCGCCGTCATAGAGCGGATAATCCGCTGTGGTCTTGCCCCAGTTCTCATAGGCCCAATCCGTGGCGTCAGGAGATGAGATCGCTTTATAGGCATCATCCCATACGGCGTTGTCCGTGGTTGTCGCGCTCAAACGATTGGCAAAGGCCGAGATCGCTGCACGGGCAGCGCGCGTGGCCCTGGCATCATCGATCTTGTTTGCAGACCGGTTCATCGTGGCGACGACATGGGCCATGAGGCCCGTCAGCACGAGAGCGACGACGAGGAAGAAGATGGTTGTCGCAATGATGGAAGACGTTTGGGTTCGAACGTGCCTACCTGCAAGATTCGACGACATGCCAATCCCGAAAAGATGAATTGCAAGGCCATGTCTATGGTGACGGCAGGAGACATCATGTCCGCAATGCGCTGCAGATAAGATCTATCATTTGATGATGTAGACACTATTAATGAGAATGATCAAAAGCCATCCATCCGGGCAGCTTTTTAGACCTTGATCACATAATCCTTGCGAGTCGTTTCAACGACTTCCCAGGTTCCTTTAAAGCCTGGCCTGAGGATCATCCGGTCGCCCGCCTTCAGATGAACCGGCTCACCGCCATCCTCGGTCACGATCGAATGGCCGGAGAGCAGGCTGAAATATTCCCACTCCTCATAGACGATCCGCCACTTGCCAGGCGTTGCCTCCCAGATGCCGGAATAGAGGCCGCCCTCGGCCTCCTCCAGGTTCCAGGTGCGGAATTGCGGATTGCCGGAAATGATGCGCTCGGCGGCGGGAGCGCCGACTTCCGGTTCGACGCTGTCGATATCGAAGGAGATCATGTTTGCCATGGTTATCGCGCTGAGGTCAGAAGTTTCAGGCCGAAGCCCATGAAGATGACGCCGGCCGCGGCGTCAAGTGTTCTACGGCCGCGCGCATAGACGCCTGCAACGGCAGGGTTGCGCAATACTGTCAGCACGAACGAGTACCAGAGCGAGGAGACCAGAACCATCGTGGCGACGGCAGCAGCACCCTGCATCCAGCTATGCTCGGCCGGCAGCGTCGCCGCAAAGAGCGAGGCGACGAAGAAGGCCGATTTCGGATTGGCGAGATTGGTTGCGAGCCCCGAATAGAAAGCCTGCTTCGGGCCGATCCCTGCCCGCACGGCTTGCGGCTCTCCACTGCCCGCCTTGCGCCAGGTGCTCCAGACGAGCTTTGCACCGAGGAAGCAGAGATAGAGCCCGCCGGCGACCTTCAGGAACAGATAGGCGAAAGGTGCGGCCGCAAAGAGTGCGCTGATGCCGAGCCAGCCGGCGAGCCCCCAGCAGAAGGTGCCTAGGATGACGCCAGCGATGACGGCCACTGCCGCGCTTCGCGAACCCTCCAGCGCCGTCCGGACGACGATGAGGAAGTTCGGACCTGGCGTGATGGCGGCCACCGCCCAGATGGCGGCGACGGAAAGCAAAAACATGAAGGCTTTTCCTCAGGTGTAGTCCGTCACATAGCTTTGACAGACTTCTCATTGAAATCAAACGATTTTAGGGATGATAACAGCCACCATGTCCGGCAATATCCGCGCATGAACAGCTTGGCCGCCTTCACGCCAAATCCGTCACCACCAATAAAAGATCGCTGCAATTACAGCGCGCTCCGCGCCTCTCAACCGACTTGCGCGAGCGCCTGCGCGGCCGCACGAAGAGCGGGCGTGTCCCTCCCCTCCGTCAGCCGCTCATAAACGGGTCGAAGCAGCCCATCGGCTTCCTCGGTCCGCCCATGCTCCGTCCAGAGCCTCGCCAGATCAGTTGCCGCCCGGATTTCCCAGGCGCCAGCGCCTTGCCTGCGGCTCACGTCCAATGACAACGTAAAACAGGTCTCTGCATCCATGTGGCTCAGTCCTGGTGCAGCCAAAAGAATGCAGCCCCTCAGCCGCAGAAGCTCCGGAAGGTAGGAATAGTAGCCCTTTTCCTCGATCAGCTGCTCGGTTTCCTCTGCGAGTTCCCATGCTTCGGCAGATCGCCCGCCGGCCAGAAGGCCCATGATGAGAACGAAGTGGAACCGCACCGTGAAGAGTTCGAAGCGTGTGGCGTGAAGATCCTCCAGCTGTTTACGCAGCGCCATAACGCCGGCTTCGAAGTCACCCCGCCGTATCGCGATCTCGGCCTTGTAAGCATGCCCCATGGAGAGATAAGGGCCGAAAGCCTGGGTCTCCGCGCGGGCGATGAAGGAAACCAAGTGTTCCTCCGCCACGTCGAAATCGCCGATCCACAGAAGCGTCGCGATCGAACTCAGCGAGATCGCGAAGGATACGGGATGGCGCATCGTCTCCGCATCCTTGAAGCATTGGCGGATCACCGCGCGAGCCCGGTCGGTATGGCCTTCCAGCCAGAGATTTGTCGACCAGCCTATCCTGGCCCAGGTGTAGTGATCGAAGCCGTAATGCATCTGCTTGCTGGCTGGCGAAAGAGCGGGCTCGACAACGGGTTTCAGCGTCGCATGTGCTTCAGCGAGGCGCCCGACCAGACAGTAAGAGAGGCCGAGAAGAGCCCTGGATAGCGTGGTCGCCGCAGGATCGCCTATTCGATCGGCGATCTCGGTGCAGCGCTCGGCGTATTCCACGCATAGCCTGAACTCGCCGCTGCGCAGATGGAAGAAGTGGATCGGTCCCAGCAGTCTTGCGGCATTGAGGTCGTCGCCGCGCGCTTCGGCTATCTCCAGACTCCTGTTCAGCGCGGCAGCCGACATCTCGTTGTGGCCTCGCATGAACATCATCGATACTCCGAATGCCGCCTGGAGCTGCATCTCCTCGCTCGTGCCACGGGTGGCATCGTCCAGCGACTGGAGTGCGCGCTCCGTCCATCGTTGGCACTCCGGCAGCAAGCCCATTGCACGGAAGACAGGAGCAACGGAGGCGACAAGGCCGACCCCGAGCGATGTGTCGCCGTTCTCTCCAAAACACCATTCAAGTGCGCTGCGAACGTTATCAACTGCATTGAAGTGCGGCGCTCGCTCCAAGGGGGTCGAGAGCGATGTCCACTCGCTGCCGTTCTGTTCGAACCAAAGGCGGCAATAGGCTGCGTGCCGCCTCGCCAGTTCCTGCCACTCGTCGTTCCTGCCGAGTTCGATCACGTAGGCGCGCGTGGTGTCGAGAAGCCGGTAACGCATCATGGCACCGATCGGGCGGGCGGCCACCATCGACTTTTCCACTAGATTGTCGATAGCCGCAAAAACCGAAGCACGATCGAGCGTGTCGTTCGTCACTACCTCCAAAGCAGCATCGAGTGGAAAATTTCCCACGAACACCGCGAGCCTGCGCAGCACCGCACGTTCGGTTTCGGACAGAAGCCCATAGCTCCAGTCGAGGGTGGCCTGCAGCGTTTGCTGGCGCGGCGGGGCTGTCCGCAAACCCTGCCACAGGTGTGTCAGCCTTTGATCGAGCAATGCTGCGGTCTGCTCCAAACCATAGGCCTCGACGCGTCTGGCGGCGAGTTCGATGGCCAGGGCGACCCCGTCGAGCTTTCGGCATATGTCGCAGACAATTGCAGCTTCGGCCTCGTTTCCGTCGAGTTGGGCACCGCTGGCTATCGCACGTTCGACGAAAAGCTGCGCTGCCGGATATTGCTGAACGGCTGCGGACGGCGCTTCATTGACTTCCGGTGGATATCCCAAAGCATCCAACCTGTAGATGCGCTCGCTGTCGATGCGCAGCGCCTCACGGCTCGTCGCAATGATATGCACCTGTGGTGCGGCGTCCAGAATGGACGAAGCAATGGTGGCGACCGTTTCCACCAGGTGCTCACAGGTATCGAGGATCAGGAGAAGGCGTTTGTCCCTGAGAAACCGCATCACATCGGGTGTCGCGTCTTCGGCCTGGACCGGAAGTCCGAGCAGGGCAGCGATCGTCGTCGCAGCAAGTTTCGGATCGGCGACCACGCCGAGATCAACGAACAGCACGTGTCCGGCAAAAACCTCGGCGGCCTGATGGGCTGCAGCAATCGCGACGGTCGTCTTTCCCACTCCGCCCGGGCCGACGATCGTGACGAGCCGGGAATCCGTCAGTTGTGCGCCCAGCTTCATGACATCGACGTCACGGCCGACCATTCGGGCGAGCCGTGGAGGAAGGTTCGCATGCGGAAACACGTCCTCGACGAGCGGGCTATCGCGATGATCGGGCAACACGGCGACAGTGGGTGCGACGAAGCAGTAGCCCCTCCCCGCAATCGTGGTGATGTAGCGCGCGCCGTCCTGGCCATCGCCGAGGGCCTTGCGTAGCCCGGCCATATGGAAGCGAAGGCTGCCTTCCTCGACGAGGGCGTCGGGCCAGACCCTGTCCATCAGCTCCTTCTTGCTGACGATTTCATTTGGGGATGTCACGAGCGCTACAAGAATGTCGAGGGCACGTCCGCCCAGTTCCACAGGGACACCCTCCCTGCTTAGAAGCCTTTCGCCTACCGCCAGCTTGAACGGTCCGAAGCGAATTCCCTTGATATCCCCGACTGCTACGATCGCCATGGCTCATCCCTCTGGCCGACGTCTGTGCGCTGGCGGACATTAGTCCAGCAGTTCGATCCGTGCCACTACCCGAAGGTATTGAAACGGGAGAAAAACAGTCGATGCGCGAATGTCGGCTGTTGTTAACATGCTCCGCTTTCGTCTCCTGACAACAGCTAACAACGCATAACGGGCGCTTCTCGGCATACGGCAGTAGGTTTCGGTCAGCACAAACGTGCAACTGCAACATCCTGATCCCCGAGGAGAAAGCCATGATCAAGACCGAAGTCGCTGATGCAATCGACCAGGACCGCCGCCGTTTTCTCGCCGCCGCCTCCCTGGGCGTGGCGGTTGCAAGTTCAGGCGCGCTTCTGCCTTCCCATCTGCTTGCTGCCACGGCCGATGAGGCGATCAAGCCATTCCACGTTCATTTTCCGAACGAAACCCTCAAAGACCTCCATCGCCGCGTCGCCGCCACACGCTGGCCGGATCGCGAGACGGTGAGCGACCACTCGCAGGGCGTTCAGCTCTCCACCATCAAGAAGCTCGCCGACCACTGGGCCAAGAACTACGATTGGCGCAAGGTCGAAGCGAAGCTCAACTCCTACCCGCAGTTCATCACGAAGATCGATGGGCTGGACATCCACTTCATCCATGTGAAGTCCAAGCACGAGAATGCGCTGCCGATCATCATCACCCATGGCTGGCCGGGATCGATCATCGAGCAGCTGAAGATCATCGGGCCACTGACCGATCCGACAGCGCATGGCGGCAGCGCCGAAGACGCCTTCCATGTCGTCATTCCCTCGCTGCCGGGTTACGGCTTCTCGGGCAAGCCGACTGAGCCGGGCTGGAACCCGCCGCGCATCGCCAAGGCCTGGGCGGTGCTCATGCAGCGTCTCGGTTACACGAAGTATGTCGCCCAAGGCGGTGACTGGGGCAATGCTGTCACCGAGCTGATGGCGGTGCAGCAACCGGCCGGCCTTCTCGGCATCCACACCAACATGGCGGCCACCGTGCCTGCCGATATTGCCAAGCTGCTGTCGTCAGGCGCCTCGGCACCCGACAGCCTCTCGGCCGATGAAAAGCGCGCCTATGAGCAGCTCGACGGTTTTTACAAGAACGGCCTCGGTTATGCGATCGAGATGAACAACCGGCCGCAGACGCTCTATGGCATCGTCGACTCCCCGATCGGCCTTGCCGCCTGGATGCTCGATCATGACATCCGCAGCTATGACATGATCGCCCGCGTCTTCGACGGAAAACAGGAAGGGCTTTCGAAGGACGATATCCTCGACAACGTCACGCTCTACTGGCTGACGAACACCGCAATCTCTTCCGGCCGGCTTTATTGGGACAACGCCCACTTCCCCTCCGGCGGTTTCTTCGATCCGCGCGGCATCGAGATACCGGTCGCGGTCAGCGCCTTCCCCGACGAGATTTACCAGGCTCCGAAGAGCTGGGCCGAGAAGGCCTATCCGCAGCTCATCTTCTACAACCGCCCATCCAAGGGTGGCCACTTCGCAGCCTGGGAGCAGCCCATGTTCCTGACCGAAGATCTGCGCGCCGCGTTCAAGCCGCTTCGCAAATCGATCTGACAACAGGGCGGCGCGGTGTGCGCCGCCCGACACAGCGATCTCAACCCCTTATCGAAGAAGGAGACAGACAATGCGCGACAATCAGATCGTCGATTCCAGCTTCACCGCCATCATCAATGCGCCGATCGAGAAGATCGACATTCCCAACTGGTGCTTCACACTGCCGGAGAAGGAATATCAGTCCTGCTCGCCAGCCCATATCGCCGCCGGCTTTACGACCACGCCTGACGGCACGCGCATGTCGATCAACGTCGAGACGATCGGCGGCAGCCTGATGGTCCAGCACTATGTCGAGACGCTCGGAGAGAAGGATCATCTGATCCTCGATTCAGACTCCGACGTCTTCACGCCAACCGGCCGCGTGACCATCCATGTGACCTGGGAATTGAGCGTCAAGGCAATCGACAAGGACCGCTGCGAGTTCACCAACCGCGTCCAGTCCTTCGCCACCGACGAAATGTTGGCGAACCTGGATCGGCAGGGCATCCCCTTCGAGGTGTTCCGCACGCAGCGCCAGCCGATGTCGATCGCCCATAACAAGGGTGAGACGCCGCTCTTTGCAGCGAGCATCGAGCGCTTTGCGCTTCGTAACCAGTCATCGTCGAGAGCCGCCTGAGCGCCAAAGGAGGATGCGATGACCGAACTGTCCTACGAACACGGCATTACCGGGCTTCTGGTGGTCGACCCGTATAACGACTTCATTTCCGAAGGAGGCAAGATCTGGCCGCGCATACAAGCGGTCGCCGAGGCCAACAATTGCGTCCCGCACATGGAGCAGATCCTCAAGGCGGCACGGCAGGTCAAACTCCCCGTCTTCTTCGCGATGCACCACCGCTTTCGCGAAGGCGACTACGAGAACTGGAAGTATATCGCCCCTATTCAGAAGCTGGCCTGGAAGCGTAAGACCTTCGAGTTCGGCACCTGGGGCGGCGAATTCAAGGCGGAGTTCGTTCCTGCTGCGGGCGAGGTCGTGGCATCGGAGCATTGGTGCTCCAGCGGTTTTGCCAACACCGACCTAGACAACCAGCTCAAAAGGCGGGGCATCCACAGGCTGATCGTCATCGGCCTGATCGCGCATACCTGCATCGAGGCAACGGTCCGCTTCGCAGCCGAGCTTGGATACGACGTGACGGTCGTGAAGGACGCGGTCGCCGACTATTCCGACGAGATGATGCATGCGGCGCTGGAAATCAACATGCCGAACTACGCCAGCGCCATCGTGACGACCGAGCAAATCCTCGGAGCACTGGCGGCCATGCAGAACATGGCACCGGCGGCGTAACCGGCCGTATCGAGAGCTGAAGGAGGTCGGCCGAATGGCCGTCCTTGGCGCCCACGGCATTCGCCAGCGGTCATAGACGTCGCCGACGCCTGACCGAAGAAGCATACACCCGCCCAACAGGGGCATCCGCAACGAAAGCAAAAAAGGAGTGCGTCATGGACCAGAAAATGAACCCCAAAGTCCTCTACACCGCAAAAACACACGTTACCGGCGGTCGCGAACACGGTGTCGCCCGCAGTTCCGACGGGCGTCTCGATGTAAGGCTCGGCGTACCGGGCACGGCGCGCATCGGCACCAATCCCGAACAGCTCTTCGCAGCAGGCTGGTCGGCCTGCTTCGAGAGTGCCATCGGGCTCATCGTGAAGAAGAAGCACATCACGCTCGGCGGTGACGTCACGATCGATGCCGAAGTCGATCTCAACCTGTCCGACACTGACGGCTACTCGCTGACCGCTCGCCTTAACGTCGGCATTCCAGGCGTAGAGCGCGACGTCGCCCAATCGCTGATCGACGAGGCGCATCAGATTTGCCCGTACTCGAAGGCAACGCGCGGAAATATCGACGTCACGATCAAGCTGGTCTGACGAGGCCGACTGGCCGCGACCGGTGCCAAGAAGGAGCGCCTGCAGTAACATCAGGCCTTCGTGATCGCGTTAACGCAGTCGCTCAACAAGGACAGTCTGGAAGCGGTCCACGCTTCCAGACTGTCCTCCGAACAACTCGATTGCCCGCCTGCCACAACGTGATCGACGTACTGGCGCCGTCTACTTCATCGGCTTACGCCAGCTTTTTCAAGGCGGCGACCGGTTCCTTTGCCAGCGGTCTCGCCGAGGCAGGGTTCTGGCCGGTGATGAGGCGGCCATCAACGACGACATGGGGCTCCCAGTTGGCACGGACGAGTACCGGGCACCCTCCGCCGTTAAGGCGTCCTTGGCCCAGCCGGCAGATCAAAAGCAGATCAGAATCTTTCCGACAGTCTTGCCGCTTTCCTGCAGTTCATGCGCCTCGGCGATCTGATCCAGCACGAGCGTCACCGCGATCTTCGGAACGTAGGCTCCCGAAGCCGCGCAGGCAGAGACTTCCTCGGCCGCGTCCCGCATCGCTGGTTCCGGCATGGTGTAGACGTAGACGAAACGGAAAGCGAAGCCACCGAGCAGCGCGGGGAAGAAGGGGATCGAGAGCGTGGCTTGCGGCGACTCCGTGGAATAGGCCGAGACAACGCCGTCACGCGCGAGACAAGCGACTGCGGTGTCAATATTGGCGGTGATGTCCACGTCGACAATACGGTTGACGCCCCGGCCGTCGGTTGCCGATCTCACCGCCTGCGCGACATCCTCCCTATGCCTGTTGATGACGAGATCGGCCCCTGCCGCACGCGCGACGTCCGCCTGTTCGTCTCGACTGACAGTCGCCGCCACCCATGCCCCGGCCCACTTGGCGAGAAGAATGGCGGCGTTGCCAACCGAACCCGCGCCTCCCTGGACGAGAACCCGCTTGCCGCGCAGGTCCCCATCGGCGAACAGGCATCGATGCGCAGTCATCGCAGGGACTCCGAGCGATGCTCCGGTCTCGAACGACACGTTGGCAGCAAGTCCGAAAGCCTGCCCGGACGGTACCAAAACGAACTCCGCCGCGGTACCAAACGCCCTGCCCGTCTGCGCCATATAGACCCACACCCGCTCGCCGATACGGGTGTCGGGCACGCCGGGACCGACGCGGTCGATGATGCCCGCTCCATCCTGGTGCGGGACGATCCTCCGGAACGGCATCGCCTTTCCGCCAAATCCGGTTCTCGTCTTGATGTCGGAAGGATTGATGCCCGACGCGAGAACCCTGACCCGGACTTCCCCGGCCCCGGGTTGCGGATCGGGAAGTTCGCCGATGGTCAGCACTTCTCTCGCAGTCCCTTGTCTTTCGTAGAACGCAGCCCGCATAACGCACCTCTCACAAAAAGCTCGCTTCCACCTAGGTGCGACACACGCAAACTTGCAAGTAGGCAATAGTTTTGCTTATAGGGATACAAAGTACACTATTGGAGCGCAGGATGGACGTCGATTATAAATGTCCGGTCGAGATCACCGTGGATGTCACAGGCGGCAAGTGGAAGCCGATGATCATCTACCGTCTCCTCGACGGCCCGCGTCGGTTCGGCGAGCTACGCCGCCTGGTGGGAGACCCGAGCCAGCGTTCGCTCACGATGCAGCTGCGCGAACTCGAGGCCGACGGGATCGTCACCCGCAAGGTCTTCGCGGAGGTCCCTCCCCGTGTGGAATATTCCTTGACCGAGTTCGGGCAGACCCTCGCGCCCGTGCTGATGGCGATGCGGGATTGGGGTATGTCTTTCCGGGACCAGCGCCGTTCGACATCAAGGTGACCTACCCCGTCCGCGACTACAGCTGTGGCCTGCAATGATCTGTTTCGCCCGTCCTGTCTTCTTTCCATGTTGAAATCTCTCATCTCTACGATACGCAAACCAATAGAGGCGATGTCGATGATGTTCGATGGAAGTCAGGCAATTGACTGGATGATGAGCGAATATGAAGCGATCCGCAGTCAGATCTTCGATAGCGACTGTTCGAGATCGGCGATGATATCCTTAACGTCTTCGATGCCGACGGAGAGGCGCACGACATCAGGCCCAGCGCCGGCCGCAATCCTCTGCTCATCCGTCAACTGCCGGTGCGTAGTGGACGCCGGGTGGATCACCAGGGAGCGCGTGTCGCCGATATTGGCAAGATGCGAGAAAAGCTCCAGCCCTTCGACCAGCGCCTTGCCGGCCTCGTAGCCGCCCCTGACGCCGAAGGTGAAGACCGAGCCTGCCCCCTTCGGTGAGTAGCGCTGCTGCAGGGCGTTGTTCGGGTCATCTTCCAAGCCGGCATAATTCACCCAGGCGATCTTGGAATGGGCCTTCAGCCATTTGGCGACATCAATCGCATTGTCGCTATGGCGCTGCATGCGCAGCGGCAGCGTTTCGATCCCGGTCAGGATCAGGAAGGCGTTGAAGGGCGAGATGGCCGGGCCGAGGTCGCGCAGGCCGAGCACGCGGCAGGCGATCGCGAAGGCGAAATTACCGAAGGTCTGGTGCAGGACGACGCCATTATATTCCGGCCGTGGGCTGGAGAGCATCGGATAGTTGCCGGTCTTCGACCAGTCGAAAGTGCCGCCATCGACGATGATGCCGCCCATGGAATTGCCATGCCCGCCGAGGAACTTGGTCAGCGAATGCACGACGATATCGGCGCCATGTTCGATCGGCCGGATGAGATAGGGTGTCGCCATGGTGTTGTCGACGATCAGCGGCAGATCGTGGCGATGGGCGATTTCGGCGATCGCGGCGATATCGACGAAGGTGCCGCCGGGATTGGCAAGGCTCTCGATGAAGATCGCCCGCGTCTTGTCATCGATCTTGCTCTGGAAATCATCCGGGTCGTCGGAATCGGCCCAGCGCACCTGCCAGCCGAAATTCTCGAAGGCATGGCCGAACTGGTTGATCGAGCCGCCATAGAGGCGGCGGGCGGCGACAAAATTCTCGCCGGGACGCATCAGCGTATGGAAGACGATCATCTGCGCGGCATGGCCGGAGGCGACGGCGAGCGCCGCCGTGCCGCCTTCAAGGGCCGCGACGCGTTCCTCCAGAACCGCCTGGGTGGGGTTCATGATGCGGCTATAGATATTGCCGAACTGCTGCAGGCCGAAAAGGGCTGCGGCATGGTCGGAATCGTTGAAGACGAAGGCCGTCGTCTGGTAGATCGGTGTAATCCGCGCGCCGGTCGCCGGATCGGGCTGCGCGCCCGCATGGATTGCCAGCGTGTTGAATCCCGGATCGTTTTTGGCCATGTCGTCCTCCCGTACAATTGTTGACGGGCGCGATCATAGCCGCTCGAATGTGAAAGTTAACCGCGATCTTTTTCAACCGCGGCGCGTTCCGAGGAAAATCCGTTCTGCCCGACCGCGTCAACCAAAAAGACGCGGATACTCGATCGCCGGGCAACGGTTCATGACGACCTTGATGCCGCCGGCTTCGGCCTTGGCGGCGGCCGCGTCGTCGCTTACGCCGAGCTGCGCCCACACAACCTGCGGGCGGGGCTCGAGTGCCAGCGCTTCGTCCACCACCCCATCAAGATATTCGGATGCGCGGAAGACATCGACCATGTCGACCGGTTCGGGAATGTCGGCGAGACGTGCGTAAACGGTCTGGCCCTGAATCTGCTTGCCCGCCTGCCCCGGATTGACGGGAATGACCTTGTATCCGCGCGACAGGAGATAGCCCATGACGCCATTACTCGGCCGGGCCGGATTGGGCGAAGCCCCCGTCAGCGCGATGGTTTTGACCGATTTCAGAATGCCGGAAAGATAGTCGTCGGCGTAGGCATCATGATCCATATCTGGTGTCTCCGGTCTGGTGCCGCAGGAGGCGGATTTGACAGTCGCGATTCATTGAAACCGGGCGGCTCGTTTCGACGTATATATAGGTGCCGGAAATATCAGGGAGAAATTATGCCATGAAAAAAATAATCCTTGCGCTCGCGCTCGTGCTAGCTGCCTCGCCGACGCTTGCGATCTCACGCTACAATCCGCTTGCCATGAGCTGCCAGAGCGTGCGGGCGGCGATCCACAACGAAGGCGCCGTCATCTTTCGCTATACCTCGCCGCGCGGCCTTCCTCTCTACGACCGCTATGTCCGCAACAGCTACTATTGCGACGCGACCGATTATGCGGAATGGACGAGCATTCCTTCCAAGGACAACCCCAAGTGCCGGGTGCTGAACTGCCAGAATATCGACAACCTGGACGGGATGCTGTTCATTCCACACTACAGTCTCTAACTCTGCATTTATTCGGAATTGTGAATATTATCGATCCTTTCGCACCTGCGAAAGGATCGGACGATCAATCTGGGGATACAAAATATCGTCGACACCTCCCCCGGTTGTTAATTTATAATCATTTCAAAGTTATAGAATAATGTCTATATTTCAGCATCATAGGATTGTCGACACTCCCTTTCTACAGATGAATTTCACCTTTCATACATAATTTGATCACGATATGTTCATGCGTCCATTAGCGACATCTCATAGTTGTGTGAGCTGAGCGTAATTGAACGTATTTCGAGCGCACGCAGAAATTGCTACAACGATGGGCAATTGTTCACCTGATCAATCCATGCTATTGAAAATTCGACCGTGCGGAGTACACCTTCCGGGGCAAATCACGCAAACCCAGGTTGTTATTTCAAGGCAGGTTCAAACGGGAAAGCTGTGATGTTTTCCCCAATTTTGTTGCACTGCTCCTGGACCATCCACCTTGCCCCTCGATGTTCTTCTTCTCGTCCTTTTCGGTGCTCTTCTACATGCGACATGGAATGCCATCATCAAAGCCGGCAAGGACAAATCGCTTGATGCGGCGCTGATCTCTGCAGGCGGCGCGGTCGCCTCGCTACCTTTCCTACCGTTGCTCCCCCTGCCGCAGCCACAGGCCTGGCCCTTCATCGGCGCTTCCGCCATCCTGCAATTTGCCTATTTCCAGCTGGTCGCCGCCGCCTACAGGGCCGGCGATATCGGCCTAGTCTATCCGCTGATGCGTGGCGGCGCGCCCCTGCTCATCGTCGCCACCAGCGGCTTCATCCTGGGAGAGCATCTGACGGGTGGAGCGCTTGCCGGAACCATGACGATCTGCGTTGGCATCCTGACGCTCGCCTTCGAAGCCCGCCACGGCAGCCGTCACGCGATCATACTGGCGCTCATCAACGCCTGCGTCATCGCCACCTATACCTATGTGGACGGCATCGGCGCACGGCTTTCGGGCAATGCGATTTCCTACACGCTGTGGATGTCGCTTCTGCCGCCGGTTCTGCTCTTTGCCTGGGCGCTTTCACAGCGCGGTCTGTTGACTGTCGCCACTCACGTCAGGCGCAACTGGTGGCGCGGGCTGATCGGCGGGGCGGGCTCGATTGCCTCCTACGGGTTGGCGCTCTGGGCGATGACGAAGGCTCCGGTTGCGACGGTGGCAGCGCTGCGGGAAACCGCCATCCTGTTTGCGCTTGTCATCTCGGTTCTGGTGCTGAAGGAAAAAGCCAGCATCTGGCGTTACCTCGCCGGCATCATCATCGCGCTCGGCGGGCTGATCCTGAAACTTGCCTGATCACTCGCCCTTCCATTCGGGCGTGCGCTTGCCAAGGAAGGCGCCGATGCCCTCTTGCGCATCATCGGTCAGCATGCTGTCGACCATCACGCTTGCGGCATAATCATAGGCTTCCGCGACGGGCATTTCGAGCTGCTTGTAAAAGGCTTCCTTGCCGATCCTCAGCGCCTGCGGCGACTTCGAGGCGATGACGGAAGCGTATTTGTTGACCACCTGCGTGAGATACTGCTTGGGCACGATACGGTTGACCAGGCCGAAATCCTTTGCAGTCGAGGCGTCGATCGTCTCGCCCGTCAGCAACATCTCCATCGCCTGCTTGCGGTGGGCGGCGCGCGAAACGGCGACAGCCGGCGTCGAGCAGAAAAGCCCGATATTAACGCCTGGCGTGCAGAAGGTGGACGTATCCGTGCAGATCGCAAGATCGCAGCTCGCGACGAGTTGGCAGCCCGCTGCGGTCGCGAGTCCGTCGATCTCGGCGATGACCGGCTTTGGCAAGCGATTGATCTCCAGCATCAGATCGGCGGCCAGCGCAAAGGCCTCTTCGAAGAAGGCGACACCTTCGTCCTCGTCGGCGCGATGAGCGGTCAGCTCCTTGAGGTCATGACCGGCGGAAAAGACATTGCCGGTCGAAGCGATGACGACGATGCGGACGTCCTCGTCCTCGGCTGCACCCTGCAGCTCGCCCATCAGCGTTTCCATTGTCGATATCGACAGAACATTGGCCGGCGGATTGTTGAGCGTCAGGCGCAATATGCCGCCGGAAAGCTGACGGAGCACGAGGGCGCCCTCGCCTGAATTGTTGTTGTCCTTGCGGAAGGATACGATCTCGGCCATTGCATGTTCCTGTGTGCTGTCTAAATCCCGCTTTTGTGCCACAAGGGTGGGGCGATTTCGAGCCGAATACCGCAATGCGACGGCCTCGAAGGGCGAAACTTCCTGTTTTCAGGCACCCTAAAATGAGGTATGCACATACCTCACTGTTAAACTATTGTTTTTACTTACTTATTTTTATGATCATCAAAATGGCTTGTATTGACCGGCTAATCGATTGTCGCTATAAGCCGCGCCGGAAATGCAGCCTTTGCGGGCTGCTTTCTTTTTTGGTCTGTCTTACGGCGGACCAACCAAGCAACAAGAAACGCCCCTCGCCTTCGGGCATGGGGATCCAAGAGAGAGTAACAATTATGGCAACCTTCTCCCAGAAGCCTGCAGAGGTGGAGAAGAAGTGGGTCGTCATCGACGCCGAAGGGCTCGTCGTTGGCCGTCTCGCTTCCGTTATCGCTATGCGTCTGCGCGGCAAGCACAAGGCAACTTTCACGCCTCACGTTGACGACGGCGACAACGTTATCGTCATCAACGCCGACAAGGTCGTTTTCACCGGCAAGAAGTATTCCGACAAGGTTTACTACTGGCACACCGGTTATGCCGGCGGCATCAAGGAGCGTACGGCTCGTCAGATCATCGAAGGCCGCTTCCCGGAGCGCGTCCTCGAGAAGGCTGTTGAGCGCATGGTTCCCCGCGGCCCGCTCGGCCGTCGCCAGATGAAGAACCTCCGCGTCTACTCCGGCCCGAACCATCCCCACGAAGCCCAGCAGCCGTCCGTCCTCGACGTCGCCTCGCTGAACAAGAAGAACGTAAGGAGCGCCTGATAGTGGCTGACCTCTCTTCCCTGAAGGATCTCGGCACGTCGTCTGAAGTAGCTGCTGCTGCTCCGGCTCACGTCCGCAAGGTCGACTCGCTTGGCCGTTCCTACGCGACTGGCAAGCGCAAGAACGCTGTTGCCCGCGTCTGGGTCAAGCCGGGCTCCGGCAAGATCATCGTCAACGGCAAGGAATTTGCGGAATACTTCGCTCGTCCGGTTCTGCAGATGATCCTGCGCCAGCCGATCGTTGCTGCTGCCCGCGACGGCCAGTTCGACATCGTTGCAACCGTTGCCGGCGGCGGTCTTTCCGGCCAGGCCGGTGCCGTTCGCCACGGTCTTTCGAAGGCCCTCACCTACTTCGAACCGGGCCTGCGCTCGGTGCTGAAGAAGGGTGGCTTCCTGACCCGCGACAGCCGCGTCGTCGAACGTAAGAAGTACGGTAAGGCCAAGGCCCGCCGTTCGTTCCAGTTCTCGAAGCGTTAATCGCTTTCGGACATGCTTTCATGGAAAGGCCGGGTTTTCGCCCGGCCTTTTCGTTTATTCGGGCTTGTTGAAGAAAGCCTCAAGCCGATATCCATCAGGATCGATGATGAAGGCGGCATAATAGAACTGGCTGTAGTCCGGACGGATGCCCGGCGCACCATTGTCCTCGCCGCCATTGGCAAGTGCTGCGGCATAAAAGGCATTGACGGCCTCCTCACTCGTGGCGACGAAGCAGAAATGCAGCCCAGAGCCGCGATCGGCCGGCACCGGGCGCTCCACTTCACTCACCCAAAAGGCAGGCCTCTCGGCGCCGTATCCCATCGTTCCGTCGAAATTCGACAGACGCTCATAGCCGAGCGGCGCCAGTGCCGCATCGTAAAACTGGCGCGATCTATCGAGGCTTTTTACCCCGATTGAAATGTGGTCGAACATTGCCCGTGGCTCCTTCCTGGTTCCGTCGCCGCAGCTTCTTGGAAGCGGTTTGCGAAGTCAACGCGCCACACTCACCTATTGTCGCCGGTACTGCCGGCTGCTAAAGCCGCATCAGGTTTCAAATCGGACAAGACAGGACCTGACATGGGAGCCACCCCGTCCGCAGACAGATAGGCCGCAGCAACCTTTTGAAGTTGTTGCGGCATCTGTCCGATCAATCCAGACTGCGATGAGAAGGCAGATCGCCGACGGATGAACTCATTCGAGCGGATGAATACCTATGCCTTCCCAAAACAGGAACTGGACTTGCTCCCTGCCGGCAGCGCTGCTGCTTCTGGCGCCCTTCGATATCCTGGCCTCGCTTGCCATGGACATCTATCTCCCCGTCGTCCCGACGATGCCTGAAGCACTCGGCACATCGGCGACAGTCGTTCAACTGACGCTCAGCCTCTACATGCTGATCCTCGGCGCCGGACAGATGCTCTTCGGCCCTCTGTCGGACCGGATCGGCCGCCGCCCGGTGCTGCTTGGCGGCGCGCTGCTGTTTGCGGCTTCTTCGCTGCTGCTCGCAGCCACGTCGTCGGCCGCACTGTTCGTCGCGCTGCGTCTGCTGCAGGCGGCCGGCGCGTCGGCAGCACTTGTGGCGACCTTTGCAACGGTTCGCGATGTCTATGCCGTAAGGCCGGAAGGCGCCGTCATCTACGGCCTGCTTGGCGCGATCCTCTCCTTCGTGCCGGCGCTCGGACCGATCGCCGGTGCATTGATTGCCGATCATGCCGGGTGGCGTGCCATCTTCCTGCTGCTCGGCGGACTGATGCTTGCGGCAACCCTCAATGCATTTAGAGGCTGGCACGAAACGAGACCTGCGGCGTCGGCCAATGTCACGATCAGCATGCGCGCGATCCTGACGAATGCGCATTTCTGGACCTACACGATGGGCTTCAGCGCGGCGATGGGAGCCTTCTTCGTGTTCTTTTCCACTGCACCTCGTGTGCTGATCGATCATGCCGGCTTTTCCGGTCTCGCCTTCAGCCTTTCCTTCGCAACGGCCGCAGCGGTGATGATCTTATCCGCACGCTTCGCCGGCCGCTTCGTCGCGCGATGGGGAATGGCCGGCAGCCTTGCCCGCGGCATGGGCCTGCTTCTTGTGGGCGCATTGCTCCTCGGTCTCGGTGACGTGTTGCTTGCTCCCTCATTCGCCAGCTTCGTCCTGCCGATGTGGGTGATTGCCGTCGGCATCGTGCTGACGACCGCAGTCACAGCGAACGGTGCGCTGGCGGCCTTTGGCCAAACAGCCGGAACGGCGGTTGCGCTCTATTTCTGCATCGAAAGCCTGATCGTCGGCTGCGTCGGTACGCTCTTCGTGCTGCTATTGGATGGCAATACGGCATGGCCGCTCGCCGGCTATTGCGCGTTGATGG
Source organism: Rhizobium sp. 1399 (assembly GCF_031455475.1). Lineage (NCBI taxonomy): Bacteria > Pseudomonadati > Pseudomonadota > Alphaproteobacteria > Hyphomicrobiales > Rhizobiaceae > Rhizobium > Rhizobium sp. 1399. The sequence continues at coordinate 252,039 of NZ_JAVDSU010000004.1, read as the reverse complement.
GTATCGTCACTCTACTTGCGTTGCGCCATATCCGCGCGCACGGCTGAGATCAAAGGGCGGCGCAGAAGATCCGCCGCCTTAGCTTGAAATCTGTCGGAAGCTCGCCTACCCCTTCCTATAGAGACAAGGAATCCGAGCATGTCCTCCACCCAGCCCTCGCCCTTCGCCACCACGCCCGAACCGCCCTATTACGTCGTGACCTTCTCCTCTGTTCGTACCGAGGGCGACAATGGTTACGGCGCGATGGCCGACCGGATGGCGGAACTGGCGCTGCAGCAGCCGGGCTGTCTCGGGGCCGAAAGCGCGCGGGATGCCGATGGCTTCGGCATCACCAATTCCTACTGGGCCGACGAGGAAAGCCTGAAGGCGTGGAAACAGGTGGCAAACCATCTTGCCGCCCAGCAGCTCGGCCGCAAGCGCTGGTACAAGCAATATAAGGTTCGCATTGCGCGGGTAGAACGCGCTTACGAATTTACCGCAGAGGAAGGAGCCTCCCATGGCGAATAAGACCATCGACCATGCCTTCACAGCACAGAGCCTGACATCGTCTGCCTCCGACCCGACCTTTGCCGGCGCGCTTTCCTTCATGCGCCGCCGCTTCACCAAGGATCTGACAGGAACCGATGCCGTCGTCTGGGGCATTCCTTTCGATGCCGCGACGTCCAACCGGCCGGGCACGCGTTTCGGGCCGCAGGCGATCCGCCGGGCTTCCGCAATCTTCGACAATGATCCGCAATATCCGTTCCAGCGCGATCTCTTCGCCGAGATGGCCGTCATCGACTACGGCGACTGCCTGCTCGACTACGGCAACCATCAGGACACGCCCGCAGCCATCGAGCGGCAGGCGAGCGCCATTCTCGACAGCGGCGCCTTCCTGCTGACCCTCGGCGGCGACCACTATGTCACCTGGCCGCTCTTGAAGGCGCATGTCGATCGCCACGGCCCGCTGGCGCTCGTGCAGTTCGACGCGCATCAGGACACCTGGCTGGACGACGAGCGCCGCATCGACCACGGCTCCTTCGTGGCCCGTGCGGTCCGCGCCGGTCTCATCGATCCTGACCGCTCGATCCAGATCGGCATCCGCACTCATGCGCCAGAGGATTTCGGTATCCATCTTCTCTACGGCCATCAGGTCGAGGAAATGAGTGCGACGGACATCGCATCGATGATCATCGCGCATACGAAGGGTTCGCCTGCCTACCTGACCTTCGATATCGACTGCCTGGACCCGGCCTTTGCGCCCGGCACCGGCACCCCGGTCGCCGGCGGTCCTTCCAGTGCGAAGATCCTCTCCGTGCTGCAGCGACTGAAGCAACTCGACATCCGCGGCGCCGACGTCGTCGAAGTCTCTCCGCCCTATGACCATGCCGACATCACCGCCATTGCGGGGGCGACGGTCGCAATGTATATGCTGGGCCTCCACGCCGAACGGCGCGCGACGGCAGGATGACTGCTGTTATCAAATTGATTCAACTTCATGGCAAACTGATTCCGGAAACAACCCGAACTCACTGAAAGTGCAGGATAATCATGGCAGCAAAGATCTTCATCGATGGCGAGGCTGGAACGACGGGTCTGCAGATCCGCGAGCGTCTGGCGGAGCGCCGCGATCTTGAGCTGCTGTCTATCCCGACCGAAAGCCGGAAGGACAAGGCGGTGCGTGCTGCACTGCTCAACGAGGCCGATATTGCCATACTCTGCCTGCCTGACGATGCGGCCAAGGAAAGCGTCAGCCTGATCGAGAACGACGGTACGAAGGTTATCGACGCTTCCACGGCGCATCGCGTCGCCGAAGGCTGGGCCTATGGCTTTCCGGAAATGAGCAAGGAGCAGGCCGGCGCCATCGCCTCGGCCAAGCGCGTCGCCAATCCCGGCTGCTGGCCGCAAGGCCCGATCGCCACGCTGCGCCCGCTGATCGAAGCCGGCCTCGTACCGGCCGATTTCCCGGTCACGGTCAACGGCATTTCCGGTTACACCGGCGGCGGCCGCACGATGATCGAGGATTATGTCGCCAAGGGCGAGGATGCGCCTGAATACATGCCCTATGGGCTGAGCTTCAAGCACAAGCACCTGCCAGAGCTGCAGCGCTACGCCAAGCTTGGACGCGTGCCCTTCTTCCAACCAGTCGTCGGCAATTTCGCGCAGGGCATGGTCGTGACCGTGCCGCTGCAGCTCTCGCATCTGCCCAAGGTGCCGAAGGGTGCTGACCTGCATGCCGCGATCGCCGACTATTATGCCGGCATCAAGGGTTTCGTCGAGGTCGCTCCCTTGGAGGTATCGGAGCGCACGCCGGAACTCAACCCGGAAATCTACAACAACACCAACCGCATGCGCCTGCACGTCTTTGCCAATGACGATATCGCGCAGGCGCTGCTCGTCGCCGTCTACGACAATCTCGGCAAGGGCGCTTCCGGCGCCGCCGTGCAGAACATGGACCTGATGCTTGGCGTATAGTGCCCAGCAATTGCCTGTTATCAGACGTCTGCTTTAGGACAGGGCCTTCCGCCCTGTCTCTTCCCGAAATACGGAGCCCCGATCGATGACGCTGGAAGCGCTGATGGCCGGCCTGCGCGCCTGGTTTGATGCCGCGCTGCCCGATCACGGCATCTCCTCACTGATCATATTTGCTTTCGTCGCCGGCCTCGCTCGCGGCTTTTCCGGTTTCGGTGCAGCACTCATTTTCATTCCGCTTGCCGGTGCCGTCATCGGGCCGAAGCTCACCTCCCCTGTACTGCTCGTCATCGACGGGCTTGCGACGCTCGGCATGATCCCGGCCGCATGGCGCGGGGCGGACCGGCGCGAGGTCTTCACGATGGCAGCAGGTGCGGCGCTCGGCGTTCCGGCCGGGACAGCGGTTTTGGCGCTCATGGACCCGCTTTTGTTGCGCTGGATCATCTCGGCGATCGCCATCTGCCTGCTGGCGCTGCTTGTCTCCGGCTGGCGCTATCATGGCACGCCGGTCGCTCCGCTCAGCGCGGCGATCGGCCTCATCGCCGGTCTCTTCAGCGGCGCGGCACAGCTCGGTGGGCCGCCTGTTGTAGCCTACTGGCTCGGCGGCAAGAGCAATTTCACGCGTGTGCGCTCGAACGTCATTCTGTATTTTTCGATCTCCACGGTCTTGAGCTTCGTCAGCTATTATTTCGGCGGACTGTTCGTCTCCACGGTCTTTGCGCTCACCATCGTCACGCTGCCCGCCTATGCCGTCGGCCTCTGGGGCGGCTCAAAGCTCTTCGGGTTCGCCAAGGAGAGCACCTTCCGCATGACCTGCTACATCCTGATCGCGGCCTCGGCGGTCGGTGGCATGCCTGTCTTCGACAGTCTGCTTCGTTAGTCCCCGATACGATTGCCCGCCTGCTATGAAAGCCTTACACTCCCCCATGTGAGGGGAGCTAAATGGCGTCGGTTCTGATCGGCATCGCCATCATTGGAGGCACGACCGCAACGGTGCTTGCGGCCTATTATTTCATGCATCTGGTCATGGGCGGTGACCCGGGCGGGCGCGACAGGGAGCTGGCAAGTTCAGTCATCACCCGCATCGCCAGCCTGCATGCCCTCATCCTCGCCCTCGTTTTTGCGCAGGAAATGATCGAATACCAGGCGCTGCGAACGGAAAGCGCGGTGGAAAGCAATGCGGTCGGCGATGTCTTCTATGATGCCGAGCGCTATGGCCCGGAGGCGCAGGCGCCAATCCAGAAAGCCCTGAAAGATTATGTGCGCATCGTCATCGAGCAGGAATGGAACGAACTCGGGCGAACCGGCGAACTCTCTTCGGCGGCCTGGGATCAATGGAACAACGCCTATCTGAAAATTCTCGAACTGGCTCCCGTCAGTGCCAAACAGCAGAGCCTGCGCGGCCACATGCTCGATGAAATCCATACGATCTCGGAATCCCGAGACCGGCGGGAAAACAGCGGTACCGATTCCATCAGCCTGATCTTCTGGTTTGCGGCGGTTTCGGGGGTGATCTTTACCGCCATCGGTTACTACCCTTATCCGCCTGATGGCCGCAACCTGCTGCTATTATCGATCTTCGGTGTTTTTACCGGCATCATCCTCTTCTTCATCTACGCCTTCTCCAATCCCTACAGTCCGCCCGCCACGCTATTTCCAACAGCTTTCGAGCGCTTGCAGGAGGAAATCAGCGGGCCGGATCCGTAAGTGGAAATGGCCCGAAGACCTCGCCCAAGCCTATTGCCGTCATGCGCCAAAGCAAAAGACTGTCGCTTTTCGCTGCGTTTTGCGGTAAAAGCGGCACGCTGTCAGCAAGGCCGTGCTGCTTGAACGGCGCGCAGCCCCTGTTTCACGCCGATGGGAGGCACTCATGAAAACGATCCTGAGCAACCAGAAGAACAAGATCAACACTCAGGATATCCGTCTTCATGTCCAGTTTGCTTTCACGCGCGAGGAAAAACCCGCCGCGTCTTAACCGCAGCTTCTCAACAGCATCGCAATCCCACGACAGGCGCCGGCTGCGCCTGCGCAAGTTCCTGTCCTACTTCCGGCCGCATCTTCCGCTGCTCATGGCTGATATTGCCTGTGCCGTCGTCGTTGCTGCTGCCGCAGTAGCGTTGCCGCTCTGCGCCAACATCGTCATGAGCCATCTCATCGGGCTCGCCGATTCGGCTTCGGCCTATTGGCAGATCCTCGGCATGGGCGGCGTCATGCTGGCCATCGTGGCAGCCGAGACAGTTGCGATCTTCTTCGTCGATTATCGCGGCCATATGATGGGTGCGCATATCGAGGCGCATATCCGGCAGGAACTGTTCGACCACTGCCAGAAGCTCTCCTTCGGCTTCTACGACCGGCACCGCACCGGCCAATTGATGAGCCGCATCGTTGGCGATTCGTTCTGGCTGGGAGAACTTTTCCATCACGGGCCGGAAGACCTTCTGATCGCTATTCTCAAATATAGCGGGGCGATGGCAGTCCTGTTCTTCATCGACCCGCAACTTGCATTTCTGATCCTCCTGCTGACGCCTTTTGCCGTGGCTTATGCGCTGCACTTCAACAGGCGCATGAACCGTGCCCTCGAGGCGAGCAAGCAGGAAATCGCCGCCGTCAACGAAAAGGTCGAGGATGCGCTGGCCGGCATCCGCGTCGTCCAATCCTTCGCCAACGAGGATCTGGAGCGGAAACGCTTTGCTGTCCTCAACAGGCGCTTCCTCGAAAGTCGCGCCGATGGCTACCGCAGCGAAGCCTGGTTTTCCGCTGGTGCCGAGACCTTCGCCCAGATCATTACGCTTCTGGTCGTCATCCTCGGCGGATTGCGCATCCTTGCGGCGGAACTCACCATTGCCGATCTCCTGACCTTCCTGCTCTGCGTCGGCGTCCTCGTCGATCCGGTCAAGCGGATGGCGAACCTCGCCCGGCTCTGGCAGGAGGGCTATACGGGCTTCGTGCGGGCCATGGAGATACTGGAGATCGACCCAGACGTCGTGGATCGACCTTCGGCTCATGCGTTGCATACCCCGAAGGGAGAGATCCGGCTCTCGAATGTCGATTTCAGCTATGAGGACGGAGCGGACGTGCTCAGCAACCTGTCGCTGACCATCCGCCCCGGCGAATTCGTGGCACTCGTCGGCCCCTCCGGCGTGGGGAAAAGCACGCTCTGCGCGCTGCTGCCCCGCTTCTATGATGTCACCGGCGGCTCGATCGAAATCGATGGCACCGATATCCGTGATGTGACGCTCGCCTCGCTGCGCCGGCACCTCGGCGTGGTGCAGCAGGATGTCTATCTCTTCGCCGGAACTGTGGCGGAAAACCTGCGTTACGGCCGACCGGATGCGACAGACGAAGAGGTGGAGGCCGCAGCCCGTGCTGCCCATGCGCATGAGTTCATCATGGCGTTGCCGCAGGGCTATCAGACCGATATCGGCCAGCGCGGCGTGAAGCTGTCTGGCGGGCAGCGCCAGCGGCTGACAATCGCTCGCGCCTTCCTCAAGAACCCTGCCATCCTCATTTTCGATGAGGCGACGAGCGCGCTCGACAATGAAAGCGAGCGGGCCGTGCAGAAGGCCTTCCTGACGCTCGCCAAGGGACGCACGACGTTGGTGATCGCCCATCGCCTTTCGACGATCCGCCACGCCGACCGCATTCTGGTGCTCACCGGCGACGGTATCGTCGAAGAAGGCAATCATGACAGGCTGATGGAGAGCGGCGGCATTTATGCCAATCTCTATGGGCTGCAGGCGAGCATCTGAGGTCCTGGGATTATGAGATGCGGAACAGTTCGGCAGACAGGGCCTGAACTGTTCCGCAGATCGACCAAGTGCTATTTCTCTTCACGCCTACAGCATCGGCCCGAAAATCGGAACGATTTTCGGAAAGCCTGATGCGTAGATTCCAAGAGTTAGAGCGTCCTTAGTGCGTCCGAATGGACGCACGGCGCTCTAGGGAGGAACACCATGACAGTGCTGCGCATCGTTCCGAATATCGCCGCCGCTTCCATCGAAGACGTGCGCAATTTCTATTCCGGGCTGTTCGATCTCGACATCGTCATGGATCATGGCTGGATCGTCACCCTTGCATCCGACAGGCGCGCAATCACCCAGATCGGTATCGCAACGGAGGGTGGATCGGGAACCGCAGTGCCCGACATTTCGATCGAGGTCGATGATGTGGACGAGGTCCATCAGCGCGCTGTGACGGGTGGGCATCGGATCGTCTACGGGCCAGCCGACGAGCCCTGGGGCGTACGGCGTTTCTATATTCGCGACCCCACCGGCAAGCTGCTGAATATCCTCTCTCACGCAGGCTAAATGGGTTTGCCTGAGACGGGACGATCATTGCAATGCCACCGAAAGCCTCTATTCTGCGACAGCCAATCCAAGGCACGAAATAACTGCTTTCATTGAGAATTTTCGAAAATATCCGGATCACGCCATGAACACATTAAACCGCCCGGACTTGAGCGATATTCATCAGGGTGACTGGGTGGACCGGCTGTTGCCGGGCGCATGGCGACCTTACACAAGGCTCGCGCGGCTCGATCGTCCAGTCGGAATATGGCTGACGCTGTTTCCATGCTGGGCGGCGCTGTTTCAGGCCGCTCATGGCCTGCCCGATATCCGGCAGCTAGCCGTCTTCACGCTCGGCGCCCTGCTGATGCGAAGCGCCGGCTCCACGATCAACGATATCGCGGACCGGAAATTTGACGGCCATGTCGAGCGAACCCGTTTTCGGCCTCTGGCAAGCGGGCAGATCGGCGTCAGTCAGGCGTTGACCTTTCTGGCCGTCGAGCTCGCCTTGGCGGCGTCTCTCCTGTTGTTTCTGACGCCCTATACGCGACTGGTCGCCCTCTGCGTTCTGCCGCTTGTGTTCGTCTATCCGCTCTGCAAACGCTTCACCCATTGGCCGCAGGCGGTGCTCGGCGCAGCGTTCAACTGGGGCATGCTCATGGCCTGGGCAGAAATTGCCGGCCAGATTCCGGCCGGAGCCGTTCTTATGTGGGCTGGAGCCATCGCGTGGCAGATCGGCTACGATACCGTCTATGCCTATGTCGATGTGAAAGACGACAGAAGCCTCGGCCTGAAATCAACTGCGATCCTGTTCGGCCGGCATGGCAAGCTCATGATTGGCCTGTTCTACGCTTTGACGGTCGCCGCATGGTCGCTCGGAGGCTGGCTGTCGGGCATGTCCCTGCCCTATGCGTTTGGAATGCTCGTCATCGCCGCGCACCTTATCTGGCAGACCTGGCGGATCGACCTTGCACGGCCGGAAGTGAATTACCGTCTGTTCCTGGCAAATATCCTGACCGGGCTATTGCTGGCAGCCTCGGCCTTTATGGGAACCTGGTAAGCCCGTCGGCTCAATAAGAGCAGGGCCGATTATCGCTGGGACGGAAACCGCCGGCGCAGGCCGGGTTCAGGGATGTATCCTCGCCATAGTCGTATCCCCCCGTCGATGTACAGCCCGAGGCAATCGCGGAAAGCGTGATCAGAGCGCCTGCCATTACGAATGTGCGAAATCTGTTCATGTGAACATCCCCCTTCATAGGATCGCCCATGCGCCAAGCCGACAATCTAGCATGTCACGGCAAATCCATGCGAGGAGCATCGCATTGATCCCATTCACTCTTCCGCGAGCCAGGGGATAAGGACGTCTCTATCCCTGCTCAGTCACGCTCGGCGATAACTGTTGCGCGGGGATATTCGCCGTAATAGCCGCGCCAGTTGGCGACGGCGAAACCGAATACCACCAACGCACCTGCCTGATGCAGCAGGCCCCAGTGCAGCGGCACCTCGAGCAGCAGCGTGGTGATGCCAATTGCCGCCTGGATCGTGACGAGTACGAAGAGCACCACGGCGCGGCGTGCATGCGTGGTCCAGGATGCGGCGCGCAGCGCGGTTGCCATGTTGATCAGCGTCAGTGCGAACAACGTGTAGGCGCCAAAGCGGTGGATGAACTGCACCGTCTTCGGGTTCTCGAAGAGGTTGATCCAGAAGGGCTGCTGGATGAAGAGATCGCCGGGGACGACGGCACCATCCATCAGCGGCCAGGTATTGTAGGTAAAGCCGGCATCGAGGCCGGCGACCAGTGCGCCGAGATAGATCTGGAAGAGCGAGAAGATGGCGATCGCCGCCGCCCAGCGGTGGGAATTCTTCGTCGGGGCAGCATCATCGGAATGCGGCGAAAGCCCGCGCATGATCCACATGCAGGAGGCGAAGATCAGGCAGGCCATGACGAGATGGGTGGCAAGCCGGTACTGGCTGACATCCGTGCGCACAGACAGGCCGGAGGAGACCATCCACCAGCCGATAAAACCCTGCAGGCCACCCAGCGTCAGGATGCCGGCAAGCGGCCAGCGCAGGCGCTTCTCGATCCTGCCCGTCACCCAGAAAAAGACCAGCGGCAGCGCGAAGATCACGCCGATGCCGCGTGCGATCAGCCGGTGCGCCCACTCCCACCAGAAGATGCTCTTGAACTGATCGACCGTCATGTCACTGTTCAGTTGCTGGAACTCGGGAATGCGCTGGTAGAGCTTGAATTCCTCTTCCCACTCGGCGGCATTCAGCGGCGGGATGACGCCGTGAATCGGCTTCCATTCGGTGATGGAAAGACCGGAATTGGTGAGCCGCGTGGCACCCCCTACGAGCACGAGACAGAAGAGCGCCAAAAGCACGAAACCCAGCCAGATGCGCACGGCGCGGCGGTTGTTGTCCTGCCTGCGCACTTCAGTGCGGATCGCCTGCTCCGGGCTCAGGTTCGCGACGGCCATGATGTCTCCTTCTATCCGGCAGTTGATTTGCCCCAGCGGCTGATGCAAAACAAGCCCCGAACCTTTGCGGCATGCCGTCGCGCCGGCTCAGTCCCATCCGTTCGAAAGTTATACGATGCCCGTCCGCCTTCGCAAATTCATCGGCACGATCCTGATCATCATCCTCGTGCTTTTCTATGCGATCGTGGCGAATACGATCGCGGTCGCGACCCTTGGCAATGCGCCCTGGTGGGGGCATTTGCTTTACTTCGCGCTCACCGGCCTGCTCTGGGTGCTGCCGGCGATGGTCATCATCAAGTGGATGGCCGGTCCGAGACAGCGGTAGGGGCCGATTAACGACGGAATAACCCTGATTTGTGGAAATCCTCACTGAGGGGCGGCGGTTAAACCAAATATACGTCTGGCCGCCTTACCTTCCTCTGCAGCAATCTCTCGATCGGAGAAAGACCCGTGCAGACGCAGAGGCTCGATGCTCCTGAACAAAAGTTCGACGCTGTGGCGCAAGCCGAGGCCGGCATTTCCCGGCTGCGGCAACTCAGCGTGAAACTTGCCATGGCCGAACTCGATATCCAGCTTTTCGACAGGATGGAGCCCCTGGAAGAGGAATGGCGCGCGCTGGAGCGCGACAACCTTTCCTCGCTGCACCAGAGCTATGATTGGTGTGCCGCCTGGGTGGCGGCTTTCCGCCGTCCGCTCGCCATGCTGCGTGGCAGCAGCGGCAACCGCACCGCCTTCATCCTGCCGGTGGAAATCGTCGCCTCGCGCGGCATGCGGATCGCAAAATTCATCGGCGCCGACCACAGCAACATCAATACCGGCCTGTTCTCACAGGACTTTGCTGCAAACAGCGATACGGTGGACAGGCATCATCTTGCTGCCCGCCTTCGTGCAGCACTCGCCGGCAAGGCCGATCTGCTTCTCCTGCAAAATATTCCACTGGAATGGCGCAGCCGTCGCAACATGCTCTCGGGCCTGCCCATGGTGCAGAACCAGAACCACGCCTATCAGCTTCCGCTCTACGATACGTTCGAGAAGACGCTGCAGCAGTTGAACGCCAAGAGCAGGCGCAAGAAATTCCGTGCCCAGAACCGGCGGCTGGAGGCGATTGGCGGCTTCGACTATATCGCGCCGGAAGCATTCTCGGAGCAACACGAACTGCTCGACATGTTCTTCCGTCTGAAAAGCTCCCGCTTCGCCTCGCTCGGCCTGCCCGATGTCTTTGCGGATGCGGAAACCAAGGCCTTCCTGCACGGCCTGATCGACAAGCGGAATGGCGACAATTTCGGCCTGCAGATGCGCGCCCTGCGCCTGAAGGGCGACTATGAGGGACGCATCGCCGCGCTGTCGGGGATTTCCCGCAAGGGCGACCACGTCATCTGCCAGTTCGGCGCGATCGACGAGGATCTGGTTGCGGATGCAAGCCCTGGTGAATTTCTCTTCTGGCAGATGATATCAGGTCTGCACGGCCAGGGAGTTGCGCTCTTCGATTTCGGTCTCGGCGACCAGACCTACAAGCGCTCTTGGGCACCGGTCGAAACTGACCATTACGATGTGGTCCTGCCAATCTCCGGCATCGGCATCGCAGCCGGCACGGCGCACCGGGCAATCACTCGTGGCAAGGCCTTCATCAAGGCCCGCCCGGGTCTATATAAACTCGCCCAAAACATCAGGGCCAAGGTCGGCTGATATCAGGCCGCGTGACGCGCGGGGCTGCGCATGGCAGCCTCTTCGCCGCCCGACATCAGGACGACGCGCTCGTAGCCGGCGCTCTGGAAATCCTGCATCATGCCGACGAAAGTAGCCTCATCGATCTCGGGCAGCGACAGGATGATCTCGATTTCCTTGCTCCGCGTCAGCCGCGAAACACCGGCGACATCGGCCGCGCCGCATTCGACAATGACGATATCATAGGCCGAAGTCAGAGCATCGAGCAGCAGCGAAAGCCTGTCGACGCCCCGCATGGCGCGGCGCACATCGCTTACACCCTGCGGGATCAGATGTGCATCGGACATCCGGTCGCCATGGATCGTCTCGCCGAAGGCGGCCTCACCGCAGAGAAGATCGGTAACGCCCAGTGCCTCTGGGTTCTCGGCCATCAGTTCGCTCGGATAACCGGAGCCGGTCATGTCGATCACGATCACGCGGCGTCCGGTATCGGCGAGCACGCGTGCCAGGGCAACGGTGGCGGCCGAACCGTTGTCACCGGTCGGAGATATGGAGACGGCAAGCGGAGCGCGGCAGTCGTTCAGATAGCGCGCAACGGACGAAACGGAGAATTCGTTATCGTCGACAGGCGCTTCCCCTACCGGCTCGGCTTCCGGTTCCTCATCGTCATCAATGGCGGCCGTCAACATGCTCGGTTTGGCGATCTTCGAGGCGGGAACGGGTGCTGCGTCGCCCTGCCCTTCCTCCTCGACCCTGTCCTCGAGATCGGGGGCTTCCACCGGGCGCAGCGCACGGCCGCTGAAGAGTTCGGAGAGCATGATGACGATCGCGCTCATGATGAGTGTTGCGACTGCGGCAACGACGACGATCGGCACGACTTTCGGGAAATAGGGATCGACCTGCTCGATCGCCTTCGAAACAATGCGCGCGTCCGCAGGGCTTGAATTCCGGTCAGCGCGGGAAGCAGCCTCGCGGTAGCGGACGAGGTAGGTTTCGAGAAGCTGGCGCTGGGCATTCGCCTCCCGCTCCAGTGCGTTGAGACCCACTCCGTCCTCGCCCGCCTTGGCGCTGTTGGCCTGCAGCGTATCGGACTGCTGTTCCAATTCCTGTTCGCGCAGATCGGCAACCTTCGTCTCGTTCTCGATGCTGGCGAGAATCTTCTGCGTTTCCTGGCGGATTTGCACGCGGATATCGGCAAGCTGAGCGCGCAGGCTCTTCAGCCGTGGGTGGCTGTTCAGCAGGCTCGTCTGCAGGTCGGAGATCTGCGATTGGAGGCCGGATTCCGTCGCCTTCAACCGCTGGATCGCCTGCGACGACATAATATCACTCAGCGTGTCGGAGGCTTCGCCCGAAGAGAGCGCGTTGCGCACGGCCTGCGCCCTCGCCTCGGCATTCGCCTTGTCGGTGCGCACGCGGGTCAGCTCGACGGAAATATCGTTGAGCTGCTGCGCGGTAAATGTCGTGGTGCCGTTGGTCTGCAGCAGGCCATGGGTGGTGCGGTAATCGGCGACCTTCTTCTCGGCCTCGCTCACCTTCTGGCGCATGCTGTCGATCTCCGGCTCGAGCCAGCGCGTGGCTTCGGTGTTGGAGTCGAGCTTGGCGCCACTCTGGATAGCCAGGTAGACCTGCGCCATGGCATTCGGAATGCTGGCGGCGAGTTTTGGATCCTTGGAGGTGAAGGTGATGCCGATGACGCGCGAGCCCGGCACCTGATAGACTTGCAGGCGCTGAGTGAAGGCGTCGATAACGCGCTCTTCCGGCGGATTTTCCAGCGGGTTTTTCTTCAGGTGCAGCGCCACGAGGATATCGGTGAGCGCAGAGCCGTTCGCAGCCGCATCGAATTCCGGCAGATTATAGAGCTTCAGATTGTTGATGACCTGCTTGATAAGGTCCGCCGACTGCAGAATCTGCACCTGGCTCGCGATATTCAACTCGTCGAGCAGTGGCCCGGCACTGGCGTCATTCGTCTGGGTATTGGCGAATGCCGGAGCGCGCGGCTCGATAAGGAGACGCGTCTCGCTGCGATATTGCGGTGAAACTATCTTGGCGCCGGCAAAGGCGACAGCCGCACCCAATGCGGTGATCGTCAATATTCTCAGACGACGGGCCCAGACCGCGCGCGCAAGCTGGCCGAGGTCGATGTCCACATCCTGATCACTCGCTACGCGGGACATACTCACTACTCCAATACGAACTGCCGCAAGTGTAAACGACCATGGTAACTCAACGGTTAATGGCAATTCCCTCGCAAACAGGACGCTCCTGATAAAGGAATTGCGGAAATCGGCGGATTTTTTACCGGGCATTAACCCTAATAGATCGATAACGGCTCGACCGATTTATCTTCCTGTGAGCAAGCGGATGCCCTTCGTCCAGCCCAAGACCTTGATGGCTATGAGCCTTGTCGCCATGATGGCTGCACTGGCGGGCTGCACGACCTATCGACCGGCGCCGAAGGCCTTCAACCAGGCGACGATCCAACCCTATTCGCTCGACAGCGGCGACCGCCTGCGCATCACCGTCTTCGATCAAGCGACGCTGACCAATACCTATACGGTGGATCAGGCCGGTTATATCGCATTTCCCCTTATCGGCCAGGTCCCTGCCCGCGGCCGCACCCTGCAGCAGCTTTCCGGCCAGATCGCGCAGAAGCTGCAGCAGGGATATCTTCGCGATCCTGATGTCACGATCGATGTCGACCGCTATCGCTCCGTCTACATCATGGGCGAAGTCGGCCAGCCCGGCCAATATGCCTATGTTCCCGGCATGACCGTGCAGAACGCCATCGCAGTTGCCGGCGGCTTCACCAGCCGCGCCAACCAGAGCATGGTCGACGTCACGCGCAAGATCAACGGACAGGTGCTGACGGGCCGCGTCAATATTTCCGGCCCGATCATCGCTGGTGACACGATCTATGTTCGTGAACGGCTCTTCTAGCTGATGGAAGAACAGAGGCCCCTCCGCATTCTTCACTGCTTCCGATCGCCGGTCGGCGGAATTTTCCGCCATGTCCGCGATCTGGTGGAGGAGCACAGCCGGGCGGGCCACGAAATCGGCATCATCTGCGACAGCTCGACCGGCGGCGAATATGAGGACCGTCTCTTCGACGATATCCGTCCTTATCTTTCGCTCGGCCTGACGCGTATTCCGATACGGCGCTCCATCAGCCCGGCTGATGCCATGGTACTCTGGAACACATTCAAGGAAATCAGGAGTTTGCGGCCGGATGTGCTGCATGGGCACGGCGCCAAGGGCGGCGTGCTTGCGCGGCTTGCCGGCTCAGCCCTGCGGGTCAACAGGTATCGCGTAGCCCGCCTCTATACCGCGCATGGCGGAAGCCTGCATTATTCCCGCGCCTCCATGCTCGGCCAGTTCGTGCTGCGCATGGAGCGACTGCAGGAATATTTCACCGATGCGCTCGTCTTCATCTGCGAATATGAACGCCAGACCTATGCGACCAAGGTGGGGCGGCCGCGGGTCACCAACCGTCTGATCTATAACGGCATCGGCGCGCGGGACTTTTCAGACATCCCGACCCGCTCCGATGCCGTGCACTTCATTTATGTCGGCATGCTGCGCGACCTCAAAGGCCCGGATCTCTTCATCGATGCCTTCGCCAAGACCGAGCGCCTGCTCGGCCGACCGCTTTCGGCGCTGATGATCGGCGACGGGCCGGAACGCGACCGTTATCGGGAGATGATGGTGGAGCGCGGCCTCGGCAAGCGCATCGGTATGCTGCCGGCCATGCGCGTGAAGGATGCCTTCTCCATGGCGCAGAACCTCGTCGTTCCCTCCCGCGCCGAAGCCATGCCCTATATCGTTCTGGAGGGCCTCGGCGCCGGCAAGACCGTCATCGCGTCGCGCGTTGGCGGCATTCCCGAGGTGCTCGGTGCCGATAGTCCCGCACTGGTGGCACCGGGAGATTCCGACGATCTGGCGCGGGTGATGGCGGAAGCCCTGACGGTACCCGGCTGGCACGACAAGGTCATGCCCTCTCCCGACACGGTCAAATCGGTCTTTTCCGCGTCGGTCATGGCGCGCGAAGTGCTGAAACTCTACGGCGAACTCGTCAATCCCGCTGCGGCACAGGCGATCCCGGCCGCCTCGTAAATGTTTCTTAGGGGCTTTCTGTTATCCCGCTCACATCAACGAGCGATGAAGCCCCATGAACAAGCTGGAAAAGAGCGGACAGTTCGACGTCGAAGCCCTGCGCAAGCAGGTCTCCGATACGGAGACGCGCAACGACGCCTCCAAGCATGCTGCCGGCGAGACGCCTGGTATCAATCCCTATGCACGTCGGATCGCCGAACAGTTCCGAGACGGAACCTATTCGCCGACGATCATCATCGGCCAGTTGCGGCTGCTGGAATTCCTGACACAGTTCGTCATCGGCCTTGCCGCCTTCTATTTCGCGCCTGGCGACGGCAGCGACAGCATGCTGATGCGGGTCGTCATGGCGGCAATCGTTTCGGCATTGACCGTCGTAGCGCTTCAGCTTGCCGATACCTATTCCATTCCGGCTCTCAGAGCCCGCGTCCGGTATCTGCCGCATGCCTTCGCAGCATTCGCCATCGTCTTCGTGCTGACAACAGGCGCTTTCTCGCTTCTGCGCGGTCTCAGCGCTGCAACCGCGGAATCCTATGCCGTCTGGTTTATTGCAGGCGCGCTCTTTCTGGTCATCGAGCGCTTCCTCGTGGCACAAGGCGTGCGCAACTGGGCGCGCAACGGTATCATGGAACGCCGCGCCGTCATCGTCGGCGGCGGCGAGCCGGCCAAGGAACTGATCCGTATGCTGGAGCAGCAGGCGGATAACGACATCCGCATCTGCGGCATCTTCGACGACCGCGGTGAGAAGCGATCGCCGATCATGGTCGCCGGCTATCCGAAGCTCGGCACGGTGAGCGAACTCGTGGAATTTGTGCGGATGACGCGCATCGACATGCTGATCATCGCACTGCCGCTCTCTGCCGAAGCGCGCATCTTCGAACTTTTGAAAAAGCTCTGGGTGCTGCCGGTCGACATCCGCCTTGCCGCACATGCCAATCGCCTGCGTTTCCGCCCGCGTGCCTATTCGCATGTCGGCGCGGTGCCGATGCTTGACATCTTCAAGAAGCCGATCCGCGACTGGGATTCCGTTGCCAAGCGCGCTTTCGATATCTTCTTCACCATTATCGCGCTCTGCCTGCTCTGGCCCGTCATGGTGGCGACTGCGATTGCCGTGAAGGCGACGTCGGAAGGACCTGTTTTCTTCAAGCAGAAGCGCCATGGCTTCAACAATGAAGTCATCAATGTTTTCAAGTTCCGCTCCATGTACACCAACATGAGCGATCCGACGGCGAAGGCCGCCGTCACCAAGGGCGATCCGCGCGTCACCCGTGTCGGCCGCTTCATCCGCAAGACCTCGATCGACGAGCTACCACAGCTCTTCAACGTGCTGAAAGGCGAGCTTTCGCTGGTAGGCCCGCGTCCGCACGCCGTGCTTGCCCAGGCGCACGACCGCGCTTTCGCCGATATCGTCGACGGCTATTTTGCCCGCCACCGCGTCAAGCCCGGCGTTACCGGCTGGGCGCAGATCAATGGCTGGCGCGGCGAAGTCGACAATGACGAGAAGATCAAGTTCCGCACGGCTTACGACCTTTACTACATCGAGAACTGGTCGCTCTGGTTCGACCTCAAGATCCTGTTCCTGACGCCGATCCGGCTGCTCAACACGGAAAACGCCTATTGAGCGCGATCGACGCCTCCCCTGTACGCGTGGCCCAGCCGCAACGGCTGACGCTCCGCCTCATCGGTTCGGCGACGGTCGCTTTCGGGGTTTTTCTTTCCGGCTTCGTCATCGACGAGCCCGCGCCTTATGAACTGTGGATGGCAGGGCTGATCGGCCTGTGGTTCATACTCGGCCTAAGGATATCCCGCACCACCGCGCCGTTGCTGACGCTGCTGCTGACCTTCAACATCGGCGGCATGCTGTCGCTCACCCAGATGCGGGATCTGGCGACCGGCCCGATGTATATCGCCGTCTCGACATTCCTGGCGCTGACCTCCATCTTCTATGCCGCGATCATCGAGGACAGCCACAAGCGGCTGCCGCTGATCTTCAATGCCTGGGGCTTTGCGGCTGTTATCACCTCCCTGCTCGGTATCCTTGGCTATTTCCACGCCTTTCCCGGCTCGGAAGTCTTCACGCTTTACGACCGCGCCAAGGGTGCCTTCCAGGATCCGAACGTTTTCGGCCCCTTCCTCGTGCCGCCGGCGCTTTACCTCGTGCACGGCATTCTGGCCGGAAATCTCAGGACGTCACCGATCAAGGGGGGAGCACTGCTCATCCTGGCGCTCGGCATCTTCCTCTCTTTCTCACGCGCGGCCTGGGGTCTCTTCGCCTTTGCCGTGGTGGTGCTGATCTTCATCATGCTCTTGAAGGAGCGCAGCGGCGCCTTCCGGCTCAGGGTGCTGGTCCTGTCGCTAGGCGCCATCATCCTGATGGTGGCCTCGCTGCTGGTTGCGCTGCAGGTTCCCAAGGTCAGCGAGCTCTTCTCTGCCCGCGCCCAACTCGTGCAGCAATATGACGGTGAGCATCTCGGCCGCTTCGACCGCCATCGCATCGGCTTCCAGATGATGATGGAACGGCCGCTCGGCATCGGGCCGCTGGTCTTCGGCACCATGTTTCCAGAAGACGAGCACAATATCTGGCTGAAGTCGCTGACCACCTACGGCTGGCTGGGTTTCATCAGCTATGTCGGCATGCTGTGCTGGACGCTCTATCTCGGCTTCCGCAACATGCTGCTCGACCGGCCATGGCAGCCTTTCCTCATGGTCGCGTGGATCTCCGTTCTCGGCCATGCGGCGATCGGCAACGTCATCGATATCGACCACTGGCGCCACGTTTACCTGCTGTTCGGCATCGTCTGGGGCTGCGCGGCGCTGGAAGTTCGCCACAAGCGCTCGACCCGCTCACAAACACTTGAGAAGTTCCGCAAAGGCGCTAGATTTCCGGCATGATTACAGGGACACAGATACGCGGCGCACGCGCCATGATCGGCATGAGCATCGAGGAACTCGCAGCTCATGCCGGACTTTCGGTCGAAACAGTCCAGGCGCTGGAAAACGGCGAATGGGCCGGCGAGACGCGCGCCACGATCGACGTGCGCAACACGCTTGAAGCCCACGGCATCATCTTCATCGCCAGCGGCAATCAGGATGAGGGCGGCCCCGGTATACGCCTGCGCGCCCGCAGCTCCAACGATGACGGCATCCGGCCGGAAAATCTCAACGCTGCGAACGACGATTGACGGAACCAAGCGCCGTCTCACGCGTTTCGGCTGTCCTGTCAATGTGTTGGGGGTAGCCTATCTTGAATCGCAATAGCGGTCTTTATCTTGTCATCGGCGCGCTCGTCGTCGTGGTCGTCGGCCTCGGCGCCTACATCTTCCATGAGGAGAGCAAGCCTGAGGGCATCGAGATGAGTATCGGCAAGAACGGTGTCTCGATCGAGCAGAACTGAGCTTAGAGCCCTTTCTGCTCAGCGCAAAGCATTCTGGATCGGGGAGCTTTAGAGATAGGTCTTGGCGAGAATTGTCAGCTTGCCGCTGTCCTTCACGCCTTGCTTGTAAAGATGAATGATGGCCGCGCCGATCCTGTCGGCCTCCGGCGTGCGGGGGGCGATGCCGCTGTCATCGCAAATCTGACTCAGAACCTGCGACAGCAGGTCGATATCTTCCGAAAAGAGCGGTAGATCCTGGGGATGAACTGACGATTTCAACATCGCGCCGCATTTCCCTCAGAGGGCAATAACACATCATTCTGCGCAGCCGACGCCCTCCCTGCCAGCCATGTTCTTATTATGCGCGTGGCCCAAAACTTTAGCAACTGCGCAAATCAAAATCGTCGGGAACAATCTCTTGTCTCGCGCGTTACAGGGCCGTTTGGAATTCATATGAAATGAGAGAGCCGTGAGCGAAAAACGCTTCCCCTCGCCCGTGAGGGTCAAATCTCCAAGCAGCAGCTTCATCGTTTCAACTGCCTGGGAAGCTGTCGAATATCTCAAGCGCTGGCCGGCCAAGCGCGGCCGCGAATATCGCATAGCACTCCAGCACTGCCTCGATGCAATGGATGGGCTGAGAAGCCCGCGCGCGGCACAGGTGTCTTTCGCGATGGCTGCCAGGACAGCTGGGCTGCTGCTATGAGGATTGATAGGCCGGTCAGAATTCAGCTCAGAATTTCAGCCGGCCGCTCGCCGCATAAAGCTGCGATTGATGGAAGCCTTCGACAATCACCTTGGCGCCAACCTCGGCGACATGCTCTTCGGCAAGCTCCGCGAGCGCAAGGGCAACATCCCCTTCCGGCCAGCCGGCTTTCACGGCTTCGTCAGCGAGAGCCTTGAATGCAGCGGCAAGGCTCTGCCGGCAATCCTGTGTCTTGTTGTCGATCGTCATAAGCCCGAAACTACGCTTTTCTACGATTTCTCTTCATTACACCCTCAGCAACAAAGTTGCGAATAAATTTCAATTTCAAATAATCCAAAATTGGGACGATCGCGCATATCAGCTTCAATCATAGGTAGATTTCGTCCGAATATGAAATAAATCCCTCCTCTACGCGGGGATACTTGACAGAAATATTTAAGAATTAGTTTACCGAAAATTTAGTATATCAAAAACTACAACCTAAACCTCATATTATTCCGGCAAAAGTCGACGCAGCTTGGCGCCGCATTGCTTATGGGCGGGAGGATTTCCATGCTGCGCCGTCGTATGCAGGATTCTTGCCGCTTTACACGGACTTTTTTAACAGTCAGCGCGAGTTGTGAGGCCTCTGGATGGCGCCAGCGAGGCGGGACACAAGCTCCTCAGAAGACATTCCCCAGGACAAGTTCCATTTTATGATCACGGCGGCATTTTTCCCTTGCGTCCAAAAACCGAAAAGTCTAACAGAAGCAAGCCGTTTCGGCAGGTCGGGGCGTAGCGCAGCCCGGTAGCGCACTTGACTGGGGGTCAAGGGGTCGCTGGTTCGAGTCCAGTCGCCCCGACCATTTAATCCCTTGAAATCTCAGTCTTTCCGCATCTCGCAAGAGTGAGGGCGCGCGGCGCGGCCTCAGCGCGATTCATCCGTCCATATGCGGCGCTCGCCGCGGTAGATGTACCGGCCCGAGCCCTGGCGGGTGTTGTCGCGGTAATAATCGCGACGATTGCGGTTGCGGTCGTCACCGGCGCAACGCTCGGGAAAGCGGCGGCAATCCTGGTAGGTTTGCCGGTCAACACGCGGATTTCTCGGATCGACAGCCATTGCATTACCGGCAACCATTGCTAAAGCTAAGGCAAGAACGATCCTGATCATTTCACTCTCTTCAATTTCCCGCAGACCATTGCCTGGAGTTTACCACATGCTGCCAAGCCGCTCACTTCTCATCGGCGTGATCGTGACGCTGGCCTCCTCGCATATCGCATTGGCAGAAAACGTCCGGTTCCGGAACGCCAAGGAAAACGAAATCCGTCAGATGCTGAAAGGCGCCAGCGACTTGCGGAAGGCCTCGAACGGCTATGAATACCGTCCAGGCAATAAGAACGGCTATAAAATTTCAGACGGTCAGATCTGCGTTCTTTTCCCCAACAAGCAGACTGATTGCATTTCAATCAAGACGGACGGCAACGTACTGCAGATGCTCGACAACAAGGGCAATCGCATCAAGCTCTAAGCCTTGCCGGCTTCTGCTCTGCCAATTGACCATCCAGTCGGGCCGTAACCCCTTCCCCGGAACCTTTACCCAAAAACCGCGTTGGAAACCATGATTTTGCGGGTCGCTTGCCCGTAGCCGCGATGTGCCATGCGCCGATGCGGTTTCTGTCCGAGGCAGTCGGATCTCAACGAGTTTTCGGCCGGCTCTTGCCGGCAGGGGGAAATCATGAAACGTCATCTCGTATCGGCCGCAGTCGCCAGCTTCCTCGTCACCGGCCTCGTTGCCGGCCCGGCCATGGCGGCTGATGCCATCGAAGAGGTGCCGGCCGCACCGGCAGCCGAGATCGCGCCAGTCTTCACATGGACGGGCTTCTACGTCGGTGTCGGTGGCGGGCCAACCTGGGCCAATGGCGATTTCGACGTCTTTTCCGAAGACATGAATGGTGGCCTGATCACTGGCTTCGTCGGCTATAACTGGCAGCTCGACAACAATTTTGTCTTCGGTATCGAAGGTGACGTTTCCTATAACTGGGACAAGGCCGATGTCGGCCCGTTTGAAGTCGGCCTCGAAACTGCCGGCTCCGTCCGAGCCCGGCTCGGCTATGCGATCGATCGCGCTCTGATCTATGGCGCGGCAGGCTGGACGGGTGCGCAGGCCCATATCGACGGCCCCGCCGGCAACGACAGGGATACGCTATCAGGCTGGACGATTGGCGCGGGCGTCGACTACGCCTTCACCAATAACTTCTTCGGCCGGCTGGAATATCGCTACAATGATTACGGCAGCGCCGATCTTCTCGGGCTCGACGGGGACATCGACCAGCATGTCGTGATGATCGGCGTGGGCTATAAATTCTGAAGCCCTCTCCGTTCAAGACTATTCAGGGTACCAGACTAAAGCACGTCGCTATCTTTCAGATTCGCTTGTCGCGCTTTAGGTTCTTGTTTTCGCATGTCGTTATCGCAAAACCGCTGCACACTTTTGCGCGACACGCTTTAAGCGGCTGAGAGCGCGAGCTTACCATCCGCCGCCACATGCGGTTGCCATGCGGCATAGTTGGCGATGGTGAAATGCGGTGTCTCGAAGGGCGTCGCATGGGTTTCGGTGATGACAGTGACATCGGCTCCGGCACCCTCGCCGGCGAGAATGCCTGCAACCGCATCCTCGAATACCAGGCAGCGGGTGGGATCGACGCCAAGGCGGCTCGCGCCGAGCAGATAGCATTCCGGGCTCGGCTTGCCTGACGAGACTTCCTCGCCGCTGACGATCATTTTCGGCATGGGAATGCCTGCCGCCGCCATGCGGCGGACGGCGAGTTCGATCGGCGCCGAAGTGACGATCCCCCAGCGATCCGCGGGCAGTGCATTCAGGAAGCGGATGGAGCCCGGAATCTCGACGATGCCCTCGAAATCCTCCATCTCCTCTTTCAGAAGCAACTTTGCCTCAGCAATCGGATCGACACCGGGAAGGCCGAGCTGGCGAATGGAGTCAGATGCACGAACACCATGGATGGTCTTCAGAAGAACCTCAGGCTCGAAACCATGGCGGAGCCCCCACTCGCTCCAGACGCGCTCGACGACGGCGATGGAGTTCAGCACGGTGCCGTCCATATCGAACAGGAAGGCATCGTAGGTCTTGTCGAGAACGCGATGGGAAGTGGACAAAGGAGGGTTCCTTGCGAAGCGGAAAGCCGTCAGGCCTTCCGCGACTAGCCGAGCACAGGAGCGGCGTCAACCTAAAGCATGTCGCGCAAAAGTGTGCAGCGGTTCTGAGATAACGACATTGGCCCAACAGAGACCTAAAGCCTGGCGAGTAAATCTAAGGGGTCGCGACGCGCCTTAGTCGTTGACCTCGGGATGGGTGATGCTCCTCACATCCGCAAGGCCACGTGTGGCATCGCGATTGCCGGTGGCAGCCGCAGCCTCGAAAACGCGCGTGGCGTCACCATACATCTTCAGATTCATGTAGCTGTAGCCACGCAGTACCATGAGATCGACGCGCTCCTGCTGCAACTGGGCGCGCTGGTCGAGAAAAATGAGCGCTTCGCGATAGCGTCCGCCTTCGAAGGCGGCAAGCGCGCGATCGGCAAGGATCGCCACCTGCAGTTCGGAGGCGCGGTCGCGGTTCTGCGGTGCCTTGGTGGCCGCGACCGCAGCACTGTTGGAAAGGCCGGCGCGCAGATAGGCAAGACTCTGGCCGTAGGCGGCATCCTCGCGCTCCTTGCGCACAGGACTTGCAAGCGCCGCCTCGAAAGCCTTCACCGCCTCCATAGGCCTGTTGATGTCCATCAGGCACCAGCCGCGTGTCAGCGCATCGCCGGGATTGAGGCGGGTGGGATCGATGGTTGTGGAGCATCCGCGAAGCTGGCGCGGACCACGTTCGACCGCAACCGTCTGCATGACCCTGGCGGGCCTTGCCGGCGCAACGGGCTGGGCCTGCACTTGCGACTGCTGGGATTGGAATTGCGCGGGGGGCCGAGGCTCTGGCTGGAAGGCCGCACTGCGTTCGGTCGGCGCAGACTGGACTTGCGGTGCCGCGGGCTGAATTGCAGGTTGCGGCTCTACCGCAGAACCGGGGGCCGGCAATGGAGCGTTGGCTCGAGCGCCGGCAGACGTATCGTTCAACGTAGCAATGCGGGGCGAACGACCGGCCCAGAGACGCTGGATCTCGGCAACTCCGGCACGATCGTTCAACTGCTGCCGGGTAACGGCAAGGCCATAGGCTGAGGGTTCGTCATCCGGCTTCCAGCGCAGTCCCGTCTCGAACCAGCGAGCGGCCGTCTGAAACTGGTTCAACGAACGGGCATACCAGCCGAACTGTTGGGCCGTCGGCACGTATTTTTGCTCGATGATCGTAGCGGCGATGCGACCGAGCACGTCCTCGCTCAGATCGGCCGGCGGCTGCAGGGCCATCAGATTGGCGGTCGCGGCAAGATAGGTGGCGGTCGCATCCTTGGAATCGTCACGCCATCTATACATGACGTCTTCCGCTTCCTGCGGCGACTTGCGGGCAATCAGCGCCAGCGCCAGGCCCTGCGAGGCAACAGCGGAATCCTGCTTCTCATGGGCGATGCGGAACCACTTTTCGGCATCCGCCTCGTTGTTGCGGCGAAGCTGATACCAGCCAAGCAGCAGCGCGTCCGAGGGTAGCCCCTGCTCTTTGGCCAGCCTCTCGACGCGAGAGATATAATCGGAAGCGACTTCGAGCTTTGCATCATCGTTGCCATCGGCAACAAAACGGCGGGCAAGATCATCGCGCAGACTGTCGAATTCTCTTACACCATTGGCATCTGCCGGTTTTTCGAGAGAAAGCAGCGCCTGCATCGAACCATATGGCAGAAGAGCGGCAGCCTTCTGAACCGTCGCCACGCGTTCGGCCGGCTCGGTGCAATTCTTCAGGATGTAGGTGTAGGCATCCTGCCCGCGCTGCCGCCTGTTCGTCTCAACGAATGCTTCGGCAACGCGCCAGAGCACGTCTATCTCGGCGCAGGTCAGCAGGCTCGGCGTTTCGGCTGCGATATCGATGACCGTCGCATATTGCTTGAGATCGGAGGCATTGATGAGCCGGGTTCGGGATTCGGCGACATCCAGGCGGTCGAGCAAGTCGGCCGGCGGCTGCCAGCTTTCGGCGGCCTGACGATCGGCGATCGCCTTGCGCAGCTCGGCATAACGGCCCTCGGAATAAAGCTGCCACATGTTTTCGAGTTGCCGGTCGCCGTTCTGCGGAATGGCGAGCGGATCGGCGGGCGGCACCCAATTCGGATAGAGCGCCTGAAGGCGGGAGATTTCTGCCTGCAGGCGAAGCTTATCGCCACGGCTTGCGAAATAGCGAAGGGCGCTTACGTCAACGACCGGCTGCTGGCCTGCTGCCGTGCCTGCCGGCGGCGGATTGGCCGGCGTGGTGGCGGCACCGGCAGGAGCCGCTGATGGTGTGGTCTGCGGAACGACCGGAACCGGAGCCGGCTGCTGGGCCTGATTTGTCTGAGCTTGGCTTGTCTGGGCTTGGCCTGTTTGGGCCAGATTCGTCTGGGCCGGGCTCTGGGGCTGATCGCCGGAATTATCCTGTGTCGCGGCCTGGATTCGTTCCGCCACGGTCTGCACGTCGATCGGCTGATTGGAAGGAGTATCCGGCCCCTTTATGCGCCCCATCATCATGAGTTCGGGGGTCCTGCCACCAAAGCCGAAACGTTCCTGCAATGCTTCACGGTCCTTCAGCCCGGCGATGAGAGCCGCCACCAGGACTGCTGCCGTTATCGCCACAACAGAAGATTTCACAGACACTCTGGATGCTTCTCCCCGACATAGGCCAGCCCCAGAAGCTGAAGCGTTGATGGATAATAATAGGCGGGCGCAAATTGCAGCGCTTCGGCAGGTAGTTTGGTTCCGTCTAATACACAGGCCACAACGTGGTTAACAATTTCATAACCAGGGTCGGAAAGCTCGGTCTTCGGCTGCCCGGTAGTAAGATCGATGGTGGCGGGCACACCGTTTGCGGTCATGCCTTCCTTGAGACGCGTCAGCAACGCCCTGTCGGTCACGCCGCCTCGCGCCAGATAGAGCGGGATACGGATCGCATTGTAGCCGAATTCAATGTCAAAACCTTCTGCCGGCTGCGGCTGGCGCTTCAGGCTCACCCATTCGGCGGGCAGCTTGCGCGGACCGAACTGCATGGCCTTGAGCAGTGAGAGACCATCATCCGCGAGTCTCTGCCACTGATTGGACGGTGCAAGTGCTGCCATGACGGGAAGCGCTTCATAGACCCAGTAGGATGGGTTGATGACGGGGCCATCGTCGCGATCCGCGCCGGAGAAGCCTTCCGCACCGGGCATCAGCAGGGTGCGGCCGGCAAAATCGGCTACGGTTTCAGACAGCGTCGACTGCGCTATGCGGGTGGCCGCGGTGATATAGTCGGCTCGGTTCCAGGCGGAGCCCGCCAGCGCAAGGGCATAGGCGATCAATATGTCGCCGTCGGAAGCATTGTTGGTGTCGGTCACATGCGGCGTGGCGGACGGATCCCATTTCCAGACGGCAAGGCCGTCATTGCGCAGCAGCAGTTCGGTGCGGGTGAAATACCAGATCTGCTCGAAATCGGCCGGGCTTGCGGCGAGATAAGCGAGCAGCAGGCCATAGCCCTGCCCTTCGCTATGGCTGATATTGCCGTTGCCGTTATCGACGATGCGGCCGCTCGGATCGAGGAACTTCGCCTTATAGGCAGCCCATGCCTCGCTGCTGATCCGCGGCTGCTGGGCAGAGGCCGGCTCACCGGCGAGCGCCAGCATCATCGTGCCTGCGAGCAATGTGGCGATCCAGGTCTTCATTTCGACCTGCCGAGCCTTGAGAGCATTCTGGAAGTGGCCAGACCGATCAGCAGCGACAACACGACCAAAAGGAAAGAATAGGAGAGAATATTCGTCGACAGCCAGTTGGCGGCGATCAGGCGATAGTTGGCGATCGACAAGCCGTCAGTGGGCACGAAATCGAAGCGCGTGACCGGAATGCTCTCGATCTTGCCAGTGCGGCTGGAATAAGTGGTGATATGGCCCGATATCTGCGGCCAGTTCATCTGAGTAGTGAGCGCATTCAGCCCCTCGCGCAGGTCCTTGGCCGAGGGCGATGTGACGACGGTCCAGGCACCGCCGCCATCCGGGCTCTTGCCCTGCGCGATCATCAAGGTCGCCGCATTCGACGGCGTGAATACCTGTTCGGCATTTGGGACGAACTGCAGCGAGCTAGCAGTGATGTCGAAGTTGCGGCGCAGCCATTCGCGGAACGCCTCTATGCGGCCCTGTAGTGCGCCGCCGGTGATGCGCGAGCGCCATTGCTCCAGCGCCTCGCGATTATCGATTTCCGTCGGCTGTGAATCCGTCACCGGACGCCAGGAAGCCTGGCTGGCGGTTGCGACATTGACCTGGGTGAGCGCCGTTGCCGGCATCTGCGAAATCGAGCCGATGAAAATGGCGTTTCGGTCACCGATCACGCCCGGCGAGGCGACGGGTTCGATTGCGATCGGGTGGCCGGCCATGATGGCGAGCTGACCAAGCAGGGTCGCTGTGGCGGAAAGTGTATCGGCATCGGTGCGGTCGATGAACAGCGGCGTCGGATTGGGATTGCGCCCATAAGGGTAGGATGTGCCGGCCATGGCCGCGAGATTCGGACGCTGCCCGACGCGGGCGAAATCCGGCATGTGAAATTCGGACGTGTCAAAAAGCGCAAAGCGCGGCGCCTGCGAGGCCGTCGCGCCGGGCGCGCAGGCCGCATCGTCCTCAGTCATCAGAACTGCCTCGATGGCGATCGAATTCAGGCCAGGCTTGAAGTGCCGCATGGTCACGCGGATCGGAAGCTGGCGGAAAATACCGCCGTTGGTCGTGGCGACCGGCACGGTGGAGGCGATGTTGCCGTTCACATAGACGTCGATATGGCTGCCGGGGAGCACTTTGCTGGAATAGGCGGCATCGAGCAGGATTTTCGCCTCGCCATAGGCATTGGCATAGAAATCGGCCGGCACGGCGACATTGAAGCCGGTGCGGAAGCGGCGGCCGGAGAAGTCGACGGTGCGTATGCCGAGCTGCGAAAGCGGGATGCGCGTATCGGCAAAGAGAAGCGGCGCGTCGGGCGCCGTCCAGCGTTGCGTGGTCAGCACGTCGCGGCGTATTTCGGGGGCCCGGTCGGTCGGAGACACGATGGTATCGATCGCTGTCGAAACCGCCTGCCAGGATGGACCGCTGATCAGCAGGATGGGCGAACCACTGCGCGGGTCAGTGACAAAGGCGGCAAGTGGGGCGCTTTCAGCGCCCTGGGGAAGGCTGGGGAAGATCGGCCGCAGCTCGGCCGCGGTACCAACGAGCACGCCCATCTTGCCGGGACCAGCTGTCGGCAGCGAGCCGGCACTGAAGGCAAAGACCTGGTTCGGCATGCCGCTCAGCAGCGACAGGCCCTGCGCCAGACGCAGAAGTGGCTTGGTGGTACCGGGCTGTTCCATCGCCGGAACGACCAGATCGAATTCCGTCCTGCCGGTCCCATCGACGCCGATGGCGCGGATCGCATCCGTGCCGGAAAGCCGGCCGGCATCGCGGCCGGCAAAGCTCAGATAGGTGCCGGCCGGATCGATGTTCGACCAGAGCTCATAGGTGGAGTCGATGCTGCAATCCGTGCGGTGGCGCTGATTGGCTTCGAAGGTGATGAGGTTGGCGCCGGGTTGCAGCAGGCCCGGAGGAACCTCGAAGCTGACCGCCGATGGGCTATCGGGTGAACCGACCTGCTGCTGGCCGATGGCACGGTTGTTGATGAACACGGTCAGCTGCGACACTTCGGGAGCGACGACGATGGCGTTCTGATAGGTGAAAGTGAACCGCGCTTTCGCCGCCGCCTGCTCCGTCGTCAGATAGATCGACCATGACCTGCGGTCATATTCACCACTGAGGGCGAGTTCGGAGAAGGGCACGATATAGCGCCTGAAATCACCGGTTTGCGGAGCAGACGCGACAGGACGGACGGCAGGTGGCGTGGCCGGCTGGGGCTGGGCCTGTGCCGGGGTGGACGGCGCGGCCGGCGCGGGTGCCTGCGTCTGCGCCGGTGCGGGAGGCGGCACCGGCTGTGGGGCAATCGTCTGCGGCACGACGGGAACAGGGGCCGGTGCGGGCTGCGCAGGCTGGGTAGGCAGTCTCAGACGCGGAGCAACCGGCGGCGCACCTGCCGGACGCTCGCCGGACATGTCGAAAGGGCTGATCTGCGCATAAGCGAGAACCGACGTGACGACCAGGAAAAGGGAAGCGGCGAAGAGCTTTCTCATCCCGCGTTCACCTTTGCCGCCTGCTGCTGCCGATGCGCTTCACGCTCCGGCCGCATGCTGCGGAAGAAATACACCAGGCCACGGCTCGTCTGATAGAGCGAGAGGCCGAGGAACCAGACGGTGCCCCTGATGAGGCCGGGATTACGGCGGCGAGAAGCCTGGAACTGCGTCCACTGATCGGAATTGGCGAAGATCAGGTCGGCGATCAGGCGATGGTCCAGCGCGCTCTTCGGCTGATACTGGCAGCCGACATTGGTGATATCGCCCGAGGGTTCGATGTTGCGGACGATGAGCGGCAGGGTTTCGAGATCGGCGCCGCTATAGGGGCGGAAGCGGATTTCGCCGAGCGCGCCGACCTGCACTGCATCGAAATGCTTGCTGAAGATGTGCAGGCGCGCGCCGTGGACGGAGACATCCTCGATGGAGGCCGTGTACCACTGGGCGCCGACGCCGAATTCGCAGCGGCGGTTGACGCGCACGCGGCGGGAGGACGCCCTCTCCCCGCGCTCGGAGACGACGCCGAGCGCGCAGCCGGCAAGGATGAGGTTGATGATGTTCCAGCCGCCGACGACGAGGGTGACATCCGCCTTATAGGGTTCGGCATAGATCTTGTAGATGGTGATCGCGACGGCGATGATCTGCACCGCGAAGATGACGAAGAAGGGCCTGCTGATTTCCGACAGGCGGCTGACGGCAATGGATTCGTCCTTCGCTGTGACCTTGAAGGTCGGCTTGCGCGGATTGAGCATGACCGAGACGACAGCGGGCAACAGGTGCACCGTCTGCACATATTCGTAGAGTTCGGAAATCCACGGCCAGCGGAACGATCCGTAGAGATAGTTCTGCATCATCAGGTTCACGATCATGTAGGCGAGTGTGTAGGCCAGGAACTCGCCGCCGGAAGCCGTGAAGATTTCCAGATCGAAGAAGAGATAGAAGAGCGGCGCGAAGAGGAAGATCGTGCGCGGGAACGGAAACAGCCAGAACAGCGACGAGGACATATAGCAGAAGCGCTGCGGCAGCGTGAGGCCACGCTTGAGCAGCGGAAAGCGGAAGCGCAGAATCTGCATCATGCCCTGCGCCCAGCGGCTGCGCTGGCCGATGAAGCTTGCGAAGGTTGCCGGCTGCAGCCCGGCGATCAGCGGCTTGTCGAGATAGATGCTGTTCCAGCCGGCACCGTGAAGGGCAAGCGCGGTCTCGCAATCCTCGGTGATGCTGACACCACTGAAGCCGTTGGTGGATTGCAGCGCGCGGCGGCTCAGCACCGCTGCCGAACCGCAGAAGAAGGCGGCGTTCCACTTGTCGAGGCCGCGTTGGATGATGCCGTAGAACATTTCGTTCTCGCTCGGCATCTTTTCGAAGGTGCGCAGGTTGCGCTCCAGCGGGTCCGGGTTGATGAAGAAATGCGGCGTCTGGACGAGGAAAAGCTTCGGGTCATCGTCGAAATAACCGACCGTCTCCAGAAGGAAGTCACGCGCCGGCGCGTGGTCGGCGTCGAAAACGGCGATCAGTTCGCCGCTCGAATGCTGCATGCCGTTATTGAGGTTGCCGGCCTTGGCGTGTTCGTTGCGGTCGCGCGTCAGGTAATTGACATCGAGATCGATGCAGAGCTGCTTCAGCTCGGCGTGGCGGGCTGCGGCGGCCTGCGCTTCGATCAGCTTGCCGGAATTGCGCTTCTGCAACGTGCCGCCATCATCCAGCAGCCACACATGCAGCTTGTCGGCCGGATAATCCATCGCCTTGGCGGCGGCAAGCGTATTGGCAAGCAGGCCGGCATCTTCGTTGTAGGACGGCACGAAGACATCGACATGGGGGAAGCGCTCAAGTTTGCCGGCGCGCGAGGGACGCGGCGGCAGCGGGGTGGCGACAATGAAGAGTGACAGCGCCAGCATCATCACGCTATACATTTCAGCGAGATAGAGCAGCAGGCCAGGAATGAAGTTTGCGAGCTGGTTAACCGGCGGCAACGTATTGGTCGTGCGCCAATAGACATAGCGCAGCACGATGGCCGTACCGAAGGCGAGCGCCACAAGACGCCATGTGCCCTCGCCCTTCAGCACCTTGATGAGCGCCATGACCGTGACGACGGTGATGCTGGCGATGAGCTGGGTCTGCAGATTGACGGGCAGCGTGAT
Source organism: Rhizobium sp. 1399 (assembly GCF_031455475.1). Taxonomy (NCBI): domain Bacteria; kingdom Pseudomonadati; phylum Pseudomonadota; class Alphaproteobacteria; order Hyphomicrobiales; family Rhizobiaceae; genus Rhizobium; species Rhizobium sp. 1399. The sequence goes on along the minus strand of NZ_JAVDSU010000004.1, from coordinate 221,561 downwards.
CAGGGCGATCACACAAAGCGACACCACAGCCCATATGACAACACTGCCAGCCTTACGCATGAACGTTCCTTCGAAATGGCTCAACCGCTGCGCGTCGGCGCATTGGGCATATTTGCTATTTCCGGCAGGCGGCTGTCATGGCCGCATCGCCTATGCAATCAGGCGAAGGCACGGTCACACCGATCGGCCTTGCCGTTTGTTGGATCGGCGCCGGCGCCTCTGCCGGCGGCTCTATCGCATTCGTCTGCGTGTCGTCGTTCGGCAACGGCACGCGAGGGCCGACAGGCGGCTGCAGGACCGGGGCGGCGGGTGCCGGCTGCGCCTGCACGCGGCGTACGGATACGGCCCGTGACTGGCGGACCGGGGCCGGAGCGGGCTCGTAACCGATCGGCATCGTGGCCGGACGATAGCCGCCTTCATCGGGATAGATCGGCGCGCCGGTCTGGCCGAACGCCGGATTGGCCGGTGGCGGAGCGCCATAGGGATTCCAGATATCGCCGTCGAAAGTGCCGGTGACGGTGTAGCCGTAGACTATACCGAGAAGCTGGCGCTCGGTAGCGCGGGCATCGCAAAGGCGCAGGCGGATCTGAATCATGCCGAAGTTGCGCGCCTGCGTGTGCGCGGACCGGCTGGAGCGGATCTGCTGCCAGGCATAAATGCAGGTATCGCCGGCGCGGCTGTGGCCCGAGGCATAACCGAAGGGACCGTAGCTGTTCTGCAGGAAGGTCGCTGATGTAGCCATCGGAACGCCGGCAACCGAGCGCGCCATCTCGTGGGCGATATCCCCTTCCCGGATCATCCTGTAGGAGGCGTTACCGGCCCCGGGATTGGCGCCGGACGCGCCAAGGAATTGCGCTTTCAGGAAATTCTGGCCCTGAACAGATGAGGACGTGAAGAGCGATATCGTCTGCTCCACACCGTTCCCGCGCTTTTGTTCTACGACGCTGACGATCGACGGCCCCCCGGGGGGCGGCAGCACAAGCGCCTTTTCCGGCTCCACTGTCTCAGGCCCGACAGGCTGACGCACTCCACCTGTCGACGTGCAGCCGGCTATCATGGCCGCAACGGCCACCACCGATATCGTCTTAGGAAAATGCATGTCCTGGCCGTTGCTATCGTATTTTTAATCTTTGCCTGACGGGACAAAGCGCGACGAATTTCCGAATCAACAACCCCTATGTCGTTCATTAGGAATAAACGATGCTTATGGTTAACAAATGGTCAACATCTCGACCGCAGTTGCACCGGGTAAAGCCAGCAGACGCTCCACCTTTGCGAGCACAACAACACGAGAGGAAATGAACGCCATCTGGCAAAGGATGGTCCGGAGGCTCTCAACCTTGCCGGGTTCTGCACTTCTCGCTGCTTCGCCGGCGGAACCATGAAACATGGCTGGCGTTTTCCCAATGGCTGGGTACGAAAAGGAGAATATCCATGCGCAAGACCATGCTGGCCGCGGCCGCCCTCATGCTGACCGTAAGCTCCACCGCCTTCGCGCAGAGCAGCGTCATCATAACCGATCCGGCGCCGACCGGTTCGACCGTCGTGCTTCCGGGGGAAGTACGCACCTATGTGATGGAACAGAGCGTCCCCTCCGTCGTTTATGACGGCGATATCGCCGTCGGCGCGACGCTTCCCGACACCGTGGAAATCCGTACCGTGCCCAACGTGGACGGCTATGGTTATACCGTCATCAACGAGCGCCGCGTGATCGTCGAGCCACAGACACACCGCATCATTCAGGTTCTGGAATAGGCTTCCGGCACGGCAATGAGGCTCTTCCCGGGCCTCACACCTGTTCCGCGGGAGGCTTGCTGCTCAGTACCTCGCGAACCTTATGGGCGAGCTGTTCCAGGCTGAAGGGCTTGGCGAGCAGCGAGACGCCGTGATCCAGCACACCATTGTGAACAATGGCATTGCGTGTGTAGCCGGTCGTGTAGAGTATTCGGATCTCCGGCCACTTCTCCATGACGGCATCGGCAAGCTGGCGGCCATTCATCTGCGGCATGACGATATCGGTGAAGATGAGATCAACGCGTTCGTTCTTCAGAACGTCCAGCGCCTCGGGACCGCCTGCGGCTTGCAGCACGCTATAGCCGAGTTCCCGCAGGCTTTCGGCTGTCATTTCCCGCACACTCTCGTCATCCTCCACCACGAGAATGGTATCCTCGATGCTCCCCTGCGGGATCGGTGTCATCGACGGCACCGAAAAACGTACGTCGCCCGAACCGACATGGCGCGGGAGATAGATCTTTACCGTCGTGCCACGATCGATCTCGGAATAGATCTTGATGTGTCCCCTGCTCTGCTTGACGTAGCCATAGACCTGGCTGAGGCCGAGGCCCGTGCCCTTGCCGGGACCTTTCGTGGTATAGAAAGGATCGAAGGCGCGTTCCAGAACCTCGGGCGACATGCCGATGCCGGTATCGGTGATGCTGATCATTACATATTGGCCGGCCTCCACCTCCTGGTGCATGCGCGCATAACGATCGTCCAGTTCGGTATTGGCTGTCTCGATGGTCAGATGCCCGCCATCGGGCATGGCGTCGCGCGCATTGACCGAGAGGTTGAGGATGGCATTTTCAAGCTGGCTCAAATCGGCGAAGGTCGGCCAGAGGCCACCGGCCAGAACCGCTTCGATCCTGATCTGCTCACCCAGCATCCGGCGCAGCAGTTCCGACATGCCGCCGACCAGCTTGTTTGCATCTATGATTTCCGGCGCCAGCGGCTGCTGACGTGAAAAGGCGAGCAGGCGCGCGGTCAGCACCGCCGCGCGCTGCGCCCCGTCCCTTGCACTCTGGATCGAGTTCAGTAGGCGTGGATCCTCCTTACCGTTCAGCCGCCTCTGGGCAAGATCGAGGCTACCGACGATGATCGCCAGCATGTTGTTGAAGTCGTGAGCGACGCCGCCGGTCAGCTGGCCGATGGTTTCCATCTTCTGCAACTGGCGTACCTGCGCCTGGGCGGCGGCATGTTCCGCCATCTCTCGTTTCAGTTCGCCGGTGCGTTGCGCAACCGTCTCTTCCAGTTTCCTGTTAAAATCGTTGAGTTCTCTACGCAGGCGCGCCTGCCGGCCGTGCGAGACGACGATCGCCTGCATCAGTCCGACGATGATGAATGCATTGACGACGAAGGTCGACAGGCCGATCCACTGGCCGAAGGTAACGGGCCAAAAGATATCGTGCGGCTCGACGAAGAACTGCTGGACGACGAAACCTGACAGAATGGCGGCGACCGCCCCTGGCCCGGCACCGCCGATGAAGCTTGCGATCAAGACGGCGGGCAAGAAGCTCAGAAAGGGAAAGCCGGAGAGATAATCGCCGGCAGCAACGCGCAGCAGGAAGGTGAATGCAACGGCGGCGACAGCGAGCGGATAGGTCAAACCCGGCCTATGACGCAGCCAGTCCGTGGCGCTCAACAAATCCATTTCCCAGCCTCATCCCTTCCGTTGCGAAAACGGCTCTCCAGCTTTTGCATATCGAATCCGGGCGGGCAATATGTCGTTTCTCGCACTACGGCGATCCAGCCTTGACGAGCAGCCGGCTCGGGACAGATAAGCCGTGATACCCAGCAAAGGGCCTGGCATGGTCTACGCAAGGGTAGAGGGTGAAAAAACCATGAAAGACATATTCATCGTCGAAGACGATGCGCTGATCGCCATGCTGCTTGAGGAGATGCTCGAGGATCTCGGCTACCGCGTCAGTGCGAACGTTCCGGATCTGGAGCAGGCGCTCGATGCAGCCCAGAACAAGGAATTCGACGCGGCTATCCTCGATGTATCATTGGCCGGAAAGAGTTCGCTGCCGGTCGCAAAGCTGCTCGAGGCGCTCGGCAAGCCCTATGTCTTTGCAACGGGATATGGCAGCGCGCCCGAAGGCAGCAATTCAAGCCAGCCTATCCTGCGAAAACCGTTCCAGCTCGCCGATCTCGAAAAAGCGCTCAAGGGCATGCAGGCCTAAAGCGAATCGCGATCTTTCAGGTTCGCTGCCGCGCTTTAGGTTCTTGTCTCACACAAATCGCTATCGCAAAATCGCCGCGCACTTTTGCGCGATGTGTTTTAGCGCACCTGATCGAGCAAGCGCTTGCATTCCAGGAGATCGTAAAGCGCTTCCTGGAGAAGCGCACGATCCTCCTTGCCGACACTCGACTTGCCGACCGAAATTTCCGGCTGATCATCCTCGCCGCTGACGAAATTGAAGAAGCGGCGCGTGATCGGCGGCTTGGCGCGGCCGACGATCTGGTCCTCTTCCGCCATGGCGACGCGCGGTTCGCCTGCGACGGTATCGTTCAAGTTGCCCGAGAGCGCTTCGACGCTTGCAAGATCGCCGTGACCGACCGCGACGACAAACTTGTTGCCGTTGGTCTTCAGGAGCTTCTGCACGCCCTTGATCGTATAACCGTGATCATAGAGCAGATGGCGGATGCCTTTCAAAAGATCGACATCCTCCGGCCGGTAATAACGCCGGCCACCGCCACGCTTCATCGGCTTTATCTGCGGAAAGCGGGTTTCCCAAAAGCGCAGCACATGCTGCGGCAGGTCGAGATCATCAGCAACTTCGCTGATGGTGCGAAAGGCATCCGGGCTCTTGTCCAACGTCATACTGCTACGCGACCTCGCGGATCGATCCAAACGGCGACTCATCATATTTCAACGGTTTGGAGCCGCGAATTCAAGTCACGTCTTCGCGTTGCGCACAGCCAGAGGAGCTACGCGGCAAAAAACTTTTCCGTTCAGCGGAGAAAAAGATGATCAGGCAGCCGGATTTTGCGGCTTGGTTTTGCCCTTGCGGGCAACATGGGATTTGAGAATGCGCGTCTTGAGCACATTCGAGGCCTTGAAGGTCATGACGCGGCGGGGAGAAATCGGAACTTCCTCGCCGGTCTTCGGGTTGCGGCCGATACGCTCGTTCTTGTCGCGCACCTGGAAGGTTGCAAAGGAGGAAAGTTTGACGGTTTCGCCGCGCACGATGGCGTTGCAGATTTCGTCGATCACCGTTTCAACCAGCTCAGCAGATTCCGTCCGGGAGAGACCGACCTTCCGAAAAACGGATTCCGCCAGGTCTGCTCGCGTCACTGTCTTTCCGGTCATGGTTTCCCCGCCCAATAGAAAATATTTTGTGAAAGTGGACGAAGATTATTTGTCTTGTGCCTCACGGTCAAGCTCTTGTTCGCCGCCAGTTTTTTAGGATTTGCGCCTACCAGCGCAGCAAAACCGCACCCCAGGTGAAGCCGCCGCCCATGGCTTCCAGCATCACGAGGTCGCCCTTCTTGATGCGTCCGTCGCCGGCAGCCGTCGCAAGTGCCAGCGGAATGGAGGCAGCAGACGTATTACCGTGCAGATCGACGGTAATGACAACCTTTTCCGGGGCAATGTTCAGCTTCTTGGCCGAACCGTCGATGATGCGGCGATTGGCCTGGTGGGGGACCAGCCAGTCGAGATCATCTGAAGTCGTTCCGGTCGAATCGAAAGCGGCCTGGATGACGTCGGTAATCATGCCCACGGCATATTTGAAGACCTCGCGGCCTTCCATGCGCAGCTTGCCGACCGTACCCGTCGAGGACGGACCACCGTCGACATAGAGTTTTTCTTTGTGCGAGCCGTCGGAGCGCAGATTTGCGGTCAGCACGCCGCGGTCTGCCGTCGTCCCCTCGCCTTCGGCTGCTTCCAGCACGATCGCGCCGGCGCCGTCGCCGAAAAGCACGCAAGTGGTGCGGTCATTCCAGTCGAGGATGCGGGAGAAGGTCTCAGCGCCGATGACGAGCACGCGCTTGGCAAGACCGCCACGGATATAGGCGTCAGCCGTCGTTACCGCATAGACGAAACCCGTGCAGACGGCCTGAACGTCGAAGGCGAAGCCATGCGCCATACCAAGACGATTCTGGATGTTGACAGATGTCGCCGGGAAGGTGTTGTCGGGCGTCGAGGTGGCACAGATGATCATATCGATATCATCAGGCGTCAGCCCGCCATTTGCGAGCGCGGCACGCGCTGCAGCCTCGCCGAGCGACGCCGTCGTTTCGTCATCGCCGGCAATGTAACGCTGCCGGATGCCGGTACGCTGGACGATCCATTCGTCCGACGTATCGACGACACCTTCCATTTCGCGGTTGGTCATCACGCGTTTCGGAAGTGCAGCTCCGAAGCCACGAACCACTGATCGGATCATATTGCTTGAACCCCGTCGCTCACGCGGCTTCCGGCCCCATCGGGGGCAGCCGCTTGGCATGATATTTTTTGAGATCGTTTTCTATTTTCTGGGTCAGGCCATTCTTGGCCATGTCATAACCGACTTCGATGGCCGCGGCTATGCCTTCGGCATTCGCTCCACCATGGCTCTTGATGACGATGCCGTTCAAGCCAAGAAACACGCCGCCGTTGACCTTGCTCGGATCAAGCTTCTCACGCAGCATGTCGAAGGCGCTCTTGGCAAAGAGATAGCCGATGCGGGCAAGCAGCGTGCGCGACATGGCGGCGCGCAGATAGGCGCCGATCTGCCGGGCCGTGCCTTCGGCCGCCTTCAGCGCGATATTGCCGGAAAAGCCTTCCACCACCACGACGTCGACCGTACCCTTGCCGAGATCGTCGCCCTCGACGAAGCCGGAATATTCGAGCGAATCAAGATTGGCCTCGCGCAGCAGGCGCCCGGCTTCCTTGACCTCTTCCTGGCCCTTGATTTCCTCGACGCCGACATTCAGCAGGCCAACGGTCGGACGCTCCACCTCGAACAGGGCTCGCGCCATGGCGCCACCCATGAGAGCGAAATCCATGAGCTGCTGCGAATCGGCGCCGATCGTGGCGCCGACATCGAGCACGATGCTTTCGCCCTTCATCGTCGGCCAGATGGCGGCGATCGCCGGGCGTTCGATATTGGCCATCGTGCGCAGACAAAACTTGGCCATCGCCATGAGCGCGCCGGTGTTGCCGGCGGAAACGGCGACATCGGCCTCGCCCGACTTCACCGCTTCGATCGTGCGCCACATGGTGGAGACATAGCGGCCGCGGCGCAGCGCCTGGCTCGGCTTCTCTTCCATGCTGACGGCAAGTTCGCAATCGTGAAAGGTCGACTTTTCCCTGAGCTTGGGAAACTTCGCCAGAACCGGGTCGCACTGTTCCTTGATGCCGTAAAAGACGAAGGAAATATCCGGGTGCCTGTCCAGCGCCTTGGCAGCACCGGGGATGACAACCTGGGGACCAAAGTCGCCACCCATGAGGTCGAGAGATATTCTGATCACGCGTCCCTGATCCTTCTCTTTCGCCTCAAGGACGAAATTTCGGCCAAAATACCGGTTTTGGCGTCGCTTACAACTGAATTGTGGCAAATGCCGGAGATGCTTCAGTCCTTTTTCCAGTCCTTGAGCGCGGCGAATGCAGAGGGCTTCCGGTCATTTTCCCCCGTATCCTCGATATGGGCCGCGAACTCCACGCCTTCCTTGCGCGGATAAGGATCGATGGCAAGTGCTGCGAATTCTGCGACGACCTCACCGGCATCGATCGTATCGCCGGTAAAGACTTCCGGCAGGTCCGGACCATCGGGATCCAGCACCATTTCACCGGTATCATTAGCCGGATGGCGGGCGAGCTTGGAATTTTCAGGCACGAAGATCTGCTCGAAGGTCTCGTCGATTTCGGATTCGACGGGCTCGAGGGTGACGATGCAGGACTGGACGATCTTCGCCTGCACGCGTCCCTTGACGCGGATACCGTCGCGCTTCCACCTGTTGATCTGCAGATCGGCACGGAGATTGTCCACCGACACGACGTTCCAGCTTTCGGCCAGCGCCTTCAGCTCATCCTTGTCGGCGCTCACGCGGACCTCGACCGGATTGGCGGAGATGTGTCCGACCTTGACCGGATAGGAAAAGGGAATCTCGCTCGGATCTTTCTTCATGATTCTACTCCTCAGGCGACCTCGGGAATCGTCGCCGAACCGGTGGCGATCGCCTCTTCGGGAATGGCCGACAAGTGGGCTTCCGCCGCCATCATCCATTGCGCGAGGCCGCTCATGTCGGCGGCCTCAGCTGTTTCGGGATAAATATTGCGCTGAAGCGCTGCGGAAAGAGCGGCGGCATCACCGGCATCCATAGCCTTCGAATAGGCTTCCAGCCGGCCATAGAACATGCCCGCGAGCTTCTTCATGCGCTTCGGCACGCTGTTGTCGCCGATGCCGAGTTCGCGAATCGAATAGTCGATATCCTGAAAGAAGGCATCGACGATTTCCTGGGCGATCTCCTGGCCGCTCGTCCCGGAGGTGCGGGTGCGGCGGAAAAACAGGATCATGGCGATCGACAGCATCTCGAAGCGGCCCATGACGGTATCGGGCACGTCAAGGCGCTCATAGAGCTCCGGCATGCGGGCAGCGGCCGTAAGAGCCGCATATTGCCGCTCGACGATGGTCTGGTTGCTGTTTCTCTTACCGAAGAGCCCGAAGATCATTTGTTTTTTCCGGAAATGCCGCATTCTTGGCGCCGAGCGGCACCGGGCCTTGTTGCATGATTTCGAAAGCTGGTTTACCGAAGCAGGCGCGAATTGCAATGCTGTTCGTGGCCGGTTTCGGGACAGGTGCGCTCCGGTGCACAACGAGGCGGATCGGGAGAGTTCGACCCCGGAATGGCCACAATGGTTTTGCAGGAGGAAGCACGCAGTATTTGGAATGGCTGCTATCGATACTCAAGGGAGTAGATGTCGTTGAAGAAACGGTATTTCAAGTCAGACATGAAATTCTTCAGCAATGCGGCCATAGCCATCATAATTGCCTCCACCACCGCCCTTTCAGGCTGCCAGACGAGCACCGTGCTGAACGGCGGCTATATCGTCGACCAGCAGTCGCTGGCGCTGGTGCCTGAGGGTTCCAGCCGCGAGCAGGTGCTGCTGTCGCTCGGTACACCGTCCACGACAGCAACCTTCGACGGCGAAGTCTTCTATTACATCTCGCAGCGCCGCCAACGCTCGATGGCCTACCAGAAGCTGCGCGTCACCGAGCAGAGCATTCTCGCCATCTATTTCGACAAGGACGGCGTCGTGACCCGCCGCGCCAACTACACCCTGCAGGACGGCAAGGTATTCGACACGATTGCCCGCGTTACGCCGACGGGCGGGCGCGAACTCACCTTCCTGCAGCAGATGCTGTCCGGCGGCAGCGCGGCCAATGCAGCCAAGAGCCTCTTCGGTGGCGGTGCCGGCGGCACACCGCAGAACCCGTCCAGCCTGCGCTAAAGCAAGCTGTTTCCCATACAGAAAACCCGCCGGAGCGATCCGGCGGGTTTTTGTTCTGTTGGCTAGCGCGTCTTAATGCGCAAGAATCGCCAGCAGCAGCAACGCCACGATGTTGGTGATCTTGATCGCCGGGTTGACGGCGGGACCGGCCGTATCCTTGTAGGGATCGCCGACGGTATCACCCGTCACCGATGCCTTGTGAGCCTCCGAGCCCTTCATATGGCGCACGCCGTCCTTGTCGACGAAGCCGTCTTCGAAGCTCTTCTTGGCATTGTCCCATGCGCCGCCACCCGAGGTCATCGAGATCGCGACGAAGAGACCGTTGATGATGACGCCGAGCAGCGATGCGCCAAGTGCTGCAAAGGCCGACGCCTTGGAGCCGGAGATGATGAGCACGCCGAAATAGACGACGATAGGCGCCAGCACCGGCAGCAGCGACGGGATAATCATTTCTCGGATCGCGGCCTTGGTCAGAAGATCGACGGCCTTGCCGTAATCCGGCTTTTCCGTACCCTGCATGATGCCGGGCTTTTCCTTGAACTGCCGGCGCACTTCTTCGACGATCGCACCAGCCGCACGGCCGACGGCAGTCATTGCGATCCCGCCGAAGAGGTAAGGAATGAGACCTCCGAAGATCAATCCCGCCACCACATAGGGGTTGGAAAGATCGAAGGAAATTTCGCCGATGCCGGCAAAATAAGGAAACTTGTCGCCATTCGCCGCAAAATATTTGAGGTCATAGGAATAGGCCGCGAAGAGAACCAGCGCACCGAGACCAGCAGAACCGATGGCGTAGCCCTTGGTAACAGCCTTTGTTGTGTTGCCGACAGCATCAAGCGCATCAGTGGACTTGCGTACCTCTGGTGGTAGATGGGCCATTTCGGCGATGCCGCCGGCATTGTCCGTTACCGGTCCGAAAGCGTCGAGTGCTACGATCATGCCGGCGATGCCAAGCATGGCTGTGACCGCAATACCGGTACCGAACAGACCGCCGAGCTGATAGGTGGCAAGAATGCCGCCGACGATGACAATCGCCGGAAGGGCCGTCGATTCCAACGATACCGCGAGGCCCTGGATGACGTTGGTGCCGTGGCCGGTGACCGATGCCTGGGCGATCGAGACGACCGGGCGCTTGCCGGTGCCGGTATAATATTCGGTGATGACGACGATCAGCGCTGTGACGACGAGGCCAACGAGACCGCAGAAGAAGAGCTTCGTGCCGGTGACGTCGAAACCAGCGACCTGCCCGAGCGACCCCCAACCGACCGTCATCGAGGTCGCGGCACCAAGACCAATGATGGATAGAAGGCCCGTCACGATGAGGCCTTTGTAGAGGGCGCCCATGATCGAACCATTCGAGCCGAGTTTGACGAAGAAAGTGCCGATGATCGAGGTGATGATGCAGGCGCCGCAGATTGCCAGCGGATAGATCATAGCCGACTGCAGGATGGGTGCGCCGGCAAAGAAGATTGACGCAAGAACCATAGTGGCGACGACGGACACTGCGTAGGTTTCGAAAAGGTCGGCCGCCATGCCGGCGCAATCGCCAACGTTATCGCCGACGTTATCGGCAATGGTTGCGGGGTTGCGCGGATCGTCTTCCGGAATACCGGCCTCGACCTTGCCGACGAGGTCGCCGCCGACGTCGGCACCCTTGGTGAAGATGCCGCCGCCGAGACGGGCGAAGATCGAAATCAGCGATGCGCCGAAGCCGAGCGCCACGAGGGCATCGATGACCTCACGCGAGCCGGCCTCGTGGCCGAGCACGATCGTCAGCACATAATAATAGATGGAGACGCCGAGCAGCGCGAGGCCGGCAACCAGAAGGCCGGTGATCGCACCCGATTTGAAGGCGATGTCCAGACCGGCCGAGAGGCTCGCGGATGCAGCCTGGGCAGTGCGCACGTTGGCGCGGACGGAGACGTGCATGCCGATGAAGCCGGCAGCACCCGAGAGGACGGCGCCGATCAGGAAACCGATCGCGGCCGTAGCGGAAAGAAGCAGCCATGCTGCAATGAAAACAACAATGCCTACGATGGCAATGGTTCTATACTGACGCGTCAGATAAGCTTGGGCGCCCTCGCGGATATAGCCCGCGATCTCCTGCATGCGGCTGTTGCCCTGATCGGCGGCAAGCACCGACCGGGTTGCCCAGATGGCATAGACCACCGAGAGCAGGCCACATGCGATTACCAATAAAAGAATGGTCATTCGCTCTTTCCTCCCATAAGCCGGAACTCACTCCTTCTCCGGCGACGAATGCTGCTGAATCGACTCCTCTCCACAGAAACGCTCAACAGGCGTGCGGAGATTGCGTGGTCGATAACGTCGCGTCAAGACTGCAAAACTTCAAAAGCCTTGCAGTTCCGAAGAAAGAAAGGGAGGGATCGTTTGGCGGCTAAGTGCCTATTTCTTCTGGTCGCCACGCACCTGCTTGGCGATGCGGTCCAGAACGGCATTGACGAGCTTCGGCTCATCGTCGTCGAAGAAGGCACGAGCGATCTCGACATATTCGGTAACGATGACGGCGACCGGCACGTCCTTGCGGTCGACGAGTTCGAAAACGCCGGCACGCAGGATGGCGCGGACGGTGCTGTCCAGGCGCGACAGCGCCCAGTCGTCCTGCAGGGCAGAGGCGATCAGCGGGTCGAGGCGGAGCTGGTCGCGCACGACGCCTGAGACGATCGAGCGGAACCAGCCGGCATCGGCCTTCAGATAGGTTTCGCCGTCAAGTTCCTGGCCCAGGCGATGCGCCTCGTATTCCGCCACGATTTCCAGAACGCCGGTGCCGCCGATATCCATCTGATAAAGCGCCTGCACAGCCGCGAGGCGTGCAGCGCCCCGCTGGTTGGCAGCCTTGACCGGTCGTTCGGTATTTTCGTCAGTCATTCTTTATGCACCCAACTTTTTCTTCAGCTCGATCATGGTGAGAGCTGCACGGGCGGCGAAACCGCCCTTGTCCTTTTCCGAGCGGCGCGCGCGCACCCAGGCCTGTTCATCGTTCTCGACGGTCAGGATGCCGTTGCCGATGGCAAGGGACTCGCTGACGGCGAGATCCATAAGCGCGCGCGAGGACTCGTTCGACACGATGTCGAAATGATAGGTCTCGCCGCGGATGACCATGCCGAGTGCGACGAAACCGTCATACTGCGTGCCATCATTATCCGCGCCATCGAGCGCCATGGCAATCGTCGCCGGAATTTCCAGCGCGCCGGGCACGGTGACGACGTCAAAGGTGGCGCCCGCTTCTTCCAGCGCGAAGGTCGCGCCTTCCAGAAGAGCATCGGCCATGTCGTCATAGAAGCGTGCTTCGACGATCAAAATATGGGGAGCGGTCTCTTTCGGCATGGTTCACCTTCGGTTGGAGGGGCATTTTCCACTCGGGCAGGCCGCGGTCAAAACATGCCTTCGAACGAATGGCAAGCAAATTCGGGTGGCGCTCTGAAGGAAAGACAAAATATCTGCAATGGGATAGCTCAGGCGCGCTTCGTCGGGTGCAACGACGCAAAAAACATGCTTAGCCGGGTGACGCAATAACGGCAAATCCAAGGCAGAATTCATGAACAATTTGTAATTGATTTTCAGTAGCTTAATCCATTGAAAGAACAATGCTGCAGCGCCAAATCTCAGTCGTAACGCAGACGATCCCCTGTTGACAGCCGACCGCCGCTGCAGACGAAAGGATACCATCATGAACCGCCTTGCTAAAATCACCATTGCCGCCGCTTTCTCCTCCCTCGCATTTGCCGGCGTCAGCCAGGCTGAAAGCCTTGGCATGAATAGCGCAGAGGGCATCGAACAGACGCTCCGCACCTTCCAGGGCAACAACTTCGACATCCAGCCCGTCTATAACTGGCACAACCTCGACGACGAAAGCACCGGCCCGCGCTCCGTCCTCCAGCGCTCCCAAAGCGCTGTCCACGCCATTCAGGCTTCCATTGATGCCAATAGGTCGCTGGCACACCAGCTCAACAATGATGGCGTCAATATCCGCAATGTCGTGAACGCCGAACAGGCAGCCGACGGCGGCATTACGTTCTACGTTCGCTGAGGCTGCCAGCTTGGAAGGCGGCATGGGCGGTTGATCTCCTCACCGTCCGTTCCGCCTTCTATCGAAATCGCTGTTGCATTTTCCGCCGGATTGGATTGTCTTCTCGCCAAAGCGGAGGACCCCATGGCGACGAACGCAACACCGGTCATCAACACGGCCGATCTCTCCCTCGAACACTGGACGAGGGGAAAGCTCTTCGAAAGCCGCGACACGTCTTTCGGAAAAGATCTGGGGCTTGCCAATCTCGGCATCAGCTACAGCGAAGTGCCGCCCGGTAAATCCGGCTGCCCTTTTCACAACCACCATGTTGAAGACGAGCTCTTCTACATCATCGAAGGCACGGGCGAATATCGCTTCGGCGACCAGCGCTATCCGATCAAGAAGGGCGACGTGCTGGGTGCGCCCTCGGGCGGGCCGGAAACGGCCCATCAGATCATCAATACCGGATCAACGCCGCTTATCTATCTGGGCCTATCGACCAAGGCGAAGACCGAGATCTGCGAATATCCCGATTCCGGCAAGTTCCTTGCCAAGACCAATCGCGACGGCAGCTCCTTCGACCATATTGGCCGAGGAGAGAATGCGCTCGATTACTGGGATGGCGAGCCGGGACTCTGATATCGTCTCCATCATCGCGATTCCTTTTCAAAGCAGCATCTCATGACTGATATTCCAACACTGGAAACCGGACGGCTCATTTTGCGCGCGCATCGGCGCGACGATTTCGAAGCGCATTGCGAACTCTGGCGCGACGAGAATGTCGTGCGCTTTATCACCGGCATGCCCTCCACCCGTGAGCAGAGTTGGGCACGGCTGCTGCGTATCGCCGGCATGTGGCATCACATGGGCTTCGGTTTCTTCGCGATCGATGAAAAGAAAAGCGGCCGCTTCATCGGCGAAGCGGGTTTCCTCGAAGCCAAGCGTGACATGCAGCCCTCGATCGAAGGTACGATGGAAGTGGGTTGGGCGCTGATGCCATCTGCGCATGGCAAAGGCTATGCCACCGAGGCGCTGAAGGCGATCATCGGCTGGGGCGAGGCACAGTTTCGGGACGGCCGATGACCTGCATCATCAGTCCGGACAATATGCCGTCGCTAAGGGTCGCCGAAAAGCTCGGTTTCCGCGAAACCGCGCGGACGGACTATAACGGTCCGATCATTCAGCTTTCGCGCTAGGAAACTCAGCAAGGCGGGCGGCATAACGCGCCATCGTATCGACCTCGAAATTGACGAAGTCGCCGGCCTTGCGCTCGCCCCAGGTCGTGACCTCCAGCGTGTGGCGGATCAACAGCACGTCGAAATCCGTGCCATCGACGGCATTGACGGTCAGCGACGTGCCATCGAGCGCGATCGAACCCTTGGGCGCCACGAATTTCGCGAGTTGGGTGGGTGCGCGCAGGCGGAAACGCGTGGCGTCGCCCTCTTCCGTCACAGACAAGATCTCGGCCTTGCCGTCGACATGTCCGGAAACGATGTGGCCACCAAGTTCGTCACCGATCTTCAGCGAGCGCTCGAGATTGATATGGCTGCCCGCCTGCCAGGTGGAAATAGTGGTGAGGCGCAGCGCCTCTTCCCATGCTTCAACCTCAAACCAGCGGCCGTTGCTGCCATCCTGCGGCAGGCCGGTCACGGTAAGGCAGATGCCTGAATGAGAGATGGAAGCGCCCATATCGATGGTCGCCGGGTCGTAATTTGTCGCGACTCGAAGCTTGATGCCTTCCTTCAGCGCCGAAACGGATTCGATCGTGCCGACATCAGTGACAATTCCGGTGAACATCAATTCTCTCTTTCGTATTCGTCCAGGCGATCCGCGCCGAATATGTAAGTGCCCCTGTGGGCGAAACCGGATGGTATGTCGGTTGCCTGCAGCGGGGATTCAATACCGCCGTCGCCGATGACGACAGGCGCATGATAAAGCTGGATGCGATCGACGAGTCCGGCTTTGAGGAAAAGCTTCGCAGTCTTCGCGCCGCCTTCGACCAGGAGCGAGGAGATGCCGCGTGTGGCAAGCGCCGGCAGCAGGACTTCGGGGTGATAGGGATTACAGTAGAGGACCTCGACGCCGGCGGCTTCGAGTGCGGCGCGGCGGGAGTCCATCTCGGTGGGGTCGGCGGGTGCGTTACCCCCCTCTGTCCTGCCGGACATCTCCCCCACAAGGGGGGAGATTGGCTGGGGGCTGGCTCCCTGCTCTACATTTTCCGTTGCGGGTGACGAGCTACCATCTTGGGAATTCGGAGCAAGCGCCTTGCCGATCTCCCCCCTTGTGGGGGAGATGTCCGGCAGGACAGAGGGGGGTGTCCCGTCCGCCTCCGATCCCAGCGGTGAAATCTCTTCACTCGCCACCACAATCACCGGCACCTCCCGCGCCGTTTCGACAAGCTTGCTCGTCAGCGGCAGGGCCAGATTGGGGTCGAGCACGATGCGAACGGGTGATTGCGCTTCAAGGCCCGGTGTCCGCACCGTCAGCAACGGATCATCCGATATCGCCGTGCCGATTCCGACAAGAATGGCATCGGTTTCGGCCCGCAGCGCCTGCACCTGGGCACGCGCCTCCGGACCTGTGATCGCCACCTGCCCTACCCCCTCGCGGCCGATCATGCCATCGGCGGAAACCGCAAGCTTGAGAGTCACATAGGGGCGATTTTTCGTCTGGCGGGTGAGATAGCCTGCCAGCGATTGCCTGCCCTCTTCCTCCAATACGCCCGAGGTCACCTCGATGCCGGCCTCGCGCAGCATGGAAATACCGCGGCCGGAAACTCTGACATCGGGATCGGTGACGCTGATGACGACGCGACCGACGCCATAAGCGATCAGGGCCTCGGCGCAGGGTGGCGTCTTGCCATGATGCGAGCAGGGTTCAAGCGTGACATAGGCCGTCGCACCACGGGCAAGTTCACCCGCTTCGGCGAGCGCCTGCGGCTCGGCATGCGGGCGGCCGCCGAGTGCGGTCACGGCACGGCCGACGATCGCGCCATCTCGAACGATGACGCAGCCGACGGATGGGTTCGTGGAAGTCTGGCCCGTATGCCAGCGCGACAGGCGGATCGCGGCTGCCATGAAGCGTTCGTCCTCAGGCCGCGCGATCCCCTCGCTCATGGTCAGACGTCCAGCGGATCGCGGCCGATCTTGGCGTTGATCTCAGCGATCAGTTTTTCGAAATCCTCAGCATGCGAGAAATCGCGATAGACCGAAGCGTAGCGCACGAAGCCGACGTCATCGAGGCTCTTCATGGCTTCCAGAACCTGCAGGCCGATCTGCTCGGAGGAGATTTCCGTTTCGCCCGAGCTTTCCAGCCGGCGCACGATGCCGGAGACGGCGCGCTCGATACGGTCACGATCGACGGGGCGCTTGCGCAGCGCCACATCGAAGGAACGGACAAGCTTGTCGCGATCGAAGGGTACCCTGCGGCCGGTCTTCTTGATGACCATAAGCTCGCGCAACTGTACGCGCTCGAAGGTCGTGAAGCGTCCGCCGCAATCCGGACAGATACGACGCCGGCGGATGGAGGTGTTATCCTCCGCCGGGCGTGAATCCTTGACCTGCGTATCTTCCGAACCGCAATAGGGGCAGCGCATGCCTTCTCCTTCAGCATCGGCCCGAAAATCGTAACCGATTTTCGGAAAGCCTGATGCGTAGATTCAAAGAGTTAGAGCGTCCTTAGTGCGCCCGAACGGGCGCACGGCGCTCTAGCCCATGTAATCATACATGGGGAAGCGATCGGTCAGATTCACCACCTTGCCGCGGACGGCAGCTTCGACGGCGGCATTGCCTTCGTCGGAATTGGCAACCTTCAGGCCATCGAGAACCTCGACGATGAGGTTACCGATCTCGCGGAATTCCGCTTCCTTGAAGCCGCGCGTCGTGCCGGCCGGCGCGCCGAGGCGTACACCAGAGGTGACGAAGGGCTTTTCAGGGTCGAACGGGATGCCGTTCTTGTTGCAGGTGATGTAGGCGCGGCCGAGTGCGGCTTCTGCGCGCTTGCCGGTGGCATTCTTCTTGCGAAGGTCGACCAGCATCAGGTGGTTGTCGGTGCCGCCCGAGACGACGTCGAGTCCACCGGCGACAAGCGTTTCGGCTAGCGCCTTGGCGTTCTTGACGACCTGGGCGGCATATTCCTTGAATTCCGGCTGCAGCGCCTCGCCGAAGGCAACGGCCTTGGCGGCGATGATGTGCATCAGAGGGCCGCCTTGGAGACCAGGGAAGACAGCCGAGTTGAACTTCTTGGCCAGATCCTCGTCATTCGTCAGGATGACGCCGCCGCGCGGGCCGCGGAGCGACTTGTGGGTCGTGGTGGTCGCAACATGGCAGTGCGGGAACGGCGACGGATGCACGCCACCGGCAACGAGACCGGCAATGTGGGCCATGTCGACCATCAGGTAAGCGCCGACGCTGTCGGCGATCTCGCGGAAGCGCTTCCAGTCCCAGATGCGGGAATAGGCAGTGCCGCCGGCGATGATCAGCTTCGGCTTGTGTTCCTTGGCCTTGCGCTCGACATCATCCATGTCGAGCAGGTTGTCGCCTTCGCGCACGCCGTAGGACACGACGTTGAACCACTTGCCGGACATGTTGACAGGCGAACCATGCGTCAGGTGACCGCCCGAGTTCAGGTCGAGACCCATGAAAGTATCGCCCGGCTGCAGCAGCGCCAGGAATACGGCCTGGTTCATCTGCGAGCCGGAGTTCGGCTGAACGTTGACGAAGTTGACGCCGAAGAGCTTCTTGGCGCGCTCGATGGCCAGTTCCTCGGCGATATCGACGAACTGGCAGCCACCGTAATAGCGCTTGCCCGGATAACCCTCGGCGTATTTGTTGGTCATGATGGAGCCCTGGGCTTCCAGAACGGCGCGGGAAACGATGTTCTCGGATGCGATCAGTTCGATCTCATGCCGTTGACGACCGAGTTCCTTTTCGATCGCGCCGAAGATTTCCGGATCGACGTCCGCGAGCGAGCGATTGAAGAAGGATTCGGTGGAAGCATTGGTCATGGGCTGGCTCCTTCACTGGAATGCGGCCAAGGTATTAGCGCCCCGCCGATGCGAGGGCAATACGAAGAACGACATTTGCTGGGCTAAGCGCGCGGGCCGAACATTTTGCGTCGAATGCCGCATCGCCGGAATGAAAAAGCCGCGCACATGGCGCGGCTTTCCGTGAATTCCATAAGCCGGACTTACTGTACCGGCTGCTCCATGCCCGAAGTGGTGTCGAGGGCCAGTTCGGCATTGCCGTCCATCTCGTAGATGTCGTCGCGGAACTGAACGACGCCGTCGGGCATGCCCCAGGCCGAGATATAGACGAAATAGACAGGAACTTCGGTGGCGAGCTTGATCGGCGTATTGGTGCCGCTTGCGATCACCTGCTCCATCTGCTGACGGTTCCAGCCGGGCGTTTCACGCAGCAGCCAGTTCGATAGGTCGCGCACGTTCTGGACGCGCACGCAGCCCGAGGATTCAAAGCGCATGAGCTTGTTGAACAGGCCCTGCTGCGGCGTGTCGTGCATATACTCGCCGTTCTTGTTGTAGAAGTTGATCTTGGTGGACGCCATGGCGTTGATCTTGCCCGGGTCCTGGCGGAACATCAGGTTCGGTGCCTCGCCGTTCCAGTCGACTGTTTCAGGGGCGACTTCGTTGCCCTTGCCGTCGATCAGGCGGATGGCGTTCTTTTCGAGATAGGTCGGATCCTTGCGCATCAGCGGCACGATGTCCTTCTCGACGATCGAGCGGGGTGCCGTCCAGTACGGGTTGAGGATGACTTCGTAAACCTTCGAGTTGACGAGATGCGTCGGGCGGCTCAAGCGGCCGACAACTGCGGTATGACGCGTTGCAACGCTGCCGTCTTCAACAGCTTCCACATAGGCAGCCGGAATGTTGACCATCAGGTGGCGACGGCCCAGGTCTTCCGGGAAGGTCTGCAGGCGTATGAGGTTTGTGTTCAACTGCTGCAGGCGCACATCGGCGGGAATGTTCATCGCTTTCAGCGTGAATTCGCCGAGCACACCATCGGCCGGCAAGCCGTGACGGGCCTGGAAGCGCTTGACGGCGCCGTCGACATAGGAATCGAAAGCGTTGGAGAGGCCGGCTTCACGCGGCAGATCGCCGGTGATCGCGAGACGCTGGCGCAGCGCCTGGACGGTGGGGGAGCTAACACCGAGTTGCAGGCGCTGATCGCCCGGATTGACTTCGGGCCAGCCGCCGGCTGATGCGATCTGCTGATACTGCATGATCGCCTGCTGGGTGCTCGGCACCGACTGCGGGCTGAGGATCGGAGTATTGGAAAGGACGGCAGTCGCCGTGCGCGAGGCAGCCTTGGCGTCGAACTGGTCGTCCCAATTGCCGCGTTTCGGGGCATTCAGGAGCCCATCGAGCGCCGATTGCGCGAATGCGGGCCCGGCAAGCGCGCCGGCACCAACCGTTGCCGCCGACGCCAGGAAGGCGCGGCGCGAGAGAGCTTCAATTCCGTTCTTCTTAGACATTCGTCCCAACCACTCAATGCCACGCAGGAGGATGCGCGGCCCTTTGCGATATTCTGCGCTTTAACGCAGATCCCTATCCGTTCGTTCTTCCGGCGCACCTGGAAATTCCGCCAGTCCCATCACAAGATTGCGAGGAGCAACTCAGATGTCCCGATGGCTTATCGAAGCGCCGGCTACCGAATATTCCGCTGTCACATCAATATGGCCAATTCGTGTTGCCGGACCGCAAGACAGACTGCCGGTTGCCGGAGACCGCATGCAACGAACCATATGACGGGTAAACCGTGCCGGTTAATAACGACTAAAAAACGGCTTGAATACCGGGCTTTGCGCTTGGCTGCCCTGCGTTGCAAAGATGCCACGCAGGCGCGAACGGTGAAAGCGAAGGCGTGGAACCGCGACCTTGAGATTTTGACGCCGTATTTAAGTAATCCTTATTCTGCTGCCGGGCGGCTCAAACGAAGGGAGAGGTTTTAATGATCGGCTACACGATGGTGGAACCGCGGATTTGGGTCGAGCGTTGAGATTCTACGACCCCATATTCGACGAGATGGGACTGGATCAATGCTGGCGAGACAGCCAGTCGGCGTCGTGGGGTGTCGTGGCTGATGAAAGCATTCCTCGTTTCTTCACGGGGTATCCGTTTGATGGGGCTCGCTCGACGGTCGGCAATGGGACAATGACAGCGTTTCTTGTCGACAGCGCGGTCAAGATAGATCTGCTCTACGACATTGCCCTACGAAATGGTGGATTCGACGAAGGCCTTCCGGGGTTCCGGCCCCAGTATGGCGATGGGTTTTACGGCGCTTATGTTCGTGATCCAGACGGCAACAAACTGGCGTTTGTCTGCTACAGGGCAGAACGAACCTGACGTCCAGGCCGATGGCCACAAATTCCAGCGTTTTCTGAAAACGGGGATAGAATAGTAGCGGAAACGGGCGCCACCGCGTGCAATCTCGCACACCGTAGCGCCCCGTGGTGCCAGTAAGGAGGTCCCAGAAGCCTGCAGGGAACAGGCTTTCAGGTTACAGGCGATACAGGATCTGATCGTTCCAGAACCGGTCCAGCCGCTGCAGAAGCTTGTTCATCTGCGTAAACTCATCCGTGCCGATGCCGCCGACCTTGTCGATCGAGGCGATGTGGCGTTCGTAGAGCCGGGCCACCGTTTCGGCGATGTCCTGGCCGGTTTCGGTCAGGCTGATGCGGACCGAGCGACGATCGATGCGCGAGCGCTGGTGGTTGATGAAGCCGAGGTCGACCAGTTTCTTGACGTTGTAGGAAACGTTTGAGCCGAGGTAGTAGCCGCGCGAACGCAGCTCGCCGGCGGTCAGCTCGGAGTTGCCGATGTTGAAAAGCAGGAGCGCCTGGATGGCGTTGACATCGCTGCGGCCCTGACGGTCGAACTCGTCCTTGATGACGTCCAGCAGACGACGGTGAAGACGTTCAACAAGATGAAGGGATTCCATGTAAAGATCACGGATGCCCTGTTCGTGTGCATGGAAAGTCGATGCCGCCTGCGGCTTGATTTTCGTGTTCATTTGACTGCCTCACTGTTTTGTTTGGCGGTGTCGTTTTCTTCCCGCCTTGAGTGAGACCCTATCGAATACATATAAAATTCGACTTAAACCGCAGGCTTAACAGAGGCTTACCGGAAACCCCTTGATGTATCAGGGTAAATCAACGCTTACCTGGCGTCGTTGCCGGCGCCGCTCCAGCCACAGGGAAAGCCTGAAAATCCAGTAGATTACGGCCACGATCACGTGGAACAGGATGATCAGCCGATTGGGTCCGAAGATCTGCGGAAGCAGGCCGTACATGAGGATCTGGCCGCCTGCGGCCAGCACCCAGATAACCGGCCCCCAGGAAACGGTGAGCCAGAGGCCGAGCGAGGCGACCGGGAAAAGAACGGCAAGGGAGGTGCTTGCGACCTTCCACGGCAGGCTCAACAGATCGAAGCGGCCGGCACCGACGAGCGAGTAGCCGACGAGCATCGCCCAATATTGCAGGCCGAACCAGAAGCAGGAAACGGCAACGAGCCGCAGGAAGAAGATAAAGAGGATATCCGTCAGCGTCCGCTTCGGTATCGTCGGAGAATCGGTTTCC
Organism: Rhizobium sp. 1399; assembly: GCF_031455475.1. Lineage (NCBI taxonomy): Bacteria > Pseudomonadati > Pseudomonadota > Alphaproteobacteria > Hyphomicrobiales > Rhizobiaceae > Rhizobium > Rhizobium sp. 1399. Next base: position 199,725 of record NZ_JAVDSU010000004.1, on the reverse strand, counting down.
ATGGCGGGAGATCACACTCGAGTTGCAGCTTCAGTTGTTCGGCTTTCATCCGCCGCGGTCAATCGTCCGGTTTGGATTTTCCGGGGCGCATGATAATGAGCGCTCCGATAAATGGAATGGCCCAGGGACAGATATCATGCAGGACAAGACGCATCTCGTCGATGAAATCACCGGTCACCGCCGTATGCGGCGCAACCGCAAGGCGGACTGGACGCGCCGGCTGGTGCAGGAAAACCGCCTGACGGTTGACGATCTGATCTGGCCGATCTTCGTCGTCCCGGGAACAGGCATTGTCGATCCGATCTCCGCTATGCCGGGCGTGAACCGCATGAGCGTCGACAAGGCGGTCGAAGCGGCGAAGAAAGCGGCCGATCTCGGCATCCCGGCGCTTGCCACTTTCCCCGACATCGAGATGGAATTGCGCGACGAAACGGGCTCCAACAGCCTGGTTGCCAATAACCTCATCAATCAGACGACCGCGGCCATCAAAAAGGCGGTACCCAATATCGGCATTATTACCGATGTGGCGCTCGACCCCTTCACCAGCCACGGGCATGACGGCATCCTGCGCGACGGCGAGATCGTCAATGACGAAACGGTCGATCAGGTCGTCCGGGCGGCGATCCTGCAGGCCGATGCCGGCGCCGATATCATCGCCCCATCCGAGATGATGGACGGGCGCATCGGCGCGATCCGACGCGGGCTCGATTCCGCCGGGCACCAGAGCGTCGGCATCATGTCCTATGCCACGAAATTCTCTTCCGGCTTCTACGGTCCCTATCGCGAAGCGATCAACACCAAGGGCCTGCTGAAGGGCGACAAGAACAGCTACTATATCAATCCAGCAAACGGCACCGAAGCGATCCGCGATGCCGCCCTCGATGTCGAGGAAGGCGCAGACATGCTGATGGTCAAGCCGGGGCTTGCCTATCTTGATATCTGCTGGCGGGTGAAGGAGGCCTTCGGCCTGCCGACTTTCGCCTATCAGGTCTCCGGCGAATATTCGCAGATCAAGGCTGCGGCGATGAACGGCTGGATCGATGGCGAGCGGATCATGATGGAGACGCTGCTTGCCTTCAAGCGCGCCGGCTGCGACGGCATCCTCACCTATTTTGCGCCGGAAGTAGCGAAAATCCTCGCAAAAAGGTGATTTTCTGGCGAATTATTGTATTTCCCCCTGACGATACCATATCAGCGGCATCGTCTTTCGAAGGGAGATATGGATGAGCTACAACCCCAATCCGCTTTATGCCGCACCGGAGGACTGGCGCGCCTATAGTGGTGTGCTCAGCCGTCGCGTCTTCGCATTCATTCTCGACTACATCATTATCGCCCTGCTCTGTATTCCGGCAGCGATCGTGGTGTTCTTCCTCGGGATCGTCACCTTCGGGCTCGGCTTTATTCTTTTCCCGGCCCTGTACGTCATCGTCGCGGGCATCTACTTCGGCCTGGGTGTCGGCGGTCCGTTACAGGCCTCGCTCGGCATGCGCGCGATGGGTATCGCGATCGTGCGCGTCGACGGACGTCAGATGGACTTCTTCATGGCGATCGCGCATCTGGCGCTGTTCTGGATCCTGAACTCGGTGTTGACGCCGCTGATTCTGCTGGTTGGCCTGTTCACAGAGCGCTCGCGCCTGCTGCACGATTTCCTCGTCGGCACGGCTACGGTCCGCACCAGCTGATTCCTTCCCGGTGGGGGACGAAATAAAGTCTCCGGCCGCCCTTTGCCGGCCACAAAAGGGCGCCATATCCAAGAAATCGAATATTCGATTGCGCGGCACTGAATGCCGCGCTGTTGACGTTTTTTATTCTTGCGTCATGCTGTCTGAAATGACAGGCGCCCCGAAAGGAAATCTCCGCAAGAGATGAATACGCAGACCACGCCATCCCCTCAGTTTTATCTGACGGCTCCGGCTACCTGTCCGTATCTGCCGCATGAGATGGAGCGTAAGGTCTTCACCCATCTCGTCGGCCCCCGAGCGGCGGAGATGAACGATATTCTGACCCAGGGTGGCTTCCGCCGTTCGCAGAACATTGCCTACCGCCCCGCCTGCGAGGCCTGTCGCGCCTGTGTGTCCGTGCGCATCCTGGCGCAGGAGTTCGAACCCACCAAATCGATGAAGCGGGTGCTGGCGAGCAATTCCGATATCATCGCCACGGAATTTCCGGCCCAGCCGTCGAGCGAGCAATATTCCCTCTTCCGCCGTTACCTCGACTATCGCCACCAGCAGGGCGGCATGTCCGATATGACCGTGCTCGATTATGCGATCATGGTGGAAGATACGCATGTGAACACCAAGATCATCGAATACCGCCGGCGCGAGGAAGGCTCCGGGCTGGAAACGCGGCCGAAGGGCGAGTTGCTCGCCGCCGCGCTGACCGACACGATGAGCGACGGGCTCTCCATGGTCTATTCCTACTTCAATCCAGATCTCGACCGGCGCTCGCTCGGCACCTTCATGATCCTCGATCATGTGCGCCGCACGAAAGCGCTCGGCCTGCCGCATGTCTATCTCGGCTACTGGGTTCAAGGATCGCGGAAGATGGACTACAAGACACGCTTCCAGCCGCAGGAACATCTGACGCCGCGCGGCTGGGAACGCTTCGATCCCTCTTCCCTCCAGGACGATCCGCAGGACTGATGCCCCTTCCCCACCTTTCCGATCATCGGAAAGGCCTGCTGCTGACGGCAGTCGGCGGGCTGGCGCTTTCCATGGACATTCCGCTCGTTCGCCTCGCCGATGGCGAGATCTGGTCGATCCTCACCGCGCGGAGCTTGGCGACGGTTCTTGCCACGTTCGTCATCCTGATTGCGATGCGCCTTTTCTCCGGCAGATGGCCGCTGCTCGTTCCGGGTCGTCCCGGTCTACTGGCCGGGTTCCTATACGGCCTCTCTTCCGTGACCTTCGTATTGGCAGTCTTCAACACGGCCACCGCCAATGTTGTCTTCATCGTCGCCTTCAACCCGATGTTCGGGGCGTTGCTGTCCTGGCTGTTTCTCAAGGAGAAGCCGCAACCGGTAACGTTGATCACCATGCTATTCATGATTTTCGGCGTCGGGCTGATCGTGCGCGAGGGACTTTCGAGCGGCCATGTCTTCGGCGACGCGATGGCACTTTTGAGCGCGCTGGTGCTTGCCGCCGCCATCACTGTCGGACGGGCCTCGCGCCGGGAGATGGGTTTCGTTCCACTGCTTGCCGCAATCTTGCCAGCCGCACTCGGCCTGGCGCAGGTCCTGCCTTCGGGACTTTCAATCACGCATCCCGGCTGGATCGTCTTCAACGGCGCCATCATGATGCCGGTCGCCTTCTGGTGCCTGGCGACGGGACCGCGTTACCTCTCCGCGCCCGAAGTCGGCATGTTCTACCTGCTCGAAACGGTACTCGCGCCGATCTGGGTCTGGCTGATCTTCGCTGAGACACCCGCCACGATGACGCTCGTTGGTGGTGCAATACTCGTTGCGGCGATTGCTGCCCATTCCGTCTGGATGGGGAAAGGCAAGAGCGTTCAGGTCGCTTGATCGGCGAGTGATTATGACCTATTTTCTGTTATAACCTTGTTGCCACAGGAAGCATCTATGAACGTCACCATCCGCAAAATCGGCAATTCGGAAGGGGTCATCATTCCGAAGGAAGTTCTGGACCGTTTCGGCTTGAAGGCTGGGGATTCCTTTGAGCTTCAGACCGAGGGCGGGACGCTCTACCTCACGCCCGTTGATGAAGATATTTCAGAAGAGCTTAATGCAGCCCGCCTGTTCATGGAAAAATATAAGGTCGCTCTCAAGAAGCTCGCGGAATAATGGCTTTTAAGTTTCTGAGCCGGCGGCTTGTCGAGCAGATGCATGCAATGCAGATCGAACGCTTCGGCGGCCTCGCCGGCCTTCGGGATGAAGGTTCGCTGGAATCCGCACTCGGACGCCCGATCAACAAGGCAAACTACGGGTGCGATGACGTCATCGAACTGGCCGCCGCATATCTCTTCGGACTAGGACGCAATCACGCCTTTCTTGACGGAAACAAACGGATCGCCATTGTCAGCTGCGGTGTTTTTCTGCTTCGGCACGGTCATTCGATAGAAACCTCCGATGCGCTCCTCTACACCTTCGCCATGGGGATCGCGACGGGCGAAATCGACGAGGATGGCGCGACGCGCTTCCTACGCGATCACACGATCCCGCTTAAGCCATAGCGCCGGCGGACTGGCCTGCTTCGGGATTCGATCGTTTCGAACCAGCGGAAAGCTCCAGTTCCCGATCCAGCCCTTCGACGATATGCGTCCAGCCCTGGCGGGTCTTTTCCTCGTATTCCGCCCATTCCGCGCACATTTCATGCGTTACGGTGAGGCGGCTGCCGCTGCCGAGCGGTTCGATATCAATTTCGACGCGATCGCAATTGTGGTCGTGCTCCTCGACCGAAAAGCAGAAGACGATGTGTCTGGGGCGCTTCAACTCCAGGAATACGCCGTGATGAAAGGCGTCGCCGGTCGGGCGGCGGTCGACGATGATGAAACGGCCGCCGACGCGCGGATCGATATCGGCGCGGATGACGTGGCCGTCGTCGGTCGCGAATAAAAAGCGGCGGGCGATTTCGGGATTGAGCCAGGCATCATAAATCGTGGCGGGCGGCGCCCTGTAGCTGTGGGCGATATGCAGTTTGATGGTATTGGCGGCGGGCATCGGCGTTCCTCCGTTGGTGGGCCTCCGTTGTTGGGGCCTCCATTGTTCGCGCGCGCTCCCAAGCGCACGGCTTATGGCCATCCCGCCCGCCCGCGGAACGACACTGCCCTTTTTGTTGGCCCTTCTTTTGGGTGACAGGACAGAGATAGAGGAATTGCTCCGCCCGCCAAGGGCGGAGCCTCAAAATTCCGGGATCAGCCGGCGAATTTACCGCTGCGCGGGAAGCCCTTCGGCACGGTGCGGCCGGCGGTGGCGCGGTCGGCCAGCCATTCGGCAAGCTCGTCCTTGTTCTTCGTGAAGGTGCGGCCGGCGCTGTCTTCCCAGCTCAGGCCATCGGTAATGGCAAAGCAGCGAACGTCGGAAATGCCGCCATCCTTGTAGCGCTGCAGGCGTACGCCCTTGCCACGCGTCATTTCCGGCACTTGGCTCAGCGGGAAGACCAGCATCTTGCGGTTCTCGCCGACGACGGCGACATGATCGCCGGTCACGGGTACGAGAAGCTTTGTCTCGTGCGGCATGGAGACGTTCATGATCTGCTTGCCCTTGCGGGTATTGGCGACCATTTCCGTTTCCGGAACCACGAAAGCATTTCCTTCCGTGGAGACGATCAGCATCTTGCGCGCCGCATCGTGGACGAAAGCGGTCAGCACGTCCTGATCATTTTCCATGTCGATCATGATGCGCAGCGGTTCGCCGTGGCCGCGGCCGCCGGGCAGCTTGTCGCCGCCAAGCGTGAAGACCTTGCCACCGGTCGTGACGATCAGGATCTTGTCCGTTGTCTGCGCAGGGAAGGCCACCTTCAGGCCGTCGCCTTCCTTGAAGGTCAGCGCCGAAGTATCGGAGATGTGGCCCTTCAGAGCGCGGATCCAGCCCTTATCCGAGACGACGACGGTGATCGGTTCCTTCTCGATCATCGCGTGCTGGATGGCTTCCTCGTCGGCGTCAGGAGCTTCGGCAAATTGCGTGCGGCGACGGCCGACCTCGGTGGCCTTGGCGAATTTCTTCTTCACCTCGCCGATTTCCCAGGCAACCGTCTGCCACTGCTTGTCGTCGGACGCGAGCAGCGCTTCGATCTCGCCCTTTTCTTTGGTGAGCTCGTCGTGTTCCTTGCGGATCTCGAATTCTTCGAGCTTGCGCAGAGCGCGCAGCCGCATGTTGAGGATCGCCTCGACCTGATTGTCCGTCAGGTCCCAGCGCGCCATCATGACGGGCTTCGGCTCATCCTCCTCGCGGATGATGCGGATCACCTCATCGATGTTGAGATAGGCAATCAGCAAGCCGCCGAGGATTTCGAGGCGCCTGTCGATGGCGGCAAGACGGAAGCGCGAGCGGCGCTGAAGAACGTCGCGACGGTGCGCCAGCCACTCCTTCAGCACTTCGTTCAGCGCCATGACGCGCGGGATCACGCCCATCGACAGGACGTTCATGTTCAGCGGGAAGCGGCTTTCCAGTTCCGTCAGCTTGAACATGGATTCCATGAGGATGGTCGGATCGACCGTGCGGCTCTTCGGCACCAGGACGACGCGGATATCCTCGGCCGATTCGTCCCTGATGTCTTCCAGCAGCGGCAGCTTGCGGGCGATCAGGAGCTCGGCGGTCTTTTCGATCAGCCGCGATTTCTGCACCTGGAAGGGAATTTCGGTGATGATGATCTGGTAGCCGCCGCGGCCGAGATCTTCCGTTTCCCACTTTGCACGCACGCGAAAACCGCCGCGGCCGGTGCGGTAGCTCTCGATGATGCTCTCTTTATTATCGATGATGATGCCGCCCGTCGGAAAATCCGGGCCGGGAATGAATTCGACGAGCTTCTCGATGGTGGCATCGGGATGCTTGATCAGATGCAGCGCTGCGTCGCAGACCTCGTGTACATTGTGCGAGGGAATGGACGTCGCCATGCCGACTGCGATGCCCGAAGAACCGTTCGCCAGGAGGTTCGGGAAGGCGCCGGGAAGAACGATCGGCTCGGAATTGGATTCGTCGTAGGTGTCGCGGAAATCGACGGCATCCTGATCGATGCCTTCGAGCAGCAGCTCGGAGACCGCGGTCATCTTCGATTCGGTGTATCGCATGGCGGCGGGACTGTCGCCGTCGATATTGCCGAAGTTGCCCTGCCCGTTCACCAGCGTGTAACGCTGCGAAAAGTCCTGCGCCAGACGCGCCAGCGCGTCATAGATCGACTGGTCGCCGTGCGGGTGATAGTTACCCATCACTTCGCCGACGATCTTTGCACATTTCCTGAAAGCCGCAGTCGGCCGCAGGCCCATGTCGTGCATCGCATAGACGATGCGGCGATGAACCGGCTTCAGGCCGTCACGCACATCCGGCAGTGCGCGGTGCATGATGGTCGACAGCGCATAGCGAAGGTAGCGCTCTTCGAGCGCCGCCTTCAGGTCGACCGGTTGAATATTGTCGCCGTCTCCGCCAGAAGGCGGTAAAATCTCTTGTCCCATAGAACCCTGACTAACTCAGAAGTACCTGTGGGGCAAGGAATCCAGGCATTCCGGCTGTGGATGACGTCTTCCAGCTGACATGAAAGACGGGAAAAGTATCGCCCGAATTTGGACTTTGTTTGCCGAGCCCTTCAACAGAAATTTAGGGGTCTGCAAAATATAAAGCCGGACCGTTCCGCAGTCGTTTCATTGCAATATTCAACGGCACACACCACCAGGGGACTTTCTCATGACCTTTTACCGCACAACGCAGCTGATGCTGTCGAGCGCAGCCCTTCTTTCGTTCGCCGGTTCTGCGTTCGCGCTGGACGGCCAGGACCTCCTGAAGAAGATCAATGCCGCCTACAGCCAGCAGGGCGGGATGATCGTCGCCTCGGATGGCATCGATATCGACGGCACGACCGTCACCCTCAAGAACCTCAGCATCAAGCCGGCTGGCGGCGAACCGGTCTCCATCGGCGAGGTCACCCTCTCCGGCGTGGAAGAGCAGGATGATGGCAGCTACTATATCGAAGGGGCCGCTTTCCCCGACATCAACTCGTCCAAGGACGGCGTGACCGTGAGCGCCCAGGAGCTGACGCTCGGCGGCATCTCCGTTCCCGCCCAACCCGGCGACACTATTGACTCCATGTTCTTCGCCGAGAGCGCCCATACCGGTGCGATCAAGGTCGTCAAGGATGGTACTGAGGTGTTCTCGGTGCTCCAAAGCGACATGAACGCAACGTTGCGCGAAGATGAATCCGGCTTCGATTTTGACGGCGCGTTCAAGAGCATGAAGGCCGATCTCAGCCAGGCCGGAGACACTCCGGACAGCAAGGAAGCGATCGAGAAGCTGGCGCTTCAGCACCTCCAGGGTGACATCACCATGAAGGGCGCCTGGGATATCGAGCCCGGCACGATCGATCTCTCCGAGATTTCCTTCGACGTCACCAATGTCGGCAAGCTGAACTTCGGCCTCAAAATCTCCGGCTACACGATCGCCTTCATGAAGTCGATGCAGGACGCGATCAAGCAGTCGGAAGCCAATCCAAACAAGGAAGAAGCACAGCAGGCGCTTGGCCTTGCCATGCTCGGCCTTGCCCAGCAGCTGACATTCGATTCCGCTCAGATTCGCTTCGAGGATGCATCGATCACCAAGCGCGCACTGGATTACGCCGGTTCGAAGCAGAACGTTTCGGGCCAGCAGATGGCGGATTCGCTGAAAGCCATGACGCCGATCATGCTCGCCCAGCTCAACATTCCGGAACTGCAGAATGCGATTTCGGCTGCCGTCAGCACCTTCCTCGACAATCCGAAGAGCCTGACCGTCAAGGCCACGCCGGACAAGCCGGTCGCCTTCCCGATGATTGTCGGCGCTGCCATGGGTGCACCGAACACGGTGCCGCAGATGCTCGGCGTGAAGGTTTCAGCGAACGACTAAGTTCGTTTCGATCTAGCAAAAAAGCCCGGCGATTATCTTGCCGGGCTTTTTTGTTGAGTGACGTCTGCCTCAGTCTTTCTTCTGCGGCGGAATCGGGCGGATCGCCAGTTCGCGCAGCTGGGTGGGTGTTGCCGGGGTCGGCGCGCCCATCAAGAGGTCCTGAGCCTGCTGGTTCATCGGGAAGAGCGAAATCTCGCGCAGATTCTTGGCGCCGACGAGCAGCATGACGATGCGGTCGATACCGAAGGCAGCGCCACCGTGCGGAGGCGCGCCATACTGGAAGGCACGATAGAGGCCGCCGAAACGATCCTCGACGTCCTGCTGGCTCAAGCCCACCTTTTCGAAGGCGGCTACCATGGTTTCCGGCGACTGGTTACGGATCGAGCCCGAGGCGATTTCGAAGCCGTTGCAGACGGCATCGTATTGGAACGCCTTGATCGTCAACGGATCCTGGTTGGTCAGCGCATCGAGGCCACCCTGCGGCATCGAGAACGGGTTGTGGGCGAAGTCGACCTTCTTTTCTTCTTCGTTCCATTCGAAGAACGGGAAGTCGACGATCCAGCACAGTTCGAAGCGGTCGCGATCGACAAGGTTCAGTTCCTCACCCGCCTTGGTACGGGCTTCACCGGCGAACTTGTAGAACTTGGCGGGATCGCCGGCAACGAAGAAGCAGGCGTCGCCGTCACCGAGGCCGAGCTGCGTGCGGATCGCGTCGGTGCGCTCCTCGCCAATGTTCTTGGCAAGCGGACCTGCGCCCTCGAGCTTTTCGCCTTCCTTACGCCAGAAGATGTAGCCGAGGCCTGGCTGGCCGGTCGACTGTGCCCAGGCGTTCATGCGGTCGCAGAAGGCTCTCGAGCCGCCGGTCTTGGCTGGGATCGCCCAGACCTGAACCTTCGGGTTGGAGGCGATCATGTTGGCGAAGACCTTGAAGCCGGAGCCGGCGAAATGGTCGGTCACGGCTTCCATGACGATCGGGTTGCGCAGGTCCGGCTTGTCGGAGCCATACTTGCGGATTGCTTCGTCATAGGGGATGCGCGGCCATTCCTTGGTGACCGGCTTGCCTTCGGCAAATTCTTCGAAAATGCCTGATATCAGCGGACCCATCGTGTTCCAGACGTCTTCCTGGGTCACAAAGCTCATTTCGAGGTCGAGCTGGTAGAATTCGCCCGGCAGGCGGTCGGCGCGCGGGTCTTCGTCGCGGAAGCAGGGTGCGATCTGGAAGTAGCGGTCGAAGCCGGCGACCATCAGCAGCTGCTTGTACTGCTGCGGGGCCTGCGGCAGCGCGTAGAAAGTGCCGGGATGAATGCGGCTCGGCACGAGGAAGTCACGCGCGCCTTCCGGCGAAGAGGCCGTCAGGATCGGCGTCGTATATTCGGTAAAGCCGACATTGCCCATTTCACGGCGCATGGCGGAGATCACCTGCGTGCGCTTGACAATGTTCTTGTGCAGCGTTTCGCGACGCAGGTCGAGGAAGCGATACTTGAGGCGAACGTCTTCCGGATAGTCCGGCTCGCCGAAGACCGGCAGCGGCAGTTCCTTGGCGGCAGAGAGAATTTCGATCTCCTGCGCGTAAAGCTCGATCTCGCCCGTCGGCATGTTCTTGTTGACGGTGTCTTCGGTACGCGCCTTGACGAGACCGTCGATCCGGATGACCCATTCGCCACGAACGGTCTCTGCCTGCTTGAAGGCGGGCGAATCCGGATCGGCAACGATCTGCGTCGTGCCGTAATGGTCGCGAAGGTCGATGAACAGCACGCCGCCGTGATCTCGGACACGATGGACCCAGCCGGAAATACGGACGGTCGAGCCGACGTCCGACTTGCGAAGAGCGGCGCATGTGTGGCTGCGGTAGCGGTGCATGATCTCAAATCCTGGCATTTGGCTTAAGACGGCGGCATGGCCGAAGACCTGCAACGCCGACAAGAAAATCGGGCGGAAAAGCGCATGGACGCTCTGATTTGTCAAGGCTTGGCGCAGCCTACGGGCCGTTTGCCCCCTCGTTTCCGAAGGAGTTGGGGCGCGCTCGCTGCGGCAGTTTGGCCGAAGGCGGCATATTGCTGAAGACGACGGTCAACTTTAAAAGGAGGCATCATTCAAGATGGAACCTACCGATGCCCCTCCTCACACGCCGCAACCTGCTCAAGGCTTCCGCCGTCGCCGGCGCCTATGGCGCGGGCATGGCGATCGCAGGGCGGTTCGGGTTGGCGGAGGCCGCACCAGAGCCGCGCGTGCTGACGGCGCGCAAGACCGAGGCGCAAATCGTCGATGCCGCGCCGACCCGGGACATCATGACATGGGGCGATGACGGCCTGCCGCCGGTGCTGCGCATGCCGCGGGGAAAGCCCTATGCGGCGCGGCTCACCAACAGCCTCGATGAACCGACGACGATCCACTGGCATGGGCTGCGCATCGACAACAAGATGGACGGCGTGCCCTTCATGACGCAGCCCTATGTCTATACGGGCGACAATTTCGACTATCTCTTCACGCCGCCGGACGCCGGCACCTTCTGGTATCATCCGCATTGCAACACGCTGACCCAGATGGGCCACGGCATGACGGGCGTGCTTGTCATCGAAGACCCGTCCGATCCCGTCTTCGACGCGGAGGTCGTGCTTAACCTGCGCGACTGGCGGCTTGGCGGCGACGGTCAGTTCATTGCTCCCTTCCGCCCGCGCGATGCCGCCAAGGCCGGCACATATGGCACGGTGCGCACCGCGAACTGGCATCAGGAACCGAAATATGATGCGCCGGCCGGCGGGCTGATCCGCCTGCGCATCGCCGTCACCGATGTGACCCGCGTCTTCCAGATGAAGATGGAAGGCGCCGATGCGACTGTGATCGCCGTCGACGGTAATCCGGTGCCTAAACGCTTCCCGCTGGATCTCGTGCAGATCGGACCGGGACAGAGGCTCGACCTCGCGGTTCGAATGCCTGACAGTGAGGGCGCAGTCGCGGCGCTGGAAGATATTCGCGGCACGACGCCGAAGGTGATCGCGAGCTTGCGGGCCACCGGGCAGTCACTGAAGCGCAATATCGGCGATCTCGGCGCGCTCGCAGAAAACCCGGTGCCGAAGGCCGATCTCTCTTCGGCAGAAACAATCCCGCTCGTGCTTTCCGCCACAGCGGAGAATGCGGCTGTCGACAGCATCTGCGGCACGCTCGGCTACAGCTTCTGGGCTATCAACAAGGTGCCGTGGCCGGGCGATACGCCCGATCCGACCGCACCGCTCGCTGAACTGAAACTCGGCAAGAGCTACGTCTTCAATCTGGAGAACGTCACGCCGCATGCGCACCCGATCCATCTGCACGGCATGAGCTTCACCGTCATCTCGTCATCAACACGCGAGGTGATGCCGCTCGTTTCCGACACCTATCTCATCCAGCCGGACGAGAAGGTGCAGCTCGCCTTTGTCGCCGACAATCCCGGCGACTGGATGCTGCATTGCCATATCATCGAGCACCAGAAGACGGGCATGACGAGCTATCTTCGCGTGGTTTGATATTGCTTGGCTCTCGATCGTCGTGCGGTGATACAGCGTGAAGGTCTGCTCCTATGAGCGGCATTAAAATCTTCGACTTTATTATCCTGCCGGCGATGGTCGCCATCGATGGATGGGTTGCCGTGCTTGCAAACGAATGCAGCACTCGTAGAAAGCGCCGGCTGCACCCCGGCGAATAGGCTTGACGAAGGCGAAGGCCCCGCTCACCGTATTGACATATCTCTTCGAAAGGGGAAGGAAGGTTTAACTGACCTCTTCCTTGCGAATGAATTGATATGATCGAAACCACCGCCGATCTGGCGGCCGCCTGCAAAGAGCTGGCCAAGTCCGATTTCATTACCATCGATACTGAATTCCTGCGTGAGACAACCTTCTGGCCGGAACTGTGCCTGATCCAGATGGCGAGCCCGACGGTGGAAGTGCTGGTCGATCCGCTGGCAAAAGACATCGATCTAGCGCCCTTCTTCGAACTGATGGCCAATCCCGATGTGTTGAAGGTGTTTCATGCCGCGCGGCAGGATATCGAAATCATCTTCAATCGCGGCAACCTGATCCCTCACCCGATCTTCGATACGCAGGTCGCCGCCATGGTCTGCGGTTTCGGCGATAGCGTTTCCTACGACCAGCTCATCAGCCGTACGAAGAACGTCCATATCGACAAGTCTTCGCGCTTCACGGACTGGAGCCGGCGGCCGCTTTCCGACAAGCAGCTCGAATATGCGCTGGCGGACGTTACCCATCTGCGCGACGCCTATCTCTACCTCAAGGCCGAACTGGAGCGCGAAGGCCGCGCCTCCTGGCTGCGCGAGGAAATGGACATTCTGGAATCGCGCGAGACCTACGATATCCACCCTGACGATGCTTGGCAGCGGCTGAAGCTGCGCCTGCGCAAGCCGCAGGAGTTGGCGATCCTGAAATATGTCGCCGCCTGGCGGGAACGCGAGGCGCGGTCGCGTAATGTGCCGCGCTCGCGCGTGCTGAAGGACGACGCGATCTATGAGATCGCCCAGCAGCAGCCGAAGGACGCCGAGGCTCTCGGCCGCCTGCGTACGATTCCGAAGGGCTGGGAGCGCTCGGCCACAGGTGCTGCGGTGCTCGAGGCGGTCAACACTGCGCTGGCGCTGCCACGTTCCGAAATGCCGCATGTGCCGCGACAGGCACAGCCGCCGGAAGGTGCGGCAGCGGCCGTCGAGCTTCTCAAGGTGCTGCTCAAGCTGATTTCCGAAAAGCACGGCGTGGCGCCGAAGGTAATCGCCAACAGCGACGATCTGGACAGAATTGCAGCTGAGGGCGAAACGGCCGAGGTCGCGGCCATGCATGGCTGGCGGCGCGATCTTTTCGGCGAACCGGCGCTGCAGCTCATCCGCGGCGAAATTGCCCTGCGCTTTGCAGGCCGCAAGGTCGAGACCGTCGCTCTGCAGCAGTGAATCTGAAAACTCTTGACCACCGCCCCGCGCCGGAAACAATAGCCGAATGAAGTGCTTCGGCGAAAGGTCGGCATGAGAGAGATATCCCCGGCGCAGAACTGGATCCTGATTGCGCTCGTCCTGGCGCTCAGCGGCGTGGTCTATGATCTGTACTTCTTTACCGGCCAGACGCCCGTCATCGGAGCGATCTTCGCGCTTTTCATCGGCATGCCTATCCTAGCCTTCGAGCGCAAGGTGTTTCTACGCGGCCTCTACCGGCGTATTCAGAGGCTGCCGACCCTTCTCTTCATCATCTCCGAACTCGTGATCTACGAAATCCTGATGAGCATCGGCTTTGCGGCAGCCGGTTTCCTCCTCGCCGTGCTCGGTGCGCTGAAGCCGCCGAAGATGATCGACGTGCTGATCATGCCGTTCGATGTTTTCCTCTACGCACTTGCCGTCTGCGCCACGCTGATCTTCCTGCTCAGGGTGCGCGAATTGCTGGGCCGCGAAGTCTTCATCAGCATGCTGATCAGCCGCTATCGCAGACCGGTAAAGGAAGAACGCGTCTTCCTGTTCATCGATCTCGCAGAGTCCACCGCCTTTGCGGAAAAGCATGGTGACCTGCGCGCACAGCAGCTTCTGAGTTCGCTGTTTGCCGCCTTCGCCGAGCCGGTGCGGCGTCACAAGGGCCTGATCAACGACTATGTCGGCGATGCGGCGATCATCACCTGGCCCTTAGCGCGCGGCGTCAAGGATGCCCGCTGCGTGCGCTGCCTTTTCGATATCCTCGCCGATATCGAAGCCAATGCCGCAAGCTGGAAGAAGAGTTATGGCCAGGTGCCGAAACTGAGGGCCGCCCTTCATGGCGGCAGCGTCATTACGGCCGAAGTCGGCGTCGATCATCACAAGATCAGCTTCTTCGGCGATACGGTGAACACCACCTCGCGGCTGGAGTCGCTCTGCCGGACACTGAACCGGCCGGTGCTGATATCCGCCGAGCTTGCCCAGCGTATGACGCTGCCTGAGGAAATTATCGGCGAAAACCTCGGCAATCACGCCGTGCGCGGCCGTGGCCAGGGGCTCGATGTCATCGCACTTTCCTCGCGCGCGGTGACCGTCCTCAATCAACCAGCGACCCTCAGGCGCGGTTGAGACGGGGCTTTATCCACCCGTCACCAAAGCTTCACCCAATCGTCAATGTGCCGACATGAATGCCCTGCTAAGCGGATGGCGCTTTTGCACTCCTTTCTATGGGGACATCATGAAGAACGTTCTTTTCGCTTCCGTATCACTTTTCATGCTCGTCGCAGGCTCCGCCTCCGCCGACCAGCAGCTTTTCCCGGCAAAGCTCACCGGCCAGGCCATCCTGCCTGCCAACACACTGAGCCCGGCTCCGGCCGATGCGCCGGCTTTTCTCAAGACCTCCGGCAAATTCACCACCCCGGACCGCAAGCGCACCGAAAAGCTCGGCACGGTTGACGGCAAGGACGGCGCCCGCGTCACCGACGTCAAGCTGCCGCTCGACGGCCAGCCGATCCAGGGCTTCTCCGGCATCAAGACCATGCCAGACGGCACCTTCTGGACGCTCTCGGACAACGGCTTCGGCTCGAAGTTCACCTCCTCCGACTCCATGCTGTTCCTGCATCAGCTGAAGTTCGACTGGAATGCCAACAAGGTTGACGTCGTCAAGAACGTCTTCCTGTCCGACCCGAACAAGATCGCTCCGTTCCCGATCGTCACGGAAGCCTCCGACACCCGTTATCTGACTGGCGCCGACTTCGACATCGAATCCATACAGCCGGTTGCTGACGGCTTCTGGCTCGGCGACGAATTCGGCCCCTACCTCCTGAAAATCGACACCGAAGGCCGCCTAACCGACGTCATCCCGACGACGCTCGATGGCAAGCCGGTCCTGTCTCCCGACAATCCGCTGATCCAGCTGCCGGCCAACCCGGCTGCCAAGATGCCGGCCTTCAACCTCAAGCGCTCCGGTGGCTTCGAGGGCCTCGCCATGTCGAAGGACGGCTCCAAGCTCTACGGCCTGCTCGAAGGCGCCATCTACAACGACGGCCAGATGGAAACGGTTGACGGCCACACCGCCATCCGCGTCATCGAATTCGATGTCGCTTCCAAGAAGTGGACCGGCCGCAGCTGGCTCTATCCGTTCGAAGACAAGGGTGCTTCGATCGGCGACTTCAACATGCTCGACGAGTCCACCGCCCTCGTCATCGAGCGCGACAACGGCGCCGGCACGAAGGACAAGGCTTGCGCCGATCCCAAGCAGCCGAAGCCCGATTGCTTCGAAGCTCCGGCCGAGCTGAAGCGCGTCTACAAGATCGAGTTCAACGATGCCAACGCCGGCAAGGCCGTTCGCAAGATCGGCTATATCGACCTCCTGAACATCCAGGATCCGGACAACAAGAAGAAGGCCGGCGATATCCCCGGTGTCTACAACATGCCGTTCGTGACGATCGAAAACGTCGACCGCGTCGACGCCACGCACATCATCATCGGCAACGACAACAACCTGCCGTTCTCGGCCGGCCGTGCCGTCGACAAGGCTGACAACAACGAATTCAGCATTCTCGAGGTCGGCGAGTTCCTGAACGCGAAGTAATTCGGGTTTGGTGTGAGATTGAGGGGGCGGTGCGAGAGCGCCGCCTTTTTTGTTTCCCGACCTGTGTCGGGCTACCTCCGCCGGAGAAGGTCTATTCGAACCGGAATGCCAGCCGCTTGTTGGTCAGCTTCGACAACTGCTGCAGGCGGCCATCCAGCCGCTCGCCGGCGAAGTCGTGGTATTCGTGCGGCACCACGAATTCGAGATCGAGATCAGGTGACGAAGCTTTGCGGAAGGTCAGGTCGCGCACGATGCCCGGCATGGAGGCCGAGAACAGGTAGACGACGCGCAGTATGCCACCCAGCAGCTTGGCGCGATCGACGAATTGCGGACCGGCGATCAAAGAGAGTGGCGCGGTAGAGCCGTCGTCGTGCAGGCCTTCGAAGCGGTAGTAGTTGGTCAGCGCGATGAAGGCGCGGCCGGGATGGCTGATGCCGACGAAGGAGGAGTGGGCAATAACGTTCAGCGCCTGGGCACCGCGATAGTCGGGATGGGCGCGCCAGCTGATATCGGCCAGCAGGCAGGCTGCCTGACGATAACGGCTTTCCTCATCGGTTTCCTGAATGCCGAAGAACGGCATCATGCGGCCGGTCCAATCGGCCAGTTCGCGGGCATGTTCCGGCGAACGGGCACGCAGGATGGCAAGCTCACCGGCCGCGGCAAGCAACGGATCGGCACGGCGTTCGGATTCGGACAACAGCGAAAAGAGATAGCCTTCGCGCACACCCTGCGCAGAGAAGGAAATCACTGAAGGCTTCATGGCGTTCAGCACTTCCTTCATGGCGATGGCGCCGAAGGGCAGCAGCGAACGGCGGTGCTTGGAAACCGCCTGCAGAGCCGGTTCCTTGGAATCCTTGGCCGTGACGACCTGATCCAGGAACTGCGTCATACCTTCAAGAGAGACTTCATAGCCCTGCATCATATGCAGTGGATAACGGGTGATCTCCATGTGCAGCTTGGCAATGTTTCGCCAGGTGCCGCCGACGGCATAGAAGGTGCGCCCCTCCCCTCTGGAAAGAAGCTTGGCGGTCTTGACCTGCTTGCGGGCAAAAGCGCGCGCTTTAGCGAGCGACCCGCCGGCATATTCGGACAGGCGCAGACCGCCTAGTGGCAGGGTAATACCGCCGCTGACATCCTTGCCCCTGATATCGATTAGCTCCAGAGAACCGCCGCCAAGATCGCCGGCAATGCCATCAGGATTGTAAAAGCCGCTGATGATACCGAGCGATGCGAAGCGCGCCTCTTCCTCACCTGAGAGTATGCGGACATGGCGCTGCAGGATCGTCTCAGCCTGATGGATGAAATCGGGACCGTTGCTTGCCTCACGCGCGGCGGCCGTCGCCAGCACATACATGGTGGCGGCACGCGCCTGATCGGAGAGAGCCTTGAAACGATGAAGGGCCTGAAGCGCGCGTGCGACGCTTTCTTCATCCATCTTACCAGTCAGGGCTATGCCCTTGCCGAGGCCGCAGAGGACCTTTTCGTTGAAGAGGATGGTCGGTGACCGAGACAGGCCTTCGTAGACGACCAGACGGATAGAATTCGATCCGATATCGACAACGGAGACCGGGGCGATACCCGGAAGTCGCCCCTGGGCTTCAGATTCAACCATTAGGTCCAGTTTACTTGTTGTTTCGGCCTTCAAGCAGACCGGCGATCAGCTTCGGCGCACTCGATTTCAGAGCTTCACCGCGGCCGGACAGGCTGGGATTGGTCATGAAATATTGCTGCGCATTAAACGGTTCTTCGCCCTTGCGCACTTCCATGCGCCGTGACGTACCGTCGGGCAATATCTCGTAGCTTTGTTGATTGTCAATCACGTTGCCGAGCATAATCTGTGACAAAACCTGCTCGTGGACGGTCGGATTCGTCAGCGGAACGAGGGTTTCGACGCGGCGATCGAGGTTTCTCGGCATCATGTCCGCTGAGCCGATATAGACGAGAGCCTTGTCGGACGGCAGGCCATGACCATTGCCGAAGCAGAAGATGCGGCTGTGCTCGAGGAAGCGGCCGACGATCGATTTGACGCGGATCTTGTCGGAGAGGCCCGGCACCTGGGGACGCAGGCAGCAGATGCCGCGCACGACGAGATCGATCTCGACACCGGCACGGCTCGCCGTATAGAGCGCGTCGATAATATCGGGGTCGACCAGCGAGTTCATCTTCATCCAGATCGCCGCCGGCCGGCCGGCGCGGGCATGTTCGATCTCTTCGTTGATGTGGCGAAGGATGCGCGGGCGCAGCGTGTAAGGCGAAACGGCAAGCTGCATCCCTTCTTCCGGCTCACCGTAACCGGTGATGAAGTTGAAGATGTTCGCCATGTCGTGGGCGATCACAGGGTTGCAGGTGAAGAAGGACAGATCCGTGTAGATCTTCGCGGTGATCGGATGATAGTTGCCGGTGCCGAGATGGCAGTAGGTGCGCAGCTTGCCTTCCTCACGACGGACGACGAGCGACATCTTGGCGTGGGTCTTGAGCTCGATGAAGCCGAAGACGACCTGCACGCCGGCGCGCTCAAGGTCGCGCGCCCAGCGAATATTGGCCTCTTCGTCGAAGCGGGCCTTGAGCTCGACCAGCGCCGTCACCGACTTGCCGGCTTCGGCTGCGTCGACCAGGGCGCGCACGATCGGGCTGTCGTTGGAGGTGCGGTAGAGTGTCTGCTTTATCGCCAGAACATCAGGATCGTGCGCAGCCTGGAGAAGGAACTGGACCACCACATCGAAGGACTCGTAGGGATGGTGGACCACCATGTCCTTTTCTCTGATGGCGGCGAAGCAATCACCGGCGTGTTCACGGACACGTTCTGGAAATCGCGCATTATAGGGCGGAAAACGCAGGTCGTCGCGCGGTGCCTTGGTGATTTCGGAGAGCGTGTTGAGCGCCAGCAGGCCGGGCAGAACGGCAACGCGGTTATCCGGAATGCTGAGTGCCTGAACCACGAACTGGCGCAGCGAGGCCGGCATTTCGGAATCGGTCTCGATGCGGATGACCTTGCCGCGGCGGCGGCGCTTGAGCGCGGTTTCGAAGAACCGCACGAGATCCTCGGCC
Organism: Rhizobium sp. 1399; assembly: GCF_031455475.1. Classification (NCBI taxonomy): domain Bacteria; kingdom Pseudomonadati; phylum Pseudomonadota; class Alphaproteobacteria; order Hyphomicrobiales; family Rhizobiaceae; genus Rhizobium; species Rhizobium sp. 1399. Next base: position 180,603 of record NZ_JAVDSU010000004.1, on the reverse strand, counting down.
TCTTCCTCGACTTCGATATCGCTGTCTCTGATGACGCGGAACGTACCTGAGCCCTGCACCTCGTAACCCGGATAGAGACGGTGGATGAAGATGTTAGCAACGTCTTCCAGCGTAATGTAGCGGATCGTGTTGCGATCGTCTGGCAGGCGGACAAAGCGGTCGAGCGCCGGGGGCAAGCGCAGCAGCGCTGTCATCGGCTCGCGACCGCTGCGGCTTACGAGTTGCAGGCCGATCGAGAAGCCGAGGTTCGGAATGAACGGGAACGGATGGGCCGGATCGATGGATAGCGGCGTCAGGACCGGGAAGATCGACTGCTCGAACTCGTTTGCCAGCCACTGGCGATCGGCATCGCTGAGCGCACCCGGACGTACGATCAGGATGTCTTCCTTGGCGAGATACTGCTGCAAGACGGCGAGCGAGGCCTGCTGCTCCATCTGCAGATGATCGATCTCACTCAGGATCGAATCGAGCTGTTCGGCGGGAGTGCGGCCATCAGGGCTCTTGACGACGATGCTCTGGCGCACCTGGCCTTCGAGGCCGGCGACACGCACCATGAAGAATTCGTCGAGGTTAGCGGCCGAGATCGACAGGAAGCGCACGCGCTCCAAGAGCGGATGCTCGGTGTTCAGCGTCTCCTCGAGGACGCGGCGGTTGAACTGCAGCCAGGAGAATTCGCGGTTGATGAAGCGCTCAGGGCTGGAGAGAAGCTGCTCCAGCGGCGGTTGGTCCGCGCTGTTGTCCGGAGTGGGTTCCTGATGTTCCTGGTATGCGCTGTCCATGGTCCACTCACCCTGCTTCAATCGCTTTCGGCGAATATATCAGTTTCACGACGGAACTGTGACAGTCAATCGCCCGAGCCGGAATTTCCCAATTCATTCAATACTTCAGCTGCGAGCGAACGGGTAATCCCCGTGCCTCTGGAAAGCGCCAGCCGATCGAGCCTTTCGACAATCGTCTGGGCGGCGTTGAGCGACCGCTCCATGCGATTGACGATATAAAGGACGAGTTTGTCATCTATATAAAGCTGCCGGTCGGCGAAGAGCTTGACGATGACCTGCGACAGCAATTCCTCGTCCGGTTCGCCGATCTCGACGACCGTCGCAGCCTTCAGGCGCGAACGCAGATCGGGCAGCGCGACCGGCCAGGACATGGGCCAGAGGCGGCTTGTCATCAAGAGGCTGGTGCCGTTTTCCCGCACGCTGTTGATGACATGGAAGAGCGAGGCGTCATCGAAGCCTGTCCGGTCGACGTCCTCGAACAACACGGGACCGTTGGCGGCCGCGACTGCCGCATCGGAACCGGCCAGGGGATGGATGATTTCCGCCCCGCTCAGTTCCTTCCAGATGCCGGCGAGATGCGATTTTCCGGAGCCGACGGGACCGGCAAGGATGACGACCGGCGACGGCCAGTTCGGCCAGGCATCGACGATCGAAACCGCGGCAGCGAGACGTTCCGACATCAGGAGGTCGTCGCGGCCGGTTGCAGCGTCATGCGAAAAGGCCAAGGGAAGCTGTTCTCCGGCCTTGCGCTTCGGATCAGCGTTCTTCACGTCATTCATCGGAAACAGATTTCGTCTTCCCGGCCCGGTCGCTCGTCAACCTGCCATAGTAGAGATCGCTTTGAAGGTAGCGCGAAAGCGCAAAGCGGACAAGGACGCCAACAGCAGCAGCGGCCGGCACCGCGATCAGCAGGCCGACGAAACCAAAGAGCGCGCCGAAGGCAAAGAGCGCGAACATCAGCCAGACGGGATGCAGGCCGACGCTGGAGCCAACGAGCTTCGGCTGGAGGATGTTACCTTCCAGAAACTGGCCGCTGAAGAAGACGGCGAGAACAGCGACGATCCAGACATAATCCGGCCAGAACTGGACGATCGCCACGCCGATTGCGAGCACAAGCCCGACCATCGAGCCAACATAGGGGATGAAGCTGATCATGCCGGCGAAAAGCCCGATGAGCAGGCCGAAATTCAGGCCTACGATTGAGAGGCCAACAGCATAATAAATGCCGAGGATGAGGCAAAGCGAACCCTGCCCTCTGATAAAGCCGGCAATCGCCTGATCCATCTCCCTGGCAATCTGGCGCACGTCGTTCACGTAATCGCGCGGCACCCACTGATCGACCTTGGCGACCATACGATCCCAGTCGAGCAGGATGTAGAAGGCGACAACCGGCGTGATGACGAGCAGCGAGATGACGTCGACGATCGCCTTGCCGGAATTCCAGATCTGGGCAAAGAGCCCCGTCAGAAAACCCATGCCTTCCGACAGGATGCTGGAGAAATTATTCTTGATGGTGCCGAGTTGGCTTTTGATCCAGCCAGGCAGCACGGAATCCTGGTAGTCGGCGATGAATTGCTGCAGCAGGGTGATATAGCCCGGCAGGCGCTGGGCGAAATCGTTGAACTGGGTGATGAGGACGGGAATGAGGATCATCAGCGCCAGCACGAAGACGATGACGAAGGCCACCAGAATGACGATGGTTGCCATCAGGCGGCTCAAGCCAAACCGCTCCAGCCTGTCGGCCACCGGATCGAGAAAATAAGCGATCGTCATGCCGGCAATGAAGGGCAGCAGGATCGAGCTGAAGATGTAAAGGAAAGCGACAAAGACAAGCAGAACCGTCGCCCAGAAGATGACCTGGCGCTTTAATATCGTTCCGCTGACCTGTTGTGGCATCGCTTCCCCGCTGATCGCTCGCCCCTGCCCATGCCGCTTTAGAACGACCGTGGCCGCTCCAGCACATAGGATGGAGGCGCAAAGATGGTCAACCCTATTGCACCGAATCCGGAAAGCGCACAGGGATTAGCTGGAAAATGGGGGCTTTTCCCTTGCAACGCTTGCATAAAGCGCACTCTCATGCAATTGCGACCGGCATGTGACGCGGTCCTTTATCCGCAGCTTTAAATCCTCCGGAGATCAGCATGAGCCAGTCTGGGAAAAACGGTCTGACCTATAGCGATGCAGGCGTCGACATCGATGCCGGAAACCTAATGGTGGAGAAGATCAAGCCAGCCGTGCGCTCCACGCGCCGTCCGGGCGCCGATGGCGAGATCGGCGGCTTCGGCGGGCTCTTCGATCTCAAGGCCGCAGGCTTTACGGATCCCGTGCTGGTTGCCGCCAATGACGGCGTCGGCACCAAGCTGAAGATCGCCATCGATGCCGACTATCACGACACGGTCGGCATCGACCTCGTCGCCATGTGCGTCAACGATCTCGTCGTGCAGGGCGCCGAGCCGCTGTTCTTCCTCGACTATTTCGCGACCGGCAAGCTCGATCCGGATCAGGGTGCAGCGATCGTCGGCGGCATCGCTGCCGGCTGCCGCGAGGCGGGCTGTGCGCTGATCGGCGGCGAAACGGCGGAAATGCCGGGCATGTATTCCTCGGGCGACTATGATCTCGCCGGCTTTGCGGTGGGTGCGGCCGAACGCGGGAAGCTGCTGCCGTCGGGCGATATTGTGGAAGGCGACGCCATTCTCGGCCTCTCCTCCTCCGGCGTTCATTCCAACGGCTTCTCGCTGGTGCGCAAGATCGTTTCGCTTTCCGGCCTCGGCTGGGATGCGCCGGCGCCGTTTGCCGAGGGCAAGAAGCTCGGCGAAGCGCTGCTGACGCCGACCCGCATCTATGTGAAGCCGCTCTTGAAGGCGATCCGCGAGACGGGCGCGCTGAAGGCGCTTGCCCACATCACCGGCGGCGGTTTTCCTGAAAATATTCCGCGCGTGCTGCCGAAGCATCTCGCCGCCGAGATCGACCTTGCCGCCGTCGAGGCGCCGGCCGTTTTCTCGTGGCTTGCCAAGACAGGCGGCGTCGAAGCCAAGGAAATGCTGCGCACCTTCAACTGCGGCATCGGCATGATTGTCGTCGTCGCCGCAGAGAATGTTGCAGCAGTCTCCCAGGCGCTTGAAGCGGAAGGTGAAAAGGTTGTGACGCTCGGCCGCATGGTCGCCCGCACTGAGGGCGAAGCTGGCACGATCTACAAGGGTACGCTCGCTCTATGAGTTCGCCGCGCAAACGCGCTGTCGTCTTCATTTCCGGCGGCGGCTCCAACATGATGGCGCTGGTGCAGGCGGCAAAGGCTGAGGATTATCCGGCCGAGATCGTCGGCGTGATTTCCGACAAGGCAGATGCAGGCGGGCTGGCCAAGGCAGCGGCGGAGGGCATTGCGACTTTCGCTTTCGTGCGCAAGGACTATGCCAGCAAGGACGCGCACGAGGCGGCGATCCTTGCCGCGCTTGACGAGCTTTCACCCGATATCATCTGCCTTGCCGGCTATATGAGGCTGCTCTCGGGCGCCTTCATCCAGCGCCATGAAGGCCGGATCATCAATATTCACCCTTCCCTGCTGCCGCTCTTTCCGGGACTGCATACGCACCAACGGGCGATCGACGCCGGAATGCGGATTGCCGGCTGCACCGTGCATTTCGTTACCGAAGGCATGGATGAAGGCCCTGTTATCGGCCAGGCGGCCGTGCCTGTGCTTGCGGGTGATACCGCCGATGCGCTGGCGGGACGCGTACTGACGATCGAACATCAGCTCTATCCACAGGCGCTGCGTCTCTTTGCTGAAGGCAAGGTGAAGATGGAAGGCGGGAAAGCGGTTGGAGCGACCGCTTCCGCCACCGCCCCGAAATCCCAGCTTATTTCGCTGATCGGCGACTAGCTTCAGGCCGCAAGAGCCTGAAGCGGATGCGATGGACGCCGCCCAGCTCGACCGCCACCAGATCGGCGCGCTGGCCGATGGCGGTCTCGCCACGATTCAGGCGACCGGCGGGAGCGGCCCGCATTGCCGGTCGCCATGGCAACGGCTGCCGACGGCCCGCCCTCCACGATATCAACAAGCTTGAAGATGCCAGGCGCGAAGGCGGCCGGATGATAATCGGCGGCGATGACGCTGGGCAGTCAGGCTCTCGCGGCATCGAGCGCGCTCAAATTGCCTGGCATTGACTGGCCACGCGGCGCGTTCGGCGCGCCCATCACCAGGCACCAACGACCCCGAGCCATTGCATTGACTAGTTATAAACTAACTAGTAAGATTATGATTATGACATCAATCAAACGTTCTCCAATAGCGCTCGCTGTCCTTGCAATGCTCATGGAAGAGCCGCTGCACCCTTACCGAATGCAGCGTCTCATCAAGGAGCGCGGCAAGGACGAGGTGATCAATGTCACGCAAAGGGCGAGCCTTTATCAGACAATCCAGCGGCTCGAACGTGAGGGTTTGATCACCCCCCAGAAAACAATCCGGGATGACAAGCGTCCCGAGCGGACGGTGTATGAGATAACCGAGAAGGGTCGCGACGTCGCGCTGGACTGGATGCGGGCGATATTGTCGACATTAACGCGGGAATATCCGGAATTCCCGGCAGCCATTTCATTTCTTCCACTGCTTACGCCTGATGATGTGGCGAGCCAGCTTGAGCTCAGGGCAAAAGCCATCGACTCGGAGCTTCACAGGATCGACGACGCCCTGCAGGAAGCGCAGGCCGTTCCAAGGCTCTTCCTTCTCGAGATGGAATATCTCCAGGCGCTTCACGCAACCGAATTGTCCTGGGTCAACAGCATTGTCGAAGACCTGCGCGCACAGCGCATCACCTGGACAGAAGAGTGGCTGAGGCAGATCGCAGCGAAATTCTCCATCGATCCTAAACTCGATCAGGACTAGCACCATGAAGGTTTTGATTATCGGCGCCGGGACCGGCGGCTTGGCACTTGCTCATCTGCTTAAGCAGGCTGGCGTTTGCATTGCCGTGTATGAGCGCGACTTCGCGCCGAACGCCGATACCGGTGGTTATCGCGTGGGCATCAGCCCGGCTGGAAGCCGAGCGCTGAAAGCCTGTATCCCCAGCGAGCTCTACGAGCTCTATGTCGCCACCTGCTCCAGGTCGCCGCGCTATTTCAACATGCTCACTGAACAGTTGGGCGAAGTGCTGAGCTTCGATATCGATGATCAAGGCCCGAACGCTCTCGACGGTGAAAAGAACGTCATTCGAAAGACGCTGAGGCGGGTTCTGCTCAGAGGACTTGAAGACGACGTTTTCTTCGGGAAGGCGTTTGAAGGTTACACAAGTAGCGCTGACGGGTCGGTCACCGCTTGCTTTCAGGATGGAAGCCTCGCGACAGGTGATGTCCTTGTGGGAGCCGATGGCACGAGCTCGACCGTACGCAACCAACGTCTGCCGGAAGCGCGTCTCGAAGACACGGGGATCGTATCGCTCGGGGGAAAAATTCCTATGACGGCCGAGGCGAAAGCTCTGCTGTCGGACAAAATGTTCAAAGGCATGTCGCTGATTATGGCACCGATGGGCTTCGGTGCAATTGTCCACTCGCTCGAGTTCGCCAACATCAGAAGCGGCTCTGGTTTTGCTGCTCGTTGGCCGGATTTCGTCGAAGCACTCGACGAGGACAGCATCGGCTGGGGCGTATGGGGCGCTCGGCAGAATTTCCCGCGGGACCCAACCGGCCTGAGCGGCAAACAGTTGCAAGAGCTGGGCTTGGAGATCACTCGGGACTGGCACCCGCACCTGCGTGCACTCATCCGTATGACCGAGCCCTCAACGATCCACGATGTCAAGATGAGGACCTCCGTTCCGCTGACGCCTTGGACGAGTTCGAATGTCACCCTTCTCGGTGACGCCGTCCATACGATGACACCCGGACGAGGCGCGGGCGCCAATACAGCGCTTCGCGATGCCGCTCTGCTTGGACGCATGCTGGTCGAAGCGGACCAAGGACAAAAGCCGCTCCTCGAAGCCATACATGCCTACGAAGTCGAGATGCTTCGCTATAGTACCGAAGCAGTCCAGGAATCGAAAAAACAGATGGATGCCAGCGACCTGGCCCATCGGCCAATTGTCGGCAGACTTCAGCTGGCTGCGACGCGTGGCGCCATGCGTACCATCAACGCAATACCTGCACTAAAGCGGCGCACCTTTCGGCAGATGATGCGAGTTCGCGGGGAAAACTAAGGCCGTCGAGGATAGGGTCGATCCGCCTCAGAGATAACTCGACGAATCAGGCGTCGATCGTCTTACCTCGCTATCGAAGTTTGCCCTTATTCAGGAGCGCCCATTGCAGCAGCGTGATCGTCTTGAGATCGATGATTTCGCCCTTTTCGACCATCGCAAGGGCTTCCGGGAGCGGGATTTCCAGCACCTCAATGTCCTCATGCTCTTCCTCAAGGCCGCCGCCGTCGGATGTGCGGTCGGCGGTATCGATCCTTGCTGCGAAAAAATGCACGACTTCGGTAATGGAGCCCGGAGCCGGATAAGACTTGAAAAGGAAGCTGATGTCACGGACCGTATAGCCGGTCTCCTCCATCGCCTCGCGGCGGATCGCGGCCTCAGGTTCATCGCCGTCGAGCAGGCCGGCCGGGACTTCGATCATCCAGGCGGGATCGTCGTTTACATAGGCCGGCAGACGGAACTGCTTCACCAGCACGACGACATCGCGCGTGGGATCGTAAAGCAGAATGCAGGCGGCGGGCGTGCGGTGATAGACCTCGCGCGGCAAGCGATGGGTCACGCCATTCCGATCAGTGTAGTCGATCTGGTAGCCGACCAGCTTCGTCCAGCCGTCGGACAGGATTTCCTTGCCGACGATTTCCACTTTTGCTTTCGATCGCGTCATAAAATGTCCTTGGCGGCGTCCTTCCGGAGCCAGACCTTGTTGTCATGGACGGCAGCGCCGCCATAGGGCGCCACGGGATCGGCGCCGGTGAGTACGTTGATGCCTTCGCCGTCGACATGTGCCTTGTTCGGCCAGAGGCCTTCGGCAATCAGCACGCCGGGCTTGACTTCCGTGGTGACGCGAACATGGAGGCGCAGATCGCCGCGGACATTGCCGATGCGGACGAGATCGCCGTTATCGACGCCGTTGGCTTCGGCATCGGCGGGATTGATCATCACTTCCGGGCGGCCTTCCTTCTCGCGCGAGGTCTTGGTCTCCGAGAAGCTCGAATTCAGGAAGTTGCGTGCCGGTGATGTGGCAAGGCGGAAGGGATGTTCGGGATCAGCAAGTTCGATGACATCGACCTGATCCGGGAACGGCGGCAGTGCGGCATAGGGGCCGAGCGCGCCGACCGAGGCCGGCGGCTTGTTTGGCGAAGCACCGTTCACCCAGTCCGGACGGAAGTGGAACCTGCCGTCGGCATGGGCGAAACCATCAAGATAATGCGCCTCCTCAAAGGCCGGCTGCCGATCGAACCATTTATGCTCAAGGAAATGGTCGTAATCCGGCAGACCGCTTGCCGCCAGAACGCGATCGACCATTTCGCGCGCCGTGAAGCCGAAGCCGGGGCGATCGGCGACACCGAGGCGTTTGGCGAGTTCCTCGATGACGAAGAGGTTGGTGCGAACAGTCGGCGGCGGCTCGACGAGCTTCGGGCCGAGAAGGATATGGTTTTGGCCGCCGGCGCGATAGATATCGTCGTGCTCGACGAACATGGTGGCGGGAATGACGATGTCGGCCATGTCGGCCGTCTCGGTCATGAACTGCTCGTGGACCGCGACGAAGAGATCGTCGCGGGCAAAACCGCGCTTCACAAGCCGCTGCTCCGGCGCGATGTTCACGGGATTGGTGTTCTGGATCAGCATGGCCGTAACAGGGCCGCGATGGCGGAGTGCCACGGCATCACCCGTCAGTGCCCGGCCGATCTGCGACTGGTCGATCATGCGGATATCGGCATCCTTCATCGACTTGCCGGTCAGCTCCGCATTGTTCATGCGGAAGATATCGCTGTTGGAATGGAAGGCGCCGCCGCCCTCATATTGCCAGGAGCCGAGCACGGTGGCGATCGAGGCAGCCGCATGCATAGCGACCGCGCCGTTGCGCTGGCGGGTGAAGCCATAGCCGAGGCGGAAAAAGGTCTTCTTGGTCGTGCCGACGAGCTTGCCGAAGGCTTCGATCTCATCGACCGAAAGGCCGGTGATGGCAGCGGCCCATTCCGGCGTCTTTGTCTTCAGATGCGCTTTGAGGCCAGCGGGATCATCGGCATATTTCGCCATGTAGTCGCGGTCGGCATAACCATCGCGGAAGGCGATGTGCATGGTGGCGCAGGCAAGTGCTGCATCGGTGCCGGGCTTGACGATCAGGGCCATATCGGCCTGCTTCATCGTCGGATTGTCGTAGATGTCGATGACGACGATCTTGGCGCCGCGCTCCTTGCGCGACCTGATCGCGTGGGTCATCACGTTGACCTGCGTGGCGACCGCATTGGTGCCCCAGATGACGACGCAGTCGGTGCGCGCCATCTCGCGCGGGTCGGGGCCGCGCAGCATGCCTGTCGCCATGGTGAAGCCGGTCCAGGCGGGGTTGGTGCAGATCGAAGAGAAGAAGCCGGAATAGCGCTTGGCGTGGCGCAGGCGCTCGATCGAGTCGCGCTGCACCCAGCCCATGGTGCCGGCGTAGAAATAGGGCCAGATGGCTTCGCTACCATCCTTTGCCTCGGCCTTCACGAAGGCTTCGGCAATCTCGTCCAGCGCGTCATCCCAGGAGATCTGCTGCCATTGCCCTGCCCCTTTGGCGCCGGTGCGGCGCAACGGATGCATGAGACGATCGGGATGGTAGAGGCGCTCGGCATAGCGGGCGACCTTGGCGCAGATGACGCCCGACGTATAGGAATGGTCACTGGCGCCCCGGACGCGGCCGATGCGGCCGTCTTCCGTCAGGTCTATCTCCAGTGCGCAGGTGGAGGGACAGTCATGCGGACAGGCCGTGTGACCGATCCGGGATTTGGCGTGGATGGGGGTCGCAATGTTCATGCGATTTCTATATGCCAAGGCTCGACCGCCCAAAAGGCACAAAAACTCCCAATGATCCGAATTCATAACAGGCATCAGCGAAAATGAACTATCGCCACATCTACCATGCAGGCAATTTTGCCGATGTGCTGAAGCATGCGGTGCTGGCGCGGCTGATCCGCTATATGCAGAAAAAGGACGCCGGCTTTCGGGTGCTCGACACACATGCCGGTCTCGGCCTCTACGATCTCTCCTCCGAGGAAGCGCAGAAGACCGGCGAATGGCATGATGGTATCGGCAAGCTCTTGGAAACCGATCTTGGGCCGCAGGTCTCGGAGCTTCTGGAGCCCTATCTTTCTGCCGTTCGGCAACTGAACCCGCAGGGCGGCCTGCGCTACTATCCCGGCTCGCCGAAGCTTGCCCGCATGCTCTTCCGCCCGCAGGACCGGCTTTCGGCGATGGAACTGCATCCGGAAGATTTTGTCCGGCTGCACCGCGTCTTCGAAGGCGATCACCATGCGCGCATTACCGAGCTCGACGGCTGGCTGGCGCTCGGCGCGCATCTGCCGCCGAAGGAAAAGCGTGGCATCGTGCTCGTCGATCCGCCTTTCGAGGAGGACGGCGAATATGAACGACTGGTGGATGGCCTCGCCAGGGCCTATCGGCGCTTTCCTGGCGGGACCTATTGCCTCTGGTATCCGTTGAAAAAGGGCGCGCCGATCAAGGAATTCCATGAGGCGCTGCAGGCAACGGACATTCCGAAGGTGCTCTGCGCGGAACTTGCCGTGCGCAGCGACCGCGAAACGACGGGGCTGACCGGCTCTGGCCTCATCATCGTCAATCCGCCCTTCACGCTGAAGGACGAGCTGCACCAGTTGCTGCCGGCCCTAAAGGACCATCTGGCGCAGGACCGTTTCGCCTCGCAACGGGCCTTCTGGCTGCGCGCAGAGACGAAACCTGTCAAGGCCGATTGACCGACTCGGCGCTCAGGAATAGTCCGGCGCCATCCGTATACCGAAAAGGTGCCCCATGAAGCTTCTCTGCTCTCCGACCTCGCCTTTTTCCAGCAAGGTGCGCTTGGCTGCCCGCCATCTCGGCCTGGAGATCACGGAAATACGGGTCGATACGAATGCGGGACCGGCGATCCTCGTGGACAACAATCCGCTCGGCAAGATCCCGACGCTGCTAACGGATGACGGTGTTTCCATCTTCGACAGCATCGCCATCATGCATTATTTCGACCGGATGACGAAGGGCGCGCTCTACCCTTCCAAGAAGGGCAAACGCACCGATGCCGAAGTGCTGGAAGCGCTATGCGACGGCGTCTGCGACTGCCTCCTGGCGATCGTCTATGAGCGCCGCTTCCGCGATGAGGAAAAGGTGCATCAGCCCTGGATCGACCGGCAGTGGAAGAAGGTCGAGACCGCACTGAACTATCTGGCCGCCAATACGCCGAAGCTCGGCAAGAAGCTGCATGCCGGGCATTTCGCGCTGGCCGCCACGATCGGCTATCTCGACCTGCGCTTCAGGGGCCAGTGGGAAGAAGACCATGCCGAGCTGATCGGCTGGCTGCGGGAATTCGAGAAGAAATTTGACGGCTATGAGCAGTTGAAGCCGCAAGTCTGAGCGATTTGAAATTGGTGAAGACAACAAAAAAGCCGGACACGAAGCCCGGCTTTTTTCATGTTCGCTGCAATCCGAATTAGAACTTGACGCCGATACCGACCTTGACGCTGTTTTCGTCGAAGCCGCGCGAAACGCTGCCGGAGTTCAGGTTGTAGTCCTTGTCCTGATAGTCGGTATAGCGGTATTCGAGGCGCGTCGTGATGTTGTTGGTCACGAAGGCTTCCACACCGGCGCCGACCGTGTACCCATAGGCGGTCTTGCTGTCGGAAGACGTACCGTCGGAAACCTTGGTGTTGGCGAGCGCCAGACCTGCCGTACCATAGAGCAGGAAGGGGTTCAGGTCGTAACCGACGCGGCCGCGGACGGAGCCGTTCCAGTCGGTCTTGTTCTTGATGCCACCCTGAGTGACGTCTGCATCGCCATAACCGAGATCGGCTTCAGCACCGTAAACGATCTGGCCTTGCTGGAAATTGTAGCCGGTGAAGAGCTGACCACCCCAATCATAGGTATTGCGGTCGGAACCGAAGCTGCCCGCGTTGTAGGTCGCGGCGCCACCGAGGTAGAAACCCTGCCAGTTGTTGACCGGAGCCGGGGTGTCCTCAGCGACCGGTGCCTGCGGGACCTGATCCACGGCATCGGCTGCCTGGGCTACCGAGAAACCGCCAACGGCGAGAGCGGAAGCCATGAGGCCAGCAAAGAGTATACGCATACTTTTCTCCTTTCAGTCCCGCGCGCTCGTCAACTCAAACTTCGGCGAAGCATTCACGGGGGATTACTAAATGTCCCTTCCGGATCGAGAGTGAAATTGGAATGCAAATGCGGATTTGAAAGAGCCAAATTGTGATATCATTGTGGCTCCGCGGCGGCAGAAATTCGATGTTGCTTGGCTGCAACATACCGTTTATTAAGGATAATAAACAGTTAAACTTACAATACTTATTTTAATAAATCGCGATCGCAAATAATACATAGAATATCCGGGCCGAACAGGCAATGTTTTCGGCCTATTTATATAATCAGAGCCTGCCCTTATATAGTCAGCAAACGAACTCGCTGGACCAGAAGGCAGCATCTTGACCAAGAAAAGACTTCGCGCGGCGCTTGTGACGGGTGCTGCCAAAAGAATAGGCCGGGCAATCGCCGAAGACCTTGTTGCTGATGGATTTTCGGTCGCAATCCATGCCAACGGCTCGCTCGCCGAGGCTGAGGATTTTGTGGCGGAATTGCGGCAAAGGGGCCATCAGGCGGTTGCGATCAAGGCCGATCTCGCCAAAATCGATGAGACCGGAGGACTTGTCGGGAAGGCGTGCGAGGCGCTCGGCCCGATCGATCTTCTCGTCAACAACGCATCGATTTTCCTTGAGGATTCGCTCCGCAAATTCGATGCGCAGGTGTGGGACGAGCATTTCGCCGTCCATGTTCGCGCGCCTTCGATACTCGCCGCCAAATTCGCCGAACAGCTGCCGGAAACGGCCGAAGGGCTGATCGTCAACATTATCGACCAGCGCGTCTGGGCGCTGCGGCCGAGCTTCTACTCCTATACCCTGTCGAAATCGGCGCTGTGGACGGCGACACAGACCATGGCACAGGCGCTGGCGCCGCGCATCCGCGTCAACGCGATCGGCCCCGGCCCTACAGTACCGAGCGAACGGCAATTGCAGGAAGACTTCCAAGCGCAGGTTTCAGCCCTTATCTTGAAGCGGGGACCTGAGCTCAAGGAATTTGGCCGAACGATTCGTTTTCTGTTCGAGACCCCTTCGATCACGGGTCAGATGATTGCACTCGACGGCGGCCAGCATCTCGCATGGCAGACGCCGGACGTGCTGGAGATCAAGGAATGAATGCCAAGAAGCTGCCCGATGGCGGTGTTCTTTACGACGAGACTGACGAGAACGACGACGACATCATCGAGGTGGAAGGCGAAGCCTCTGCCGCGCCGATTGCTGCGTCGGTCGACTGGAATGCCGGCAGCATCAATGAAACCGGCCTTGTCGGTGCGGATCTGATCGCCGAATTCGTCAAACGCCTGCCGAACAGCCCCGGCGTCTACCGGATGTTCAACGAGGCGGGTGACGTTCTCTATGTCGGCAAGGCCCGCAGCCTGAAGAAGCGCGTCGGCAATTATGCGATGGGTCGCGTACACTCCAACCGTATCGCCCAGATGGTGCGCCAGACCGCCAATATGGAATTCGTCACGACGCGGACGGAGACCGAGGCGCTGCTGCTGGAAGCGAATCTCATCAAGCGCTTACGGCCGCGCTTTAACGTGCTGCTGCGCGACGACAAGTCGTTTCCCTATATCCTGATTACCGGCGATCATCGGGCACCAGCCATCTTCAAGCATCGCGGTGCGCGCGCCCGCAAGGGCGATTATTTCGGCCCCTTTGCTTCGGCAGGCGCGGTCGGTCGCACGATCAATTCGCTGCAGCGCGCCTTCCTGATCCGCACCTGTACCGATAGTGTCTTCGAGACGCGCACCCGGCCCTGCCTGCTCTACCAGATCAAGCGCTGTTCCGGACCCTGCACCCGTGAGGTCAGTGACGAGGGCTATGCGGAGCTGGTTCAGGAAGCCAAGGACTTCCTGTCCGGCAAGAGCCAGAAGGTGAAGGAGCATATCGCGGAGGCGATGAACGCCGCCGCCGAGGACCTCGATTTCGAGCGCGCCGCGATCTATCGCGACCGTCTTGCCGCGCTCTCGCATGTGCAGAGCCACCAGGGCATCAATCCTGCCGGCGTCGAGGAGGCGGATGTCTTCGCCATCCATCACGAAGGCGGGATTTCCTGTATCCAGGTCTTCTTCTTCCGCACTGGCCAGAACTGGGGCAACCGCGCCTACTTCCCGAAGGCCGATCCGCAGCTTTCCGGCGCCGAAGTGCTGAACGCTTTCCTCGCGCAGTTCTACGACGACAAGCCGGTGCCGCGGCAGATCATGCTGTCGGAGATGGTGGACGAGCTGGAGCTGCTGGCCGCCGCACTCAGCGAGAAGGCCGGGCACAAGGTTTCCATCCTTGTTCCCCAGCGCGGTGAAAAGCGCGACCTTGTCGAACATGTCGTCGCCAACGCGCGCGAGGCGCATGGCCGCAAGCTTGCCGAAACGGCCTCGCAGTCGCGGCTGCTGGAAGGTTTCAAGGACACGTTCGGCCTGCCCTATGTGCCGCAGCGCGTCGAGATCTACGACAACTCGCATATCATGGGCACGAATGCGGTCGGCGGCATGGTGGTCGCCGGGCCGGAAGGCTTCGTGAAGAACCAGTATCGCAAGTTCAACATCAAATCGACGGAGATCACGCCCGGCGACGACTTCGGCATGATGCGCGAAGTGATGACGCGGCGCTTCTCGCGCCTGCTCAAGGAAGAGGGCATCCCGGATCGTAGCACGCAGGTTTCCGCTGCCGATGCGGCCGACATGCCCTTTCCCGCCTGGCCCGACGTGATCCTTATCGACGGCGGTCAGGGGCAAATGACGGCGGTGCGTGCGATCCTTGAGGAGCTCGGCATTACCGACAGCATCATCGCCATCGGCGTCGCCAAGGGTGTGGACCGCGAGGCCGGCCGTGAGCGTTTTTTCGCACCCGGCAAGGGAAGCTTCACGCTGCCGCCGCGCGATCCGGTTCTCTACTTCATCCAGCGCATGCGCGACGAGGCGCACCGTTTCGCGATCGGCTCTCATCGGGCGCGGCGCAAGAAAGAGATGGTCAAGAACCCGCTCGACGAGATCGGCGGCATCGGCCCATCCCGCAAGCGGGCGTTGCTGCAGCACTTCGGAACGGCGAAGGCGGTGTCGCGCGCTGCCCTTTCCGATCTCATGGCGGTTGAAGGGATTTCCGAGACCGTCGCAAAGCAGGTCTACAATCATTTTCACGACGACGCCGCGAAATAAGCGGTGCCGGTCGCAAATTCCACGCAAAGGCAGCGAAAAAACAGAAAGAATGTTGACGGTCGAGGGGCAAAGCCGTCATCTACCGCCGCATCAATACAGAGAACCGCATCATGGCATCGCGTGCGTATAACATCCCCAATCTCCTCACCTACGGCCGCATCCTGGCAGTGCCGCTGATCGTTGTCTGCTTCTTCATCGAAGGACGGCTGAGCAGCAGCGACACGGCGCGCTGGGTGGCGCTGTGGATCTTCGTCATCGCCTCGCTCACCGATTTCCTCGACGGCTACCTCGCGCGCATCTGGAACCAGACGTCGAATATCGGCCGCATGCTGGACCCGATCGCCGACAAGCTGCTGGTTTCCGCCATCCTGCTTTTGGTCGCTGCCGACGGCACGATTGCCGGCTGGTCGCTGTGGGCGGCGATCATCATCCTGTGCCGCGAAATCCTGGTTTCGGGGCTGCGCGAATATCTTGCGGGGCTGAAAGTCAGCGTGCCGGTCACGCGCATTGCCAAATGGAAGACGACGCTGCAGCTTGTCGCCATCGCCTTCCTACTCGCCGGCCCGGCGGGCGATGCCATTTTCCCCTATACGACCTGGACGGGGATCGCGCTCCTCTGGATCGCCGCACTTCTGACGATCTATACCGGCTATGATTATTTCCGCGCCGGGCTGAAACACGTGGTGGACGACGAAGAATGACACGGCTTGTCTATTTCGCCTGGGTGCGCGAGCGCATCGGCAAGGGAGAAGAGGAAATCGACCTCCCCGCTTCCGTCATCAGCGTTGCCGATCTTCTGAACCATTTGAAGGGGCTAGGCGAAGAATATGAGATGGCTCTTCAATATCCCGATGTGATCCGGGTCGCGATCGATCAGGAGCATGTGGAGCACGACGAGCCGATAACAGGCGCGAAGGAAATCGGCATTTTCCCGCCAATGACGGGCGGCTGAGAACAGCCAATCCCGTCGGGCGGAGGAGCCTGAAGTGACCATTACCCCTACCATCCGCGTCCAGCGCGAGGATTTCGATTTGCAGGCGGAGGTCGACCGGCTTTCCAAAGGCAAGCCCGGCATCGGCGCAATCGTCACATTCTCCGGTCTCTGCCGCGATGAGGGCGGGACACTGTCGGCGCTTGAGCTCGAACATTATCCCGGCATGGCCGAAGCGGAGATGAGCCGCATCGGCGAGCTCGCCATCGAACGGTTCGAGCTCGATGGCCTGACCGCCATCCATCGTTTCGGAAAGATCGCGGCCGGCGAGAACATCGTGCTAGTCGTCGCCGCAGCTCCGCACCGGCAGGCGGCCTTCGACGGTGCAAACTTCGTCATGGATTTCCTGAAAACTTCGGCTCCCTTCTGGAAGAAGGAACACGGCAAGGACGGTGGCACCGGCGACTGGATCGCGGCGACGGATGCCGACAACACCGCGCGCGACCGCTGGAAATAGTCAGAGCACGACGCGCTCGCGCCTGCTCAGCACCAGCAGGAACACCAGCAGCGAGAAGATGGCGAGATCGCGCCAGATGAAGGACCCGTAGGCGCCCCAGAGCGTCTCGACAAGCGCCAGACCGGCGGCACCACCCGCCGAGCGCAGCGGATCGGAATAGCCGCCGACGGCCGCGATCAGCAGCACCTTGAGGCCGAACATCAGCCCAGCGCCGAAATCCATCGACCCGTAATAGAAGGTTGCAAGGATGCCACAGCAGGTGGCGACGAGCGCCGCCGCCCCATAGGACACCAGGAAGACACGGCTGGCGCTGGTGCCACAGAGTTCGGCGGCGAGCGGATCGTCGATGACCGCGCGCCATAGGCGGCCCCAGGAGGTACGCTTCAGGATCCATGCGCCGATCGCAATGATCGCGCACATCAGGACGGTATCCAGAAGCTGGATATAGGTGAGCGTGACCTTGAAAGTGCCGTCGCTCCAGAAGCTCACGTTGTCGCTCAACAGCGGCGGCAACCAGATGGCGCGGGTATTGGCGGCAAGGCGCGCCGTCTCCATCAGCACGATCATCATGCCGAGTGCGGCGACGATGACCGTGTTCGGCGATTTGCTGGCGAGCGGCTGCATGACGAAGCGGCCGATCCAGACCCCTGCCCCCACCGAATAGATCAGTGAGGCGCAGATGCCGATCGCGATCGCCGCCGGCAGCACCAGCCAGAGGCGGTTATAGGCCATATCCGTGAAGAGCAGCAGGATCTGGCCGGCAAAGGCGATAATCGCCCCATAGGTAATGTCGGGGCGCTTGGTGACACCGAAGGCGATCGAATAACCGAAGGCAAGCGTGGCGTAGAGCGCCGCGAGCGGTACCGCATTCGCCAGTTGCTGCAGAAGATAGGCCATTCGGTCACTCCAGATCGGCTTAAAATAATAACTGGTAAAATGTGTTTTACCAGTTATATTTTTCCCATGAGCTTCTCCTGGACCCCTCACCGTTTTTCCGGCGGCGCATTGGCGCTCGATGTCGCCAACAGTGTCATCCTGCGTCACGATACTGCGCGCCGCATCGACCGCTTCGAGGCCGAAGGGCAAATGGAGCGTTTCCCCGAGGCGGCGCAGGAATTCTGCGCCGAACGGGCACTTTTTGGCGACATAGTGCCGGTTGGAGCGCAAAATAGAGCCAACTTCATCGAACTGCGCGAAGCGACGGACCGCTACTTCCGCCAACGCGTGCTCGAAGGCAATGACGACCGGCTTCTTGCCGAACTGCTGGAAGCGCTGGCGCGCACGCTGCGGGGTGCTGAGGAAAAGGGTCTCGATGCGGCGACGGCCCATTCGGTGCTGCGGCTGATCGCCATGCCCGATCCGGAGCGGATGAAGATTTGCGGCAATTGCGGCTGGCTGTTCATTGACCGCAGCAAGAACAAAAGCCGGGCCTGGTGCGACATGGCCGTCTGTGGCAACCGCGCCAAGGCCAACAGGCATTACCGGAAGAAAAAGAAGGAGGAGACGCCATGAAGCGGCGCTCGATCATCACGGCCCTAGCGGCAGCGGGGCTCGTGCTCTCCGCCTGCCAGCGCGAGGCCGAAAGCATGCTGGAAGTGACGGGCCATCTCTTCGTCTTCAACTACCGCGTCGCAAGCGCCACCTATCTGCTGACGCTGAAGAAGACGGCGCCGATTCCCGATGGCTCGACCATCGTCGCCGAATTTGAAAACCCACAGGGCGGAGCGCCGCTGGTCCTGAACCAGAAGGTGTTTCCGATGGAGGACAAGATTTCAGTCCAGAGCGAGAACCTGCATTGCGTGCGCAAGGACCGGCCCTATGCCGTCACCGTCAGACTGGTCGACAAGGACGGCAAGCTCTTGCAGGAGCTGAAGACGCAGTTCAAATCCGATCTCGACCAGAGTGTCTTGCCGAGCAAGCCGCTGGTTCTCGGTGCCGGATACGAGAAGAACCCGGAGGTTTTCAAATCTGACGGATCGACGGATTTTTCCAACACTGACAAATGCCCCGCCTGAACCCGGGACATAAAAAAGCCGGGACGAACCCGGCTTTCATGAGTCAATTCAATGCATTCCGAGGGAATGCTCTGGGGCTGAATCAGCCGACGATTTCGGTGTCGGAGAACCAGTACTTGATTTCCTGGGCAGCAGTTTCCGGAGCGTCGGAACCGTGAACCGAGTTTTCGCCGATCGACAGAGCGTGAACCTTGCGGATCGTGCCTTCGGCAGCGTTTGCCGGGTTGGTCGCGCCCATGATTTCGCGGTTCTTCAGGATGGCGCCCTCGCCTTCCAGAACCTGAACGATGGTCGGGCCGGAGGTCATGCCTTCAACGAGTTCGCCGAAGAACGGACGTTCCTTGTGAACGGCGTAGAAGCCTTCTGCTTCGCGCTTGCTCATCCAGACGCGCTTGGAGGCGACGACGCGCAGGCCGGCATCTTCGAGCATCTTGGTGATAGCGCCCGTCAGGTTGCGCTTCGTTGCATCCGGCTTGATCATCGAGAAGGTGCGTTCAATCGCCATAATTCGGGTCCTCATACTCAGGGAAAAGTGGGCGGTCTTTACCCGCCTCACTGCCCGAAAACAAGGGGGCTCCGGCAATTTCACGCCGCTGTCACAGTCCGGCCCCGGCTTTCATGGAGATCGAGGCAGCGCTCGAACCATGCCATGACCGGGTCATCCGAAGCCAGCATGGCGAGCCCGGCAGCGACGCGCAGCCACTGCAGCGCCCCAAAGAGGATGTAGTCGGCAAAGAGCGGCCCCTCGCCGCCGATGAAAGGCTGAAACTTCAGCATATGGCGCATCGGCTCAAGCTTGGCGGCAAAGGCTTCCCTCTCTGCGTCGCGACCGGCGGCGAATTCCTCCAGCGGCTTGCCCAAGCGGTCTTCGCGGCTCGCCCGGAAATAAGCCTTGTCGCCATCGTCGAGGATCGAATGAATATCGAGAAGGGCAATCCGCATGATCGCCGGATGAACGATCATCTGCGAATAGCCCTCGATCATGCGCGACAGGGCCTTGCCGCCCTCGCCCTTGAAGAGCGACGGTCGGTCGGGATAAGCCTCTTCCAGATAGAGGGCGATATCGAAACTATCCGATATCAGCCGGCCATTGTCATCCAGAACCGGCACGGTCTTGGAAAAGCCGCCCCCGATATCAACAATGCGGCTGTAGGTCGTCGGAACCTCCTCGAAATCGAGACCCTTATGGGCGAGCGCCATCACCGCTTTCCAGCAATGCGGCGAGAAGAAGTGACGCTCGTCGGCGCCGCACAGGGAGTAGAGAGCTCTGGTCATGACCGTCCTTTCGCAATCGCAACGGGTTCATTCCACGCCAGAAAGCCGGCGCGATCAAATCAGGAATTTTCATGGCGCCCATCGCGTCTGCTGCTGAAACGGACACGGCCATTCCCGATGGGACGCAGCAAGGGTGCATTAACCGGTTTTGCGGCTTCCGCCCCATAAGCTTTGAAAATTCAATGTCTCTTAAAAGCTTGCCTGCATAGCGGAAGCAGAAGAGCCGATGGCCCAAGAGAACCAACGGCAATGAGGGGATCGTCATGCCGACTGCCGTTGCAAATGCATTGAATGCGCGCGAGGCTGCCCGGCCGACGCCGGCTGCCAATATCCAGAAGGTCGCTCAGCATATGATGCGGCTCAATGTGGCGGGCCTGCCGCGCAATTATGAACTGTTCCACGAAGCGCTTATCGGCCTGAATGCCGGGCTGGCGCAGGATATCGCAGCCCTCGGTTCACATCCGCAGCAGGAAGCCTTGGACGAACTCGGCCTGCGCTACCGGCTCGTCGGCCATTACGGGCTGGCGGGCGACCGCTCGCGCAACGAGGCGAGCCGCATGCTGAAGGAAACGGCGGAGCGGCTGGCCGAGGGGCGCTTGCATCACCAAGCCTTCACGCGTGCCTGCGAGACCATCCTCAAATCCGTCTCGGGCCAGCAGGATCACCAGAGCCTTGCCGATTTCATGGCCGAGGTCGAATATCTTGCCGCCTCGCTTTCAGCCGTCCTCGCGGCGGAACGGACGATCGGCTCTAAGCTGGAAGAGGATATCGAGCGCCTGACGGCGCTGGAGCGCAGTATTTTTGCCGTGCAGGCTGCGGCCGTCACCGACAAGATCACCGGCCTACCGAACCGCATTGGCTTCAACCGTGTGCTCGGCGATCTCTATGGCCAGGAAGAGGGTGCTGCCGGCAGCGCGTTGGTCATGATCGACATCGACGATTTCAAGGGGCTGAATGCCCGCTATGGCACGCAGACCGGCAACAAGCTTCTGAAGAAGCTCGCCGGCCTCTTCCGCAAAATGGTGAAGAAGAATGATTTCATCGCCCGCACGGAAGCCGACGAATTCGCTTTCCTCTTCGCCAATGTCGGCATGCAGGATGCGCTGACGATCGCCGAGCGCCTGCGCAGCTCGGTCGAAGATAATCTCGTCTTCGCGGCATCCGACACGTCGGAGGCAAGTGGCCTGACGATTTCGGTCGGCGTGGCGCTGAGCGGCGATGCGGCAACATCCGGTCAGCTGCAGGCCAATGCCCGTGTGGCGCTGCTCGCTGCCCAATCCAATCCGCGTCAGCCGGTGCAGGCTTTCGGCCGCTGACGCGCTGAAGCAACAGCCACGCGGCATCTGCCCCTGCAGATGTGCCCATCATCAAAGCTCGTCGCTCCCCATCTTGCCTTGGCGGCGGCTTTCGGCCAAAACCGCGCGCATGATCACGATTTCAGACATTTCCGCCCGCATTGCCGGCCGTCTCCTTCTCGACCATGCCAGCGTCTCGCTGCCGTCAGGCACGAAGGCCGGGCTCGTGGGGCGCAACGGCGCCGGCAAATCCACCCTCTTCCGCGTCATAACGGGTGATCTCGGCGCCGAAAGCGGGACAATATCGATCCCCAAGAATGCGCGCATGGGTCAGGTGAAGCAGGAAGCGCCGGGCACCGAGGATTCGCTGATCACGATCGTGCTTTCTGCTGACAAGGAGCGCGCCGCGCTGCTTGCCGAGGCGGAAACCGCAACCGATCCGCATCGTATCGCCGAAATCCAGATGCGCCTCGTCGATATCGACGCCCATTCGGCGGAAGCACGCGCCGCCAGCATCCTCTCGGGCCTTGGCTTCGATCAGGAAGCGCAGGCCCGGCCCGCATCCTCCTTCTCGGGCGGCTGGCGCATGCGCGTGGCGCTCGCCTCCGTGCTCTTTACCGAGCCGGACCTGCTGCTGCTCGACGAGCCGACCAACTATCTCGACCTCGAAGGCACGATGTGGCTGGAGGATTACATCCGCCGCTATCCGCACACGGTCATCATCATCAGCCACGATCGCGATCTGCTGAACAACGCGGTCAATTCGATCGTGCATCTCGATCAGAAGAAGCTCACGTTCTACCGCGGCAACTACGACCAGTTCGAGCGGCAGAAGGCGGAAGCCGACGAACTGCAGATAAAGGCCAAGGCGAAGAACGATGCGGCGCGCAAGCATCTGCAGAGCTTCATCGACCGCTTCAAGGCCAAGGCCTCCAAGGCGAAGCAGGCCCAATCGCGTGTCAAGGCGCTGGAGCGCATGGGCACGGTCGCGGCCGTGATCGAGGATCACGTTCAGCCGATCACCTTCCCCGAACCCGAAAAGCAGCCGGCCTCGCCGATCGTCGCGGTCAGCGGCGGCGCAGTCGGCTACGAACCCGGCAAGCCGATCCTCAAGGGGCTCAACCTGCGCATCGACAATGACGACCGCATCGCCCTGCTTGGCTCGAACGGCAACGGCAAATCGACCTTTGCGAAATTCATCTCGGGACGGCTGGCGGCCGAGAGCGGTGAAGTGCGTCTGGCGCCGGGGCTGAAGATTGGTTTCTTCGCGCAGCATCAGCTCGACGATCTCGTACCAAATGAGACGCCTGTCGAACATGTGCGGCGGCTGATGCCGACGGAGCCCGAAGCGAAGGTGCGTTCCCGCGTGGCGCAGATGGGCCTTGCGACCGAGAAGATGGCGACGGCCGCGAAAGATCTTTCGGGTGGCGAAAAGGCACGTCTGCTGATGGGGCTCGCCGCCTTTTATGCGCCGAACCTTTTGATCCTTGACGAGCCGACGAACCATCTCGACATCGACAGCCGCCGCGCTCTGATCGAGGCGCTGAACGACTACGACGGGGCCGTCATCCTGATCTCGCACGACCGGCACCTGATCGAAGCGACCGTCGACCGCCTCTGGCTGGTCAACAACGGCACGGTGACGAGTTTCGAAGGCGATATGGAAGAATATCGCGACCTGATCGTCGCTTCCGGCAAAAAAAAAGACGACGAAAAACAGAAGCAGTCTGAAGACCAGTCCTCGAAGGCCGACCAGCGCAAGCTGAATGCCGACAGGCGTGCTTCGCTCGCCCCCCTCAAGAAAAAGATCAACGAAATCGAATCCTTGACGGGCAAGCTGGAGAAACTGATTCAGGCACTTGATGCGGAACTTGCGGATCCGGCGCTCTATGAAAAGGCGCCCGCCAAGGCCGCCGACAAAGCTAGGCAGCGTGGCGAAGCAGCCGCCAGGCTCGCTGCCGCCGAGGAGCAATGGCTGGAGCTCTCCGCTGAATATGAAGGAGCCATGGCGAGCTGAGACTCCGCCAGCGCAGGTAACTGTCTCTAGATACTTTGCTGCGGCGCAAGAACCATCGCGCTCTTCAAGAGCTAGACAATTACCCAAAAATCGCGTCGTCTGTTCTTAAAGACCAGACTTGCCCGCAGACCGCTTTCTGATAAAACGGCGCGCAATAAGTCATACTTTTAGCGAAACACCGAACGCGAGCTTTACAATGTCAGCCATCAACCTCGCCATCGTTGGCGTCGGCAAGATCGTCCGCGACCAGCACCTCCCCTCCATCGCTGCCAATGCCGATTTCAAGCTGGTGGCGACGGCAAGCCGCAACGGTACGGTCGACGGCGTTACCGCCTATACGTCGATCGACGACATGCTCGACGCCGAACCATCGATCGATGCCGTTTCGCTCTGCATGCCGCCGCAGTATCGCTATGAAGCGGCTTACAAGGCGCTGGCCGCCGGCAAACACGTTTTCCTTGAAAAGCCGCCGGGCGCGACGCTGAGTGAAGTGGCGGATCTGGAGGACCTCGCGAACAAGCAGGGTGCGACGCTGTTTGCAAGCTGGCATTCGCGTTATGCAGCGGCCGTCGAAGCTGCCAAATCGTTCCTCGCCTCGACCGAGATCAAGAGCATGCACGTCATCTGGAAGGAAGACGTGCGCCATTGGCATCCGAACCAGGAATGGATCTGGCAGGCCGGCGGTCTCGGCGTTTTCGATCCGGGCATCAACGCGCTTTCGATCGTCACGCATATCCTGCCGAAGGCGATGTTCCTTAGCGCCGGCACGCTGGAATTCCCTGAAAACCGCGATTCGCCGATCGCTGCCGACCTGCATTTCCGCAATGTCGATTACGTTCCCGTTCACGCAGAATTCGACTGGCGCCAGACGGGCAAGCAGAGCTGGGACATCATCGCTGAGACGGCCGCCGGACAGATGGTTCTTTCCGAAGGCGGTTCGAAGCTCTCGGTCGAAGGCGAACTGAAGTTCTCTGCGCCGGAAGCCGAATATCCGTCGCTCTATCGCCGTTTCGCCGAGCTCATCAAGGCCGGCAAGTCGGATGTCGATCTGGCGCCGCTGCGCCATGTCGCCGATGCCTTCATGCTCGGCAAGCGCAAATTCGTCGAGGCGTTCTACGACTGATCGGCCTCACGGGCAGATGCCATTGTGCCTGCAGAATGCTAGAATAGGAAAACGAAACGTGAGGGACGTTTTCCATGCAGCAGGAGCAGGATGAATCGTTTGGATTGGGCGTCCCACATCTGGCAGTGAGACTCGCCGACCCCAACGCCAAGTGGCGGGAGGCCTATCTGCTGGAAGAGGCCAGGATCCGCGACGCGCTTGGCCCTCTGGCAATCGATATACAGCACTTCGGCAGCACTGCCATTCCAGGCATCAAGGCGAAACCGATCATCGATATCCTGATCGGCGTTCGCCGCCTTGATGACGGACTTGCCTGCATCAAGCCTATGGAGGCGATCGGCTATGACTATGCCGGTGCCGACATCGTACCCGACGACCATCTCTTCGGCCGCGGTGTCACGGGCGAGACGCGCACGCATCTCGCCCATGTCGTCGAATATCAGGGCTTCAACTGGAGGCGGGACATCTTCTTCCGCGACAGGCTGCAGGGCGATCCAGCCCTTGCGCTGGCCTATGAGGAGCTGAAGATCGGCCTTGCGCAAAAATATGCCGAGAGCCGAGCTGCCTATACCGGAGCGAAGAAGGATTTCATCGACAGGGTTCTGGCCGAGGCCGGTCTAGCCTGACGTTCCCGTCAGGCCTTCTTCTCCCACCGCCCTTCCGGCGTCTGCTGCCAATAGGTAAGGCTATGCCCCTCGCCTTTTAGCTTTTTCCACTGGGCGCGCGCACCTTCGAGCTGCTCCTGATCATAACCGTCGAACATGAAGACGATCCGCTCATAATCCGCGACGGCCGGCGGCTCGGCGCCATCGACGATGAAGCGGACGGTAGCAGCATTCGCATTGTCAGGCGAAACCGTCAGGAGAACCGGCTGATCCCCGGCGAAATCGGCCTCATCCGTGCCATGCGGCAGAAAGCTATCCTCCCGATAGGTCCACAGATGCTGATCCAGCGCATCACGCCGCGCAGCCTCCTTCATCTGGACGGCGACGCGCCAGCCGCGCTCGACACTCTTGTCGAGCAACGGCGGAAGCGCGTCTTCCAGCTTCGATTCCGTCAAATGGTAGAAGAGGATTTCCGTCATCGTGTTTCGTAATTCGAGCGGACCAGTTCATCAAGCAGGCGCACGCCGAAACCGGAGCCCCAGGACTGGTTGATCTCGTCCTGCACCGAGCCCATGGCCGTGCCGGCTATATCGAGATGCGCCCAGGGCGTATCCTGCACGAAGCGCTTGAGGAAATGCGCCGCGGTGATGGAACCCGCGAGACGACCGCCGGTATTCTTCATATCGGCGAACTTGCTGTCGATCATCTTGTCATATTCCTTGCCGAGCGGCATACGCCACAGCTTCTCGTTCGTGACGAGACCAGCGGTCGTCAGCTGCGCCGACAGTGGATCGTCATTCGAGAAGAGACCGGCATGGCTGTTGCCGAGCGCGACCATGATGGCGCCTGTCAGCGTCGCGAGATTGATCATGAATTGCGGCTTGAAGCGGTCGTTGCAGTACCAGAGCGCATCGCAGAGCACCAGGCGGCCTTCCGCGTCGGTGTTGATGATCTCGATCGTCTGGCCGGACATGGAGGTGACGATGTCGCCCGGACGCTGGGCATTGCCATCAGGCATGTTTTCCACAAGGCCGATGATGCCCACGACATTGACCGGCGCCTTGCGGGTGGCAAGCGTGTGCATAAGGCCGGTGACGGCAGCCGCACCGCCCATATCGCCCTTCATGTCTTCCATATTGGCAGCTGGCTTGATCGAGATGCCGCCGGTATCGAAGACGACGCCTTTGCCGATGAAGGCGATCGGCCGATCCTTGCCCTTTCCGCCCTTCCATTGCATGACTGCAAGGCGCGGCGGACGGACGGAACCCTGAGCAACGCCGAGCAGCGCGCCCATGCCGAGACGGCGCATTTCGCGCTCGGTGAGGATTTCCACCTCAACGCCCAGCTTTTCCAGTTCCTTAGCCTTGGCGGCAAATTCCACCGGGCCGAGCACATTCGGCGGCTCGTTGACCAGGTCGCGGGCAAGATTGACGCCGTCGGCAACCGCTTCGGCGTCGGCGAAGGCCTTCTTGGCGGCAGCCGCATCGGCCGTGACGATCGTCACCTTGACCGACTTCGCCTGTTTCTCCTCGTCGTCATTCTTCTTCGTCTTATAAGTATCGAAGCTGTAGGCGCGCATCAGCATGCCGAGAGCGAAATCGGCCGCAGCCTTGGCGCTGACATCTGCGCCCGGCGCATCGATGAAGATCGTCGCTTTCTCAGTATTCTTGATCCGCGAGGCAGCGCTGCCGCCGGCCTTCAGCCAATCGTGGACGGTCAGGTCTGCCGGCTTGCCGAGGCCAAGGACGATGATACGCTCGACAGGCGCACCCTCTGGCGCCACCAGGTCGAGGGCAGCCAACGACTTTGCCGAGAAGCGCGCAATCTTCGACGCCTTGGGAATCACTCCCGCCGGATCGGCAATATCGGCCCCAGCCGCGGTGTCGGCTTCGGACGTCTTCAGAAGGATCGCGAGGCCGCTGCTGAGCTTTGCCGATTTTGAGAATGAAATTTCGAATTTTGCAGACATGTCTTCTCCGATGGGATTCATGAAATCCGTTCCAGGGGGATAATTTCGCGTTTGACGGGTCTGTCAATGGCCGGCGACAGTTGTTATGTTCCGCGCGGCCGCCCGGCCAAAAAGTTTTCGTCAGTTTCGTAGATGTTTGCGTTGAGAGTTTTTTCGAAAAATCGATGGCGGGGTCCGGCAGTTCGCCTGCCGCAAACGGCATTCGGCGTCTTTGTCCTGCTTTTCTGGGTATGGTGGCTGCTGCTTGCCCTGTTCCGCGCCTTTCCCGGGATCGACATTTATTTTTCCCAGCTTTTTTTCGTGCAGGCTGCCTGTGACGCGTCGGCCCCGGCAACCGCGATCTGTGGCTCCTTCCCCTATCGGAGCGAGACGATCCTCGGTCTCTTACGCACGCTCTTCTTCTACGTTCCCTATGTCGTGACCGCGGTCATGCTGTGGAAACTTGTCGAGTGCTATCAGCAGCATGGCGCGACATTCAACGCGCCGCGCGCCCGCGATCTGAAGGTTGCGCTCGGCACGCTGCTGATCGGTCCCGTTCTTCTCGTCAATGTGATCCTCAAGGAACATTGGGGTCGGCCGCGGCCAGTGCAGACGGATTTCTTCGGCGGTACGCTGCATTTCGCCGAAGCCGGTTCATTGGCCGGCAAGTGCGTCTCGAACTGCTCCTTCATTTCCGGCGAGGCGGCAAGCGCGGGCTGGCTGTTCTGTCTGCTGATCTTCGTTCCGAAGTCGATACGTTATGCGCTTGTGGCACCCGTCGCCGCCGTTTCCATCCTGACACCCGCGATGCGGCTCTCCTTCGGCGCACATTATCTATCCGACGTCGTGCTGGGATGGCTTTCTTCGGTCGTCATATTCGCGGCGCTGATGGCACTTGCTGAGTCGCCACGGCAACAAAAAAATTCTGAAATTTGAATGAATTTTTGACACTGACTTGTCGCAAAACCGAGACAAACAGCGTAGAGGGAATCTCCTGTTGATCATATCGACCTGCAGGTGCGTTCAAGGGCGAGCATGAAACTACTCGAAACATATATATTGCGGCGTGTCGGCCAGATGTTTCTCGTGGCCCTGCTCCCGGTGCTCGCGATCATCTGGACCACCCAGGTCCTGCAGCGCATCAACCTGGTGACCGACAGCGGCCAGTCGATCGGCTCCTTCGCCGCGCTTGCGACGCTGATCCTGCCGTCGATCATTCCCATCGTGCTGCCCTTTGCACTCGTCATCGGCATTACGCAGACGCTGACGACGATGAACAATGATTCCGAGCTGACCGTGATCGACGCCGCAGGCGCCCGCCGCACCATCCTAGCGCGGCCGATCCTGCTGCTTGCGGTCCTCATCAGCGTCTTCTCGTTATTCGTCGACAATGTCGTCGAGCCACGCGCGAAGACGGTCGTGCGGCAGATGATCGCCGCTACTTATGCCGATCTTCTTTCGTCCGTGATCGAGGAAAAGACCTTCCGCAAGATCGATGAAGGCCTCTATGTGCAGATCTCGCAGCGGCTCGCCGGCCGCACGCTCAAAGGTCTCTTCGTCGCAGACGAGCGCGAGCCGAATAACGAACTCATCTATTATGCGCGCGAAGGCGCCGTGGATGATATCGGCACGTCGCTGATCATGCATGATGGCGAAGTCCATCGCAAAACGCCCGATGGAAACGTCTCGGTCATCAAGTTCGATTCCTATTCCTTCGACCTTTCGGATATGACGGAAAATAACGGACAGGCGACGCTTCGCGCGAGCGACCGCGATCTCGCCTTCCTGCTCAATCCCGATCCGAAAGATCCTGATTACATCGCCAAGCCCGGCAGCTATACCGCCGAGCTGCATCGCCGACTGACCGACTGGATGCTTCCCTTCGTTTTCGCGCTATTCTCGCTCGTCATAGCCGGGGATGCGCGATCGCATCGCGAGGCACGCATGCATCCGATGATCGGCGCACTGGGCCTCGCGTTCGTCCTGCGCTGGGCGGCGTTTTACGTTGCCAACCAGATCGACAAAAGCACGATCTATATCCCGATCCTCTATGCGATCCCTATCGTGACCAGCCTGGTTTCGATTATTTTCCTGAACATGCATAAGCGGCTCGCCATGCCGCTCGCCGTCAGAAATCGCACCTCGACGATCTGGAAGCGCGCGCAGAAGCGGGTACTTGCCGCGACGGACCGGACCGGCGGAGGCGCTGTGCGATGATTTTCGGGACGTTGTCGCGGTATTTCTTCCGCCGGTATGTCGTGACCACGATGTGGTTCCTGATCGGCATGAGCGCCATCACCTTTCTGCTGGACTTCAGCGAGACGGCAAGCCGCATCTCCAATTTCCCCGGCTACACGCTAGGGGGTGCTGTGCTGCTCACCGCCGTTCGCCTGCCGTTGATCCTGCAGCAGACCATCCCCTTCGTGGCGCTGTTCGTCGGCATCACCGTGCTGATCGGCCTCAACCGGAAATATGAACTCGTCGTCACCCGTGCGGCCGGCATCTCGGTCTGGCAGTTCATGCTGCCTTTTATCGCCGGGTCACTGATTCTCGGCGTGCTGACGGTGGTGGCGCTCAATCCGCTCGCCGCCTGGGGCCAGAGGCAGGCAACGCAATTCGAAACGGCCTGGCGCGGTCAGGACAATGCCATGATCAAAGCGTTGCAGGTTCCGTGGCTGCGCCAGATCAGCGGCCGCGATGATGTCATCATCGGCGCCAAGACCGTGCTGGAGAACGGCACGCTGCTCGTGGACGCCGTGCTTGTCCACTTCGATTCCGCCGGTCAGGTCATTCTGAGGCAGGATGCCTCATCCGCCAAATTGGAAGATGGTTACTGGCAGCTTAACAACGTCGTCGAACGCAAGCCTGGGGAAATCCCGGTGCGTAAGGCTACGGAGCAGCTTCGTACCAATCTGAAGCAGGACTTCATCAAGGAGCGGCTGACAGCGCCGGAAACAATTGGTTTCTTTGACCTTTCCAACCGTATCGCTGCCGCCAAATCCTTCGGGATATCCACGAAGGCGCTCGAGACTCAATTCAACTCTTTGCTGTCGCAGCCGCTGCTCTTGGTGGCCATGACTCTCATTGCTGCAACAGTGTCTCTGAAATTTAGCCGGTTCAACCAGTCACGCTCTGTGATTCTGGGTGGAATCCTTTCAGGCTTCATGCTTTATGTCGTCACCGTGCTTGTAAAAGCATTCGGAAGCAGCGGTGTCGTGCCGCCGTTTGTGGCGACTTGGATACCAGTGATCGTGGCGCTCGCTTTAGGCGCGACGATCCTGCTTCATCAGGAGGATGGCTAGTGGCGGTAGGCGACCGCAAGGTGTTTAGTAAACAGTTGGTTGCCCTGCTCTTAGGCGCAGCTCTGTGTTCCTATTTTGAAAATGCTCCGCTGGCCTACGGCCAGGAGAACGGTACGGGCATGCCTGCAATCGGCCAGAATATCTCGCCGGATGCGAAGCTGATGCTGTCTGCGAACGAGCTTGTCTATAATAAGGACCAGGAGCTCGTCTCTGTGATCGGCGGCGTGCAGATCAACTACGGCGGCTACAGGCTGGTCGCCCAGAAGGTCGACTACAACCAGAAGACCGGCCGCATGATGGCGACCGGCAACATCGAAATGGTGACGCCCGACGGCAACCGAATCTATGCCGACCACCTGGATGTGACCGACAATTTCGCAGATGGCTTCATGAATGCGCTGCGAATTGAGACAAGCGATAATACCCGCCTCGTTGCCGAAACCGGCCAGCGAGTCGGCGGTACGCAGATGATTCTGAATAAAGGCGTCTATACGGCTTGCTTGCCCTGCGCGGAGAAGCCCGAGCGCGCGCCTTTCTGGCAGGTCAAGGCCGAACGCGTTATCCAGAACAGTGAGAAGCACACGATCCGCCTTGAAAAGGCGCGATTCCAGCTGCTTGGCCGTTCGCTCGCATACCTGCCGTGGATCGAAGTCCCCGATAATACCGTGAAGCGCAAGTCGGGCTTCCTGTTCCCGTCGATGAGCATTTCGCAAAATCTCGGCTACGGTCTCTCCGTTCCCTATTATTACGTCATCTCCCCGAGTTCGGATTTCACCGTTACGGGCACCGGCTATACCTCGCAAGGCTTCCTGCTCGAGGGCGAATATCGCCGTCGCTTCGAAAACGGCACGGTGACGATGCACGTCGCCGGCATCGATCAGATGAATCCCGGTAATTTCAGCGCCGGTACAAGCGATGCCGAAGCTGAACAGCGCGGCATGGTCGCGTCGAAGGGGGATTTCAGGATCAATCCCCGCTGGACCTTCGGCTGGGATGTGATGGTGCAGAGCGACAACAACTTCTCGCGCACCTACAAGATCGATGGTTACGACAACACGCCGCAGGTCAATACCGTCTATCTGACGGGTCTCGGCAAGCGGAATTACTTCGACCTGCGCGCCTTCTATTTCGACGTTCAGGACGCCGATTCCGGCAGCACCGCTGAAAAGCAGCAGCCAATCGTCTATCCGACGCTTGACTATCACTATGTCGCGCCGCAGCCGCTCGCAGGCGGCGAGCTTTCCGCCGATGTCAATCTGACCAATCTTTCGCGCTCTCAGGACGACTTTACCACCGTCGACGGTTTCGATCGCTTCCCCGGCCTGGAAGGTCAGACCACACGTTTGACCACGGAACTACAGTGGAAACGGACCTTAGTAACACCCACTGGGCTGGTTATCACGCCGTTGCTCGCGGCACGCGGCGATGCTCTGGCGCTCAACATGCAAAGTCCGGTCGATGCCAACGGCGTTCCCTATGCCGGCAATTATCTGGACGATAATGCGGCAACGCGCGGAATGGTGACGGCCGGGCTGGAAATGCGCTACCCGATCCTGTTCACGACCAGCAACAGCACGCATGTTCTGGAGCCGATTGCGCAGATCTACGCACGACCGGATGAACCACTCGCCGGCCGGCTGCCGAACGAAGATGCGCAAAGCTTCGTCTTCGATGCGACCAACCTTTTCGATCGTGACAGGTTCTCCGGCTACGACCGTATCGAGGGCGGCACGCGCGCAAACGTCGGCTTCCAGTATACAGGCACCTTCGACAGCGGCTACAAGCTGCACGGCATCTTCGGGCAGTCCTACCAGCTCGCCGGCCAGAATTCGTTTGCGACCGACGACCTCGTGAATGTCGGCGCCGATTCCGGCCTTGAGACCGACCGTTCCGACTATGTTGGCCTCGGCGGCATCGAAATGCCTTTCGGTCTCTCCGTGGCAGCATCCTACCGACTGGACGAGAAGGATTTCGCCTTCAATCGCGGCGACCTGACGACGGCCTATCAGAACGATACCTTCTCGGGCCAGGTCACCTATACGCACGTGGGTGCCCAGCCGGCATACGGCTTTGCTGAAGACCAAGATGAGATTCAGGCGAGCAGCAGGATCAAGTTCAAGGATTACTGGTCGATCTTCGGTGGTATCGCCTGGGATCTGAACAATGACGTTGTTGTCAGGCGTTCGCTCGGCATTTCCTATCAGGACGAGTGCACCATCTTCACCATCGCCTATGTGGATAGGCGGGATACGACGGATCAGACGGCAAGCGACTGGACGATCGCCGCCCGCCTGACCTTCCGCACGCTCGGCGATATCCGGCTGGGCACGGGTGATGCTGCGAATAACCTCTGATGACAGATGGACGGCCGGAGATTTCCGGCCGGGCCATTCTTTCGCCGTAAGCCTGTGCAGGACATTGCGACCAGTCGTTATGTGAGACATAGGGTGTCGCGGAGCAAGAGATGCGATTTCCGCTTGTCTCAGTGTATGGTAAGAACGCCGCGCGCTGGATCGTGCGGCGCTATCGGGAGGTCAACAGATGATTGACGCGAAGAAAACCGTAACCACGCTTATTGCAGCCGCAGCCTTCATGCTTGCTGCCTTCAGTACACCTGTCTTCGCCGCCAGCGAAGTCAAGGCAGTGGTAAACGGTACCGCGATTACCAGTGGCGACGTTGCAAAGCGACAGGCCTTCATGCGCCTGCAGCGCTTGAAACCCGACGCCAAGGCTGCCGAAGAACAGCTCGTCGACGAGGCGCTGAAGCGGCAGGAAGTCTCCCGCGTGCGCATGTCCGTCTCGCAGGACGACGTCAACGCCTCCTTCGCTCGGTTTGCCGCCAGCAACAAGCTTTCCGTCGAGCAGATGGGGCAGATCCTCGACCGCGCCGGCGTCGGCGTCGATCATTTCAAGAACTTCATTGCCGTGCAGATGAGCTGGCCGCGCGTCGTCAACGCGCGTTACGGCTCCAGCGCACGCCTATCGAATTTCGACCTCGTCAACCGCATGATGCAGAACAACAAGCAGAAGCCGGTGACGACAGAATATATGCTGCAGCAGGTCATCTTCGTTGTTCCCGCATCCAAGCGCAACGCGATCACGGCGAAGCGCAAGAGCGAGGCTGAGGCGTCACGCTCCAAATATCCGGGCTGCGATCAGGCAAAGACTTTCGCCGCCACAATGCGGGACGTTTCGATCCGCGATCTCGGCCGCATGCTGGCCCCGGAAATTCCGGCGGACTGGAAGGATCTGGTCATAGGGGCCAAGGGCAACACCACGGCTACGCGCGTGACCGACAAGGGCGTGGAATATCTCGCGATCTGCAGCCAGCGCCAGGTCTCGGATGACCAGGCGGCTGAAATGGTCTTCCGTCAGGAAGACCTTGACAAGGCAAAGGCAGACAAGTCCGCGGCGCCGGAAAACGAAAACGCCACCAAATATCTGGATGAACTGCGTAAACACGCGCAGATCATCTATCGCTGATTTTTCCATGGCGACACCGTTTTCGCGACCGCTTGCGCTGACGCAGGGCGACCCGGCCGGCGTGGGGCCTGATATCACCCTCATGGCCTGGCTTCGCCGACGCGAGCTTGGGTTGCCGCCATTCTTCCTGATTGGCGATCCCGATGTGCTTGCGGTGCGGGCACGACAGCTCAGCCTTGATGTTCCCCTGCGCAGCATCGGCAATGCAGCCGAAAGTCTCGGTATGTTTGCGGACGCGTTGCCTGTCCTGGCGATACCCGCAGGCGTCGATGTTGCGGCAGGAGAGCCGCATGTCGCGACGGCGAAGGGTACGATCGCCTCGATCGAGGCGGCGGTAGCACTCGTCATGCAGGGCGAGGCGCTTGCGGTCGTCACCAATCCGATCGCCAAGTCGGAGCTCTACGAGGCGGGCTTCAAATTTCCAGGCCATACGGAATTCCTTGCCGATCTTGCCATGCATGCGACCGGTCAGTCGGTCATGCCTGTCATGATGCTTGCCGGACCGAAACTGCGCGCCATTCCTGTCACCATCCACATTCCGCTCAGGGATGTGCCGCAGGCGTTGACGCTCGGCCTGATCGTTGAAACCTGCCGGATCGCAGACAGGGATCTGAAGCAGCGATTCGGGATCGACTCCCCGCGCCTGGCCATTGCAGGGCTCAATCCGCATGCGGGTGAAGGCGGCGCGATCGGCAAGGAGGATGAGACCATCATCCATCCGGCGGTCCAGATCCTTCGTGACGAAGGTATCGATGCTATCGGTCCCCTCCCCGCCGATACGATGTTTCATGACGAGGCGCGCGCGCGTTACGACGTGGCCGTCTGCATGTATCACGATCAGGCGCTGATCCCAGCCAAGGCGCTCGGTTTCGACGATTCCGTCAATGTGACGCTCGGCCTTCCTTTCGTGCGCACCTCCCCCGATCATGGCACCGCCTTCGGCATTGCCGGCAAGGGACTTGCCCGCGAAACGAGCCTCGTTGCTGCGCTGAAGCTCGGCGCGCAGCTTGGCCGGACTGCGGAAAGCCACCGTTAATGGCTGCACTCGACGGTCTGCCGCCGCTTCGCGAGGTTATCCAGCGCCATGGGCTCGATGCGCGCAAGGCGCTCGGGCAGAACTTCCTGCTCGATCTCAACCTGACGCAGAAGGTTGCACGCACGGCTGGCGCGCTTGACGACGCGACGGTCTTTGAAGTCGGTCCCGGTCCCGGAGGCTTGACGCGGGCCATACTGGCGCTCGGTGCGAAGAAGGTCATCGCGGTCGAGCGCGATGCACGCTGCCTGCCGGCTCTCGCCGAGATCGCCGACCATTATCCCGGACGGCTTGAGGTCATCGAGGGCGATGCGCTGAAGACCGATTTCGAGGCGCTGGCACTGGAAGGTCCAGTCAAGATCATCGCCAACCTGCCCTATAATGTCGGTACCCAGCTTCTGGTAAACTGGCTGCTGCCGAAGGCATGGCCGCCCTTCTGGCAATCTCTGACGCTGATGTTCCAGAAGGAAGTCGGCGAGCGGATCGTCGCCTCCGAAGACGACGATCACTACGGCCGCCTCGGCGTGCTTACGGGATGGCGCACACATTCCCACATGGCATTCGATATTCCGCCACAGGCTTTCACGCCGCCGCCGAAGGTCACCTCGACGGTGGTCCACCTGACGCCGAACGAAAACCCGATCCCCTGCTCTGTCGCCAATCTGGAGAAGGTGACGCAGGCAGCCTTCGGCCAGCGCCGCAAGATGCTGCGCCAGAGCCTGAAGCCGATCGGCGGGGAGAGCTTGCTCGTCAAAGCCGGCATCGATCCGGCGCGGCGTGCGGAGACTCTTTCGGTGGAGGAATTCTGCCGGCTGGCGAACAGCCTTTAGAGAACCGGCGTCTCTTCCAGCAATTCGCGGACAAAATCGAACATGCCGTGGCGACGGTCGCGGCGCAGGCGCTCGGCCTTGACAATCGACTGTACCGCATCGAAGGCAGCGTTCAGGTCATCATTGATGATGACGTAATCATATTCGCGCCAGTGGGCGATCTCGGCACGGGAATTGGCCAGGCGCGTCTGGATGACCTCCTCGGAATCCTCGGCGCGGCGATGCAGGCGGGATTGCAGCTCGGTCATGGTCGGCGGCAGTACGAAGATCGAGACCACATCGGCCTGCATCTTCTGCTGCAATTGCTGAGCGCCCTGCCAGTCGATATCGAACAGCATGTCGCGGCCTTCGGACATGGCCTGCTCAACCGGCTCGCGGGGCGTGCCGTAGAAATTGCCGTGAACCTCGGCCCATTCCAGCAGAGAATCGGAATCGCGCAGCCGCTCGAATTCCCGCACGGTCTTGAAATGATAGTGAACGCCTTCCACTTCGCTCGGCCGGCGCTGGCGTGTCGTGACGCTGACGGAAAGGCCGATCTGCTTGTCCGTTTCCAAAAGCGTACGCGCGATTGTGGATTTACCGGCGCCCGAGGGCGACGAGATGACCAGCATCAGACCGCGACGGGCGATCTGGATGGGCGAGATTTTCGCCGGGCTCATGTCCTACTCCAAATTCTGGACCTGCTCGCGGAACTGATCGATCACCACCTTCAGCTCGATGCCCGCTGCGGTGACGGCCGATGCGTTCGACTTCGAGCAGATTGTATTCGATTCTCGGTTAAATTCCTGTGCAAGGAAATCGAGCTTTCGGCCAACCGGGCCACCTTTTGTCACGAGATCGCGGGCGGCAGCGACATGGGCCTTCAGCCGGTCGATCTCTTCACGCAGATCCGCCTTGGTGGCGAGCAGCGCTGCTTCGGCATGCAGCCGGTCACGGTCGAGCCCGCCCGCTCCTTCCATGAGGAGCGCGACCTGCGCGGAGAGCCTTGTCGCGATCTCCTGCGGCGAGCGCGAGGGATCGGCCTCGATCGTGCTTGTCAGATCTTCGATCGTCGTGACATGGCCGAGAAGCACACGCGCGAGCGCCGCCCCCTCCTGCTCACGCATGGTCCTGAGATCGGAAAGAGCAGCCATCAGTCCCGACAGGATATCGGCATCGCGCGCGGCGACTGTCTCTTCGCTGTCCTGCGTCTCGCGAAAATCGACGAGGCCGCGGATGGAAAGCAGGGTATCGAGCCTCAGCGGCGCCGGATCGATGAGACCTTCCAGCTTGTC
Source organism: Rhizobium sp. 1399 (assembly GCF_031455475.1). Classification (NCBI taxonomy): domain Bacteria; kingdom Pseudomonadati; phylum Pseudomonadota; class Alphaproteobacteria; order Hyphomicrobiales; family Rhizobiaceae; genus Rhizobium; species Rhizobium sp. 1399. The sequence goes on along the minus strand of NZ_JAVDSU010000004.1, from coordinate 143,716 downwards.
GCGCATGGTGAGAACGGCAGCGAAGGCATCCTGATTGAGCACGGCTTCAAGCTGGCTTTCGCCTGTCGTCAGGGATAACGTGGCCTGCAGATTGCCGCGGCTGAAATTCTCGCCGGCAATGCGGCGAACATCCGTTTCGAGACGTTCCAGACCAGGCGGGAGGCGGAGGCGGAGATCAAGGCCCTTGCCGTTGACCGAACGCAGCTCCCATGCCCAGCGCCAGCGGCCGGTCGTTCCCTCGCGCCGCGCAAAACCAGTCATGGACTGCAATGCCATCAAAGGCCTCCCGATATCAGTTGATCTTCTTTTTCTTCGGCGGAACCGCGGATGTATTGTCGGCAGGCTGGTCTTCCGGCTGTCCGTCGACGACAATTTCGGGATCGGCGCCCTTGTCGGCTTCCAGCTTACGCCAGCGCTTGACGTTGGCGTTGTGGTCTTCGAGTGTTGCCGCAAAGACGTGACCGCCGGTGCCATCGGCAACGAAATAGAGGTCCTGCGTCTTCCAGGGATTGGCGACAGCTTCCAGCGCGTCTTTGCCGGGATTGGCGATCGGCGTCGGCGGCAGGCCCTTGATGACGTAGGTATTGAAGGGCGTCTCTTTTTTCAGGTCCGACTGATAGATCGGCCGGTCTGCGGGTTTACCATCGCCACCGAAGAGACCGTAGATGATGGTCGGATCGGACTGCAGACGCATGCCCTTGCCCAGACGGTTCAGGAAGACGGAGGCGACATGAGCGCGCTCGTCCGGCACTCCCGTCTCCTTCTCGACGATGGAGGCGAGCGTGACGAACTCTTCCTTGCTCTTCAAAAGCAGGGACGGATCACGCCGTTCCCAGATTTGGTCGACCAGCTTCTGCTGGGCGGCAGCCATCTGATCGATGATCTCAGACCGCTTGGTGCCGCGCGAGAACTTGTAGGTATCGGGCCGCAGGCTGCCTTCTGCCGGCAGAGCCGCCGGCAGGTCGCCTTCGAGCACCGGATCGTCCAGCATGCGGTCGAACATCTGCCGCACCGTCAGACCTTCGGGGAAGGAGACGGAATAGAGGATCGACTTGCCTGATTTCAGAAGCTCCATGATCTCGTTCATGGATGCATGCGCCTTGATCTCGTATTCACCCGCCTTGAGGCTTTCGCCGGCGCTCAGATGCGTCGCGGTCAGATAACGGAAGACGCGCGCGTCCGAGATGATGAGATTGCGCTCGAGATTCGTGGCGATTTCCGCGAGGCCTGCGCCATTGCGGACGATGAAGTTGGTGTTCGTCTGCAGCGGGCCGGGGTTCTGATAGGCAGTGATGGCGTAGTAGAAGCCGATGAGACCGGCGATGCAGACGACCACCGCCATGGTCATGACGAAATTCAGGAAGAGGACGACCTGGCTGCGGGCATTCCTGGAGCGCTTCGGCGGCTCGGGAACACGTTCCGGCCGCAGGGCTTCGCTCGGCGATTTCGGGATGATCGGTCCCTTCTGCGCCGGCTGGCCGTTGTCGCTGCTCTGGTTGGTCGTATCGCTCACCGGCAATCCTCTAAAACTTGGCCCCCGCTTCGCTATTTCGCGAAGTAATGCGGCAAAAACAGGTTCTGCCGCGCTTCATGACGCCGTTTGACGTTCGCCCGTGCTCGGTGAACCGCCTGTTACGCGACGTAGCGGCGCAACACGAGCGATGCATTCGTGCCGCCGAATCCGAACGAGTTGGATAGCGCCACGTTGATTTCTCGCTCACGAGCCTTGTGCGGAACAAGATCGATCGCAGTCTCCCGCTCAGGATTGTCGAGATTGAGCGTCGGAGGGGCGACGTTATCCCGAATTGCGAGGGTCGTGAAGATCGCCTCGATGGCGCCGGCAGCACCGAGCAGGTGGCCGGTCGCGGATTTGGTCGACGACATAGAGATCTTCGACGCCGCATTGCCGACGAGGCGCTCGACGGCACCGAGCTCGATCGTATCGGCCATGGTCGAGGTGCCGTGGGCGTTGATGTAGTCGATATCGGCAGGCGTCAGGCCGGCGCGCTTCAGCGCCATGGTCATGCAGCGGAACGCGCCGTCGCCATCTTCCGACGGAGCGGTGATGTGGAAGGCATCGCCGGAAAGCCCGTAACCGACCACTTCGGCATAGATCTTGGCGCCGCGTGCCAGCGCATGGTCGAGCTCTTCGAGTACCACGATACCGGCGCCTTCGCCCATGACGAAACCATCACGGTCCTTGTCATAGGGGCGCGACGCCTTCTGCGGGTCGTCGTTGTGCTGCGTCGACAGTGCCTTGCAGGCGGCAAAGCCGGCAAGCGAAATGCGGCTGACCGGGGATTCCGTGCCGCCGGCTACCATGACCTCGGCATCGCCTAGCGCGATAAGGCGGGCAGCATCACCAATGGCATGCGCACCGGTGGAGCAGGCGGTGACGACCGAATGGTTCGGGCCGCGCAGCTTGTGGCGAATGGAAACCTGGCCGGAGACGAGGTTGATCAGTCGGCCTGGAATGAAGAAAGGAGAGATGCGGCGCGGGCCCTTGTCGCGCAGCGTATAGCCGGCTTCGACAATGCCTTCGATGCCGCCGATGCCGGAACCGATCAGCACGCCTGTCGCGATCTGGTCCTCATCAGTTTCGGGATGCCAGTCGGCATCCTTGAGCGCCATATCGGCGGCGGCCATGCCGTAGATGATGAAGGGGTCTACCTTGCGCTGTTCCTTCGGCTCCATCCAGTCGTCAGCATTGAAGGTGCCGTCCGAACCATCGCCAACGGGAATGCGGCAAGCAATCTTGGCAGGGAGATCATCGACCTCGAATTCGGTCACGAGGCGGGCACCGTTTGCTCCCGCACGCAGGCGGGACCAGGTAATTTCTGCTCCGCATCCCAAGGGCGATACCATGCCGGCACCTGTTATGACGACCCTTCTCATCGACTGCTTTCCCCCGTCTGTTATGTTTTATGGAGAAACATGCTCAAAAGAAAAGGGCGGACTCTTGGCCCGCCCTTTCTCGAATGCGCAGAATCAGGCCTGAGCCTTTTCAATAAACTTCACGGCATCGCCAACCGTCAGGATCGAGTCAGCGGCATCATCGGGGATTTCAACGCCGAATTCTTCTTCGAAGGCCATGACCAGTTCGACCGTGTCGAGCGAGTCTGCGCCCAGATCGTCGATAAAGCTGGCGCTCTCGACGACCTTGTCGGCATCGACGCCAAGATGATCAATAACAATTTTCTTTACGCGTTCTGCGATATCGCTCATGTCGGTTTCCTCGACCTTATGTCCTGATCGGAATGTCTTTCTGACACCCCTACCCTGTTTCAGCCTGCGATGCTTTCAGACATCCTCGGCAAACTCGTTTACCCGGCTTTAGAGAAGTCCCAGGCTTGCGAAAAGCCCGCCGGTCCGTCTGCTTTTTTCGGGACGACTGTTGACAGTCATGGCCCGCTTAACATGCTTTAAGTCTGCCGCAAAGCCAGAAAATCAACCGTTCGTGATTGCTCAACACGCTATTGGCTGAAATCGGCGGCTGCGGCAGCTAATCGTTTCAGATCATGGCCATGCCGCCGTTTACGTGCAGCGTCTGACCCGTCATATAGGCCGCTTCCGAGGAGGCGAGATAGACGACGGCAGAGGCCACTTCGGCACCGGTTCCCATGCGCTTCATGGGGATCGCACCCATGATCGTTTCCTTCTGCTTGTCGTTCAGCTTGCCGGTCATGGCGCTTTCGATGAAGCCCGGCGCAACGCAGTTGACCGTCACGTTGCGGGTGGCGATTTCCTGTGCCAGCGACTTCGAGAAGCCGATCATGCCCGCCTTGGAGGCGCAGTAGTTGGCTTGGCCCGGGTTGCCGGTGACGCCGACGATCGAGGTGATGTTGATGATGCGGCCATACCGGCGGCGCATCATCGGATGGGTGAGCTCGCGTGTCAGGCGGAAGGTCGCCGTCAGGTTCACTTCGAGAACGGCATCCCAGTCTTCGTCGCTCATGCGCACGAAGAGGCCGTCCTTGGTGATGCCGGCGTTGTTGACCAGGATATCGACGCCTTCGAGATCGGCTTCCGCCTTCTGGCCGAGAGCCTTCACCTCATCGCGATCCGACAGGTTCGCCGGGAAGATCTTGACGCGGTCGCCTAGCTCATTTGCCAAGGCCTCGAGCTTTTCGACACGGGTGCCGTGCAGGCCGACAATGGCGCCCTGTTTATGGAGAAGGCGGGCGATTTCTTCGCCAATGCCGCCCGATGCGCCGGTGACGAGAGCCTTGCGGCCGGAAAGATCGAACATGGGAACGTTCCTTATATGAAGTGGGGCAATCAGGCCGTGAGAGCGGTAATGGCAGCGTCGATATCGGCAGGGCCGTTTACAGAGACGCCATTGATATTCTTGTCGATGCGGCGCGCAAGGCCGGTCAGCACCTTGCCGGCACCGAGTTCATAGAGCGTTGTGACGCCATTTGCGGCGAACCATTCCACCGTTTCGCGCCAGCGAACCTGTCCGGTGACCTGCTCGACGAGAAGTGCGGCGATCTCCTCAGCGTCAGTGACTGGAGCAGCGCGGACATTGGCGATGACAGGCACGGCCGGATTGGTCTTCTTCACACCGGCGAGTGCCTCACGCATGGCGTCTGCGGCAGGCGCCATCAGCTTCGAATGGAAGGGAGCGGAGACCGGCAGCAGGATGGCGCGTTTAGCGCCCTTGTCGGTCGCAAGGCCGGCGGCCTTTTCGACGGCCGACTTCTCACCTGATATGACGAGCTGGCCGCCGCCATTGTCATTGGCGATCTGACAGGAGCCGATCGCTGCGGCTTCTTCGCAGATGGCCTGCACGTCGGCATGTTCGAGGCCGATGATGGCGGCCATGGCGCCGACACCGACAGGCACGGCGGCCTGCATGGCGTTGCCGCGGATGCGCAGAAGTCGAGCCGTGTCGGCGATCGAGAAAGTGCCGGCGGCACAGAGGGCGGAATATTCGCCGAGCGAATGGCCGGCGACGTAAGCGACCTTCGCCTTCAGGTCGAGGCCCTTGGCTTCCAGAACGCGGATGACGGCCATCGAGACGGCCATCAGCGCCGGCTGGGCGTTTGCCGTCAGCGTCAGCTTGTCCTCGGGACCGTTGAAGATGACATCGGAAAGCTTTTCACCGAGCGCTTCATCGACCTCTTCGAAAACGGCGCGGGCTTCCGCAAAGTTCTCGGCGAGATCCTTGCCCATGCCGACGGCCTGGCTGCCCTGGCCGGGAAAAGTGAAAGCAATGGTCATTTTTCGGTCCCTCGATAGTGCCCATTGGGCCATTTCGCCTCCAATTGACATTCTTTCTTTCAGAGTCAAGTGGCGGCAGATTCTCTCCAAAGCCTTTCGCCTCAGCGGGAACACCCGGTTTTTCCTCTTGCGCTTCGGCAAATCCAGCCTAGATTTGCGCGGCTCTTCCCAAGCTCTTCCTTTCCCAGACCACGCCCAAGGTTTCCGATGAAATACAATAAATTAGGCCGCACAGATATTTCCGTTTCCGAGATTTGCCTTGGCACCATGACCTGGGGCACGCAGAACAGCGAGGCGGAAGCCCATGAACAGATGGACTACGCCGTCCAGGAAGGCATCAATTTCTTCGATACTGCCGAGCTTTATCCGACGACGCCCGTTTCGGCCGAAACGCAGGGCCGCACGGAAGACTATATCGGCAGCTGGTTCGAAAAGACCGGCAAGCGCAAGGATATCGTGCTCGCCACCAAGGTTGCCGGCACCGGCCGCTCCTATCTGCGCAACGGCGAAGGCGCCGACGCCAAGAATATCCGCCTCGCGCTCGAGGCCAGCCTGAAGCGACTGAAGACCGACTATGTTGATCTCTACCAAATCCACTGGCCGAACCGCGGCCATTTCCATTTTCGCCAGAGCTGGCATTACGACCCTTTCAAGCAGGACCGCGCCAAAGCCGTGGCGAATATGACCGACATTCTGGAGACGGTGGGCGAGCTGGTGAAGGAAGGCAAGATCCGTGCCTTCGGCCTGTCCAACGAAACGACCTGGGGTATCCAGAAATATTTGACGCTGTCCGAGCAGATGGACCTGCCGCGCGTCGCCAGCGTCCAGAACGAATACAATCTCCTCTACCGCCATTTCGATCTCGACCTGGCGGAACTCTCCCACCACGAAGATGTCGGCCTGCTCGCCTATTCGCCGCTTGCCGCCGGCATCCTGACCGGCAAGTACATCAACGGCCAGAAGCCGGCGGGCACGCGCGCATCGATCAACGGCGACCTCGGCGGCCGGTTGCAGCCGCTGCAGGAAGCGCCGACGAAGGCTTATCTCGACATCGCCGCCCGCCATGGCCTCGATCCCTCGCAGATGGCGCTTGCCTTCTGCCTGACCCGCCGCTTCATGACCTCGGTCATTATCGGCGCGACAACGATGGCGCAGCTGAAGACGGATATCGGCTCGGCGAACGTGGTGCTCAGCAACGATGTTCTTGCCGAGATCGAGAAGGTTCACCGGCAGTATCCGATGCCGCTTTGAGAGCTTTCTGTCCCAAATATGTGGAGGTGCGAGCAATCGCGCCTCTTTTATTCCCAGAGGCATCTACCAGTGTTTGTAGCTGCATTTCGCACTTCGCTGTTAAGTGGCATTTAACCGATCACCGGCACCATCCCGCTCAGTTTCAGCAATGATTTTCCCGCCATGACAGCGGCCATCGATCTTCGGGCTTCATGAGAAGGCAAAGAAGACGGGAGGAGCTTTGCAGTGATCGGTATTTCCCAGACATTTCATGCCCGTTTCCGCGGCGAGTATGCGCTTCAGCTGCTTCAGACCGCGTCAATCAACAATGGCGGCGGCAAACATGAACCTGGCGTCTTCGCCCAAGTCGGCGTCACAGCGGCCGGCGCAAATGGTGGCGCAATCGACAGCATCATGCGGATCATCATGGATGCGAAGGGTAATGCCGGCGTGCTGATCAACTCCCCTGGCGGCACAGCCTCAGTGACGACAGGCAACGGGAATGATGTTGTCGATATCACCGCCAATGAGGTCAACAAGGTATCGACCGGACGCGGCGACGACGTCATCAACATCCGCGCCGGGGGACAAGGCCAGGAACAGACCTCTAATCCCTCCGTGGCGCACATCAACTCGGGCAGAGGCCACGACTCCATCTCGATTACCAGCGGCGGGAATGTCGCCTGGGTTGATGGCGGCGGCGGTGACGATCAAATTTCCATCGAAACAACTGCTGATGTCAGCGGGCCGCTCGGCACCATTGAAAATCTGGTCAAGGGGATCGGCTCCACCGGCGGCGGCAAAGGCGACGATACGATCGTCCTTGAAAGCACGACCAGCGTGAGGAGCACCGATGGCGACGATGGCAACGACACAATCAACATCAGTTCCGCTGCCTTTGCGTTTAGTACGGCAGGCGGGAAAGGCGATGACGCGATAACCGTCAGCTCGCGGAATGTATTCAGCGTTGACGGCGGCAGCGGGGATGATCTCATCGAAGTGACGGCCGTCAATGCGAGCGGTATCGATGGCGGCGACGGCAACGACGTCATCTCCGTCAATGCGACGGCTGCTGCGTACAATATTTCCGGCGGCAAGGGCGATGATTATGTCGTCATCAACAGCACATCCACCGTGCAATCGACCTATCATTTCGCCGAGGGCGATGGCCACGATATCATAGAGACGAACAATCCCTTGGAGATCATGCGCTTCAGTTCTGATGGAACCGACCGGGGTGACATGGCAGATGCTGTCATAGAACGGCAGGGCAATACACTGCAGATCAGTTTTGCCGACAGCGCAGATACGATAACGATCAACCTCACTGGCCGCATGGCGGAGGCAGAGAGTTTGCAATTCGTCTATAAGAGCGGAACACAATCGCTGCTGATTGCCGACGACCAGTTCTTCGTCGATAATCCACCAGGACAGACCGTTTTCGTCTGGCCGGAAGCGACGAAATAAGGTTTCTTGCCCGGTTCCCTTGCCTTTCGCTCAAAAATCCGTATAAGCGCGCCTGTTCGTTAACCCGGTCTTCTGGCTGGTGGCTGAACGGAGGGCCGGTTTGCTTCATGCGGACCGTTCGGAACGGAAGCGTTCCAGCCTCCCGTGTCTCCGCTCTCGACCGTCTCGGAAACGCTTTTCTTGCTTGGCGCTTATCGCCTCTCAGGAGCAGTCGTTGAGGCTTAGCCGCCGAATGCCGGGTTCTGATCAACGCAAGAAAGGCAAAGCTGTCATGGCTCTTTATGAACATGTATTCCTTGCCCGACAGGATATCACGTCGCAGCAGGTCGATGCCCTCGTAGAACAGTACAAGGGTGTGATCGAAGCAAACGGCGGTAAAGTCGGGCGTATCGAAAATTGGGGCCTCAAGTCCCTTACCTACCGCATCAAGAAGAACCGCAAGGCTCACTACGCCCTGATGGACATTGATGCGCCGGCAGCTGCGATCCAGGAAATGGAACGCCAGATGCGCATCAGCGAAGACGTTCTTCGCTACATGACCATCGCTGTTGAAAAGCACGAAGACGGCCCGTCTGCCATGATGCAGAAGCGCGACCGCGACGACCGCGGCCCGCGTGAAGGCGGCGACCGTGGCCCGCGCCGCGAATTCGGCGATCGTCCGCCGCGCCGTGACGGCGACTTCCAGCGTGGCCCGCGTCCTGATCGCGCTCCCCGCGAAGACCGTGCATAAGGAGAAATAAGAATGTCTGAATCTTCCTCCGCTCCGGTCCGTCGTCCGTTCCACCGCCGTCGCAAGACCTGCCCGTTCTCCGGTGCAAACGCTCCGCGCATCGACTACAAGGATGTCCGTCTCCTGCAGCGCTACATTTCCGAGCGCGGCAAGATCGTTCCGTCCCGCATCACGGCCGTTTCCCAGAAGAAGCAGCGCGAACTCGCCCAGGCGATCAAGCGCGCTCGCTTCCTCGGCCTGCTGCCGTACGTCGTAGCATAATTGACTATTGGAGCCCCGGATTTCCGATCCGGGGCTTCCTCCCTTCCGCGATGGGCGCGGATCGGAACCTGAAAACCCATGTTGAGGCATCTCCCGAACTCTCTTAGGGAAATCCTCTAACTGCTTGATGAAGCAGGACAGCGAAGTGAAAAAACTGAACCTGAAAACGCTTGCGATCGGCGCACTCGCCGGATTGACCGCCGCCTTGCTTGTGCTTGGCGCGAGCATGCAGCCGTCGTTCAGCGCTGTGCTTTACGCCGCTTCCGCACTTCCGATCCTGCTCGTCGGCCTCGGCTGGGGCAATTTCGCGGCCATTTCCGCTGTCGTCACCGCTGCTGTGCTCGGCGCGATTGCCATTTCGCCCTATTTCGCTCTTGTCATGACGCTGGTGACGCTGCTGCCGGCAGGCTGGCTGAGCCACCTCGCGAACCTTGCGCGCCCGGCCTCCGAACTCGGCGGCCCCGACAATCTGCTCGCCTGGTATCCGCTTTCCGATATCCTGCTGCATCTCTGCGGTCTCGTCACCTTTGCCGTCATCGTGATCGGCTACGGGCCTGAGATCACCGACCAGATGGTCGATGTGCTGATGGCCTCGCTGCAGGAGCAGCAGCCGACATTCGTTCCGGATCCCGTCGCGACTGCGCAAATGAAGTCGCTCGTCGTCCTGATGCTGCCGGCCCTGCAGGGCGGCATCTGGGTGGTAATGCTGTTTGCCGCCTATTACATCGCGACGCGCATCGTTGCCGCTTCCGGTAAAGGCCTGCGCCCGCGCGAGGATATCCCCTCGTCGCTGCGCATGAACCGCAATTCGATCTTCATCTTCCTCGCCGGTCTTGCCGCCACCTTCATGGGCGGCATTCCGGCGATGATCGGCGCCACGGTTGTCGGAGCCTTCGGCGCCGGTTTCCTGATGTCCGGCTTCGCCGCGCTGCATTTCCGCACGCGCGGCAAGGACTGGCGCTTGCCGGCCCTCATCCTCTGCTACCTGGCATCCACCATGATGCTGCCAGCCCTTTTCATCCTCGTGCTTGGTCTCGCCGATACCCGCAAGGCGATCGCCCTGACCCCGACCAAGGATGCTGATGCCCCCAAACAACCCGATAGCGAAATCTGAGAATAAGAAAGGAAAAACACCATGGACGTCATCCTCCTCGAACGCATCTCCAAGCTCGGCCAGATGGGCGAAACCGTAAAGGTTCGCGACGGCTTCGCACGCAACTACCTCCTGCCGCTCGGCAAGGCACTGCGCGCCAACGCTGCCAACAAGGCCCGTTTCGAATCCGAGCGCGCAACGCTCGAAGCCCGTAACCTCGAGCGCAAGTCCGAAGCCCAGAAGGTTGCCGACGTTCTCGACGGCAAGTCCTTCATCGTCGTCCGCTCTGCCGGCGAAACCGGCCAGCTCTACGGCTCCGTCGCTGCCCGTGACGTCGTCGACATTCTGGCCGCCGAAGGCTTCAACATCGCTCGCAACCAGGTTCACCTCAACACGCCGATCAAGGCAATCGGCCTGCACAAGGTCGAGCTGCAGCTCCATGCTGAAGTTGAGATCAACATCGAGCTGAACGTTGCCCGTTCCTCCGAAGAAGCCGAGCGTCAGTCCAAGGGCGAAGAGCTCACCTCTGTCGACGCCATCTATGGCGTTGACGAAGACGCCCTGCGTCCGGAAGACTTCTTCGATCCGGAAGCCGACGGCATCGACGAAGACGAAGCATAATTTCTGTTTTCAGACAGGACGGAAAGCCCGGCTCGCGCCGGGCTTTTTTGTTGCTTAGATGTGGGTCTTCAGAAGAATGTCGGGCTTTTCTGCTGCGCCTTCCAATCAGGGGCGATAAGATAACGGAATGTTGGAATGACGAAGTGAGTCGCCGCGGGCTGCGTGTCCCGCAAGTGACAGTCAGGATATTTCTCCTCAGCGGACCCGCCGACTGTGGAGAAGTCGAAGAACGTGCACAGCGCTGCTAATTTGACGACCGCTTGAAAGCAGTTACTGCGCGAGACTTGATTTTATGCGGCCCGCCCTGCAAATCCGAGTTTTGGAAAAAGACAGTACGGATGACGATGAACGAAGCTGCACGAAAGATTGCCGCCGTTGCTCCTGCAGAGCAGCACTATCGCGAAGCGCCGAACAACATCGAGGCCGAACAGGCGCTGCTCGGCGCCATCCTGATGAACAACGACGCCTATTACCGGGTGTCCGACTTCCTCAAGCCCACGCATCTTTACGAGCCGCTGCACCGGAAGATCTTCGAAGTCGCCGGCGACATCATTCGCATGGGCAAGATCGCCAATCCGGTCACGGTCAAGACCTTCCTGCCGGCCGACGAAAAGGTCGGCGACATCACCGTTTCTCAATATCTCGCCAGTCTCGTCACCGGTGCCGTGACGATCATCAACGCCGAGGACTATGGCCGGGCGATCTATGACCTGGCGATCCGCCGCGCGCTGATCACCATTGGCGAAGATGTCGTCAATATCGCCTATGACGCGCCGCTCGACATGCCGCCGCAGGCGCAGATCGAGGATACCGAACGCCGTCTTTTCGAGCTTGCCGAAAACGGCCGCTACGATGGCGGCTTCCAGGCTTTCAACGATGCCGTGGCGCTCGCCATCGACATGGCGGCCGTTGCCAAGGAACGCGACGGTGGCCTCTCCGGCATTTCCACCGGCATCCATTCGCTCGATTCCAAGATGGGCGGCTTGCAGCGGTCGGACTTGATCGTGCTTGCAGGACGTCCCGGCATGGGCAAGACCTCGCTTGCCACCAACATCGCCTATAACATCGCTGCCGCCTACGAAGGCGAAGTGCAGTCCGATGGCAGCATGAAGGCGAAGAACGGCGGCGTCGTCGGCTTCTACTCGCTCGAAATGTCGTCCGAACAGCTCGCCACGCGTATCATCTCCGAGCAGACGGAAGTCTCCTCCTCGAAGATCCGCCGCGGCGACATCAACGATGCCGATTTCGAAAAGCTCGTCGCCTGCTCGATGATGATGCAGAAAGTGCCGCTCTTCATTGACCAGACCGGTGGTATTTCGATCGCCCAGCTCTCGGCGCGCGCCCGCCGTCTCAAGCGCCAGCGCGGCCTCGACGTGCTCGTTGTCGACTACGTGCAGCTGATGACCGGCTCCGGCAAATCCAACGAGAACCGCGTTCAGGAAATCACTCAGATCACCACGGGTCTCAAGGCGCTCGGCAAGGAACTGAACGTGCCGATCATCGCGCTGTCGCAGCTCTCGCGTGCCGTCGAAAGCCGCGAAGACAAGCGCCCGCAGCTTTCCGACCTTCGCGAATCCGGCTCGATCGAGCAGGACGCCGACGTCGTGCTCTTCGTGTTCCGCGAGGAATACTACGTGAAGAACATGGAACCGCGCGATATCCACGATCCGAAATATCCGGAATGGGAAGCACTGTTCGACAAGGTGAAGGGAACGGCAGACGTCATCATCGCCAAGCAGCGTCACGGACCGACCGGCACGGTGAAGCTCGCCTTCCAGTCGGAATTCACGCGCTTCGCCGATCTCGCCGATCCGTCCTTCACACAGTATGAGGAACATTGACGCGGGCTTTCCGCGTCAACTTCTTCTAAAGTCCTGCAGCTCGCAGCAAAGCCACTGTTGCAACGCCGACAACAACGCTCGCCAGCATCGGCAAGCGGGTGGCGGCGATTGCGGTGACCACACATGCCAGCGTCTCCGCCCAGCCGGTCGCAAAAGCGGTCGGGGCAATGACAGCCATCAGCACGGCCGGTGGGATGGCTTCGATTGCCGTTCTCCTGTTCTCGTCAATTTCCACATAGCGGATCAGCACGAGGCCACTGATGCGGGTGAAGATCGTCGCGGCAGCCATGGCGAGAATGGCGAGCAGTGTGCTGAGATCGAGCGTCATGCCGCCTGCTCCCTTACCTTGCCTCTCCAGAGAGCCATTGCCAGCCCCGCCAGCGCGCCGGCTGCGATATACCAGACACCTGGCACAAACTGATGGACCGCAACGGCCGCAATCCCGCTTGCGGCGAGAACGGCGCCGGTTTCCGGTCCCTTCCAGAAGCCCATGACCAGCACGATGAAGACGGCCGGAAAGGCGAAGTCGAGCCCAATGACGGTGGGATCGCCGAGAAAGGCGCCGAGCAGCGCACCTGCAAGCGATGAGCCGACCCAGGTGAGGTAGAAGGGCATGACGATGCCTGCATACCAGGCCGGGGTCAGACGCGTGCTGCCGGCGCGGAATTCCGCCATGGCCCAGAGCTCATCGGCGAGGAAGAGCATGGCGATATAACGCTTGATGCCGGAGAAGGACTGCATCTTCGTACCGATCGAAGCGCTCATCAGCACGTGGCGGATATTGACCAGCAAGGCCGCGAAACCGACACCGATCCAGCTTGCCGGATGTGTCCAGATATCCATCGCCACGAATTGCGAGCCGCCGGCAAAGACGAGCGCGCTCATCAACGTCGTTTCCAGGGCCGAGAGACCCTTGGTCGCCGAGACTGCGCCGAAGACGAGTCCGATCGGCAGGACAGCAACGATCAATGGGAAAATGGCTCGCATTCCGGCAAGAAATTCGCCGGCTGGCCGGCTTTGCTGCAACATTGGAAATCTCCGCATCAAGATGGCGGAGAGGTAGCCGAACCATGGAAGCCTGTATTGAACGAAAGTGATCAGCCGACACGGAACTGGCCGGGGGTGACGCCGGTGCGCGATTTGAAGTGGCGGGTGAAATGCGCCTGATCGGCAAAGCCACATTCAACGGCGACATCCGCCGGCATGCGGCCCTCCCTCAGCAACCGACGGGCGACGAGCACGCGCCGATCGGTCAGGAAGGCATGCGGGGTGATGTAATACTCCCTGCGGAAGGCGCGGATCAGATGGGCGCGGCTTAGCCCTGCCACCTTGGCCAGTTCCTTGAGGCCGACATCGCTGTCGAAATTCTCGATGAGGTAATCGCGGGCGCGGGCGACAGCACTACGCTCCTTGGTATCGATGGGCAGGACGATCGTGCTGCCATAGCGGGCGAAGATCGCAGCCAGCACCGAGAACATGCTTTCATCGGATTCCAGCGCGCCCGCTCCACTTTCAAGCGTGCGGTGGGCAGTGTGGAAAGCTTTGGCAAGTTGAGGATCGCGCGGCAGCGCTCCCGCAAAGGACGGTGTCGCGTTGAAGGCCTTGCCGGTGACATCCTCCAGTATGTCGATGAAGAGCTTCGTATCCGGGTAGATCATCCGGTAGCGATACCCCTCGCCGCCGGGAGTGCCATCGTGCACCACACCGGGGTCGATCAGATAGAGGTCGCCCGGACCGGTCTCTTCCCGCCTGCCGCGCACGGTGGCGATCTGGCTGCCGCTTTCGATCGCGCCAATGCTGAAGGTGTCGTGGGCATGCGGGGCATATTCATGTGTCAGGAAGCTGGCACTCAGGCACTCCATGTCGCGAAAGCGGCTATCCCGCCAGAAGCGGGCCGATTCCACCTTGGCGAGCGGCATGGCGTCTGCCGCCTCTTTCTGCGAAACGTTCTGCATCCCGCCAGATTAGCGCGCTGGCCGCCCTGCGTCTTGAACAAAAGTGATCGCATGTGGGAAAGGCTGGTATGTGACCGCGCGTGCTTTCTCTTTGCCACAATGCTCTCTAGAGTACTGGCAGCATTTTTCTTTCCCTTTTATCGCGGCGATTCATGACTGATTTTTCTATCCCCTTCGAAGATGACGACCTTTTCGCTTCTGCCGGCCTGCGGCTGACCGTCGATCTGACGGCGCTGGCCGAGAACTGGCGGGATATGGCGCGCCGTTCCGGAAAGGCGCGCACGGCCGCTGTCGTCAAGGCGGATGCCTATGGGATGGGGATCGAGGATGCCGGCGAAGCGCTCTATCTTGCCGGCGCGAGGGATTTCTTCGTCGCCACAGTCGATGAAGGTGTCACGCTGCGCATGTTTGCGCCTGAGGCACGCATCTTCGTGCTTGCCGGCATCTGGCCGGGCACCGAGCGGCGTTTCTTCGAAAACGATCTTGTGCCGATCATCTCCTCGGAAGAGCAGCTTGCCTTCTGGATGGCGGTGCTTGCCGATTATGGCGACTATCCGTGCGCGCTGCATGTCGATACCGGATTCAACAGGCTCGGCCTGACGGTGGATGAGGCGATTGCGCTCGCCAACGACGTGTCACGGCCGGCGAGTTTCGCTCCCGTTCTCGTCATGAGCCATCTTGCCTGCGGCGACGATCAGTCTTCTGCGATGAACAAGCAGCAGCTTGAATCATTCCGCACGGTTAGCGCCGCCTATGAAGGTATCGATTCAAGCCTTGCTGCCTCCGGCGGCATCTTCCTGGGGGATGATTATCACTTCGATCTCACCCGGCCGGGCATCGCGCTCTATGGCGGCCAGGCCGTCAATGGTATCGCAAACCCGATGCGGCCGGTGGCAACTGCCGAGGCGCGCATCATACAGATCCGCGCGGTCAAGGCCGGCGAATCCGTCAGCTATGGGCGGGCGCTGCAACTGACTCGCGACAGCCGGCTGGCGATCGTCTCGGCCGGCTATGCCGATGGCTATATGCGCAGCCAGTCGAGTGGCGGCGTGCCGCTGCGCGAGGTCGTGCCGCAGGGTGGACAGGGTTTCGTTGCCGGCCAGAAGGTGCCGGTCGCCGGTCGTATCACCATGGACCAGACGATCTTCGACGTGACCGACCTGCCGGAGGGCGCAGTGCGTGCCGGCGACTATATCGAACTCTTCGGCAAGAATGTCCTCGTCGACGATGCGGCGAAGGCGGCGGGTACGATCGGCTATGAGATGCTGACCAGCATCGGCCTGCGCCACGAGCGCAAGTACGAAATGGACGAGGAATAGTCTCTAGCGTGTCGTGAGTGCGAGGCGGACACCAAGCGCCACGAAGAGCGCGCCGAGACCGCGGTCGAGCCACAGGCCGATTTTCGTATTGTTCTTGAAGAGATCGGCAAGGCGGCCTCCGGCCAGGATCAGTGGCGGCTCGATGAAAAACGCCACCACAATGATCAGGCCACCGTGAACGGCAAGCTGCAGCCATGCAGGGCCTGCGCCCTCGACGACGAATTGCGGCAGGAAGGCGAGGAAGAAGATCGCTACCTTCGGATTGAGCAGCGAGACGAGCACGCCCTGCCGGTAGATGCGCCGCCAGCCGAGCGTTTCGCCCGCCGCCCGCACGAAGCCGCCCTCGCCTTTCGAGCGCAGCGCCTGGATGCCGAGCCAGACGAGATAGATCGCGCCCACCCATTTGACGGTGGAGAAGGCGATTGCCGAGGCGGCCAGGATCGCCGACAGGCCGAAGGCGGCGAGAAGCACATGGATGCAGGCACCCGTCCAGATGCCGAAGACGGCCGAGAAGCCGGCCCGTGTGCCGCTCTTCATCGTGTGGCCGAGGATGAAGGCCATGTCAGGACCGGGCGAGATGTTCAAAAGAACCGCCGCGGTAAAGAAACCGATCCAGTGAGCGAGCGAATAATCGAGCATGATGCACTCCGTGACAGACTGGCAATGCTGCCAGCCCGGTCGCTGATAGGAAAATCATTAGTTTTGATCGATGCCGGAAGCCATTATCTAGGGCAAAACTCCGATTCGGGCGCTTGCCGCGCCCCCTTACCCGAAAGCAGTCATTGATGGCCAAGGCCAGAACACAATTCATCTGCCAGAGTTGCGGCGCGGTGCATAATCGCTGGGCCGGCAAATGCGAAAATTGCGGCGAGTGGAACACCATCGTCGAGGAAGATCCAATGGGCGGCATCGGCGGCGGCCCTGCCAAGACGCCGAAGAAGGGCCGGCCGGTCGCATTGACGGCTCTCTCCGGTGAGATCGAGGAAGCGCCGCGCATCCAAACTGGTATTTCCGAACTCGACCGAGTGACCGGCGGCGGCTTCGTGCGCGGTTCTGCCGTGCTCGTCGGCGGCGATCCCGGCATCGGCAAGTCGACGCTGCTGATGCAGGGAGCTGCGGCGCTTTCGCGTCGCGGGCACCGGATCATCTACGTCTCCGGCGAAGAGGCGGTGGCGCAGGTGCGGCTCCGCGCACAGCGGCTCCATGCCGCCGATACGGATGTGTTGCTGGCGGCGGAAACCAATGTCGAGGACATTCTTGCCACGCTGGCGGAGGGCAAACGCCCTGATCTCGTCATCATCGATTCCATCCAGACGCTCTGGAGCGAGCTTGCCGAATCTGCGCCGGGCACAGTCACCCAAGTGCGTACCGGCGTGCAGTCGATGATCCGCTTTGCCAAGCAGACGGGTGCGGCCATGGTGCTCGTCGGCCATGTGACCAAGGATGGGCAGATCGCCGGCCCGCGTGTCGTCGAGCATATGGTCGATGCCGTGCTCTATTTCGAGGGCGACCGCGGACATCACTATCGCATCCTGCGCACCGTGAAGAACCGCTTCGGACCGACCGACGAGATCGGCGTTTTCGAAATGTCGGACAAGGGCCTGCGCGAGGTCGCCAACCCATCCGAACTCTTTCTCGGCGAGCGCAATTCGAAATCGCCGGGTGCGGCAGTCTTTGCCGGCATGGAAGGCACGCGGCCCGTACTCGTCGAAGTGCAGGCGCTGGTCGCCCCCACTTCGCTCGGCACGCCGCGGCGCGCGGTCGTCGGCTGGGACTCTGCCCGCCTGTCGATGATCCTTGCGGTTCTGGAGGCCCATTGCGGCGTTCGGCTCGGCCAGCATGACGTCTATCTCAACATTGCCGGCGGCTTTCGCATCAGTGAGCCGGCGGCCGATCTTGCGGTCGCATCGGCCCTTGTTTCCTCGCTTGCCGGTATTGCCCTTCCGGCCGATTGCGTCTATTTCGGCGAAGTCAGCCTGTCGGGCGCTGTCCGGCCTGTTGCGCAAACCGCCCAGCGCCTTAAAGAAGCCGAAAAGCTGGGGTTTTCGGCGGCTCTGCTACCGTCCGGTTCCGTCGACCTGCCGAAGGGCAACGGCCGCTGGAGCGAGATCGAGAGCCTGCCGGATCTGGTCGCGCGCATTGCTGGCTCGAAAGGGGCGTTGCAGCGTGTGGAAGAAGACGTTTGATCCTTCATCACCAATAGCGGGGATGCTATAGGATCTGCCAAACAAGGCGCGACGCGGCCCGCAAGGCGGCAGTCTGGAGTGGAATTTATATGCCCATTACGATTTTCGACGGTATTGTCATCGGCGTCGTGCTCTTCTCCGCCGTTCTGGCAATGGTCCGCGGCTTTTCGCGCGAAGTCCTTTCGATCGCGAGCTGGGGCGGCTCAGCCGCCGCCGCCTACTACCTCTACCCCTATCTCGTGCCTTATGCGAAGCGATACACGGACGATGACCGCATCGCGATCGTTGGTTCGGCCGCCGTCGTCTTCCTCATCGCGCTGATCGTCATCTCCTTTATCACCATGAAGGTCGCCGATTTCATCATCGACAGCCGCATCGGCGCGCTCGACCGCACTTTGGGCTTCCTCTTCGGTGCTGCGCGCGGCATACTTCTGCTCGTCGTCGCCGTTGCCTTCTGGAACTGGCTGGTCGATGCCGATCATCGCCCGTCCTGGGTCAACAATGCCAAATCGAAGCCGTTCCTGGATTCCCTCGTCGTTCGCCTGCAGGCGGTCCTGCCGGATGAATTCGCGCAGATGATCCAGAAGAGCATCACCGAGAAGCTTGGTGGCGCGCGCACGACGGAAGAAAATGCGCCGGCCAACGATCAGGCTCCGGCAGAAGACGCAGCACCCGCGCCTAACAATGGCGCACAGCAGCCATCGAATTGACGCAGTGTTCACTAGCTTGACCCGCGGCCTGGCAATTGCCATTTGAGCGGGACGTAAGATCAAAGGTCCGGCCGGGCATTTCGCTCTGCCGGGCCTCAGCCGTTTCAGAGCCGGTGAACGGGCTTTGAGGCAGGTGTTATTCAGCATGAACTTATCGGAAAGCAGCATTTTTTCCGGTATCATGCTACTGGAAAAGCCGATCCATTCTTGTGAGAGCAGAGGCCCGCAGAAATGAACCAGTCCCATTCCTTCCCGATTGACGATCCGCTCGACGGAGATACGCTGCATGAGGAATGCGGCGTTTTCGGAATTCTGGGACATCCTGATGCGGCAGCGCTGACGGCGCTCGGCCTGCATGCGCTTCAGCATCGCGGGCAGGAAGCAGCCGGTATCGTCTCCTTCGACGGCAAGCGCTTCCATCAGGAACGCCATATGGGCCTCGTCGGCGACCACTATACCAACCCGGCAACACTCGCCCGCCTTCCCGGTACCATATCGATCGGCCACACGCGCTATTCGACGACGGGCGAAGTGGCGATGCGCAATGTGCAGCCGCTGTTTGCCGAACTGGAAGAAGGCGGTATCGCCGTTGCCCATAACGGCAATTTCACCAATGGCCTGACACTCCGCCGCCAGATCATCGCCACCGGCGCCATCTGTCAGTCGACGTCGGATACCGAAGTCGTCCTTCACCTCATCGCCCGCTCCCGCCACGCTTCCACGTCCGACCGCTTCATCGACGCCATCCGCCAGATGGAAGGCGGCTATTCGATGCTCGCCATGACGCGCACCAAGCTGATCGCGGCGCGCGACCCGACCGGCATTCGCCCGCTCGTCATGGGCGAACTCGATGGCAAGCCGATCTTCTGCTCGGAAACCTGCGCCCTCGACATTATCGGCGCCAAGTTTATTCGTGACGTGGAAAACGGCGAAGTCGTCATCTGCGAAATCCAGCCTGACGGCTCGATCAGCATCGACGCCCGCAAGCCCAGCAAGCCGCTGCCCGAGCGCCTCTGCCTGTTCGAATATGTCTATTTCGCCCGTCCGGATTCGGTCGTCGGCGGCCGCAACGTCTATACGACGCGCAAGGCCATGGGCATGAACCTTGCCAAGGAAGCCCATGTGGATGCCGATGTCATCGTACCGGTTCCGGACGGCGGCACACCTGCTGCTCTCGGCTATGCGCAGGCAAGCGGCATTCCCTTCGAATACGGCATCATCCGCAACCACTATGTCGGCCGCACGTTCATCGAGCCGACGCAGCAGATCCGCGCTTTCGGCGTGAAGCTGAAGCACTCCGCCAACCGGGCGATGATCGAAGGCAAGCGCGTGGTACTGGTGGACGATTCCATCGTGCGCGGCACGACCTCGCTGAAGATCGTGCAGATGATCCGTGAAGCCGGCGCCAAGGAAGTGCATATCCGCGTTGCGAGCCCGATGATCTTCTTTCCGGATTTCTACGGTATCGATACGCCTGACGCCGATAAGCTCTTGGCAAACCAGTATGCCGATGTCGAAGCCATGGCCAAATATATCGGCGCGGATTCGCTGGCCTTCCTGTCGATCAACGGCCTCTATCGCGCCGTCGGCGGCGAAGACCGCAACAACGCCCGCCCGCAGTTCACCGACCACTATTTCACCGGTGACTATCCGACCCGCCTGCTCGACAAGAACGGCGAGTCCATGGGCAACAAGATTTCCATGCTTGCCAGCAACGGCTGAGCCGCTTCGACTTTGACTTTCCTATCTGGGGCGCCTATTGCGCCCCTTACCTTTTCAAGCGCATCGGGAACCGGGGCAGATGAACATCAATCTTGAAGGCAAGATCGCGCTGGTCACAGGCGCATCGCGCGGCATCGGCTATTTCACGGCACTCGAACTCGCCAAGGCAGGTGCGCACGTAATTGCCTGCGCCCGCACCGTTGGCGGCTTGGAAGAACTCGACGATGCCATCAAGGCCGCGGGCGGTTCCGCGACGCTGGTTCCCTTCGATCTCGCCGACATGGAAGCGATCGACCGCCTCGGCGGCTCGATCTTCGAGCGCTGGGGCAAGCTCGACATTCTCGTCGCCAATGCCGGCGTGCTCGGCGTCATCTCGCCGATCGGCCATATCGAGGCGAAGGTCTTCGAGAAGGTCATGAACATCAACGTGAATGCCACCTGGCGTCTCATCCGCTCGGTCGATCCGCTGTTGACCCGCTCGGATGCCGGCCGCGCCGTCATCATGTCCTCGGGCGCCGCCCACAAATGCCGGCCCTTCTGGAGCGCCTATTCCGCCTCCAAGGCCGCTGTCGAAGCATTGGCGCGCACCTGGGCCGGCGAGACGCAATCGACGCCGCTGCGTATCACCAGCGTCGATCCGGGTGCCACGCGCACCGCCATGCGCGCGCAGGCGGTTCCGGGTGAAGACCCGATGAGCCTGCCGCATCCTTCCGAGGTGGCGAAAGCAATCCTTCCCTTGCTCGGCCCCGGCGTGACCGAGACCGGTAAGCTGTTCATCGTGCGCGAGAACAAGCTGGTGGATTACCAGCTGCCGGAATAGCCGGACGCTTCAATTCGCTGCAGCAGTCGCGAACAGATGAGCGAAACCGGTCTCCGACGCGCACAACGCGTTAAGATCGACCGGTCCCTGGATACCGTCTAAGGTGCCGTTATCGGCGAATTGCCAGATTGACCAGTGACTGCATTCTTCCGGCCTAGGTTCCTTGAAGACGCTTCGAAGCCACAGGTAATGGTCGGGGAACCGTGATTCATTGCCTTTCAGATATTGATCAAAGAACTCCTGAGTAACGTAAAAAATGGGCTTCTCCGGAAAGGTGCCTTTCAACTCGACGAAGAACGCGTTCACCTCGGCAGCCATTTCCTCGATCGTTGGAATCTTGTTGCAGTTGCCGACAAACTCCAGATCGACTGCAATGGGTAGAGTCCCCGGCTCCTTTGACACCGTCGCCAGGACATTCTGCGCCTGATCCTTGCCCGGGCGACAGAAGGTGAAGAAATGGTACGCACCCCTTACCAGTCCGGCATCCCCGGCACGCTGCCAATTCTCGGCAAATTTGGAATCCCGGTGATCTCCGCCTTCGGTCGCCTTCATGATCGCAAAACGTACATTCGCCTGCGACGCGACAGTCTTCCAATCGATATCGCCTTGATGGTGGCTGACATCGATACCCTGGATCGGATAGCGGCTTAGAGACGGATTGTTGAAGCGAAGCATACCGAAATCATAGGCGAAATATGCGGCGGACGCGATTGTCAGAATCGCGGTCGCTCCTATTGTCCATCGTGCCGCCCTCCTCACCCAATCCCCCTATTTTCACCGGTTTCGCAATTGGCTATGCAAGATTTGCGTCTTGAAAATGACCAAAAATCTTAAAGCAAGCACGCCTCCTTTACTGGATGTCCATCGCTGCCATCGATTCACGAGATGGATAGCTCCGGTTGCCCGCGGGATCGTTGCTCGCCCTCTTGACCAAACGTCGATCCCACGCCATAAAACGCGTCATGAAAACGGTTACCTGCATTATTTGCCGGAAGATTATTCGCTAGCCCAAAGCTGGCCTGGCCGTTTTCGTCTCCCAAATGTCCAAGATGCGAAACGCCCCGGCCTGCCGGTGGTGGTATTTTTCTGCATATGCATTTTAGGAGAGTGAAATGGGCGGCACGCCGGAACTGAAGCTGTACAATACGCTGACGCGGGAGAAATCGGTCTTCAAGCCGATCGATGCCGAAAACGTCCGCATGTATGTGTGCGGCCCGACGGTCTATGATTACGCCCATATCGGCAATGCGCGACCGGTCATCGTCTTCGACGTGCTGTTCCGCCTGTTGCGCCATGTCTATGGCGAAAGCCACGTCACTTATGCCCGCAACATCACCGATGTCGACGACAAGATCAACGCGCGGGCGCTGCGCGACTATCCGGGCTTGCCGCTGAATGCGGCGATCCGGGCGGTCACGGAAAAGACCGAGAAGCAGTATCTTGACGATGCCTTGGCACTCGGCTCGCTCGAGCCGACGGTGCAGCCGCGCGCCACCGACAATATCGCTGAGATGATCGAGATCATCGAACGGCTGATTGCGCGCGGCCATGCCTATCAGGCATCAGGCGAGGTACTATTCGACACCAAGTCGATGGCCGATTACGGCCAGCTTTCGAAGCGCAATCTCGATGAGCAGCAGGCGGGCGCCCGCGTTGCCGTCGATGCTCACAAGAAGAGCCCCGGCGACTTCGTGCTCTGGAAACTCTCCGACGACAACGAACCCGGCTGGGAAAGCCCGTGGGGTCGAGGCCGCCCAGGCTGGCATATCGAGTGCTCGGCCATGAGCGGGCGCTATCTTGGCGACGTCTTCGATATCCATGGCGGCGGGCTGGACCTGATCTTCCCTCATCATGAGAACGAGATCGCCCAGTCGCGTTGCGCCCATGGGACAGACGTGATGGCGAATGTCTGGATGCATAACGGCTTCTTGCAGGTCGAAGGCCGCAAGATGTCGAAATCCGAAGGCAATTTCGTCACCATCTACGAGTTGCTGCACACGGAGACATTCGCCGGCCGCCAATGGCCGGGCGAAGTGCTGCGCCTTGCGATGCTGATGACGCACTATCGCGAGCCGATCGACTTCTCGGTCAAGCGGCTGGAGGAAGCCGAGCGGCTGCTTGCCAAATGGCCGGCGGCGGAACCCGGTGATGCCAAGCCGGATGAGACCGTGCTGAATGCGCTCGCCGACGATCTCAATACGGTCGCGGCAGTGCAGGCGCTGCATGCGCTCGCCCAATCTGGAGACCCTGCCGTCTTCGCCGCCAGTGCCGCCCTGCTCGGTGTGCTGCCGAAGAAGACCGAGATCGACGAGGCGGTGGCTGCGGAAATCGATGCGCGGGTTAAGGCCCGGCTGGAACTGCTCAAGGCGAAGAACTTCGCCGAGGCTGACAAGATTCGCGATACGCTCGCCGCCGAGGGCATCCAGCTCAAAGACAGCAAGGATCCGGCAACGGGTGAACGCGTGACGACGTGGGAGGTGAAGAAATGAACACCTACACCGGCGGCTGCCAATGCGGAGCGATCCGCTTTCGTGCCACAGGCGTCCCGCAGGATTCCTCGATCTGTCATTGCCGCATGTGCCAGAAGGCATTCGGCGCCTATTACGCGCCGCTGGTTTCCATGCGCGGGATGAAGTTCGAGTGGACCAGGGGGCAGCGCAAAACCTTCCGTTCCTCGAATTTCGTCAGCCGCGGCTTCTGTGGTGATTGCGGCACGCCGCTAACCTATGAGGCGCCTGACGGTGTGGCGGTTGCGGCAGGGGCGTTCGACGACCCATCGCTGCTGCCGCCGACCATCCAGTGGGGCATGGAAGGCAAGATCGGCTTCGTCGATCATCTGCATGAACTGCCGGGAGAACGGACCGAGGCGGACCTCGCCGCAGGCTCCTTCCTCCACGAAATCGTCTCCTATCAGCATCCGGACCATGATACGCCGGTCTGGCCACCGGAGGATCACGCTTGACGGCAAAGATGGAACTGACCGGTGGATGCCAGTGCGGCGCGGTTCGTTACAGGGCGAGCGGCGAACCCGGCTATCCGCATATCTGCCACTGCCGCATGTGCCAGAAGGCCGCCGGCAATTATTTCCTGCCGCTTGCAGGGGTGATGCGGGTCGATTTCGAGTTGACGCGCGGCGAGCCGAAATGGTTCCACTCCTCCGGTCTCGTGCGGCGCGGCTTTTGCGGCGACTGCGGCACGCCGCTTTTCTATGATATTCCCGATGCTGACTCCATCACCATCGCGCTCGGCTCGCTGGATGATCCGCAGGCTGTAAAGCCCGTCATGCAATCCAATCTCGACAGCAAAATGGTCTGGTTTCATGCGCTCGATGGCTTGCCTGTCGAACCGGAACCGGAAACAACCGATCGCGAGGACAGGATCGCGGCGAGCAATCACCAGCATCCCGACCACGATACATCCCACTGGCCTCCCGGAGCTCATCCATGACCGAGACGACAAGAACAGGCGGCTGCCAATGCGGCGCCGTGCGCTTCCGCATCACAGGAAAGCTCGGACGCCCGTCCATCTGCCATTGCCGCATGTGCCAGAAGCAGTTCGGCGGCTTCTTTTCAGCACTGGTGACGGCGCCGGAGGAAGGCATGGAGTGGACACGCGGCGAACCCACCTATTTCCAGTCCTCGGTCAATATCGAGCGGGGCTTCTGCCGGGATTGCGGCACGCCGATGACATATCGTCATCCGGGCGGGCTGGAGCTTGCGATTGGTACCTTCGACGACCGGAGCGACCTCGCCCCGCAGATCCAGGTTAATTACGATGCCCGCCTGCCCTGGGTCGAGACGATCTTCGACGCGCCGGTTCATAAGGACCCGGATTTCTATTCCCGGCAGGAGGCGATCATCTCCTTCCAGCATCCCGATCATGACACCGCCGTCTGGCCCGCAAAAGGCGTGAAGATATGACCGAAGTGCTGCGCACGCTTTATCCTGAGATCGAACCCTATGCTTCCGGCCATCTCGATGTCGGCGATGGCCACGTGATCTATTGGGAACGCTGTGGCATGCCGGGCGCCAAGCCGGCGGTCTTCCTGCATGGCGGCCCGGGCGGCGGCATTTCGCCCGCGCATCGCCGCGTGTTCGATCCGAAGCTTTATGACGTCCTCCTGTTTGACCAGCGCGGCTGCGGTAAGTCGACCCCGCATGCGAGCCTCGAAGCCAACACGACCTGGCACCTCGTTGCCGATATCGAGCGGCTGCGCGAGATGGCCGGCGTCGACAAATGGCAGGTCTTCGGCGGTTCCTGGGGTTCGACGCTGGCGCTTGCCTATGCCGAGAAACATCCGGAACGGGTCTCCGAACTCGTCGTGCGCGGCATCTATACGCTGACGCGGGCGGAACTCGACTGGTATTATCAGTTCGGCGTCTCCGAGATGTTTCCGGACAAGTGGGAGCGCTTCGTGGCACCGATCCCGCTGGAAGAGCGTCATGAGATGATGGTCGCCTATAACCGGCGCCTCACCGGTCCGGACCGAGCGGTTGCGCTGAAGGCGGCCCAGGCCTGGAGTATCTGGGAAGGCGAGACGATTACGCTGCTGCCGGAGAAATCGACCAGCGGCAAGTTCGAGGAGGCCGAGTTCGCCTATGCCTTTGCGCGCATCGAGAACCACTTCTTCGTCCATGCCGGATGGATGGATGAAGCCCAATTGCTGCGCGATGCCTATAAGCTGAAGGATATCCCTGGCGTCATCGTTCACGGGCGTTACGACATGCCCTGCCCGGCCAAGTATGCCTGGCTGCTGCACAAGGCATGGCCGAAGGCCGAATTCCACCTGATCGAAGGTGCGGGCCATGCCTTTTCGGAGCCCGGTATTCTCGACCAGCTGATCCGAGCGACGGACCGGTTCGCAGGAAAACAATAAAGGCCGCAAGCGGCGACAGGAAACACCCATGACACGCGAAAGAATCTACCTCTTCGATACGACGCTCCGGGACGGACAGCAGACGCCCGGCATCGACTTTTCGGTCGAGGACAAGATTGCGATTGCAAGCATGCTGGACGAGTTCGGGCTCGACTATGTCGAGGGCGGTTATCCGGGCGCAAACCCGACCGATACTGCCTTCTTCGCCGAGAAACGCACGAACCAGGCCTCCTTCGTCGCCTTCGGCATGACGAAACGCCCCGGTGTTTCCGCCTCCAACGATCCGGGTATTGCCGGCCTGCTGCAGGCGCGCAGCGACGCCATCTGTTTCGTCGCCAAGAGCTGGGATTACCACGTGCAGGTGGCGCTTGGCTGCACCAATGAGGAAAACCTCGAATGCATCGCCGAAAGCGTGAAAGCCGCCGTTGCCGCCGGCAAGGAAGCGCTGGTCGACTGCGAGCATTTCTTCGACGGCTACAAGGCCAATCCGGAATATGCGCTCGCCTGCGCGAGGACAGCCTATGAGAACGGCGCGCGCTGGGTGGTGCTCTGCGATACCAATGGCGGCACACAGCCGCCGGAGGTGCGCGCCATCGTGGAGGCCGTGATTGCCTTCGGCGTGCCGGGGCACTGTCTCGGTATCCATGCGCATAACGATACCGGCCAGGCGGTCGCCAATTCGCTTGCTGCCGTCGAGGCGGGCGTGCGCCAGATCCAGGGCACGCTGAACGGCGTCGGAGAGCGCTGCGGCAATGCCAATCTGGTGACATTGATCCCGACATTGGCGCTGAAGAGCGCCTACAACACGCGTTTCGAAACGGCGATCGATGCGGAGCGGCTGACCAATCTCACCCGCCTGTCGCATGCCTTCGACGAGCTGCTGAACCGCTCCCCGGATCATCAGATGCCCTATGTCGGCGCCTCTGCCTTCGCTACCAAGGCCGGCATCCACGCCTCGGCGCTGCTGAAGGACCCGCGCACTTACGAGCACGTGCCGCCGGAAAGTGTCGGTAATTTCCGCAAGGTCATGGTCTCGGATCAGGGCGGCAAGGCAAACTTCATCAATGCGCTGAGGCGGCGCGGTATCGATGTCGCCAAGGACGATCCGAAGCTCGATCTGTTGATCTCCATCGTCAAGGAGCGCGAGGCATCGGGCTATGCCTATGAGGGGGCCGATGCGAGCTTCGAGCTTCTGGCGCGCCGTACCATGGGCACCATTCCGGATTTCTTCACCATCGACGGCTTCCGGGTGATGATCGAACGGCGCTTCGATTCCCACGGCCGCATCAAGATCGTCTCCGAAGCCGTCGTGAAGATCGCCATCGACGGCCAGACGCTGATGTCGGTTGCGGAAGCCGAGGGACCGGTCAATGCGCTCGACCTCGCGCTGCGCAAGGATTTCGGCAAGTATCAGCATGAGATCGACGATCTCGTGCTCGCCGATTTCAAGGTGCGTATCCTCAATGGCGGCACCGAGGCCATCACCCGCGTTCTCATCGAATCCACCGATTCCAGCGGCGTGCGCTGGTGGACGGTCGGCGTGTCCGAAAATATCATCGACGCCTCGTTCCAGGCGCTGATGGATTCGGTCATCTACAAGCTGATGAAGAACCGGCAGCTTGCCGGCAAGATCGCGGCCGAGTGAGCTAAAGCAATTCCAGCAAAAGTGTGCAGCGGTTTTGCGTCCGGAATTGCGTGAGAATAAAAGAGATAGGGCATTTCCGTGTTTCGAAGAAAAACGAAAGTGCCCTATAGGAGGCCCCAGTCCTCCTCCGAATACCATTCGTCCTCCTGCTTCGGCGTCTTCCAGCGCAGCCGCGTGACCTTTCCCATGCCGCCCTGCCGGAAAGTGGAGTCCAGCACCCTGTAGGTCTCTATCGTGCCGGTCGCGCCATGGCCCCAGACGAAGACGGTAGGGCTCAAATAACGGGCGCGATAGTGTTCGGGCGTGCGCTGGATCAGGAAGAAGCCGCCACGCGCGCTGCGTGGCCGCAAATTGTCGTTGCCATCACGCGAGGGAGCGCAGAGCGGAAAGATCAGCCTGCCGCCGATGGCGAGATTGTCGATCCAGGCTTCGGCCGGCCTGTGGACCCCGAAATTGACGTAGATCGCGTCGGCCGGCGACTGCGGCCATTCCAGGCCGTTGCCGCAGACAACCTCGACATTGCCATAGGGAGCCAGGTTGGCAATGGCGCGGGCGGCGAGATCCCGGTCATATTCGATCGCCGAGACATGGCCGCCGCTGCCCACCAGATGCGACAGCATGGCGGTGTAATAACCACCGCCGACGCCGATGTGACAGGCTGTATCGCCGGGTTGAGGTGCCAGCCAGTGGAGGCCGAGCGCATGAAGCGAGGGGCTGCCGTTGTTGACCTGCCTTCCCTCCTGCAGCGCAATCAGAACATCCTGATAAAGGATGACGGGATCGGTCGACGGCATATCCTGATAGCCGGTCCCGTTTGCCATGCGCCATGGCGGTGGGTCTAGGAAATCCTCACGTGGCACTGTGGCAAAGGCCTGTCGCAGCCGCTCGTCGCCCACGATACCCATCTTCGCCAGCATTTGAGTGGCATAGGCCTGCCGGCAAATCGCCAGTTCCGTTTCGTCCATGCTTGCCTCCCGCGTTGCCAGGCGCATGCGGATCCATTCACTGAAATGAATTGGCCTATTCACGCCGCTTAAGCTAATCCGGATCAGAAACAGAACAAAGATGGAAACACCCGATGTCCGCCGATGCAAGCGCGCCCCTCATCAAGAACGAAGACAGTCCACGCGGCTTTGCCTTCGCGCTGACGGCCTATCTTCTGTGGGGCTTCCTGCCGATCTATATGAAGGCTCTGGCGCATATTTCGCCTGCCGAAGTCATCGCCCATCGGATCATCTGGTCGCTGCCGCTCGCCGGCATCGTGCTTCTGGTGCTGGGACGCACGCAGGATATCGCTATTGCGTTGCGTTCACCGCGCATGCTCGCCATGGCAATGATGACCGCGGCGCTGATCACCGTGAACTGGGGCACCTATGTCTGGGCGATCGGCGCCGGCCATTCGCTCGATGCCGCCATGGGCTATTTCATCAATCCGCTCTTCAGCATCTTCCTCGGTGCTGTGCTGCTCAAGGAAAAGCTGCAGCCGATGCAGATCGCGGCGATCTGCCTTGCCGGCCTTGCGGTCGTCGTGCTCGCCTTCGATAGCGGCGGCATTCCCTGGGTGGCGCTGACGCTGGCGATCAGCTGGGGCTTCTATGCACTGTTTCGCAAGACGCTGCCGCTCGGGCCGAACCAGGGCTTCTTCCTGGAAGTGCTAATCCTCAGCCTGCCAGCCCTGCTCTACATCCTCTACCTGGAATTCGTCAGCGGCGAAGGGCATCTGTACCGCACGAGCCTTAGTGATACCGCCCTGCTGCTTGGCTGCGGACTGATCACCGCCGTACCGCTGATGATCTATGCGAATGGCGCCAAGCTGCTGAAGCTCTCGACCATCGGCATCATGCAGTATATCGCGCCGACCATGATCTTCCTCATTGCCGTTTTCGGGTTCGGGGAAGAGCTGGATACGGCGCGCATGATCGCCTTCCCGCTGATCTGGGCCGGCCTGTTCTTCTACAGCTGGTCTATGTTGAGGACGACGCGCGGACGTTAAGCCAGCGCCTGTCTGGCACGCAATTCCGGACGCAAAACCGCTACGCACTTTTGCTGGAATTGCTTTGGCGAGTTACATCTTCGAGATCACGTCATCCTCGCCGTCACGGTCGGCGGCAAGCTCTGCCGCCTGCGCCATGATGGCCGGGATGATGCCCGAGATCTCATCGATGACCAGCGGCTGCACGCGGTGGGCGGTGTGCAGGAAGCCCTCGCCCGTCATATGGCGCAGGAGCTCCATCATCGGATCCCAGAAGCCGTTGATGTTGGCGAAGACCATCGGCTTTTCGTGACGGCCGAGCTGCGCCCAGGTCATGATCTCGACGATCTCTTCCAGCGTGCCGATACCACCCGGCAGGGCCACGAAGGCATCCGAGCGTTCGAACATCGTGTGTTTGCGCGCATGCATGTCAGGGGTTACAATAAGCTCGTTGAGTTGGCCGAGCGAATGGCGAGTCGCCTCCATGTCGATCAGGAACTCGGGAATGATGCCCGTCACCTGACCGCCGTTGGATAGGGTCCCGCTGGCCACAGCACCCATGATGCCCTTAGTGCCACCGCCGTAGATGAGGCGAAGGCCATATTCCGCGATCTCTTTTCCGAGCGCGCGGCCGGCAGCCATATGGGAAGGATCGCGTCCCGGCCGAGAGCCGCAGTAAACGCAAATGGATCGAATCGGTACAGATTGTTCGGTCATAAGGGAAAAACAACTATTCCATTTCAATGCAGTCAAGAAAATTGACTGAAAAGCGGCTTCCGGAGCTTGCCTATTTGCTTTGAATGCTTGTGCAAAGCAACGGGAATCGCTAGCAATTTCTGAATACTACGGCAATTTGCCGCCTTTGGAGACGCAATGATGAAAAACCGTGCCGGCTTGCTGGCCCTCGCAGTGCTCGTAATCGCAATCATACTGATGGTGTTTTTCGTCATGCCCCGGCTCGGCTCTGATGTGGCGAAGGTTGGTGACGCCATCAACCAGGCCGGCACCGAGGTCAACAACACGGTTAACGAAGCGTCTAAGACTTCCCGCTCCGCTGCAGCGGATGCCACAGAGGCCGCCCAGAAGATCGGCAGCCTCACCGCCGATGCCGTGCGGTCTCTCTCCGGCCTGAAGGCGCTGTTTGCGGACAGCAAGGTGCCTGCGGCCGATGCGCTTGCAGGCGCGAAGACTGCCACCGTGAATACGCTGACCACGATCGTCGATTTCGCTGCCCCCGAAGGTCTCGACACCACCACCGCAAGCCTCGTCTCCAAGGCCAAGGACGGTGCGGGCAAGGCGCGCGACATTATCCGCAATCTCCCTGAAAATGCGGCCGACGCATTGGCCGCCCTCGCACGGGCCGAAGCCGCGCTGACCGGTGCGCCGGAGCCAGCCGGCCAAGCGGCCGCAGCCAATAACCAGACTGCTCCCACAGCCGATATCGCTGCCAGCACCGGCCCGAAGATCCCTGCTTTCGACGTGCTGCGTGTCGAGCCGGATGGTTCGACCGTCATTGCCGGCTCGGCTGAGCCGCATGGCAAGCTGGAAGTGCTCGACGGCGACAAGGTGGTCGTGACAACCGATGTCGACGGCACCGGTGATTTTGCGGCCGTTCTCGACAACCCGCTTCCAGCCGGCGACCACCAGCTCGTGCTGAAGGTAACCGGCAAGGATGGCAAGACCACGCTGTCTGAAGAAGTTGCAACCGTTTCCGTGCCGAAGGACGGCAGCGGCAGCGAGTTGCTCGCCATGGTTTCCAAGCCGGGCACGGCAAGCCGCATCATCACCGCACCGAAGGCTGAGGTCGCAAACGCCCAGCCGCCGGCTGCTGACGGCTCGCAGCCTGCTACTAACAGTGGTGCTCCGAGCGACCAGGTCGCGATGCAGACGCCGAATATGCCCGTGACATCTGGTGATGCGGGCAATACGGCACCTCCTGTTCCCGGCACTCAGCAGGGCACCGATGCTGTTGCCGATGTGGTGATCACCGCCGTGGAGATCGAAGGCAACAAGATCTTCGTGGCCGGCACGGCGCGCGCCAATGCCAAGGTTATCGGTTACGCCGATGACGCGCTGATCGGCCAGGATACGGCGGAGCCTGATGGTCACTTCGTCATCAGCGGCGCGATGGACCTCCCGGTCGGCGATCACAAGATCCGTGTCGATGTCGTCGATGGCACGGGCAAGGTCCTCATCCGCGCGACCGTCAATTTCAACCGTCCGGAAGGCGATCAGGTAACGGTTGCCGCGCAGTCCGGCAGTAATGCCAATGTCAATCCGGCGACGGTGCCGCTCGACGAGGGCCAGCTCGGCAAGCTCAAGGGCGATGCGACGAAAGCCTTCGGCCTGCTGAAGGGGCTGTTCGCAGACGGCAAGTTGCCGGGTGCCGAGCAGCTTGCGGCAGCCCGCTCGGCCACCGAGTTCGCGCTGCGCTCTCTCGTCGACTTCCGTCCGGGCATCGATGCTACCGACGCCTTCAAGCAGGCATCGGCTTCCGCCTCGCAAGTTGCGGCGAATGCGCTGACAGTGCTGCAGAGCCTGCCGAAGGATGCCAAGTCGGTCGGCGCGGCACTCGACAAGCTCGGCTCGATCATCGCCGAACTGACGGTTCCCGGTGCCAATGTCGCGCCGATGCCCTCAAACGATGTATCGGACGCCAGCCAGCCAAAGACGATCGAGCAAGCGCCGCTGACGGCAAACAACAACGCGGTCATCATCCGCCGTGGCGATACGCTCTGGCAGATCTCCCGGCGTACCTATGGCCTTGGTGTGCGCTATACGACGATCTACATCGCCAATGAGGACAAGATCCTCAATCCGGACCGCATCCGTCCGGGCCAGGTCTTCGGCCTGCCGAAGGATGCGCTTCCGAATGCCGAGGAGCTGCACCGCAAGCGGCTCTCGGGCGGGCATCTCTAAATCAAAAAAACGGCGGCCCATCGGCCGCCGTTTTCGTTAGGACCGGCGCGCAACACCTCGCCTATAAAATCCCTGTCAATGTTGTAATCCGCCAGCCGGTGGCATATCTCGCGGGAGCGGCGACAAGCCGCGGCGATAGCGGCCCGCCGGGCTGGAGAAAAGCATGGCAAACGGCAAGACAGTTTCAGACTCCAACCTGTTGGGAACGCTCTACAATCTCTGGCCTTATATGTGGCCGAAGGATAGGCCGGATCTCAGGATGCGGGTCGTATGGGCCTCGGTCTACCTGCTGATCTCGAAGTTCGTCCTGCTGCTGGTGCCCTATTTCTTCAAGTGGTCCACCGATGCGCTGAACGGCAGGATGGATCTGCAGGGCACGCTGCCGCCGCTGCTGATCGGCGTTACCGCCCTCGTCATCGCCTATAACCTGACGCGCCTCATCCAGCTCGGCCTCAACCAGCTCAGAGACTCGCTCTTTGCCAGCGTCGGCCAATATGCGGTGCGCCAGCTTGCCTACCGCACCTTCGTGCATATGCATGAGCTTTCTCTGCGCTTCCATCTGGAGCGCAAGACGGGCGGGCTTTCGCGCATCATCGAGCGCGGCACCAAGGGCATCGAAACGATCGTGCGTTTCACGATCCTGAACTCGATCCCGACGGTCATCGAATTCCTGCTGACGGCGGCGATCTTCTGGTGGGGTTACGGCTTCTCCTATCTCGCCGTCACCGCCTTCACCGTTTGGGCCTATATCTGGTTCACGATCCGCGCTTCCGACTGGCGCATCTCGATCCGTAGGGCGATGAACGACAGCGATACGGACGCCAATACCAAGGCAATCGACTCGCTCCTCAATTTCGAGACCGTCAAATATTTCGGCAATGAAGAGATGGAGGCCAAGCGCTTCGACAAGTCGATGGAGCGTTATGAGAAGGCGGCAACCGACGTCTGGACCTCGCTTGGCTGGCTGAACTTCGGCCAGGGCGTGATCTTCGGCATCGGCACGACGATCATGCTGGTTCTCTCGGCCTGGTCGGTACAGAGCGGCGAACATACGGTCGGCGATTTCGTTTTCGTCAATTCCATGCTGCTGCAGCTTTCCGTGCCGCTGAATTTCATCGGTTTCGTCTATCGCGAAATCCGACAGGGGCTGATCGACATCGAGCAGATGTTCGATCTTCTGGAAGTGAAGGCCGAAGTGCTGGACGCGCCTGACGCGAAGGACCTTGCCGTCGCCCAGGGCGCCATCTCCTTCAAGGACGTGCATTTCGCCTATGATCCGGCCCGGCCGATCCTGAAAGGCATTTCCTTCGAGGTGCCCGCCGGCAAAACGGTTGCTGTCGTCGGCCCCTCGGGTGCCGGCAAATCGACAATCTCGCGCCTGCTCTATCGCTTCTACGATATCCAGGGCGGCTCGATCACTGTCGACGGACAGGACATCCGCACGATCACGCAGAAGAGCCTGCGCTCGGTGATCGGCATGGTGCCGCAGGATACGGTGCTGTTCAACGACACCGTCGCCTATAATATCCGCTACGGCCGCCCTTCGGCCAGCGAAGCCGAGGTGAAGCAGGCGGCTGAAATCGCCCAGATCGGGCATTTCATCGAAATGCTGCCGGAGGGTTTCGAAACCAAGGTCGGCGAACGCGGGTTGAAGCTTTCAGGCGGCGAAAAGCAGCGCGTGGCGATTGCCCGCACCATCCTGAAGGCTCCGCCGATCCTGATCCTCGACGAGGCGACATCGGCCCTCGACACGACGACAGAGCGGGAAATCCAGACGGCACTCGATGTCGTTTCCAAGAACCGCACGACGCTGGTCATCGCCCACCGCCTGTCTACCGTGATTGGTGCCGACGAGATCATCGTGTTGAAGAGCGGGGAGATTGCCGAGCGCGGCACGCACGCGGCCCTTCTCGAACAGAATGGCCTCTATGCCTCGATGTGGAGCCGTCAGCGCGAAGCGACACAGGCCGAAGAGCATCTCAAGCAGGTTCGCGAAAGCGACGAGCTCGGCATCGTCAACCGGCTGGCGCCGGCGAGCTAGCGCAGTAAACGGGCGAGATCGTCCGTTTTGTTGTTCAGAACCGACGCGCTGGAGGCGGCCTGAGATCCACGCCATTGCTCCTCCTGTCGTTTTTCTGTAACCAGCGGATACGAAAAACGACAGGAGACCGGCATTCATGAGCTTGTTCGATACGGTTCGCAACACGATCGTTCCGGTGCACAAGGAGGGTTACCCCTTCGTCGCCGCCTTCTTCGTCGCGTCGCTCGTATTGGGCTGGATCTTCAAGCCGCTCTTCTGGATCGGCCTCATCCTGACGCTCTGGTGCGCCTATTTCTTCCGTGATCCCGAACGCGTCACGCCGCAGGACGACGATCTCGTCATTTCGCCGGCCGACGGCAAGGTCTCTTCGATCCAGATGGTCACGCCGCCCGCCGAGCTGAACCTCGGCAACGAACCGATGCTGCGCATCTCCGTCTTCATGAACGTCTTCAACTGCCATGTGAACCGTGCGCCGATGCGCGGCCGCATCGTCAGCATCAATTACCGTCCCGGTACCTTCGTGAATGCCGAGCTCGACAAGGCGAGTGAAGAGAATGAGCGCAACGGCCTCGTGATCGAGACCCACCACGGCCAGATCGGCGTGGTGCAGATCGCCGGCCTCGTAGCACGGCGTATCCTCTGCTTCTCGCATGCCAATGAACCTCTCGATGCCGGCGAGCGTTTCGGCCTCATTCGCTTCGGTTCGCGCCTCGATGTCTTCCTGCCGGCGGGTGCCGCCCCGCGCGTCTCGCTCGGCCAGACGGCGGTTGCCGGCGAGACTGTTATCGCCGAATTCGCCTCGACCAAGGGTCCGGTCATCAGCCGCCGCAGCTAATATTCAGGAGAGCGCGATATGGAAACACCCTTTCCGCCCTTCGAACCGAACGGCCCGAACGACGATTCGGCCCGCGGGCCGCGCCTGCGCGAGATTCCGATCCGGCTCGTCGTTCCGAACCTCATCACTATCCTTGCCATCTGCGCCGGCCTGACCGGCATCCGGCTTGCCTTCGAAGGCCGCTACGAACTGGCTGTCGCCATGGTGCTCGTCGCCGCATTCCTCGACGGCATCGACGGCCGTGTCGCGCGGCTGATGAAGGCCACGTCGAAATTCGGTGCGCAGATGGATTCGCTTGCCGATATCGTCAATTTCGGCGTCGCCCCTGCCCTCGTGGTCTATGTCTATGCACTCGACGCGGCGCGTTCGCTGGGCTGGATCGCGGCGCTCATCTACACGATCGCCGCCGGCCTCAGACTGGCGCGCTTCAACGTGATGTCGGAGCGCGAGAACCGCGCGCCCTGGCAATCGGAATATTTCGTCGGCGTGCCGGCCCCGGCCGGCGCGATGCTGGTGCTTCTGCCTGTCTATCTCGGCTTCCTGGGCCTCACCACCGACCGGACCTTCGCCTTTCTCTCCTCGGGCTACACGGTCCTCATCGCCTTCCTGCTCATCAGCCGTCTGCCTGTCTGGTCCGGTAAATCCGAAAGCCGGATGCGGCGCGATCTCGTGCTGCCGGCCATGCTCGGTGTGGTGATCTACGTCGCGCTGCTGATGAGCTTTACCTGGGAAGTGATGGTCTTCACCGTCTGCGCTTACCTCATTTCGCTGCCCTTCGGCGCACGAAAGTGGAAGCGCAAATATGGCACGCTGACGATCGAGGAACCCGGTATCGGCGAGGACGACATCGGTCGTCACATCTGAGCATCTACTTTATTAAGTAAGTATTAACGAACGCAGGCTTCGGTTAAGCCTCGCGAATTATGGTCTGTGTTTACATTTCCTGATAGGCGATGCCTCTCTTTTGTCGCTATTAAAGACAAAAGAATAAGACAGATAAAATTCTAGAGAAACACGTAAGGAGAGTATCGTGACCTCGAAGAAGTCGGAACAGCAGCAGGCAGCCAAGCCGGATCTCGCGACCAACTACCGCCCACTCGGCCTCAAGGCCGTGGCTGCGGCCTCGATGATGGCAAAGCCGGCACCGGTCAAGAAACTCGCCTAAGCGGGTGCGAAGAAGCGCACGAGCAGGCTGTTTGACAGCAGGCTCATGACGATGCCGGATACGGACATCCAGAACCCGCCATGCGGTGGGTCTGGCAAAAACGGGCTGCGGGAGAAGCGCCCCTCGGCCAAAACCGGCCGGCAGAGATCACCGGGTTTTCCATTCAACAGGATGGTGGGTTCGGTTTTCAAAAGAAGCTGAGCTGGCCGTCGTCAGATGTCTTTTTCTGCGGCTGCTTCGGCACCTTTTCGAGCGGCACTGGATCCTGCAGATCCGGCCCCATATTGGCGACCTTGTTGACCTTGTCGGAGACCGGGATCGCCTCGAAGAAATCCTCCTGGACCGGCTGCATCAGGTCGGCGACCTCACGCGGCTCCTGCGTCTTGCAGTCCAGCCAGCGGGAAAAATCCTCAGGCTTGATGACGACGGGCATGCGATCGTGGATCGAGGAGATCGCGCTGTTGGCCTTGGTCGTCAGGATGGCGCCGGTATCGACCTCCGAACCATCGGCCGAGGACCATGTCTCCATGAGGCCGGCGAAGGCGATAACGCCGCCGCGGCGCGGCCGGATCCAATAGGCCTGTGCCTTCTCGCCGCTTTCCTTCGAAGGGCGATGCCATTCATAGAAGCCGGAGGCCGGGATGAGGATGCGGCGATGGCGCATGGCGGCGCGGAAGGAGGCTTTGCCGATTGCGGTTTCCGAGCGCGCATTGATCAGCAGCGGAAATTCCTTGGGATCCTTGACCCAGCCCGGCGTGAAACCCCAACGCACCAGCAAAGCGCGGCGATCCGGCAGGTTGCTGCCCGGTTCCTGCCCCTCGCCGGCGATGACGACGAGGATCGGCTGCGTCGGCGCAATATTGTAACGCGCCGGAAAGCCTTCCAGCTCAGCGAGACTGAAAGCTTCGGCGATATCCTTGACCACTTCTGTCAGGGCAAAACGTCCGCACATGGGGATGTCTTTGCATCGTGCCCGACATCGGTCAAGGCGGTTTACCCTCAAGCAATTCCGAATGGGAGACGCTGCACATCTTTTGCGCAATTGTTCTAACTGCGCGGTGCAAAGAGGATGATCGCCGTGCCGGCGAGGCAGACCATCGCGCCGCCGATGTCCCAGCGGTCGGGAACGCGGTTTTCCGCCAGCCATAGCCATAACAGCGAGGCGACGATGTAGATGCCGCCATAGGCCGCGAAAGTGCGCCCGGCCGCCTCGCTCGGCACCAGCGTCAGCAGCCAGGCAAAGAGCGCCAGCGACACCATGCCGGGCGCCAGCCACCAGACGGGCTTTGCCAGCCGCAGCCAGGCCCAGAAGGCGAAGCAGCCGGCAATTTCGAAGAGGGCGGCAAGAGCATAGATCAGGTAGGTCACGGGCGTCTCGCAGGAATCATGGAGCCATATTCCACGCAATGCCGACAGTTGCGCAAGGTGAGCCGCCCGTGGGATAAGGCGCCATCACAGCAAAGCGTGCGAAGCAATGACCTCCCAAGCCAAACCCGCCTCTTCCGCCATCCTTGAACGTGATGGCCGGTTCCTTCTCGTGCTCAGGCGAAACCCGCCTTCGGCGGATATGTATGCCTTTCCCGGTGGACGCGGCGAACCCGGCGAGACGCCCGAGGAAACCGCACTGCGCGAATGCCTCGAGGAGACCGGCATTCAGGCACGAAATCCGCGCCTGTTCTCCACCTATGACCTGAAGACGCATGCACCCGATGGCAGCATCAGCAGCCATTACTTCCTCTCCGTCTTCCGCGTCGAGGCGGACCGCCACCTGGTGGCTGAAGCCGCCGACGATGCGGCAGCGATCGGATGGTACAGCGTGGAAGAGATCCGGCGCATGCCGGTGCCACAGAGCGTGCTCGAATGCGCGGAGCGGTTGGCGGTCGGTGAATGAGGCCCTCGCTAGAATAGAAGTGGAAATTGCCGCATCCGCCTTGTTCCTGTCATGCTCCCTGTATCAACTGGGAGCATGATTCCCGTTCGACGCGTTGTTTTGTCATCTCTCGTCTTTGGCGGCCTCGTCTGGGCCGGTCCCACAATGGCGCAAGGTGGGGCGCAGGGCGGCAAGAATGCGCCTCCGCCGGTGGAGGAGGTAGTGCCGCAGGTTGCGACCGTACCCTATGACGACAAGCTCGCGCGGCTGGCGGAGGTTCTGGGCTCGGTGCATTATCTGCGCACGCTCTGCAAGGCGCCGGGGGCGGACGAATGGCGGGCCGACATGCAGCAACTACTTGATTCCGAAACGAATGGGGAGCCGCAGCGCAAGGAAAAACTGACCGCAGCCTTCAATCGCGGATACCGAGCATTCGCCTCTGTTTACACGGATTGCACGCAGGCGGCCATCGTGGCAGAAGAGCGCTACCGTAACGAAGGTGCAACACTTGCCACAGAAATTACTTCGCGCTTTGGAAATTAACGTTTAATTAACCTGATTTCGCATGCGGCCGTGTCGTTTTGGGAAAAGGCTGTTAGTGTTGTTAACGTAGCGGTAAGACATGAGAAGTTCTGAGGAAAAGATAATGGAACCAAGCCTCAACGACATCGACGACATGATCGTCCACGAAAAGATGCAGGCGGCTCTGGAATACCAGAACGAGGCTTGGGCTGACGGCATGGCCGATGGTATCGAGCCTGAAATCATTGCCGATGCTGCGATTGCTCATGCGCTGCGCGAGACGATCAGACTGCATGGAGAAAACAGTGCCGAGGCCTTGCTGGACTCGTTGCGCGACCGCATGCTGGCAGGTGAGTTTTCCACCAACAGGACCCTGCAATAGGGGCAATACAGAGAGTCTCATGCGTACCGGTAAAGATATTTCCTCGCGAATTTCGCTCGCGCCGGTCCTGCTTGCCGTCGGCCTCGCCGCAGGCAGCATGCTGTCCGCTTCTTCCGCCTACGCGCTTTCCGAACTTCAGAAGATCCCGGGCCAGCCCGATGCGCCTGCCACGGCGCAGCAGAGCCCACAGCAGCCCGCTCCACCGCAGAACGGTTCGTCAGGCATTCCCCAGCCCGATCCGCTCGTCAACAAAGAGAGCGGTCAGAGCGTCGACAAGACGCCAGGCGCATCCGACGATTCCAAACCCGTCGAAGTGATCTACGACATCAGCAAGGCGCCGGAACCGGTGCGCAAGATGCGCGAACAGATCGTCGAGGCAGCCGCCTCAGGCGATCTCGAACGCCTGCGCCCGCTGATGGGGACCGGTGCCGATCAGACCCAGGTGACGGTCGGCGAACCTACGGATGATCCAATCGGCACACTGAAGGATCTCTCCGGCGATCCTGATGGCGACGAGATCCTCGCGATCATGCTCGACGTTATCTCGACTGGTTTCGTGCATGTCGGTCAGGGCACGCCCGAGGAAATGTATGTCTGGCCCTATTTTGCTGAAAAAGACTTGAAATCGCTGACACCGCCGGAACGCGTGGAACTCCTGCGCATCGTCACGGCAGGCGACCTCTCCGACATGCAGGAATTCGGCGGCTATAATTTCTATCGCGTCGGCATTGCGCCGGATGGCAAATGGAAGTTTTTCACAGCCGGCGACTGACGCTGGAGCGCCGTGCGTCCATTCGGACGCACTAACTCCTTGAATCTACGCATCAGGCTTTTTGAAAATCGATTCCGATTTTCGGGCCGATACTGTAGAGCGCTTGCACCATCCGCTTCAAAGACTTACCTCTGAGCGATCACCAACGCGACAGGTTTCGCCATGCCAGCCGTATTCCTGAAAGACCGCTCGCTCATTGCCGTCGGCGGCGTGGAAGCAGAATCCTTCCTGCAGAATCTGATCACCACAGACATCGTCTCGCTCGGTGCGGACGAGGCGCGGCCGGGCGCATTGCTGACGCCGCAGGGCAAGATCTTGTTCGACTTCGTCATCTGGCGCGAGGGTGATGACTTCATCATCGAAACGGATGCGACCCAGCGAGAAGCCCTGCTGAAGCGGCTGACCATGTATCGCCTGCGCGCGCCGGTGACGCTGACGCCAGGTGCCGAAGATGGTGTTACCGTTTCCTGGGGCGAGGATGCCGAAAAAGGCGTCAAGGACAGTCGCTTTGCCAAGGCTGATGTTACCGTTCTGCGTCGTGCCGGTCATCATGGCAGCGATGATGCGGCGCTCTACGATGCGTTGCGCATCGAGAATGGCATCGTCACGTCAGGACCTGATTATGCGCTTCAGGATGCTTTTCCGCATGATGTGCTGATGGATTTCAACGGCGGCCTCTCCTTCAAGAAGGGCTGCTATGTCGGCCAGGAAGTAGTGTCCCGCATGCAGCATCGCGGCACGGCACGACGCCGTGTCGTGACCGTTTCGGCCGGGGCCGCGCTGCCTGCAAGCGGCACCGAAATAACCGCCAATGGCAAGCCGGTCGGCATGCTCGGCTCCGTCGAGGGGTCGAGCGGATTGGCGATCGTGCGCATAGACCGCGCAGGCGAAGCCATGACATCCGGCACGCCGCTGCTTGCCGGCGATGTTTCCGTGACGCTCAGCCTGCCCGCCTGGTCCGGGCTCAGCTTCCCGACTTCCTCAGACGAGGCCAGCGCGTGACGACTGCGAAGGCTCCACGTGCCTGGCAACGCATGCTGTCCGGCCGGCGGCTCGATCTGCTCGATCCCTCGCCGCTCGACGTCGAATTGAGCGATATCGCCCACGGACTTGCACGCGTCGCCCGCTGGAATGGCCAGACGTCGGGTGACCATGCCTTTTCCGTTGCGCAGCACTGCCTTGTCGTCGAATCCATCTTCCGGCATTTCAATGAGGCCACACCTGGCGATTGCCTGATGGCGCTGCTGCATGACGCGCCCGAATATGTGATCGGCGACATGATCTCCCCCTTCAAGGCCGTCGTCGGCGGCGGATACAAGACCGTCGAGAAGCGACTGGAAGCGGCCGTGCATCTGCGTTTCGGCCTGCCGCCGCACCCCTCCCGCGAGCTCAAAGACAAGATCAAGAAGGCCGATACGATCGCCGCCTATTTCGAGGCAACTGTCCTTGCCGGCTTCACGCCTGCGGAGGCGCAAAAATTCTTCGGTCAGCCGCGTGGCATCACCCGGGATATGCTCTCGATCGATCCCGTCCCGGCGCTCGAAGCGCAGCGGCTCTTCTGTGAGCGTTTCGCTGAGATCGAGGCGAAGCGGGGCATCGCGTCGTGACCGTCATCGTGGTTTCTCCACTGGCGCGCATCGCCGAAATGGCCGTGCGGCACAAGGCGCGCGAGATGATCAGCCTGATGGCAAAGGAGCAGGCCTTTCACCGGCCGGGCGTCATCCAGGCCGACCGGCATCTGCTGCTCAACATGAACGATATTGCCTTCAAGGGCACGGGCGATCTAGTGGCGCCTGACGAACAGCATGTGCGGGCGATTATCGATTTTGCCGCCGGCTGGCAGCAGGACGCACCGCTGATCGTCCATTGCTGGATGGGCGTGTCGCGCTCGCCTGCCGCGGCGCTGATAGCGGCTCTCTCGCTCGCGCCCGAGCAGGAGGATATGGCGCTTACCCGGCGGCTGCGAACCGCCTCGCCCTATGCGACGCCGAATGCCCGGATCGTCGAAATTGGCGATGCGCTGCTTGACCGGCGCGGCCGGCTCGTCGATGCCGTGAGAGCCATCGGCCGTGGTGCGGACGCCGACGGCAACGCGCCCTTCGTGCTGACCGTCAGGGGCGATTCAAACGGTTGACGCTCCTCACCCCTGCTCCATCTAGCCTTCGACAAGGCATTCGAGGAGCACGTGATGGAACAGCAGGCCACCGACCTTATCATCGCAACCCGCTCAGCGCTCGATCAGGCGAGCGCGCTTGCCGTACAATATTCCTTTTCCATCCTCGGGGCGATCATCCTGCTCATCGTTGGCTGGGTGACGGCGAGCCTCATCAGCCGCTGGGCCTATGAGGGCATCTCGCGCGTGCGCGGCATCGACGAGACGCTCGCCCGTTTCTTCACCAATGTGGTGCGCTATGCGCTGCTGGTGCTGGTCTTCGTCACCGTTCTCGGGCAGTTCGGCGTGCAGACGGCATCGATTATCGCCACACTCGGCGCCGCCGGCCTTGCCGTCGGTCTGGCGCTGCAGGGCACGTTGCAGAATATCGCTGCCGGCATCATGCTGC
This sequence comes from Rhizobium sp. 1399, assembly GCF_031455475.1. Classification (NCBI taxonomy): domain Bacteria; kingdom Pseudomonadati; phylum Pseudomonadota; class Alphaproteobacteria; order Hyphomicrobiales; family Rhizobiaceae; genus Rhizobium; species Rhizobium sp. 1399. The sequence continues at coordinate 100,978 of NZ_JAVDSU010000004.1, read as the reverse complement.
TCGTGCTGCGCCCGTTCCGCGTCGGGGAATATATTGAGACGAGCAGTGTCTCGGGAACGGTTCTTGAGATCGGCCTGTTTGCCACCGAGCTTAGAACCGGAGACGGTCTCTACCGGTTGGCACCCAATTCAACGCTCTGGAACACGCCGATCACCAATTACAGCCGCCAGCCGACGCGACAGAACGAAGTGAAGATCAACATTACGCATCAGGAGGATCTCGATCTCGCCATGGAGACGCTGATGAAGCTTGCAACCGCCGATAAGCGCGTACTCAAGACGCCGGCGCCGAGTGTCTTCATTGATAGTCTCAGCGACAGTGCGGTCAGCGTGACGTTGCGCTACTGGGCATCGACCGGCGACTGGTGGGGCCTGAGTCGCGACATGATCAAGCGCGTCAAGCTTGCCTTTGACAAAAGGGGCGAGGTTGGCGACGCTCCGGCGGAGGTTTCGAACGCTCCCGTTCCCGAACCTGCACCAGAGGAAGCGCAGGTCAGGGTTTCGGCCCGCAAGAGGACGCCGAAGACGTCCGCGCAAACGCAGCCATAACCTATTTGATCACGCCGCAGGCGATCCTGTCGCCGGCGCCGCCCGAAGGCTGGGTTCGATAATCATCGGAATCGGCATGCACCATCAGCGCGCGGCCACGCACACCATCCTCCTTGCCGTCGAGCGAGATCATGGTGTCGAAGACCTGTGCGCGCAGGATGCCGTCCTGACCGACATATTGGTTCGGCATATCGCCGGCATGCGGTCCCTTGGCGGCCAGGAAACCATGCTCGGCCTTGGTCGGATTGAAATGACCGCCGGCCGATTCGTGATGGGTTGCGGCATCGCAGCGGCCGGTCTCATGAATATGAAAGGCGACCCATTTGTTGACGGGCAGGCCGGAGATTTCCGCCTCGATGAAGACGCCACCATTGGCCGCAGCGGTCAGTGTGGCGCGGCCGGCCTCCTTGCCGTCAGGGCCGATAAAATTTGCCGTCGCCGTCTGCTTGTCCTGGGCAAAGCCTTGGGACGCCGCCGCAAGCAGCCCGAGGGCAGCGATGGTGCATATGATTTTCATCAGGTTTCCTTCCGTTTCGGGGACTGTGTCCCAACGCCTCACGAAAGAAGGTGTTCCTGCCTGCATAAAAGGCAAGAAAAAGCCGGCCACGAGGCCGGCTCGACTTCTGCAGCCTACGACTAAGGCTCAGGCGGCGATACCGAGATCGAACTCGCCGTAGGTATTGCGATAGATCTGCATCGCTTGGTCATCAGCATCAGGAGCAACCTGCTGCAGCGCATAGGGAACGGCCGTGCCGGTTGCCGAGCCGTTGTCGCTGTATTCCATCATGAGTGCGACGAGGCTGCTCGGATATTTCGGCTGCGTATTATCGCTATCATCATCTTCGAGAAACTCTCTGATGATGCCGGGCTTCTCATCTGCCGCACGTTCCGTGCGGCTCAAGACGCCGTCACCATTGGCATCAAGCCGCGAGAGCGTTGCCAAATATGCATAAGAGATGTTTGGAAATGATGAAATAACAGTCATACAAACCTCCGTTCACCGCTTCTTCCGGCGAGAGTTCTGTACGCAATACGCGGGTGGGAAATATCAAGGACTGGATTGTTGACTAAACTGATTTGCGGCTTCGGTCAATAAGCTGTTAACACTCGATTAACCATAGTTGACAAAGTGTAACGACCCATTTCCGCGGCACTTTCCAATTGCCTCGAAAAACCAGGTTTCCTCGGTATTTCAGTAGTTTGCGAGATACACACAAATTGCCGGCTAGCTATAATGGCCGGCGAGTTGCAACCGATTATTAATCGGCCCGGTAGAAGATGCCGCTTGCGAGTTGCCGGAAATGGCCACCTGCTGCTTACAAAAAATGATTCTTGCATTCATTTTAGAGAGGTCTTTTTCATGCCCGGCTCGATATGGCACCTTTGCCAGTCGAAGACGCCTTCGCCTTTTGCCATGCTTCCATCGCAATCGTCCCGCGAGGGGACTCGTGCGCATGAAAGCTGAGACGCTTTTCTGGCAACAGTGCACGCAGGCCGTCGATGAGGACGGATCGATCGATGCAGAGCATCTGATGGAGCTCGTCATCGCGACCTATCGCAGCCATGAAAGCGAATATGATGAAATCGAGCGCAGCGCCGGAACGTTGCTCATCGAAAACCGCGAACTGAAGAAGACGATCAGTTCCACCACGCAGGTCCTTACGGAACAGCGCAAGCTCTTCGAAATCGTCCTGAACAACCTGCCGCTCGGCCTCAGCGTGTTCGATGCGGACCAGCGGCTGACCCTTTCCAACCTGCGCTTCCGCCAGCTCTTCGGCTTTAGCGACGGCGATGTTGCGCCCGGCACGACGATTGCCGACCTGATGCACAAGACGCGTGGCACTGAGCAAGCCGGAGCCAGGACACGCAGCAGGAAGGAAGGCCAGGAAGCTTCCTCGAAGGCAGGGCGCATCCGCCGGCGCGAATGGCTGATGGATGATGGCCGCATCATCCAGAGCGTCGTTACCATCCTTGCCGACGGCAGCAATATCGCCATCCATGCCGACATTACCGAAGACCGCAGGGCCGCCGAGCGCATTACCTATCTCGCCCATCACGATCCGCTGACCGGTCTGCCGAACCGCATTCGCTTCCGCGAGCAACTCGATGCGGCCCTTGCCGAGCGCAAGGAAGACGAGCAGATCGCGCTCGTGCATCTCAATCTCGACCGGTTCAAGTCGATCAACAATACGATGGGTGTTTCTGCTGGCGACAAGATCCTGCAGCAGGTCGCAGAGCGCATCCGCGCCTCGGCCGGCTCGGAAAACATTCTTGCCCGTCTCGGCTCGGACGAATTCGCGATCCTGCAGACGCACCGCCAGCAGCCGTGGAACATCACAGCACTTGCCGATCAGATCCGCCGTGAGCTCAGCGAACCCTTCTTCCGCAGCGACAAGCAGGTGGAACTCAGTGTTTCCATGGGTATTTCGATTGCCCCTGACGATGCTGTCGAGACCGACAAGCTGCTGCGCAATGCGGCGATGGCACTCTCCCACGCCAAGGCGGACGGACGCCGGCACGAGCGCTTCTTCACCGTCGAGATGGACGAGAAGATGCAGGCTCGTCACGCGCTGGAGGCCGATCTGCGGGCCGCCGTGCAGAACGAGGAATTCGAGCTTCACTACCAGCCGCTCTATGATCTCACGCAACACCGCATCTGCGGCTTCGAGGCGCTGATCCGCTGGAATCATCCAGTGCGCGGCCGGGTCTCGCCGATGGAATTCATTCCGCTTGCCGAGGAGGTCGGCCTCGTGGTCGATATCGGCCGTTGGGTTTTGCGCCAGGCCTGCAACGATGCAGCACAATGGCCCGAGGACATCAAGATTGCCGTCAATGTCTCGGCTATCCAGTTCAGCAGCAGCGACCTGCCGAAGGATGTCGGCGAGGCGCTTGCTGCCGCAGAACTTTCTCCTTCGCGTCTCGAACTGGAGATCACCGAAAGCGTGCTGATGGAAAATCGTGATGAGGTAATGCCGATCCTGCATGCGCTCAGGGAACGCGGCCTCCGCATCTCCATGGACGATTTCGGGACCGGCTATTCGTCGCTGAGCTACCTCTCGAGCTTCCCGTTCGACAAGATCAAGATCGACAAGTCCTTCGTGAACGACATCGCCGAGAACAGGGAAGCACATGCGATCATGCGTGCGATCATCCTGCTTGGCGATGCGCTTGGCATGCGCGTGACCGTGGAGGGCGTGGAAACCGCAGAGCAGATGGCGCTGCTCGAACGCGAGGCATGTGACGAGATCCAGGGCTATTATATCAGCGCCCCAAAACCGTTCGGCGATGCGACCCGCATGCTGTCCATGCCGCCAAAGGCGAATGGCATTACGCCGTTCGCCAAATTCCGGCGCTGATCTCGGCACGTTGCGACTCGCCGGCCAAGCCGTTATCGACGGTATACGAACCCTTTGAAAACCGGTGACGACGATGTTCAAGGCCGAAGCCTTCTCTCCCCACGAGTCTCTGGCTGTGGAGCTCATTCCACATGCGACCGAGGGTGACGACGGGTCCCACGACCTCGCCCATATCCTGCGTGTCTTCCGTAATGCCATGCGCCTCCACGCCGCAGAAGGCGGCAAGGGCCACGTGCTGGCCGCTGCCGTTCTGCTGCATGATTGCGTCGCCGTCGAGAAGAATTCGCCGCTGCGCGCCCAGGCATCGGCACTCGCCGCAGAAAAAGCGTCGCGGATATTGAAAGAGCTTGGATGGGGCGATGAGGATATCGCTGATGTCGCCCATGCGGTGACCGCGCACAGCTTCTCGGCGAACGTGCCGCCGGAAACGCTGGAGGCGAAAATCCTGCAGGATGCCGACCGGCTGGATGCCATCGGCATGGTCGGCGCGGCGCGCTGTTTCTATATTGCAGGTCGGCTCGGATCGGGCCTCTACGATCCCTTCGATCCGGCTTCCGAGGACCGGCCGCTCGATGACAAGCGTTATGCGATTGACCATTTCCAGACGAAGCTGTTCAAACTGGCGGATGGTTTCCAGACTCGGACCGGCCGCGAACTGGCCGCAGCCCGCGACAGAAGCCTGCGCGACTTCCTCGCGGCATTTATGGATGAAATCTAGGAGCCTATGATGCGTGTCAGCGATCTCTTCATCTACCCGCTCAAGAGCGCCCGCGGCATCGCCCTGCCCTCTACCGAGATCGATGCCTATGGCCTGCCCGGCGACCGGCGCGCCATGGTGACGGACGCGGACGGACATTTCATCACCCAACGCGAGCTCCCGGCCCTTGCCCGCATCGACGTACGGCCCGAGGCCGGCGCCTTCCGGTTGATGATGCAGGGCGAGCCTGACATCGCCGTACCGCCGCCGCATCCGGACCGGCGGCTCGATGTCACGGTCTGGAAATCGGTCGTCAGCGCTGCCGTTGCCGACGATGACAACAACGGTAGGCTCTCGGAATGGCTCGGCCGCGACGTAAAGCTGGTCTTCTTCGACGGCGCTGCCAGACGAACGGCAAATGCCGAATGGGCGGGCGAAAACACGCCGGTGACCTTTGCCGACGGTTACCAGATCCTGGTGACGACGACGGGATCGCTGACGGCGCTGAACGCCGATCTCTCGGCCCATGCCGAAGGCGGCATCGGCATGGAGCGCTTCCGGCCGAATATCGTCATCGACACGGACGAGGCCTGGGCCGAGGACCGCTGGGCTGCGATCGAGATCGCCGGCATCCGCTTCGACCTCGTCAAGCCCTGCGCCCGCTGCATCATGACGACGCAGGACCAGTTGACGGGGTCACGCGAGGTGGCGAACCCCATGCCCGCCATGGGCCGCATCCGCATGTCGGGCGATCGGCGCGTGCCTGGTCCGCTTTTCGGCTGGAACGTGACCCCGCGCGGTACCGGCAGGGTCGCGGTCGGCGATGAGGTGAAGATCATAGAAGCGCGGCCGGAAGGCTGGACCTTCAAGGTTCGCGCCCGAGCCTGAACCCGATCTCAGACGCGGGCCAGTGCCGCGTCGATCTCCGCCATCACATCGGCCGGCAATGGACCCTTTTCCAATGCGCCGGCATTTTCCTCGACTTGGGCCACGGTCCGGAAACCGGGAATGGGCAGGGTGCGCGGCGAGCGCGCCCAGAGCCAGGCGAGCGCGCCCTGCGTCAGCGTGCGTCCATCAGACGTGAGCAGGCTGCGCACGGCATCGAGCCTTGCTGCAAATTCCGGCGCGATGCGGCCATCCTTAAAATAGACCATCCATTCGAGTGCTGCACCGCGCACGTCCTTGGCGCCAACGGCCTTGTCCGGCGTGAACTTGCCTGTCAGCAGGCCCATGGCAAGCGGACCGCGGTTGATGGAGATGAGACCGTTCTTTTCGACGACATCGATCATCTGGGGCACGGGCTCGAAGACGTTCATCGTATGCTGGATCGAGACGAAGCCGGACCGACCGGCATGGCGGGTGGCGCGATCGGGGAAATCCGTGCTCCAGCCGAAGGCATCGATCTTGCCCTCTGCCCGCAGGGCCTGAAGCGTATCGAAGACTTCGTCGGACTGATCCAGCGGGAAATCATTGATGTGGAATTGCAGGAGGTCGAGACGCTCCCGCTTCAGCCGGCGAAGCGACGTCTCGACGGACTGGCGGATGAAGGCCGGATCGGCAAAGGCACCGGTCGCCTGCTTCGTCTCCGGATTGGTGGCAAAGCCGAACTTGGTGGCGATGACGATGTCGGCGCGATTGCCGATCGCCTGTCCCAGAACCTCTTCCGAATGGCCGGCGCCGTAATTCGAGGCCGTATCGAAAAAGCGAATGCCAAGGTCGATGGCCCGGTTGATCGCGGCAATGGATTCATTGTCGTCCACCTCGCCCCAGCCGAGCGGCGTGTCGCCCGCGAAGAACGGACCGCCGATCGCCCAGCAGCCCATGCCGAGGCGGGGAACCTCCTGCCCGTTCCAGAGCGTGATGGTGGTCGATGTATCGGGCCTGGTCAGCATGGCTTCCTCCTTGAGCGCTTAGAGACTTTCCATTGCCGGAGAGATAGGGGTGCGGCGCATGGGGGTAAACCGCCAAAACTGAAGACCGTTTTGCAGGGATGAAAAGCCGTTCACGCAGAAAGTTCATCCGGCCGTAAAAGCGTCCGCGCAGCCGGATTCAGCGCCTTGAGTGCCGCTTGAACGAAACCTTCACGCGCTGCCGAAGCCTCCAGACCACGCGGTTCATAGACATGGCGATGCAGAAAGAATCCGGTCAGACGGAATGCCGCCGTGAGGCTTTCGAAATCGGCCGCATGATTTTCCTGCGCACTCAGAAAAGCCGGCAAAAGCAGCATCTTGTCGGCCCAAGGCTCTCCCGCACCACGGCTCACCGCACGGCCGGATTTCGGCGAGACATAGGCGAGATCGGCGCGGGTCCCAGTCGCCGCACATTCGGTAAGATCGAGTCCGAAGCCGAGGTCGTTCAGCACCGCAAGCTCGAAGCGTACGAAAAGCTCACCGGCATCGGTGGGATTGTGGAGATGATCGAGGATGACTTCCAGCGCCTCGAAGAGATGCGGATGCGGATCGCGCTCCGGCAGCAGGCGCAGCAGGGCGCCCATGGCCTGCACGCCGTAGACGGCGGTCGCCGTCTCCATCAGCCGTGCGGCGCGCAGCTTTACCGGTTCGAGGCGGAATTCACCGAGATGTTCATCCAGCCGGGCACGCCAGGTGACTTCCACCTCATTGCCGGGCTGCAGCACCGGCTGCATGGTGCGCGAACGGCCGGAGCGAACGAGGCCGAGATGACGGCCGCGCTCACGCGTCATCACCTCGGCGATGACACTTGTCTCGCCGTGGCGCTTGACGCCAAGAATGATCGCCTGGTCCTGCCATTGCATCGGAAAACCGTCCTTCAGCCTGCCGATTCATTTTAGAGCAAGGCTAGGTCGCTGTCATTCCGCCGGCGACGGGAAAAGCTTCTGGAGGAAGTCACGCATTGCATTCTCGTCGAAAGGCTTGACGAGAAGGGGCACGTCCTGAAGGTCGGTCGGGAAATCCAGCGTATCGGAATAGCCGCTGACAAAGCCGAACGGAATATTGGCCAGCGACAGATCGCGCGCGAAATCGAAGCTCATCGCCTCTCCCAGATTCACGTCGAGAAGCGCGAAATCGTAATCTGTGACCTGGATTGCGTCCCTGGCCTGATCGACGCTATTGGCAATATCGATAGTATCAGCACCAACGAGACGCAGGATGTCCTCCGCCTCCATCGCGATGATCAGACTGTCTTCCAGGACCAGAACACGGGTTCTTGCGTTCATGATCTCCATGCCCCTCGTGAAGCGCAAACATTGCAGCGCTTCGGCCTTTTTGCAAACATCATTCCGTCGGTACCCCGCCTGGACCGTTGACGGTGGTTGCCCACCATAACTGAATAGCCACATTTTTGTCTCCGGTCGATAAAAACGAAAGTCGGAGGAAAGATGACGTGACTGTATTTTCTCTGACGCCAATTTGCATTTAAAAAAGACATCAAGGCTGACCAATCCGACCAGGAGAGATTCTAAAGCGTATCGCAATCTTTCAGATCCGCTCGCAACGCTTTAAGTTATTGTTTGCCGCATGTCGTTGTCGCAAAACCGCTGCACAGTTTTGCGCGACATGCTCTAAGGCCTGTTGAGATTCATCGGGAATTGATCACTGCTGAGCAGATAGATGATGGCTGAGAAGCTCTGGTCGGTTTTGTCCGATCTCATTGCGATGCACTTGAACTCTTTGAGTTTGCAGAAAAAATTCTCGATCGTATGTCGCCATTTGTAGAGTTCGGCGTCGGGCGGCAGCGGCGAGGCCCGCCTTGGATGTTGTGAGATGACGATCTTTGCGCCCCGAAGGTTAGAACGAGGAGGATCTGCCGAGCCATTGGCTTAAATTGAGAGCTTACTACACGTACCTTGTGTCAGCTGGAGATGGTATCGCAGGCATAATCCGGCCAATTCAATCACCGCATCGCGGCATTGCGGTGGCCCTGAAGGGACACGAACACCGTCATACTCGGCCGACCTCACATAGCCCACCAGATTCCGTTGAAGACTGAATGTGATTCATAGAACGTCCGTCTGCGCAACAGATAATGCGGCTGTCTTTGACGTGAGCGAGCGGCTAATGATCTGAAAGCGGGCCATCTGAAGCCTGCGCGGCGTCCGAGGTAGCCACAATTCTACCTCGCTCCATCCCCAGCTGAAGTAACGCCCGGAGCAATGGCGTGTCTGCTGCTACGGCCTGTATTTGACGACGCAGTCAAGAAGCCACCACTACGCTGCTCTGATCCGTACAGTCGTTCTCATCGCAGCGGTCTGGCCGGGGTTGCTGTCGAGATGAAACTGGTTAACTAGATCACGCAGCCTGCTCGCCTCACTCGACAAAGACGCGGCCGCTGCGGTGGATTGTTCGACCATCGCCGCGTTCTGTTGAGTGGATTGATCCATTTGGTTGACGGCGGTGTTGATTTCGCCAAGTCCCGTGGACTGCTCTCGCGCGGACGTCGCGATCGCCTCCATCAGCTGATTGATCCGAGACACATGGTCACTGATCGATTTCAGCGACTGACCCGTCTCAAGAACCAGTCTCACGCCGGTGCCGACTTCGGCAGAGGACTTTTCGATGAGACCCTTGATCTCCTTCGCCGCTGTTGCCGCGCGTTGTGCGAGCTCGCGAACCTCTTGAGCGACAACTGCAAAGCCTTTACCGGCTTCCCCGGCGCGGGCTGCTTCGACGCCTGCGTTCAGTGCCAGCAGGTTTGTCTGGAACGCGATTTCGTCGATGACACTAATGATGTTGGAGATCTGCTCCGAGCTGTCCTCGATTCGCCTCATCGCCTGTTCGGCTTCTGACACGACTGAAGCGGAACGTTCCGCACTGACATTAGCTTCGTGTGCGACATTGCGAGCCTCGTCGGTCCGCTTGGAGGCTGTCGTAACATTGGCGGTAATCTCATCGAGGGCTGCTGCCGTCTCTTCCAGAGAGGCTGCCTGCTGCTCCGTGCGCTTGGAAAGGTCTTGCGCGCCGGACGCGATTTCGCGCGTTCCGCTATCGATGCTGTGCGCAGTCTTCAGCACAGCACTGATCGTCGTACCGAGCTGTTTGAGCGAAGCGTTGAAATCCTCGCGCAACTGCTCGTACGCCGAGGCGAAAGGCTCCGCCAGCTGGAAGGAGACATCGCCGCCTGCCAGACGCCTTAATCCATCGCCTAACGTTGTTGTCGCAAACCTCAGTTGTTCCGCTTCTCTCTCGGCACGCTCCTGTGCTGCGGTACGAGCCGCCTCTGACTGGCTCCGCGATGCCGATGCCTCCTGCTCCAATCGAAGAACGTTTATCGCGTTCTGTCGGAACACCTCCACTGCTGCCGCCATCGCGCCAATCTCATCCGCGCGGCCGGCGTAAGGAATAGCGCTTCCCAGATCGCCGTCGGACAAGATCTTCATGGCAGAGGCGATCCGGCGTATCGGGTTTGCGATACCGAACACGGCAAATATTGTTCCGGCCAAGGCGACTAGGATTGCGAGAGTTGCGATTAGTGCTGTAACTGTGAACGCGTAGCTTGCCGTGGCGCTACTTGCGGCGACATATGATTCGGTCTGACTCAAAATGAAGGCCACCAGATCTGCAATCTTCTGGCTCACCAGATCGGATTGCGGCTCCATGCTCTCGCGGAAGAGACTGGCAGCTTCGGCTCCGCTCGCGCTATCCTGCAATTGGACCATGTGGTCGGCAAGCTCGTCGTATTTCTTAAGCTCGGAGTTGACCTGATTGATCAGCTCGCGGCCTCGCTCGGTGCGGACACCTTTCACATATTCATCGATCGAACTCTTGACCGCAGAATTCGTGTCGTCAACCAGCTTCGCTCCCGCGGCTCGCTTTTCTGGTGACGCCTCCAATAGGTAGCGCGCGTAAGCCAACTTCAGATCGGAGAAGTTTCCCTTGATATCTCTGGCAGTGACCAGACGTTTCATCCAGAAGCTGCCAATTTGCTGGGTGTTGTCGTTCAGCGTCGAAATCGTGCTGAGAGAATTGTAGGACAAGACAACCAGGAAGGCACAGATGACGGATAAAACGGCAATAAGGGCTTGCTTGACACTTGGGCGCTTCATTCAGGTCTCCAGCTCCAAAAGGGCGACCGCGCGGATCGGATAGCTGCAAGAATTCGCCAGATTTGCTAATTTAGAATTAACTTTATTCGATCCAGCCCTTGCTGGCTGGATTATCTATTCTGCTTACAAACGACACATAGCAAGGTCTCCTTATCTGCTATCCAGGGTTTGCATTCGGGCGCTGACTGCGAATCAGGGTGGGGATACAGCCCGACGCACCGAAGTGTGGCCTCGCGAGGCCCGTCTTGGATGTTGTGAGATGACCATCTTTGCGCCGCGTTCGTTGAGATCGGCGATGATGTGATTGCTGTCGAATGCCTTGTCGGCGATCATGCCATCGAATTCGACACCGTCAATGAGGGCTGCGACGCCGACTGTATCGAACCGCTGCCCCGGCAGCACAACGAAACGCACGGGGTTGCCCAAGGCCCAATCAAAATGGGAATCCTGAATCTCAACAAGCCTTAGATGAAAGGGCGCTTTCCTTCGCGCAGCCCTTCCCAGCCGGCCACCTGCATCAGCCCCTCCCCGTCCAGCACGTCGCAGCCGCGCTCCTGCCAACGGATCAGGTTGCGTCCTGCAAGCTTTTTCAGGGTCTTGTTGGTGTGAACGATCGAAAGACCAAGTGTGTCGGCAATATGCTGCTGCGTGATCGGGATGACATTGCGGCCGTTGAAAAGGTTGAGCTTCCTTGCGCGTTCAAACAGGAAGGCGATGAGATAGGCGGCTCTTTCGAGTGCCGTACGACGGCCGATGCTCAACAGGTGTTCGTCGAGAATGCGCTCCTCCTGCGCCGCGATCCAGGTAATATCGAAGGCAAGCGAAGGGTGCTTGTTATAAAGGGTCATCAGCTTGTCGCGCTCGAAGACGCAGAGCGTCACCGGCGACAGGGCCTCCACCGAATGCTGCATCTCGCCCATGATCGTACCCTGCAAGCCGATCAGGTCGCCCGGCATGATGTAGTTCAGGATCTGCCGGCGACCATCCTCCAGCATCTTGTAGCGGAAGCCCCAGCCCGAGAGCACTGTAAAGAGATGGGCGCTGTGGGCACCTTCGACCAGGATGGTCGCGCCGGCATCGACGGCCAGTTCGCCCCTTTTGAATGTCGAAACGAATTCCAGTTCGTCGCGGCTGAACTCTCGGAAATGCGGCAATGGCCGCAACGGACACTGCTCGCAGGGCGTCTTGAAGGAATGGGTGGGTTTTGCCGTCGCCATCTTGTCCCTGCTGTCGCAAAAACCGGCGCTGCAGGGTGCAGCGCCGTTGGCAGATCAATGCGCAGCCAAGCTGATTTGTTCCTTGGAACAGGCAGCGATTTTTATAAAAAAACAAAGGGCTGAGTGCCCCTTGTCAATTTTCTTGTCAAACTAAAGCGTGTCGCGATCTTTCAGATTCGCTTGCCGCGCTTTAAGTCTTTGTTTTACGCATGTCGTTGTCGCGAAACCGCTGCACACTTTTGCGCGACATGCCTTAGCGCGGAAATTCGAGGCCCATTTCACGGAAGCGCTCGGGATCATCGCCCCAGTTCTCACGCACCTTGACGAACAGGAAGAGATGGACTGGCTGTTCAAGGATTTCCGCCAGCTCGCGGCGCGACGCCGATGAGATCGCCTTGATCGTTTCGCCGCCCTTGCCGAGTGCGATCTTCTTCTGGCTGTCGCGCTCGACATAGATCACCTGTTCGATGCGCACGGAGCCATCCTTGCGCTCTTCCCATTTTTCCGTCTCGACATGCGAGGAATAGGGAAGCTCCTGATGCAGGCGCAGGAAAAGCTTCTCGCGGGTGATTTCGGCGGCGAGCTGGCGCATCGGCAGATCGGAGATCTGGTCTTCCGGATAATACCAGGGGCCTTCCGGCAGGGTCTTTGCCAGATAATCCATCACATCGTCGCAGCCTGAACCGTTCTCGGCCGAGATCATGAAGGTCTGCTCGAACTCAACCTTCTGGTTTGCGGTGGCAGCAATCGCCAGAAGCAACTCGCGGTTGACGCGGTCGATCTTGTTGAGAACGAGGATCTTCCTCTGGGGAACATCCTTCAGGCCTTCGAGAATGGCTTCGGCATCACCGCGCAGACCGCGTTCGCTGTCGATCAGCAGCATGATGAGATCGGCATCCTTGGCGCCACCCCAGGCCGATGTGACCATGGCGCGATCGAGGCGGCGGCGGGGCTTGAAGATGCCGGGCGTGTCCATGAAGACGATCTGCGCGTTGTTGTGGATGGCAATGCCACGCACGATGGCGCGCGTCGTCTGCACCTTGTGACTGACGATCGACACCTTGGCGCCAACGAGGCGGTTGACCAGCGTCGACTTGCCGGCATTGGTCGGGCCGATCAGGGCGACGAAGCCGGAATGCGTCGGATTGCTTTCAGCGGAGCTCTCGGCCGCCATTTCGTTTTCTTCTGTCATTGATCCCGTCAATTTCCGGCAGATGTCGACTGCCAAATGCCTTCGCGCTCGAGCATTCTCGTCGCGGCGACCTGTTCTGCGGCGCGCTTAGAGCGCTCTATGCCTGTTTCCGGTGCAACGCCAGCGACTTCTACAGTCACCTTGAAGCGTGGATCATGATCCGGTCCGCTGCGTTCTTCAACCCGGTAGACGGGTGTGACGCCATATTTGGCGTGCGACCATTCCTGCAATTCGGTCTTTGCATCACGGCGGGCGCCATCGGCGCGCACCGCCCTGCCCTCCCAATAGCGCAGAATGAAGCGTCGGGCGACCTCCAGGCCGCCATCGAGATAGAGCGCGGCGATCAGGCTTTCGACGACATCGGCGCGCACGTTCATCATGCGCTTGCCGGTCAGTTTCTTCACGTCGGCGCCGGTGCGGATATAGAGGTGGAGATTGAGTTCATCGGCAACTGCCGCGCAGGTTTCGGCGCTGACGAGCTGGTTCAGCCGCACCGAAAGCTCGCCTTCGGTCGCGGCACCGAAGGTGCGAAACAGCAACTCGGCGATACAGAGCCCGAGAACCCTGTCGCCGAGAAATTCAAGCCGCTCGTAATTGCCCTTGTCGGTGCGCGCACTGGCATGGGTCAGCGCGCGATCCAGACGTTCCTTCTCGGCAAATTCATGCCCGATCAGGCTTTCAAGCTTTGCGCGGTCCGCCGCTGAGAGCGCCTGCGCCTTGCTCATTCAACAACCTTGAAGAGACGGTCCCAGCGCATGTTGGTCGGCCATTTCCAGATTTCGCGGAAGGACGTATCGTTGCCCAGCGAGAAGAAGATGACGCTGGCGCGGCCGACAAGGTTTTCCGCCGGGACGAAGCCGACGTCGAAGCGGCTGTCGAGCGAGTTGTCGCGATTATCGCCCATCATGAAGTAATGGCCTTCCGGAACGATGAACTCGCGGGTGTTGTCGCCGCGCGAAACCGGCGACTGGTCGAGCGTGTCATAGGTCTTGCCATCATCCAGCGTCTCGCGGAACACCGGCACGTCCTGGCCCGGATCGAGCTTGTAGTCGGAATTGAAGGTACCATCGGGCACCTTCGGAACCGGCTTGCCGTTGATGTATAGAATACCGTCTGTGACCTGGATATGATCGCCCGGAAGGCCGACGACGCGCTTGATGTAATCGACCTCAGGATTCGGCGGGAAACGGAAAACGACGATATCGCCGCGCTTCGGATCGGAACCAAAAATGCGGCCGCTGAAAATGTCCGGCGAGAAAGGCAGCGAATATTTCGAATAGCCGTAAGCAAATTTGTTGACGAAGATATAGTCACCGACCAGCAAGGTCGGCATCATCGAGCCCGAGGGAATGGTAAAGGGCTGGAACAGTACAGTCCTGATAACCATCGCCAGGACGAGAGCCTGGATGATGACCTTGATATTTTCCCAGAGGGCATTCGGCTTGGCTTCGACTTTTTCGGACACGCAGTCTTGTTCCTTCAAGACGCCATGAAGGCGCATTTCTTTCTGATGTTCTCTCTAGCGGCTTCGGCCGGTGGCGGCAATAACGACAGCATTAAAAGCGACGAGGTGTCGCTATGATACGGCATTCGGCAGCGCTTCAATGATCACAAAAGCCTGAGCCAAGGGATAATCATCCGTTATTGTCAAATGAATGGCGGCCTTATGGCCGGCCGGCAGCATGGCCTCAAGGACGGCGGCGGCACCGCCCGTCAGCTGCATCGTCGGCTTGCCGCTCGGCAGGTTGACGACGCCCATATCCTTCCAGAAAACGCCCTGCGAAAGCCCGGTGCCGAGCGCCTTGGAGCAGGCTTCCTTGGCGGCGAAGCGCTTGGCATAGGATTCGGCGCGGTTGGCGCGGCGATCCGAGCGGGCGCGCTCGATCTCGGTGAAACAGCGATGCGTGAAGCGCTCACCGAAGCGCTCAATGGATTTCTCCACGCGCCTGATGTCGATGAGGTCGCTGCCAATGCCGATGATCATGCGAGAGGCCTTTCGGGATAGAACTGCTTCGGGCTCAACCGGTCGGCATCTCGGTGGCGGGATCGGCGAGCCGTAGCCGCGTATGCTCCATCAGCCGGGCGCGGCGACGCGCCTGAAAGCCCCTCACGGTGTAGAATGTCAGTACATAAAGCGCAACCGAGGTGATGGCCGCCGGCGGGATGGCGCCGATCAGCATCGGCTCCAGCACCGGTTTCCAGAGTTCCGTAAAATGCAGCTTGTGGAAGAGCTCGGCGAGATCGATCGTCTGTCCGGCCATCTGGTCCTGCCGGCTGAGCAGCAGGTGACCGACTTCCCAGGTGATGCCCCAGATGAAGGGATAGGTCAGCGGATTACCGAAGGCCGCGCAGCCAAGTGCCGCCGCCACCATATTCCCCGACAGGAAATAGGTGATGAGGAAGGCCATGACGAAATGCACGCCGATAAAGGGTGTCCACGAAACGAAGACACCCGCAGCGACGCCCACCGCAACGGCATGCGGCGAGGCAGTCAGGCGCAGGACGCGCATCATGAGATATTTTGGCGGGCGCAGAAAACCCTTGCGAGGCCACACGAGCTCTCGCAGCTTTTCCTTAAATCCCGCAGGCTTGCGACGGCGAAACAACATGGCGCGTATTTAGTGCAGTGCACACCGCCATGACAAGAGCGGCAAATGGAACCGCTTCACAAACAGGCCGCCTATTCTTCTTTTCTTCCAAGGGGCGTGGACCATGCATAACGCCCCCTTCCTTACTTCAAGTATATATCAGTGATCAGCGATTGCGGAAGATGCCGCGATCGACCTGACGCTGACGATATTCAAGATCAATACGGTCATGCGAGCCGTTGAGATATGCCATCTCACGTTCCTGAGCGGTCGGAGCGCGAAGGGCGCGGGCGAATTTCCTGATCGGTTCAAACATTGCTTTGCCTCATCTTCGTTTCATTTCTTGATGACCAGAAGATAGTCGCGGCATCGGTTAATTACTAGCGCTGTAACCGGAGCACAGCCATGCAGAAGGCGCATGGCTTGCCGTTTCAATATGCCGATTCGGCCATTAAATGATCACAAAATATGCAAAGCGCAATTTTGCGATCGGCAAAACTTTAATAAATTCTACTCGTAGAGGCGCCGGACCGTCGCGATGCAGTCCAGGTCCTTGAGCTGAGAGAGAAGCTGGTTCAGCTGACGCAGGTCCCAGACTTCCACTTCCAGCACCATTTCGGTGAAGTCGGCGGCCACGCGTACCGTGTTCAGCATGCGGATATTGACGTCGAGGCTTGCGACCGTCTGTGCCACCTTGGCCAGCGTGCCGGGCTCGTTCAGCGCGTTGACCATGATGCGAGCCATGAACCGGGATTTGTTGGCCTCATCGAGATCCCAGCGTACGTCGATCCAGCGATCCGGCTGATCATCGAAGCGCTGCAGCGATGGCGACTGGATGGGATAGATGGTGATGCCCTTGCCCT
Source organism: Rhizobium sp. 1399 (assembly GCF_031455475.1). Taxonomy (NCBI): domain Bacteria; kingdom Pseudomonadati; phylum Pseudomonadota; class Alphaproteobacteria; order Hyphomicrobiales; family Rhizobiaceae; genus Rhizobium; species Rhizobium sp. 1399. Next base: position 84,495 of record NZ_JAVDSU010000004.1, on the reverse strand, counting down.
TTTCCATGATGCCGACGATGCGATCGCCGGGCACGGCGCCTGTTGGTGAGAACTTGACGTCGACATTGCCGGAGAGGCCGCGGATCGGCACGATATCGGGATCGCTCTCGGTGGAGGCGCGCTCGCCATCGAGATCGGCCTTGGTCTTGCCGGGGATCTTGAAGATCATGCCCGCGGCGCTGCGGACATTGAACCAGCCCTCGTCGCCGGCCGGCTTGACGGTGACACGCTCGTCCTGATGATCGGGATAGACGGCGCGCAGGACGTCGAGCGAAGACATTTCGCCGCGGCCGACGGCAGCGATCGCATCTTCCACATCCTTCTGCCCCAGCCGGTGGAGGGCCGGCTTCATGGCGTCACGCGAGAAGATCTTGCCGGCGCGCTCGAAGGTGCGCTCCAGGATGCGGTGGCCGAGACCGGCATATTGCTTGCGGATCGCCATGCGCGTCGCGCGGCGGATAGCTGCGCGCGCCTTGCCTGTCACGACGATCTCTTCCCAGGCGGCCGGCGGCACCTGCACGCCGGAGCGGATGATCTCCACTTCGTCGCCATTGTTGAGGCGGGTCACCAGCGGCATGATGCGGCCATTGATCTTGGCGCCGACGGTCGTGTCGCCGATGTTGGTATGAACGGCATAGGCAAAGTCGATCGGTGTCGCACCGCGCGGCAGGGCAATCAGCTTGCCCTTCGGCGTGAAACAGAAGACCTGATCCTGAAACAGCTCAAGCTTGGTGTGCTCGAGGAACTCTTCGGGGCTGTCACCTTCGGCGAGCGCCTCGATCGTGTGCCGGAGCCAGGAATAGGCATTGCTTTCGCGCGAGAGGATATCGCCATCGGCATTGGTGGCGCCGTCCTTATAGAGCGTATGAGCGGCAATACCGAACTCGGCGATCTCATGCATGCGCTTGGTGCGGATCTGCAGTTCGATGCGCTGCATCGACGGGCCGACGATGGTGGTGTGCAGCGACCGGTAGTCGTTCTGCTTCGGGGTCGAGATATAATCCTTGAAGCGGCCGGGCACGACGCGCCAGCGCGTATGCACGATGCCGAGCGCACGGTAGCAGGAAGGAATATCCTCGACGATGAGGCGAAAACCGTAGACATCGGAAAGCTGCTCGAAGGAGAGCGACTTCGACTGCATCTTGCGGAACACCGAATAGGGCTTTTTCTGCCGACCCTTGACATAGGCAGTCGCCAATCCATTGGCGATCAGCAGGTCGCGCAGTTCGGCCTCGATCTTCTTGACCAGACCTTCATTGCGCTTCGACAGTTCCTCAAGGCGCTTCGTGACGGTCTCGTAGGCTTCCGGGTTCATGTGCCGGAAGGAGAGCTCCTCCAACTCCTCGCGCATGTCCTGCATACCCATGCGGCCGGCGAGCGGCGCATAGATTTCCATCGTCTCTTCAGAAATGCGCGCGCGCTTTTCCTGGGACATATGGTCGAGAGTGCGCATGTTGTGGAGACGATCGGCAAGCTTGACCAGCAGGACGCGTACGTCATCGGAAATGGCAAGCAGCAGCTTACGCAGATTTTCCGCCTGCTTGGCCTTCTTGGTGACGAGGTCGAGCTTCTTGATCTTCGTCAGGCCCTCGACCAGGCGGCCGATATCCTCGCCGAAGAGTTCATCGATCTCGGCGCGCGTCGCCGTCGTATCCTCGATCGTGTCATGCAGAAGGGCGACTGCAATCGTCGATTCATCGAGATGCATGTCGGTCAGGATGGCGGCCACTTCGAGCGGATGCGAGATGTATGGGTCACCGCTCGCTCGCTTCTGCTGCCCATGCTTCTGCATGGCGTAGACATAGGCTTTGTTCAGCAGAGCTTCGTTGGCATCGGGCTTGTATTTCTGAACCCGCTCCACGAGCTCGTACTGCCGCATCATTCCAAAGCCACTCCAATAAAATAAAAGCGCGCCAATCGCAGATTGGCGCACACATGGGCAATATTATGCCTAAGCTTTACAGGCGCAAGATTGATGATTGGTAATCGTCGATCTTTTGCCGCGCAGGAAGCCCCGGCCGTTCAAGGGCCAGGGATGCGCTTAGTAATCGTCGCTCTTTTCCGGCGGAACGAGACCTTCGATGCCGGCCAGAAGCTCTTCTTCCGACATCTGGTCGAAGGTGATCGTTTCCGGCAGGTCGTCCTGCTCTTCGCTGTCGGCATTAGCCGTTGCACCGGCGGCGATCAGGCTTGCCGGATCGGGCTCGGGCTCGTCCACTTCCACATGCTTCTGCAGCGAATGGATCAGGTCTTCCTTCAGATCGTCGGGAGACAGGGTCTCGTCAGCGATTTCGCGCAGAGCCACAACCGGGTTCTTGTCGTTGTCGCGATCGATGGTGATCGACGCACCCTGGGAAATCAGCCGGGCGCGATGGCTGGCGAGCAGAACCAGCTCGAAGCGGTTCTCTACCTTGTCAATGCAATCTTCTACTGTGACACGGGCCATTGCCTGTCCTTTGCGGTCGTCTTTTCGGGATTAACACGCCCGATACAATTAAAACCGGGCAAATTCAAGTTTTTCGTTAGGGTCCCCTCGCCTTTATCCGCAGCCGGTCTAAATTTCCATGCACAATATGACATTTCCACCGGGGGTTGCTTGGAATATCCCGAATCGTGCCCTAAATCTTTCATATATGAATAATTCATAAAGTACGGAACAGCTCGACGCCACATCCGCAAGCCGCTGTTTTTATTAGGCTTAGTGGCTTATGGATTTCGATTACTCTCTTTGGATTGGTAAGCGATGTTTGACCCACGCGAAAAAATTGCACTATTCATAGACGGCGCCAACCTTTACGCTGCATCCAAGAGTCTGGGCTTTGATATCGATTACCGCAAGCTATTGAAAGCATTTCAGAAACGTGGATATCTGCTGCGCGCATACTACTATACCGCGCTTATCGAAGACCAGGAATATTCCTCGATCCGTCCGCTCATCGACTGGCTTGATTATAACGGCTACAAGGTCGTGACGAAGCCCGCCAAGGAGTTTACCGACTCCATGGGACGGCGCAAGATCAAGGGCAATATGGATATCGAGCTCGCAATCGATGCCATGGAACAGTCCGAAACGGTCGACCATCTCGTCATCTTCTCCGGCGACGGCGATTTCACCAATCTGGTCGAAGCGCTGCAACGCAAGGGACGCAAGGTTTCGGTCATATCGACCATGTCGACCCAACCGCCAATGATCGCCGACGATCTGCGCCGCCAGGCCGATCACTTCATCGATCTTCTGTCTCTGAAAGCCGAGATCGGCCGGGATCCTTCCGAACGTCCGCCGCGTCCCGCCGAAGTGGCGCCAGCCAGCGATTTCGAAGACTAAACCTTCATTCACGAATAGTGCAATGCTGCAGGCAAAGAGTCAGCCGTTGTCTTTCAACAGACGGCTCTTCTGCCTGTTCCAATCGCGCTCCTTCTCGGATTCGCGCTTGTCGTGAAGCTTCTTGCCCTTCGCGAGCGCCAGCTCGATCTTGGCGCGGCCCTGATCGTTGAAGTAGATCTTCATCGGGATCAGTGTCATGCCTTCGCGATTGATGCCCGCGCGCAAACGGTTAATCTCACGCCCGGACAAAAGCAGCTTGCGGCGGCGACGCGGCTCATGGTTGAAGCGGTTCGCCTGCAGATATTCCGGCAGATAGGAATTGATCAGCCAGATCTCACCATCCTCATCGGAAGCGTAGGATTCGGCGATATTGGCCTTGCCTTCGCGCAATGACTTGACCTCGGTGCCCATCAGCACCAAGCCCGCCTCATAGGTATCGATGATCTCGTAGTTGAAGCGGGCCTTGCGGTTTTCCGCGACGACCTTCTTCACGATACGCTGGCTGCCTTTGGGGGCCATGACGATAATTCCATTAGAGGGGCGCGAATGCCGCGCCCTCATTTCCTGTCATCTATGTAGGAGAACGGCCCGGTCTTGTGAAGACGGGCCGGGTTTACGCTTAAGGCATTTCGTTATCGCAAAACCGCCGCACAGTTTGCGCGACATGCTTTAGTTCAGCAGGCCGGCGTGACGCATAGCGGCGTCGATCGCCGTTTCCGTCGAGGGCTCCAGCGAGGACATTAGCGGCGAGCGCACGGTGCGGCTCATGCGGCCGAGCTTTGCGAGGCCGTATTTCGCGCCACAGACGCCGGGTTCCATGAAGACTGCCTTGTGCAGCGGCATCAGCCGGTCCTGCAGCTCCAGCGCCTTGGCGTAATTTCCTGCGGTCGTCGCTGCCTGGAACTCGGCACAAAGGCGCGGCGCGATGTTGGCCGTCACCGAGATGCAGCCAACGCCGCCATGGGCGTTGAAGCCGAGAGCCGTCGCGTCCTCGCCGGAAAGCTGCTGGAACTCCTTGCCGCAGGTGATGCGCTGCTCGGAGACACGCTCGATCTTGCCGGTCGCATCCTTGACGCCGACGATGTTCTTGTGCGCCTTGGCAAGCGCGCCCATCGTCTCCGGCGTCATGTCGACGACCGAACGGCCGGGGATGTTGTAGATATAGATCGGCAGCTTCACGGCCTCGGCGATCGCCGAATAGTGAGCGATCAGGCCCTTTTGCGTCGGCTTGTTGTAATAGGGCGTGACGACCAGAACGGCGTCCGCCCCGACCTTCTCGGCATGCTGGGCAAGTTCGATCGCTTCGCGCGTATTGTTCGAGCCGGCGCCGGCCATGACGGGCACGCGTTTGCCGGCAACTTCGATGCAGAGCTCCACCACACGTTTGTGCTCGGCATGCGACAGCGTCGGCGACTCACCGGTCGTGCCGACCGGAACAAGGCCGCTGCTGCCCTCCCCGATCTGCCAGGCGACATGGGCGGCGAAGCTGTCTTCGTCGATCAGGCCGGCATCGGTGAAGGGGGTTACGAGCGCGGGGATGGACCCATTGAACATGCAAAGCTCCTCACGGCCGATATCCTTGGTTCAGCCGCATTCCATGAATAAGAGTTGCGCACCATAGAGCGGCAAAAAGGCTGCGACAAGCGCGCATAGGTCGGTTAGGGCAAATTCCGATAGCAAATGTGAATGAATTTTACCCGAGACGGTAAGGTTTCATTAAGATGCCTCCAGCCAAATGGAGGGGCATGGTTTCGTTGCGAGTAATCCGGATGAAGAGAGCCGTTCTGATCCTGTCCGTCTTCGGCCTGGTCGCCGCGGCATGGGGCAGCGTTGCATCGCCGCTCCCCGGCGAGGGCGCCCCTGCGCCGGCCGTCAAGCCGCTGGGTTTCGTGCCGGAAACCGCGTCTTTCCCCGAGGCGATTACAACCGGGTCCATTCCGCGCAATGCGGCGATCGCCCCCGTCAACAGCGATCTGAAGGCTGGCCTCGATGCGCTCTCCAACAAGGATCCGCAACAGGCGCTTGCCATCCGCAATACGATGGCGGCAGGTACACTCGACCGCCATATCCTGACCTGGGCAATCGCCACTTCCGGCCTGAAAGGCGTTCCCTCCTATGAGATCGCCAGTGCTTCGGACGAGCTGAATGGCTGGCCAGGTCTGGAACGTCTACGCGGCAATTCCGAGCGTGCGCTCTACGACGAGAACCCAGCCCCTGCCGCCGTGCTGAACGCCTTCGGCGATACGGCGCCCGAGACGTGGCAGGGCGCGATCATTATGTCGCGCGCGCTCGTAGCAACCGGCAAGTCTGCGCAGGCGGCGAAATATATCGGCAAGATCTGGCGCGGACAGGCGCTCGACAAGGCAACCGAAGACAGGGTCCTGGCCGAATTTGCCGGCCTGCTGACCGCCGCCGACCACAAGACGCGGATGGACTACCTGATGTATCGCGGCCGCGTGGCACAGGCCAAGCGCTTCGGCGACATGGGCCAGGCGCAATCGCTCTACAAGGCCTGGGCTGCCGTCGACAACAATGCTGGCAATGCCGGCGCATTGCTGAATGCGATCGATGCGAAATGGCGCAGCGATCCGGGCTTTCTCTTCGCGCGCATCGAATATCTGCGCAAGCAGGACAAGTATCTCGACGCCGCCACGCTGCTGCAGCAGATACCGCGCGACCGAACCGAGCTGATGAACTCGGGCGAATGGTGGAACGAGCAGCGGATCATCAGCCGCGGCCTCGTCGATCAGGGACAGTTCAAGGCAGCCTATCAGATCGTTGCCGCCTCCGTTGCAACGGTGCCGACGGATATCGTCGAAGCACAATTCCATGCCGGCTGGTATGCGCTGCGCGGACTACAGGACCCGACGACGGCCGAGACGCATTTCCGCAAGATCCTGCAGGTTTCGAACGGCCCGCTCTCCGTTTCCCGCGCCTGGTATTGGCTCGGGCGTTCTGCGGAAGCCGGCGGACCGGGCAAGGCCAGCGAATTCTTCGCCAAGGCGGCGAATTTTCCGGGCACTTTCTACGGCCAACTCGCCGCCGAGAGGCTTGGACGAAAGACGCTTAACGTGACTTATCCGTCACCGACGGCTGGCGACCGCCAGAATCTCCAGCAGCGCGAGGCCGTGCAGGCGATCGGACGGCTGGAGGCAGCAGGTCATGGCTGGCGCGCAGCAGCTCTCTATCTGGCACTTGCCGACCAGCTCCAGAGCCCCGGCGAGCTCGCAATCCTGACGGCCAAGGCCGAGCAGGCGGGCGACCATCATCTTTCGCTGCAGATCGGCAAGATCGCCTATGGGCGCGGTATCGATGTCGCGGCGCTGGCCTTTCCGGTTGGCGTCATTCCCGCCAACGCCAATATATCCGGCTCCGGCAAGGCGCTCGCCTATGCGATCGCCCGACAGGAAAGCGCCTTCAATCCGGTCGCGGTTTCCGCCGCCAATGCCCGTGGCCTGCTGCAGCTCCTGCCGGGCACGGCCCAGGCCGTCGCCAAGCGGAACAACATCACCTATTCCAAGGACAAGCTGACGGCTGATGCCGGCTACAACGCAACGCTCGGCGCGCATTACCTCGGCGAACAGATCCAAGCCTTCGGCGGCTCCTATATCCTGACTTTCATCGCCTATAATGCCGGACCGAAGCGTGTGCCCGAATGGATCGGCCGCTATGGCGATCCGCGCGGCAAGCCGGTTGACGAAATCGTTGACTGGATCGAGCGCATCCCCTTCCCCGAAACACGCAACTACGTGCAGCGGGTGATGGAGAATTACGAGGTCTACAAGGCTCGCCTCGGGCAGACACCTGACATCGAGCGCGACCTCATCGGGGGCCGCAGCGCGACCTGAGGCCGATTGGCAGACTTGCCGAAAGCACGCTACATCTCGTTTTGGCAGACGGGATGGAGATGTCATGGCTGACGCAGTCACGAACGGGTTTACCGAAAAATTCTATGGATCAACCGATGGGCTGAGGCTTTACGCCCGTAACTACCAGCCGACCGGCGGAGATACCGACCGGTTGCCGGTCGTCTGCCTGCCGGGCCTTACGCGCAATGCCCGCGATTTCCACGAACTCGCATTGATTCTGTCGCGCGACGCAGCTTTCCCACGGCGTGTCATGGCATTGGACTATCGCGGACGTGGCCTGTCTGATCGGGATGATAACAAGGCGAATTACAATCTCGCTGTCGAATGCGGCGATGTGATTGCCGGCTGCGCTGCGTTCGGCATCGACCGCGCAATCTTCGTTGGGACCTCGCGCGGCGGGCTGATTCTGCATCTGATGGCGGGAATAAAGCCGGAGCTGCTTGCAGGCGTCATCCTCAACGATATCGGCCCGGTCATCGAGCCCGCCGGGCTGATGGCGATCAGGGACTATCTCAACCGTGACCGCAAACCTCAAAGCTGGAGTGAGGCGGTCGATATCCTCAGGGAGAATCATGGTGCTGCCTTTACCGCACTCAGTCTCACCGACTGGGAGGGCATGGCGCACGCCATCTATCGGGAACAGAATGGCATACCTGTCGCCGATTATGACCCGGCGATTGCCGAGCAGTCGAAAACAATCGATTTCAACAATTCCCTGCCCGACCTCTGGCCGCAATTCGAGAGCCTGGGCTCCATGTCGCTGTTGGTGATTAGAGGAGAAAATTCCAATCTGCTATCGCGGCGGACGACAGACGAGATGGCGAAGCGGCATCCTGATATGGCGCCGATCACGGCGAAAGGCCAAGGTCACGCGCCGCTTCTGCATCTAGGAGACATTCCGGAGGCGATCAGGATATTTATCGGCAGGCTGAGCTGAGCTTTCGTGATGCCGCCTAGCGCCGACATCAAAACACCACCCGCCACTTCGAAGGTGGTATTTAACAAAAAAGCCCGGCTCAAAAGCCGGGCTTCTCTATGACCGAAGTCAACTCGAATTAGAACGAGCGCTGCAGACGGAAGTAACCGGTCGTGACGTCGTCTTTATCTTCCGGATCCAGCCACTGTACCGAAGCCTTGGCGTAAAAGTTGTCAACGATCTGGTAGTCAACCGTCAGACCGACCTTCCAGGCATCACCGAGACCGTCGAAGTCATCCGGAACAGCCTTGCTGCCGCCGAAGTAGTTGCCGTAGTACTGAACAGCCGGAGTGATCTTCAGCTTGTCCGTTGCCTTGATGGCGTATTCGGCAGCAACTGCCCATTCAGCAGACGAGTAGTAGGAGTTCGGGCCGCTGGAGTAGACAGCTGCGAGGCCGAGCGTGCCCGGGCCGAGTTCAGCCGTACCCATAGCGCGGATAGCGCCGTCTTCGTTGTCGAAGTCCCAGCCGCCGGTGACCTGGTAGGTGAAGGCGCCAGCCTTGCCGCCGAGGCCGAAAGCAACGCCGACATTGTTCGGAACTTCGCCAGGCTGAAAGACGCCGTCTTCCAGTTCGTCGACGCTGAGACCAGCGTAGAAGGAGCCGGTTTCGTACTGATAACGGAGCGAGTTATGCAGCGTTACGACAGAACCGATATCGTCCGTTTCGCCGGAGAGACCATCGTCCCACCAGGAGTAGAAGAGACCAGCGCGGAAGCCGGCAATGTCGAGGTAAGCGGAGTCAAGCTTAGAAACCTGCGACGAAGCATTGTCCGCATTGGTCTGGAGAACGATCACGCCGGTGAGCGGGCCGTACTCGGTGTCGCTCTTGGCAGTGAACTGAAGCTGACCGCGGGTTACAGCATCCCAGCTGGAGTCGTTGGTGGTTTTGTCGCCGCCAGCGTTCGGGCCGACGTTAACCTGGAAACGGATGTAACCGTTGATCTTCAGGCAGGTTTCCGTGCCCGGGATGTAGAAGTAGCCGGTGCCGTAGGCGTCGCAGACGCGAACGTATTCAACCGGTTCCGGCTCGGCAGCAACGATTGCGTCAGCTGCCTGAGCGCCGGATACTACTGCCATAGCAGCAGCGGAGCCGAGAAGAAGGCTCTTGATGTTCATAATGACCTCCAATTCAAGTTTCGATCGGAGATAGGATCACGCCTGGACAGCGTTTCCCTGCCCCATCTCCGGTGTTTGAAGAAGTCGGGCGGTCAAGCCCTTGCTTCCGAGAGTGAAAATACAAGACGAAAGCTGTCACGCAATCACCAACTTGTGTTCGGGAGGGGTTTACGAAAGCCTTACCGAAACCCTGTTGCTGAAAGGCCACAAGTTGGGCAACGGGGTCGCCGCTTGTTTAGGCTTTATTAAGAAAGTGCTTATTTTCTCGGTATTTATTGGGCTTTACAAGAAGGCAGCGCAGCCCGCTGTGCCAAATCGGCACCATTCTTCTGCCAGATTCGGCTTTTTTGAGATAACCGGCCAACGACAGGTGAAGCTCGCCAATGCGAAAATCGAAACCGATTTCAGCTTTAGCCGACGAGAGGCGATTGATTTCCGTATGCGATTCGCCCGGCGACCATCGCGATTCCGGAACGAGGGCATACGACAGGGAGAATTTCGAGCGGAGAAAATAGACAGCGGAAACGAGAAGCCGCGCGCAAAAGGCCATAGCACTATCAATGACGGAAAATGGACCTCCAACACTGTGGCCGGCTGACGGCGATTCCAGGCCGCTCGATCGATGAAGCCGTTCATCGGAGGTTCACGCCTGGGGGCTCAAGCTGAAAACCTGAGAGGATACGTCGATGAGAAAGCTATTATCAGCACTCGCAGCCGTCGTCCTGGCTGCATCTTTCGCCCCACCGCTAAACGCGGCTCCGATCTTCGTGCCGAGAGCAGAGCAAGTGCAGATCGGCAATGTCGAGCAGGTCAGACATCGGAGCCATCGGAATTGGCGTGCGGATCGCTACCGGAACCACCGGTACGCCTACCGTTCCTGCGGATATTATGGCAGATGCTACGGATATCCGCGCTACGGTTATAGATACCCGCGGTATTACGATCGCGATTATTACGGCTACCGCGATTATTACGGCTACCGTCCGCGGTCAGGAGTGACTTTGTATTTTCGTTTCTAGCCGGCGACACTTGTCCGCCATATCGCAGGGCGCGGCATTCAACGGCCGTCGCCCAGCCCGATTAAGGCAAGCGAAAATCGCGTTGTGGCTGGATTGCCCCTGCTGCCATCTATCTGATTTCATTTAACAAAAAATAGATGGCGGAGAAGATGGGATTCGAACCCACGATACCCTCTCGGGTATACTCCCTTAGCAGGGGAGCGCCTTCGACCACTCGGCCACCTCTCCGGTGGGAGCCCTGATATGGGTATTCACCGGTACGATCAAGCTTTTTTTGCAGTTTTCACACGTCCTTTATTTAGGCGGCAAACGCGACGGCGACAGTTCAAAACTGAAACTGCCTGCAGAGCCGGGCGAGCCCGGCTCACCTCAGCCCAGCAATTGCTTTAGATCGGCCGCAGGATCGGCCAGGATTGCCCGATCGGGGTTGACGCCTGATTCCAGCATCTTCTTGCCCGTCACATAGGCCTTTGCATCATTGATGGCGTCGACGGCAATCAGCCTGCCCTCGCGGAAATACCAGACGGAGTTCGCTCCTTCGCGGGCACCGGGGCGCAGCAGCGTGTCATCATAGCCCATATTGAAGCCGGCAATCTGCAGCTTCACATCATACTGATCCGACCAGAACCAGGGTTTCGGGTCATAGGGTTCGTTGCCGCCGGCGATGACCGCTGCGGCGGCGTCCGCCTGATCGACGGCGTTCTGCACCGATTCGAGCCGGATGCGGCCGCCCTGCCAGGGCAGGCTCGCGCAATCGCCGGCCGCAAAGATCGACGGGTCGGACGTACGGGCGAATTCGTCGACGATGATTCCATTGCCGACTTCAAGCCCTGCCTCTTTCGCCAGAAGGTCGTTCGGCACGACGCCGATGCCGACGATGACGAAATCCACGTCGATGGTGCTGCCATCAGAGAGTTCGGCGCCGGTCACGCGACCATCCTTGCCGATCAGATGCTTCAGGCCGGTCTTTTCACGAATCGACACATCATGGCTCTTATGGATCGCGCGCATGATGTCGGCGGTTTCCCTGGCAGCGACGCGCTGCAGGATCCGGTCGGCCATTTCGATGACGGTCACCTCCAGGCCGAGATGGCGAGCGACGGCTGCGGCCTCGAGGCCGATATAACCGCCGCCGATGATGAGCACACGGCGGCCGGGTCGCATTTCCCCTGCCAGTAGGTCGGCGTCGCGCTTGTCGCGGGCGACATAGACGCTTTCCAGATCGCCGCCGATCGCCGCCGGTAGGCGGCGGGGCGTGGAGCCCGTCACAAGCGCCAGTGTGCCATAGTCGAGAACGGAGCCATCCTGCAGCAGGACCTGTTTCGTGTCGCGCTTGATCTGCTCGGCCCAGGTCGAGAGACGGATCTCGACATTATTGTCAGGGTACCAATGCTCGGGACGGAACAGCAGGCGGTCGAAGGCCATCTCACCGAGCAGATACTTCTTCGACAGCGGCGGGCGCTGGTAAGGAAGCACGTCTTCGGCGCCGATCAGCGTGATCGGACGCGCATCCTTCAGCGCACGCAGCTTGGCTGCCAATGCGAAGCCTGCCTGCCCCGCGCCGATGATCACCAGTCTATCCGTCACGATGTCACTCCCGAATATCAGCTCTTCCACAGGGACAAGGCCTATCCCCTGCCCCAAACGCCGTCAACGGAAGCGAGGGTTTTGCCTCAGCCGATCTCGATCCAGCGGCGCTCATGGAAGGACTGTGCCATGGCGTGAACCGACTTCTCTATCCTGAGACCGTCTTCGAATGTCACGATCGACGCCGGCTCTCCGGAAATCGCGCGGATCAGCTCGCGGCATTCGATGATCTTGAGATCGTTGAAGCCGAGGCCGTGGCCGGGCGCCGGAATGAAGCGATCGTAGGGCTGATGGGCGGGTGCTGCCAGTATCTTGCGGAAGCCCTGCTCGGAGCCTCGGCCTTCGGCCTGATAGAGCTCGAATTCGTTCATGCGCTCCTGATCGTAGAGGATCGAACCTTTCGAGCCGTAGATCTGCAGCGCGATACGGCCCTTGCGGCCCCAGGCGGCCCGGTTTGCCATCAGCACGGCCGAAATGCCGCCGCCAAGACGCATCAGCACATTGGCCGCGTCGTGATTCTCGACCGCGCGGCGGCCGCCTTCCTTCAGAGGGCGGTCAGCATAGGGTTTGACCATATCCGTGGTGACGGCCTCGACATGGCCGAAGAGATACCAGAGCAGCGACAGCGGATGGACGGCGAAATCGTCGAGTGCGCCGTAACCGGCCGACAGCTCGCTCTTCCAATAGAAGAGGACGTCAGGATCGGCCATGAAATCCTCGTCCATTTCGACGCGGATATGATTGACGGAGCCGATCGCGCCTTCGCCGATCAGCGTCTTGATATGCCGCATGATCGGGTTCTGGATATAATTATAGCCGAGTACAGCGACCTTGCCGGACTGCCTGGCGATCTGAAGCATACGCTCGGCATCGGCATAAGCAGGCGCCATCGGCTTTTCACACCAGACATGTTTGCCGGCCTGAAGGGCGGCGATCGCCATTTCGGCATGGAACTGGTTGGGTGTGGTGACGGAAACGACATCCACTTCAGGATCGGCAATCAGCGCCCGCCAGTCGGCCGTTGCCTTCTCGAAGCCGAATTCGCCAGCGCGGGCGCTTGCGAGCCCTGCATTCGCCTCTGCAAGATGCACGAGGCGCGGGCGCTCGACATCGCCGAAGACCGTTTTCACCGCATTCCATGCCAGTGCGTGGCACTTGCCCATATAACCGGTGCCGATCAAACCTATGCCGAGTGGCTTCATGTCAGGGTCTCCTCCTCAAATCCGAAGAATTTTTGGAATATTTGGACCATTTTGACAAGCACGTCCTGATGCATCATTTCGCCTCACCTTGTCGAAGACTGTCTAAAACCCTTCATTTTCAGCCTATTAAAAACAATTAGGCGGCTTCGCGGAAATCGTTTATGCTCCGAAATATGGAATGTTTGTTTCATCTTCTGAGCTGTCAGCATGGATAGTGACCCCCAAAGAGCGCGTGTGCCGCGCGATTTCGAAAGCCTGCGCAGTACGATCATCGAGCGGAAGGCGAGCATGCCGAAACGGTTGGCACAGGTCGCCGCCTTTGCACTCGGCAATCCCGACGAGATCGCCTTCGGCACGACGGCGAGCATTGCCGCGGCCTCCGATGTACAGCCGTCCACGCTGGTGCGCCTCGCCCATCACCTCGGCTATGAGGGCTTCTCCGATCTCCAGAGCATTTTTCGCGAGCGGTTGCGCGACCGGACGCTGAGCTATGAGGAACGCCTTGTCACGCTGGAACAGTCCGGCGGGGATGACGAGGATGCAACCTTGCTTTCCGGCTTCATTTCGGCGGCCAGCCAGTCCGTGAACCGGCTTGCGGCGACGGTGCAGACGGACACTTTTGCCAAGGCCGTCGATATCCTGGCGGCGGCGGAGACCATTTATCTTATCGCCAAGCGGCGCTCCTATCCGCTGACGGCGCATATGACCTATGCCTTTTCCAAGCTGAACATCCGCCATCAGATCGTTGCCTCACCGAACGGCGTCGATCCGGAGATGGTGCAATTCGCCACGCCGCGCGATGCGGCGATTGCGGCAAGCTTTTCGCCCTATGCCGCCGACAGCCTCACCCAGAGCCAGGAACTTGCCGATCGCGGCGTGCCTGTTATTGCGATCACCGATTCGGCCTTTTCGCCGCTGGCGGCCTGCGCCACACATTGGTTCGAGGTAGCGGAGGCTGATTTCGGCGGTTTTCGCTCGCTCTCGGCCTCAATGGCGCTCACCATGGCGCTGCCGGTCGCCATCGCCGAGCGGCGACGCAAACTGCAGCATTCAAAACCCGTAAAGGCAAAAATGGAATAAACATTCCGAATTGACAAAGAGACGGAACCGATGTTTCATTATTCAAAATTCGCGGGCGTTTCAGGCCGCGTAAAAATCTAGCGGGAGGACATCATGGTACAATCGAATCCGGGCTCACAGCCGGAGCCGACACTCGACGTGATCACCATCGGCCGTTCTTCCGTCGATCTCTACGGCCAGCAGATCGGTTCGCGGCTGGAAGATATCGGCTCGTTTGCCAAGTCCGTCGGCGGTTGCCCGGCCAATATCGCCATCGGCACGGCGCGGCTCGGGCTGAAATCGGCGCTGATCACCCGCGTCGGCGACGAGCAGATGGGGCGCTTCATCATCGAACAGTCGGCGCGCGAAGGTGTCGAGACCAAGGGCATAAAGACCGACAAGGATCGGCTGACGGCGCTGGTGCTGCTGGCGGTAGAGGCTGAGGGCGTCTCGCCGATGATCTTCTATCGTTCCGACTGCGCCGACATGGCGCTCGACGAAGCGGATATCGATGAGGATTTCATCAAGTCCTCGCGCGCCGTGCTCGTCTCCGGCACACATTTCTCCCGGCCCAATACTGAGGCCGCGCAGCGCAAGGCGATCCGCATTGCCAAGGCCAACGGCCGCAAGGTGATTTTCGATATCGACTACCGACCGAATCTCTGGGGCCTTGCCGGCCATGCCGAAGGCTTCGAGCGTTATGTGAAGTCTGACCGCGTCTCCTCGAAGATGAAAGAGACGTTGCCGGATTGCGACCTGATCGTCGGCACGGAAGAGGAAATCCTGATTGCATCGGGTGCCGATGACGTACTCGGCGCACTGAAAGAAATTCGTCGCCTTTCGCCTGCGACCATCGTTCTGAAGCGTGGCGCCATGGGCTGCATCGTCTATGACGGCCCGATCAGCGACAATCTGGAAGACGGCATTGTCGGCCAGGGTTTCCCGATCGAGGTGTTCAACGTGCTCGGCGCGGGCGATGCCTTCATGTCCGGCCTGCTGCGCGGCTGGCTGAAGGATGAGCCGCTGAAGACCTGTGCCACATGGGCGAACGCCTGCGGCGCCTTTGCAGTTTCCCGCCTGCTCTGCTCGCCGGAATATCCGACCTGGGCCGAGCTCGACTTCTTCCTGAAGAACGGCAGTAAACACCGCGCGCTGCGCAAAGACGAGGCGATCAACCACATTCACTGGGCCTCCACCCGCAAGGGCGCAATCCCGCTTCTGATGGCGCTCGCCATCGATCACCGTTCGCAATTGACCAGTGTCTGCGACGAGCTCGGCGTCGACTACAAGCAGATCGTCGCCTTCAAGCGGCTGGCGGTGGAAGCAGCCTCCCGCGTCGCAGGTGGGCGGCAGGGCTATGGCATGCTGATCGACGAGCGCTTCGGACGCGATGCCTTCTTCGATGCCGCCAAGAAGAATTTCACCTGGATCGGCCGGCCGGTCGAGCTTCCGGGCTCCAAGCCGCTACGCTTCGAGTTCAGCCAGGATATCGGCTCGCAACTGGTGGAATGGCCGCTCGACCATTGCATCAAGTGCCTGTGCTTCTACCATCCCGACGATCCGGCAGCGCTGAAGAGCGAGCAGCAGGAGAAGCTGCGCACGCTCTTCGAAGCCGCGCGCAAGGTCGGTCGCGAACTGCTGGTGGAGATCATCTCCAGCAAGAACGGGCCGCTGACCGACGATACGGTCTCGACGGCGCTGGAGGAACTCTATGCGCTCGGCATCAAGCCGGACTGGTGGAAGCTGGAGCCGCAGGCCTCAACCGGCGCCTGGAAGAAGATCGATGCAGTGATTGCCAAAAATGATCCATGGTGCCGCGGTATCGTGCTGCTGGGGCTCGAAGCTCCCGCCGACGAACTGGTGAAGGGTTTCGAGGCGACACTGGCTGCGCCCTCAGTCAAGGGCTTTGCGGTTGGCCGCACGATCTTTGCCGATGCCGCGCGCGGATGGCTTTCGGGCAAGATCAACGACGAGCAAGCGATCGGCGATATGGCAGGCCGCTTCAAACAATTGACAGAGGCATGGCTGAAAACGCGTGGCCTCAATTAAGAGAGTGAATTTGGGAGGCGCCTGATGGGCAAGACGGTAAGATTGACGATGGCGCAGGCCGTCGCGCATTTCCTTAAAGCACAGATGACCATCGTCGATGGTAAGAAAGTGCCGATCTTCGGCGGCGTCTGGGCAATCTTCGGCCACGGCAATGTCGCCGGCATGGGTGAAGCGCTCTACCAGGTGCGCCAGGAACTGCCGACCTATCGCGCCCACAACGAACAGGGCATGGCGCATGCTGCGATCGCCTATGCCAAGGCGAGCTTCCGCCAGCGCTTCATGGCCTGCACGACCTCCATCGGCCCCGGCGCGCTGAACATGGTGACGGCGGCCGGTGTGGCGCATGTCAACCGCATCCCGGTCCTCCTCCTGCCCGGCGATATCTTCGCCAATCGCGCGCCCGATCCGGTGCTGCAGCAGATCGAGGATTTCGGCGACGGCACGGTTTCGGCCAATGATGCCTTCCGCCCGGTCTCGCGCTATTTCGATCGTATCACCCGGCCGGAGCAGATCATCACGGCGCTGAAGCGCGCCATGCAGGTGCTCACCGATCCGCTCGATTGCGGCCCGGTGACGCTGTCGCTCTGCCAGGACGTTCAGGCGGAAGCCTTCGACTATCCGGAGAGCCTGTTTGAGGAAAAGGTCTGGACGGTGCGTCGTCCGCAGCCGGATGCCGACGAGCTTGCCAATGCGATTGCGCTGATCAAGGCCTCGCAGAAGCCCGTCATCGTTGCCGGCGGCGGCGTTCTCTATTCGCAGGCGACCAAGGAGCTTGCAGCCTTTGCGGAAGCGCATGGCGTTCCCGTCGTGGTCACACAGGCCGGCAAGTCGGCGATCGACGAGCGTCATCCTCTGGCGCTCGGTTCCGTCGGCGTGACAGGCACATCGGCTGCCAATGCGATTGCCGAGGAAACCGACCTGGTGATTGCCGTCGGTACGCGCTGCCAGGATTTCACGACCGGCTCCTGGGCGCTCTTCAAGAATGAAGGCTTCAAACTGCTCAGCCTGAACATCGCAGCCTATGACGCGCTGAAGCATGACAGCCATCCGCTCGTCGCCGATGCGCGCGAGGGACTGAAGGCACTCTCGGCCGGTCTCTCAGGCTGGAAGGCGCCTACGGCGCTTGCCGAAAAGGCAACCAAGGAAAAGAAGGTCTGGATGGAGGCTGCCGCCAAAGCGATGGGCGCCACCAATGCCGCCCTGCCCTCCGATGCGCAGGTTATCGGCGCGGTTGTCCGTTCGATCGGCGGCGAGAAGACGACGCTGCTTTGCGCGGCCGGCGGCCTTCCGGGCGAGCTGCACAAACTGTGGCCGGCCACCGTTCCCGGCAGCTACCACATGGAATACGGTTTCTCCTGCATGGGCTATGAGATCGCCGGCGGCCTCGGCGCCAAGATGGCGCACCCGGAAAAGGACGTCGTCGTCATGGTCGGCGACGGTTCCTACATGATGTTGAACTCCGAGCTTGCGACCTCGGTCATGCTCGGCCTCAAGCTGAACATCGTGCTGCTCGATAACAGAGGCTATGGCTGCATCAACCGCCTGCAGATGGCGACCGGCGGCGCCAACTTCAACAACCTGTTGAAGGACTCCTATCATGAGGTAATGCCCGAGATCGATTTCCGCGCGCATGCGGAAGCGATGGGCGCCATTGCGGTGAAGGTTTCCTCCATCGCCGAGCTGGAACAGGCGATCGCCGATTCGAAGAAGAACGACCGTACCTCGGTCTTCGTCATCGACACCGACCCGCTTGTTACAACGGATGCCGGCGGCCACTGGTGGGATGTCGCGGTGCCGGAAGTCAGCCCGCGCGGCGAGGTCAACAAGGCCCATGAGGCCTATGTCAAGGCACGCGCCGCCCAGCGCGTCGGTTGATCGGATTGCTGTCATTTTCTGGAGGAGCGGAAGCGCTCCTCCGCGCTATTTTTAAGGAGACTATCGATGAAGGCCAAACTCGGCATGTCGCCCATCGCATGGTGGAACGACGATCTTCCTGAACTCAGCGACGACGTGTCCCTGGAAGAATGCCTGCGGCAATCCCGCACTGCCGGGTTTACCGGCATGGAGCAGGGTCGCCGGTTCCCCAGCAATCCCCAGGAAATGCTGCCCATCCTGCGTGCTGCCGATGTGACGCTCTGCGGCGGCTGGTTCTCGGGTACGCTGGTCAACGAGGAGCTTGCGACCAACAAGGACCGCATCGCGCCGATGATCGAACTGTTCAAGGCGGTCAATGCGCCCTGCATCGTCTATGGCGAAGTCGGTCGCTCGATCCAGGGCGATCGCTCCAAGCCACTCGCGACCAAGCCGCGTCTTGGAGATGACGAGATGAAAGCCTATGCGCGCCGCGTCACCGAATTCGGCGAATGGTGCGCGGACCAGGGCATGCCGCTTTCCTATCACCACCACATGGCGGCCGTCGTCGAGACCGAGCCGGAACTCGATGCCTTCATGAAGAATTCGGGTGCCGGCATTCCGCTGCTGCTTGATGCCGGCCATCTGGCCTTTGCCGGCGGCGACGTGCTGCGTGCCATCGACAATCACCACGCCCGCATCAACCATGTGCACGTGAAGGACATCCGGAAGTCCGTCGTCGACGGGCTGGATCGCAGCAAGCAATCCTTCCTCGATGCTGTGGCGCTCGGCGCCTTCACCGTGCCGGGCGACGGCTCGCTCGATTTCGGCGCCATCGTCAAGCGGTTCGCCGAATACGGCTATGAGGGCTGGTTCGTTGTCGAGGCCGAGCAGGATCCGCGCAAGGCGCCGCCGCAGAAGATGGCGGAGATCGGCCATGCGGAATTGATGCGCGTCATGACGGCGGCCGGTTATACGGTGGAGACGGAAGGTTTCCCGAAGGGATAACGGAGGAGAAACACCAATGCCAAACCTCAAGGTAAAACCGTCAGGCAAGACCGGCCGCGTCACGCATGTGACGCCCGAAAGCGCCGGCTGGACCTATGTCGGCTTCGACATGTACCGCCTGAAGCCGGGCGAGACGACCGCTGGAGAGACGGGCGAGCGGGAAGTCTGCCTCGTCTGGGTGAGCGGCAAGGGCAAGGCTTCGGCCGGCACCAGGGATTTCGGCACGCTCGGCGAGCGCATGAGCCCCTTCGACGGCGCGCCGCACGCTCTCTATATACCGATGGAATCGACATGGTCGGTGACGGCCGAGACCGATCTCGAGCTTGCCGTGTGCTCCGCACCCGGCGGCGGTACCTATGAGGCGAAGGCCATTCCGCCCGGCACCCACCCGCCGGTGACGCGCGGCAAGGGCACGAATGTGCGCCACGTCAACAACATCATGCCTGAGGATGACAGCTCGGCGCATTCGCTGCTCGTCGTCGAGGTCATCACGCCCGGCGGTCACACCTCTTCCTATCCGCCGCACAAGCATGATCAGGACAACCTTCCGCATGAGAGCATGCTGGAAGAGACCTATTACCACCGCCTCAATCCGCCGCAGGGTTTCGGCTTCCAGCGTGTCTATACGGACGACCGCTCACTCGATGAGGCGATGGCCATCGAAGACGGCGACGTGACGCTTGTGCCGAAGGGGTATCATCCCTGTGCGGCGACGCATGGCTATGATCTCTATTATCTCAATGTCATGGCCGGGCCGAAGCGCGTTTGGAAATTCTACAATGCGCCGGAACATGAGTGGCTGCTGAAAGCCTGAACGGGCCGCAGATCGCTAAATAATCTGACAGCGGGCGGGCCGCGCAAATGGTTCAATCCTCCCATTCAAACGCAATGGATGGAGGAATACCATGCGCGGCTCAAGCCTTACCGTTTACTCTCAGACCACTCGCCGGACAGAAATCAGGCAATCCCGTCTTCTTGCCAAACTCCTTGATGGTTTGCGCTGGCTGGCGCGCAAGATTGCCGAGCGGCGCAATCGCAGCGCCGTCATGGAACTGTCCGACGATCAGCTCAAAGATATCGGCCTTTCCCGCGGCCAGATCGAAAGCGACGTGCATATCTCAAGCCACTACTGGAACAACAAAGGATTGTGATAGGCTGGTGCGGCGGGCGATGCTCGCCGCCCGAATTCCGGAAAGACCGATGTCGCAATTTTCGACCGCATTGCTCCTGAAGACGAAGACCGTCACGATCCGTGACATCGTCTGCAATGGCGAATGCCGTCACAAGAGCGACGAGGAATGCGCGCACAAGACCAGTCTCGTCTATCCCTATCGCGGCGTCTTCATGCGCCATGTCGGGCGCAACGACACCGTGGCGGAAGCCAATCAGGTACTGTTCTTCAATGTCGGGCAAGGCTACCGCATCAGCCATCCGGTCGATGGCGGCGACGCCTGCATCGATCTGTCTATCGACGAATCCCTGCTTGCCGAGCTTGCGCCTAGGGATCAGGTACAGGCCGGCGAGTTGTTCGGCTTCAAACGCCAGCGCCGGCGTGTCGATCCGCGCGCGCAGGCGCTTGTCGCCCTTCTGCGCCATGGCCTTCGCCGCAACGTTGCCGAGACATTGGAGGCGGAAACGCTGGCGCTGACGCTCGTACGCCGCTCGCTCGGCGAGCGCACCTCGCATGCGGCGGGTGCCAGTGCCGGACGGCAGAAACTTGTCGACCGGGCAAAGCTCGTGCTCTCCGCTGATCTGGCGCGGCGGTGGACGCTGGCGGAAATCGCGACCGAAGTCGGCGTTTCGCCTGTCTATCTCACGCAGGTCTTCCAGCAGGTGGAGGCGACGCCGCTCTATCGCTACCAGCTTCGGCTTCGCCTTGCCCGTGCGCTCGATCTGCTCGGTGAGTATGAGGATCTGACTGCGCTCGGCCTCGATCTCGGCTTTTCCAGCCACAGCCATTTCACCTCATCCTTCCGCCAGGCCTATGGCCAGACGCCGGCAGAGTTCCAGCGCGCAACGCGGCTGCGGGCGTAAAGTCGCTAAAGAATTCGACAGCGACGAAAGGGCCAGCAGTGGTCTTATGATCCTACCCCAGACGGGGACCCAACCGGAGGATGACAAGATGAAGAAGACCACATGCGCTGCCTGCGACTGCGAACTCGGACCTGATGCCATCAGCGTCAAGCTTGGCGGGAAGACCGTCGAGGTCTGCTGCGAGGAATGCGCTCACGCGCTGGGGGAAGCAGAGGCTGCTACGGCATCCGCACCTGCAGCCGCCAAGGATTGAAAACAAGGCCGCGCCCAAAAAGGCGCGGCCTTCTCCTTTGTTTTATGCATTCCGGACGCAAAACCGCTGCACACTTTTGCCGGAATTGCTTTGCCTTCAGGCAGGCAGCAGGCCATAACGCCAGCCGAGCCGCCTGGCATTCCGGGCAAGCACGGCAAAGGCCAGCAGGAACATGCAGGCTTCGGCAAAGACCGGCACCATCCAGATACCCATCTCCCCGAAAGCATGCGGCAGCAGGAAAGTCAGCGGCAGCGTGAAGAGATAGGCGCGCGACAGGCCGAAGATGGCCGCACGCTTGGCATCGCCGATCGCCTGGAAATAGCCTGACAGCACCATCATCTGCCCGAACAGGAAATAGGCACCCACGGTCCAGGGCAGGATACGCGAGACCTCGGCGATAACGACCGGGTCGGCGACGAAGACATGGCCGAGGCGGGCCGCCAGCAATTCCACCGTGATCTCGACGCCTGTGCAGTAGACGAGGGCCGCGATCAGGGCAATCTGCAGGCTGCGGCCGACGCGTTCGGAAAGGCCAGCTCCGTAATTATTGCCGCAAATCGTCTGAGAGGCGATGTTGAGGCCGAGCAGCGGCAGATAGGCGAGCGTCATGACGCGGGTGATGATGCCGTAAGCGCCGATGGTTGCGACATAGTCGCCCTCGCCCCAGATCGACAGGTTGAAGATCACGGCTGCCGAGCAGAGCGAGATGCCGATGAAGCCGAGGCTCATCGGCGCACCAAGCGCCAGGATCGGCCGCCAGTCAGCAAGCGGAAAACGGGATGCCGGACGAAGTGCGCGCTCATTGCGCCAACGGTAGATCAGCACGGCAACGAGGCAGATCGCCTGCGCCAGCACGGAGCCCAGCGCCGAGCCGGCCACACCCCATTGCAGGATTGCCATGAAGAACCAGTTGGCGGCGATGTTGAGTGCGGTCGCAGCGAGCATCACCATGGTCATGAAGCCGATCCGGCCTTCGCTGCGCAGGGCGTCGATATTGAGCGACAGGAAGAAGGCGATTGGCGCGGCAACGACCATGATACCCATGAAGGTGCGGGCATTTTCGGCAACTGCGAGGTCACCACCTGCCGCATTTGCGACGATGTTCCAGCCGACGGTCCAATAGATCACGTTGATGACAAGCACCACCACGATTGCCAGCACATGGGCAGCCGCGAAGGTGCGCCGGGCGGCATCGCGATTGCCGCCGCCAAGCTCGCGGGCAAGGATGCTTGCCATGCCGTTCGAGACGAGCGACTGAAGGGCGACGAGCAACATCAGGCTAGGGAAAATCAGGGTAACGGCAGAGAGTGCGCCAGCCCCGACATAGGCGCCGAGGAAATAGGCGTCCACCACGGCGAACAGGCCGTTGATAGTGGTGATCAGGATGATCGGCAGCGCCGTGCGGGCAAAAACGGCGGGCAGCGGGCCAGTCAGAAAGGTATTGGTTTCAGAACGTGAGGTCATGGACGGAATCCGGGTGTTGCGGGCAGCGATTTGGCGATCAGATATCGAGAACGAGATGCGGCAGACCGTTCGAGGTCTTGCGCGGTGAAACGCCGTTCTCGTCGATCTGGGCGTGGATGCGCTGGCGGAAGGCCGAGAAGCTCTCGAAGGTCACGACATCGACAAGCTCATCGAAATGGATTGTGACCCTGTAGAACTCGCTGCCTGCGATAGCCGAAAGCGCCAGAACCTTGCCGGTGAAGGGCTGGTTCAGGTAACGCCCGCGAATGTGGGCGCCGACGAAGATCGGCGAGATGGGCTTGTCATTGGGCTTGGCTGCAAGGGCCGACAGCGTGTTCCAGTCGCGGGTGCCATATTGGCGGGCGATCAGTTCGAGGGCGGCGGCATGGCTCATCTCGCTGCCGCGCTCGGCCATGGCCTGGCGCAGGCGCTTTGCCTGGGCCTTCAGTTCGTCGACCGGTGGATAGGTCCCAGTCATGGGTATACGAGTCACGGGTTCAGCCTTTCAAAGGCATGCCATTCGACTGTCAGGGGGGCTCGCATTGCCGTCAGTCAGCATGCATAGGGGCTGTGACCATGATCGCGAGGGCTTCACCATGGATCTTCATCCGCGAGCGGCTGGTGCCTCGAACCGGCTTTTTATGCGCGACGACAGACGCCAAGTCAAGATCGGCACACATCTGGTGAAAAAATGGGCAGATTCTGGACAGTATTGCCGACGATAAAAGCGCTATGCCGTTAGATTTTGCACAAGCTTTTAATTTTAAAGATATTGTTCAGCAGATGTGAGCAATCCTGCGTTAAAGTCTGATCATACAACAAGCGGAGGCTGACATGGCCTTTCAGATGCACCTCGACACAGAACATCCCAAGCCCGAACAGGCTTACAGAGAATTCAACCTCGATCGGCCCGGCAACATCATCTTCGTCGGCCATCACCTCAGCACCGGAACGCAAGTCCGCTGCCTGATCCGCACCATCACGCTCGCCGGGGCGCTGCTGGAAGTCAGCCCCAGCCTGGAAATGCCGCAGAATTTCTTCCTGGAAATCCTCGGCATCCATGACGAGATCGGCGCGACCGTGGTCAAGCGCGAAGACGAGTTCGTGACCATCAGCTTCAACATGCTGCTGAACCCCGAATTCCTGCATCACGTGCTGCGGCTCAGCTTCGAAACCAGCCTCTGATTTTAGACCTTCTCCCCATAAGGAAACGCGGGCCATACGACCCGCGTTTCGAACAGCGATGATTTATCGCGATCAAGCGGCGAGGTGCCGCTCGATCTGGTCGATTGGCAGATTGGTGTAATCCTTCGCCACTTCAGCCGAGATCGCTGCCTGGGCATCGGCGCTGAGATTGGGCCGCAGCGTGCCGAGCGCGCGCGGCGGCGCCACCAGAACGATGCGGCTTGCCTCCTTCTCATGCACGAGCTCGTCGAGCTTTACGGCAACTTCCTTCAGGAAGTCGGCTTCGGCCTGGTCCTGCCAGTTGGTCTCCTCCATGGCGCTGCCGCTCAGTCCGTCAGGCGCGTAAGAGCGCCCGGGCTTGTCGGTGCCGAGTTCACGGTCAGGTTGGTTGGGCTGCGTGAGCGTTTCGCGGACCTGGAGATTCATCAGTTCCGCATCGCCGGCATTCTGCAGGATCAGGGCCTTCGCCCCATCGCAGACAACGACCCAGGATTCCCAGGGGACTTTGACGTCAGTCATTTGATTTCCTCGCTTTCATGATTGGAAGCAGCGTACCGCTTGAGGAAAAACGCCCGGCAACTGAAAGAGTTCGGGAAAAATCTGCGCAAAGAGAATCAACGGCGATCCGGAGGGCATGCCATGGCGTAGAAGGGCAAAGCGGGAGATCAAAGACGATGAAGACAGCGCTTGTCGCCTATGCCGGTTGCCTTCTCACCCTTGCCGTCATCGACGCAATATGGCTCAGCATCGTCGCCCGCACCTTCTACCGCGATCAGCTCGGCGAGCTGATGCTGCCCTCGCCGAACCTTGGCATCGCCGCCCTTTTCTACCTGCTCTTCACAGTTGCAATTGTCATACTAGCGGTTTTGCCCGGGCTTTCCAGCGGCTCGCTCGGCACGACGCTGCTCTATGGTGCCATTTTGGGACTGGCGGCTTATGGCACCTACGACATCACTAATTTGTCGACACTGAAGAACTGGCCGCTCGCAATGAGCCTTGTAGATATGGTCTGGGGAACCTTTCTGACGGCACTTAGCGCTGCTGGAGGCTATTGCGCGGCAAGATTGCTGGCCTGAGCGTGAATGGTTTATTCCCAAGAGGGCACAATAGATGTGCCGCTAACGCACAAATTTCAAACTCGCTAAAATTGTAGTTTTATATTTGACGAATGTGAAAAACATTCGTGTGAGCCTCTCCGTCGAACAGCCTGAAATTTGAACTGCCCCAAATTTTGAACTGCCTGACGGAGAATGCGAAATGGAAATGCTCCGCGCAACGCACCTCGCCACGGTGAAGTCGGCTGTCTACGACATTCGCTGGGAGGAGTTCAACGTCAAACGACCGGCTCGTATCGTCGCCGTTCGCCCCTGTCTGACCGGGATTTCGATGCGCAGCGCCGAAATCCTCGATATTTCCCAGGGCGGCGCGACCTTCGTCGTGTCGACCACGGCGGGCCTGCCCAAACATTATTATCTCAACATCCTGGGGCTTGCCTACCGCATCGGCTGTGCCGAGGTCTACCGCCATCATGAGCGTATCGGCGTTCGTTTCATCAACCTGATAGAGCCGGATGTTCTACGCAAGGTAGTGCGCGCCGACTTCATGATCGGCAACACGGAAGCGATCGACGCCCGCCGCAACGGCAGCCGCGTCTGAGCCGTCACGAACGAGAAATAATCTTGCTTGCCTTGGCAAAGTGAGAGCCTATTGTTGCGCGGCATTTTCAATAATTCCGGGAAATTGCCCTCGCATGTCTGCCTTTTTGCGCTTCACGCCGCTTGCCAGCGCCCTGCCCTCCACCGTTCCTTTCGTTGGCCCCGAGGCTATCGAGCGCCAGCGCGGCGTTAAAGTCGAAGCGCGCATCGGCGCCAATGAAAACGGCTTCGGCCCGGCTCCCTCGGTCATTGCCGCCATGCGGGAACAGGCCGGCGATATCTGGAAGTACAACGATCCGGAAAATTATGCACTGCGGGGGGCGCTCGCCACCCATCTCGGCGTGACACCGGCCAATATCGCCGTCGGCGGCGGCATTGACGAACTGCTCGGGCAAATCGTGCGGCTGGTAATCGAGCCCGGCGGCACCGTCGTGACCTCCTTCGGTGCCTATCCGACCTTCAATTTCCACGTGAACGGTTTTGGCGGCCGACTGGTCACCGTTCCCTATGCCGGCGACCGTGAAAATCTCGACGCGTTGCTCGATGCAGTCAAGCGCGAGAATGCGCCACTCGTCTATTTCGCCAACCCTGACAATCCGATGGGAAGCTGGTGGGATGCCGACAAGATCGTCGCCTTCGCGCGCGCCCTGCCGGAAACCTGCCTGATGATCCTCGACGAAGCCTACAGCGAGACCGGCCCGGCCTCCGCCCTGCCGTCGATCGGGTCGCTCATCGACCTGCCGAACATCGTGCGCACCCGCACCTTCTCCAAGGCCTACGGTCTTGCCGGCGCCCGCGTCGGCTATGCCATCTCGACACCGGGCACGGCGCAGGCCTTCGACAAAATCCGCAACCATTTCGGCATGAATCGGCTTGCGACGGTCGCCGCGCTCGCAGCCCTCAAGGATCAGGCCTATCTTTCCGAAGTGATCGGGAAAATCCATGCCGCGCGCGACAGGATCGCTGATATTGCCAGGGCAAACGGCCTGCAGCCGCTGGCATCGGCCACCAATTTCGTAGCTATTGATGCCGGACGTGACGGCACCTACGCACGGGCCATCGTCGATGCGCTGATGGAACACGGTGTCTTCATCCGCATGCCGGGTGTCGCACCGCTCAACCGCTGCATCCGCGTCAGCGTCGGGCCGGAAGCCGACATGGCGCTGCTCGAAGAAGCGCTCCCACTGGTCTTAAAAAAACTCGCCTGACAATGGGAAACCAAACGGGTAAACCGCGGCCGGCGGGAGGGCGCCGGTCGCGGTTTCCTTCTCCCGGCGTCGGCCCCGTCCAAAGCGCCCCGCCAGCTCCCCTCTTTTGAGGTTGTTATTTCGAATTATCTTGTTGCAGACGGTCCTCAGTGCATGTCGCGCCAAGCGACTATACGCTTTAGTGGATCGTCATCCATTCGCGGGCGGCGCGGAGCGCTTCGGCAAGCTGCATCTTGCTCATCGAAGCGGCCACATCGGCGCGCAGCTCGGCGGCGCGGTCGTTGCCCTTGATTGCAGCGATGTTCAGCCACTTGTGAGCGGAGACGAGATCGATCTCGCAACCACGGCCGGTCGCATACATCAGACCCATTTCGCAGAAGACATCGGCGCTGTTGTTTTCGCCACCCATGGTGGCCATTTCAGCATTGTGCATTTCAAAGCGTGCCATCGGTTTCTATCCCTGTTTAGCCTGTTAAGACGTACCCTGTTTTACCTTTGGGCCTTGCCATCTTCTGCGGCTTTCGGCCTCTCCGGTCCGGCGGGTTTGCCCCGCTCGTTTGATGGGTTCACTATGCCAAACTGCTTTCAAAAAACGCCTAAAATGCATGATTAATTTGACGCAAACAAAGTGCAAATGCTTGGTAAACTTGGGTTTTTGTTAAACATCGGAATCCCTGCAAATTAAGGATTTTTGCGCGCCTTTTACGAAAAATTCAGATTTGGAAATTGAGGATTTGTTCACTATGAAATCAGCATCGATCCGGCGATCATCAGAAAAAACCTGACGGGAAGGCCGGAATTTGGGCTCTTCGGAGGCGTATTTACCTTTACGTTCGCGTCAGTTATTTTCGCGCCATTTCATATCTTATGGAGGAAGAGATGATCCGTACCCTCGTTCTCGCCGGCGCGCTGGCACTTGTTGCAGGCCTTGCACAGGCGGATGAACCGATCGTCGGCAACTGGAAGACCCGCGCCGGCGACACGGCGGCGATTGCGCCCTGCGGCGGCGCTTACTGCATCACGCTGAAGACGGGCAAATATGCCGGCAAGAAGATCGGCAGACTATCCGGCACCGGCGGCAGCTATAGCGGCGAGATCACCGATCCTGCCGACGACAAGACCTATAGCGGCTCGGGCAGCATCTCCGGCGGCTCGCTCAAGATGCAGGGCTGCGTGATGCAGGTCTTCTGCAAAACGCAAACCTGGACCCGTCTCTGAGACGTTCAGGCAGGCTCTGAGAACCTTAGCCGGCCTCAGAAACTGAACGCAAAATGAACCGCCATCTCAGCACCCGTTCAGCCACATCATGGCAAAACAGCACCATGAAGGGCGTATATCGGGGTAAGGACGTGGACGTGTTCATTCTGGCGAGACGGTTTACAATCATAACGCTGTTTGCGGCGATCTTCGCGATCTCTTTTTCGGCGGTCGTCGTGCGCACCGGCGGCGGCGGCGCACAGCAGTCGCATTTCGGCGCGAACTATACCTGCCTGGAAAGCAGCGGCGGTTACTGCACCACCATCCGCTGAGACCCGGGAAAAATCTGGGTCTCAGCCTTTGAGCGTCGTTTGCTTGTTAAAAACGACTCTCTATAATGCCTCATGAGCAAACGAATCTATCCCCTGTCCGCTTTCGACATTTCGTCCCCTCCCCCTTTCGAGCCGCAAGCCTTCGATGATCCGGCAAAAGCCGTCGAAGCTTTGACGGAGCTCTACGAGCGCAACACCTCGTTCCTGATCGACAGCTTCACCAAGCTCGCGCAAGGGGCGCCGGTCACCTCCCGCTACCGCGCTTTCTATCCGCAGGTCAGCATCGAGACGACGAGTTTCGGTCATGTCGACTCCCGCCTTTCCTATGGCCACGTGACGGCACCGGGCGTCTATACGACGACGGTCACGCGACCGAAGCTCTTCAAACATTATCTGAAGGAGCAGTTGCTGCTCCTGATGAAGAGCCACAATGTGCCTGTCGTCGTCTCGGAATCCCCCACGCCGATCCCGCTGCACTTCGCTTTCGGCGAAGGCGCGCATGTGGAAGCGTCTGCGGCGGCTTTCGTCGATATTCCGCTGCGCGATCTCTTCGATACGCCTGACCTCAACACGACGGATGACGAGATCGCCAACGGCGAGTATTTGCCGCCTCCGGGCGAGCCCTCACCGCTGGCACCCTTTACCGCACAGCGCATCGACTATTCGCTGGCCCGCCTGTCACATTACACGGCGACGGGTGCCGAGCACTTCCAGAACTTCGTGCTGTTTACGAACTACCAGTTCTATATCGACGAGTTCTGCTCCTGGGCGCGCAAGCTGATGGCAGAGGGCGGCGATGGCTATACGGCCTTCGTGGAGCCCGGCAACATCGTCACGCTGGCAGGATCGAGCGTTCCGGAAACGGATGCCACACTTGCCCGCCTGCCGCAGATGCCGGCCTATCACCTCAAGAAGAAGGGCCATGCCGGGATCACCATGATCAATATCGGCGTCGGTCCCTCCAACGCCAAGACGATCACCGACCATGTGGCCGTGCTTCGCCCGCATGCCTGGCTGATGCTCGGCCATTGCGCCGGCCTGCGTAACAGCCAGCGCCTCGGCGATTATGTTCTGGCGCATGCCTATATGCGCGAAGACCATGTGCTCGACGACGACCTGCCGGTCTGGGTGCCGATCCCGGCGCTCGCCGAAGTGCAGGTGGCGCTCGAGGCGGCCGTTGCCGAGATCACCGGTTACGAAGGCTTCGAGCTGAAACGCATCATGCGCACCGGCACGGTCGGCACGATCGACAACCGCAACTGGGAACTGCGCGATCAGGCCGGCCCGGTGAAGCGCCTGTCACAGGCGCGCGCCATCGCGCTTGACATGGAATCGGCAACGATCGCCGCCAACGGCTTCCGCTTCCGCGTACCCTATGGGACGCTGCTCTGCGTTTCCGACAAGCCGCTGCATGGCGAACTGAAGCTGCCGGGCATGGCGACTGCCTTCTACCGCACGCAGGTGAACCAGCATCTGCAGATCGGTATCCGGGCGATCCAGAAGCTTGCCGCCATGCCGCCGGAAACCTTGCATTCGCGCAAGCTGCGCAGCTTCTTCGAAACGGCGTTTCAATAAGATATCAGGCGCGGCCCGGCCTTATCCTCCGGGCCGCGCACTGTTCTCAAGCGCTTGCGGCAAGCTGCAGCGCTGCGATCAGGCCGGCAAACGCCGCCAGCGCAATCACGGTCCTGACCAGCACCTTTATCACCTCGACATTCTCAAGCGGCGGCATCTTGCGTGCGCCGCGTGTGACGATCAGGTGTGCTATTCCGATTTCAAGCATGCTCATTGCTCCATCTCCTCGATGTTGTCAGATGAAGCTTTGTCGAGCGCTGCCTCGGCTGTTCGACATTCAGGCCGCTTAAAAGATATTTTTCTTCCCTGTCGAAAAGCGCCTAGGCTGTTCGTCCAAGGGCTGTGAAAGCACAGCGTGGAGGATAAGCAATGAAATATCTTTGCCAGGTCTGGTTCGACGGCACGGTGCTGTCGGCCATGTCGCAGGAAGAGAAGAACAAGCTCGACCGGGATTCGCTCACCTATGATCGCGATCTTGCCGACAGCGGTCATATGATCGTTGCCCAGGCGCTGCAGTCGCCACAATCGGCGGTCACGGTCCGGGTGCGCGGCGGCGAGATGTCGGTCACAGATGGCCCCTTCATCGAGACGAAGGAGGCGCTCGGCGGCTTCATCCTGATCAACGCCAAGGACCTCAACGATGCGATCCGTGTTGCCGCCGGCATTCCGCTGGCGAAGCTCGGCGCGATCGAGGTTCGCCCCATCCATGAATTCGGCTGAGGAGGTGACGCCATGAAGTTTCTGGGCCAGATCTGGTTCGATACCGAAAAGAGCAAGCGGGTTACGCCAGAGGAATGGGAGGCCGTCACCCAAGAATGCATCGTCAGTGACGATAGCTGGCGCGAAAGCGGCCATATGCTGAGCGCGCTGGCGCTCTACGAGCCGGAGCAGGCAGTGACGCTCAGGGTCCGCAATGGCACTGTCGCTGCAACGGATGGTCCTTTCGCCGAGATCAAGGAACATCTCGGCGGTTTCGTCGTGATCGAGGCCGGGGATATGGAGGAAGCGAAAGCGATCATTTCTACCTTCCCGATCCTCAAATATGCATCGATCGAAATCCGGCCCGCCTATTCGATCAAGGATGGGAGATAGCCATGCGCTTCGTCTGCCTCATCTATAATTCCGCCGATACGGACGGCACACTCAGCCAGGCCCAGGGCGACGAGCTCGTCAGGGCGCATTTCCAGTATGACGAGGAACTTCAGCGCAAAGGCATCATGATCCATTCCGATGCATTGGAAGGTCCTGACTGTGCCTCCGTGTTGAGGGTGCGCGATGGCACTCTGTCTTCGACCGACGGCCCATATGTCGAGACCAAGGAACATCTGGCCGGCATCTACATCATCGAGGCGGCCGATCTGGAAGTTGCACGCAAGGTCGTCGCGGGCATTCCGAGCGTCCGGGTCGGGTCGATCGAATTGCGCCCGGTGAGACTGCTCACCCTGCCGCAGTGAGGGTCGGCCGTTGAGACAGGTGATCGGGGAACAGGTGATCGAAGATATCTACCGGCAGCATTCGCGCCGGGTTCTGGCGACGCTGATCCGCCTGCTCGGCGATTTCGACCGGGCGGAGGAAGCGTTGCACGACGCCTTTGCGGCGGCAGCGCGGACATGGCCGGTTGACGGCATGCCCAACAATCCCGTCGCATGGCTGGTTTCGACCGGCCGCTTCAAGGCGATTGATCACCTCAGGCGGCGGGCGCGCTTCAACGCCTCGCTGCAGCATATAGAGGACGGCCTTTACCCTGATGGCACAGAAACGGAGATCGGCGATATGGAACCGATCGAGGACGACATGCTGCGGCTGATCTTCATCTGCTGCCATCCGGCTCTTGCCGCCGATGCACAGACTGCGATGGCGCTGCGCGAGGTCTGCGGATTGACGACGGAAGAGATTGCCCATGCCTTCCTGGTGCCGGCGCCGACCGTCGCGCAGCGCATCGTGCGCGCCAAGAACCGCATCAGGACGGAGAATATCCCTTATGAAGTGCCTGTCGGGGCGGAGCTTCCGGAGCGGCTCGACCGGGTGCTGCATGTCATCTACCTCGTCTTCAACGAGGGCTATTCGGCATCCTCAGGCAACACGATCGTCCGCGCCGACCTGACGGCCGAGGCGATCCGGCTGGCGCGGCTGCTGGCAACCCTGCTGCCGCATCCGGATGTCGCAGGCCTGCTTTCGCTGCTGCTCCTGCAGGAGTCGCGCCGTGCTGCCCGACAGGATGTCGACGGCGCGCTGGTGCTGCTTGCCGATCAGGATCGCTCGCGCTGGGACCGAAGCAAGATTTCAGAGGGGCTTTCGCTGCTCGCAAGCGCCATGCGCACGCCTGATATCGGCATCTATACGGCTCAGGCGGCGATCGCGGCGGAGCACGCGAAGACCGGCAGCATCGAGGAAACGGACTGGCGGCGCATCGCCTTCTATTACGACCTGCTGATTGCTGCCCACCCTTCGGCAATCGCCGAGCTCAATCGCGCCGTCGCAATCGCCATGTCCGAGGGGCCGGAAAAAGGACTGGCGCTTGTCGACGCCATTCTCGGCAAGGGAGAGCTGACGACCTATCACCTCGCCCATTCGGCGCGGGCCGATTTCCTGCGCCGGCTCGAACGCCGTGCCGAAGCGATTCAAGCTTACGAGACGGCGCTGACATTCTGCCGACAGGAACCGGAACAGGTCTTTCTGCGCAAGCGCATTCTGGAGCTTACGACCTAGCCTTGCGGCGCCGGCCGAGGGGAAGCGAGATGGCGGTCCCGGTCAGGGCCGAGACGATGATGAGCAGGTGGGCGTTGACGCTTGCCTGGGCCAGCGCACCCAGCGCAGCGCGTTCGCTTGAAGCACCGAAAGCGATCGCGCCGGCGGTGATGCCGGCCGGATAGGTGCCGACGCCACCGGGCGCGTGGACCGGAAGGACGGAGGAAAGCTCACCGCCCAGCGCACCACCGAAGCTTGCGGCCATCGGCATCACGCCCATCAGGCCGAGCGCCCAGGCGAGCACCAGCACCTTCACCAGCCAGTTGACGATGGTCATCGCCCAGGCGCGGCTAAAGGCGACGGCATCGAAAGGCAGTCCATTCTCGATTTCATGAAGCAGAGCCTGCGCCTTGCGCGGCAGAAGTTTTGCGCCGAGGCGCAGCAGCGGCTTGCGGGCAGCGAAGGCGAAGACCGGCAGGAACAGGAAGATGACCCAGACAAGCCATGCAAGGGCTGCGTTCGGGGCGGCGACAGCAAAGCCGAGGCCGGCGGCGGCCAGCAGCGCATGCAGGTCCAACAGCCGCATGACCAGCAGAGCGGAGGTGCCGCGTGTCAGGGGAATGCCGAATTCCGTGCGCATCAGCACCGGAAAGCTGGTTTCGCCGGCGCGGAAGGGCAGCATGATGTTCAGAAGGTTATGGATCTGGGTGACCCGGAAGAGCGTTGCGAAACGGCCCCCTGTCTCCCGTGGAAAATAATCGTAGATGCGCCATGTACGCAGGAAATAGGTGCTGGTCAGGAGTATCAGCGCGCCGATGACCGGACGTGGACCGACGGCGGCCCATTGTTCCAGTATGACCGACCAGCCCCAGAACCATTCGATGAAAAGTGCATAGGCTGCGACGATTGCGACCGTCAGGAGGCTCATGCGATTGCGCAGAAACCAGGATTGCCCGCTTTCAACACTCGGGGTCTTCATGTATCAGGCTTCCTAAGTTTGGCTGCGGCGGCTGGCTTCCATTGGCTTCCATTGCCGCGCCTTTTAGGAGAAATGAAAGTTGCAGACAACGGTAGAGTCCATTCGCGATGCGAATGATCAGGTGCAACCGCTCGAACTGTCGCTGGTCGTTCCAGTCTTCAACGAGGAAGAAAGCATCGGCCCGCTCGTCGAGCGCATTGCCGCGGCGATGGTAGACTATCCGCATCGCTGGGAACTGATCCTCGTCGACGACGGCAGCACGGACGCAACGCTCGTCAATGCCCGCAAGTTCGTCAACCGCGAAGAGCTGGCGCTGCGCATCGTCGAGCTGCAGCGCAATTTCGGCCAGACCGCCGCCATGCAGGCCGGCATCGATACGGCGCAAGGCCGGCTGATCGCCACGATGGACGGCGACCTGCAGAACGACCCGAAGGACATCCCTTCGATGGTCTCGGAGCTGGAACGGCGCGAACTCGACCTGCTCGTCGGCTGGCGCAAGAACCGCCAGGACGGGCTGCTGCTGCGCAAAATCCCCTCCTGGTGCGCGAATTACCTGATCGGCCGCATTACCGGCGTGAAGCTGCACGACTATGGCTGCAGCCTGAAGATCTACCGTGCCTCGATCATCAAGCAGGTGAAGCTGATGGGCGAGATGCACCGCTTCATCCCGGCCTGGGTTGCCGGAGTCGTGCCGAGCTCGCGCATCGGCGAAATGGCCGTCACCCATCACGCACGCCAGCACGGCACCTCGAAATATGGCATCTCGCGCACCTTCCGCGTGATCCTCGACCTGCTGTCGGTGATGTTCTTCATGCGCTACAAGGCGCGTCCGGGCCATTTCTTCGGCTCGCTCGGCCTCGGCCTCGGCGGCCTCGCAGCGCTGATCCTCATCTATCTCGGCTTCGACAAGTTCATTATGGGCAACGATATCGGCACGCGACCGATGCTGATGGTCGGCGTCGTGCTGCTGCTTTCTTCGGTGCAGATGATCACGACCGGCATCCTGGCGGAGATGATCGCCCGCACCTACTACCGCGACGACGCCTCGCCGAATTATATCGTGCGCCAGATCTTCTCTCGAGAAAGCTGACGTGCAGAGCCTTTTCAGCCGCCGGCCACATCTGATCCTGGCGGTGCTCGGAACCTATTTTCTGCTCCACCTGATCGTGCGGCTCAGCATCCCCAATGCGCTGGAGCTGGACGAGGCGGAGCAGATGCTGCTCTCGCAGTGGTTCGCCTTCGGCTATAATTCGCAGCCGCCCTTCTACAATTGGGTGCAGTATGGCGTGACATCGCTCGTCGGCGTCTCGCTCTTTTCGCTGTCGCTCCTCAAATGCAGCATGCTGTTCCTCTCCTACACCTTCTACTGGCTGACGGCGCGGCTGACATTGAAGAACAGCAGCTTGGTCGTGGTGGCGACGCTTGGCCTCCTCACCGTGCCGCAGGTCGTCTTCGAGGCGCAGCGCGATCTGACGCATTCGGTGGCGACGATCTTTGCCGGCTCGCTGTTCCTCTACGGCTTTTTCCGGACGCTGAAGACGCCCTCGGCAATCTCCTATGCCATCGTCGGCATTGCGACCGGCATCGGCATGATATCGAAGTATAATTTCGCGCTTCTTCCTGCCGCCGCTCTGGTCGCCGCCCTCATCGACACCGATTTCCGCAAGCGGATTTTCGACTGGCGGCTTGCGCTGACGATCGTCTTGTCGATCGCTATCGTGCTACCGCACGCGCTGTGGTTCCTGCAGCATTTCGACCTTGCGGTCGATCGCACGCTGCACAAGATGACCGGTGCGGGTGAAGGCTTTCTGTCGCAGGTATCGACCGGCTTTTTCCGCTTCATCTCCGCGATGGTCGGCATCGCCGGCGTCTCGGTCGTCATTTTTCTGGCGCTCTTTGCCAAATCGCTGCGGGCAATGTGGCGCGCTTCCAGCCGCTGGACACGAATTGCCGGGCGCATCCTGCTGATCGAGATCGGCGCCATTGCGCTGATGATCCTGCTTGCGGGCGTCGACAACGTCGCCGACCGATGGCTGACACCACTCTTCCTCATCCTGCCGCTCTATATCTGCATGAAGGCCGATAGTGCCGAAGTCGATGCAGGAGCGCCCTTGCGGAAATCGCTTGCTGTTGGTGGCGTGATCATGGGCGTCGTGTTGGCTGTACTCGCCATGCGCGCCTATTACGGCCCGCTCCTCGGCAAGTATCAGCGGCTGAACATCCCCTATGCCAGCTTCGCCGAGACGATCCGCAAGGATATCGGCGGCGAGCCGGGGTTGATCGTCGGTTACGACCCGCATCTCGACGGCAATATGCGGCTGCTGATGCCCGACACCCCGGTGCAGTCCTATTTCTATCCGGACTTCAAGCCGAAGTTCCAGCTGGATGCGAAACATCCCGTCGTCTTCGTCTGGCGCGACGACAAGGGCAGAACGCCGCCGGCCTGGCCGGAATACTATTTCAAGGATGTCATTGCGCAAAACGGCTTGAAGCAGCCGGAGACGCATATCGTTGCCCTGCCTTATATCTATGGCCAGCCGGGTGACACCTATCAATTCGCTTATGCCGTCGCCTATCCCTAAGCGCGTAACTCCTTCCAGGCAGCATCCAACGCAATCTTGGTGATGCGTGCCATCTCATCGACCTCTTCATGGCTGATGACGAGCGGTGGCGAGGCCAGCATGCGGTCTCCGGTGGCGCGCAGCACGAGGCCGTTTGCGAGCGCGTGATTGCGCACCGCCGAGCCGATCGGGTCCGGCTTTTCGAAACGGGTGCGGGTTTTCTTGTCGGCGGCAAGCTGCAGGCCGCCCATCAGGCCGACGCTTTCCGCTTGTCCTACGAAATCATGTTCGGCAAGGGCTCCCCACCTCTTTGCGAAATAGGGGCCGATGTCGTCGCGCACGCGCTCGACCAGTTTCTCCTCCTCAATGATGCGCAGGTTTTCGAGGGCTGCGGCAGCGCAGACCGGGTGGCCGGAATAGGTGAAGCCGTGGTTGAAATCGCCGACCTCGTTGATCAGAACGTCGGCGATGCGATCGCTGACGAGCACGCCGCCGATCGGCAGATAGCCTGATGACAGCCCCTTGGCGATCGGTGCAAAATCCGGCTCGACGCCGAAATATTGATGGCCGAACCATTCACCGAGGCGACCGAAGCCGCAAATGACCTCGTCGGTGACGAGCAGGATGTTGCGCGCCTTGCAGATGCGGTCGATCTCCGGCCAGTAGGTCTCCGGCGGGATGATGACGCCGGCGGCCCCTTGGATCGGCTCGGCGACGAAGGCGGCGACGTTCTCCTCGCCGAGCTCATCGATCTTGGCTTCCAACTCTCGGGCAACCTTCAGCCCGAATTCGGCCGGCGTGAGATCGCCACCCTCCCCATACCAATAGGGCTGGCCGATATGGACGATGCCCGGGATCGGCAGATCGCCCTGTTCATGCATGTATTTCATGCCGCCGAGGCTGGCGCCAGCGACCGTCGAGCCGTGATAGCCATTGCGCCGGGCGATGACCGTCTTCTTCGACGGCTGGCCGACCGCCGCCCAATAGACGCGGGCCATGCGGAACCAAGTGTCGTTCGCCTCCGAGCCTGAGCCGGTGAAGAAGACATGGTTGAAGCGCAGCCCGGCCTTGGACGTCACCTTCTGTGCCAGCAGGGTCGTCGGCGGCGAGGTCGTGCCGAAGAAGGTGTTGTAATAGGGAAGCTCGTTCATCTGCTTTACAACAGCATCGGCGATTTCCTTGCGGCCATAGCCGATATTGACGCACCAGAGGCCGGCGAAGCCATCGAGATATTTTTTGCCGTTGTTATCGAAGATATGCACGCCCTCGCCGCGCTGGATGATGCGCGTGCCGTCGGCATTCAGTTTCTTCATGTCGGAGAAGGGATGCAGATGATGGGCGGCATCGATCGCGGCAAGGTTCGACAACGGATAAGTATCGGACATGATTAGACCTTCGGATTGAAAGGCTTTCGGTGATAGTTTACGACCTTGGCCTTCTGCGAGAGGATTTTCAAGGTCATGGCGAGCAAGGGCAAAGAGGCTGGAGAGGGCGATCCGCGTTTCGAGATCCTGGTTGTCGGCATGAATGGCGATCTGCGCGGCAAGCAACTGCCGCTTTCGGCCGAAAAGAAAGTCTGGGCTGGCGACATCCGCCTGCCGACCTCCACGCAGTCGCTCGATATCTGGGGCGATGACAATGACGACATCACCGGCCTGTCGCTGACAATCGGCGACCCCGACGGCAATGTCATTCCCGACAAGCGCAGCCTGACGCCGATGCCCTGGGCGCCCGAGGGATCGATGCAGGTGCTTGCCATGATGCATGAATTCGACGGCAGCCGCAGCTTCATGGATCCGCGCAGCATTCTCGCTTCCGTGCTTGAACGCTATGCCGAACGCTGGCTGACGCCCGTCGTCGCGACCGAGCTGGAATTTTATGTGGTTGAGGAGAACTGGCGCGAGACGGGCATTCCCTCCCCGCCTGCAAGCCTCACCTATCGCGGCAATCCGAACGGCTTCCAGCTCTACGACATGAGCGCCGTCGATGCACTCGACGACTACCTGCAGACGCTGCGCGCCTACGCCAAGGCGATGAACCTGCCGGCGGAGGCAACGACGGCGGAATTCGGGCCCGGCCAGTTCGAGGTCAACCTGCTGCACCGGCCCGATGCGCTGGCTGCGGCCGACGACTGCCTCTACCTGAAACGCGTTGCCGAACAGGCGGCGCGCAAGCACGGGCTGAAATCGACCTGCATGGCCAAGCCCTATTCGGACCAGGCGGGATCGGGTCTGCATGTGCATGCCAGCATCATCGACAGGGATGGCAACAATATCCTCGATGCCAAGGGCAGCGAGCCGACACTTCTGAAATCGGTGACGGCAGGCATGCTGCAGACCATGCAGGAGGCGCAGCTCGTCTTCGCCCCCTTTGCCAATTCCTATCGCCGCTTCCAGCCGGGCTCGTTTGCGCCGACCGATCTGACCTGGGGTAGCGGGCATCGCGGCACGGCAATCCGCATTCCTGATAGCAACGGGCCGGCGGCGCGCATCGAGCACCGCGTGGCGGGTGCGGATGCCAATCCCTATCTGCTGCTGGCGACGATCCTCGGCGGCATGCTGCTCGGCCTCGACGGAGATCTCGATCCCGGCGAGGAAACGACGCCCGCCTATACGCCACCGGGCGCGAAGCGTCTGACGCATGATTTCCTGACGGCGGTCGAGGCCTTCCGGCAGTCGGCCTTCATCGCCAATATCTTTGGCGACAAGTATCGAAAGTTGTATGGCGATACGAAGTACAAGGAAGCAATAGCGTACCTGCGCACCGTGTCGGATTTCGACTATCGTACTTATCTTGCGCGCCTGTAGTTAATAGCGCCCGTCACATAACTTACACCTAGATGCTTTTCTTAACCCTGTTGGCATTATCGATGACCTATACTCGAAATCGGTAATATATGCCCGGTATCAGCATATTCAGTAAACCGGCAACGGGGCCGGATTGGATGACGAGTTGAAAGGGATCCGGTTTGATGAACCGCATCACTCTTGAGGGAAAGCTGCTCTTTGCAACCGTCATCGTGGCGTTTCTGACCCTCATTCTGACAGCCAGCGCTCTCATTCCGACTTATGAAAGCTACCGCTCGACCCACGACAATCTGCTGGCTGTAGAGCGCTTCCGCCAGGTTCTGGAAGCGGCGAGCCGCATGTCGGCGGAGCGCGGACCGGCCAACGACATCATGGCGATAGAGCCAAATAGCAGCGCGCCCGCAACAGAGCGTTTAAAGGTCTTCCGGCGCATCAGCGATCTCTCGCTCGAGGCGCTCGATGAGCCGCCCGAAGTCGATCTATCCTCCTCGCTTCCCGATCTCCAGGGGGCGCTCTCTGAGACAAGGGCGCAGCTTCGCAGGGCTCGCCAAGCCGTCGACCGCGTTGCCGCAACACCGCTCGCCGACCGCGAGCCCGGCGATGTGCAAAACGCGATCGGCGAAATGATCGAGGTGATCGAAACATTCCAGCATGTCGTCGACTGGCACATAGCCGCTTTCACCACCCGCCGGTCGGAACTGACCGCGCCATTCCTGACGGGGCGGATGATCAGCGACATGCGCGAATATGGGGGCCGGGCCGCCTCGCAGATCATGGGTCCGATTGCCACCCGCCAGCCTTTACGCGACAGCCATATCACCGACGCGAACCGCACCATTGGCCGGCTTCTGGAACTGCGTGCGCTGATGCAGGGCCAGACGATCGTCAGCGATCGCGAGGCGCTCTCTGCGCAGCTCATGAAGGATGTCGATACGATCTTTTTCGGGTCTGGCCTCGAACTCGTCAAGATATTGATCGAGCAAGGCAAGATCTCGGGGGACTATTCGGTTTCCGCAGTTGACCTGACACGCGACTATGTTCCGACGCTGCAGCCGCTGGAGCGGCTGCGTACGGTCTTTCTCGACGATGTGGTGAAGCGCTACCGGACCCAGCACTACGCCGCTTCCTATCGCCTGGCGGTCATCGCTGTGATCACGGCCTCCGCTCTTGCGGTGCTGTTTACGCTCTTCCGCTCCATCCGCCTGCACATGCTCGGTCCGCTGCTGACGGCACGACGCCAGATCATCGCGCTCGCAGACGGCAGTCCCGCGACCGACCTGGAGACGATCTCCAAGGCGCCGGAGATGCGCAGCCTGTTCGAGGCGCTGGAATTGCTGCGCGGCAAGCTGGACGAACGGGCCGAATATGAGGCCCGCCTGAAGATGCAGGCCGAAAAGGACGGGCTGACCGGTGTCTGGAACCGCCGGGCGCTGGAAGGCTTCGGCAATGCCCCTTCGGAGCGCGAGGAAGAT
Source organism: Rhizobium sp. 1399 (assembly GCF_031455475.1). Lineage (NCBI taxonomy): Bacteria > Pseudomonadati > Pseudomonadota > Alphaproteobacteria > Hyphomicrobiales > Rhizobiaceae > Rhizobium > Rhizobium sp. 1399. The sequence goes on along the minus strand of NZ_JAVDSU010000004.1, from coordinate 44,023 downwards.
GTCTGCCTGATGCTGATCGATATCGATCACTTCAAGACGGTGAACGACACCTATGGCCATCTGACGGGCGACGCCGTGCTCATCGAAATCGCCACCCTGCTGCAGGGCGCGATGCGTCCGACGGACATCGTCGCGCGCTATGGGGGCGAGGAATTCGCCGTTCTCGTTTCCACATCCGATCTTTCGAACACCTTGGATTTTGCCGAAGAACTTCGCAGCCGCATTCAGGCGCATGTCATCCGTGACGCGGAAACCGGCGTCGCTCTCTCGATCACTGTCAGCATCGGCGTCGCCTCCGGCGCCTGTGGTGCTGAAGGCTGGCGACAGCTCATCGCATCAGCCGACGAAGCGCTGTACTGCGCCAAGAAGAAGGGGCGCAATCGCACCTGTGTTTTCGGCGACGAGGCGGACCGGGATATCGTCGAAAGCGCTCTCATTCCTTTCAGGGCCAGACGCTCCGCTTCGTTCTGAAAATCACGCGGCCGGTTCGCGCCGCTCCCTCTCGCCTTCCTGCGCGGCCAATCCCTGCTTGACCAGCACCTTCAATTCGCCCGGATGCAGCTTGACGGTGACATCGCGCTCCAGCGGCAGAAGCTCGCCATCCATCACGCAGTTCGCCTTGGCGCGCAACTTCGGGAAGTGCAGATGCACCTCGGCCGGATGCAGGACCATGACCGCATCGTTTTCCCGGAATCTGCCGCGCAGCATGTCGATCGCCAACCGTGCGACGCCGAGCGGTTTCAGCGGTTTTGCCGTGTAGAAGCCGAGTTCGCCGCTGCGCAGATTGTCGGCATAGAGCAGCGCGTTTTCGCCGAAGGGGTTGTTGGAGACTGATATCGCCGAGACGCGTCGGGTCTCCTTCATGCCGGCCGCCTCGAACTCGACCTCGAATTCCGGCGGATTGAAGACGACGCCGAAGGCAGCGCGAGTGCTGGCGCCCATCTTTCCGAGGCGGGAGCGGTAGCTGTAGGAATTGCGGTAGCGCACCATGCGCGCATGCAGGCCGGCGGAGAACTGGTGGATGAACGGCCTTCCGTTGGCGCTGGCAATATCGATATTGTCGACTTCACCGAAAGCCAGCACATCGAGCGCCTGCCAGATATCGAGCGGCACTTTCAGGGAGCGGGCAAAGAGGTTCATGGTGCCGGCCGGCACGACGCCGAGCGCCACGCCGTTCTTCCAGGCAATCGATGCGGCCGCCGAAATGGTGCCGTCGCCGCCGCCGGCGACGATGCCGTCGATGTCGTCGCGCCGTGCGGCCCGTTCCATGGCGGGAACGATCTCGTTGCCGGAGAAGACGATCGCTTCGAAATCATGGCCGGCTTCGCGGAAGACTTCTTCCGCGCGTTTCTCATAAGCCTGCATGTCCGTCGTTCTGAAGGTACCGCCGTCGCGATTGAAAAAACCGACGAGCTTCATGAGGTGCCTGTTCCTATCCCGCTATCCATGCCCTCAAGAAATGGTTGATGCACCTGCGATTTCAAGCCGGATGGTTTTCCGGGTCACATCGCCGAAACGCAAATATTGCAATGGACGTATGCAGATAGCAGGACGCTGCACTGCAAAAAAAGCACTCGACGCTTCCGGTTTCCCGTTCAATAGATGGGATATTGGAGATCATATCTCCGCCCCCCGCCATTTCTGCCCACCAATTGCAAATGACCGGCCCTGCGCGTCCCGCCAGCGGCCGTCGCCAAGCTTAGATCCTCCGAGGACCGCCCGTGAGCCAGGTTGCCGTCAACGATTCCATCGATGATTCTGTCGATTCCGGGCCGGAGGCAGCGCTTCCCTCGGCCATGACCGTCGCACTGGTGCAGCTGGCGCTCGCCGCCGGCGGCTTCGGTATCGGTACAGGCGAATTCGCGATCATGGGCCTGCTGCCGAATGTGGCGGATACTTTCTCGGTCACGACCCCGCAGGCAGGTTATGTCATCAGCGCCTATGCGCTCGGCGTGGTGATCGGCGCGCCCGTCATTGCCGTGCTCGCCGCCAAGATGGCGCGGCGCACGCTGCTGCTCTGCCTCATGCTGCTCTTTGCGGTCGGCAACATCCTCAGCGCCGTCGCACCGACCTTCGAGAGCTTCGCGGTGCTGCGTTTCATCACCGGCCTGCCGCATGGCGCCTATTTCGGCGTGGCAGCGCTCGTCGCCGCTTCCATGGTGCCGGTGCATCGCCGCGCACGGGCCGTCGGCCGTGTCATGCTCGGCCTAACGGTCGCAACCCTGCTCGGCACGCCGCTGACGACCTTCTTCGGCCAGGCGCTCGACTGGCAGGTCGCCTTCCTGACCGTCGGCATCATCGGTTTCGTGACGGTCGCGCTCATCTGGTTTTACGTGCCGCACGACAAGGTCGCCGAAGGGGCAAGTGCGCTCCGCGAACTCAGCGCCTTCCGTCGTCCGCAAATCCTGCTGACGCTTGCCATTGCCGCTGTCGGTTATGGCGGCATGTTTGCCATGTTCAGCTATATCGCCTCGACGACGACGCAGGTGGCGATGCTGCCGGAAACGGCCGTTGCGCTCATGCTCGTGCTGTTCGGCGTCGGCATGAATGCCGGCAATGTCATCGGCTCCTGGCTGGCGGACAAGTCACTGCTCGGCACGATCGGCGGCTCGCTGGTCTATAACATCGTCGTGCTGACGATGTTCTCGCTGACTGCCTCGAACCCCTACATGCTCGGGCTCTGCGTCTTCCTCGTCGGCTGCGGTTTTGCGGCAGGCCCGGCGCTGCAGACGCGGCTGATGGATGTCGCGGCCGATGCGCAGACGCTTGCCGCCGCCTCCAACCACTCGGCCTTCAACATCGCCAACGCGCTCGGCGCGTGGCTCGGCGGCCTCGTCATTGCCGCGGGTTATGGCTTTGCGGCAACCGGCTATGTCGGCGCCGTGCTGTCCTTCCTCGGCCTCTTCGTCTTTGCAGCGTCGCTACGCCTGGAGCGCCGCAGCCGGAGCGCTTAGCGCCTTTGCGATACGCAGCTCCCGTCCCTCGGGGCTGCAGAAGACGAATTCATCGCCCCAGGCTGCAAGCGCCCGGATGACCGGTTTCAGCGTCGAGCCGAGCGGCGTCAGCGCATATTCGACGCGCGGCGGCACGACCGGGTAAACTGTTCGTGAGATCAGGCCGGACTCTTCCAACTCGCGCAGCTGCTTCGTCAGCATGCGCTGGGTTATCGCCGGCAGGTTACGCCTCAGCTCGTTGAAGCGCAAAGTCCTGTCCATCAGGTGGAAAAGGATCACGCCCTTCCACTTTCCATCGAGATAGGTCAGCGTCGCCTCCACCGGGCACCCGGGGAAATTCTCGACCAGTTTGGCGCGCGGGCGTGACATTTACAGTATCCTTTTTGGTACTACGTACAGAATTTGTGCATTCTTGCGTTGCCGGAACATAGGTCGCATCTAGCTCTCGTACAACAGACACAGGAGTTACCAAGATGCGCGCCGTCGCTTACAAGACCCCACAGCCCATCGCCGCCGAAACCTCGCTGATCGATGTCGAACTACCGACGCCCGAGGCCAAGGGCCATGACCTGCTCGTCGAGATCAAGGCCGTCTCCGTCAACCCCGTCGATGTGAAGGTGCGCGCCAACATGGCGCCGCCCGCCGATGAGCTAAAGGTGCTCGGCTTCGATGCCGCCGGCATCGTCAAGGCCGTCGGTTCCGATGTGACGCTGTTTACGCCAGGCGATGAGGTCTTCTATTCCGGTGTCATCAATCGCCCCGGCTCGAATGCCGAGTTCCAGCTCGTCGACGAACGCATCGTCGGCAGGAAACCGAAGACTCTCGACTTCGCCGCTGCGGCCGCCCTGCCGCTGACATCCATCACCGCTTACGAAGCCTTGTTCGACCGCCTGCGCGTCACCGATCCCGTGCCGGGCGCGGCCCCTGCCGTGCTCATCATCGGCGGCGCCGGCGGTGTCGGCTCGATCGCCATCCAGATTGCGCGTGTGCTAACGGATCTGACGGTCATCGCCACGGCCTCGCGTCCGGAAACTCAGGACTGGGTGAAAGAACTCGGCGCCCATCACGTCATCGACCACTCGCGGCCGATCGCGCCGCAGGTCGCCTCCCTCGGCATCGGCGCGCTGGGCTTCATCTTTTCCACCACGAATACGGACAAGCATGTCGCCGACATCGTGGAGGCGCTTGCGCCGCAGGGCCGTTTCGCACTGATCGACGATCCCAAGACCTTCGATGTCGTTCCCTTCAAGCGCAAGGCGGCTTCGGTTCACTGGGAGCTGATGTTCACCCGCCCGCTTTTCGGCACGCCCGACATGATCGAGCAGCACAAGATCCTCAACAAGATTTCCGAGCTCGTCGATGCCGGCAAAATCCGCACGACGCTGTCGGAAACCGTCGGCGCGATCAACGCCACGAACCTGAAAAAGGCGCATGCCATGGTCGAAAGCGGCAAGATGAAGGGCAAGGTCGTCCTCGCCGGGTTCTGAGGTTTTCGAGGTCGAAAATCCGCCTTTTCCGACGCTCGAAATATTGCGTAAAGGATGCTGACCTATAATGCCGCGCCGAGGGTGCGGCATTCTGGCGTTAAGCATTTAAGTAGCTTGACTTTTTCCGCATTCGAGACCACCTAGTGTGACACGTGGATGACGTACGTCGTGCACGGATATCAACGGAGCCATCATCACGATGCCAAGCGACAGTAGCAGTCGATTGCCTTTGCCGTACGCGGCCTTCGTGCGCTGACCTGGTTGCTCCGGGCTCGCCCGATCGGACGCTACGGCGGATCGACGGAAAGGCGAGCCAATGAATATCAATCGCTTCCCTCTGCGGGCCGGCTATGCCGCCCGTGCGTTCATGAATAACAGCCGTGTTGCGTCCATCGCCGAGCGCGTGGAATCGCTGAACGGGCTTGCCCCGGCTGAAGCCGGCCGCATCCTCTCGCGGATGCCGCAGGAATATGCCGTCAACATTCTCGACCGTCCGGAGCTGCGCAACGCACCGGCCATTCTGGCGCTGATGGACAGTGCGGATTCGGCCCGGCTGCTGCACGGCATGTCGAACGACCGCGTCGCCGACGTCCTGCTGGAACTCGACATCGATGACCGCGTACGCCTGTTCTCCAGCCTGGAAGAACCCGTCCGCATCGCCATCCAGCACCTGATGGGCTATCCGCCGCGCACGGCCGGCAGCATCATGACGACGGAATTCGTCAGCGTGCCCGATGACTGGACGATCGCTCAGACGCTGGACCATGTCCGGCAGGTCGAACGCTCGCGCGAAACCGTCTATGCGATCTATGTGCTGGATCATAATTCCGGCGCGCTGCTGCATGTGGTCACGCTGCGCCGCCTCATCACCGGCGAGCCCGATGCCTCGATCCTTTCTGTTGCCCAGAAGGGCACGCCGGTTTCGGCCAATGCGCTGATGAAGCAGGAAGATGTCGCGCGGCTGATCCGCAAGCACGACCTCCTGGCACTGCCCGTCGTCGACGACCATGGCATGGTGCTCGGCATCGTAACGGTCGATGACGTCATCGACACGATGATCGCTGATACGACCGAGGCCGCGCAGAAATTCGGCGGTATGGAAGCGCTCGGCAAGCCCTATATGAAGATCAGCTTCGGCGGCATGATCCGCAAGCGTGCGGGCTGGCTCTGTGCCCTCTTCCTCGGTGAAATGCTGACGGCAAGCGCCATGCAGCATTTCGAAGGCGAGCTGGAAAAGGCCGTCGTGCTGACTCTCTTCATTCCGCTGATCATGAGCTCCGGCGGTAACTCCGGTTCGCAGGCGACCTCGCTCATCATCCGGGCGCTTGCCGTCGGCGAGTTGAAGCTGACGGACTGGTGGCGGGTGCTGCTGCGCGAACTGCCGACAGGCATCGTGCTCGGCGCCATTCTCGGGCTTGTCGGCCTGCTGCGCGTGATCTTCTGGCAGACTGCCGGGCTCTATGATTACGGCCCGCATTGGCAGCTGGTCGGCCTGACGGTCTTTGCCGCATTGGTCGGTATCGTCACCTTCGGCTCCATATCGGGTTCGATGCTGCCGTTCATCTTGCAGAAGCTGCGGCTCGATCCGGCAACGGCATCGGCTCCGTTCGTCGCCACGCTGGTCGATGTGACCGGGCTCGTCATCTATTTCTCGGTGGCGCTGCTGATCCTCAGCGGGACGCTGCTGTAGATCCTGCTTCAGATTTCAGGCCGGTCGGCCTGAAATCATCCGCATCCAGAGCTTTGTTCTGATGCAATTCCGGACGAGGCCCTCAGTGCCTGCATAGGATGCATAAGATGCATAGGCAGTTTTCCACTGCTCTATAGGAAATGCCAGATACACACCTGTCATGTCACCATCTGACATTTCCCACACGGCGTATGGAAAATCCTATGCAAGTTATGCATCCTATGCACCCTACCAATGATCTGGCTGGCTCTGCGCAAGAACAGCTCCATCCCATCACCTCAACGCAAAATCGCTGCACATTTTTGTTGGAATGGCTCTAACGTTCGACGAAGGGGAGGCAGAGTGGTGTCCCATCAACGGGATGGGATATCACGACGGCGTCGATGCCGAAGACTGCGCGAATGAGCTCCGGCTTCAGAAGATCGGCAGGGCTGCCTGCCGCGTGAATGCCGCCATCGGCGACCGCGATGATGTGGTCGGCATATTGGGCGGCATGATTGAGATCGTGGACGACCATGACGATGGTGCGTCCACTCTTCTCGTTCAATTCCTTCAACAGTTCCAGAACTTCCAGCTGATGGGCGATGTCGAGATAGGTCGTCGGCTCGTCCAGCAGCAGGATCGGCGTTTCCTGCGCTAGCGCCATGGCGATCCAGGCGCGCTGGCGCTGGCCGCCGGAGAGGCGGTCGAGCGGGCGCTCGGCGAGATCGGTCAGGCCAGTCGCGGCCAGCGATGCCTCGACGATCTGCTCGTCATGGCGCGTCGTGCGCGACAGCATGCCCTTGTGCGGATGGCGGCCGAAGCGGCAGAGCTGGCGCACGGTGAGACCATCGGGTGAAACAGGGCTTTGCGGTAAGAGCGCCAGCGTCTGCGCAATCGTCTTGCCGGGCATGGAAGCGATCGCCTTGCCGTCCAGCGTCACGGTGCCGCCGAGCGGCTGGATGATGCGACCGAGCGCGCGCAGCAGCGTCGATTTGCCGGAGCCGTTGGCGCCGATCAGGGCAGTGATCCTGCCGTCGGGGATCGTGACATCGACATGGTCGAGAACCTTGATCGCGGCATAGCCGAGCGTCAGATCCTTGACGGAGAGGCGCGAATGGGCGACATCAATCATACCTGCATCAGTCATGGGCGGCCTGCCTCCTTGATCAGCAGGAAAATGAGATAGGGACCGCCGATCACGGCAGCGACGATGCCGGCCGGGATCTCGTTCGGCAAGGCCACCAGCCGGCCGATCATATCGGCAGCGGAAAGCGTCAGGGCGCCGATCAGGGCGCTTACTGGCACCATGTGGCGGGCGCGCGGGCCGACGAGCAGCCGGGCGGCATGCGGTGACAACAGGCCGAGGAAGCCCATGCTGCCGACGGCGGCGACACTGCCGGCGCAGAGCAGCACCGAGACGACGATGAGGCCGCCGCGCAGGAGACCGGGCGAGATACCCAGGCTCGTCAACGTATCGTCGCCGAAACCGCCGGCATCAAGCCGGATGGTGGCGATCAGCACGAAAGGCAGGCAGGCGATGAGCCAGAGCGAGAGAGCGACCACATCGGTCATCGTCGAGCCATAGACGCTGCCGGCAAGCCAGACCATCGACTGGTCGGCGCGGGTCGGGACGAGCACCATGACATATTGCATCAACGCCTGGGCCAGCATGCCGAGCGCGACGCCGACGAGCGCCAATGCCGCTATGCCGCCACCGAAGCTGCGGCCGATCGCGAGCAGTACCAAAGCGCCAGCAACTGCGCCAGCGATGACACCTGATGGAATGGCCCAGACGGCCCAGGCCGGCGGGGTGAAGAGACCGGCGAGAAAGGCGCCGAGGCCGGCCCATTTGGTGATGCCCACCACATCGGGTGAGGCCAGCGGATTGCGCAGCGCACCTTGCAGGAAGGTGCCGGCAATGCCGAGCGAGGCCCCGGCGAGGATGGAAACGATGACGCGCGGGGCGCGGTACTGCATGACGATGAAGGCGCTCTTGCCGCCGGCGATACCATCCAGCACCTGGCCGACCGAGAGCGTGACGGCGCCGATCGTCATGCCGAGCACGGCAATGATGAGGATGAGAACAGCGACGACGAGGCATACGCTTGCCGCACGCAGGCTCTTCGATGGCAAGGCCGCACTGGTCATTTTGCCCTCTGCCGCCAGAGGATGGCGACGAAAGCCGGCGCGCCGATCAGGGCCGTCACGATACCGACAGGGGTTTCGGCCGGAAAAGCGGCGACGCGGCCCAAGAGATCGGCGGCAGTCAGCAGCAAGGGACCGGTGACGGCGCTCAGCACAATCACTGTCAGCTGGTCGTTGCCGGCGAGACGCCGCACGATATGGGGCACCAGCAGACCGATGAAGCCGATGGGGCCGCTGACGGCGACGGCGGAACCGGCGAGAATGACGATCAGCACTGCAGCAAGGCCGCCGACGCGCCGGGCATTCTGGCCAAGCGAAACACCGGTGGTCTCATCGAGCGCCAGCACCCCGAAATGACGACCGGCGATCAGGGCGATCCCCCCGCCGAGAAGCGTGAAGGGCAGTATGATCCAGACCTTGCTCCATTGCGCGCCATTGATGGAGCCGGCGAGCCAATAGACGATATCCTGCCCGGCATTGTTGGCGATCAGGATGGCCTGCACAAGTGCCGCAAGCACGAGCTGGATGGAGATGCCAGCAAGGGCCAGCTTCATCTCGTTCATGGTGCCCGATACCGACAGCGCCCACATGGCGAGACCTACGGCAGCCGCGCCAATGAAGGCCGACCAGACCGTGCCGCCGGCACTCAGGCCGGGCATGGCGATGAGAGAGATGACGATGACCAGTGAGGCCCCGGCATTGATGCCGAAGGTCTGTGGCGAAGCGAGCGAATTGCGGGTCAGCGTCTGGATCAGCACGCCGGCAACGGCGAGATTGGCGCCGACCAGCATGGCGAGCATTGCCCGCGGCAGGCGCACATCCCAGACCAGCGCGCTATCCGGCGAGCCGTCGGGTGTGAAGAGCAGATGAAGCGCGCGGGCGACCGGCAACTCAGAGACGCCGAAGGAAATGCCGGCGAGAATAACCATGGCGAGCGCCAGCAACAGGCAGAATGCCAGCAGCACGGGGCTGCCGGTTTCATGCCGCATGGCTGCGCCGCCTTTTGTCGTCATTGGCGCTTATCCGGCCTGATAGACCTTGGCGAGGATTTCGCGGGCGATCATCTCTGCCGTCGTCAACCCGCGGAAACGGGAAAACTGGTTACGGTCGACCTGAAAGACCATGCCGGCCTTCACCGCCGCAATGTTGTTGAAGGCGGCGTTGCTCTTCCACTGGTCGAACACGGTGGCGCCGGTGTCGGTCGCGACCAAAAATACGTCCGGATTGATGGCGACGAGACGCTCGATCCCTGCCCCGCTTTCCACGGCATCGCTGGAATCGATCGCCGGCGTCAGGCCCATGGCCTTGAAGACGGAACCGGTGAAGGAGGAGGAGCTATGCAGGCTCATGGAATCCGGATTGGCGACGGCGAGCAGGAAGCGGCGCTTTTCGCCGGCCGGGATCTTTGCGACCAATCCGGCGATAACGGCTTCATGGGCGGCAAGCGCCTGTTCACCCTTCGCCTTTTCGCCCAAGGCATCTGCGATGGTCACGACCGAAGATTTGATAGTCTCGTAGCTGCCTTCCCAGCTGTTCAGCACGATGGTCGGCGCAATGGCACTCAATTGTACGTAGATCGCCGAATGGCGGAGTTCATCGGCAATGATGAGATCGGGCGTCAGGGCGGCGACGAGCTCAAGATTGGGCTCCAGCCGCGTGCCGACCGAGCTGTAGTCGATCTTCTTGCCGAGAAGCTGTTCGATACGCTTCGGCTGGTTGTCGTCGGTAATGCCAACCGGCACGACATCGACTGCATTCAGCGCCTGCACGAAGGAGAATTCGAGGGCGACGACACGCTGCGGCTTGCCGGAGATTTCGGTGGTGCCGAGCTCGTGTTTGATCGTGCGCTTGTCATCATCGGCAAGGGCAATGCCCGGTACGGCAGCGGCGGCACAGGCCGAGAGCAACAGGCCGAACTGGCGGCGCGACAGCGGAATATCAAAAACGCTCACGGCAAATGTCCTCATACTGAAATGATCACCGGCCCTCACACCGGATGAGACACCCGCTACAGAAGTGAAGTGAATTTTTCAAGTAAAGTTTACAAAAACAATCACCTTATTGGGATGCCTTGTTGAGGTGTGCGTCAATTGCGCTCGGGCAGCTTCAGTGGTCCATGCGTCTTGATGCTGCGGATGGCGAAATTCGAGCGGATATCGGTGACATTCGGCAGGGTCAGCAGTGTCTCCGTCAACAGCCGCTCATAGGCCGAGAGGTCTTCGACCACGACTTCGGCGAGGAAATCGGCCGTGCCCGAGATCAGGAAACAGGAGACGATTTCGGGGATGGCGAGCAGTGCCGCCTGCTGGGCCTCGGAATTTTCCCGGCTGTGATGGGCGACCTTGAATTCCACGAAAACGGTGAGGCCGAGGCCGACCTCCTTGCGATCGATATCAGCCGTGTAGCGGCGGATGACGCCGAGCTTTTCGAGGTTGCGGATACGGCGCAGGCAGGGCGATGGCGAGAGGTTCACCTTCTCGGCGATCTCGACATTGGTGGCGCGCGCATCCTCCTGCAGGCATTTCAGGATGGCAATATCGAATTTATCAAGATTTGGCATATTTGCGAAATCCATCGGCATGAATTGGCAGATCATTGCGCATAGCACGTTTTTTGAGCCACAGATAGCAAGGACATGCCTCGGCCTCTGGCGCTAATCTTCCTGTCAACCGGATGACATCCGGACGGAGGAAAGGACAGGACGATGAGCACGATCGCATTTTCAAACGAGAAATCGCCTTCGCAGACACTGGGTTATGCCGCTGGCACGATCACCGTGCTGATCTGGTCGACATGGTTTCTCGCGACCCGCCACAGCGCTGCAACGCCGCTCGGTTCGATCGATATCGGCCTCATCCGCTTCGGCATTCCGGCGCTCGTTCTCTCACCGGTCTGGCTACGCACCGGGCTCTTGCCAAAGGGCCTTCCGCTTCATCTGCTGGCAATCATGGTCGCCGGCTGCGGTGCGATCTTCTTCCTGGTGACGACGCTTGCCATTCACTCCACACCGGCGGCCTCGTCGGGTATCCTGCTCGGCGGCTCCATGCCGCTCGCCACCGCCTTGATCGGCATTCTGCTCTTCGGCGAACGGCCGGATGCCACACGCATTGCCGGGCTGGTGGCGATCGTCGCCGGTGTGCTGATCCTGCTCGTGCGCAGCCTTGCCGATGCTTCCCTGCCCTGGACGAGCTTCGTGCTGCTGCCATCAGGCGCCGTTCTCTGGGCAAGCTATACGCATGCCTTCCGCCGCTCGGGTCTGACCGCCATCCAGGCCAGCGCGCTGATCGCCATCTGGTCCTTCCTGATCATGGCCGCCCTTGCGCTGGTCTTCGGCATCTCGCTGCCGCAGGCCCCACTTCCGGAAATCGGCCTGCAGGTTCTGAGCCAGGGCATTCTTTCCGGCCTCGTTGCCATGGTCGCCTACGGCACGGCGGTGCGCACCCTCGGCGGAACGCAGGCTGCGGCTTTCACCGCGCTGACGCCGGTGCTTGCGACACTCGGCGGGGGTTTCCTGCTGGGCGAGCAGATGGGTCTTGCCGAAATCAGCGCGGCCGTGATCACCGGCATCGGCGTGGCGCTCTCGACCGGCATTGCCGCCAAGCGCCGCTGAACATTCGCCAAAAACAAAAGCCGCCGATAGCGATCCGCTGCGGCGGCTTTTGCATGCCTATAATTCGGGCTTCTGGTTCAGGCTGTCGCCTGGATGACGACGACCCTGGCGCCGACTTCGACGCGGCTGTAGAGGTCGATCACATCGTGGTTCATCATGCGGATGCAGCCGCTCGACATGGCGAGGCCGATCGATTGCGGCTGGTTGGTGCCGTGGATGCGAAAATGCGTATCGTTGCCGCCGCGGTAGAGATACATGGCGCGCGCGCCCAGCGGATTGTTCGGGCCGCCCGGCATGCCGCCGGCAAGCTTGCGATAGCGCTCCTCGCGGCGCTGCATGTTTTCCGTCGGCGTCCAGCTCGGCCACTCCGCCTTGCGACCGACATAGGCATTGCCGGCAAAGGCCAGACCTTCGCGACCGACACCGACGCCATAGCGCATCGCCCTGCCATCACCGAGGATATAATAGGCGCGCCGTGCCGGCGTATCGACGACGACAGTGCCCGGCGCATAGCCGCCTTCATAGGTGACTTCGGTGCGGCGCAGCTCCGGCTTGATCTGATCGATCGGCACCTGCCTCAACGGAAATTTCTCATCCGGAAGTGCGGCATAATTCGTCTGGCTATTCAGAGTGGTCGAAGAGCAACCGGCGACAAATAGGGGCAGAGCGATCAGAAAGCCCCGGCGCGAGATCGTCATGAATGTGTCCTTAACGCGTCAAGAAGATGTCGCAAGCTAAGGAGATTATGGTTAATGAAATGATAAACCGGAGCGGCAGAAAGAGATAACGAATGTGTTATCAGGTATAGGCGGAGCATTGCTCGGCGCAGATTTTAGTACTACTCGCAGCCCAAGATATTGATCTGCGGCAAGATTTTTCCGAGGTTATTTCGGCGCCGGGTTTACGGCACCGAACAACCGACCGGCCTCACATATTCGGATAGACCGGCCCCTCGCCACCCTGCGGCGGCACCCAGTTAATGTTCTGGTTGGGGTCCTTGATATCGCAGGTCTTGCAGTGGACGCAGTTCTGGGCGTTGATGACGAAGGTCTCTTCGCCGTCCTTTTCCACCCATTCGTAGACGCCGGCCGGACAGTAGCGCGCCGACGGGCCGGCATAGATGTCGTGTTCGGACGATTTCTGCAGGGCCATGTCCTTCACCTGGAGATGGACCGGCTGGTCCTCCTCGTGGTTGGTGTTCGACAGGAAGACGGAGGACAAGCGGTCGAAGGTCAGGACACCGTCGGGCTTCGGATAATCGATCTTCTTGTGCTGCGAAGCAGGTTCCAGCGAGGCGGCATCGGTCTTGCCGTGACCAAGCGTGCCGAAGAAGGAGAAGCCGAAGAGCTGGTTGGTCCACATGTCGAGACCGCCAAGAGCGACGCCCAAGGCCGTGCCGAACTTCGACCAGAGCGGCTTGACGTTGCGCACGCGCTTCAGATCCTTGCCGATATCGCTCTTGCGCCAGTCGGTTTCGATCTCGACCACTTCGTCATTGGCGCGGCCGGCAGCAATCGCCTCGGCGAGGCGGTCGGCGGCCATCATGCCCGAGAGCACGGCATTGTGGCTGCCCTTGATGCGCGGCACGTTGACGAAGCCGGCCGAACAGCCGATCAGCGCGCCGCCCGGGAAGGAGAGCTTCGGCACCGACTGATAGCCGCCCTCGGTGATGGCGCGCGCACCATAGGAGAGGCGCTTGCCGCCCTCGAAAGTGCCGCGGATTGCCGGATGCGTCTTGAAGCGCTGGAATTCCTCGAAGGGATAGAGATAGGGATTTTTGTAATTCAGGTGGATGACGAAGCCGACGGCAACGAGATTGTCTTCCAGGTGATAGAGGAAGGAGCCGCCGCCGGTGGACATATCAAGCGGCCAGCCGAAAGAGTGCTGCACCAGGCCGCGGCGGTGGTTTTCCGGCTTGACCTCCCAGAGTTCCTTGATGCCGATGCCGAATTTCTGGGGTTGGCGGCCGCTCGAGAGATCGAACTTGGCAATCAGCTGCTTGGCGAGCGAGCCGCGCACGCCCTCTCCAACAAGCACATATTTGCCCATGAGCGCCATGCCCCGCGCATAGTTCGGGCCGGGCTCGCCGTTCTTCTCGATACCCATGTCGCCGGTCGCGACACCAATGACGGAGCCCTCGTCATTGTAGAGCACTTCGGTTGCGGCAAAGCCTGGATAGATCTCGACGCCGAGTTCTTCCGCCTTTGTCGCCAGCCAGCGACAGACATTTCCGAGCGAGACGATGTAATTGCCGTGATTGCTCATCAGCGGCGGCATCATGATGTTCGGCAGGCGGATGGAGCCGGCGGGGCCGAGCAGCAGGAAGTGATCGGCATTGACCTCAGTCTTGAAGGGGTGGTCGGCCTCCGTGCGCCAGCCGGGAAGCAGGCGATCGATGCCGATGGGGTCGACGACGGCGCCGGAGAGGATATGGGCGCCGACTTCGGAACCCTTCTCCAATACCACGACCGACAGTTCCGGATTGACCTGTTTCAGGCGGATGGCGGCTGAAAGGCCGGCCGGACCGGCGCCGACGATCACCACGTCGAATTCCATGCTCTCGCGTTCCGGCAGCTCAGTCATTTCGGTCATCGATCCGTCTCCGCTCGGCCCTCTCAAGGCCGTTCATCCCCATTCCTGAGGTATTCTCTTGTCAAAACCGGAAAACATTGTCGAGCCGGGAAGCGACAGCCAATCCTCCAATTCGCACAATGATGTTCCTCCGCACAGAAGATTATATGACGCTTACGTTAACGTCAATTATTGGGGTACCGTGAAAGCGGTCTTCGCGCTTTTCTTTCACGGGACTTGCGCCCTATAGAAAGGGCACAGGAAATGGAGGAAATCATGGATCTCGGCATCAAGGGCAAACGCGCACTCGTACTGGCTTCCTCGCGCGGCCTCGGGCTCGGCATTGCGAAGGCGCTGGCGCAGGAAGGGGCAAACGTTCTTCTCTGCGGGCGCAGCGGCGAGCAGCTGGACGCCAATTGCAAGGCGATCAATGAGCAAGGAAATGGCCGGGCCGACTGGATCTGGGCCGACCTTTCCGAGGACAATTTCATCGCGAGCGTAACGGCTGCCGTGCAGGAGAAATTCGGCGGGCTCGATATTCTCGTCAACAATACCGGCGGCCCGACGCCCGGCACGACCGAGGACATGTCGCCGGAAAAGCTCGAAACCTATTTTCTCTCCATGGTCGCGCGCGTCATCACGCTGACCAACGCCCTGCTGCCCGGCATGAAGGCGCAGGGCTGGGGCCGCATCCTGACAGTCGCCTCGTCAGGGGTGATCGAACCGATCGCCAATCTGGCACTGTCGAACACGCTGCGCCCAGCGCTTGCCGGCTGGAGCAAGACGCTGGCATCGGAAGTGGCCGGCTATGGCATCACCACCAACCTGCTTCTGCCCGGCAGCATTCTCACCGCACGGCTCGACGACCTCGACGGTGCGGCCGCCAAACGGACCGGCAAGAGCGTCGAGGAGATTCGCGTGGAGAAGGAAGCACGCATTCCGGTCGGGCGGTACGGCAAGGTGGAGGAATTCGCCGCAACGGCGGCCTTCCTCTGCAGCCAGCCGGCAAGCTACATCACCGGATCGCTGATCCGTTGCGACGGGGGTGCTGCGCGCTCCGTCTGAGCAACTGCATCATCCAGCAGCGGCCCATGCTTTGACGCTGTCGATCATCTCGCCGGCATAGGTCGGATCGTCTGCAAATTCTGCGAGTTCCGACAGGCGGTGGAAGCCGGTGAGGATAGCGATGCGCCGGCGGTCGAGCCGGCGGTCGGTCAGTGTCTCGTAGGCCGAGACGATGCGTGATGTCAGATCGGGCGAGATGAAGTTCGAATAGATGAACTCCTGATGCAGCGGGCCGAAGCCTGAATCCGAGAAATCATAGAGGCCATTCAGCCTGCCCTCAGCATGGTCGAAAGCCATATTCCAGCCATGACCGTCGAAGAAGCCATAAATGACCCCGTAAGGATCTGGCGGTAAAGCAATGAAATCCCAGATAATCCTTTCTGCATAACTTACCAGCTCGGACGACAGCAGCGGTAGCGCCTTTTCCCGCACCGCGTCAGGTGATTGCCAGGGCAGGATCGGGCCGGCGCCGAGCGCGCGCAGGCGGTCGACATCGAGAGCATGCAGTTCAGCATAGAAGCGGGCGAGGTCGTCGCCGAGGCGCTGGCGGGCCGCTTCCGGCAGAAGCTCGTAATCGCCGGCGATGAGATGTTCGCCCCGGATCTTGGCATGGCTGGAGAAGATCGGCGGGCCGTCATGGATGCGCATATCGGGAACCGCCATCGACAGCGACGGCCTGATGATGCCGAGAAGGGCCGCCTCTTTGACCAGTGCCCTCTCCGCGGCCAGATCGCGCGGGAACTTGAAGATCAGCCTGTCATCCACATCGATGGCTATCGAATCCCAACCCTTCGTCGCGAGCCGGAAAACGGAGGCCGTAAGCTCCGGAAAGATGTTGGTGATGAGTGAACGAAATTCACCGGCATTCAACTCGGCCATGACCGTCTGCCTCTGCGTTTTCCAGGGTCTATCCCGCGCACAAGACCTGCAACTCGGATCGAATAGTGTTTCGCCAATACAGCCTGCGCTAGCAGTCACCAAGGCGGAGGACGCTGCCTACCCGATTATATATTAGAATAGTTTGAATATTACAGGATGTTCATTACGAAAATTTAAGCCATTATAACCGGTTAGTGATCATCGCCGGGGTGATTATGTCTTTTTTGCGCCGCAATATAGGCGGCTCAATCACCGCAGAAAATCACGCAATCTGCCCAACAAAACCGGTCTTGCTCATGAAGAAATTTTGGATCACCGTCTGTATTGTAGCCGTGGCCGCGGTTGGCTTCTGGCAGTTCGGGGACAAGATCCCCTATGCTTCACGCATCCCCTATCTGTCACAGTTCATCAACAAGCCTGAGGGCGGCCAGAACAACGGCCATCAGCAGGCGCAGGCTGATCAGGCCCAGAGCGGCGACGGGCAGCAGGGTGGTCAACAACAGGGTGGCGGGCGCAGGCGCGGTGCGAACGGTGGTCCCACCATGATCAAGACCGTGGCAGCCGTGAAGGCCGCTCTGCCCATGGATGTGACGGCGACCGGTTGGGCCGATGCCGAGGACAATACGACCATCGCTGCACAGGAACAGGGCCTCGTCGTCAGCATCGAGGCCGAAGACGGTGCGACGGTCAAGGAAGGCGACCTGATCGCCAAGCTGGACGACCGGACGGCCAAGGCCGCCGTCAACAAGGACAATGCGATGATCGTGCGCGATACGGCGACGCTTGCAGAATCCGAGACAGCGCTGACCCGGGCGCAAGACCTCTTCAACCAGAAGGCCGGCACCCAGCAGAGCCTCGATCAGGCCAGGGCTGACCGCGATACTGCCGCCGCAACCGTAGAAGCCGACAAGGCTACGCTCGCTTCGGACCAGGTCATCCTCGAGCATACCGATATTCGTGCGCCCTTCGATGGCAGGCTCGGCGATATCGCCCTCAGCAAGGGCGCCTTCGTCAATGCCGGTGCGGCCATCGTCACCATCGCCAAATACGATCCGATCTATGTGAAGTTCCACCTGCAGGAGCGCTACCTGCGGATCCTGAAGAAGGCGCTGGTCTCCGGTCCGGTCGAGGTCAGCACGGCACCCGATTCCACCAAGGGGCAAGTGCGCAAGGGCGAGGTCAGCTTTTACGACAACACGGTCGACACGGCATCGGGCACGATCCTTGCCAAGGCGAAGTTCGAAAACGCCTCCGGCGCTCTGTGGCCCGGCCAATCGGTCAATATCGTCGTGCATTTCAACAATGACGAGCAGCAGGTGGTCGTACCGACGGTTGCCGTCAGCCCCGGCCCCGACGGTTTCTTTGCCTTCGTGGCCAAGGACGGAAAATCGCATCTGACGCCTGTTACCGTCGCCCGCGCCAACGGCGGCTTCACCGCGATCGCGTCAGGCCTTTCGGAGGGCGACCATGTGGTCGTCGAAGGCCAGGGTCAGCTCAGCGACCAGCAGGCGGTCAACGAACAATTCGACGACAAGACGCTCAACGTCGCGTCCGCCGACGTGCCTCAGCAACAGCAGCAGCAGGCCGAGACGATTGCGGTGGGGGCTGAACAATGATCCCGAATTTCTGTATTCAGCGCCCGGTCGCAACGACGCTGCTTGCGGTCGGTGTCATCCTGGCGGGCCTCGCGGGCTACCGGCTCGTGCCGGTTGCGGCTCTGCCGCAGGTCGACTTCCCGACCATCAACGTTTCGGCGCAGCTGAGCGGCGCCTCGCCGCAGACGATGGCGACTTCGGTCTCGACACCGTTGATCAAGCAGTTCGAGACGATCCCCGGTATCAGCGAAATCAGCGCGTCGAGCTCGCTCGGCAGCACCAGTATCGTGCTGCAGTTCGACCTGAACCGCGATATCGATGCGGCCGCCGCCGACGTGCAGGCGGCCATTTCGCATGCGACGCGGCAGCTGCCCGACAACATGACGACACCGCCGAGCTACCGCAAGACCAACCCGGCCGACGCGCCGATCATGCTGCTTTCGGTGCAGAGCAACACCATGCCGCGCAGCAAGCTCGACGAGATCGCCGAAGACATTATTTCGCCGTCGCTGTCGACGCTTCCGGGTGTCGCCCAGGTCAGCGTCTTCGGTGCGCAGACCTATGCCGTGCGCGTCGAAGTCGATCCCAACAAGCTGCTGACCCGCGGCATTGGCATCGACACCGTCAACAAGGCGCTTGCGGCCGCCAACAGCCAACAGCCGGTCGGCACGCTGCAGAACAATTCGCAGGCCATGACCATCACGGCGAATACGCAGCGCACGAACGCCGAGCAATTCCGTTCGCTCGTCATCGCCAATCCGAACGGCGCGCCGGTCCATCTCGGCGATATTGCCGATGTACAGGACAGCGTCGAGAACCAATATACGGGCAGCTGGTATGACGGCCAGCGCGGCATCATCCTTGCCATCCAGCGCCAGCCGGATGCCAATACGGTCGATGTCGTGGATGCGATCAACGCCAAGCTGCCGCAGCTCCACGCCGAAATCCCGCCCTCGGTCAACACGGTCATCATGAACGATGCCGCAAAGCCGATCCGCGACGCCATCGCCGACGTCAAGTTCACGCTGCTTCTGACGATCGGCCTCGTCGTTCTCGTTATCTACCTCTTCACCGGCCATGCAACGGCTACGATCATTCCGGGCCTTGCCGTTCCGCTGTCGCTGATCTCGACCTTCGGCATGATGTATGTGCTGGGCTACAGTATCGACAATATCTCGCTGCTGGGTTTGACGCTCGCGGTGGGCCTCGTGGTGGACGACGCGATCGTCATGCTGGAAAATATCCTGCGGCATGTCGAGGAAGGCATGCCGGTGCGGGAGGCGGCCATCAAGGGTGCGGGCGAAGTCAGCTACACGATCATCTCCATGTCAGTGTCGCTGATCGCGGTCTTCATCCCGATCCTCTTGATGGGCGGTGTCGTCGGCCGCGTGTTCAATGAATTCGGCATGGTGGTGGCGATCGCCATCATTGCTTCAGCCATCGTATCGCTGACGGTGACGCCGATGCTCGGCTCGCGTCTTTCCAACAACCACAGCCGTCCGCCACTCCTCATCCGCGTCTTCGATGCCGGTTTCGAGCGGACGCTGCGCGGTTACGACAATGCGGTCGGCTGGTGCCTTCGCCACCGCCCCTTCATCCTCGGGATCTTCCTCGCTTCCGTCGCGCTGACGATCTATTTCTTCATGACGCTGCCGACGAGCTTCTTCCCGCAGGAAGATATCGGCCGCCTGACGATCAGCACCCAGGCGCGACAGGACATTTCCTATTCGGCGATGGAAGCCCTGCAGCAGCAGGCTGCCGCGATCGTCAAGGCGAACCCGGCCGTCAACCATGTGATGTCGACGATCGGCGGCAACCCCAACAAGCCACAGAACAACGGCTCGATGTTCGTCGAACTGAAGGACAAGGATCAGCGCGCACCGCTTGACCAGACGCTGCGCGAGCTGCGCACGGCGATCAACAAGATCCCCGGCCTGCAGGCCTTCGTGACGCCGAACCAGAGCCTGCGCTTCGGCGGGCGCCAGACGGCCAGCCAATATCAGCTGGTCATACAGGCACTGAACGCCGACCAGACCAACTTGTGGGCAGGAAAGGTCCAGCAGGCGATGCGCGCCGACCGCCTGTTCACGGACGTGACCTCGGATGCGCAGAACAACGCCCTGCAAGCCAATATCGTCATCGATACCGAGCGGGCAGCCGCCTACGGGATCGACAACGACACGCTGCGCACGACGCTGCAGGAATCCTTCAGCGGCTTTGCGGCTGCGGAAATCCAGTCGACCGGCGACAGCTACGACGTCATCGTCGAATATGACACGAGCAAGCCCTGGGACGACCAGAAGCTTTCGGAAATCCGCGTCGCTTCTTCCAATGGCAGCCTGGTGCCGCTGTCGAACTTTGCGCATGTCGAGCGCACGGTCGGACCTGTCACCATCAACCAGACGGGTCAGCTCGTCTCGACCACCGTGTCCTTCAACCTGCCGGAAGGCGTATCGCTCAGCGACGCGACGGCCAGGATCGAGCAGATCAAGAAGGACCTCAACATGCCGGCCGACGTCTTCACGTCCTATGGCGGTACGGCAGAGATCTTCCAGCAGTCGCAGGGCAATACGCCCTATCTGATCCTGGCCGCTGTTCTGACCATCTATGTCGTGCTCGGCGTGCTCTATGAAAGCTTCATCCACCCGCTGACCATCCTCTCCGGCCTGCCGGCAGCGGCCTTCGGTGCGCTGCTGGCGCTGAAGATCATGGGCTTCGACCTGTCGATCATCGCCCTCATCGGCCTCTTGATGCTGATCGGCATCGTCAAGAAGAACGCGATCATGATGATCGACGTGGCGGTAGAAACCATGCGCACGACAGGCGAGAAGGCGACAGCGGCGATCCACGAAGCCTGCGTGCGACGCTTCCGCCCGATCATGATGACGACTTTCTGTGCCCTGCTCGGCGCCCTGCCGATCGCGCTCGGCACGGGTGCGAGCTCGGAACTGCGCCAGCCGCTCGGCATCGCCGTCGTCGGTGGCCTCATCGTCTCGCAGATGCTGACGCTGTTCATCACGCCTGTCATCTTCGTCGAGATGGACCGCTTCGGGAATTTCCTCCACCGCATGCTCAGCCGCGAGAAGAAGGAAGAGCATGTGGCAGCGGAAACGCGAGCGATGGCTGCGGAATAGAAAGACAAAAAGGGCGCCTTCCGGCGCCCTTTCGCATCAGCGGCCCTCGACCAGCTTTGGGAAATCCGCGACCAGCGTATCCCGCGTCTCGAAGCTGATCGGATTGTCGCTGTAGCGGTGATTGGCGATATAGAGCCTTGCGAAGATGAGCCGCCTGTCGCCCTTGGTCGCCCAGCCGACAAACCAGCCGAGCGGCCGCTCGTAGTTGGTCTTGCCGGCCGCATTGCGCAACCAGCCGGCGCCGGTTTTGCCCTGAATATCCCAGCCGCCAGCCGCCTGGAAATGCGGCACGATCGCCTCCGTCATCTGCCGCGCACGCTCCGAAATCGGCAGGCTGCCGGTCCGGAATCGGCGCAGGAAGCGCACCTGATCTTCGGCCGAGATCTTCAGCGAGGACATCAGCCAGGACTCGGTCAGTCCATCCGTATTGCCAGGCCCGCCCGTAACATCCTGATTGCCGTAGCCGAAACGCCTGACGTAATCGGCAAAGGCGCGCTTGCCGAGCTTGCGGGTCAGCGCCTGTGAGAACCAGACGATGGAATCCCGCTCCCAAATGGTCGGATCGGTATCCTTCTGCTCGCGTGGGGATCGCTTGAGCTTCGGATCATATGTCCAGAGCGGATTGTGCTCGTCGACCAAAATGCCGGAATCATAGCCCATCATGGCCAAAGGCAGTTTGAAGGTCGATTGCGGATAGAAGCCCTGGTCGCAATTGCCCTGACGATAAATCGTCTCGCCGGTCTTCTCATCGATGATGACGGTGCAGCGGATCGGATCGGCGGCATCGGCCGGCGATGCACCCATGGAAATTGCTGTAATACTTATGGAAAATGCCAGAAGAAGAAGTCTTTCGAAAGCCACTTTCGTTCTCCATATGGTTCGACCTCAGCTTTCTAGGCCGGCCTGGAAGGCCTGATCAAACGATGATATTTCCGGTCAGGCATAAATCAGATTAGGCCATTGCCATGGTTCGACCATATTTGCCGCTGAACTCGCTGCGCGCCTTCGAGGCGGCGGCGCGGCACCTTTCCTTCACCCGGGCGGCGATCGAACTCTGCGTTACGCAGGCGGCCGTCAGCCATCAGGTGAAGCTTCTGGAACAGCGCCTCGGGGTGAGCCTGTTCCGCCGCCTACCACGCGGGCTGATGATCACGGAGGAAGGGCTTGCGCTGCTGCCTGCCCTGCAGGATTCCTTCGACCGCATGGCCGATATGCTGGAGCGTTTCGAGGGCGGCCATGTGCGCGAGGTGCTGAAGCTCGGCGCCGTCGGCACGCTCGCCGTCGGCTGGCTGTTGCCGCGACTTGCCGATTTCCGCGAGCAATATCCATTCATCGATCTCAGGCTTTCGACCAACAACAATCGCGTCGATATTGCCGCCGAAGGGCTCGACTATACGATCAAGTTCGGCAATGGCGCCTGGCACGATATCGAGGCGGAGGCACTGTTCGAGGCGCCACTTTCGATGCTCTGCATTCCCGCAATCGCGCGCCAGCTTTCCTCCCCTGAAGATGTCGCCCATCAGACATTGCTGCGCTCCTATCGCGCCGACGAATGGCCAAGCTGGTTCGAGACGGCGGGTGTCACACCGCCGCCGATCCGGGGCATGGTCTTCGATTCCTCCGTGCTGATGATCGAGGCGGCGCTGCAGGGTGCGGGTGTGGCGCTGGCGCCGCCCTTGATGTTTTCCCGCCAGCTTGCGGCGGGCGAGCTGGAGCAGCCCTTCCCGATCTGGATTTCCAAGGGCAGCTATTGGCTGATGCGGCTCAAATCCCGCTCCGTCACGCCTGCCATGGAGATGTTTCGCAAGTGGATCGGCAAGGCGGCAGAGGAGACGCGCGAACGGCTCGAAAACTGATGAGAGCGGGTTGCTTTCCACCCTCTCCTGTGCGATCACGCGCCTCTCAAAACATCTTCGAGGGCGCAGCAAAGCGCCCTTTCGCGTTTCGGGGCTGCCGCCCCGGCTCATGGATTTTCGACATATTTGATAGGGAGCACGGCCATGGCACGGGCGCTCGGGCTTGACTTCGGCACGACCAATACTGTTCTGGCGCTGGCAGATGGCGGCGCAGACACGCATTCCATATCGCTTACCAGCAGCGCCGGCACGGCCGACAGCATGCGCACCGCGCTCTCCTTCATGAAGGATCCGCAACTCGGTGCCTCGGCGCTGAAGGTCGAGGCCGGGCACGCGGCGATCCAGCAGTTCATCGACAATCCCGGCGACTGTCGTTTCCTGCAGTCGATCAAGACCTTTGCAGCGAGCGCCCTCTTCCAGGGCACGATCATCTTCGGCAAGCGGCAGAGCTTCGAAGACCTGATGGAAATCTTCATCCGGCGCCTTCGCCATTACGCAGGCGAGAACTGGCCTGAGGATACTGGCCGCATCATCGCCGGCCGCCCGGTGCATTTTGCCGGCGCCAGTCCGGACCCGGTGCTGGCCGTGCAGCGCTACAACGAGGCGCTGACGCGCTTCGGCTTTCCGGAAATTCACTATGTCTACGAGCCTGTTGCAGCCGCCTTCTACTTCGCGCAAAACCTGAAGTCCGATGCGACCGTGCTCGTCGCCGACTTTGGCGGCGGTACGACGGACTATTCGCTGATCCGTTTCGAGACCAGGGCCGGCAAACTGACGGCAACGCCGATCGGCCATTCCGGTGTCGGCGTCGCCGGCGATCATTTCGACGCGCGCATGATCGACAACATCGTCGCGCCGCTGATCGGCAAGGGCAGCCATTTCAAGAGCTTCGACAAGATCCTTGAGGTGCCGTCAAACTACTATGCGAGCTTCAGCCGCTGGAACCAGCTGTCGATCTTCAAGACATCGAGGGAATTCGAGGATCTGAAGAAGCTGGTGCGTACGGCCCTGGAACCTGAGAAGCTGGAAACCTTTGTCGATCTCATCGATCATGACGAAGGCTATCCGCTCTATCAGGCGGTCTCGGCAACGAAGATGGCGCTTTCCTCCGCGGAGGAAGCACCCTTCGATTTCGCCCCGCTCGGGCGCGGCGGTCATCGCACGATCAAACGCCGCGATTTCGAAAGCTGGATCGTCGACGACCTCGCCCGCATCGAAGGGGCGCTCGACGAGGTGCTGGAAAAGACCAATACAGATGTATCCGGCATCGACAAAGTGTTCCTGACCGGCGGCACATCCTTCGTGCCGGCCGTGCGGCGCATCTTCACCGAGCGCTTCGACCAGGACAAGATCGAGACCGGCGGCGAACTGCTGTCGATCGCGCACGGTCTCGCACTGATCGGCGAACGCGACGATATCAACCAGTGGACTGTGCAATAGCAGCCGAAAGGGCGCCGGCAAACCTGCCCGCCCTTTCATTGCCGTTTTCGCTCCGCTAAAGTCTGTCCATGATCTCCGCCAACGACCTGAGTCCGGCCGAACTTTCAGCACTTCTGCATTTTCATGCTGAGGCGGGTGTGGACTGGCTGCTGGAGGAAGAGCCGGTCGATCGTTTCGCCGAGTTCGAGGCGATGAAGGCTGCGCGCCGTTCGGCGGCACCGGCCGCGCAACCGCAGCAGGATAGACAGGCACCACCTGAGAGGCAGGCGTCCTCCCGCCCTGCCCCACCCGCGCCGCAGCAGCACGCGGCCGTGTCGGCTCCTGCCTCGCGGCCACAACCGGCAATTCCCGACGGTGAGGCGGTGCAGCAGGCGCGGTTCGCAGCCGAGAGCGCCCGCTCGCTTGCAGAACTCAAGACGGCGCTCGAAGCCTTCAATGGCTGCAATCTGAAAAACAGCGCCCGCTCAACCATTTTCGCAAGCGGCGATCCGGCAAGCGGCATCATGGTGATCGGCCCGGCGCCTGGCGCCGATGACGAGCGCGAGGGAGCGGCCTTTGCCGGCAGGCAGGGCCAGTTGCTGGACCGGATGCTGGCCTCCATCGGCCTCGAGCGATCAGCCATTCTCCTGACGCAGATCATTCCCTGGCGTCCGCCAGGCAGCCGCATGCCCTCGGCGGCCGAGACGGAGATCTGCCGTCCCTTCATCGAGCGGCAGATCGCGCTTGCCGAACCGCGCGCCATTTTGCTGCTCGGCAACTATACGGCACGATTCTTCTTCGGCGAAACTGATACGATCCACGGGCTTCGCGGCCGGTGGAAGGAGATCGCTGTCGCAGATCAGGTCATTCCGGCCATTGCCAGCCTGCATCCGCAGGACCTGTTAACCGCGCCGGTAAACAAGCGGCTGGCCTGGAGCGATCTACTGGCCTTCAAGGCTAGACTTAAAGAGCTGTCTCTGCTTACAAATTAGCCAAGTTTGAAAATATTATGAATATGTCCATGCAATATACGCATGGCTGCATCCTGCAAGGGTGCATTGAAGAATCAATGCTGCACTGCAATATAGAAGGCGTGTCTTGGGAGGAATGAACAGGAACCAAGGCCATGAGCAAGCGTTTTCGTCCTATACATTGCGGGTTTGAAACCCTGCGCCAAGCAAGCGATCAGGTTCGCACCACACAGGGCTACAGCCGTTTTGGCTTTGCCACAAACGAACAGATGATCGCCCGCGGTACCGGCATCAACGGCCGTACTTCACGTCCGGTGATGATCTTCGCGGATTTCCAGGAATATTGAAAATTCCGGAATGATGATCCGGCAGGCGGTTCGCCTGCCTTTCGCATTTCAAGAAGTAACGACCGATGTCAACAATTCTGATTTCATTGCTGCGCCACCTCGACTCCTTCGAGCATATCCGTGCTGCCGTCTGCGCCGCGCACGAGTATCGCCGCGAGCTGTGCGACGCGCCGTCCGAGGTCAAGAGCCCGGCTTCCGCCATCGCGCTCTGATCAGGCGCCTGCGCTCTCGAATCTTTCCTTGGCGGATTCGAAGGCTTCGTCCACATAGGCGAACTTGATCGCCTGCCAGCCGACATATTCCTTCAGGAAATCGCGCGACAGCCACAGTTGCGACTTCTTCGGCTCGTCGTACCAGCCGACACAGCCGCGCTGCGCGCCCTTGGCGAGTAGCCGCTGGAGATGTGTGCGCGACATCATGAAATCACCGGCAAGCGCGCGGGTTTCCACCTTGCCGATCGCCAGCCTTGCCGGATCGGATCCTTCGAGATCGAGCCGGGACATGAAGTGATCGATGACCATACCGCCCGCTTCCGTCCAGAGGAACAGCGCCACCTGTTCAGGCGGTTCGCGCCAGTTGATATCCTCGAGGCAGTTATAGGCAACACGCGGCTGGATCTGGCGGAAAAGCGTGGGATTTTCCTGCAGAAACGCCGCCCGGCTTCCACCATCGATGAGATCAAGCGCGCCGAGGTTGGAGTACAACCAGCCGAACATTGCCTGGTGGCTGACTTCGGCCGGCTCGAAATGGCGAGGACGGCGGCGTTCGTCACCGGGCGTATGAGTGATGAAGCGATAGGTGAAGAGCTCTTCGATGAAGGCAAGCACCGTGTTGCGGCTGGCGATCTTGTGCGCCGTGATCTTGCCGGTCAGCCGGACGGCGGTGAAACCCGAGGTCACGTCCCGCGGATCATATTCCAGATGCAGCGCATAGGCCGTCTGCGTCAGCAGCCAGCGTTGATGCGAGGCCAGCAGGCGCGCCAGCCGCGGCCCCGCATCAAACATGCCGCGCATCTGCCCGGCCAGGAAGCGAATGCTCACTACAAAAGAAGGATCCCGCGCCAGTTGTTCCGCCGTGAACGCCATGATGCTTTTCCTCAACCCTCGCTCGCAAGCCAGCGTTCGGAGCAGCGATACCGAAACTCCCCCGGCATCTATGGCCTATCGATTATGCACGGCTTTGAATAAATGAAAGTAATTCACTTTCATAACCATATTTTTGCGAAAAGCGATATCCCAAGATTTCACCATCCCATTCTCTTTTGAGGGGCGGATGGCATAATTTTTCAATCAGAGCGATACAAAATTCTACTTGTGATACGGCTTCAGCCGCTCAGGATTGCGGCGCACCGGCTTTTCGCGCTTCGCGGCGCTCAAGGCCAAGCTGGTGCTCGCGGTAGATGATGAAGATGCCGGCGGCAATGACGATCACCGTGCCAAAAAGCATCGTACTGCTCGGAACGTCGCCGAAGACATAGTAAGCGACGATGCCGCCAAGCAGGATCGAGCTGTATTCGAAGGGAGCGACGGTGGAAACATCCGCGTGCCGGTAGCTCTCTGTCAGCAGGATCTGCGCCACACCGCCGCAGAAACCGGCAGCGATGAGGAAAAGAGCCGAGGACCAGTCGAGCAGAAGCCAGCCGAAGGGGACGGTCGCAAGCGAGAAGACCGAAGCAGTGACCGAGAAGTAGAGCACGATCGTCGCCGTCTTCTCTTCCTCTACGAGCCGGCGGACCTGGATCATCGCCATGCCGCCGAGCACGGCCGACAGCAGCACGCAGAGTGCGCCGACCGCCTGTTCAGCCGCCATGCCGCCCTCCCGGAACAGCGTGAGCTTCGGCCAGGAGATGATGGCGACACCGATGATGCCGAAGCAGACGGCGCTCCAGCGATAGACGCGCACCGTTTCTCCTAAGAAAACCGCCGCGAAAATGACGGCGACGAGCGGCGTGGCATAACCGAGCGCGATCGCCTCCGGCAGCGGCAGATGCAGAAGCCCGTAGAAGCCGAGCCCCATCGAGATGATGCCGAGCGTGCCGCGCTTCAG
Organism: Rhizobium sp. 1399; assembly: GCF_031455475.1. Classification (NCBI taxonomy): domain Bacteria; kingdom Pseudomonadati; phylum Pseudomonadota; class Alphaproteobacteria; order Hyphomicrobiales; family Rhizobiaceae; genus Rhizobium; species Rhizobium sp. 1399. Next base: position 16,272 of record NZ_JAVDSU010000004.1, on the reverse strand, counting down.
ATGGCCGATCGGATTGGCCGTATAGAAGGCAGAGCGCAGCTGACGCCGGTAGCCGAGATAGGCCATGATCGGAAACAGCGCGAAGAAGGAGCGGCAGAAAGTCACCTGCCCCGGCGGAATATCCGACCCAGCCAGCTTGATGAATGTCTGCATGGCCAGGAAGACCACGACCGACGAGACTTTCAGCGCAATGCCTCTCATCGGGTTTCTGAGAACCGATTCCATAATCCAGGCTCTTATGCGGGCATGCCGAGCGGGGGAGACGCGTTCGACTCGAACGCAGCGGATGATTTCTTCATCGTAACCGAAGAAATGCACCGGTGGGAAAAAATCTGCGCGCAGTAGAGCGCCGCGCATCCATTCGGACGCACAAAGGACGCTCTAACTCTTGGAATCTACGTATCAGGCTTTCCGAAAATCGATTCCTGTTTTCGGGCCAATTCTGTGGGCGGCAAGTATTTACCCGCTTTTTGCCTGCCGCTTTTCTGTGCAATTCCGTTTTCTGATGAAAAAACTTCGCGTTTTACGCTTATTCGCCCGAAAATGTTCGCATCCGCACCCGCTGCGTTAACCGGTTGCAAACCATGCCGCCGCATCGTTCTCACCTAATTAATCATACAAAAGAATCGCATTCCTTCCGCAGCCCGTCGCCTCAGATTATTTTCAGGATCTTTTTGATGAAGCCGCTCAGCGCAGAGATCGTTTCCCAGTCGCAGAACGCAACGCCCCGCTCGATGCGTGTCGTCACCGATGGCATCAGCACGGATCTGGAGCGCTTCAGCGCCGACAACACCAGCATCGTCAAGCAGATCAAGCTGCTTGCCATCAACGCGCTGATCGAGGCGGCCCGCGCCGGCGAAACCGGCAAGGGCTTTGCCGTCGTCGCCAATGAAGTGCAGCGGCTGGCGCAGATCGCCACGGAGATCACCAACAAGTTCGAGAGCAATGTGCTCGGGCGCATCGGTCTCAGCCGTGCGATGGCGGATTCACTCGTCACCGAAATGGAAGGCGTGCGGTTGACCGATCTCGCGCAGACGCTGGTTCAGCTCATCGTGCGCAACCTCTTCGAACGCACCGCCGACGTGCGCTGGTGGGCGACGGATCCGGCGCTCTGGCAGGCGCTGCAGGAGCCGGACAAGGATCGTGTCGCCTTCGCAGCCGAACGGCTCGGCGTCATCAACCGCTTTTATACTGTTTATCTCGACCTCGTCATGACCGATCTCTCCGGCCGGGTGATCGCATCGGCCAACCCGACCTTCCAGCGCAAGATATCAGGTTCATCGCTTGCCGGAGACCCCTGGTTCAGGGCCGCGGCGAGCTGCGCTTCCGGCGACGACTATATCGTCGATGAAGTAAAACCGAGCCTTCTCCACGACCAGCGGCATGCGCTCGTCTATGCGACCGGCATCCGCGAAGGCGGCAAACTCGACGGCAAGCTCCTGGGCACGCTCGGCGTCTATTTCGACTGGCAGAATCAGGGGCAGGCGATCGTCGAGAAGGAAGCGAACCTGCCGCCTCAGCTTGCGGAAAAGACCACCGTTTTGCTGCTCGACGGCGCAAGCCGTGTGATCGCCAGCACCAATCCGGCCATGCTCTTCACTCATTTCGCGCTCGCCAACCAGACCGGCCAGCCTAAGGGCAGTTATTACGACAATAACGGCTCCATCGTCGCCTTCGCGCGCACGCTTGGCTACGAGGATTATGACGGGCTCGGCTGGTATGGCGTTGTCATACAGCAGACGGAAAGCGACGCCGAGATCAAGACTGCACTCAATCTCAAATAGCAGTCTTCTCCTTTCAGCTGCACATGCACGACAATTTGACCATAATAATTTGGCTGTGAACTTCGTGTTCGCAGCCGATTTGCTTTAACTTTAGTTCAGACTTTAATGTAATTATGGCGGCCAAATTTCAGCAGAGTGCGCCCGCCTCTATATTCGGCCATTGTCTAATAAAGGTCTTCACGGAACATGCGAACAGATACCGGTCAGGTCATCAATCTGGCAGACTACCGCCCAACCGATTTCGTGCTGGAACGCGTCGACCTGACTTTCGAACTGGATCCGACAGAAACAAAGGTGGAAGCGCGGCTGATCTTCCATCGCCGCGAAGGCGCCGATCTTTCCGCTCCCCTCATCCTCGATGGCGACGAGCTCAATCTTTCCAGCCTTCTCTTCGACCAGAACGAACTGGCGCCGGAACGCTATACGGTAACGCCCGAAAGTCTGACCATCCGCGACCTGCCGGAAACGGTGCCTTTCGAAGTGACCGTCACCACGATCATCAATCCGGAAGCCAATACGCAGCTGATGGGCCTTTACCGCACCAGCGGCATCTATTGCACGCAGTGCGAGGCCGAAGGCTTCCGCCGCATCACCTATTTCCCCGACAGGCCGGATGTACTGGCGCCCTATACGGTCAATATCATCGCCGACAAGGATGCCAACCCGCTGCTCTTGTCGAATGGTAATTTCCTCGGCGGCGCCGGTTATGGTCCCGGCAAGCATTTCGCCGCCTGGTTCGACCCGCATCCGAAGCCGAGCTATCTCTTCGCACTGGTCGCCGGCGATCTTGGCGTCGTCGAAGACACGTTCACCACGATGTCCGGCCGTGAGGTCGTGCTGAAGATCTATGTCGAGCATGGCAAGGAGCCGCGCGCGGCCTATGCCATGGATGCGCTGAAGCGTTCGATGAAATGGGACGAGGAAGTGTTCGGGCGCGAATACGATCTCGACATCTTCATGATCGTGGCCGTGTCCGACTTCAACATGGGGGCCATGGAGAACAAAGGCCTCAACATCTTCAACGATAAATACGTGCTCGCCGATCCCGAGACGGCGACCGATGCCGACTACGCCAATATCGAGGCGATCATCGCGCATGAGTATTTTCACAACTGGACCGGCAACCGCATCACCTGCCGCGACTGGTTCCAGCTCTGCCTCAAGGAAGGCCTGACGGTCTATCGCGACCACGAATTTTCATCCGACCAGCGCTCGCGCCCAGTCAAACGCATTGCCGAAGTGCGCCACCTGAAGTCCGAGCAGTTCCCGGAAGACGGCGGTCCGCTTGCCCATCCGGTGCGCCCGACCAAGTATCGCGAAATCAACAATTTCTATACGACGACGGTCTATGAGAAGGGCAGCGAAGTCACGCGCATGATCGCGACCCTGCTCGGCCGCGAGACCTTCAAGAAGGGTATGGACCTTTATTTCGACCGCCATGACGGCCAGGCCGTGACGATCGAGGATTTCGTCAAATGTTTCGAGGATGCGAGCGGCCGCGACCTTTCGCAATTCTCGCTCTGGTACCATCAGGCCGGCACGCCGCTCGTCACCGCATCCGGCACCTATGATGCAGGCGCCAAGACGTTCAGCCTGTCACTGGAACAGATGATCCCCGCGACACCCGGCCAGCCGACCAAGGAGCCGATGCATATTCCGCTGAGCCTCGCGCTCTTTGCAGAGGACGGTTCCAAAATCGAGCCTGTTACCGTCGACGGCGCCGAATATGCCGGCGAGGTGCTGCATCTCACGGCGCGGACACAGACAGCCGTCTTCCACGGTATCGGCTCGCGCCCGGTGGTTTCGATCAACCGCAGCTTCTCTGCGCCGATCAATCTGCATTTCGATCAGAGCCCGGCCGATCTGGCGCTGCTCGCCCGCTATGAGACGGATCATTTCGCCCGCTGGCAGGCGCTGACGGATCTGGCGCTGCCGAACCTCCTGAAAGCCGCCGGCGATGCTCGCGAGGGTGCGCCGATCGTCTGCGAACAGACCTTCGTCGATACGCTGATTGCAGCGGCTGCCGATGAAAGCCTCGAGCCTGCCTTCCGCGCCCAGGCGCTGGCCTTGCCGAGCGAATCCGACATCGCCCGCGAGCTCGGCAGCAACATAGATCCCGATGCCGTCCATGCCGGCCGCCAGGCGATCATGAAGCAGATCGCCGAAGCCGGCAAAGCCACCTTCGCGGCCCTCTACGACGCGATGACCACACCGGGCGAATTCAACCCGGATGCCAAAAGCGCCGGCCGCCGCGCGCTGCGCAACACCGCCCTTACCTATCTCTCCTATGCCGAGGGCAGCCCGGCTCGCGCCAAGGCCGCCTTCGACGGCGCCAACAACATGACCGATCTCAGCCATGCGCTGACGATCCTCGCCCATCGCTTCCCCGACAGCGCAGAGGCCAAGGCGGCGCTCGAAACCTTCCGCAGCCGTTTCTCGGAAAATGCGCTCGTCGTCGACAAGTGGTTTGCGATCCAGGCCGGCATTCCCGGACCGGGCGCAGTCGATCGCGTCAAGGCACTGATGGAAAACCCGCTCTTCAAGCGCACGAACCCGAACCGCATGCGCTCGCTGGTTGGCACGTTCGCCTTCGGCAATCCGACCGGCTTCGGCCGCGCCGACGGCGAAGGCTATCGTTTCCTCGCCAGCCAGATCCTCGACATCGACCAGCGCAACCCGCAGCTTGCTGCGCGCCTGCTGACCTCGATGCGTTCCTGGCGCTCGCTGGAATCGGCCCGCGCCGATCATGCACGCTCGGCACTGATCGAGATCGAACGGGCGGCCAACCTTTCGACCGATGTCCGCGACATCGTCGAGCGCACGCTCAAGGGGTGATTTTCCGCAAATGATTTGCCGCCTAGCTGTCTTCCACCCATGGGGCAGCTAGGCCCGCCATCGGCGAATCCCTCCGAAAAACCAGCAATCCCAAATGGTTAATAAATTTTTACCGCCGGCTCTGGACAAGGCGAATCACGCATGATTCTCTAGGTGTAGTTCGAGCGAGCGGCGCGCGAATCACACGAGGGATTAGGTTCAGAGATGATGGACGTGCGGCGGGCAACCGCGGCCGAAGGACGGCTGCGTGTCGATTTTGGCGGGCTCAAAGCCTGGCGCGACAGCCTGTCCGGACAGACCGCAAAAGCTCCTGAGCCATTGCTGCGCCACCTGCCAAAGGCAGAGCTTCTCCTGAAGCGGACGATCCCTGTTCTCATTGTTGCCTTTCTTGCTGTCGTTGCGGCCTCGCATTTCTTCGGCATGGTCAGCGAATATAGCCGCATGGAAGCCTCCGCACGGCATGCAACGGCGCTTTCGGCTGCAACGGCGGCCGCCGTCTTTGCCGATGCGACCGATCTCTTCGACGGCGGCAGTACCGCAGAGGCGCAGGCGCGCCTTGCAAAATTCCTGCCGCAGGACCGGCTGGAGAACGGCGCCTTCGTGCTGCTGGTGCAGGCAAGCGGCAAGGTGTTTGCGGCAACGACGGCCGGTGCCTCGTATATCGGTGCGGATGTCTCGGCCCTCTTCCCGGAGATCTCCGCGATCCGCCGCTTCGGCGACCGCACTGATGTCATCGAAACCAGCATCGGCGGCGAGCTGCATTATGCCGAGATCTCCCTGATGGGCACGGCGGGCGGCTATATCGTTTCCGCCACGTCGCTCAACGAGATAAACCGTCTCTGGCGCGAGGAACTGACGCTCAACGTCACACTGTTTGCCGGCATCTCGTCCATCCTGCTCGTCATCCTCTACGCCTATTACATGCAGGTGAAGCGGGCGCGCGATGCCGACGACATCTTCCTGGAATCCAATCTCAGGGTCGAGACGGCGCTATCGCGCGGCCGCTGCGGTCTCTGGGATTTCGATTTCCACAATCGCGAATTTTTCTGGTCACGCTCCATGTACGACATGCTCGGGCTTGCCGGCTCCGACAAGACGATGGGCTTTGCCGATGCGGCACGGCTCATGCATCCGGAGGATAACGGCCTGCACGAGATCGCCCGCGCCGTCGCCAAAGGCGATTCCGGCCAGGTCGACCAGATCTTCCGCATGCGCCACGCGAGCGGCCACTATGTCTGGATGCGCGCTCGCGCTCAGGTGATCCGCGGCCATTCCGGCCGCGTGCACATGATCGGCATCGCCATGGACGTGACCGAACAGCATCGGCTTGCTCAGCGCTACGCCGAAGCAGACCAGCGTCTGGCCGATGCTATCGAGTGTACCTCGGAAGCCTTCGTGCTGTGGGACAAGAACGACCGGCTCGTCATGTGCAACGCGCATTTTCAGCAGGCCTACGGACTTCCGGACAGCGTCCTGGTGCCCGGCACGGAACGTACGGTCGTCCATGCCGCTGCGGCGCGCCCCGTCATCGAACGGCGCATTGCCGATGCAGACGGCTCCGGCTATTCGCGCACGACGGAAGTGCAGCTTGCCGACGAACGCTGGCTGCAGATCAACGAGCGTCGCACCCGTGACGGCGGCCGCGTATCGGTTGGCACCGACATCACGCCCTTGAAGCGTCACCAGGAGCGCCTGCGCGACTCCGAGCGCCGGCTGATGGCGACGATCAACGATCTCTCCGCCTCCCGCCAGACGCTGGAACTGCAGAAGGCCGAGCTTTCGACCGCCAACTCCAACTATCTGGTGGAGAAGGAACGCGCGGAGGCGGCCAACAAGGCGAAGTCGGAATTCCTCGCCAACATGTCTCATGAGCTGCGCACGCCGCTCAACGCCATCCTCGGCTTCTCGGAAATCCTGCAGAACCAGATGTTCGGCCCGCTCGGCTCGGCCAAGTACAATGAATATGCCCGCGACATCCATGACAGCGGCAAGCATCTCCTCAACGTCATCAACGATATTCTCGACATGTCGAAGATCGAGGCCGGTCACATGCTGCTGTCGCGCGAGCGCACCGACCTTGCGCCGCTGATCGAGGAAAGCCTGCGCTTCACCGCCATTCCGGCCGCTGAAAAGAACATCGTCATCGAGCAGCGCATCTCCTCGGGCATGACGCTGATGGCCGATCGTCGCGCCATGAAGCAGGTGCTGCTGAACCTGCTCTCCAATGCTGTGAAGTTCACCAACGAGGGCGGGCGCATTGCGGTTCGCACCCGCCGCGTCGCCGATGGCGTCATGGTCACCATCGCCGATACCGGCATCGGCATCCCGCGCGCAGCGCTTATCAAGATCGGCCAGCCCTTCGAGCAGGTGCAGAGCCAGTATGCCAAGAGCAAGGGCGGCTCCGGCCTCGGCCTCGCCATCTCCCGTTCGCTGACAAGCCTGCACGGCGGCAGCATGAAAATACGCTCGCGCGAGTCGGTCGGAACGGTCATCTCGCTGCGTATTCCCGATCACGCCTGAGGCAATCCGGTCCTACGCCTTCACCACCGTCTGAAGGACCTTACGGACCGCCTTGGAAAGCCGCTTTACTTCGCCCTCCAAAGTCTTGATGTCAGGGCAGTCTCCGGCCCGGCAGACGAGCTCGGTCAGGCCCGCGGGTGCTTCCTTCGGATCGAAGAGGCTGTCGATGCAGAGCCGGATCAGTTGCGAAAGCTCTGTGTAGAGTGCGAAAGCTTCGAGGCAGGTATCGAGATCGGCGGAGGTCATCAACTTGTCGCCGAGCGTCTTCAAAGCGGCACCGGTGGTAAGGCCGTTGATCTTGGTCTCGACACCCTTTACCGGCGCGATCAGGGCCAGATATTGGGCGATGAATTCGATATCGATCACGCCGCCCGGAATGAGCTTCAGATCCCAGCCATTTTCCGGCGCCTTTTCCTTTTCGATCAGCTCGCGCATCTCGGCGACGTCGTGGGCGACCTTGGCGATATCGCGTTTTGTTGAGAGCACGTCAGCAATGATGCCTTCCGCCTCGCCGACCAGGCTTTGGTCGCCGCAGATCAGTCGGGCGCGCGACAGCGCCATGTGCTCCCAGGTCCAGGCCTCTTCGCGCTGGTATTTGCCGAAGGAATTGATACGGGTCGCGACCGGTCCCTTGTTGCCCGAGGGCCGGAGCCGCATGTCGACTTCATAGAGCACGCCTTCGGCCGTCGGGGCGGAGAAGGCGGCAATCAGGCGCTGGGTGATGCGGGTAAAATAACGCGTCGCGTCAAGCGGCTTTGCACCATCGGATTCGGCGGCGGCATCGTCGTAGTCGTAGAGCAGGATGAGGTCGATATCGGAGCCTGCCGTCAGTTCGAAGCTGCCGAGCTTGCCCATGCCGGCAATCGCAATCCGTCCGCCGGGATAATTTCCGTGTGCAACGCGGATCTCGTTCATGACCGCGTCGAGGGCGGCTTCAATGATGAGATCGGCGAGATGGGTGAAGGCGCGCGCGGCCATGTCGCCATTGATTGCGCCTGTCAGCAGGCGGATCCCGATCAGGAAGCGCTGTTCTGACGCGAAGATGCGCAGCCGGTCCAGCACTTCCTCATAGTGTCGGGCCTGCACCAGCGAGGCCTTCAGCCGCTCGCCGAGATAGTCGCGCGTCGGCAGCTCGGCCATCAGGCCGGGGTCGAGCATGCCGTCGAAGACATGCGGGCGGGCGGCGATGACTTCTGCGAGCTTCGGTGCCGAGGACATGATGTTGACGATGAGGGAGAGCAGCGCCGGGTTGCTGCCAAGCAGCGAGAAGAGCTGGATGCCCGACGGCAGGCCGGAAATAAAGCTGTCGAAGCGCAGCAGCGCCTCGTCCGCCCGCTTGCTTTCGCCGAAGACGCGCAGAAGCCCGGGCGTCAGCTCCGTCAGCCGCTCGCGCGCCTCGACCGATTGCGTGGCACGGTAGCGGCCGTAATGCCAGGTGCGGATGATGCGGGAAATATCCGAAGGGCGTTCGAAGCCGAGTTTCTTCAGCGTCTCCAGCGTATCGGGATCGTCGCCCTGGCCGGTAAAGACGAGATTGCCTGTCCCAACGGAGAGTTTGGTTTCCTGTTCGAAGAGGTCGGCATAACGCCGCTCGACCGCCTTGAGCACCTCCACCAGCCGCTCGGAAAAACTCGGCGTATCGGTAAAGCCCATCAGGAAGGCGATACGCTTCAATTCCGCGTCCGTCTCCGGCAGAAGATGAGTCTGCTCGTCGCGCACCATCTGGATGCGGTGCTCGACATCGCGCAGGAACCAGTAGGCTTCGGTCAGCTCGTCTCGGGTTTCCGCGTCGATCCATTTTGCCCTGGTGAGTTCGGCCAGCGTCTCCTCGGTGACGCGGGAGCGCAGAGCCGGCATGCGCCCGCCGGCGATCAGTTGCTGGGTCTGCACGAAGAATTCGATCTCGCGGATGCCGCCGCGGCCGAGCTTGACGTTGTGGCCTTTTACGGCGATTGCGCCGTGGCCCTTATGGGCATGGATCTGCCGCTTGATGGAATGGATGTCGGCAATCGCCGCATAATCGAGATATTTGCGGAAAACGAAGGGAGCGAGGCCGCGCAGGAACTGCTCGCCTGCCGCGATATCGCCGGCAACCGCACGGGCCTTGATGAAGGCGGCCCGTTCCCAGTTCTGCCCCCTGCCCTCGTAATAGATCATGGCGGCATCGACGGGGATTGCGAGCGGCGTGGAGCCGGGGTCCGGCCGCAGCCTGAGATCGGTGCGGAAGACATAGCCATCCGCCGTGCGCTCCTGCAGGATGCGCACCAGCCTCCGCATCATGCGTGGGAAAATCTCGATCGCATCATCGGGGTCGGGCACGATGCCGGCCTCTTCATCGAAGAAGATGACGAGGTCGATATCGGAGGAATAGTTGAGTTCGGAGGCGCCGAGCTTGCCCATACCGAGAACGATTACGCCGGAGCCTTCGCTGGGAGCGGCGATATTTTTCAGTTTCAGCTTGCCGCTTTCATGCGTCGACAGCAGCAGGTGATCGATGGCCGCCTCGACCGAGGCCTCGGCAAGTTCGCTGAGCCAGCCGGTTGTTGCGCGACCGTCGAAGATACGGGCGAGATCGGCAAGGGCTACGAGGAAGGCCACCCTGCGCTTGACGATGCGCAGCCTGCTCATCACCTGGCTTTCGCCGGGCACGCTTCCTTCACTGTCCGGTTTCCAGCAATCGCGCGCTTCTGCAATCAACGCTTCGATCTGCGGCTCCAGCGGGTCGCTGATAGCGGAAGCAAGGATTGCCGGATCGAGATTGGCGATTTCGCGCAGGTAGGGAGAGAGCGTCAGGACGGCGGCGATAAAGTCGCGCAGCGACCCCTCGGCTTTCAGCATCTCAGCCACGACAGGCTCGCTCTTGCCGATATCCTGCAGGTCGGCAAGCGCCGACTTCAGTTCCGCCTGGCTCAGCGGCCGCAGGAGTCCTTCAGCGACATCCTTCAGGCCGTGGTTCGATTTCGTCAGCATTTGCTCTCCCTGCCATGCAGCAATGCGACTTTAAACTAGGGTGTCGAAACGAAAGCGCCAATATGAAAATGATCAAGAAAATCAGGCTGCCTTAGCGGGGAAAACCATACTGACGGTGAGGCCGGGGCGTTCGGTATTGCCGGGCTCGGTGTCGGACAGTTCCAGCGTGCCACCATGCAGCTCCATGATCGCTTCGACCAGCGAGAGGCCAAGGCCGGTGCCCGGCTTCGAGCGGCTTTCATCCAGGCGCACGAAGCGCTTCACTACGTCCTCGCGCCTGTCGAGCGGCACGCCCGGGCCGTGATCGGCGACGGAAAGGCAGATGCCGTCAGGGCGGCGGCTGAGCTTCACCGAGACGGCGCCTGGCCCTTCGGTATCAGCGGAATATTTAATCGCATTGTCGAGCAGATTGAAGATCGCCTGGCCGATCAGTTCGCGATTGCCCTGGATCTCGATGCTGGGCTCGATCTCCGAGGTCAGGGCCATGCCCGCCTCATCGGCAACAGGCTCATAGAGTTCGGCGCTGTCGGCGACGATGGCGGAGAGCTCGATCGGCGACATTTCGGCGGCGACGGAACCGGCTTCCACGCGGGAGATCATCAGCAGCGCATTGAAGGTGCGGATCAGCTGGTCGGATTCTGAGATGATGCCTTCCAGCGCGCCGCGGCGCACCTCGCCGTCCTCAATGTCGAGCGCATCGGCGGCCTTGTTGCGCAGGCGCGTGAGCGGCGTCTTCAGGTCATGGGCGATATTGTCCGAGACCTGCCGCAAACCTTCGTTCAGCTTTTCGATGCGTTCCAGCATGTTGTTCAGCGAGACGGAAAGTCGGTCGAATTCGTCGCCCGAGCCGGCGACCGGCAGGCGCTGCGAGAGATCGCCGGCCATGATCTTCTTGCCGGCGTCCGACATGCGGTCGATGCGTTTCAACGCGTTGCGGCCGATGCCGAACCAGATGATGATGGCGCCGAGGCCCATGATGGCGAGCGCGATCATCAGCGCCTGGCGCACCAGCACGCGGAAGCGTTCCGGCTCGCCGAGGTCGCGACCGATCAGCACGCGCAGGCCATTGTCGAGAACGAAGATGTTGGCAATCGCCGTATGCCGCACCACGCCGCTATCGGTATAGCGCTGATACATGAAGGGCACCGAGGTCCAGCCCTGCTCCTCGAAAACACCCGGCTGCACGGAGGCGACGTTGCCGGCAAGGATATCACCCGAGGGGCCTGCAATGAGGTAGAGATTGGCGCCCGGCTGACGGGCGCGGCGCTCCATCGTGCGCAGAAGCAGGTTCATGCCGCCGGCATCATAGGCGCGCTGGACCTGCGTCACTTCCTGGGCGACCGCATCGCGGATCTGGCCGGTCAGCAGCCGCTCGGACATCGCCGTCACATAGAAGACGAGCGTTGCAGCGCAGATGGCGAAAAGCAGGATATAAAGTGCCGAAAGGCGGACTGCGGTGGACTTGAAGAGAACCCGGAAACGGCTCATCCCTCATCCTTGATCATGTACCCCGCACCTCGGATCGTCTTCAGCAGCGGCTGGCTGAAGTCTTTCTCGATCTTGGAGCGCAGGCGCGAGACATGCACGTCGATGACATTGGTCTGCGGATCGAAGTGGTAATCCCAGACATTCTCCAGCAGCATGGTGCGGGTCACGACCTGACCGGCATTCTTCATCAAATATTCCAGCAGGCGGAATTCGCGCGGCTGCAGCGGGATTTCCTTGCCGCCACGGCGGACCTCATGGGAAAGGCGGTCAAGCTCGAGATCGCCGACGCGATAGACGACATCCTGATCCGGCGTGCCCTTGCGGCGGCCGAGCACTTCGACGCGGGCAAGCAGCTCACTGAAAGCGTAGGGCTTCGGCAGATAATCGTCGCCGCCGGCGCGGAGACCCGTCACGCGGTCGTCGACCTGGCCGAGGGCCGAAAGAATGAGAACGGGCGTGTGGATGCCCTTGCGGCGCAGCTCGCTGATAACGGAGAGACCATCGCGGCGCGGCAGCATGCGGTCGATGACGATGACGTCGTAAGTATTCTCCGACCCCATGAAAAGACCGCTTTCGCCATCGCTTGCATGGTCGGCAACGATCCCCGCCTCACGAAAGGCTTTCGTGAGATAGACCGCCGCTTCGAGATCGTCTTCGATAATGAGAATCTTCATGCGGCCGACATTACCCGCCGGTTGCTTTTCGGCAAGGCTCAAAGCGTCTTCCTGTTGGGGGGAGGTCATTGCGGGCGTCCTTCATAATTGAAGAATTTGGCAGCTGTGAAGAATTGGTCAGACTTGAGGCGTTGGAGCCGCGCGGCATTTGCGCCTGCACGGCTCCGGCATTCTGAGGCCAGAAGATCAGCCCTGGCCGTTGATCGGAAGGGCGACGAAGCGGCTGCCGTCCTTCGACTGGATCTGGAACAGCGCGCGGGTGCGGCCGTCCTTCTTGGCCTGGTTGATGACGCGGACGACATCGTCGGCGCTGGAGACATCCTGGTTGTTGACCGAGGTGATCGTCTCGCCTTCCTTGATGCCCTTGTCGGCAGCATCCGAATTCGGATCGATGCCGGTGATGGCGAGGCCCTTGCCGTCATCCGACGGGCCGACCGTCAGGCCGAGATCAGCAAGCGCCTTCTCGGAAGCCGGCGGCTGGACCTGGTCCGGCTGGCCGTTGTCGTCACCAGCGGAAGCCTGCTGGTCGGCCGGCAGCGTGCCGAGCTCGACAGTCACGGACTGGGCCTTGCCGGAACGCCATACCGAAAGCTCGACCTTGCTGCCCGGCGTCATCGCGCCGATACGGCGGCTGAGATCGCGGGCATCCTTGACAGGCTCACCATTGACGGCAGTGACGACGTCGCCAGTCTTCATGCCGGCCTTCTGGCCCGGCGTGCCTTCCTGAGCGGAGACGACGAGAGCGCCATTGGCTTCGGAGAGACCGAGGGAGTCGGCGATATCCTTGGTGACCGGCTGGATCTGAACGCCGAGGTAGCCACGCGAAACGGTACCGTCCTTCATCAGGTCGGCAACGACATCCTTGGCGGTGGAGGCGGGAATCGCGAAGGCGATACCGACACTGCCGCCCGACGGCGAGAAGATCGCGGTATTGATGCCGACGACCTGACCGTTGAGGTTGAAGGTCGGGCCACCAGAGTTGCCGCGGTTCACGGCTGCGTCGACCTGGAGGTAATCGTCATAGGGGCCGGAGCCGATATCACGGCCGCGGGCCGAAACGATGCCGGCGGTGACCGTGCCGCCAAGGCCGAAGGGGTTGCCGACGGCGACGACCCAGTCACCGACGCGGACCTTGTTGTCATCGGCCCAATTGACATAGGTGAACTTGCGGCCCTTGCCATCCACCTTCAGCACGGCGAGGTCGGTGCGCGGGTCCTTGCCGATCAGCTTGGCATCAAGCTCGGTGCCGTCGTTCATGACAGCAACGAATGCGGAGCCGTCGGAAACGACGTGGTTGTTGGTGACGATGTAGCCATCTTCAGTGATGAAGAAGCCCGAGCCCTGAGCGACCGGACGCAGACGACCCGGGCCGCCCGGCTGGCCGAAGCGGCGCTGCTGGTTCTGACCCTGGTGGCCCTGGCCCTGTTCGCCGAACTGACGGAAGAACGGCTTCAGAGCGTCAGGCAGATCGTCAAAGCCGCGACCGTTGAAATCGAAGGAGAAACCGTCGCCATCATCAGAGGCCGGCTTGACGCGGCTTTCGACGCGAACGGAAACGACGGCCGGGGAAACGGCGTCAACGACATTTGCAAAGCTCGGAACCGAGGGGGACTGGACATTGACAGCCTCGGCATAGGAACGGGAGATCTCGACAGGGATACCGGTTGCAAGAACGGCGGCTGCCAGACCTGCAACGGTGGATGCCTGAAGCACCGTTTTGAGGGACGGACATCCGCGGAAATTTTTCAGCATAAGAATACCTTCTTTTCTTGTTCAGACCTTCGTTCCGGCGGTGCCGGATCAGTTATGACCGAGATATAGGACGCCGCACCTTACTACGAACTGTCCAGCCCATGAAAAATTCGTAATGTACCAATATTCTTTTGGTTGCATGCCGAAGGGCGAGATTAATTCACCAAACCGCATTTAACCGATCGGTTGACAATCGAGGTCGTGCCCTGTATTTAACCATTGAGTTACGTACGAGGCCCATCATGCAAACCGACACTTTGAGCGCCGCTTTCGCAGCCCTCGCAGACCCCACACGCCGGGCGATCATCGCGCGGCTGGCCGAAGGCGAAGCTTCGGTCAACGAACTCGCCGCCCCCTTCGAGATGAGCCTTCCGGCGGTCTCGAAACATCTGAAGGTGCTGGAAAAGGCGGGGCTCATCAGCCGGGGCAAGGAAGCCCAATGGCGACCGGCCAGGCTAGAACCGATGGCGATGAAGAGCATTGCCGACTGGCTGGAGCAATACCGGCGGTTCTGGGAATCGAGCTTCGACCGGTTGGATGGCTACCTACAGAAGATCCAGAGAGCGGACGACAGCGGCCCACGCAACTGAATGTCGACCCCGCATTTTTCAATCACGATAGGGGAATATCATGGCCGATCAGCTATCGCGCCCCACATTGCATATGCAACGGATATTCAATGCACCGCGTGCCCTCCTGTGGGCCGCCTGGACCCGGCCGGAAATGGTCGTTGCCTGGCTCGGCCCTGTCGAATGGCCGGCGGTCAGCGTCGTGCAGGATCTGCGCGTCGGCGGCGCCTATCGGGCCTGCCTGAAGAACGCGGAGGACGGTCGTCTGCTCTGGCAAAACGGCGTCTACCGGGAGATCGAGGAGCCCTCGCGTCTCTCCTTCACCTTCCAATGGGAGGGATCGCATGAGGATGGCGAACCGGTCGTGACACTCGTGACCGTCGTCTTCGAGGAACTGGACGATGGCCGCACGCGGATGGATTTCACCCATGCGGACCTGAGGTCCGAGGAGAGCCTTACCGGACACAGACATGGCTGGGAGAGCACCTTCGGCAGGCTGGAAAGCTGGATTGCAACTCAAGGAAATCAGAGGGAGTGAGGACCATGAAACTCGTAACGAATCTCGTCTTCAAAGGCGAATGCCGGCAGGCCTTCGAATTCTACGCCAAAGTGCTCGGCGGCAAGCTGACAGGCATGCACACTTTCGGGGAAGCGCCCGGCGACATGCCGATCGATCCGTCCTTCAAGGACAAGATCATGCATGCCTGGCTCGATGTCGGCGACCAGTCCCTGATGGGCTGTGACGCCCCTCCCGGATATCAGGAGGACATGGGCGGCTTCAGCGCCACCTATCACAGTCAGGATGCGGCGGAAACGAAGCGTGTCTTCGAGGCGCTGTCAGAAGGCGGCAAAGTGACCATGCCCTTCAACGCGACTTTCTGGTCGCCGGGCTTCGGCATGTTCACCGATCGCTTCGGTACACCCTGGATGGTCAATACGATTCCGGCGGATCAGCGATGAACGATAAGGCCATGATCTGGACCGGTCGCGTGCTGACCGGGCTTTTCGCGCTCTTCATGCTCGGCGCATCGATCGCCCCCAAGCTTCTTGGCCTGCCGATTGCCGAGGAAACCATGACCCAGCTCGGATGGCCAAACGGCTATGTGCTGATGATCGGCCTGATCGAGCTGACCTGCCTCGTGCTCTACCTCATCCCGCAGACGAGCGTTTTCGGTGCGGTGCTGATGATGGGGCTGCTCGGGGGTGCCATGGCCACGCAGATCCGGGCCGGAAGCCCGCTCTTCAGCCATATCCTGTTCAGCATCTATCTCGGGCTGTTCATGTGGGGCGGCTTGTGGCTGCGCGATCCTGCCGTCAGGGCGCTCTTTCCCTATCGAAAGGCGTGAGGATCAACCAATCCGCCGTGGTTTGTCCCGGCGGAATGGTTTCCTATTTTTCCAGTAGCTCAGCGAGCTTCGCCTGCTCGTCATCCGTGAGTTTGCTGCCGGTGGGTTTGCCTACCCGCTTGCGGGCGAAGACGATGAGCGAGGCCCCGCCGGCGAGGATCAGCAGCACGGGTGCGCCCCAGAGCAGCAGCGTCCTGGCGCTGAAGCGCGGTTTGAGCAGCACGAATTCCCCGTAGCGTGAGACGATGTAGCTCAGCACCTGCTCGTCGCTGTCGCCATCGGTGATGCGCTCGCGCACCAGCAGGCGCAGGTCCTTGGCGAGATCCGCATTGGA
>NZ_JAVDSU010000003.1:0-634920 GCF_031455475.1 Rhizobium sp. 1399 | reverse complement strand
TCGCTGGTCGGTAGGTCGCCCTGGCCAATTCCAGAGCCCACACAATCTACAGCGTGGGTGGGCGGCCCTCACCAACGAACATACGGTCTAGTGTTTGCACTAGGACTTCCGATGTTCGCCTCAACCTCGCAAGACGGCCTTCACCGGGGGCTTACTCTGCTTCCGAGAAGGGAACGACTGAAACAAGATCTACGATTCGTGCAAGGTTGGCGCTAGCATTACAGTTGCATATTTATCTATGATCTGAATCCATGGGTCTCCATGATTCGGAGGTCATGGATGGCAGGTGCATCAATCGAGACGACGCTTGAGCTTTGGGCATCATCGTTGCGCGACGTGAAAGCTCGCATGCGCGGACTGTTTACGCAGCAGCGCGTTGCAGCCTCTGCGAACCTTTTCCTGGACGGCTTACTGGATGACGAGCGGCGTAAGACAGGTTGGATGCGTGCTGAGGCGGCCGGTGATCCCGGCCCGTGGCGGCAACAAGCCATTCTGGGGCGCGGGCGCTGGGACGCGGACGCACTTCGCGACATCGTGCGAGAGTATGTCGTAGAAAGCCTCGCCACGGATGATGCGGTCCTGGTCATCGACGAGACGGGCTTCCTCAAGCAGGGCAAGACATCGTGCGGTGTTGCACGTCAATATGCAGGTTCGGCTGGCAAGATAACGAACTGCCAGATCGGTGTGTTCGCCGCCTATGTGTCCGTTCGCGGTCATGCCTTTATCGATCGAGCCCTGTACTTGCCCAAGAGCTGGACTGGCGATCCGGCGAGGCTTGCAGCAACTCATGTTCCTCAGACTACAGCCTTTGCTACCAAGCCAGGCCTACCGAGCGAGCATTCGGCGTAAGAATGTCACCAATAATGTCAACCAAGAGGCGGTGCCGCCCGCTTGCGCGCAAATGTCTGCTTGGAAATTATGTGCGCCGGCTCTTTCCATGATCTGCGAGCAGGCGCCTGCTGACGCCGACGAAGTCGCTCGCGAACCGGCAGAACTGCGAAAGCAGCATAGGAGAAGGCGAGCCAAAACATCTCATTCAACGACGGATCGACGATAATCGTCTCCGAATATGAACGTATACTCAGCAATATAAATATAGCCGCCGGAAGTGCCATTTCCGGGATACGTCGAATAGAAATGGCGTAGAGCAGTCTCATCCCGATGATCGCCCAAATCGCAACAGCAAAACACAACCCCGGCATTCCCAACTGCAATCGAAAATCTATCCAGGCATTATGTGCGTGAGGCGCGGGCCAATGCAGTTCCTGCAAAACGATCGGCTTGAAGTACTCCGTTCCCCAGATACCGTTCCCATAGCCCCAGAAAGGATTCTGGTCGATCATGTAAGAAGCGAATTCCCAGACCTCTGCGCGGCCAGTCAGGCTGGCATCCCGTCCTAGAAGGGTGTAGACGATCCCGCTTGATATAATTATGACCCCCGCAACTGAAGCCACGAGGCCCGTGAAGAACAGTAGCACTAAGGGGTAGGAAACCCTATTTACCACGTAGATCAGATAGCCCAAAATGGCCGTGATAACGAATGCAGCCAAAAGCGCTGTTGCCGAATTCGCGATAAGCAACAAAAAGGTGGCTAGACACGCAATAACCACAATGTGGAAAGGGTTCAGCAGTTTCATGCGCCACGACACAAGCGCAACGAGGAAGGTCATCGACGCCGTACCTCCCATAACGTTCTTGTGTATCATCGCGCCTCGCCAAGCGCCGCGCAGATCCTCCGAGCTGTAAGAAAGCGAAGGCGCTGCGACGATCATAACGAGTGAAATCGTACACGAAATTGCCAAGCTGATAGCAAGAAGCTGAAGGACACGTCGATAAGGCACAAATTCTATGAGATATACGGCATAGAGCGTGAAAACCAGCATGCGCCCAGTTCTGTTGAACGATTGCCCCGGCTCAGGCATCCAACGGGATGTGCAAAACGCCCATAGAAGAAAAGCAAACAATATCCAATTGCGCCTCAGCGCAGAAATGGATTTCTGTGGGCTTCTGCTAAAAAGCCAAGCAACATAACTTAAGATCACCGTAAGTATTATTGTCGTGTTAAGCGGACTCTTCACAACGACAGCCGCAAGCGCCGGAGATTTCCAACCAAGATACGAATCCAGTGGAAAGAGCGTGCCTATCAGAGGAAACGTAATGACAGCAACGAGTGCAAGCTCGCGCGGCGAAAGACGATAAGGCGAAGCCTGCTTTTGCCGGGCAGCATTCATGCTTCGATCCTCGATACCTTCTGCTCTGGTTTAATACCGGCGGTTCCGTCATTTCCCGCGGGGTAGCTATCCGCAAGCTGGGTTTCTCTACGCGGCTCCACGATACGACGTGCAACTCGTATAAGCCGGCGCTCGATAAGATAGTGATAGGAAATCCCAAACGCCGCGGCGACGAACGCCATCATGACCGCAACAATATTCAACGAAAAATATGTCGAGATTCCGAGCCGTGACGAAAGGTTTATCGAAAACGAAAGTACGACCGGATGAACGAGATAAACAGCGTAGGAGGACGCTCCGAAGGCGAGAAGAAATCCCGGTACGTTCAGCGGGCGATGGCGTTCAATTTCCACTGCTCCAAGAACGAACAGCATGGACGCCGTACCAAAAGCCAGGCGTCCAATCAGCGGATTGTCCTGAATGTTGACGAAGAACCACGTCAAGATGAAGAAGAAGAGGACGCCCAGAGTGGCGAGCACGTACGGTACCGGTATTCTCGCCTGCCGCAGTATCATCGCCGCGCCGACGCCCACGATAAATTCGATATTGAACGGGCTGAAAAAGAACGAGAAGGGAAAGGCCAGCGACCCGATCGCCTGGAACGTCACCAGAAGATTTGCTGCGACGATAGCGAGCGCCCATGCTGGCAAGATCCACAATGCCTTGCGGCCGCACCAGATGATGGCGGCAAAAAGAGCGTAGAAAAAGATCTCATGTGTCAATGTCCAGGCCACACCGAGGACTGGTTGAACCGGATTGGGCAGGAGAAGAATGGACAGGATGATGTTGACCGGGTCGCGCTGGCTTGGCTGCCCCGCCCCTGTGAAGACCAAATATAGGATGACAAGCGGAGCGAGGATGAACCAATAGGGCGGAAAAATGCGGACAAACCGCTTGGCCGCAAAAGAACGGATCCGCTCTTTGCGACCTATATCGCTCCAGTGAATCCAGGTGATGATAAAGCCGCTAAGAACGAAAAAGAAATCCACGCCAACATTGAAGTTATTGAAATGGCTATTAAACGGCTCCGCGCCAAAAAAGCGGGGTTCAGACATGATGCTGCCGGTGTGGTGGAAAACGACGAGCAGAGCGGCGACCCCACGTCCGACTTCGATGCTGCCGAACTTATCGCGATTGGCACTCTTGCTAAGACCGCTCATGCTAGCACCTCGCAATAAGATTCCGCGCATCTGGCGACACTGAATGTTTGTCCCCTCACCTGAAGTACCGCAACATCAACTGGGCGCCCCAAGCAGTCGACGATCGCCTTTTCCAAGGCAGCAACGTCGCCGACCGGAACGAGGGAACCAAAACGGCCGCCATCCAGAATCTCGGCCGGACCATGCGGACAATCGGTACTGACGACTGGCGTACCGCAAGCAAGCGCCTCGGCAACCACGTTGCCGAACCCTTCAAATCGAGAGGAAAGCACGAAAAGCTTGGCGCGCTTCAAATAGGCGAGCGCATTCTCGCTGAAGCCCGGCATGGAAATACGCTCATGAAGATCAAGGCTTTTCGCAAGTGCCTCCAGCTCTCCACGCATCGGACCGTCGCCCAAGATAAGAAGCCTTGCGTCACTCTGCTTTGAAACGCCTGCAAAAGCTTTGATCAAGGTGGTGAAATCCTTTTGCGGCACCAACCGCCCCATGGCCAGAACAACTGGCTGGGGATCGGCAAACCACGGATGTTCCGGCGTCCTCGACGTGCGCTCCTCGAAATCCTCGGTGACGACACCATTGTAGATGACATGTATCTGCGAACGCTTGATGCCCGCCCGAGCAGCAAGGTCGTCGGCGACGCCGGCCGACACTGCGACGATAATGTCTGCGAAAGGCAACGCCATGCGATAAAGCGCCGGCAGCACTCGGAATTGCCAGGAGCGTCGCTTCACCTGCTCAGAAAAGGCATTATGCTGGGTCACGAGAATACGTGTGCGAACACCGGCCAGCCATCGGGCTAACACCGCCATCACGTTCATGTGCTCCATATTCGCTATGAGAATGTCGGGCTTTTCTTTCTTTAGATAGCGCACGAGCTTGGGCAAGGCACTGAGCTGCCGTTTGGCATCAAGGGCAATTATCCGCGCGCCCTGCTCCTTCACCGGGTCCGTGAGTTCGCCTCCCTCGCGGTCGAGGAGAAAGGTGACGTTGAACCCTGCCTGGGCGAATTGCGGCAGAAGGCGCGCATGCAAACGCTCCGCGCCACCGCCGGAAAGATCGGGGAGATAGATGGCCAGGGAAGCCCGCTTTGCGCCGTTCTCGCTCATGCTTCTCGCTTTTACAACGTTGAGGGTATTGACCGGCCAGATTTAACGGCTGGCCGGAGACGACGACGGTCGCGATCTCACGCCTGCCGGCTTTGAAGCTCGTTCGCCGCGGCTTCGTTGGGAACTTGCTCTACGATCCTTGGAATACGCCCATAGGGATCAAGCCCACTATTGGAGCGTAGAACGCGTGCAGGATTGCCGGCGACGATCGAATACGCCGGCACATCTTTTGTCACGACGCTGCCGGATCCGACGATGCAGTGATCTCCGATCGTCACGCCAGGCAAAATGATGCTTCTGGCACCAATGAAGCAGCGCTTACCAATACGTGTATCGCGATACATGCGGCGCGTTGTGTCGTGCGCGAGAATAGCTGCATCAAAAGCGACGTAACTTTCCTCGCCAATATAAATACCCTTGGGATGCGTCTTGTCAAAGCGAGCAGAAAGCGAAAAATCAGCCGTCGGATGGATGTTCATTCCCCAGACGCGGTTCAGATAAAAACGTCGCGCATCGACCACGATTCGGCGAAGCTTCAAAAATCGGTTCAAACCAGGCAATTCGATGCTCTCCTAATTCTTGCTGCCTTCCATTTCATTTCTCGGAAATGGTGCCTTTGGGTGTTGGGTATGTCTTAGCAGAGGAGCCAGTTTGAGCGGAAACCGCTATGCAGAAACAGCTAAGCCATAGCGCCACAGGATGGCGGCTCGACCTCCGATGGTGCAATGCAGCATTCTCTTTCCGATAACACGTACCTTAGCTTGAAGCAACAAAATGGCCAAGGAAAGTCCGACAGATCAACATGCCTCACACTTTATGCCGATCCGGCAGTCAAAGCAGTCCGCCGGATCACGAATGGAATATTCCTTTCAATCAGGCTGGCAGGCCCTCGGCATCTGAAGCCTCGCTGGATACAATATCAAGCAGCTTGATCGCCCGGTTTTTCCAGTTGTAGAGCGAGGCAGTTGACCCGCTGTTGCGGCGCGCAATTGTACCTTCAGCGAGCCCGCGAACCAAGGGCCCAACTTCAGCAGAATCTCCGACGCAATGAAGGACATTGCCGAAATCGCGAGCCTTGGGAATACCGGTCGAGATGACTTCCATGCCGGAATTCAGGCAATGATAGAAACGCAACGGATCAATATAGTCGGTCAGTGGCGAGCCAACGACGTAAGGGGCAAGAGTAACAGCATAGGCGCCGAGGATCGTGGGCAGCTCGCTGTTAACATAGGGCCCGAGATAATCAATGTTCGTATGTGCGGCCGCCAGATCGTCGACTTTTTTCTTCACCTTGGAATCGTCGCTGGCAATGTGGCCGCGTATCTCGAAGCGCAGCTCCGGATTTGCCGTTGCAGCCGCTCCCAGAAAATCGAAATCGAGCCGCTCGTCCACGCTTGCGAGAATCAGGATTTTCTTCCAATCTGGCGAGGACCGTTCGATCGCCGTCACAGAGGAAGCGTTGCCGAGGTGACGCGACATGGGGAAAAGCCGCTTCAGCGTCGGAGCGGCGTGAACGACGACATCCGAACCCCCGAGAAGAATTGTCTGAGCGATCTGCGCCTTCAGGCGCGCAAGGCCGGCGCGCCCATAAAGGAGGTCGTCATGCATGTCCAGGCACCATAACCCACCGCACAGCATCCGAAGCGTCCTGCTCAATGCTGGAAAAACGAGATTGGTAGAGTTGACGAACAATAGCGGCCCGCGATTCCGAAAAGTACGGCGCATAAAGCCAAGGAATTTCGGCAGCGAGAAAACTCGCTTCTCTTGGCTGTTGTCCATATCGATCACGACAGGGCGCCGCTTCAAAAAGATGTAGAAGACCTTATGTCCGAGGAGATGCAGCTCTTCCGCAAGCGGCAAGCGGAAATCCTTGGCAGGATCACGGCAGGTTAAGAGGACGATGGTCCATCGACCCTTGTTCTCTTTCAATGTCAATGTCCTCCTGATCGAAAATGGGATGTCGGCTTGGACAACATACGCCAGCATCCTGGAGAGAAGGCCAACCGGCCACGTGCGTTGTCTGCGTGTCTATGCAATGCCTTATCTCAAGAGCTTCGTTCGACTAATCATGTTCATTATACGGGAAGAGCGACAGATAAATGTCGTTTTCATGCGACAGCATTCGACAGGATATTTCCTTGCACGTCAACGATCATGCTGCGAATAAACTACCTCCTCCGAAAACCTACGGGCTGGGATTCATAAATGAACCGACGACCTGCGACACGCCGCGAATTCCTGCAAGCAGGCGCTTCAATGATCGGAATCGGCGTTGCTTTTCTTCCAAAGGCAGCAATAGCCGAGGCTCCCCAATCTCCACTACCCGGCACCGTTGTCAACGAAGACTCGGGCACTGGGACAAGCGATAACCACCGTCCGTTGCCTGCTCTCCCCCTTCCAGTGGGAACCAAGGTATCGGCTATTGGCGACAGCCATATCGGCTACGGTGTTTATGCAGGTACTCCTCTGGATCCAAGCCGAGGCAATACATTCGCCGTAGGCTACAGCATGGCGAATGGTTTCATTGAATGGGCTCGCGCCCTTGATCCTCGCTTCGACCATGATAGCTGGTACGATACAGCTGATCCAACCGGTCGCAATATCTCCGGAGCAAACCAGGGGATATTCGGAGCCCATCTCGAATGGAGTAATGAGGCACCCACAGGGATTCTGACCCGTCTCCCTGCGCTTCTTTCCAAACGACCTGCTGTTGTCATTCTGGAAGGAGGGACCAATTCGATCAATTCAGGCGATATTGCCGGGAGGAACAGCCCTGCAGCCGCAGCGGAAATCATAGCTAAGCTCGACAAAGGGCTGCGATTGGCGCGGGCCAGCGGCGCATGGGTTATCCTCATGACGATTTATCCGCGCGGTGATTGGCCCAAAAACGATGTCCGCCACAAGACGATTGTCGATTCAAACAATTGGATCAGGGCTCAGCAAGGACGCGATGGCGTACTCGGTATTGTCGACGGCAACGACGATATCCTTGCACCAGACGGGATCCAAGACCTCACCATGTACGAACAGGACAAAATTCATCTTTCGCCGAAGGGCGCGCGGAAGATCGGCAAGGAGAAACTGCTACCTATCCTTCAGGCCGCCATCAGCGCCGGATCCACGTTCAATCCGGATCCAACCGTTGAAAATCTTGCCGGTGCGAGTATGGGACGATTGGACGGAGCAGAGGGCGACACGGCGGACCCGGAAATCACGGGCCAAATTCCGAGCGGTTTCAGGTGTGGCATCGGGCGCAATGCCGCGACCGTTGCCTGCTCAATTGATGAACTTGAAGGCGCGATCAGGGGTGCTCGCCTCATCGTGACGCCGACCGACAATAGTGATGCAGCCTACACGCATGTGCAGTTCAACGCCAATCCGATTTCAACTGCAGGAAGACTGGCGCCAGGTGAGTGGATATACGCTGCTATGTTCGTCGAACAGTTAGCCGGTGATCAGCTGGGCACGGCGCGGATCGTCTTCAAATTGCAGCAAGGAAAAATACTCCTTCAGAGTGTTGGAGGACTTTGGACCTCATCTGGCGATTTCGCGCATCCGGTCGGAGCCCCCAGGGAAGGCTGGTGGATCAAAACCAACCCCTTCTTGATGCCCGACTTGCCCTTCAACAACCTGAAATGCGACCTCGACATCACATCAGACAAGAATGGGACACCTTTTACCGTCAGGCTATCCCGTTTCATCATTAGAAAAATCGCTGATCCGCGGCTGTCATAACGGACTTCCAATCAAAATGGGTTTCTCCGAGAACTTGAGATCACTCGGAGAAACTGTCCGCAATACGCTCGAGTGACAAGCGACCTACGAGCGGCCTTCCAGCGTTTGGCTGCTGGCGGTCCCCTGCCGTTTGCTCACGCCCGAGGCTTCCTCATAGATGCGGTGAAGCAGAGGCAATATGACGCGATCGCTATATTGATTCTCCACCCGCATTCTACCGGCTTCGGCCAGGCGCGTGCGAAGGCCCTCGTCACTGAGGAGAGCAGAAATTGCATTCGCAAGCCCCTCTTTATCACCGGCGTCGATCAGCAGGCCATCGACGCCGTTGGTGATCAGTTCCGGTATCCCACCGACACGCGTTGTGATGACAGCAACACCGGCGGCCATCGCCTCAAGCACGCTCATGGGCAGCCCTTCGTTGTAAGAGGGAAGAATATAGATGCCGCTCGCCTCCAGCAGCGCCTGCTTCTTCTGCCCGTCGACCCAGCCGGCCAATATCACCTGGCTTTCCATCGAGAGGTCCTTCACGAGCTTGTCCGCCTCTTCGACTTGGCCATTGCCGCCGATCACCAGTTTCGCATTCGGATGATCTTTAGCTATGCTGGCGAAAGCCGGTATGAGGTCGAAGGTTCCCTTGCGGGGTCCGATCAGACCGAGGAAGAGAAGGTCATGCGGCTTCCTCAGCTGCGGATCTGCGGGGGGAGGCACAAGTACATAATTCGGAACCACAACGATACGCGCCGCTGGCGCGATCCCGCCAACGAATTCCCGCCAGCTTTCCGAAAGCACGATGACCCGCGTCGCCTTCTCAAGATGACGCCGGATCAGCCTGCGCAGAAAGGGACGCTGGCTCTCATAGAACGGCTTCATCTCCGAACCATGCAAATGCAGGACTACCGGTATGCCGAACAGCCTTGCGATTGACGTGAAGAGCCCCTTGCGCCAAAAGCTGCCTCGCATTGCTGAATGGGCGTGGACAAGCTCGATACGCTTGGTCGTCAACAGCCAGAGATAGACGATAAGTGCGCGCAGCAGCACGAGTTGCTTTACAAGAAAGCTACCGTCCACGTAAGAGGCGACAAGGCGAACATCTTCCTTCTCGAGAAAACCATCACGCTCATAGGCTTCCACGACGCTGCGCATGCCGCCCCGCGCCGCGCACCAAACCATAATCTTCATAAGCTTGTCCCTTCGATACGGCCGAGTGATTCAATTCTGACATTTGCCCGATGCGATCTCCTGGGTCAAACCAGGAACGATGACGGCGGATGCCGCCTGCGGCAATGGATGGGAGCCGTCAGGAATAGCTGCTGCAAGTTCATCCGGGGAGAGCTCAGCCCAGGCCGGTTGGTTGTCATAGAAATCAATGCCCATCTCGATCGCGAGCTGACGATGAGTATCGATATAGCTATTGATGAACGGACGAATGAAGCCCCGTATTCCAAAAATAGGATTCATTCCCATGACGATGATGCGCGTATGAGGTAATTGCTGCTTCAGCTCCCCGAGGATTTTTGCCATATTCTGACGGCTACGCCCCACAGTCACGAAGCGATTAAGCGCAGCGTCGTTCGCATAGAATTCAACGAGTACGATATCAGGCTTCGCCGCTACCACGTCCCCTATTTTTTCAAGAGCCCATTCAGATGTGGCACCACTGCGTGCAACTGAATCCACGAGAACCGGGCGCCCAAGACATTTACTCAGCGCATCTTGCAAAGGCAACTGCCAGCCGCCTCGCTCGGTCAGGGACGTTCCGAAGGTCACGATTTTATAAGTCATGTCGTCTGCTTGGGCGAACGAGATAGCGCGACCAGAAATCACACTCAGTAGAAGCACAAGGCAAAGGCAAATTTCGAGCCGAATCTGCTTCATCTCCCAACCTGTTCGTGCAAATGATGTCTTCTCATCCTTCCAACTTCCTAGCTGTCAGCTGGCCCCAAAGGACGGCATCTAGGTCCGCATCCCTTTGGGGCGTTAACCGCCCACCCCAAAAAAAGCCTCACTTCGATGGCATTTTTTTTGCACTGCAGCGAAGAATACGATAACGTCATGCCGGGTTGGGTGTGAAGGGCTTTTGCAACAAAGTTTGTCCGATAGGTTGGAAGCCGAGATTTAAATGTTGACGTTAGGCGTTGTGAACAGATGGATGCGCAAGTCAATTGAGGAAACAAACACGCTGCATCAGGTGCCCTCGCAAATTGCGAGGCTTCGCCCCAACGTGAGGGGCGTCCACTAGGGCCAAGTACTGCGGCTTCAAATCAGCCCCTATTCAACTCGAATGATAGGACCAGATATGCCTTCCTGCGTGATTGTCGTTGAAAATCTTCCTGTTCCGTTTGATCGACGAGTTTGGCAAGAAGCATGCGCGTTGCGGGATGCGGGCTGGCAGGTTTCGGTGATATGCCCGAAAACAGAGCAGTATCCTGAGAAATTCGAGATTATTGACGATATTGAGATTTTTCGTCATCCGCTCCCACTCGAGGCTCGCGGAAAACTTGCCTTCATTGCCGAATATAGTGTGGCGCTGTTCTACGAATTCACTCTTCTTTTCAAAGTGCTCCGGAGAAGAGGATTCGATGTCATTCAGGCCTGCAATCCCCCGGATCTGATTTTTCTGGTCGCACTCCCCTTCAAGTTGTTGGGCAAGAGCTTTGTTTTTGACCATCACGATGTGAGTCCGGAACTCTATGTGGCAAAATACAACAGACGCGGCTTCTTCTATCATCTGCTAAGACTCGCCGAGCGGCTGACTTTTCTCACGGCGGACCTCGTCATCTCGTCCAATGAGACACACCGAGAGTTGGCGATGTCGCGAGGAGGAAAAAAGGGGGAAGATGTTGTATCCGTTTACAGCATTCCGGATAAATCGCGAATTCGTCGTGTCGCACCGAATTTGGAACTTCGTGGCGGCGCACGCGTCGTTTTGGGCTATGTCGGGATTATCGCAGATCAGGACGGTGTGGATCACCTGATCCGTTGCCTGCATCAGCTCGTAAAGGTTCACGCAGTTTATGACATAAAAGCGGTCGTCGTGGGAGATGGGCCGGCACTTGAGTCGGTTAGAAGTCTTGCTGCGGAACTTGAGATAGAAGACTTTGTAACATTTACTGGATATTTGCGCGGAGAGCAGCTGCTCGCCGCGTTAAGTACCTTTGATATAGGCATCATCCCGGATCCAGTAAATGAATACAACGATAAGATAAGCATGAATAAGGTTTTCGAATATTCCGCTCTTGGAATACCTTCTGTTTCCTATGATTTGCGCGAAACAAAACGCTTGCTTAAATCGGCAGGGCGTTACGCTGATGCGCCGACACCGGAGGGTCTCGCGAAAGCCTGTTTGACACTAATTGCAGATGACAGTGCCCGAGCAGAAGCAGGCAAGCGTGCAAAGGCGTTGGCGGATGCCGACTTCAATTGGGATCACGAGGCGCAAAAATACGTTAGCGCTTATTCTCGATTCCTTAAGCAAGAAGAAATTAGTCTTCAGACTGGTACTTGATGAAGAGTTGTCATATTCCATCGCGAGCGTTGATGCTTCACACAATTGCATTGCCTGATGGTCGCTTTTATTGTGTTTGCACGCATATTCAGTTGAGCTGTTAACGGAGGCCCGGATTGCTATCGCCAGATAAGGTCTCGGCGCATGCCGACGAAGATTGGGAAAACGCCGGCGCCGGCGACACCATCGATGTTGAAAGGCTTGTTGCAGTCGTACGCCGTCAATGGCGTATCGTTGCAGTCTGCATGGGAATCTTTGCAATCCTGGGCCTCGTCTATATCCTGACGGCGGTGCCCAAATACACCGCGTCGACAAGCGTTCTCATCGATCGCGGCAACAGTCAAATTGCGAACCAGATGCAGGCCAGTGTCGCCGCCGCTCTTCCAATTGAGGACGACGCCTCCGTGCTCAGCGAGGTCGAGCTTTTCAAATCTGACTCGATCGGTCTAGCCGTTGTCGACAAACTGAAGCTCTTGGACATTCCGGAGTTTACTTCACCGGCACGTTCGCCAATTAGCATGCTTCGCTCGCTTCTGAACTTTCGTACCTGGTTTGCCAGCGATGACGTCGCAGCCGACGATATTGACACCTTACGCCATAATGCAGCTGACAAGATCGTTGCCGATATGGACGTCGATCGTATCGGACGCTCCTACGCACTTTCAATCAGCTACACCTCGACATCTCCTGAGCTGGCATCGAAAATTGCGACCTCTATCGCCGAGGCCTATCTCGTCGACAAACTGAACTCGAAATACGATGCTACCCGTCGTGCCTCCGAGTGGCTTCAGGAGCGTATCGACGAACTCAAGCAGAAGGCGCTCGATTCAGATCTTGCGGTCCAAAAGTTTCGGACTGCGCATGGCCTTCTCTCTACCGGCGGTCAGTATCAGCTTCTTAGCGACCAGCAGCTTTCCGAATTGACAACCCAGTTGATCGGCGCGCAAGCCGATACAGCTAGAGCGCGGGCAAAATATGAGCGTGTGAAATCGATCATCGATAATAAGCGCACTGACGCCATCGTAACCGATGTTCTCGATAACTCGATCTCTAACGATCTGCGCAAGAAATATCTGGAAGCTTCAAAGCTTGAAGCTGAAATATCTGCCCGTCTCGGGCCGGATCACGTCCAGGCCGTTCGCCTTCGCAGCGAGATGGCCGAATATCAGCGGCTGATGTTCGAAGAATTGAACCGAATCGCCGAAAGCTATCAAAGCGAGCTTCAGGTCGCGCAAACGCGAGAGAAGTCCCTTCAGGACAGTGTCACGCAAGCAAGCAGCGTGACGGCCGCCGCCGGCGAGACACAGGTGCAGCTGCGCGAACTCGAACGCACGGCAGATACCTATCGCAACCTTTACCAGACCTTCCTCGCCCGCTTCCAGGAAGCAACACAGCAGCAATCTTTCCCTATCACTGACGCACGCATCATCACCAGGGCGCAGGTGCCAACGGCTCCGAGTGCCCCGAAGAAGCCGCTGATCCTTGCCTTGGCCATGGCTCTCGGCGCAGCCTTCGGCGGTGCCATTGGCGCTTTCCGTGAATACCGTGATCGCTTCTTCCGTACGGGCGAGCAAG
The DNA here is from genome assembly GCF_031455475.1 of Rhizobium sp. 1399. Classification (NCBI taxonomy): domain Bacteria; kingdom Pseudomonadati; phylum Pseudomonadota; class Alphaproteobacteria; order Hyphomicrobiales; family Rhizobiaceae; genus Rhizobium; species Rhizobium sp. 1399. The sequence goes on along the minus strand of NZ_JAVDSU010000003.1, from coordinate 621,608 downwards.
TTCGAGACGTTTTGTCGCTCGAATATATCGGCCATGTACCGGCCATTGATGCGAAGGAAGCGGGCAGCGGCAACAAGGACCCAGAATCGGTCCGCGGACTGCAAAACGGCAACGGGATCACGAATTACGTGGTCAACCATCCGCTGTCGGCCTTCGCCGAGACGATGCGCAGCGCCAAGATCGCCGTCGACATGGAAAATACCAGCACGCGCTGCAAGGTCATCGGCGTCATCTCATGCCTTCCGGGCGAGGGCAAGTCGACCATCGCTGTCAACCTTGCACAGCTCCTGGCAATGCAAGGTTCGCGCACACTGCTGATTGATGCCGACCTTCGCAATCCGGGTGCGACACGCGCCATCGGCCGCCATGCGGAACAGGGCATTCTGGAAGTACTGCTGGAAGGCAGGCCACTGAAGGATGTGCTACTGCTCGACAACAAGACCAAGCTTGCGTTCCTGCCGGCCGTCGTCAAGCGTCGTGTACCGCACTCTTCCGACCTTCTCTCCTCGTCCATCATGGTCAACATGCTGGATGAACTGAAGGCACATTTCGACTATATCGTCCTCGACCTGCCGCCGCTCGGACCGGTTGTCGATGCCCGTGCGATCAGCCCGATGCTCGACGCTTCTCTGGCCGTCATCGAGTGGGGCCGCACATCGCGGCGCGTCGTTCGCACCACCTTCGCGGTTCAACCTGAGGTCATGCAGAAGTGCATCGGCGTCGTACTGAACAAGGTCGATACGGAAAAGCTGAAGCTTTATCGCTCCTATGGTTCCGGCGAGTACTACTACAATCGCTACTCCGCCTATTATCACGAAGCGTAAGAGTGCTTTTCGAACAGGACCCGAAATGAATTATGCGGCGAAATTCGCCGCATATTTTTTTGGTCACGCCAATTCCGAAAAGAACCTGCCGATGGCCTCGATCTCGTTCGGCCGGATGTCATGACCTCCCGAGTGCCATTCCGTCTGTACCTGTGCGTTCTGGCTCTCGAAATAGGCGGCAAGCGCTTCGGTCAGGGCGACCGGCGAGATCGGATCGCGCTGGCCAGCCGTAATCAATATCGTGCGGTCGCTCAGATCGGGATTGGCGCGAGGCTGGAAAGGGATGAGCGGATGGAGTAGCGCCGCCGCATCGAACAGTCCCTTTTCGATGAGCACGTTCGCCAGAATGTTGGCGCCATTCGAAAATCCTAGCCCGAGGATCCTGGATGCGCCATGTGTCGACGCCAGATCCTGGACGTACCCACTCATCTTGTCCGTCGCCCGAGCAAGGTCCGCCATGTCATAGACCCCCTCGCCGGTTCGCTTGAAAAAGCGCGCCGCCCCATATTCGGAAACATCGCCGCGCGGCGAAACGATCGTCGCTTCCGGCAGCAAGCGCCTGCCGAAATCAAAGAACTGATTCTCGTCGCCACCCGTCCCGTGAAGTACGAAAAGGATAGGCTTTCCGGGTGCACCGGCATGCAGCCGGTGCACATAGCCATTGTTCGTCATTGTCCGACCTCCGCTTAGGCTTCGAGCGGCTGCAGGTGCTGCTCGATGAGGGCACGCAGATGGGCATGCTGCTGCGGCAGCTTGAGCGCTTCGCCGAGATGCGCCGTATCCTCATCGCGGTCGAAGCCGGGTTCGTTGGTAGCGATCTCGAACAACACGCCGCCCGGCGTGCGGAAGTAGATCGCCCAGAAGTAATCTCGGTCGATGACCGGGGTGACCTGATAGCCGGTGTCCATCAGCGCTTTGCGCACCTCGAGCTGTGTTTCGCGGTTTTCAACGGCGAATGCGACATGGTGGACTGAACCTGCGCCTGGGAGCGCACGGGCAATATTGGGCATGGTTTCGAGATCGACGAGATGCGCGCCATTGCCGCCTGGAATGACGAGGCGCTTGACGCCCTCATGTTTTTCCTGAACCTCATAACCCATGAACTTCAGAAGTTCGGCCGTGGCGCCGTCATCTCTCAGCCGCATGGCAACGGAGTGGAAGCCTCGGATGGCATGGTCCTCGCTGACACCGCCATGCGTCCAGGGAGCGCGGGTATCGTCCTTGACCTCGACGAGCGCAAAGCCGTCGCCATCGGGACCGGCAAAATTCAGGCGCTTTTCACCAAACGATTCTTCCGTCTTCAGGCCAGTGACGTTGAGCTTCGTCAGGCGATCACTCCAGAAGCCGAGCGAGCCCTCCGGAACTGAATAGACCGTGGTACCGACTTCACCGGTGCCCGGACGCCCCTGCGCCATCTTTGGGAATGGGAAGTAGGTCATGATTGTGCCCGGGGAACCGGTTTCGTCACCGTAATAAAGGTGATAGACGTCGGGAGCGTCGAAATTGACGGTCTTCTTGACGCGGCGCAGGCCCAGCGCATTGGTGAAGAACTGGTTGTTCGTCCGGGCGTCCTCCGCCATCGATGTGATGTGGTGCAGACCTTTGATTTGATCGAGCATTTGAGACCTCTTTCTGCCCGCAACAGGCGGGCTTTCGATGGGTCATAGATGAGCTTTTCGAGCCACTTCTCATAGTCCGGCAAGCCGACACGCATTGTCTCCATTTTGTGAACGACAATGCGAGAGCGTTCAAGGATTGACGGGAAGCTGCCAATCAATAGGTTCACGGCCATGCGACTGCAGAAACGCATTCGCCGTGGAGAAATGCCGGCATCCGAAGAAACCGTTATGGGCCGAAAGCGGCGACGGATGTGGCGCCCTCAGCACCAGATGCCGCCTTGCATCGACAAAGGCCGCCTTTTTTTGAGCGTAGGAGCCCCATAGCATGAAAACGACAGCTTCGCATTCGTCGTTCACTTTACGGATCACGGCATCGGTGAAACGCTCCCAGCCTTTACCCTGATGCGAAGCGGCCTGAGATTCCTCCACCGTCAGCACACTATTGAGGAGGAGCACGCCCTGTTGTGCCCAATGTTCCAGGAAGCCGTGCCGCGCCGGCGAAATTCCCAGATCCGTCTCGATCTCCTTGTAGATGTTGATGAGCGACGGCGGAATACGCACGCCGGGGTGAACGCTGAAGCAGAGCCCATGAGCCTGACCGATGCCATGATAGGGATCCTGTCCAAGAATCACGACCTTAACTTTCGCAAGCGGCGTCAGATCCAGGGCGCGAAAATACTCCCCGCCCTTCGGGAAAATCCGTCTGCCAAGCTGCTTCTGCTCCACGAGAAAGATCTTGAGCTGCTGCATGTAGGGACTTGCAAACTCGCCGGCGAGCGCCGCTTTCCAACTCTCTTCAAGAGTGACTGACGTGTCGCTCACGACGAAAAACCTCCGGATCGATACAGCCTTTGTAGGAAAACCGTTCTAGCAAAATTATGCAGAGCTACAATACGCGACGGTTGCGACGCTATGCCTTGTCATCTCGCAGATGCGAAGAGTGCTCCAACTATCATAAAATGGAAATTCTCTACCTGACCAAAAGTGCTGGTAACGATACGCAAATGATGGCAATACTTTGCTATCCGTCTGCCGTTTTAACTATGCCATAATTTTGCTGTTTACCCAAGCAAATCAGCACAGTAGAAACGATTGTTCACAACGCGAGGGTATTTCGCATGAAGTTTGGGACAAGCGGCCTTCGCGGTCTCTCAGTGGATCTCAAAGGGCGCTCATCGGCGCGCTATGCTACTGCTTTCGGCAAATATTTGCTGCAAAGCAAGAAAGCAAAACGAGGCGATGTCGTCCTGATCGGGCGCGACTTTCGCGACTCAAGCCCGGAGATCGCGGGCAATTGTGCCGGTGCGCTGGCGAGCCTCGGCTTCAAAATTCTCGACTGCGGTACCGTCCCGACACCAGCACTTGCTCTTTACGGCCTGGAAAGAAAGGCCGCTTGCCTGATGATAACGGGTTCGCATATCCCGGCGGACCGCAATGGCATCAAATTCTACCGTGCCGACGGCGAGATCGACAAAGCGGACGAAGCAGCAATTACCCGATTTGCCGCCGAAATCGAAGCCTCCGGCGAGGCTGTGGTGATCGCGCCGGCTGCAGTGGAAGATCACTCTGCGCCGTGTCTGCAGCTCTTCTTCGAGCGCAATGCGGCTCTCCTGCCGGCAAGCGCATTTCTAGGTATGAGGATCGGCATCTATCAGCACAGCACGGTCGCCCGTGACCTGATGGTCGATGTTCTCGCCCATTATGGCGCCGAAATCGTCGCCCTTGGTCGGTCCGAAGCCTTCATTCCCGTGGACACCGAAGCCGTTTCCGAAGAGACGATCGCCCTTCTAAAGAGTTGGGCCTCCACACATGACCTCGATGCGATTGTTTCCACCGATGGCGATGGTGACCGCCCGCTGGTTGCCGACGAAACCGGAACGCCGTTGCGCGGAGACCTATTGGGATTGATATCCGCCAATTTCCTCGGCGCCGGTACCGTCGTCACGCCGGTCACCTCCAATTCGGGAATTGAAGCGGCAGGATCTTTCCGAGTAATTCGCACCCGTGTCGGCTCTCCCTTCGTTATCGCCGGCATGGAAGAGGCCGTTGCCGCAGGCAAGGATCTCGTGATGGGCTTCGAAGCGAATGGTGGGCTCCTGACGGCAACGCCCTTCGATATCAACGGCCGGAGCGTGCGAGCGTTGCCCACGCGCGATTGCTTCTTGCCGATGCTGGCAACGCTTTCGCTCGCCGCAATCCGCAAGGAGCCGCTTTCGATTGTTGCGGCCTCATACAAACTGCCCTTTGCGGCGGCCGACCGTCTTGAGAATTTCCCGATCGAAACCAGCGCAGCCTTGATGACCTACCTGCGTGGATCCGACGCCAATCTCACAGAATTCCTGCAGCCCATTGGCGAGGTCGGTTCGAAAAGCGATATTGACGGCTTGCGCGTGACGTTGCGCGATGGCCGCGTCATTCATTTTCGTCCGTCCGGCAACGCGCCGGAAATGCGCTGCTACGTTGAGGCCGAAGGAGAGGCAGCCGCCTTAGAACTTTTGAATACGGGATTGACCCGAATTAAGCGCTGGGCAGAAGCCCGGTAAGCATGCGACACATTTGGCCGTTCATTTCGAGGAAGAACATCCTATGACACAGAAAATCATCCCCGTGATCATGGCCGGCGGCAAGGGCACACGCCTTTGGCCCCTCTCGCGCGCAGCCGCGCCGAAGCAGTTCATCCAGTTCGTTGGGGACAAAACGCTGTTTCAGGAAACCCTGGTCCGCGTTTCCGATCCGGCACTTTACGAAGCCCCAATCGTCGTGACGAATGAGGAATTTCGCTTCCTCGTTGCGGAGCAGGCCCGCGAACTCGATATTCGGCTCGCCGCTGTCTTGCTGGAACCCGTTGCCCGCAACACTGCTGCGGCAGTGGTAGCAGCAGCAAGCCTGGCTTCCGAGCACTTTGGCAAGGACGCTATCATCCAGATGCTGGCCTCCGATCACGAGATCCTGGCCGACGAAGCCTATTTTGACGCGATCCGCACGGCGCGGGATGCGGCAGCCAAAGGCAAGCTCGTCACCTTCGGCATCACGCCCACAGAGCCGGCGACCGGTTATGGTTACATTGAGGTCGGCAAGCAACTTCCGGGCGGCGCGTATGAGGTCAAGCGCTTCGTTGAAAAGCCGGTTCGCGAGAAGGCCGAGGAAATGTTGGCGGCCGGTGGTTTCTACTGGAATTCGGGCATCTTCATGTTTCCGGTCGCCGAACTGCTTTCCGAAATGCAGGACCTTGCGCCAGATGTTCTAAAGGCGGCCAGCAAGGCTGTTTCCAAAGCGACGCGTGATCTGGACTTTACGCGTCTCGATGCAGAACACTTCGCAAAGAGCCCCGACATCTCCATCGATTACGCAGTCATGGAAAAGACGTCCAAGGCGGTGGTCGTGCCCTCCGCCTTCAGGTGGTCGGATATGGGCAGCTGGGATGCGGTATGGAAAACCGGCGTTCAGGATGAAAACGGTAACATCGCGGCCGCCAACACGACTGTTGTCAACACCCGCAACTCGCTTGTCATGACCCATGGCGTTCACCTCGCCGTCCAGGGCATGGACGATGTCGCCGTCATCGCCAGCGAGGATGCTGTTTATGTCGGACCGTTGAAGGAGAGCCAGGAAGTCGGCAAGCTCGTCAAGCTGCTTGCCGGCCAGAAGAAGACGTCGAAGCTGACCGAGACGCATCCCACATCCTATCGTCCATGGGGCGGCTACACCTCGATCTTCAATGGCGATCGGTTCCAGGTGAAGCGTATCTTCGTGACGCCTGGCAAGAAACTGTCGCTGCAGAAGCACCATCATCGCTCCGAGCACTGGATCGTGGTGAAGGGAACAGCCGAAGTTACGATCGGGGACAATGTGCAGATGCTGCGCGAAAACGAGTCGGTCTATATCCCGCTCGGTGAGGTCCATCGCCTTGCAAACCCGGGTAAGATCCTGCTGGAACTCATCGAAGTCCAGACGGGCTCCTATCTCGGCGAAGACGATATCATCCGTATTGTCGACGAGTTCGGCCGCTCCTAACATTCCCCTCAAAAGCCATTTAGGCTTGATTTGTTGCGTTGCAGCATATAGCCCAAGTGGAGTTATTTCTTAACTTGGAGATCGCTTCATGCGTATCGTTATGATTGGCTCTGGCTATGTCGGCCTTGTTTCAGGTGCCTGCTTTGCCGATTTTGGTCATCACGTGACTTGCGTCGACAAGTCCGAAGCAAAAATTGCGGCGCTCGAAGCCGGTGAAGTGCCGATTTTCGAACCTGGGCTTGACGCCATCATCGAACAGAATCGCGAAGCTGGACGGCTGGATTTTTCTAAAAACCTGGCGCCTTCCGTTGGCGAAGCAGATGTCGTCTTCATCGCCGTCGGCACGCCCTCCCGTCGAGGCGACGGCCATGCGGACCTGACCTATGTCTATGCCGCGGCGCGCGAAATCGCTGCCGCTGTCCAAGGCTTCACAGTCGTCGTTACCAAATCGACCGTGCCCGTGGGTACGGGCGACGAAATCGAACGCATCTTCCGCGAAGAGTTTCCGGAAAAGGATATTGCTGTCGTCTCCAATCCCGAATTCCTTCGGGAAGGTGCTGCAATCACCGACTTCAAGCGGCCCGACCGTATCGTGATTGGCACGGAAGATGCCGGTGCGATCGAGGTCATGCGCGAGGTATACCGCCCGCTCTATCTCAATGAAGCGCCGCTCTACTTCTGTGAACGCCGCACCTCCGAGCTCATCAAATACGCCGCCAACGCCTTCCTCGCGATGAAGATCACCTTCATCAATGAGATTGCCGACCTCTCCGAGAAGATCGGTGCCGACATCCAGAAGGTCGCTAAAGGCATCGGCATGGACAAGCGTATCGGCGACAAATTCCTGCATGCTGGCCCAGGCTACGGTGGCTCGTGCTTCCCCAAGGATACACTCGCCCTCGTCAAGACCGCACAAGACTTTGACAGCCCTGTTCGTCTCATCGAGACGACAGTCGCGATCAATGACAATCGCAAGCGCGCCATGGGCCGCAAGGTTATCGCCGCCTGCGATGGTGACGTGCGCGGCAAGAAGATTGCCATTCTCGGCCTCACTTTCAAGCCAAACACAGATGACATGCGCGACGCGCCGTCGATCACCATTGTTCAAGCGCTGCTTGATGGTGGTGCAACGGTCCACGCCTACGATCCCGAAGGCATGGAGGCCGCAAAAGACATGCTCGGCCCGATCACTTACGGCAAAGATCCGTATGAGATCGCCGTTGATGCAGACGCAATCGTCATTGTCACCGAGTGGGAGGAGTTCCGCGCGCTCGACCTCAAGCGCCTCAAAACCGTTATGAAGGACCCGGTCATTGTCGATCTCCGGAACATTTATCCGGCAAGCGAAGTGGCCAAGCATGGGTTCGGTTATTTTGCCATCGGCAGAAAGCCCGAGAGAAGGTAGGAACGAGTTCCTGCTAAGCAGGGACTGCGGAATTGATGATTCCCATCCGGCACGTGCCTACTGCAGAATAGGAATAGCGGACCACCTTCGAAGGTGGTTCCGTTAGCTGCATTATGTGGCGCTGCCGCCTCAACCTTGCAAACAAAAATGAAGCCACTGTCTCGGCTTCATAGAGCAACTGCAATCCCGTTCTCCAGCGCAGGACGGGACTCGTCCGGCAGGAAGACAGGTCACGGGATCTCAATCTGTACAGCCGTTCGGCGTAGCGTAGGAGTGGTTGAACGCTTCGCCGAATCGCCTGATGAGTTCAACCGTCTTTTCCATGCCAACGACGACGAGATATCTCTCCCTATACGAAGAGGAAGTCGTCAGAAGACAAGTTCGCCATCGCGACCTTGGAGATCAACACACTGTTATGATCATCGAAGGTGATGAGCGTTCCTGTGGAGGTAGAGCTCATCAACGCATATAGGCTGGCGTAATCGTCCACCAGCGAACTGTCGAAGGCAATTCGGTCATGAATGCTCCCGCCATGCGCCTGAAAGCCGGAGACCGTATCCTGGCCCGCCTGACTGTGGAACATGAACGTGTCGTTGGTAATGCTCGATCCGACGAGCGTGTCTTTCACAGCCTCGTGCGATGTCAGGATCACACCTGCGGCAAAGGCCGTCTGCGTATGGGAACCGTCGATATTCGTCTTGTCGGTCCATTGTTTCTTGCCGTCGATACCATAGTGCGACTGCTCGGTCGTGCTCGGTGACGCGCCGTCCCCGGCATAGGTGAACAGGATGTAGTCACGGGAATGGTCGGAATGCGTCGTGTCCGAGACCGTCTGTCGCCCATTGATATCGAAGTTGCTGCTCTCCTGCGATCCATCTGCGTTCAGATGGTATGACTGGGAAATGGTGTGCGCAGCGTCCCCGTATTTACGGACACTGTCGATGAGCTTGCCGGCGGCGTCGTATGTCTGAATTTGTTGCGCGTAGTCCCTGCCGGTAATCGCAAGACTCGCCTCGACACGTCCACCATCGGCATAGCGGATGCTGTAGCCGGTTTCGTTTCCCGTGGCAGGATCAAACCGATGTGTCTCCTTCGAGCCATCAGCGTTATAGGCCGAGAATTCCTTGAGATGCTCGCCGGGCGCATAAGTTTCCGTTTTGATCAGCTTCTGACCTGCCGCGTAGAAAAGCGCAGTTGTAAGCTGGCCCGCCGTGTCAAAATTGCGGATCTCGCCCGCGCCGGCACCATCGAAATGTTCGGTATGGGCGACCGTGTGAGCCGGGTCGCCATACTTGCGCACGAGATCGGTGACCTTACCGTTGGAATCGTAGCTGATGATCTGCTCGGCATAATCCTTGCCCGTGACCGCCAAATTGGCCACCACGCGACTGCCGTCCGCATTGCGGATCGAATAACTTAGTTCCTTGCCCGTGTCGGCATCGTAGCGATGCGTCTCTGTCGATCCATCGCTGTTTCGAATCTCCTGATAATAGGTGTTGGTTACGGGATCGTAGGTGCCAAGGGAGGGATCCGGCACGAGAATATCGGTTCCGATGAGTTTGCCGGTGGCGTCGTAATGGCTGATCCTGGCCACAGTCGTCGTGCCGGCAACATAGGTGGCAACGTCATAGGAATGGTCGGCAGCATAGAGCGTGTAACCCGTTGCCGGACCGGTGCTATTTGCATAAGCAAAAACCTTCAGCGCCGGGTTTGTTCCGAATGTCTCGGTGCTGATAAGCCTGCCGTTCTGGTCAAGCAGATCCTTCGAGATCATCGCGTTGCTGGCGTCATAGGTGACGATCTGGCCTGAATAGGACTGACCGGTGACACCGAACGTGCCTTCGACATGCGACTTGTCCGGGTGCACGATCGAAAAACTCGTTTCCTGACCGGCGGTGTTATAACGGTGTGTTTCAGTCGTCCCGTCCGGCTCCCAGCTGGCGGACATGATCTTTATGTGCCCAGGCGCGAAACGCTCCTGAAGGATCAGTTTGCCTGCCGGGTCGTACGTATAGGCTTCCTCGACATAGTCTTTACCGGTGATGCCATACGTGGTGCGGGTTGAACTCTTATCTGCATTATAGACCGTTTCGATCGTTTTGGCCCCGGAGGCCGGATCGAAATAGGTAACAGTCTTGCGGGAACCGTCGTCGTTGAAGGTCTGTTCGAACTTCAGTCGGTTCAATGAATCATATTGCTCGTACTCGATCAGGACGCCGTTCTTGGTGATATTGATATCCGACGAACCGTCCGTCTTCCATGTCTGGGTCGTGGTGACGCCATCGGAGCCGATGGTCTGATCGAATACCAGCTTGCTTCCGAGATAACGCTCGGATTCGATCACCTTGCCTTGCTCGTTGTAGATATAGACCTGCCGGTCGTAGCTGCCGCCTGAGACCGCCGTGCTGGTCTTGAAGGTAACATCGTCGCCCGCGATCTTGTTCAGGACGCCCGAATTTATATAGAGGCGCATCACATAGTCAGAGGGAACCGTCAGCATATGCGTGTCGGTGAGGATGATCGATTGGACACTCGCATCCTTCATGATGCTGTCCATGCGTCCGACGATTTCCGCGGCCGTGCCGATCTCGATGCCCGCCGGGGCGGCGGTAATACCGTAGCGACCTGACGAATCGACCGCGACCGCGCTCAGACTATGCTCGCCCGTCGTCGCAAAGACGATATCGGTCGAATACCGCCCCATGGCATCTATTTCGGCGGTGGCGATCACCTTGCCGTTTTCGTAAATCACGACTGTCGTACCGAGCTTTGCGGTGCCGCTGATCGTTGCCGAATTAACTCCCGATGGATCGTGCGCGGCATTGCTCACCAAGACGGAAGGGGCTCCGATATAGGCGTCCGGATCGGGAAAGTTAACTGTGGAGCCAGTCTCGATATCCAGATCGCCGTAGACGGCTGCAACGGATTCCGTCGCGTTGGAATGGCGATAGATGCCTTCGGCCCAGTAGACCCCCTGGTCCTGAATGTAACCAAGCGGCCCCATATAGTCGACAATCGTCACTCCGTCGCGTGTTACGACAAGCCGGCCGTTTCCGTCAGGATCGAACGTGGCCTTGATATCCATGTCATAGTTGTGCCCACGCTGGATATCGTAGGCATCGGTGAAGATCACCTGTTGAACCGGGTTGCCATTAGCATCGCTGGAGCCGATGCTGATACCCATCTTCTCGCCTGTTAGCGTGATGGAGAAGGGTGGAGGGACGACAAGCGCACCCTCGTGCACATTCTGATGAAGCTGGCCGAGCACCATGAAATAGGCCGTGTTGGGCTGGCCGGGTTCGAGCATAAAGTCATAGGAGACCTGCAGCGGCGTTCCGTAGGTGATCGGTTGCCTGTCGGCGATTTCAATACGCTCGGAGGCGTGATTGTTGTCCGCATCCCATGGAGCTTGGTCTCCGTCGTGCAGCTCGAACCGGATGGCACCGCTCCGCGGCACGGATAAGGAATAATCCTTCCCTCCCCCCTGATACTCAAAGGGTTGGTCGTCCACTTCGATGGAATAATAACCCGTAAGGGAGCTGTTCCAGTCTTCCGGCTGAATGATGGTGACCATTTGCCCGCCGCCTTTGTTGCTGAGAATGCCGACAGGGTCCCAAACGAACGTTAAGGAGGCCGAAAACAAAAAGCTTAAAATTTAATGTTTTTTTCTGCAGCGCACGGTCGATTTGAAATAGCTGAACAACCCTAAGTGTTTAGGGGCGACCCCAGTCACAATAAATTCATGCAGGCTTCAAGAAGCTGTCGCGTCTGCGCGCTAATCGTCGCTGAAACGGAATGCAATTTTTTTTGCAGAGGAGAGTTTTATGTCAAACAAATTGCAGGATACGGTCGTAGCTAGCGTTGTCACCCTGATGTCCATGGTGGGTTCGGCGCATGCCGAAACGACCGTGAAGTTCTGGCACAGCTTCAGCAAATCCTCCGGCGAGGCGCTGAACAAGATCATCGCCAATTTCGAAGCTGCCAATCCCGGCCTCCATATCGAAGGCGAATTCGTCGGTGACTACAATGATATTGTTGCCAAGCTGCAGGCGGCCATCCCCGCCAACCGTGCGCCTGATGCCGTCATCATGGAAGTCACCCGCTACGGTCTCTTCGCCGACCGCGGCGCGCTGATCGACCTCACGCCCTATTTCAACGCCGACCCGCTGAAGGACGACCTTTACGACTACGCGCGTGAGGTCGGCGTCTACAACGGCAAGAACTACATCGTGCCGTTCAACTCCTCCACGCCGGTCCTTTATTACAACAAGGACATCCTGGCGCGTGCCGGCTTTACGACGGAACCCTCGCTGAAGACTTTCGCAGATATTCTTGCCGTTTCGAAGACAATCACCGAGAAGCTCGGCGCGGAAGGCATCAGCGGTATTGCGGCCCCCGGCCAGTTCGCTCGCTGGGGTCTCGTGATGTCCAACGACAGCGAACTGATCAATTCCAAGACCAACGATATCCTGCTCGACTCGCCGAACACGATCGAAGCCTATCAATGGATGGCGTCGCTGGTTCATGACCAGAAGGTCGCCTCTCCCGATGGCGTCACCGATGAGGATGTCGGCCGCGACGCTTTCTTCGCCGGCAAGGTCGGCATCTCGCTCAACTCGACGGGTGATTATGGTGGCGCCAAAAAGGCGCTCGGCGACAAGCTCGAAGTCCGCCCGATGCCCTGCAACAAGGTCTGCTCCGTTCCAATCGGCGGCGCCGGTATCGGTATCTTGTCGACCTCACCGAAGGACGTTCAGGACGCTGCCTACAAGTTCATCAGCTACGCCGCTTCGCCGGAAGCCAATGCCATCTGGTTTGCCGCGACCGGCTACCTGCCGATCAATAAGAAGAGCGCCTCCCAGCCGGTTGCCGCCGAAGCACTTGCCAAGAAGCAGGGTATCGACGTCGCCATCAAGCAGCTCGAATTCGCCCATGGCCGTGCTCGCCCGCCTGTCGTCACCTGGATGCGCACAACCGAGTACAAGATGTGGGAAGCCATGGCACTCGGCCAGCGCGATGTCACAGACACGATGAAGGACTTCGCTGAACAGACCCGAGAAGAAGCCAAGCGTTCCAGCAACTAAGCCTCTCCCCCAAGTCAAGAGGGCGGGCCTTGAACGGCCCGTCGTCTCAACTGTTTCGGTCCCATGTTGCGCAAACTCACACCCTATCTCCTCGTTGCACCGCTGATGCTCTTCATCACGGTCTTCACCTATATTCCCGTCATTACCAGCGTGAACCTCAGCTTCCGGCACTGGGACTTCCTGTCGCCGACCATGCCTTTTGTCGGTTTTGACAATTACCGCCTGCTGCTGAATTCCCGCGACTTCAGGAACTCGCTGCAAGTCACCGCCATCTTCGCGCTGATTTCAGTACCGATCAGACTGGCGCTGGCGCTGGCTGTCGCAAGCTATCTCGTGCGCGAAACCTTGCCCTCGCGGCTCTTGCGAGGGGCGCTCTTCCTTCCCTCCGTCACATCGACCGTCTCGATTGCGGTCGTCTTTTCCTGGGTCTTCGCCACCGATTACGGCATGGTGAACGCCGCGCTGACCTCGCTCGGCCTCGGCAAGGTGCAATGGCTGCAGGATCCGCAGCTTGCTCTGTGGGTGCTGATCTTCGTCAATACCTGGAAACAGCTCGGCTACGATATCGTCATTTACATCGCCGGCCTGCAGGCCGTGCCGCAGGAGCTCTATGATGCCGCCGCCGTCGATGGCGGCCGGCGCTTCCATGTGTTCCGCCGGATCACCGTGCCGCTCGTCATGCCGACCACCTATTTCCTGCTAGTGATTTCCGTGATCGAGGCTTTCCAGGTCTTCACCATCGTCAACATCATGACCCATGGCGGCCCTGCAGGTGCTACCGACATGCTCGTCAACCTGCTCTATCGCGTGGGGTTTACCCTCTTCGACATCGGCAGGGGGTCGGCGCTCGCCGTCCTGCTTTTCATCTTCCTGATCGTGCTGGCGCTGATCAAATCCCTCGTCATCGGCCGGAGGGTCCACTATGAAGCTTGAGAACCCGATCATCACCGGCCTCGCGCTGCTTGCCGGGCTGATCTTCCTGTCGCCCGTGCTCTATTCGATCTGGATGTCCTTTGAGACGGTGCAATCCTATTACACAGCCAGGTACGAGTTCACGCTGGACAACTATGTTCGTGCCGTCACCGAGTACAATTTCGCTCGTTATCTTCTGAACAGCATCATCGTCTCCGGCCTGGTGACACTGCTGGGCATCACGGTCGCGACCATGGCTGCCTTCGCCTTTGCACGCTACAGGTTTCGCGGCGGTAACCTGCTCTTCGGCGCCACCGTCGCCACGCTGATGATCCCCAGCCATATAAGCCTGATCCCTAATTATCTGACACTCGCCAAGGCCGGCCTGCTCGATACCTATGCCGGCCTCATCCTGCCGGCGATCTCGAACGGCTTTGCCGCCTTTTTTCTGCGCCAGTATATCAAGGGCATTCCGAAAGCGCTGGACGAAGCCGCCTATATGGATGGCGCAACACCGCTGCAGGTGCTCTGGCGGGTGATCGTGCCGATCGCACGGCCAGCCATCTTCTCGATGGGCCTCTATATCTTCATCACCGAATGGAACAACTACATCTGGCCGCTCGTCGCGGTCGGCAAGGAAGACCTCTACACGCTGCAGATCGGCCTTGCCCGGCTTTATCGCATCAATCCCGGCGAAGGCCTGGTCGACTGGCCGCTCGTCATGGCCGCCTGCACCCTCAGCATGTTGCCCGTGCTGCTCGGCTTCCTGCTGGTCGAGCGCCATCTCGTGCGTGGCATCACGCTCGGCGCGGTCAAATAATCATGAACAAGGACAAGCATAGAATGACACGCATCGCTTCGCATCGCGGCGGCACTCTGGAGTTCGGCGACAGCACGCCGCAAGGTTTCGTCGCAACGGCAAAAATGCCGCTGGAAGAGGTGGAATTCGACGTCCATCCGACAGCCGATGGCGCGATCATGATCCATCACGACGCAACGCTTGACGGTACGACGGACCGGAGCGGGGCGATCGCCGCCATGAGCGAAGCAGAGGTTCGCGCCGCCGTCATCAATTACGGCGCCGGCGGACATCCGATCTCGCTGGAGGAACTCTGTGCGATCTATTCCGGCAGCAAGGTAAATTTCCGCTGCGAGATCAAGCCTAGTGTCGATGGCCGCCCCTACGACAACTTCGTGCCCCGCGTCGTCGAAACACTCGCGCGCCACGGCATGCTCGAAAGGACGATCTTTTCTTCCTTTCTGGTGGAATCGCAGGATGCGCTGTCGGCGGCCACCAGCCGGCCGAAGCTCTGGCTCGTCAGCCCGCCAGTACTGCGTCAGCTTGGAGCCAGGGCCGTGATCGAAGTCGCGAAAGCGCATGACATCCCCGAAATCGGCGTTCATGTGGATACCGCCGATTCCGCTCTGATGGCCGAAATCATGGCAGCCGGTCTCGATTTCGGCTGCTGGGCCGCCCATTCGGCACGGCAGATCGAAAAGGTGCTGGCGCTCGGCGTCAAGGTCTTCACGACGGACCGGCCGAGCCTTGCCATTGCCATTCGCAACAGCTTCGGGACGGAGGCCGCACAATGAGCGGCATCACCCTTCGCGACATCAGAAAGTCCTACCCCGGCGGGCCGGAAATCCTGCACGGCGTGTCCATGGATATCAAGTCGGGCGAGTTCGTCGTCATCGTCGGCCCGTCGGGTTGCGGCAAGTCCACGCTGCTGCGCCTGATTGCCGGGCTGGAACGCTGCGAAGAGGGCGATATCGAAATCGGCGGCCGACGTGCGAATGATCTTGCACCGCAGGATCGCGACATTGCCATGATCTTCCAGAACTATGCGCTTTATCCGCACATGACCGTGCGCGAAAACATTGCCTTCGGCCTCGAACTGCGCGGCATGCCCAAGGCCGAACGCAATGCGCGGGCTGAAAGTGTGGCCAAGACACTGCAGCTCGAACCCTACCTCGATCGCAAGCCGGGCGCGCTTTCCGGCGGCCAGCGTCAGCGTGTGGCGATGGGCCGGGCCATGGCGCGCAACAGTTCCATCTTCCTGATGGACGAGCCGCTGTCGAACCTCGACAACGCGCTACGCGTCGCCATGCGCACCGAAATCAAGGAGCTGCACCGCCAGCTCGGCGCGACCATCGTCTATGTCACGCATGACCAGACCGAGGCACTCTCATTGGCCGACAGGATTGCGGTGATGAAGGACGGAGATCTCCTGCAGTTCGACACTCCTGAAGCGATCTATGACCAGCCGCAGAACCGCTTTGTCGCGGGCTTCCTCGGCGTTCCCGCGATGAATTTCCTGCCTGTCGAACATCTTCCCGGCTGGCAGGGCCGGCAGGGACTGACCGCCGGATTAAGACCCGAATCCATGGCGATCCGTGCCGAGGAACCTGCGGAACCCGCCCTACCCGTGCGGCTCATGCTGTCAGAGATGACAGGTTCTGATATCATCCTGCACTGCGACAGCCCGGCCGGGCGCATCACGCTCACCAGTTCGCGTAAGGACGTGCCGCGCCATGCCGACAACTTCTGGGTCATGTGCGACCTTGACCAGGCCGTGTTTTTCGATAACCAGAGCGGGAGCCGCGTCGATCTTTCAGCCGGAGATCGTTGAATTTAGACGCCGCTGACCGCTCCTACCTCGGAAGCGGCACCGCAAGAAGTGATGCAATGGAAAGACAGAGCGAAATTCCGCAGCTTCTCGGCGATCTTATCAGCCGCAACTCGACAAAGCTTACCGAAGCCGACACGCGCCTTCTCGACGTGATGATGCAGGACCCGATCCGCGCGGCGATGGAAAACGGCAAGGCCGTCTCCTTCCGCGCCGGAGTGCACCCGGC
Source organism: Rhizobium sp. 1399 (assembly GCF_031455475.1). Taxonomy (NCBI): domain Bacteria; kingdom Pseudomonadati; phylum Pseudomonadota; class Alphaproteobacteria; order Hyphomicrobiales; family Rhizobiaceae; genus Rhizobium; species Rhizobium sp. 1399. Next base: position 604,894 of record NZ_JAVDSU010000003.1, on the reverse strand, counting down.
TTCAGCCGTGCGGCTGGCACGCCGCCTCGGCTTCAAAGGCTATCCTGAATTTCGCACCTTCTTGCAGGCGAGCCTCATCAAAGGAGGCGGCGATTTCGAAAGTCCGGCCGCCCGCATGGCCGCCCGTCTCGTCCGGGCGGAAGACGGCGGCGTGCTTTCCTCCGTTCTCGATAGCGAGATTGCAGCCCTCCAGCAGGTGCGCAACGCCGTCTCCGACGCCGATGTCAGAGGCTTTTCGGACGTGCTGCGCGATTGCCGCCGGGTCTTCGTCTTCGGGCGTGGCCATTCTGCCGCCCTCGCCTCACTCATCGCGCTGAGGCTCAATCGCTCAGGCTATCCGGCAGTCGATCTCGCCGGCCAGATGCATCTGATCGCCGAAGCGCTGGCGACATTGGGACCTGGCGATGTCGTTTGGCTGCTCGCTTTCCGCAAGGCCTCGCCGCTCATCCATCAGATCAGGAAGATTGCCGCAGAAAGAGGCGCCAAGGTCCTGGCGCTAACCGATCTGCTCAGCGCCCGCATCGATCCCGCACCCGACCGTCAGATCTCGGTTTCCCGCGGGGAAGCCGGCGAGTCTCAATCGCTCGTCGTTCCCATGACGATCGCCAACGCGGTCATTCTCGACCTCGCTGCCATCGATGACGGCCGCTCGCTGCGTGCGCTCAGTGGTTTCAAGGCGTTTCGCGCGGACTGCGGTCTATCGCCGGTGATCCTGTAGCAACAGAATTCTGCCGTGTGCCATCACGATGGCAATCACGATGACTTATCCGGGAGACATTTCGGTCTCCCGAATAGTCTATTCGAACCTCATGCCGCCCGGGCGGCTTTGGCAGGGATCTCGACGTCGATTTCGAGGATCGAGACGTTCTCGCCACGATCAATCCTTATCTGCAGGCGATCGCCCTCGATCTCGACGTGTTTGGCGATAACGGCAAGGATCTCCTCCCTGAGAAGAGAGACGAGATCCGAACCGGGAGACATACGCTCGTGTGCCAGAAGCAGTTGCAAGCGTTCGCGCGCAACCGGCGCGGTTTTCCTCTTCTGAAAGAAATCGAATACGCTCATGCTGCCCTCCGTCCGAAGATCTTACCGAACAGACCTCGCTTCTCGCCTGGTACCGTCACCGGGAGAACCTCACCGTTGAGGCGGCGGACTGCTTCGAAATAGGCTTTTGCCGGAGCGCTGTTCTGGTCTGCAAGTGTCACCGGAGCGCCGAGGTTGGAAGCACGCAGCACATCCATGCTTTCCGGGATGATGCCGAGCAGCGGGATCGACAGGATCTCGAGCACGTCATCCACCTTCAGCATGTCGCCGCGTTCGGCGCGGGTGACATCGTAGCGGGTCAGAAGCAGATGCTTTTCGATGCGCTCGCCGCGCTCCGCCTTTTCCGTCTTGGCATCCAGAAGACCGATAATGCGATCGGAATCACGCACCGAGGAAACTTCCGGATTGGTGACGACGACAGCAACATCGGCATGCCGCATCGCCAGCGTTGCGCCGCGTTCGATACCGGCCGGGCTATCGCAGATGACCCAGTCGAAATGCTTCTTCAGCTCGCCGATGACGCGCTCGACACCTTCTTCGGTGAGGCAGTCCTTGTCGCGGGTCTGGGATGCCGGCAGCAGGAATAGTGTCTCCAGCCGCTTGTCGCGGATCAGAGCCTGGGTGAGCTTCGCATCGCCTTGGATGACATTGATCATGTCATAGACGACCCGACGTTCGGCACCCATGACGAGATCGAGGTTGCGAAGACCGACGTCGAAGTCGACGACGACAACCTTCTCGTTCCTTTGCGCCAGCGCCGCCCCCAACGCTGCAGTCGAGGTTGTCTTGCCAACGCCACCTTTACCCGAGGTTACAACAATGACTTTTCCCATATCCCTCTCCTGTTTCAACCATTCACCCAGTTAAGTCAGTCGCGATGCCATGATCGCGTCGTTCTCAAGCCATAGCTGTGCGGCCTGACCGCGCAGCTCCGCCGGCAGATCGTCCGCCGTCTTGTAGATCCCGTCGATTGCCAGAAGCTCGGCCTCAAGCTTGCGGCAAAAGATTCGCGCCGCCGAATTGCCGATCGATCCGGCAAGTACGCGTCCACGAAGCGCGCCATAAACGTGGATCGAGCCACCAGCGATAACTTCAGCCCCCGAAGCGATGGATCCAATGACCGTTACATCCCCTTCAGGGAAGACAATCGACTGGCCGGAGCGTACCGGTTCGTGCAATACCAGCGACGACAGAGCAGCGCGCGCAACCGGCGCAACAACTTCCCGCACCTCGGCCGGCTGCGCCTTACCTGGCGTCTGCGCATGTGCCTGGGCATCAGCTGCGGGCATCTCGACGTCAGCAGCCGGGCGGCCACCAACCATGCCCGGTGGCATGCTGGCATCGAGCTGCGATGGCCGAGCACCTTCGATGCCCATTACCCTGACGCCACGCCCACCGAGAGCAGCAACCATTGCCTTGAGCGCGGCGCGATCCAGTGAGAGATCACTCACATCCAGAACCACCGGCCTGCCGAGAAAAAACCCAGCGGAGCGTGCAGCGAGGTCGTCGAGGCGTACGAGCCAGTCCTCGAATGGCAGATCAGGCGTCAGCACGACCGCAAGAAACGATCTGCCTTTGATGCGAATGGAGCGCGCTTCGGTTAACACGTTAGTAAACTTGGTTAATTTCGATTTAAAAGCTTTAGCTGCTTCATGGTTAACAAATCGTTAACGCGGGGCTGGTGGGACCAAAAAATGGCTCCCGAAGCGGCGGTGGCCCACCCACAAATTTCGCACTTCCAGCCAATTCTAGTTCGGGCCTTCGCCTGAAAAATCAGGGCCTTTCTTGATTTCAAACGCAACAGGAAATCGGAAAGCCTTGGTTCGAATGAAACGCCATGCTCTTGCTAAAATCGCACATTCGCTCGCAGAATGACGCGAGCAGTATGATGGACTCACAATAAGAGCATACGGAAAAGGAATGACCAGCTTTTTGATCACAGGACCGGAAACGGCGAGCTTCACGATCCTCCTGGCTCATGGCGCAGGCGGAGCGATGGATTCCGCGTCGATGACGGATCTATCGAAAGCGCTCGCAGACGGAGGATTCAGAGTGGCGCGATTCGAGTTCGCCTATATGGCGCAGCGTCGCCTGACCGGAGCGGTCAAGCCTCCTCCGCGTGCCGACCATCTCCTGGATGAATATCGCGCGGCGATCGGCGAACTAAATGCCGGCAGACTCATCATCGGTGGCAAGTCGATGGGAGGCCGCGTTGCAAGCATGATCGCCGACGAGAGTTTTGCGGCGAAGAAAGTCCGGGGCCTGCTTTGCCTCGGATATCCGTTTCACCCGCCTGGGAAGCCGGACCAGCTCCGCACCGCGCATCTGGAAAGCCTGCGCACGCCCACACTGATCTGCCAGGGAACGCGTGACCCCTTCGGATCAAGGGAAGAGGTCGTATCCTATACGCTCTCAGACCGGATTGATCTGCTCTGGCTGGAAGATGGCGACCACGATCTCAAGCCGCGAAAGAAGATCTCCGGATATTCCGCTGGCGACCATATGCGGCGACTGTCCGAATATACGGCGGCCTGGGCAGAACGGTTGTAACGAACAAATCAACGCTCGCTTGACGCGATATTCCCACTAATATCAACCGTTTCCTCAATATTTAAGCTTGTTCAGTAAACATTTTTAAAAGGTTTGCTTGATCGAATGCGCCCTCGCGCATCCGCGCAGAAATCAGCTCCTGAACAAAGCGGCTTCCAGCTGAACATGCCCTTTGTCATCCGACGGGAAATCAGTCATGCGCGCGATCGAAGGCAGGAAGATTGACGGCAATCTTTCCATCTATCTTGATCTGCTGCGGCTCGGCGCAGCCGTTGTCGTATTTCTCTCCCATGCGCATGTTTTCCTGCTCCCCTCCATCAAGATCGGACCTCTTGGTTGGGGACGGGAAGCTGTCGCGGTTTTCTTTGTTCTCTCGGGATTTGTCATCAGCTACGTCGGGCAGGTAAGCGAAAGGGAATGGCGCGTATACCTCGTCGCCCGTCTCGCTCGAATAATGCCTGTTGCTTTGCTGGCGATCGCAGCGATCTTCGTGGCCGACACCATCGGGATGCACGCGAACGCCTTTTACTATGACTTCATCAATACCGGATTTTTCACTCCGGTATCAGCCGAGGCCGCGCTCGCCTATGTGACCTTCACCAATCAGTTGTGGTTTGCGCATGCCGTTTTTGGCAGCGGCGAACCATACTGGTCGCTTGGCTTCGAAGTTCAGTACTATCTGTTCTTCGGGCTGTTTGCCTTTTCGCCGCGGCGCGCGAAAATACCATTGCTCTGTCTCTGGGCAGCGGTCGCCGGCCCGAAAATCCTGATGTATATGCCGCTGTGGCTCATGGGTTGGTTGACGATGAAGTGCGTCATCGAACGCCCGCCATTTCGACGCCCCATCTCCATTGCGATGATCGCCGCGTCGCTTTTGCTGTTCTTCAGCCTGAAATTTTTCGCCGATCGCGCTGCGACCAACATGTACGAGACCTGGTCACTGTCTCAGGAAGTGATCAATTTCGTATACTTCAATCTGATCGGCGTTGCCGTTGTACTGCACCTCATCGGTACGGCATCGTTGCTTTATGAGGCTCCAGTATTGTTCGAGAAGGCAGGCCCGGCGATCAAATGGCTGGCTGGCGGCAGTTTTACGCTCTATCTTGTCCACCAGCCCCTTATCCTCATGTTTGCGGCCTTCCTGCATCCGGTGGAGGAGCACGTTCCGATGGCGGCTGCCCTGCTCGTCGCCTGTTTCATCCTTTGCTTCCTGTTGGCGGAAGTCGCAGAACGCCGAAAGAAGTTCTTCGCCTCACTCATCGTCAGCCTGCTACCGGTTCTGGCGCGAACGGGCCAGAAAACGCCCGCCAATATCGCTTCCGACACAGTCTCCTCAGGCGATAAGGCGCCGGCGACCTCGCAGCTCATTCGAGTTCTTGAGGAAATGCAAAACGCCCTCGATGGAGAAGAAAAAGTGAGCGACAGTCATGATGTACCGTCTCGCGACCGCGTGTCGCGCGCTTGACTGATCGAATCGCCAACGTCTCTTGAATCTGGCTGATCTGATGCGCTCGCAACCATTCTCTGATCTTCCGCCTCAGTGAACGCTCGGGAGTTTCACCGCGGAGGCGAAATCTTCTGCCACCAGTTCGCTGATCGCGATCAATGTTTCCTCGACCGTAAAACCGGAGGCGACACTCGCGTCGATCAGATCCTGCAGATCCGGGCCAATAGCCTCGCGGCAGTCGTCAAGCCGATCATCGGAAACCGTCAAACTACGCAACTCTTCCATGATGTCCATTTCCAGAATAGAGGGCCAGAATATAGCGCCGCCCCCATATGCGGCGGCGCTGTCGTCATCAGCGTGTGGACGCGCGGCGTCTTGCGGCTGGCAGAAGTCCTTCGCGCTGCATCTTCTTGCGGGCAGCCTTACGCTGTCGGGCAATTGCCTGGGCTTTTTCGCGGACACGCCGCTCCGAGGGCTTCTCATAGGCCCGGCGTTCCTTCATTTCGCGAAATAGTCCTTCGCGTTGCATCTTCTTCTTCAGGGCGCGGAGAGCCTGTTCAACATTGTTGTCTCTGACAATGACCTGCATGTTTTCTCCTTGCGGATAATGGTGTTGAGCCCGCTCGGCTGGCGACCCCTCGGCATTCGTTCTGCGCAAATGGCGCAATCGAAGGAAGCCTTAGCTAAAACGATCAGAGGACCGCGCTTTGCCGCGCGTTGCGTCAGTGTGGCTGCATCATGTGTTGAACGGCCAGTAGCCGATATCTGCAAAGGTGCTGGCTGGAGCGCGTACCACCTCTCTTCTGAAGGGCTACGCGTCATTCTCTGGGTCGTACCAAACCGATAGGGGTGATGGGAGGTAAATAAGAAAGGCATAACGGCATTGCAAGGCAGCCGGATCCGCCTCCAGCGGCCCGACGGGAACCTTCTGAAGCCATGCACATTCCCTTTGCCGAGCGCGGGCCGTGTCAACCGGACGCGACGGGGATGGCGAACATGACGATTTTTCCGGTTTCCCGCCATGGCCGACGAACGGCAGACGAGCGCCCAACCTGTCCGGCCCGCCTCACCCTTTGGAGGTCGATTGAAGATAGCTACCTATAATATTAACGGGATCATCGGCCGCCTTCCAATACTGCTGCGATGGCTGGAAGAAGATGCGCCTGATGTCGTCTGTCTTCAGGAACTGAAAACCTCTGACGATAAATTCCCGCGACGGGAAATCGAAAGCGCCGGATATCGTGCCGTCTGGCATGGCCAAAAGAGCTGGAATGGTGTGGCGATCCTTGCGAGAGGCGTTTTGCCGGTGCTGACACGCCGTGGCCTGCCGGGCGATCCGGACGACAGCCACAGCCGATACATCGAGGCTGCCATAAACGGGATGTTGATCGGCTGCCTCTACCTTCCAAACGGCAACCCGGCGCCTGGCCCGAAATTCGACTACAAGCTGCGCTGGTTCCAGCGCCTGCATCACTATGCTGGAGAGCTCTTGGATCTCAAAGTCCCGACCCTGCTCACTGGCGATTTCAACGTCATGCCGACAGAGATGGATGTCTATTCCCCGGGACGATGGCGCGATGATGCCTTGTTCAGACCCGAGGTCAAAAAGGCCTATGCCAGGTTGGTTCAACAGGGATGGACGGATGCGCTTCGCCACCTTCACCCGAATGAGCGAATCTACACCTTCTGGAAATACTGGAGAAACTCATTCGAACGGGATGCAGGAATGCGGATCGACCACGTTCTTCTCAGTCCCGACCTCGCTGGGCATCTTCGCTCTGCCAGCGTGCGGCGCAATCCGCGAAGTTGGGACCATACAAGCGATCATGCGCCAGTCATGATTGAGCTCGACCTGCCTTACGCAACTGACGCGAGCCGGTGAGTCCACAAGTATAGAGCGCCGGCGAAACCTCTTCGTCCGCACGATCCGGAAAGAGTTGACGGCGCATGCGATCGAGGGCCTCGGCTTCCTTGCGTGTTCTTGCAAGCAAATCGGTGGTGACATCGCCGTAGCGTGAGCCGTCCGCCGAAGCAACGCCGACTGTCCCGCCGCTCGACAGGAAGTCGCAGAAAGAACGCACCGATCGAAGACGCGTGGTGATCTCGATATAGTAGCTATCGTGTCCGGCCATGCTCATCTCCTTTCGCTCTCAAAGGTTAACGCGCACTGCGTCAATATGATGGCGCTAATTGCGCCTTTCAGCGGGACCACACCGAAGGCACCGCATCATGATCGGCGTCGTTGGTTATCAGGCCCGCATAGGAAGTTATTCTCCTTTCGCAGGAACATTCACCCGCCATCCGCTTTTGTTCCCTCAAGGAGAATCGCCATGGCCAACGCTCGCACCACCTTCCATGAAGTCGTCTCGGAGATCGAGGCACTCGCGACTTCTGCTGCAGCAGACCATTCCGGTCGCTGGACGGTCGAATATCTGACCCGACGCGAGGTCTTCTATCAATTTTCGGGAAATCGCAGTCTCGCAGGCGAGGACGCAACCGGGCATCGGTTTGACGGTACACGCGATACGCTGACGGCCCTACCGGCAAATCTGCTTATTCCCGCCATCGCCGACTTCGACGACAATACAGTCATGGCCTTCTATATCGGAGCAAGCACGTCGGTGACGACAATCGCTCGGGAAGCAGTCGATTGCTCTGTGCGGGCGCCGGAAGTGCTGCTGGTGGACATCACCATCGATGATGAAGATCTGCTGGCAGGCACAAGATCCCTGACAAGGCTGGCCTTCGTCGGGCTCGATGCCCATGAAGGATGGTCGCCACTCGTTCCGTGTGCCGACATCCTGACCATCAGTGACATGATCCATCCGTTCTGGTGCCACGGCAGACAGGTGGCCCGAGGGGGCCTGTTGCAGATCAGGATCTGACGAGACGATGTCGTGCGAGATGAGGTCTCACTTCCTGTCACTTGTCCTGTTATGAGCGACCGCTGGTCGTCACTCAGTCAAATAACTCGCCACGTCCAATCTGCCCTTGCTTCGCATCGACGCCGCTGATTGGCGGATCGTCGGCAGGGTCGGGGTCCCTGGTGTTTGCGTCTTTGAGAGACCGTGCCGCCTCAACGAGTGCCACGGTCATCTCGTCCGTGCTCCAACCCGCAGCGTTGGCATCGGCGATAAGCGCCTCTAGGGCAACGCGGGCAGCATCGGTCGCATCCTGAAACCGGCGCGTGGGATCATTGCTTGTCGGGGCTGGAAAACTCATCTGCGTTCCTTTCGAGGGTTCGAACAAGATCCGTCCTTGGAGTGAACGCAGAGGACCGCAAATAGATGCGTTCGATCATCTCTATGTACGTCCGCGGAGCGAAAACTATATCGATCGCTGCTCTTCAATGAATGCTTATGTTCTTCGACAGGTGCCGGCGGAGTGAAGCCTTGAGTGAACAACGCCGCAAGCCGGCAGTGAACACCCGAAGGAGGGAGGGCTCGGAACCAATCGCCAGTACATCGGTTGATACACTGATCTCCATGCCCGAGAGAAGCGAAACCGGTGGAAAGGCCGAACGGAGGTTTCAATGCATCTGAACGAGGCAAAGGTGACGCATCGGCAGAAGGCCTGGCATGTCGATTTCTTCGGCGACGCCGGTGAGCAGCTGACGGTGCGCCTTCCCGAGGCGGCGGCGCTGAGCGAAGAAGACGCAATCGATCGTGCGAGGGAAATGATGGTGCAGCTGACACCCTTCGGCACCCGAGGCGGCGAGCCGAGCCTCAATCGCTACGACAGTTTGAGCAACGGCAATTTTGACGACGATCAACCGCCTTTCGGGGTGAAACATTAAGGGAGGCTTTGGATGACCATACGATACGGGAGCTGCAATTGCGGCAAGGTGCGCTATCAGGTGGAGGGAGAACCCAAGCGCGTCGGGCTTTGCCATTGCACCGACTGCCGGCAGGAGAGCGGCGCAGCTTTTACCTATTACGCGATCTGGCAGACGTCCGCCTTCAAGACAACCGGGGAAACCGTGGTGCATCAAGGCCGCCGCTTCTGCCCGGCCTGCGGTTCGCGGGTCTTTGCCTATGACGAGGACGAGGCCGAAATCAAACTCGGGACCCTCCAGGATGCGCCGACCAGCCTCAAGCCCACCTACGAGCTCTGGATCAAGCGGCGTGAACCCTGGCTGCAGCCGGTGGAGGGCGCCGCGCAGTTCGAGGAGGATCGGATCTGACAGGGGTCCGATGTCGAAGGTTCGCGACGGGCTGCTGCGCACACCGAGCTTTTAGCTCAAAAGGGTGATCACATTCGGTTGAAGCGTGAAAGGGCGAGAGGCATCGTCACCATTCCCGACGGAGGCAGCAACCGCAACCGCCTGGCCGCGAGGAATGTTATGGCAATGACCCCCGCGAGCTTCAGCCAGGGATAATTTCCAAGCTGCTCATGGGCACTCGCATCCGTCCATTGGGTGCGTGCCGAGATCGCGGTCTTCGCCTGCTCGCGGAGGAGAGCGAGGTGTCTGCGCAGCAACGTCAGATCCTCCTGCAATCTTGCGAGCTCGACGGTCTCCTGCTTCTCCACCGAATGGTCGACCGTAGGCATGACTTGTTCCGTTTCGGCCGCCTCCTCGATGTCGGCAAGATGTTCGTCAAGCTCGGCCTTCGTCTTGAATCCGCGCGTGCGTATATCCGTCATAAGCACCTCCCATCCGCCGGGTCGATTATCGCAAGATGAGAACGCGCTCAGCCGTCATAAGTTCGAAGCTAGCCGATACATCCCGCTTTATGCCTGGAACCGGAGCAACAGCCCGTCGAGTTGGACGATCTCACCGCCCATTTGAGAATGAAATAAATCGCCACAAGGATACAATTTTTTGGTGCATGGCTTTCGAGCATTGGCTAAGGGGACCAACGAAAGCTGGGTTTAACAGGCATCCGCATCCATGCCGCTATTGCGCACCCGTCACATGGTTCAGCTCCGCCATTAAGGCACGACCGCTGGACCATGCAATGACGACATAGGCGAGGCCTCCCACCGCAACTCCCATAAACAAATCCACCCAGGGGAGGTGCAGGCTACCGCCCGTCATATGGAGAGCCAGGCCGACGGCGCCGACCATGACACAGGCACCCAGCCCGGCGGGCAGGATCCGGCGCAACAAGGAGGGCCATCGGAATCCGGTGCCGCGCTGCAGGAAGTAGAGAGACACCGAAGTCGTCAATGCCGCAGCCACGACCTGCGCAACCGCGATATTGACGAGGTCCGGTCGGATCCAGCCGGCGATTGCAAGGCAAGCGAGGCTTGTTGCCGTAAACAGCATGTTCAGCCGCGGCAGCAGGGCAACCCGGCCGATGATGCTGAGCACGGGCTCGTTGAGCATCTGGATGACGGCAATGCCGCGCGCAGCCGCCAGCAGGATGAGGACTGGGGCGGCCGCGAGCCACTGCACCCCGAGCAGCACGCTGACGAGTTGTTCGGATATGACGGCAAGGCCCATGAAGACGGGAAGAGCGGCAAAAGCAGTGGCCGCCATGATCAATCCCATAAGCCGGCTGAGGCCTTCCGCCCCGCTGCCCGGCGCGCTCTGCTGGCGGGAGAAATAGCTCCATGCCAGCATCCGCACGGGTTCGGAAATCAGCTCTGTGACGGCGCCGACGATGCGGCTTGCCATTCTATAGATGCCGACCTCCGTCGCGCCGATGAAGAACACGATCAGGAACTCCGCGCCATAACTTTGTGCAAATTGCATGAGGCGCGATGCCAGGAGCCGGGTGGAATAGGCAAGCGCCTCGCGGGCGGTCGTGAGCTGGAATTCGAACCGCGGAAGCCAGCGCGCAAAGCCGGTGGACATCAGGAGTGCGACAAGCACGACGCAACAGCGTCCTGCCGCAAGCGCGACGATGCCCCAGCCGAGCAATAGCCCTCCGGTCGTTACGAGAAGGCCCGAAAATTCCGAGGCCGCCTGATAGAAGGCAAGTTCGCGCAGGCGTCGCCTCCTTACCAATACGCCGCTCTGGCAGATGATGAAGGTGCCGGGCACGATGGTCGCCATCAGCAGCAGGAGGGTGAAGAAGATCGGCCCGGTCGGCGCCAGCCAGATGAGGGAAACAGCAAGTCCAATGAAGCCGAGAATGGTGAAGGCGAGTCCGCTTGCAAGCGCGCAATAAAGAACCGTCCCGGGCAGCTCCCTATCGTGCGGTGCAGCAATCAGATATTCGCTCCATCCGGCTTCCGCAATCTTTGATTGCAGCAAGACGGTCGAGGAGACCATGGCAAAGACGCCAACCTCGGCCGGTGAGAGGACGCGGGCTGCGACCAGCAACGTACCGATACCGCAGAGCTGGCTGACCAGACGAGCGCCTGAAACCCATAGCGCATCCCGTGATGTAGAGACACTACGCGGCTCCTGGTCTTCCTCTGCGCCGGGTAGTGATGCCGTACTAGATGTGCCCATGGTCACATGTTCTTTTGAGTTTATCTGGAGTTTATATTGTCATTATTACGCGTACCGCATGTGTTACCAAAGTAACAACTTTGGTGTATATTCGATATTGACGATCTATACTCACTTCTGCATAGTCAAGATGAAATTACAATCCTGCATATGAAGATTGGTCGGCACATGCATGGATTTAATCCGCCCTTTGTGACGACACAAAATCGTTTGTTGGCCGATTGGGCCGGAGGGACATAATGATGATGATACTCGCACATCGTGGCTGGTGGCTTGCACCCCATGAGCGGAACACTTTAGGCGCATTCGACAAGGCATTTGCCGCCGGACACGGCGTTGAACTGGATGTTCGCGATCTGAATGGCGAACTGGTAATTTCACACGATCCTGCCACAACCGGGGCATTGTCCTTCGTGCGCGTTCTTGAGTGCTATGCAGCAAATGGCGCCTCGGGACGACTGGCCATCAATATCAAGGCGGACGGCCTCTGCCCTGCCCTGCTGCCGATGCTGGAACAATATGAGGTGACGAAACGCTCCTTCGTTTTCGACGCGTCGGTTCCCGATCTTAGGCCCTATCTCGATAGCAATATCCCGGTTTTCACCCGCTACAGTGAGGTCGAGCTCTACCCGTCCTTCTACGAACGTTGTGAGGGCGTATGGGTGGATTCTTTCACCGAGAAGCCGGCCTCGATCGAACGCGCGATCGATGATCTGAGGCGCGGCAAATATGTCGCGATGGTCTCGCCGGAACTGCACAAGCGCCCGCATGAAGCGGTCTGGGCCGCCTGGTCTGGCGCATTGCGACAGGCTGCAAAGAGTGGTCTTCCACTCGAGCGGCTGATGATCTGTACCGATCTGCCCGATGCAGCCGAGCAGAGCTTTGCCTGGATGGTTGAGGAGGAAGTCACATGATCCGTGCTGTTTTGTTCGATATGGATGGCGTGCTGATCGATGCCAAGGAATGGCATTATGAGGCGCTGAACCGGGCGCTCGATCTTTTCGGCATGCCGATCGACCGCCAGGCGCATCTGACTACGTTCGATGGCCTGCCAACCCGCCGCAAGCTGGAGATCCTCTCCCGTACCAATGGCCTGCCGAAGGGGCTCAACGAGCTGATCCACGAGCTGAAACAGGACTATACGATGGAGCTGATCTACACCCGCTGCAAGCCGGTGTTTGCCCATCAATACGCGCTCAGCCGTCTCAAGCACGATGGTTACAAGATCGCCGTCTGCTCGAACTCGATCCGTGTCACCATCGAGTCCATGATGCGGCGCGCCGGATTGATAGAATATATCGACCTCATCGTGTCCAATGAGGATGTCACCCGCGCCAAGCCGGATCCGGAAATGTATGTGACGACGATGGAGCGCTTCGGCCTCAGACCGGATGAGTGCCTGATCCTAGAGGACAATGAATACGGCCTGAAGGCCGCGCGCGACAGCGGCGCTTACGTCATGCAGATCGGAACACCGGCCGACGTTGTCTACGGCCGGATCGTGTCGGAGATCAAGCGTGTATCGGAGGTGATGGCATGATCGTCCTGTTCCCCACTACGGGCACAAGCCCGCATTTCAGCTCGGAAGACTATGCCTATCCGCGCCCGCTTATCGAAGTGGCCGGAAAGCCGATGATCCTATGGGCCATCGAAAACATGAAGTCGCTCGGCAGCGACGCGCATTTCCTCTTCCTCGTCGACCAGCAGGACGCCGTCAAATATTCCTACGAGCGGATCTTTGACCTCAGCACCAACGGCCGTTCCGAGGTGGTCATGCTGAAAGGCCCGACGGCCGGCGCGCTCTGCACCTGCCTGATGGCGGTCGACAAGATTGACCCCACCGAGCCGCTGGTGATTGCCAACAGCGACCAGATCATCGACACCCGGCTTGCATCCGTGATTGCGGAATTCGAGGCAGCCAAGGCGGATGCCGGCGTCATCACTTTCGAGACGATCCACCCGCGCTGGTCCTATGTGACGCTCGGCGACGACGGTTTCGTCAACCGCACGTCCGAGAAGGATGTGATCAGCAACAAGGCGATCGCTGGGTTCTATTATTTCCGCGAGGCCCAGATTTTCTTCAAGGCCGCGACTGCCGCCTTGAGGCACGGGGTGACGGTGGATGACCGCTACTATGTCAGCTCGTCGCTAAACGAGGTGATCCTGGATGGCGGCCGCGTCGTTTCCGCAGGCGTTCCCGCGGACCGCTACCACAGCTTCTACAACCCGAAAATGATCGAGAATTTCGAGGTCAACGGGGTCCGCCGCCTATCCTCCGCACAGGCCCAGCGACCCGTGCAACTGGTGGTGCCGGCCGCCGGCCGGGGCAGCCGCTTCGCCAAGGTCGGGTTCACCCGCCCGAAGCCCTTCATCGACGTGCTTGGCCGGCCGATGATCCAGCATGTGCTCGAAAACACGCTGCCGCCGGGTGGACAACCAACGGTCCTGCTGCTGCGCGAACATCTGGACAGTCAGGCGGATGCGGTGGCCGAACTTCGCTCGCAGGGCGTCGGGGTCGTTTCGGTCGATCAACTCACCGAAGGCACCGCCTGCACCGTTCTGCTGGCGCGTCAGCATCTCGATGAGGAAGCTCCCCTTCTCATCGCCAATTCCGACCAGGTGGTGGACATGCGTATCGTCGATTTCATCGATGACTGTATGTCGCGCGATCTCGACGGATCGATCCTCGTGTTTCGCGACCCGAAGCGCGACCCGAAATGGTCTTTCGCCGAAACCGATGCGGCAGGATTCGTGCTCAGGGTTGCCGAAAAGCAGCCGATCTCCGAACTGGCAACAGTCGGTATCTACTTCTTCCGCCGCGCCGGCGATTTCATGAAGGGCGCGCTCGACATGATGGTGCACAACGATCGCACCAACAACGAGTTCTATGTCTGCCCGGCCTATAATTACGCCATCCGTAACGGTGCACGCATCGGCGTTTACGAGATCGATGTCAGGAACATGCACGGGCTTGGTACGCCCGAGGATCTGGCCGAATATCTGCAGGGCCGTGAGCCAGCCTATGCATGACGTCGGAACTAGGCCGGACGCGACGGCGCCGCTGAACATCATCATTCCCATGGCCGGGAATGATTTTGAGCGGGCTGACGGCTCGGTGAAGGCGGAAATGCCGGTTGGAAAGACGACATTGCTCGGCGCTACGCTGGAGGCGCGTCCCTGGTGGAGCAGCGCGGCTGTGCCTGTTTTCGTGCTGCGGGACAGGCCTGCATCACGGCGCTACGCTCGGGAAACATTGCTGACACGCTATCCGGCAGCGCGGATCGTCTGGCTGTCCGAAATGAGCGGTGGCGCTGCCTGGAGCGCTGCGGCCGGTGTGGCACTCGTCGCTTTTCCGGATGCGCCCGTTGTCGTTGATCTCTGCGATATCATGTTCGACTGCGATGCGGATATTGCCGCAATCTTTGCAACCGAACCCAATCTCGGTGGTCTGGCACTCACATTTGCCTCCCACCATCCGCAATACAGCTATATCAGGCTTGGAAATGATGGCCGGATGCTGGAAGCAAGGGAAAAGGTCGTCATCTCCGAGAATGCATCGGCAGGCGTCTATGCGTTCCGCAACGTCGCCGTTTTTCAGCTGGCTCTGGCCCACAGCTTGCAGAACCGGGCGCGCCTCTCGCATAACGGCCTGCTCTTTGTCTGCCCGATGCTGAACGGCGTGGTCGCACACGGTTTCGATGTCCGGACATTGCCGGCGCGTGACGTGTTCGATGTCAAGATCGCAGACGTGACCCTTGCCAGCTAGTGGCTAGGATAGGGGAAAATACCGGTGCCGTTCCACTTCGACGGAGACGGGCGGAGCCTTGCTAACGATCCCCTCGACACGCGTTCGCGGGATCAGGGGACCTAGTAAACGGGAGTTCATCATGACAGCCGGGATATCGAGCAAATTACCCTCTCTCGCCATTATCATACCCTGCTACAACAATGTTGAGACACTTGCGGAGGCGCTGGACAGCGCTCTGGCACAGGATTATCCGAACTTCGAGGTCCATATCTGCGACAACGGCTCCACGGACGGCAGCCGGGAGATGATCGCATCCTACTCATCTCCATTGCTGAAGCCGGCCCTGCACCGAGACACCGTGCCGCGCACGGACAACTGGAATCGCGCCTATACCGCCGGCGCGAATGCCGATTACCTCGTCACCCTGCATGCCGACGACCGTCTCGCGCCAGGTGCGTTGCGCGCCATCGGGCGCGCGGCAATGCGCCACCCTGCCCTGATCCACGGCCGTTTCCGGCAGATCACCTATGAGGGTGAGCCTATTCCCGGCCGCCGCTTCGGGTGGAGTTACAGCAACAGCGGTGACGCCTTTCGCGAACTGCTGCTGCTCAACAATATGGTCGCGATGCCGGGCGCAACGATCCGCACGGATGTCTTCTTCAAAGCCGGCCGCTGGGATCCCGCCTGGCAATATCTGCAGGATATGGAGCTCTGGTGGCGTTGCGGCGAGCTCGGAGAAGTGGCGTTTGTCTCCGACATGCTTGGCGATCACAGGGCCTATAAGCATCCGCAGGCGCTACACCGGCATGCCGAAGAACATCTGCGCTGGGCGACGCGCAGACTTCGTAACGCTCCGACCCGCCGGCTGCGACAAGCCGCTGCAGATGGGCTGAACGCCTATCTCACACGGCTGGAGGCGGAAGTGGATGCCTTGCCGGACGTCGCCGCCAGCCTGATAGAGCCCGTTAGGGCGGCCAGGGCGGCGCTCGCGAAGGCACCGGGAACACGCGTCGATGCCCTTCGTCGGCAAAGACTGCTGCGCATGCGGGCTGCCTCGCTCTCAGCCATCGCTAAGTTCTTTGGAAGACTTTCGCCATGGCAAGCCTTATCGCGTTGATGGTCGACAGCATCCGTCCGTTCCAGATTGGCTTAGGCTCTTTCAAATCGTCTTCATGGCACGGCTACCGACTGGCCTGGATACTGCCAATTCGAGAACCATTTGATACAGGCGTGTGATAACCGTCATCGCGGGCAATTCACATCCCGTTGGCCGCCGCAACGGTCATCACGATCCCCTATAGCAACGAGTGCGGCGATAATTCTCGCCATCGCAAACAGGATCGCGATGACAGGTACGGCAAAGCCTCCGGATCTTTCTGCGGACTCGCTGTTCCGACGCTCGGACCTCAGTTAGTGTCGCTCCGGACTTTGGTCTGATGACGCGCGGACTGAAGTCCGAGATCCGGAACGCACTGTCTCCCCACCCGTTCGGCCCTCCATCGAAAGAGGAGTTCAGTCATGGACGACAGGAACGAAATCCCCGGAATTTCCAGCGCGTGGAACGCATCCCTGCTGGCACTCGTCATCTTTCTTGCCGCCATGCTCTATGTCTTCGGCACGGCCATGTCGGGCGACACCGATCAGTTGACCGCCAGCGTTCCTGGCGCCGATGTCATCCAGGCCAGGTGAACTGGAAAAGTCCGGCCAATGCGATAGTTTGCACGGATCGTCGCAAATCAGGTTGGAAATGAACTGGCTCATACGGTGGAATGCCCGCTCCCTTGCCTCCCAATTCTTCATCATGGGAGGGTTTGTTTCCCTTGGCGCAATGTTCGTCATCGGGCTTATCGTCACCCATCTCATCGAGGATGCCGTCATCCACAATTCCGGGGCTGCGACAGCGCTCTACGTCGATAGCGTCGTCGCACCCTTGCTTCCCGACATGCAGACGGAATCGCTGCTCGACGAAGGAAGTGCCCAAGCGCTCGATGAAACGCTCGGACAGGGCGCACTCGGCCGCCGTCTCGTGTCGTTCAAGCTGTGGCGCCGTGATGGCACGATTCTCTACTCCAATGAAAAGGAACTGGTAGGGAAGACATTTCCTGTTAATGGCAAGCTCGCCCAGGCATTTGCGGGCTCGCTGGTCGCACGTTACGAAGTCGCAAGCGACCCCGAAAGCGCCGAGGAGCGCAGTCTCGGCAGGGCGCTCATGGAAATTTACAATCCTGTCTTGCAGCCTTGGTCGGGAGAGGCTGTGGCCGTGCTTGAATTCTATGAGACGGCCGAAGGGCTGGAAGACAGCCTCGCACGGGCGCGGCTCTGGAGCTGGCTGGCCGTGGCCGGCCTGACCGCAATCTTCTTCCTCGTTCTCTCCATTCTCGTCTTTCGCGGCAGCCATACGATCGAGGTCCAGCGTGAAGCGCTCAAAGCCAGAGTAGACGAACTCTCCGCACTTCTGGCCGAAAATCGCGGTCTGCAACGCAGGCTTCAACTGTCCTCCCGGCGCGCCGCCGCCTTGAACGAAACTTATTTGCGCAGCATTGGAGCCGATCTGCATGACGGCCCCGCCCAGCACATCGCCTATGCTTCGCTGCGTCTCGACAGCAACCTGCTGGTCGATGCCGCTATCCAGCCGGAGACGCGCGAGAAGGAACTCGCCTGGATCCGTTCGAGCCTTGCCGAGGCGATGAAGGAGATCCGTGACATCTGCAAGGGGCTGGTCCTGCCGCAAATCGAGAAGGCTTCGACTACGGAGATCGTGAAACGCGTTGTCGAGGCCCACCAGCAGAAGACCAACACCACCGTCGATACAACAATTGACGAGGACGATCGGGAGCTTGCCCCCGCTCTCAAGATTTGTATCTACCGCTTCATTCAAGAGGCACTCAACAATGCCTATCGCCATGGCGGCGGCGCTGAGCAGGCCGTCAGGGCAACATCACACGGCGGCGGCGTCCGCATCGAAGTCAGTGACCGAGGCGAGGGTTTTGATCCGACGCAGGTGAGGTCGGCGAGCCTCGGCCTTGTGGGGCTCAAAGAGCGAATCGATAGCCTTGGCGGTGAATTCGACATAAAAACCGGCGAAGGCGGAACGACTGTCATCATGACCTTCGCGCCTATGGAAGTGGAGGAATAGAATGACGTCTATCAAAGTCGGCGTCGTAGACGACCATCCCCTGTTCCGCGAGGGGGTGACCCGTAGCCTCTCCGAGGTCAGCGATTTTGTCGTCGTCGGAGAAGGCGCCAACACATCTGATGCCGCAATGATCGCCGCCGATACCCGTCCGGACGTGCTGCTTCTCGATGTGTCGATGCCCGGGGACGGGCTCTCGGTGATCGACGAGATCCTTTCGATAAGCCCGGACACCAAAATCCTCATGCTCACGGCCTCAGAGGAAGTCGATACGCTCGTCGAAGCGCTGCAACGCGGGGCAAAGGGTTACATTCTCAAGGGTGTTGGTTCCCGCGGTCTGGCGGAAGCGATCCGCACTGTTTTCAAGGGAGCCCGCTACGTGTCGCCGGCGATGTCGGCCAAAGTCATGGAATATTCATTGAGCGGGCAGGCATCGGACAGGGACGCGCTTACCCCTCGGGAACGCGAGGTGATGGATCTCGTTGCGCAGGGCCTTTCAAACAAGCACATCGGCCTGCGTCTCGATCTACAGGAGAAAACGGTAAAGCATCACATGACCCAGATCCTGACAAAGCTCGGCGTCACGAACAGGACCGAAGCCGCGTTGCGGTGGCGCGAAAAACGCTAGCGCAGGAGACGCGTCAGTCGCGTGCTGTCAGCCGATGTCGCCCGCCTGTTGATGATCGTGCGGCCTCTCGAGTCCTTCATGATGTAACGTCCAGCACGAAGGGTCTCGGTTATTCCATTCGTATGCCGGACATCGATCGAGCCGTCAGTATCTTCGGTTGCCCGTTCTCCTGATGTTGAGGGCGCGTTATTCGTACTGCCGGCTCCGTTCGAGCTGGATCGGCCGTTCCCGCTGCTGTTGCCGCTGCCGCCCGAATTACCGTTTCCATTCCCCCCGCCATTGCCGTTGCCATTTCCACCGCCATTACCATTTCCCCCGCCGTTACCGCTTCCATTTCCCCCGCCGTTGCCGTTTCCACCCCCTCCGCCATTACCGCCATTGCCGCTTCCATTCCCCCCGCCGTTACCGTTTTCGTTCTTTGCGAAGGCTGCCTGGCTGGCGAGCGAGGGAAACGAACCCGCCACATCTACCTTCAACGGCGCAACGGCAAGAATACTCGCGCCGCAGCCCTTCAGGAAATTGCGCTTAGAGATCGCCATCGTCACTTGCCTTGTCGTTCTTCCCTAGTGTCTGCTCAAAAGCAGGAAGCACGAGATTGACCGCTTGTTCCGAAATTGCAAGACGGTCGGACATAGGTGCCAGGCGGTCTGGGACTTTGGTCCGGGATCACAAGCAACGGTCGCGCCTCGGGGACGCAACCTTCTCACGGCAAGAAAAATGCCTTCGCTCAGATAATGGGAGAAACGCACGGACGTCTTGGCCCGCTGAACGGCTGATAGGTATTGTCCAAGGCGCGATAGGAATTATAGCGCGCGGCACACCATGATATATGCGGGTTGGGGCTTGTATCGGCCGCCGGTAGTCCGACGGAAAGCTCTCTGTCTTCGATTACGCAGGGCTTGCGGGGTCCGCCGTCAAAAGGCTGGTATGAATTGTCAGCCACATTATAGGACCGGTAGCGTTGCTGGCATAGGCTGAGATGATGACTGTCAGCCATCCATTCCTGCTTCGGCTGCTCAATCGCACCCGCCACGGCTGCATCAGGCGGAGCGATGGCTGCAATGCCGACGAGATTGGCAGGCTTTGAAAGCGAAGCGTCGTCCGCCATGGCCTGGAGGGGAGGAAGGCGCTCGTAATCTTGTGTTCGGGGATCAACGCGTGTCGGTGTCGTCGTCCAGAGCGGCGCATCGAGATTGGCGAAATGATGGGGTTCCGGTTCGCGGAACCCATAGGATGCAAATCCGAGACCGCCAACCAGAACGGTCCCCACCACTGCCAGACAGATGGATGGTGCAGCAAGCGACTTCATGACGCGATCTCCCATTCCCGGTACAGATAGAAATTAGGAACGCCGGGCTTCGGTTCCGCGGACAGGTCGAAAATCACGTCTTTTGATGCTTATTTTGCTGGTGCAATGGGGAGGACTCTCGGAGATAGGAATTTATTGCCATCGCCCCGATTTTGACGGATAGCTGTTCTATCGGGTGATCCGGTCGATCGGAGCTGATTGCAGGCAGAAAGAGGAAGCATGTCGCAGAGAGCAGGCAGCGCCGACCTCCCCCTTCACGGAGGGCGCGTGCCGCCATGGCTGGGCAACCGCATGACCACGCTCGGTGCGCTGATTGCCGAGGCTATCGTCCACCACTACGGGCGTGACGAGTTTCTACGCCGGCTTGCCCATCCCTTCTGGTTCCAGTCCTTCGGCGCCGTCATGGGCATGGACTGGCATTCCTC
The DNA here is from genome assembly GCF_031455475.1 of Rhizobium sp. 1399. Taxonomy (NCBI): domain Bacteria; kingdom Pseudomonadati; phylum Pseudomonadota; class Alphaproteobacteria; order Hyphomicrobiales; family Rhizobiaceae; genus Rhizobium; species Rhizobium sp. 1399. The sequence goes on along the minus strand of NZ_JAVDSU010000003.1, from coordinate 584,207 downwards.
CGGCATCACGACCAGCGTGCTCGGCGCGCTGAAACGTGGGCTGAAGCCGCTTTCGAAAGAACTCGGCCTGCATGTCTGCGGTGGACGCGGGGCGCAATCGCGCAAGACGCCGGACGAGCTGATGGCGATCGGCGACCGCACCGGGCTGGACGGCGCCGGGCTGGCCAAGACAAGCCGCCTGGTCGCCAAGGTGGACAGCGCAGCCGTGCAGGATGGTTTCGATCTCTATCTCCACGGCTTCATCGTCGCCGATGATGGTCACTGGGTGATCGTCCAGCAGGGCATGAATGGCGACAAACGTCAGGCGCGGCGCTACCACTGGTTCTCGGAAGGATTGGAAAGCTTCGTCAATTCTCCGCATGCGGCCATCGAAGGCCGCTCGCAAGGCGAGATCATCAATCTGGCCGACCGGCGCGCGGAAAAATCCCGCCACGATCAGCTCGATCTTCTCGCAGCGCTTGGGCCGGACCGCATTATCCGCGAGGCGGCAGCCCTTGCCCTGGCCGCCGATCCTGCACCCGCTCCGAAGGCAGCCGAACAGCTGATGCTGCCGCATCTCATAATGCCGGCCCATCACGATGTGCGCGAAAGCGATGTCAATATGCGGCGTCTGCACGGCAACCTTGCCGCAGCTGCCGATCGCGGACCCGTCGATTTCGAGGATCTTCTTCTCGTGCCCGGCGTCGGCGCCCGCACAGTCAAGGCGCTGGCGCTGGTTGCCGAAGTTGTGCATGGCGCGCCCTGCCGCTTCTCCGATCCCGCCCGCTTTTCCATCGCTCATGGCGGCAAGGACAGGCACCCCTTCCCCGTGCCGCTCAAGGTCTATGACGAGACGATCAATGTGATGAAATCGGCGGTCTTGAAAGGAAAGCTCGGCCGTGAGGAGGAACTGCAGGCACTGCGTCGTCTCGACGATCAGTCACGGACGATGGAGCGATACGTCACCGGCCCTGATCTGAAGGAGATCGTCGCCGGTGAATTCCGGCAATCCTCCGCCTTTAGCGGCCGCAGCGTCTTCGGCTGGGAACCACCACCGGAGGACATCTCGCCAGAGACTGCAGGACGGCCTCGAATGAATAAGCGCTGAAGCCGGGAAGCGGGTCAGCCCCCGGGCGGTGCCACCGGCTCATCAGCGAAGCCGGCAGCATCTAATGCCTTGCGCACCAGACCGCTCGCCTTTGCCTCTTCCATGAAATCGGTTAGCAAAGCGAGGGCTGCCGGCCTGTCTTTTGCGGTCGCAATCGCAATGCCCGTACGCTGAAAGCCACCGTCCAGCACACGCGATCCCGGCAATTGCGGCAAGAGCGAACGGAAAGCATCTCGGGAAAGGGCAAGAGCATCCGCCCGGCCATCCAGCAACCTTTCGACGCCTTCGGCAACCGTTTCCACCGGCTCCGGCCGGATCGTCATCAATGAGCGGCCAGCACTTCGGATCGTCGTGGTATTGGTTATGCCGACGACACGCACGCTGGCACGGTCGACCTCGGACAGGCTCTCGATACCCGAGGCGGCGGTCACGAGATAGGTGCTCTCGATGAGATAATAGGCCGGACCAAAGGCCACGCGTTTACGCCGCTCGTCATCGACGGGCATGAAGCTCACATCGATGGCGCCCGCTTCCACTGCATCCGTGCAGGCACCGGAATTGGGGAAACGGACGATCTCGACATCCAGGCCGAGCTTTGCTGCGAGCGCCCGGCCGATATCGACCGTTACGCCGCGATAGGTGCCGTTGTCCAAAATGACGAAGAAGGCCGAAGCCGCAGGCGCCACGACAATGCCGAGGCGCAACCTGCCGGTCGGTGCAAGTTCACGAAGAGTGTCTGCGGCTTTCATTTCCAAATGCATATCGAGATTTCTCTTGAGAGTTGCTCAGGCCGGCGTGCCGACACCAAGCAGGGCTTCCTTCTCATTCACCGAGAGGCTTGTCAGGCGATAGAGGATGAAACCCGCCTTTTCGGAATGGATGCTCGCCAGCGTCTCGCCGAAGACGGTTTTGATCTCGCCCAGCAATTCGCCCACTGCCACGCGATCACCGAGATCCTTCTGCGGATACCAGAGGCCCGTTACCAGTGCCGTCGGCACCCACATAGTCACGACGTCGAGCGCGGTTATTGGTGCTTCTCCGGGCAGCATGCCGATATGCTGCATGACACGACGGACACCATCCGTCATCTGCGTTACGGTCGCCTCGCCCCAAAGGCCGTTGCCACTGGCCTCAGGCAGGATGCTCGGAATGCCGAGCTTGTGGGAGGCATCAACCGAATAGCCGGAGCCGCCAGCCGCAACGGCAACCTTGATGCCAAAGGCAGCCGCAAGGGCTTTTGATTTTTCGCAGCCTGACGGGAAGATCGTGAACGGCGCCAGGCCTTCGTTCAGGTCACCGCCATGACAATCGATATAGGCATCGGCTTTCGGGAACACCTCGGTCACCAGCCAATGCGCCAGTTGCTCGCTGGTCGTTCCATCGGGCTTGCCGGGAAACATGCGGTTCAGGTTCTTGCCGTCCTGCGGCATGATATAGATGTTGCGCCTGTAGAAGGCCTCGACATTCAGGATCGGCAGGACGATGAGCGTGCCCTTGATCTCCTCCGGCTTCGTCTTCATCAGCCGAACGGTTGCCTCGATCGAGCAGAATTCAGAACCATGAACGCCGGCCGTGACGAGCAGGCACGGCCCCTCTTCCGCCCCTTCGATGATCGCAAAGGGGATTTCGAGCTCCTTTGTTGGGCGGACATGGCCGAATTCCGACCGGGGCTTTCCGGTGCGCAGGGCAGGCAAGGATGTCATCGAAAAATCCTCTGTCAAAACGTTGTCGGCGTTCGCCTCGTCTTGGCTTCATTCAGGCCAAGGCGGCAAGCCGCCTTAGCAACATCGTCCAGGCCCGCATGCCCAGCTTGAAATTAGCGAGCCGCAGGAATTCATTCGGGGCATGGTAATCCTCGTCCGCCGTAGAAAAGGAGAAGAAGATCGAAGGGCTGCCGAGATATTGACGAAAGGCGCTGCCGATCGGGATGGTCGCCCCCATGGCGACGCGCAATGGCTTCGCACCGAGCAATTCGCCAAGAACCTCTTCCGAAATCTTCAGCGCGGGCAGGCCCGGATCGACGAAATCGGCCTCGCTGCCCGGCCCGTGACGATGGGTTTCGAGGAGGAAGCCCTTCGGCAGGCGCTCTTGCAGATGGCAGATAATGGCGGCGATCACGGCATCCGGCTTTTGCCCGGCAACAAGGCGGCACGTGATCTTCACGCTTGCCATATTCGGAATGACTGTCTTGGTACCTTTACCTTGGTAGCCGCCAGAGATGCCATTGAATTCAAGCGTCGGCTCCAGCCATTGGCGGATCAGCAACTCGCGGCCGTTATCGATCGGATCGCCGCCGGCAACGCCGATCTCCCGATAGTAGGCTGCGCTGTCGAATTGCGATGCCTCTATCGCCATGATGATCTTCGGATCGGGCGGTGTGGCGCCGTCGAGAAAACCCTCGACGCTGACGCGGCCATCCGGCCCATGCATGGTCGCGAGCAGGCCCGCAAGGGCTGCAATCGGGTTCGGTGCGCTGCCGCCGTGGCGGCCGGAATGCAGGTCTTTCATAGCACCGATGATCGTGACATCGAGGGCCACCAGCCCGCGGCTTGCCACGGTTATCGACGGCTTGCCCGGGCGCCACATGGCGCCATCGGCCGAAAGCACAAGATCGCAGCAAAGCTTGTCGCGGTATTTTTCGAGCGTCAGCGCAAAATGCGGACTGCCGGATTCCTCCTCACCTTCGATCAGCACCTTCAGATTGACCGGCAACCGGCCCTCGACGCGCATGAATGCCTCGGCGACGGTGATCGGGATCAGCAGCGGTCCCTTGTCGTCGGAGACGCCACGGGCATAAAGCCTGCCATCCCGCTCATCCGGTTCGAAAGGCGGCGTTTTCCACTTTTCGAGCGGATCGGGCGGCTGCACGTCGTAATGGCCGTAGACGAGATAGGTCGGCAGATCGGGATTGGAGAGGAACTCCCCATAGACGGCCGGATGGCCGCCGGTCTCGAGCATCTCGACGGCAGAGAAACCTGCCTTTCGCAGGCGATCCGCCACGAACGCCGCGGCCTGACGAATACCATCGGCAAAGGCCGGATCAGTGCTGACGCTCGGAATGCGGCAGAAGGCCTTGAGATCGTCAACTGCAGCCGGATAGTTCTCTTCCAGATAGGTCTCGACGCTCATTTGCCGCCGTCCACACTGATGACCTGACCGGATATCCAGCCGGCATAATCGGAGGCGAAGAACATCACCATCGCCGCGATATCTTCCGGCAGACCTAGGCGCTTCAGCGCGATATTCTGCAGAAGCCGAGCCTGGCCTTCCTCGCCCATTGCATCCCATTGACGCTCGGTGGTCGGGTTGGACCGCACGAAGCCGGGGGCCACATTGTTGACGGTGATGCCCCAAGGGCCGAGTTCATGGGCGAGTTGACGCGTCAGGCCGATCTGACCGGCCTTGGCGCTGGCATAGGCCTGGATGCCCGTCAGCGAAATGCCGAGGCCGGCGCCGCTCGAAATGTTGATGATGCGGCCGGCCTTGCGGCTTTTCATGGTTGGCGCCACCGCCTGCGCCATGAAGAAGGCGCCCGAAAGATTGACATCGAAGATCGTCTGCCAGTCACTTTCGGAAATCTCCTCGATCGGCCGTCCGACCTGGCCACGCACGCCGCCGGCATTATTGACGAGGATATCGACCTCGCCGAAGGTCGGCACCAGCGCCTGCACGTCGGTGCGGTTGCCGACGTCGAGCACATGCACCGTGGCCTTTTCACCGCAGAGTTTTACGGTTTCCTCCAGTCCCGCCGCATTGACATCGCAGGCGTGAACCCGCGCGCCGCGGTCGGCAAAACCCTGCGCGATCGTCCGGCCGAAACCGTGGGCAGCACCGGTGACGACGGCCACCTTTCCATCAAAGGAGATATTCATGCCACCCTCGCAAGCTCTTCGATATTGGCGACCGTGAGCGGTCGTTTGCCCTCCTCGATCTCATGGATCATGGAAATTACGCGCGCGGCAAGCGGCGTTGGAACGCGCGATTCCTGACCGATTTCGACTACCGGCAGTACCTGCGCATCGACTTCGGTCTTGCGCTTGCGCACGGCGAGATCCCGCCAGATACCGGAATGCGATTTGACCGATTTGCGATTGTGGCCCGACATGTCGTCGAAGGATTTGTCGGTCTCTTCCGGCGTTGCGAGCGGACCGAAGGCGGCCGGATCGAAGCCGTCGAAAGCCTCCGGCTTGATGTTGTTGATCGCCGCAACAGTAGCGACTTCCAACGCCAGCCTGCGCAGAACCGGCCGGGCGGTCGGGTTATCCAGCACGTCGGCGATGCTGTCATTCGTCAGCGCAGTGCCGAAGAGCAGAGCGCCATAGATCAGCTTGCCCCAGAGGAAGCCCCAGATATTGTTGGTGATCAGGGCTTTCGGTTCGAACTGCTTCATCAGTTCGTAAATGTCTTCGGCACGGTCGGTAAAACCCCCGTCGAGTTCGCCGATGACCACGGCGCCGTGGCCGCTATATTGCACGATACCGGGTTCGAGATAGTCGGCGCCGAAATTGACGAAGCAGCCGACTACCCTGTGTTCACCGACGATGCGGGAGATGACGCGCTCGTTAAGGCCATTCTGGGCCGAAACGACATAGCCGTCAGAGGCGAGATGCTCGACGAGCATTTGCGCCGCATCTTCGGTGTGATGAGCCTTCACGCAAAGGAAGGTACGCGCAAAGGTACCTTCCAGCTCTTCCGGGAGATAGGCCTTGGCCTCCACCACGTCCTCGAAGATCGGACCGACGATCTTCAGGCCCTTCTCGTTGATGGCATCGACATGTTCCTTGACGTTGTCGACGAAGATCACTTCGTTGCCGGCCCGGATGAAGGCAGCGCCGAGCGTGCCGCCGATCGCACCGGCGCCCCAGATCAGGATCGGCTCGCTCATGCCCAGCCTCCGTCGAGAAGCGCACGGGTTTCCTCCACGGCCACATCCCAAATCGCGTGCATTTCGTCGTCCGGCCGCTCGTAATAGCCGCCGAAATTGCCGTCGCCGAGATAGGCCTTGACGGCATCCGGCGACATGACGCGCATGCGGGCAAGATCGATCATAGGCTTCTGCTGCGTCGGCTGCTTGATGCCTTCAAGACGGGTCCAGGGGAAATTCTCCATCCAGGACGCGTGCGAGGCGACCGCATCGATCTCCTGCACCTTGGCGAAAGTCTTCGGCGCATTCCACCAGTTGTGGAACTTCACCGCCGTATCCGGATTGTCGGCCATCCATTCGATCGCCATGCTGCCGGCAGGTTGGTTGCCGCCGTGGCCGTTGACGATCAAGATGCGGCGGAAACCCTGGCGTCTCAGGCCGTCGAGAATATCGCGGACGAGACTGATATAGGTTTCCTGGCGGATGCTGATCGTGCCGGGATAGGACAGGAAATAGGGCGTGATTCCATAGGCCACGACCGGAAAGACCGGAACACCCAGCGGCGCTGCGGCATCGGCCGCCACTTTCTCCGACAGAATGGAATCGACCGAGAGCGACAGGCCGGCATGCTGCTCGGTACTGCCGAGCGGCAGGATCGCCCGGTCATCGGTTTTCAGATAGGTTTCGATCTGCTGCCAGTTTGACTGGGACACTCTCATCTCGCTCTGCCTTTCCTAGACCTTTGCATCGATGTCGTTTCGTTTGGGATTTTCCTCGCCCTGGGACGAGACGCGTTCCGCCTTGATGATCGGCACGATCACTCTTTCGATATCGGCCGTGTCAGGCGCATGACGGTATTCAATCGCCTGCATGCCGGCAGGCAGAAGCTCGGTCACGCTTTCCGCACCCGATGCGTAGATCACCACGGAGACATTGGCGAGCAGCGCCTCCAGACCCGCCGCCTCGAGCGTCGTGGCGGTGATTTCGCTGACATGCGGCGCAAAACGCTGCACGCCGCTCTTCATGATCGGCAGGAAATCCGGAAAGCGCGAGACGACGGCGATCGAAGCCAGTGAATCGAGCGATGCAAGCGCCCGGCGCGTCTCTTCCGACGGTGTGAAGCTGATCGTAACCACTTTGGTGTTCGGCACGAGGGTTGCGACCTCGCGGTGCCGGTTGGCAAAGGTGATGGCGAGATCGGCAGAGTTGGCGCGTGCCATGGCGGCCGGATTGCGCTCGATCGAGGAGACCGTCAACGGTTCAACCGTCACATCACGGCCAAGGCGGGCAGCGATGAACCGGGCGTAGCTCGCCGTCGCATCCCGAAAGATGCCGATCATGACGATGCGCAGCCGTGGACCGATGCTGTCTCGGTAAAAGGCCCGGGCATTGACGAGCGAGACCAGGTCCGACGAGCGAATGCCGAGCCTCCGACTTTCATCGATAAGGTGATCGATCTGGCGATGCAGTTCGGTGGCGTCCGCTCGTGCTGCAAGCCGCGCCTGGTGGCTGTCGCCGACGAATGTGCCGGAGCCTGGGCGCGTGTCGATGAGGCCTGCCGCCTTCAGGTCGGCATAGACCTGACTGACAGTCATCGGGGCAACGCCCACCTTCTCGGCGAGTTCCCGAACCGAAGGGAGCGCTTCCCCCGGAAGAAGTTCACCGCAGGCAATGCCATATTCAATTAGGCCGTGAAGCTGCGTGCGTAAAGGCACGGGCAGTTCCCGGTCGACGAAAAAATCCATGAGACCCGTTCGACGCTATCTGTTATAGAACAATATAACAGTTATCGTGAAATAGGCGCCTAGACAAGCCAAGTGTCTTGATGGGATCATACGAAAACCAGTTGACAGGCTTTTTGCTGCGTGAAATCGTTATAACCAATAAGAACAGTTAATATCCATAAAAGGGGAATGATATGAGAACGATCGCTCGTGCGGCCGTGGCCGCTGCAGTTTTACTCGGAACCAGTGTTTCAGCATTCGCCCTGGAGCGGGGCGGCACGCTGACCTATGGCCGCTATGCCGACAGCCTTTTCCTGGATCCGGTCCTGAACGACGCCAATGTCGATATCTGGATCCTGTCCAACCTTTACGACACTCTGCTCCTGCCGACCGACGATGGCAAGGATGTACAGCCGGGCCTAGCCAGCGATTACAAGCTCGCCGATGACGGCACGAGCGTCACGTTGACTCTGCGTGACGGCATCAAGTTCTCCGACGGTTCGCCGATCACGCCTGCCGACGTCGCCTGGTCGCTGAAGCGCGCTGCCAAGAAGGACAACGGCATCTGGGGCTTCATGATCGAGTCCATCGATGACGTTACGACCGAGGGCGACAAGACCGTCATCATCAAGCTCAAGCATCCGGATCCGGCCATCCTCGCCGCACTGACCGTCTTCAACACCGGCATCATGCCGGAGAAGGCTTTCGAGGCTTCGCCGGGCGCGACCGACGAGGAAAAGGCCAAGGCCTTCGGCGAGCATCCTGTCGGCTCCGGTCCTTTCGTGCTGAAATCCTGGGATCGCGGCTCCAGCATGAAGCTCGCGCGCAACGAATATTACTGGGGCAAGGGCGAGGACGGCAAACCGCTGCCCTATCTCGACGGCATCGATTTCGAGCTGATCCCTGACGATGCGACTCGCATCCTGAAACTGACATCAGGCGAAATCGACGGTGCGGAATTCATTCCCTACGCCCGCGTCGACGAACTGAAGTCGTCCGGCACTCTCGACATGGAACTCTTCCCCTCAACCCGTGTCGAATACATTACGCTCAACGTACGTCCGCAGCTCGGCGGCAAGGACAATCCTCTGTCCAACGCCAAGGTTCGCCAGGCGATGAACTATGCCGTCAACAAGGACGCGATCATCCAGATCGTCACCCATGGCGTCGGCACGCTGCAGACTTCCTATATGTCGACGGCGACACCGCTGCACGTCGGCGACAAGCCGCTCTATCCTTACGACCTCGAAAAGGCGAAGAGCCTGATGAAGGAAGCTGGTTTCGAAAGCGGTTTCTCGACCAGCATCCTCGTGCTGGCGGGCAATCAGGACGAAATCGGCATCTCGACTGCGCTGCAGCAGATGTGGGGACAGATCGGCATCAAGCTGGAACTGCAGCAGGTCGACAACCCGACCCGCACCCAGCAATATCGCGACGGCACCTTCGTGATGCGCAATGCCGCCTGGACGGATGACATCGCCGATCCGAACGAAATCACCTCCTACTTCGTCTATTCCAAGACGATCGACGCGCTGCACACCGGCTGGAAGAGCGACGAGGCCGACAAGCTCTTCGAAGACTCCCAAAAGGAAATGGATCCGAAGAAGCGTGCCGAGCAATATGCGAAGATGCAGGAAATCTATAACGACCAGGGGCCGATCGTGCCTCTCTATGAGACGCCCTATCCGGTTGCGCTCAGCAAGAAGGTCCATGGCTTCCTGCAAATCCCGCTTGGCAACAACATCTTCGCCAAGACCTGGAAAGACAAGTAACCCCTGACCCAGCCTGCTGCGCGGGCCTCCCTTGGGGCCTGCGGCCTTTTTCGACTAAGGCATCGGTCCGAAAATCGTGACCGCTTTTCGGAAAGCCTGATGCCCAGATTCAAAGAGTTAGAGCGTCCTTAGTGCATCCGAATGGACGCACTGCGCTCTGGAGGAAGACCCGGAGCGGCTATTGCCTCTTTTCAGTTTCATAATTCGCCGTATGCTTCAGATGATCCCGACGGTGATCTTCATTCTCATCTTCACTTTCGTCCTCGTGCGTCTGCTGCCGGGCGATCCCGCCAGTGCCATGCTCGGCGACCGCGCCATCGATGCCGACGTTGAGCGCATCAACAGGCAACTCGGGCTCGACCAGCCCGTGCCCGTGCAGTTCCTCTATTATGTCGAGCGCATCCTGACCGGTGACCTCGGCAACTCTATCGGCCTGAAAGTATCCGTCATGTCGCTGATCCTTCAGCGCCTGCCGGTAACCCTCATGCTGACGGTCATGTCCGCCCTGATCGCCCTCGTTCTTGCCGTACCGCTCGCCTTCGTCGCCGCGCTGAAACGCGAACGGCTTCCCGACAGCATCATCCGCGGCACCTTTCAGGTCGGCCTGTCGATGCCGGTCTTCTATGTCGGTATCGTGCTCCTGACCGTCTTTTCCGCGCAGCTGAAGATCTTCCCGGTCGGCGGCTATGGCGATGCGTTCGGCGATCGCATCTACCATCTCTTCCTGCCGGCGCTAACGCTCGCGCTGAGTTTTGCCGCCGTGCTGATGCGCAATCTGCGCTCCTCCATCATCGGCGTCATGAACGCCGAATATGTCGATTTCGCCACCGCCAAGGGCCTGCGCTCGCGCGTCATCCTAATACGCCATATACTGCGCAACGCGCTGATCTCCACCGTGACACTTTTCGGCCTGCAGACGGGCACGCTATTTGGCGGCGCCGTCATCACCGAAACGGTCTTTGCCGTTCCAGGCGCCGGCCGCCTGTTGATCGAAAGCATCTACGGCCGCGATTATCCGGTCCTCCAGGGCCTCACCATCGCACTGGCGATCCTCGTCTCGCTGACCTTCCTGGTCACCGATATCGTCCAGGCCTGGCTCGACCCAAGGATTGCCCGATGACCGGTCTCGCCGCCAAGCCTGCCCGCATTGTGTCGCGCTTGCGCATGCCGCGCTCGCTGATTTCGGGCGGCATCATCCTCGGCCTCAGCCTGATCGTTGCGATCTGGCCGTCGCTCTTTGCGCCCTATGATCCGACGACATTCGACTATAACGCGCTCTTGAAACCGCCGAGCTGGGCGCATCCTTTCGGCACCGACAGTTTCGGCCGCGATGTGCTCTCGCGCGTCATCCACGCCTATACGATAGACATGCAGATCGCCGTCTTTGCAACAGTCGGCCCCTTCATCTTCGGCACGATCGTGGGCGCTTTCGTGGGTTATGCCGGCGGCATCTGGGAGTCGATTTTCGGCCGCATCGTCGATGCGACGATCACCTTCCCCTTTCTGGTGCTGGTCATCGCCATCGTCTCCGTGCTTGGACCTGGTCTCGGCAACATGTATGTCGCCGTCGGCGTGGTCGGCTGGGTCTTCTATGCGCGGCTGATCGCAGCCGAAATCAAGGTGCAGAAGCGGCTCGACTATGCCGATGCCGGCAGGGTGATGGGCTATGCGCCGCTACGCATCATCTTCCGCCACCTGCTGCCGAATGCGATCACGCCTGCGATCGTCTACTGGATGACCGATATGGCGCTTGCCATCCTTCTTGGCTCCAGCCTCGGCTATCTCGGTCTCGGCGCCCAGCCGCCGGCCGCCGAATGGGGTGTGCAGATCGCCGACGGCAAGAATTTCATGAATACCGCCTGGTGGATCTCGGTCTTTCCAGGTGTCGCGATCGTGCTGACCGGCCTCGGTTTCAGCCTGGCAGGTGATGGTGTCGCCGAACTGTTGAGGGTCAGACGATGATGGGCATGCCGAACGAGAATGGCGGGCTGGTCGTGCGCGGCCTGACGACGACTTTCGACACGCCGCGCGGACAGGCGATTGCCGCCGCCGATGTCGATTTCGATGTGGCGCCGGGCGAAGTCGTCGGGCTCGTCGGCGAATCCGGCTCAGGCAAGAGCGTCACGCTGCGCTCCATCATGAGACTGATCCGCGAACCAGGACACGTGAGCGGCCGTGTCGAATGGCGCGGCCGCGATCTCGTCGCCATGCCGGCCGAAGAACTACGCAAGGTTCGCGGCGGCGAGATCGCGATGATCTTCCAGGAGCCGATGACGGCACTGAACCCGGTCCTGCCGGTCGGCATGCAGATTGAGGAGAATCTCGTCGCTCACACGACGCTGAATGCCAGGGAGCGCAAAGCGCGCGCGCTGGAACTGATGAACATCGTCGGCATACCCGCCGCCGAGCGGCGCCTGCTGGAGTATCCGCACCAGTTTTCGGGGGGCATGCGCCAGCGTGCCATGATCGCCATCGCGCTCGCCTGTTCGCCTAAGCTCCTCTTGGCCGACGAGCCGACGACGGCGCTCGACGTCACCATCCAGGACCAGATCCTGAAACTGCTGCTCGACCTGCGCGACCGGCTCTCGATGAGCGTCGTGCTCGTCACCCACGACCTCGGCGTCGTCGCCGCGACCTGCGACCGCATGGCGGTCATGTATGCGGGCCGTATCGTCGAGACCGGAACAGTCGTCGACGTCTTCAGCAAGCCGCTCCACCCCTATACCCGCGGCCTGCTGGGCTCGGTGCCCCGCTCGGGCGCTTCCCGCACGGTGCTGCAATCGATCGAGGGCACACCGCCAAGCCTCACCAATCTGCCGGATGGATGCGCCTTCCATCCGCGCTGCAAGTTTGCAACCGAACACTGTCTGAGAGAACGGCCGCCGTTGGAGGCCGTCGTCGCCTCCGGGGAGCGTATGGTTGCCTGTTTCCACCATGAGCTCGTGGCTGCGGCAGAGGCGATCATTTGAACGCGAACCTTCCCATTCTTTCGATCGACGGCATCTCGAAGCGTTTTGCTGGCCCTTATTCCCTGACGCGCAGACTCCAGGGAAAGCCTTCGCTCGCAGTCCATGCGCTACGCGACGTCTCGCTGCAGATCCACCGCGGCGAAACACTCGGCATCGTCGGCGAATCGGGCTGTGGAAAATCGACGCTGGCGCGCTGTCTGGTGCGCCTGCACGAGCCGGATGGCGGAGCGATCCGCTTCGAGGGCAAGGATATCGGCACGCTCCGCGGCGGCGAACGTCGCGCCTTCAACCGGCGCGTCCAGATGATCTTCCAGGATCCCTACGGCTCGCTCAACCCGCGCATGACCGTCTCGCAGATCCTCGGCGAAGCGCTTTCCGTTCACAAGATGCGGCCAAAGCCCCAGATCGAGGATCGCATCGCCGAACTCCTGGAGCTGGTGCGCCTACCGCGGGACGCGGTCGCACGCTATCCACATGAGTTTTCCGGTGGCCAGCGCCAGCGCATCGGTATTGCAAGAGCACTCGCCGTCGAGCCCGACGTTATCGTCGCCGACGAACTGGTTTCGGCGCTCGACGTCTCGGTGCAGGCGCAGGTCGTCAATCTGCTTCTGCAACTGCAGGAGCAATTGCACCTCACCGTCATTTTTGTCGCCCATGATCTACGCCTCGTGCGCCACATCTCGCATCGGGTGGCCGTCATGTATCTCGGCCAGGTGGTAGAGGTGAACGCCTCGGAAGGCCTCTTCACCGCCCCGCGCCACCCTTATTCCAAGGCCCTGCTCGATGCCGCACCTGAACTCGATCCCTCACGCCGCAGCCGCACGGTTGCCGCCCGCGGCGAACTGCCGAGCCCGCTTGAGGTGCCACCCGGGTGCGCCTTCGCGAGCCGCTGCCCGCATGCCTTCGACCGCTGCAAGGTCGAGCGACCGCTCCTGACGCCACGTTGCCACGGCCAACTTGCTGCCTGCCACCTTGAAGACTTCGGGGCACCCGCGCTCCAACAGGATAGATAACCATGAGCTTTGCCGTTTTCGAAACCGAGATTGCCAGGATCAACGATATCCTTTGCGCCGTGAACCTGCTCACCTGGGATGCGCGCACCATGATGCCGCCAGGCAGTGTCGATGCGCGCGGCAAGCAGATAGCCACGCTTGTCGGCCTCGCCCGCGATCTTGCCACAAGCGACAAATTGCAACGCGCCATTGAGGACGCGCGCTTGGAACTGTCGGGCATCAATGCCGCCAATCCGCGCCGCCTCGCGGTCGAACAGGCAGCCGCCGCAATCGACACGCTCTCGCGTATTTCCGCCTCTCTCGTCAGCGCCGCGGCCGAACTGAAAACGGTTGCCCAGGCGGCCTGGAGCAAGGCCCGCGCTATCAATGATTTCGCCGGTTTCGTCCCCCTTCTCGAACGCACGATGGAGATACAGCGCGAGATCGCCGCCGACATCGGCTACGAGGAACATCCCTATGATGCGCTCGTCGCAACCTACGAGCCAGGCATGAGCTGGTCGCGGCTGCGCGGCTTTTATGGCGAATTGCGCGACGGTCTGCTGCCGCTGCTCGCTCGCGCGAAAGAAGCAAAAGTCCGCTCCGAAATTCTCGACCGCGCCTATCCGGTCGACCGGCAGCGGGCCTTCTCCAGCCTGATCTCTACCCGCTTCGGCTATGATTTCAATCGCGGGCGCCTCGACGACACAGTCCATCCTTTCGAGATTTCCTTTACGCGTTCCGACGTGCGCATCACCGGCCGCTTCCGTGAGACCTGGCTGCCCGGCGGCCTCTTTGCCGTCTGGCATGAGGCAGGTCACGGCATCTACGAGCAGGGCATATCGGAAGCCTTCAGCCGTTCAACCTTCACCACCGATTTCGTCAATCTCTATGCCGTCGGTGGCACCAGTTTCGGCACGCATGAATCCCAGTCCCGCCTCTGGGAAAACCGCGTCGGCCGCTCCCGCCGCTTCTGGGAGCTGAACTTCGCCGACTTGCAGACCACCTTCCCCGACCAGCTCTTCGATGTCACAGCGGAGGATTTCTGGCGGGCGGTCAATGCCGCGCGGCCGGGTTTCATCCGTGTCGAGGCCGACGAACTGACCTATGACCTTCACATCATGCTGCGTTCGGAGATCGAGGCCGGGCTGATGGCGGGCGAGATCCGCGTCGCCGATCTGCCTGAGATCTGGCGCGAGAAGATCAAGGCCTATCTTGGCCTCGATGTGCCGAACGATACGCTCGGCGTGCTCCAGGATGTCCACTGGTCGTCGGGCATGGTGGGTTCCTTCCCCACCTATACGATCGGCAACGTCATGTCCTCCCAGTTCTTCGCCGCCGCTCGCAAAGAGACGTCGATCGAGCGCGGCCTGGAAGCGGGCGACTATCTGCCGCTGAAGACCTGGCTGAACGACAATATCCATCAATACGGGCGGTCGAAAAGCCCGAGCCAACTGCTGGTGGATGCAACGGGGCAAGACCTCTCCGTCGCTGCTTATATCAGAGATCTCGCGCGCAAGGTCGAAGACCTCACCGTCTGAGGGTAGTGAGGTCTTTCACTTACTTGTTTAATAAGCTTGCCTGAGACGGCTAGCCAATCAGCAGCTTGACCCAGGCCTCGACATCATCACCGCTGCTCATGTCCGGGCGTACCAGCCCGTCGATCATGAAGGTCGGCGAGACATGAATGCCGTTCTGGCGGGCATATTTGCAATGCCATTTGATCTCCTTGTCGAGATCGGGAACAGCAAAGGCTTCTTTCAACGCAACGCCGCTGTAGCGCTCGAGGCGCTCGATGATCTGGTTCGGCGTGGCATCCATGTTGGGGCCGCCGGCGTGGCGCTCGAACTCGAATTCTTCGCGATGGGCCGCGACGGACGCCATGACTTTCTTCGCAGTCTCTTTGCCGCCTTCCAGCGTCGATGCCGCGAGAATGGAGCGCACGATCACACCGGAATAGAGGTGCCAGGGCTGCGACTGCAGGCGGATCCTCAGAGTGATCCTGTCCGCTCCGGCTTGTTCCAAGAGCGCATCCAGCTTCTTGAACGTCCGGACGGAATAGGGGCAGGTCGGCTCAAGGAAGGTCTCGAAAATACGCGGTCCAGTGCCCCAAACGAGCGCATCTGCGTGCCAGGAAGTCGTCGTCATGCCCATGTCCTTTTGTTCTGCAGCGCGATGGTGCAGACTACCTTAATCACTGGAGCAGCCTGCGTCGCTAACGACATGGCTGTTTCCCGTCCTGATTCTTCACGGCATATAAAAGGCATAAGAACGTTCGTTCTGTCATGCCTCTTTCGCAAAAGCAGCGAGCCGCTATGGTGTCGTGACGGATCAGACGATGGACAATTCAATGATGCAGATACGACAGGGCGAGTTGCGCGAGCGGATGACGATCCTCGGCGATGTCAACGCCGCCTCATTCATCCCATGGATCCGCCGCCATGCCGACAAGCTCGGATTATCCCGGGATTTCCTTCACACAGGCGCCGACCGAATCGAAGTCGAGGTCGCGGGCCCGGTTGAACTCATCGACATGCTGGAAATGGGATGTTCGCTTGGCCCGATCGATGTCTGGGTGGATGAGATTCAGCGCAGGATTGTAGATCCGACCGACACACCGTAGCACAGGCAACATTGACCGCTGCCCTTTATTTAATCATTGTTGCCAATGCGATTTTTTTATGCAAGCCTTTGACGACTGAGGCCACGAGCACGGCAGCAGTGCGCGGCCAACAGCGCTAAAGCCTTGGTAAAATTGAGGAATTATACGTCATGCCATCTGCTACGGCCGGCTCCTGGACGCCTGTCGCCCTTTCTGCTGATCTGCCGCCGGCAACCATCATGCCGGCCTGGACATCGGCAGGATCGATCGCTCTCTGGCGCAGTCAGTCCGGACGCGCATCCGCTTCGTCGGATCGCTGTCCTCATCGCGGGATGCGATTGTCCCATGGGTTCGTGCGAGGGGAGGCACTCTCGTGTATCTATCATGGCTGGAGCTATTCTCCGGCGGGAGGGTGCATCCGCATCCCCGCCCATCCCGATCTCGTGCCGCCGGAAACGATCCGTGTCGCGGTCCACAAGGTCGCGGAATCGAACGGCGTCATCTGGGTGGCTGTTGGCGAGCCAGCGGCCCAGCCGCCGGGCTTTGACGATCTCGTGCCGTTGCGCTCGCTGACTGTTGAGACGAATATTGGAGCACTCGAAGACGCCGCTCGCGCCAAAGTCGATTCGGACGGGCTTATCCGCATCGCCGAACTTCCCTGGGTCCGGCTGCTGCCGGCTGAGCAGGTCGATCGTACGCTCATTCACATCTTGATCGAGAAGGATCGCAGCCCGGCAGACCATGTTGCCGCGTCCCGTATCGCCGAGGCTGTGCGCCGCCAGGCGGAAGCGCGGCGAAAGGAGGTCGCATGATGAGGGCTGGCGCGATGATCGATGAGTGGTATCCGGTCGGCCTCTTCTCCCAACTCACCGAGACCGGGACCAAAACCGCTTTGATGGGCGAGCCCATCGAAGTGGCGCGCACGCCCGATGGCAATGCGCGGGTAACATCGTCCGATGGGCGCAACCTCCCGGTCCGTGTCCGCTACGGCCATGTCTGGTCTTCCCTCGGCAATCCTGCCAAGGAGCTTTTTGCCATTCCCGAAGCTGATCAGCCTGGCCGCCGCTTCGTCGATGTGGGCGTGGTACGGGTGCGCTGCTCGCCGTTGCGGGCGGTGGAGAATTTTCTCGACATCGCCCATTTCCCTTTTGTCCACACCGATATTCTCGGCGCCGAGCCACATACGGAAGTCGAGAATTACAAGGTCGAGATCCGTGAGGACGAGGATGAGGTCTGGGCGACGCAGGTGAAATTCTACCAGCCGCAGGCCGCCAAATCGGCAAGCGGCGGAATCACCACCGAATATATGTACCGCGTGCCGGCACCGACCTGCTCAGTGCTTTACAAGACCTGCCCTCCCCGGCCGGGCGAATGGGATGTCATTACCCTGTTCGTGCAGCCGCTTGCGGAAGACCTTTGCGACGTATGGCCATGGATGGCTCTTTTTGATGACGAAACGCCGATGACAGACCTCATCCATTTTCAGCAGACGATCTTCCTGCAGGATCGCTCGATCCTCGAAAACCAGATCCCGACCCTGCTGCCGCTCGATCCCGGCATGGAAATCCCAACGAGGGCCGATCTTACATCGATCGCCTACAGACGCTGGCTCAAGCGCCATAACTATACCTACGGCGCACAGTTGGTCGCGCAATGAAGCTCTACGACTACATTCTCTCGCCGAGCTGCTACAAGATCCGCCTGATGGCCGCGATCCTCGGCATCAAGCTGGATATCCGGCCGGTCGATTTCCATCCCGGCGCCGAACATCGCGGACCGGAACTCCTGGCGCTCAATCCGGCAGGTTCCATTCCGATCCTCGAGGATGTTGATCTCGTCCTGACGGAATCCTCTGCCATCCTCGCTTACCTCGCCGCCAAAAGCGCGCCGGAATGGCTGGGCACCAGCATGCCTGAGGAGACGGCACGGGTTCAGCAGTGGCTCTCCTTCTCGCACCGGCTGACGGCGAACCTCGGCGGCGCGCGGCTGCACGAGATGCTGCTGCGCCCGGGAAAAATAAACACCCTGCAGACGCAGGGGATCGCAGCATTGCGAGAGCTGGAAGCCGGTCTCTTCGAACAACAGCTTCGTGGCATGCGCTTCCTTGCATCGAACCGTGCCACGATCGCCGACATCGCCTGCTTCCCTTATGTGGCGCTGGCACCTGATGGCGGCATATCGCTCGATCCCTACCCAACGATCCGGCTGTGGCTGCGCGCCATCCGCAGCATCGACGGTTTCATCGAAATGCCCGGCATCCACCGACTGCACGAGCTAAAACCCGATCCCCATCCTGCGAAGGAGGAAAGCTGATATGGCCGGCTACCTCCTGAAGAACTGCGCAGCCGTGATCGTCGACGAGGGCAACGGACCAAGTGTGCGCCGGAACGTGGACGTGCTGACCAATGGTTCGGCGATCCAGGCAATTGGCGCGAACCTGTCGCAGGAGCCCCTGCCTTCCGGCACGATCGTCCAGGATGCCACCGGCTGGTTCGTCTATCCGGGCCTTGTCAACACGCATCACCATTTCTTCCAGTGCTTCGTGCGCAACCGAGCCGATCTCGACTGGACGAAACTGTCGGTCATCGAATGGCTGGACCGGATCTACCCGATCTTCTCGCGGTTAAATGAGGATTGCTTCTACCATTCCTCAGTCACTGCCATGGCCGAGATGATCAAGCATGGCTGCACGACGGCCTTCGACCATCAATATTGCTTCCCCCGGCACGCCGGAAAGCGCCTGATCGACCGCCAGTTCGAGGCAGCTGAGCTTCTTGGCATGCGCTTCCATGCAGGCCGCGGCGGCAACACGCTGCCGAAGTCCGAGGGATCGACGATCCCCGATGCCATGCTGGAAACGACGGACGAATTCATCGCCGATTGCGCCCGGCTGATCGACAGCTACCACGATGCCAGCCCCTTCAGCATGCGGCAGGTGGTGGTCGCCCCCTGCCAGCCGGTCAACTGCTACCGCGAGACCTTCGTCGAATCCGTAGCACTTGCCCGTGACCGCGGGGTGTTTCTGCACACGCATGTTGGCGAAGGGGAAAGCCCTGTCATCGAGGCGCGGCACGGCATGCGCACCGTAGATTACTGCGCTGAACTGGGCTTTGCCGGCCCGGATACCTTCTATGCCCATTGCTGGGAACTGACGCATGACGAATTGCGCAAGATGGCGGCAAATGGCACCGGCGTCTCCCATTGCCCCGAGCCGGTCTATCTCGTCGGCGCCGAGGTCACCGACATTCCCGCAATGTCAGCCTTTAGCCTTCGCGTCGGGCTCGGCTGCGATGGGGCTGCCTCGAACGACAATTCGAACCTCATGCACTGCATCCATTCCGCCTACATGCTGCAATGCCTGGCGGCATCGACGCGCAGTCATCCGGTGCCGCCGCCGGTCGACTTCCTGAGCTACGCAACAACGGGCGGCGCAAGCCTGCTCGGACGCAGTGATATCGGCCGTTTGGCGCCGGGCATGGCCGCCGATCTCTTCGCGATCGATACGCGGCGGATGGATTATGTCGGCACGCGCCACGATCCGCTGAGCCTGATCGCCAAGGTCGGGATCGGCATGCCGACCGACCTCACCATGATCAATGGGCGCATCGTCTGGCAGGCAGCCGAATTCACCGACCTCGACGAATTCAAGCTTTTTGCGGACGCCGAAGCGGCGCTCGCGACCGTCGAATTTTGAAAACCAAAAGAGGGGAACTGACATGTCCAACAATCTGACCCGCAGAACGCTCATGAAGAGCGCGGCCGCTGCCGGCCTCGCCACCGCCTTTGCCGGCCGCTCCGCACTTGCCGCCGACGAACCGCTTGGCATCGCCCTCGTCGTGCCCTCGCCGATCGGCGATGTCGGCTGGGGCCATGCGCTTGCCGCCGGCATCGATCCGATCAAGGCCGCCTATGGCGACAAGGTGAAGGTCACCGTTATCGAGAACATCGCCGAAGGCCCGGATGCCGACCGCATCATGAACAAAACGGTCGCCGACGGAAACCATTTCCTGATCGCCGGTTCCTTCGGCTATCAGAATGGTGCGCTGCAGATCGCCCGCCGCAATCCCAAGGTCACCGTGTTGCATGCATCGGGCTTCCAGGTCGCGCCGAACTTCTCACCCTTCGCCGCCAAATATTTCCAGGGCACCTACCTGCTCGGCATGGCGGCGGCGGCCGTTTCCAAGACCGGCAAGCTCGGCTCGGTTTCGGCCTTTGCCATTCCGGAACTCATCACCTCCATCAATGCCTTCACGCTCGGCGCGCAGTCCGTCAAGCCTGACATGGAAGTCTCCGTCGTCTGGGTCAATTCCTGGTTCGATCCGGCCAAGGAGCAGGAAGCCGCCAAGGCGCTGATCTCGCAGGGTTGCGACGTGATCTTCTCCAATGCGCAGGATACGCCTTCGGTGATCTCTGCCTGCGAGGAAGCCGGCATCTATGCCTTCAACCTGAACTCCTCGATGAAGAAATATGCCGAAAAGACCTATCTCGGCTGCGTCGCCACCGACTGGTCGCCCTTCTTCAAGGCTTCGGTCGATGCCCATCTCGCCGGCACTTTCAAGGGCGCCAACACCTTTCTCGGCGTCGCAGACAAGGTGGTCGAAGTCGTCGACTGGAACCCGGCAATCCCGGCCGATACGATGAGCAAGATCAAGTCAATCGAGGCAAAGATCGCCGACGGCAGCTTCTCGCCTTTCACCGGTCCGATCACCAAGGCCGATGGCAGCGAAGGTGCTGCTTCGGGTGCGACGCTGACGGACGCCCAGATCGTCGCGATGGACTGGCACGTCAAGGGTGTCAAGACGCCACTGCCGAAGTAAGCCATGGTAAGCCCGCTCCTGTCGCTGCGCGGCATCTCCAAGAGCTACGGCCAGGTCCATGCCAACCAGCAGATCGACCTCGACGTCGCTCCCCGCTCGATCCATGCCATCCTCGGAGAAAACGGGGCCGGCAAATCGACCCTGATGAAGCTGATCTACGGCGTCGAGCAGCCGGACAGCGGAACCGTCGCCTGGAACGGGCACCCCCTTAGCCTTGCCTCCCCCGCGGAGGCAAGGCGTGCCGGCATCGGCATGGTCTTTCAGCATTTCTCGCTGTTCGAAAGCCTGACGGTGGTCGAGAACATCAGGCTTATCGTGGCTGGCAAGAAAGCCGAACTGGCTGAGCGCATCCGCAAGCTGGGGCACGAGTTCGGCCTCGAGGTCGATCCGCTCGCCCATGTGCATTCGCTTTCCGTCGGCGAGCGGCAGCGAGTGGAAATCATCCGCTGCCTGATGACCAATCCGAAACTGTTGATCCTCGACGAGCCGACATCGGTCCTGCCGCCGCAGGCCGTGGAGAAGCTGTTCGAGACCTTGCGCCGGCTGCGTGATGGCGGCGTTTCCATCCTCTTCATCTCCCACAAGCTGGAAGAGATCCAGTCGCTTTGCGACCGGGCGACGATCCTGCGCGGTGGACGCGTGACCGGCCATGTCGACCCGCGCGAGCATGACGCCCATGACCTTGCCCGCATGATGATCGGCCGCGACGTGCCGGAGCCCATGCCGGCGCTGCCGCTTGCCGCAGGTGAAAAGCGGCTGGAATTGATTGGCCTTGATTACAGGCCAGACGATCCTTTCGCAGTACCGCTCTCTCAGATCAGCCTGGCCGTGCGCGCCGGCGAGATCCTCGGCATTGCCGGCATTTCGGGCAATGGCCAGAGCGAGCTTGCGGCGCTGATCTCCGGCGAAACGATCCTGCCGCGGGAACAACGCGATCAGATCTTCATGATGAGCAAGGATGTCGGCACGCTGGACTCGGCGGCCCGCCGGCAGCTTGGTTTTGCCTTCGTGCCGGAGGATAGACTCGGCCGTGGCGCAGTTCCCGAGATGTCGCTCACCCTCAACAGCCTGCTGACCGCCCATCCCCTGAACCTCGTCAGACGCGGCCTGCTCGACAAGGCGCAGGCGACCGCCTTCACCAATGAGTGCATCCGGGACTACGACGTGCGCACGCGTGGCCCCGAGGCCGAAGCCGGCTCACTCTCGGGCGGTAATTTGCAGAAGTTCATCGTCGGGCGAGAAATCATGCTGGCACCGAAACTGCTCTTCCTTGCCCAGCCCACGTGGGGCGTCGATATCGGCGCAGCCTCGGCAATCCGCAAGCGGCTGATCACGCTGCGCAACGAAGGCATGGCGATCCTCGTCATCTCCGAGGAGCTGGAGGAACTGTTCGAACTTAGCGACTTCATCCAGGTCCTGCACCACGGCACGCTGAGCCCGCCGCTCGTCACGCGCGATACCAAACCCGAAGATATCGGCCGATACATGATCGGCGCCCAGTCGCAGCGCGAGAAAGCGATCGCATGAGCAGACCTCTGTTTGCCGCCCTGCCAACCCTCGTCCGCCGGGAGCGCGCCTCGCTTGCCGCCACCCTGCTTGCCCCGCCCATCGCGCTTGTCATCACGATCCTCCTCAATCTCGGCCTTTATGTCGTCATGGGGCGTGATCCGGCTGCGGTCATCTATGCGATGCTGATCGAACCCTTCTTTTCCTGGGCGTCCTTCTCCGAAGTACTTTTGAAGACTGGACCGCTGCTGCTGATCGCGCAGGGGTTGGCGATCGGCTTCCGCGCCAAGGTGTTCAACATCGGCGCTGAAGGGCAATTCGTGCTCGGAGCAATCTTTGCCTCCGCCATTCCGATCTGGTGGCCGGATGCGACCGGCCAGTGGATCTGGCCGGCGATGCTGCTGCTCGGCACCATTGGCGGCGCGCTCTGGGCATCGTTGACGGCCTTCTGGCGTGTCCGGCTGAACGCCAACGAAATCCTGGTCTCGCTGATGCTGAGCTTCGTTGCGGTGCAGCTTCTCAATTATCTGCTGCTCGGCCCCTGGAAGGATCCGAATGGCTTCAACTTCCCGCAGTCGGTGATGTTTCAGTATGACGCGATGGTGCCGATCCTGATCGAGGGAACGCGCGTCAATGTTTCGCTGATCCTCGCCGTTTTGCTGTCCGTCGCAGCATGGATCTTCATGCAGAAGAGCTTCACCGGCTATAAATTGCAGGTTGGCGGACTGGCGCCACGTGCTGCGAGCTATGCCGGCTTCAAAGAGGGCTGGGCAATCTGGCTGTCGCTCTTGATCGGTGGCGCAGCCGCCGGTCTTGCGGGCGCAGCCGAAGTCGCCGGCCCGCTCGGTCAGCTGCAGCGCTCGATCTCGACCGGTTACGGCTATGCTGCCATCATCGTCGCCTATCTCGGCGGGCTGCATCCGATCGGCATCGTCATATCGTCGATCGTTATGGCGGCCCTCTACATTGGCGGTGACAATGCCATGGTCTCCGCCAATTTGCCGATCGCAGCCGTCCGCGTTTTCCAGGGCAGCCTGCTGCTCGCCTATCTGATCGCCGTCGCCTTCGTCCGCTACCGCCTTGCCTGGCGCCCTGTCGCTATCAGGAGCCCATCATGAATGCCATCGAGTTCATCTTGGCCGGCATGCTGGCGGCAGCGACGCCCTTTTTGCTTGCAGCGCTTGGCGAGCTTGTGGTCGAGCGCGCGGGCGTGCTCAATCTCGGCGTCGAAGGGCTAATGGCGTTCGGCGCCGTCATCGCATTCATCATCGTCTATCACGGCGGCGGCCACATTCTGGCGTTTATCGCGGCCGGCATCGGCGGCGTCCTGCTCTCGCTAGTCTTTGCCGGGATCATCCTTGGCTTCAACGCAAACCAGGTCGCGACAGGGCTTGCCATCGGCATTCTCGGTCAGGGCCTGTCGGCACTGTTCGGCAAGAGCTATGAGAGCCTCACCGTCAAGGCATTGCCGAAGATTACCATTCCCGGCCTTTCCGACATTCCTCTCATTGGCGGGTTGTTCACCCAGGATATCGTCGTTTGGCTTTCGCTTTTGGTGACACTCGCGATCTGGGCGACGTTTGCTTATAGCAAGGTGGGTCTCGTCATTCGCGCCGTCGGCGAAAACCCGAAGGCCGCTCACGCCATCGGCTATTCCGTCATCGCCGTACGCTTCGCGGCTGTCGCATTCGGCGGCATGATGGCGGGCTTTGCCGGCGCCTATGCATCGACGATCTATACGCCGCTCTGGGCGGATGGCATGATCGCCGGCCGCGGCTGGATCGCCATTGCGCTCGTCGTCTTCGGAACCTGGCTCACGGGGCGGATCTTCCTCGGGGCTTGCCTCTTCGGCGCCGTATCGCTGATGGGGCTTGCCGCGCAGGCAACCGGGCTCGACGTGCCTTCTCAGCTTTTGGCTTGCCTGCCCTATCTCGTGACGATCATTGTGCTCGGCATCATCTCGGCAGATCGTCGCCTGCTGAAGCTCAATGGCGTCGCCTCGCTCGGCGAGCCATTCGAGCGATAGCAGAATGCGGCCCGCACTGATGGCGCAGGCCGCTGACTGCGATCAATCATGCCTGGTGAGAAAGGCCGAGACGATGTCGAGGCAAAGCTCTTGTTCCTCGACATGCGGCATGTGGCTGGAGTTCTCGAAGAGCACCCATTCGCAACCCTTCACACGATCGACATAGGGTTTGACGACGAGCGGGGTCGCTTCGTCATATTTGCCGGAGATCAAAAGCGTCGGCGCCTCGATGAGCGGCAGGCGATCCTCGATCGTCCAGTCCTTCATCGTGCCGATGACGTGGAATTCGGTCGGGCCGTTCATGTTGCGGTAGACGGTGTTGTCTTCGTCCATGATCGCGAAAGTGCGCGCGACTTCCGGCGGCCATGGGGAAACACGGCAGACATGCCGGTCGTAAAAGACGCGCGAGGCGGCAACATAGTCCGGCTCGGTAATGGTGCCAGCTTCCTCATGCTTCAGCAGCGTATCCTGCACCTCCTGCGGCAGTTCCTCACGCAGACGGTTCGCCTCTGCCACCCAGGTATGCATGTTGGCAGGCGAATTGGCGATGACGAGCGCCTTCAGGCCCTTCGGCTGGCGTACTGCATGTTCGGCACCCAGCATGCCGCCCCAGGACTGGCCGAGGAAGGCGTAGCGATCCTGAATGCCGAGATGCTTCAGCAGCGCATCGAGTTCTTCGAGGAAGAGCGCCGGCGTCCAGAAATTCGGCCCCTTCTCGGGTAACCGGGTCGAGTTGCCGTTGCCGAGCTGATCGTAATGGATGACGGCGCGGCCATCGAGCTCCGAGATGCCCTTGAAGGAATCGACATAGTCATGCGTACAGCCGGGACCACCATGGGCGACGACGAGCGGCAGTTTTCCGGAATCAAGCGAACCGGTGATGCGATACCATGTCCGGTATTCGCGAAACGGCAGAAAGGCTTCCTTCGTCGGAACTGAGGCCACAGATATCTCCATCCTCTAGGGCAATGATGGAGACCATAGCGTGGCCGAAAAGGCGAAGGCAGCTATCAGAAGTTATAGGATGGGCGATCTTCCAGCAGTCGGTAATGCGTGGCCCGCACGACGGCCTGCGTGCGGTTGCGAGCGCCGAGCTTCTTGGCAGCCGCATTGAGATGCATAACGACGGTCGGCACCGAACGGTCGATGATGCGCGAAATCTCCTTGGCCGAGAGGCCCTCTGCCGAATGGCGCAAACATTCGCGCTCCCGCTCCGTCAGGCGGACCTTGCCGACGCTCAACGCCTTGGCATCGAAAAGCGAATAGGCAGCTTCGTGGAAGACATGGGCCAGCAGGTTGAAATCGGCGATGTAGCGCAGCGCATGCTGCTCGAAATCGCTGTTGGCACCGAAACGGATGCCGGTCACCGTCGCATAGTCGCCTCGGGGCATATGGACGGGAACGGTGACACCCGTCGACATGTCACGTTCGCTGAGATAGCGCGTCACCGGCGCGGTGTCATCGCTCATGAAGCGATTGATGAGCGTGTCTGCATCCCGGTCGTAATTCCAGAAGAAGGGAGCGGAGGTGCGCAGCGCCACCTGCTGAACGGGATCGATGCGGAAGTAGCCGCGGTCGAACCAGTATTCCCGCATGTCCTCGGAAATATTGCGCAGCTTCAACAGTGACGGGATCATGATCGCCCCGTCAATGTCATAAGGCACCGGTGTGTAGTCGTAGATCAGGGCCTCGAAACCGATCTCTTTCATCGCCGCGAAAACCTGATCGATACGCCCGTCCAGCGTCTGATGGGCTGAGAATTGCCGTCTGATCGTTCCGATTTCGTCAAGCATGGCAGGCTCCCGGTCGGTGGTTCACCACCCTATCACTTCTTATAGCTGGCAAAGGCTATGGTTTAAGGTAAAAATTTAGCCATGCCCAATTATTGAGCAAGCAAAATCTTCTGCCGGAGCGGTCAATGTGGCGTGAAATCGAGCCTGAGACGCGACATGAGATCGAAGTCGACGGTTACAAGGTGGTCGCCTACAGCTTCGGGAACGGCAGCGAGACCGTCTTCTGCCTGAATGGTGGCCCGGGTCTGCCCTGCGATTATCTGCGCGAGGCCCATTCCTGTCTCATCGACAAAGGCTATCGCGTGGTGGCCTTCGATCAGCTCGGCACTGGCGCCTCCGACAGACCGACCGACGCATCGCTCTGGACCATCAGCCGTTATGTCGAGGAGACCGAGACGGTGCGCAAGGCACTCGGCCTCGGCAAGGTGCATATGCTCGGCCACTCCTGGGGCGGCTGGCTGGCGATCGACTACGCACTGACCTATCCGGAAAACCTGCAGACGCTGATCCTGGAAGATACCGTTGCCGACATGCCGCACCTGATTTCCGAACTGGAACGGCTGCGCGCCGCCCTCGGACCCGAGACGGTGGCGATGATGCAGAAACACGAGGCGCAGGGCACCTATAATCATCCGGAATATCAGGCGGCGGTGACGATCCTCAATTATCGCCATGTCTGCCGCCTGCCGGAATGGCCGGCCCCCGTGCGCCGCTCACTCGACGACTGGAACATGGGTCCCTATGAGACCATGCAGGGTCCGAACGAATTCCTCTATATCGGCAACCTGAAGGACTGGAATCGCATCCCCGAACTGCCTGGTGTGACGACGCCGGTGCTGATCACCACGGGCGAACATGACGAACTGACGCCGGCCTGCGCGCTGCGCATGAAGCTTGCCTTGCCGAATGCCGAACTCAAGGTTTTCGCCAATGCCAGCCACATGCCGTTTTATGAAAATCCGCATGATTATTATCCCGCGCTGGTCGATTTCCTGTCGCGGCACAGGGCAAGCTGATGCAGGATCAGGTGATCGGAACCCGCCGAAGACAAGGGGGCGAGCGCCGCCATGCATCGTTATAAATTCATACTGACCCGGCCGGTCCAGTTTCTGCCTGTCATTTTCGGCATCAGCGTCATCACCTTCATTCTGGTGCGGTTGATCCCCGGTGATCCCGCCCGCAATATTCTCGGCACGCGCGCCACGCCCGCCGCCCTTGCCAATATCCGCGCCCAATACGGCCTCGATCAGCCGATGTGGCTGCAATATTTCTACTTCCTCAAGAACCTCGCGAATGGCGAAATGGGCAAGTCGATCCTCTACAAGATCGACGTATTTCCGCTGATCGCCACGCGCATCGAGCCGACGATCGCGCTGGTCCTAACAAGTGTCATCCTGTCGATCCTGATCGCCGTGCCGATGTCGGCGATCGCAGCTCGCAACGCTGGCCGGGCGCCTGATCATGCAGTACGCGTCATCTCCACATTCGGGATCGGCTTTCCGCCTTTCTGGCTCGGCCTGATGCTGATCATTCTTTTCAGCGTCGAACTCGGCGTCCTGCCCGTTTCCGGCTACGGCACAACACTAGGCGACAAGCTCTCCCATCTCATCTTGCCTGCGTTGACCGTTGCATTGTCGCTCTCGACAGTGCTGACCCGCAGCTTGCGCTCCGCCATGATTGAATCCCTGAAATCCGATGTGGCAACCGCCGCGCGTGCTCGCGGCATGCCTGAGAGTATCGTCTTCTGGCGGCATGTCCTGCCGAATTCGCTCGTGCCGACGATCAATCTCCTGGCCGTCAACATTGGCTGGCTGATCGGCGGCACTGTCGTCGTGGAAAGCGTCTTTGCCCTGCCCGGCATGGGCCAATTGCTGGTGCGCGCCATCTTCTCGCGCGATTACATGGTCGTTCAGGGTGTCGCCATGACCTTTGCCTGCGCCACCGTGCTCGTCAATTTCATTGCCGATATCGTCACCGTCGCCGTCGATCCGAGGGTGAAGCTATGAGCGTCGATGCCTTTACCCTCTCTCCCGTCGCCTGGCGCCGTTTCCTCGGCCACCGGCTGACGCTCGTCATCGGCGTCGGCATTCTCCTGTTCTTTCTGCTTCTGGCAATCGCCGCTCCGTTGGTCGCACCCTATGATCCGATCCTGCAGAATGCCGATGTACGGCTGCAGTCACCCTCCTTCGCCCATCTCTTCGGCACGGACAATTTCGGCCGCGACATACTTTCGCGCGTCATATGGGGCGCCCGCATCGATCTGCAGATCGCCGTCATCGGCGTTATCTTCCCGTTCCTGATCGGCACGACGGTCGGCACGATCGCCGGCTTCTTCGGCGGCATCGTCGATGCGGTTTTCATGCGCCTCGTCGATATCATTCTCGCCTTCCCATTCCTTGTCCTGATGCTGTCGATCATCGCCATCCTCGGGCCGGGCCTCGGCAGCTTCTATATTGCCATGGCGCTGGTCGGCTGGGTCTCCTATGCGCGCCTTATCCGCGCGCAGATGCTGGTGCTGAAAAGCAGCGACTACGCAGTCGCAGCCGTCAGCCTCGGCTTCAGCCGCTTCCGGATCATGTTCCGTCATCTCCTGCCGAATGCGATTGCCGGCTCTATCGTCTTTTCGATGTCGGATGCCACACTGGTGCTGCTCAGCGGCGCAGCGGTCAGCTATCTCGGCCTCGGTGTGCAGCCGCCGCTCGCCGAATGGGGCGTCATGGTTG
The DNA here is from genome assembly GCF_031455475.1 of Rhizobium sp. 1399. Classification (NCBI taxonomy): domain Bacteria; kingdom Pseudomonadati; phylum Pseudomonadota; class Alphaproteobacteria; order Hyphomicrobiales; family Rhizobiaceae; genus Rhizobium; species Rhizobium sp. 1399. The sequence goes on along the minus strand of NZ_JAVDSU010000003.1, from coordinate 555,335 downwards.
CCGAAGGCCAGAGTTTCATCACCACGGCCTGGTGGATCACGCTTTTCCCTGGCCTTTCGATCGTCTGCCTTGCTTTCGGTTTCAGCATGCTGGGTGATGCGCTCGGCGAACTTCTCGGAGTTCACGAATGAGCGCTTCGGTCCTTTCCGTCCGCGACTTGACGGTCAAGGTTCATCTCGATGGCGGCGTGCGAACGCTGATTGACCATGTTTCCCTTGATCTCGCCAAGGGCGAAATCCTCGGCCTCGTCGGCGAAAGCGGCTCGGGCAAGAGCCTGCTCTGCCGCTCACTTGTCCGGCTGCTGCCCTCCTCTCTGATCAGGATCGAGGACGGCACCGTCCTGCTCGAGGGGCGCGATCTGACGACCGCAAGCGATGCCGAGATGCTGGAAGTTCGCGGCGGCGAGATCGGTATGATCTTCCAGAATCCGACGAGCCATCTCGATCCGGTCATGCGCATCGGCGACCAGATTTCCGAGGGCATCCGCTATCATCAGAGGCTCAGCGCCAAGGAAGCGCGGGCGGCGGCCATCGAGATCCTCACACAGGTTGGCTTTCCCGATCCCGTTCGCCAATATGACAGCTATCCACACGAATTTTCCGGCGGCATGCGCCAGCGCGCCATGATCGGCGTGGCACTCTCCTGCAACCCGAAGATCCTGATCGCCGATGAGCCAACGACGGCACTCGACGTGACAATCCAGGCGCAGATCCTGAAACTCTTGCTGGAGATCCGAGAAAAACGTGGCCTGTCGATCATCCTCATCACCCACGATCTCGGCATCGTCGCCCAGACCTGCGACCGCATCGCCGTCATGCGCAACGGCAAGCTGCTTGAACAGGGGCCGAAACGGACGATTCTCTCCCGGCCGCAGGACGCCTACACGATCAATCTTATCAACAGCCATCCCTCCATGCCGGACGAGGCGCCAATGCCGGCGCCGCAGGTCGTGTCTTCGGCCGCATCGACCAAGCCGCTTCTTGAAATCGACGACCTGCACGTGCGCTTCAAGGTTGGCGGCAGCCTGTTCAAGGGCAGTGCCAAGACGGTGAGCGCCGTTTCCGGCGTCAGCCTGCAGGTCATGCCGGGCGAAACCATCGGCATCGTCGGCGAATCCGGCAGCGGCAAGAGCACGCTCGCACGCGCCGTGCTGGGGCTGACGCCGATCTCCTCAGGCCATGTGTCCTTCGAAGGGATCGATCTCGCGCAGCAGCGGGCTGCCGGACTCGCAAAGCTACGGCGTAAGACGGCCATGGTCTTTCAGGACCCCTATAACGCACTCAATCCGCGCCTCACGATCGGGCAGATGCTTGCCGAGGTGCTGAAGGTGCAGGGCAAGGTGCCGGCATCGGCCATTCCGGAAAGAATCGGCGAATTGCTCAATCTTGTCGGGCTGGAGCGGGAGTTTGCCAATCGCAAACCCCGCAGCATGAGCGGCGGCCAGTGTCAGCGTGCCGGCATTGCCCGCGCACTTGCCGTCGATCCGAAGCTCATCATCGCCGATGAATGTGTTGCGGCCCTCGACGTCACGATCCAGGCACAGATCATCGCGCTTTTCCGCGAGCTCACCGCCAAGATGAACCTGACGCTAATGTTCATCGCCCATGACCTGGCGATCGTGCGCAATCTCTGCGAACGCGTCGTCGTCATGTATCACGGCGAGATCGTCGAGGAAGGCCTCTCGGAAGAGGTCTTCGCGCGGCCGAAACATCCTTATACCGCAGCACTCATTGCCGCGATTCCCGACATCGATCCGGACAAGCCTCTTCTGAGCAAAACCAGTTTGGAAGACGAGCTGCAATCGGTTCCGGCACTACCCGTCAAACGCATGCCATAACAACGAAGGGAACGAACGCATGATCACCAGATGGAAATCAATCGGGCTTGCAGCGCTTCTTGCAGGCCTGACCCTCAGCGCATCCTACGCCGAAGCCGCCGGCGTGCTTACCATCGGTCGTCGAGAAGATTCGACGACATTCGATCCGATCAAGACGGCGCAGAACATCGACAACTGGGTCTTCTCCAACGTCTATGACGTGCTGATCCGCGTCGACAAGACCGGCACCAAGCTGGAGCCCGGCCTTGCCGAAAGCTGGACCGTCTCCGACGACGGCCTGACCTATGCCTTCAAGATCCGCGACGCGAAATTCTCCGACGGTTCGCCGCTGACGGCGGAAGATGCAGCCTTCAGCCTACTGCGTATCCGCGATGATGCAGGCTCGCTCTGGAGCGATTCCTACAAGGTGATCGATACCGCCGTCGCAACCGATCCGCACACGCTGACGATCAAGCTCAAGAATCCGTCCGCGCCCTTCCTGTCGACGCTGGCGCTGCCGAATGCCTCTGTCATCTCCAAGGCTGGCATCGAATCCATGGGCGCGGACGCTTACGCCGAAAAGCCGATCGCATCCGGCGCCTTCGTTGTCGACGAATGGCGGCGCGGCGACCGCGTCATCCTGAAGAAGAACCCGAACTTCTGGCAGGCCGACCGTGTGAAGCTCGATGGCGTCGAATGGATCTCGGTGCCCGATGACAATACCCGCATGCTGAACGTGCAGGCAGGCCAGCTCGATGCCGCCATTTTCGTACCCTTCTCGCGCGTCGAGGAGCTGAAGAAGGATGCCGGCCTCAACGTGCTGATCGATCCGTCGACGCGTGAAGATCATCTGCTGATCAACCATGCGCATGGCGATCTCGGCAAGAAGGAAGTGCGCCAGGCGCTCGATCTCGCAATCGACAAGAAGGCGATCGTCGATGCCGTCACCTTCGGTCAGGGCACGGTCGCCAATTCCTACATTCCGAAGGGTGCGCTCTATTACTACGCCGACAACCTGCAGCGCCCCTATGATCCGGAAAAGGCCAAGAAGCTGCTGGCCGATGCCGGTGTCTCCAACCTGACGCTGAACTACCTGATCCGCGCCGGCGACGAGGTGGATGAGCAGACCGCGGTGCTGTTGCAGCAACAGCTCGCCAAGGCTGGCATCACCGCCAACCTGCAGAAGGTCGATCCGAGCCAAGAATGGGACATGACGGTTGCCGGCGACTACGACATCTCGGTCAACTACTGGACCAACGACATTCTCGACCCGGACCAGAAGACGACCTTCGTGCTCGGCCACGATTCCAACAACAACTACTCGACCAACTACAAGAACGAAGCGGTGAAGGAGCTGGTCGCCAAAGCCCGCCTGGAACTCGACTCCAAGAAGCGCGAGCAGATGTATATCGACCTGCAGAAGACGGCGAAGGAGGACGTCAACTGGATCGATCTCTACTACAGCCCCTACATCAACGTGGCACGCAAGAACATCGACAACTTCTACCAGAACCCGCTCGGCCGCTTCTTCCTGGAAGACACGGTCAAGAACTGAGTATGTTATCGTTGTGACATGGTCCGCCGCGCCAAACGCGGCGGACCATTCTGCCGACGGGAAATCGATGATGACTGCGGACGAAATCGCATTCACTGATGTTGCAGAGCTTGGACGAGCCTATCGAAACGCTTCGCTGTCGCCGGTCGATGTGGTGCGTGCCAGCCTTCAACGGCTCGAGAGCCTGGAACCCGCCCTCAATGCCGCCGCTCAGAGACTGGATGCGACGGCACTTGCCGAAGCGGAACAGGCGACCGCAGAGCTGCAATCAGGCAAGGACCGCGGGCCGCTGCACGGAATTCCCGTCGCCATCAAGGATCTGATCGAAGTGCAGGGCGCGCCCACCGGCTATGGGAGCAAAGTGCGGCCATCGGCGTTGGCGAGCGAAGATGCACCGCTGGTGCAGCGCCTGCGGGAAGTCGGTGCGATCATTCTCTGCAAGACCAACCTGCTGGAATATGCCTATGGCATCGCCCATCCGGAGATCGGCCAGACCAACAACCCCCATGATGTCAGCCGCACCTCAGGTGGCTCGAGCGGTGGTTCGGCCGCCTTGGTCGCCGCCGGTATCCTGCCATTGGCGATCGGAACCGATACGGGCGGCTCGATCCGTATTCCCGCCTCGTATTGCGGTATCGTCGGGCTGAAACCGTCTTTCGGTCTGGTATCCCTCGACGGCGTGTTTCCGTTATCATGGAGCCTCGATCATGCCGGTCCGCTTGCCCGCAGCGTCACGGATACGGCACTGCTGCTCGAGGCAATCGCCGGCAAGACCGTCCCGCTTTCACCGCCATCACTTGCGGGCGTCAGGATCGGAGCCGTGAGCTTTCATTGCGAAAATCCCGAGTTGACGCCGGCCGTCGCCGCCAATCTTGCCGAGGCGCTGAAGCAGCTGGAAGCGGCAGGCGCGATCATCAAGCGCATAGACATTCCGGAGCTAAGGCTTGCCAATTCGGAACTTCGCCGCATCATCCTGCCGGAAGCCTCGGTTATCCATGCGGGCCTCTACACCGAAAACCCTGCGGGTTACGCACCGCGCACACGATCGCAGGTGGAAGCAGGCTTCGAGGCGAAAGCCGTCGACTACATCAAGGCCCAGGACTTCCGCGTGAAGCTGCTGAATGCCGTGGAGGCAGCATTTGCCGAGGTGGACGTGCTGATCGGGCCAAGCGTGCCCTTTCCCGCCCCGATCGAAGATCCGGAATTCACCGAGGATGGCGAGGAAGGCGAAATGCTCTCCAGTGGCTTCGCCAACATGACCGGACAGCCGTCCCTCAGCCTGCCCTCCGGCATGGATCGGCATCTGCCGCTCGGGCTGCAACTGACCGGCCCTGTCGGCGGCGATGGAACGCTCCTGCAGATCGCACTCGGCATCGAAGCTGCCCTCGGCGCCTATCGCCGACCATCTATGCCTGGCGCGTGAAAACGCGAGACCGCAGCACTTTGAGATAGCCACGGGAGGAGCGGGAAACCTCGAGGTCAGGTTCCGCGTCCAACTCCAGCGTTTGGCCCGAATCGGTGACGGCAACCAGCCGGCGGGCGCCGGGGCGGTCCAGAACCCGGCTGATCGTGGCGGGAATGCCAGCGGCGTCGGTTGGCGACCATGCAAGATCGTTGGGACGAAGGAAGATATCTGCGGGACCATCGACGCAGTCAGCTGCTTCGATCAGCTTTCCATCGAAGGCCGCCTTGCCCTTTGTCACCGTCGTCGCAATCGCGTTCGTATCGCCGAGGAAATGCATGATGAAGGCGGAGGCTGGATTGCGGCAGATCTCTTCAGGTGTTCCCTCCTGAACGATCTTGCCCTCATTGAGAATGACGACACGATCGGCAAGATCGAGTGCTTCTTCCTGGTCATGGGTGACAAACAGCGTGGTAATCCCCAGTTCCTCGTGAACCTCCCGAAGCCACCGCCGCAGATCCCGCCTGACATTGGCGTCAAGCGCCCCGAAGGGCTCGTCGAGGAGCAGCACCTTCGGATCGACGGCAAGAGCGCGCGCCAATGCCACGCGCTGTTTCTGGCCGCCGGAAATCTGGCCTGGAAAACGCTGGCCGAGACCCTCAAGACGCATGAGACGCAACAGGTCGTTTATACGTTCCGCAATCTGCGCCTCGGAGCGCCTGGCCGCCCTCGCTGTCCTCATGCCGAAGGCGATGTTTTCAGCAACGGTCATATGCGGAAAAAGGGCGTAATGCTGGAAGACAAAACCCACGCCGCGGTCGCGCACGGGAATATCCGTCGCATTTCGGTCGCCGAAATGGATCTGCCCGCCATCGGCAAATTCAAGACCGGCGACCATGCGCAGGATCGTCGTCTTGCCGGAGCCGGACGGACCAAGCAAAGCGACGAGTTCGCCGCTTTCGATTTCCAGCGAAACGCCATGGACGGCCCGAAAAGTGTCGAATGTCTTGACGACCTGATCGAGACGGATCTTCATGGCTTTACCCCATTATAAGAAACTTGATTTGTTGCCTGTGCTGCCGGGCTTACGCGGCCCGCTCCTCGCCGTTCGAGAAGCACCTTGGCGACGATGGTAAAGACTGCCAGCACCGCGAGAATGGAAGCTGCCGCGAAGGCACCGGCGGTCTGATAATCGTGATAGAGCAGTTCGATATGCAGCGGGAGAGTGTTTGTCTCGCCGCGAATATTCCCCGACACGATCGACACGGCGCCGAACTCGCCCATCACGCGGGCATTGCAGAGTACGACGCCGTAGAGCAACGCCCATTTGATATTGGGCAACGTCACGGCAAAGAATGTCCGCAAGCCGGATGCACCCAGTGAGGTCGCCGCCTCCTCCAGATCCCTGCCCTGCGCTTGCATCAGCGGAATGAGTTCCCGCGCGACGAAGGGCGCGGTCACGAACATCGATGCGAGAACGATACCCGGAAGGGCAAACAGGACCTTGATGCCGGCATCCTGAAGCACCGGGCCGAAAAGACCCTGCAAGCCGTAGACGAAGAGGTAGCAGACGCCGGCGACGATCGGCGAGATCGAAAAGGGAATTTCGATAACGATCAGAAGCAGCCGGCGAAGCGGAAAATCGAACTTGGTGATCGCCCAGGCAGCACAAATGCCGAAGACCGTGTTGATCGGCACGGCGATCAGCGCCGTCACCACACTCATGAAGATCGCGCTTCGGGTATCGGGATGGGCAATGGCCGCGGCATAGGCCCCTGCCCCCTTGGAAAAGGCTTCGACGCCGATGACAATCAGCGGTGCCAGAATGAAAAGCGCACCGATGACCAGAACGACTGCAATCAGCAGACGGCGAACGACAGGAGCGTCACCAACGCGCGGAGGGACATGTCTTGCACGCATGGATCAGCTCCTTTCCGTATAGCGCAACGCGCGCTTCTGCAGCATGCCGGTGACCGTCAGCATCACGAAGGCGGTGATCAGCAGCACCGAGGCAACCGCGGCTGCAGCCTGATAATCGTATTCTTCCAGTCGGATGAAGATCAGCAGTGCCGAAATCTCGGTCTTGAAGGGCTGATTGCCGGCGATGAAGATGATCGCGCCGAATTCACCAAGGCTGCGCGCAAAGGAAAGCGAGATGCCTGCCAGGAGAGCCGGCGAAAGGAGCGGAAGGATGACACGGGTAAAGATCTCACGGTCGGTCCCGCCGAGCGACTGAGCAGCTTCTTCAAGTGCCGGATCGATCTCCTCAAGCACCGGCTGCACCGTTCGCACGATGAAAGGCAGGCTTGTGAATGCCATGGCGATGATGATGCCGAGTGGCGTGTAGGCGACCTGAATGCCGAGCGGGCCAAGCACGTGGCCGAACCATCCGCCCGGGGCAAACAGGGTCGTCAGCGAAATGCCAGCGACGGCCGTCGGCAAGGCAAAGGGTAGATCGACGATAGCATCGACAAGGCGGCGCCCCGGAAAGCGGTAGCGGACCAGCACCCAGGCGAGCGCCAGTCCGAAAAACAGATTGAAGATCGTCGCCGCAAGCGCGCAGAGGACCGTTACGCGATAGCTCGCGACGGCGCGCGGCGAGGAAACAATTGCCCAGTAGTCTGCAGGACCAAGGCTTGCAGCTTTGAAGACGAGCGCAGCAAGCGGCAGAAGCACGATCAGTGCGACATAAAAGAGCGTCGTGCCCAATGAAAACGGCAAGCCGGGCAATACACGACGTTTCAACGGATGGTCCCCCTAAACACGATTTACCCGGCGGAATGTTCCGCCGGGTAAAAGCCGATCCATGGCTGGCTCTTTAGCGTTGGCCGTAAATCTGGTCCAGCAGTGCGCCAGAGGCAAAATGCTCTTTCTGGACTTTGTCCCAAGGTCCGTAGACATCTTCCACCTTGAGCAGCTTGACTGCAGGGAATTGGTCCTTGAAGGCGGCCGCTACCGTGGGATCGATGACGCGATTGCCGTTCTCGGCAAGGATACGCTGGCCATCCGGCGTATAGAGGAATGAAAGATAGGCCGTGGCGATTTCAAGCGAACGGCGCTTATCGGCAACCTTATCGACGACGGCGATCGGAAACTCAGCCAACAGGCTGACCGGCGGCGTCACACCCTGAACCTTGTCTGCACCAAATTCCTTGGCAATGCCGCGGGTTTCGGATTCGAAGGTGACAAGCACGTCGCCGATATTGCGTTCGACGAAGGTCGTGGTGGCGGCACGGCCCCCCGTGTCGAAGACCGGGACGTTGTCGAACAGCTTCTTGACGAATGCCGTGACCTTGGCATCGTCATTGCCATATGTCTGCTTCGCAAAGGCGAGTGCGGCGAGATAGGTGTAGCGGGCGTTGCCCGATGTCTTCGGGTTCGGGAAGATTACCTTGACGTCATCGCGAACGAGATCATCCCAATTCTTGATATTCTTGGGATTGCCTGCGCGGACCAAGAAAGACGGGAAGGAGTAGAAGGGCGAAGCATTATTCGGAAAGCTCTTCTGCCAATCTTTCGAAACGAACCCAGCCTTTGCAAGCGTGTCGATGTCGGTCACCTGATTGAAGGTTACGACGTCGGCTTCGAGACCTTCAAGGATCGAACGCGCCTGTTTCGACGAACCGGCATGCGACTGGTCGATGGTGAGATCCTTGCCCGTGTCGGCCTTATATTTCGGAATGAATGCACCATTGACGGCAACAAAAAGCTCGCGCGACACGTCGTAAGACGCGTTCAATATCTTGTCCGGTGTCTGCGCAAAGGTCTGACCTGAAAGAAGCAGGGCAAAGGCTGCGCCAAGCGCAAGAATACGACCCATAAGGAATTCCCCCAAAGAAGTTCAACGGCCGCAAGCTACCGGCTCCAGCAAACCGGCACGAGAAATGGACGGTTACGCGAAGCGTCCGTGTGGGAAATTTTCTCTCAATGGCTGTGATTTCCGGCTTTAATCTTCCGTCGCGGATACTGCCGGGCCGGTATCGGAGGCCATACCGAGATCAATGATCGCCGATACGGCATCTCCTGGAACAGACTTAGATTGTCGCCGTTCTATTTCCCGACTATGCCGAGGGAAAGTCGCTGCCTGCAGCCAGCCGGCGATAGGCCTCGACGGCATAGAGCACGGTTCGCGTCTGCGCCTCGTGGCAATCGACGAATACCTGCTCGTAAACCGTCTCGTCAGTCGCTTCCGTGATGATGGTCAGCGGCGCCTGGTACATTGAGCCGACCTGCTTCAAGATCGGAATACCGTAGCGTACCTCGAACGGCGCGTTCGGCATGTGCAGGCGGACGCAATCGATCTGCTTGGCGTTGAATTCGACGAGGCTCTTGTCTTCAGCCAGACGTTTGGCCACCTCATCGAGCAATGCTTCGCCGATCGCCTCCCAGCCCGGATGCGTGCAGACGATCAGGAAGAATCCCTTCGGAATGGTCCAGAGTTCGAAGCCGCGCGGCAGGTAACCCGACATCGGCCGCGTCCACTCGTGCGAGGGATAGCCGTGCAGATTGAGATGCAGCTTGGCAGATGAGAGTTCGAGCGCCTTGCCTCGCGCCTCGCGCTCATACATCGGCGGCGGCACGGTGAAGGAGAGGTCGTCGCCGAAGGCCGTGTAGCGGGCGGCATGATGCATATGGAAGGGGTTTTCCACGATCAGCCGCTGGTGCAGTTCATATCCGTCAACATTTTCGACCGGTACGATGGCGAAATGCTGGTCGGGATCAGCGGCAAGCTGTTGCGCCGCGCGTAGCGCCCCAACCGGACCGCTGGTCTCATTGGCATGCTGGCCCGACGAGATGAGCACGGCCGGCCCCGGTCCATTGTGATAGCGACCAAGCACCTCACGGCCCTCGCACGATATTGCCTTGATCGGCACACCCTCGATCTTCGCCAGTTCGCGGCGGATCTGGCCGATCTTCAGCGGCCGCGTCGCGGTCGCCATGTCAATATCCTCGCCAGTCGCCTCTTCGTGCTCGCCGAATTCCTCCACACTCATGACGATCCGCGGATTACCGTCCGTGCTGCGGATATCAGGAACGACCTGGCCCGGTCGCGCGCCGCCGCGTCCAGCCATGGCGCCCATCTCCGCATTGAGGCATTCGCGCAGGCTGAAGAACAGCTCTTCATGCATTGCTTCGCGGAGACTGATGCTCTCGCTGCAAAAATCGAGGTCGAGATCATTGGCCGGCAGATCGACCGTGATGCGCAGACGGTCGAAATAGGGCTGCTTGCGCTCCCATGTCTGCTGTTTGACGGCATCGACGGCCGCGAGGAACATGATCTCGAAATCGGTTTTCAGCCGTTCGCCCTTGTGCCAGCCGCAGCAGCGCAGCACCGGCGTTCCGACGTGGTCGTCCTCCACCACATTCGGTGCAAAGACGGTATAGGTCTTCGTTTCCCCCGCCTTTGTCGTCAGCTTGATATCGTAGGTAAGATCAAGCGTGTTGGCGTGAAATGCGACTTCTGCATCGCCCACAAGAGCTGCCAGCGGATAGGCTTCGATCAGGAAGCGCTGCGGATCTGCGGCCGGGTGGACCGGGTAGCCAATTTCCACCTTGGCAAGCGAGGGAATATGCAGTTCTTCAAGGAAGAAATAGACCAACGGCTTGTAGGAGCTGCGGATCCGCGCGGTGATGCCGGCGGCGGCGAGTTTCTCTTCGGCGGCCTGCCGTGACGGCGCATCGTCGAAGACCCATGCCTCAACAGGCGTGCCCGGAGGATTGGCGGTCAGTTCGGAAACCAGCACGTCGAGCGTGCGCGGAGCTTCGAGATTGAGGATGGTGCTCATTTTTCCCTCGTCGGATCGAGATAGTCGCGGAGCCAGTCACCGAGCAGGTTGAGCCCGAGGACGGTGAACATGATGGCAAAGCCCGGAAAGACGCTGACCCACCAGGCGGATTGCACATAGGTGCGCCCGTCGGCGAGCATGCCGCCCCAGCTTGGAATGGAGGCATCGACGCCGAGACCGACAAAGGTCAGGCTGCTTTCGAGCAAGATGTTGTTGGCGACGTTCAGCGTCATCAGCACGATGATCGGGCCGACGATATTCGGCAGGATATGCACGAGGATGATCCGCGTGCGCCCGACCCCGATCGCCCGTGCCGACTGGATGAACTCGCGGTCGCGCAAGGAGAGGACGAGACCACGCACCAGTCGCGCATATTGCACCCATTGGGCGATGATCATCAGCGAAATCAGGATCGGCAGGCCAGGTCCGACGATGGCGATGAAGGTCAGCGCCATCAGCATGAAGGGCATGGCGAGCTGCACATCGGCGATGCGCATGAGGATCATGTCGGCGACCCCGCGGAAATAGCCGGCGATCAGACCGGCGATCGTGCCAACGGCGGTGGCACCCGCGACCGATAGCACTCCAACGATCAGCGAGATCTTGCCGCCGGCGGCAATGCGCGCCAGTACGTCTCGGCCGAGGGGATCGGTGCCGAATATATGGTTGAGGCTGACGAACGGCGGCAGCAGACGGGCGCGAAGATCCATCATGCCGGCCTTGTTCCCGAAGATTACGTCGGAGAAGACGACAAGCAGAACCATTCCGCCGGTGAACAGGATGCCAAAGAGAAGTTCCAGCGGCGTGTGACGGAAGAAGGACGATTTAGCCGAGGAGGATGCCATGGCTCACTTCCTCCCAATACGCGGATCGATGATGCCATAGGCAATATCGATCGCAAGGTTGATCAGGACGATCAGCAGCGCCAGCACAGTAATCGTGCCCTGCAACACGGGATAGTCGCGCGATGAAATGGCATCGAAGGCAAGGCTGCCCATGCCCGGCCAGTTGAAGACGCGCTCGACGATAACGACGCCGCCGAGCAGGTCGCCGAACTGCAGGCCGACGAAGGTCAGCAGCGGAATGAGGCAGTTGCGCAGGGCGTGCTTGTAGAGCACCACCCTGTCCTTCAGCCCCTTGGCGCGGGAGACGAGAATGAATTGCGCCGACAAGGTCTCCAGCATGGCCGAGCGCACCATGCGCACGTTCACGGCCGAGAGTATCAGCGCCAGCGTCAGGCAGGGCAGCACAAGGCCCGAATAGGCAAGGAAGCCGCTCGACGGCAGCCATTCCAGTTTGATCGAGAAGATCAGCACCAACATGATCGCCAGCCAGAAATTCGGGAAGGACAGGCCGACGAGCGACAGGATGCGGACGACCTGATCTGCCCACGAGCCTGACTTCACAGCCGCATGGATGCCGAGCGGGATGGAAATCACGAAGGACAGGATGAGCGACAGGAAGGACAATAGCAGCGTCGCCGGCAAGGCCTGCGCGATCAGGCTCCAGACTGGCGTACCGCCGAAGAAGCTCTTGCCGAAATCGCCTGTGACGACGCCCGACATGAAATTCAGATATTGGATGTGGAACGGCTGGTCGAGACCGAGGCCGGCACGGATATTCTGCAGATCCTGCTCGGTGACGGCAGAACCGCCGCTGACGAGCATGGCCGTCGGATCGCCGGACAGCCTGATCGCATAGGAAACGAGCAGCGTGACGACGATCACGACAAAGAGAGCCTGCAAGAGGCGTTTGGCAATATAGGCTGGCATGGCATGACCCTGCGGAGGATGTGACTGCCTGCCCACAGGCAGGCAGTCGAGCGGGGTTCGGTTACTCGACCGATACGTCTACGAAGCGGAAACGCACGTCCGGGGTCGGCGCCAGGTTCTTCACCCGCTTGTTGATCGCATAGAGCGTATTGCCGTTGTAGAGCGGCATCTCGAAGGCCTGATCGGCGGCATAGGCAGCAACTTGGCCCAGGATCTTCTTTCGCTCATCGACATTATAGGTCGAGCGCTGCGCTTCCAGCAGCTGGTCGAGCTTGGCATCCTTGATGTAGGGATTCCAGAACTGGCCGCTGTGATAGAGCAGATAGGCCGTGTTGTCGAAGTCGAAGGTCCAACCACCCCATTGGAACTGATAGAGCGAGCCGGTTTTGCCGTGCGCGATGATATCAGTGTAGTAGACGTTGGTTTCGTAGGACTTCAGCGAAGCATTGATGCCGACCGCCTGAAGATAGGCGGCGACCGTCTGCGACACTTCGCGGAAGGTCGCATCCGTACCGACGAAGGAAAGCTCGAGATTGGTGCCGGGCTTCACACCCGCCTTATCGAGCGCAGCTTTCGCGGCAGCGGGATCGAAAGGCAACGGCTTCAGGTCGGGATTGTAGCCAAGCGACAGCGAGCTCTGGAGGCTCGCAATCGGCTTGCCATTGCCCTGCAGGATCTGCTCGATGATGGCGTCGCGGTCGACGGCCTGGATGAGCGCCTTGCGGACCGCCGGATCCTTGGTGATGCCGTCGGTATTATTAAAGCGCAGCATGGAGACATCAGGACCGGTGATGCTCTCCACTTCCAGCTTGGGGTCGCCCTTGATCGTATCGATCAGGCTGATCGGCACCAGTGTGGCGATATCGATACCGCCCGACTGCAGCTCGGAAACCTGTGTGGCCGCTTCCGAAATGAAGCGGTAGACCAGACCGGCGATCTTCGGCGCGCCGCCCCAGTAGTCCGGATTGGCTTCCAGCGTCAGGCTGATCTTCGGCTTGTAGTCGACGAACTTGAACGGCCCGGTACCGACGGGATGCAGATTAAAGTACTCGTCGCCCTTTTCCTTGATATATGCCGGTGGCACGATCATGCCCCCATAGCCGGCAAGCTTGGTGATCAGCACCGGATCCGGGCTCTTCAGGATGAAGTCGACCGTATAGTCATCGACGATTTTCACCTCGCCGATCGAGGTGTAATTCGCCTGCTGCGGACCCTTGGCGCCTTCCGGTCCGAGCAACCGGTCGAAGGTGAACTTGACGGCGGCCGCATTGAAATCTTCGCCATCATGGAATTTGACGCCCTTGCGCAGCGTGAAGCGGATGCGCTTGTTGTCGTCGAGGAATTCCCAAGCCGTGGCGAGGCCGGGCAGCAGCTTCAGGTCAGGGCTGCGCTGGACGAGACCGTCGAAGATGTTGCTACCGATACGGCCCCAGGTCAGTGTGAAGGTGTCGATCGGATCCCAGCTGCCATCATCGCGTTCGAGCGCGACGGTCAGCGTGCCGGCGGCGTGTGCGGCGTCGATGGTTGCGGTAAGCGGCAGGACCGACAGTGCGGCTGCCAGGAAGAGATCTCGGTATCTCATTGTTTTAGTTCCCCATTTTTATTGTGCGGTGACTGTTTTGTAGCGATCTGTCCTATGGGAGGGTTTCGGACAGCTTCTGCGGCCCGGCCGCAACGAAGTGCGAGGGCGAAAAACGGCGATATTGCAAAAGCGCCGGTTCATCGCCGATCTTGCGGACCGGGCTCGGTATCGCGCCGGTCAAAAGCGTGGTGTCGATGCTGCGATCGGGATCGGGCGCAGGGATCGCGGCCAGCAGCTTGCGCGTATAGGGATGCTGCGGGTTCTCGAATATTTCCTGTCGGGTGCCGATCTCGACGATCTGTCCGAGATACATGACCGCGACACGATGGCTGATCTTCTCGACCACAGCCATGTCATGGGTGATGAAAAGGTAGGAAAGGCCGCGCTCCCGCTGCAGTTCCAGAAGCAGGTCGAGGATCTGCGCCTGGATCGAAACATCGAGCGCCGAAACGGATTCATCCGCGATAATCAGTTCCGGATCGCTGGCAAGCGCCCGGGCGATGCAGACACGCTGGCGCTGGCCGCCGGAAAGCTCGTGTGGAAACCGCGTCCTGTAATCGCGCGGAAGGCCGACGCGATCGAGCAAAGCGAGCGTTCGCTCCTCGATCGCCGCCTTGTCCGGCTGCAGCTTGTGAACGATCATAGGCTCGGCAATGCTGGCGCTGGCCCGTTGGCGCGGATCAAGCGCTGCATAGGGATCCTGGAAAATATACTGGACCTTCTGCAGCAGGGAGCGCTTCTCGCGCGGATCCATTTCAGAGATATCGCGGCCACGGAAACGGATCTTGCCGCCAGTCGGCTCCATGATCTGCTGCAGCATTCGCCCGGTCGTCGATTTGCCGCTGCCGGATTCCCCGACCAGCGCCAGCGTTTCGCCCGCGGCGATCTCGAAGGAAATGCCTTCGACCGCATGAATGCGATGTGTCAGCCTGCCAAACAAGCTTCTGCGCGCCGCAAAACGCGCCGTGAGACCATCGACCTGCAGAAGCGGCGGCTTGCTATCGGAACGAACGGCTTCCAGTGCCTCGCTGTTCGGGGACGCCTTGCCCGACATGCTGCCGAGACGCGGCACGGCGGCAAGCAGGGTCTGCGTATAGGGATGCTGCGGATTGGAAAACAGCACCCGAACCGGCGCCTCTTCTTGCTTCTCGCCGTGACGCAGCACGATCACATCATCGGCCATTTCGGCGACGACACCCATATCATGGGTGATGAAGATCACCGCCATGCCGAGTTCGCGCTGCAGCTCGCGGATCGTATTGAGGATCTGCGCCTGGATCGTCACGTCGAGCGCGGTCGTCGGCTCGTCGGCAATCAACAGCTTCGGACGGCAGGAGAGCGCCATGGCGATCATCACGCGCTGACGCATGCCGCCGGAGAGCTGATGCGGATAGCGCTGCATCATTGCATCAGCGTCGGGAATGCGAACCTTTTCGAGCATATTCCGCGCAATACGATTGGCTTCAGCGCGCGTGGTTTTCTGATGCAGGAGGATGGCTTCGACAATCTGATCGCCGATCGAAAAGACCGGATCGAGCGAGGTCATCGGCTCCTGGAAGATCATCGCGATCTCCCCGCCCCTTATCTGCCGGATGCGATCGGGATTGGCGGTGACGAGATCGAGAGGCCCATTGCGGCTCTGGAAGATAATTTCGCCGCCGCTGATGCGGCCGCCCGAAAAATCGGTGAGGCGCATGATCGCCCTCGAGGTTACCGATTTGCCCGAGCCGGATTCTCCGACGATGGCGAGCGTCTTGCCCGGCTTGACGTCGAAACTCAGCGATTTGACGGCCTGAAACTGGCCGGACTTGAAGTCGACGGATAGTGAACGGACCGAGAGGACGACGGGGATGGCGGCGCTGTTGCTCTCGGTCGATCTACTCATAAAGTTGCCGCTGACCTCGCTGCCTGTTCGTAGTATCCCGACAAGGCCCTCAGATGGGAGGCAATGTCGGAAAGTTCATCCTGTGAAAGACCCGAGAGCTTAGTCGCCTCTACCAGCAACCGCTCGCGGATTTCCGAATAGCGGGTCAGCGCCTCCAGGCCCTTGTCGGTGACCTGGATCACCTTTTCCTTGCCGGATTTCCCGGTCTTCACCAGGCCGGCCGCATCGAGCTTCTTGACCGCATAATTGGCGACATGTGTGTCTTCGATATCGAGCACGAGGCAGAGATCGGAGAGCGTCTTCGGACGACCGCGATGACGCACGGAATGGATAATCAGGATCTCGACCGGCGACAGGCTCGGCACGCCGGCAGCCGCCATGCAGCGCACCATCCAGCGATTGAAAGCGTGAGAAAAGAGGATCGATCCGTATTCTAATTCGGAGAGGGCCGGTGAACTGCCGAGCGCCAGATGGGCAGACGACACGATCAATTCGCGGGGCGCTTTTCGTTCCCTCGGTTTATCCAATGAACTCTCTCATCTCAGAACTGAAGTACGTGTGGCAGGTTAGCTGGAAGCGATAATTTGTCAACAAATTATCGCTAAGATTCCTCTATTCCGCCGCCGTTTCCCGGATCTTGTTTTCCTGCACGTTCGACATGCAGGAACGAACATCTATTCCATTGATTTTAAACCGTTTTAGCCGAACCATTATCAGGCATTGCGTGGCCCATATCCGCCACCCGTCGGGGTCACAATCGTGAAGGCTTCGCCCGCTTCCAGCACCGTATGGGCAGCGCCGATCAGCTCATCGATCGTACCGTCATTGCGGCGAACATAATTGCGGCCGGTCTGGCCGTCTTCGCCACCCTTCAGCCCGAACGGCGCGACGCGACGATGGCCGGAGAGGACGGCAAATTCCAGCTTCTCGAGCGTGCGGATCGTGCGTTGCGTGCCATTGCCGGCATGCCACTGACCACGCCCGCCGGAATTCGGCCGGATATGAAAATCCTCGAGCACGACAGGGAAACGGCTCTCCAGAATTTCCGGATCGGTGAGGCGTGAATTGGTCATGTGCGTGTGCACGGCATCTGCACCATTGAACCCCGGGCCTGCCGGCGCACCGGAGCAGATGGTTTCGTAATATTGGTATTTGTCGTTGCCGAAAGTCAGATTGTTCATCGTGCCCTGGGCTGCGGCCATGGCGCCGACCGCGCCGATCAGGCAGTTGGTCACCGCCTGGCTGACTTCGACATTGCCGGCGACGACGGCGGCCGGGTATTCCGGCGTCAGCATGGTGCCATCGGGAATAACGATACGGATCGGCCGCAGGCAGCCGGCATTCATCGGAATATCCGCCTCGACCAGGACGCGAAAAACATAGAGCACGGCAGCCCGCGTTACCGGCGCCGGTGCATTGAAATTGTCGGGACGCTGCGCCGACGTGCCAGTAAAATCGACCGTCGCTTCGCGCTTTTCCCGATCGATGGAAATCTTCACGACGACCTTGCAGCCCTGATCCATCTCGTAGGAAAACTCGCCGTCCGGCAGGCGGTCGAGCACGCGGCGAACACTTTCGGCGGCGTTGTCCTGCACATGGCCCATATAGGCGTCGACCACGTCCTCACCGAAGAGCGCAATCATCTTCTTCAGCTCCGCCACACCCTTTTCGTTCGCAGCAACCTGCGCCTTCAGGTCGTTGACGTTCTGCGCCAGCGTACGCACCGGATAGCGCGCGCCGGTCAAGAGATCGGCAAGGGCATCCTCACGGAATTTACCGCGATCGAGAAGCTTGAAATTGTCGATATAGACGCCTTCCTCCTCGATATGTGTCGCCAGCGGCGACATCGAGCCCGGTGAGATACCGCCGATATCGGCATGGTGACCGCGGCTCGCCACCCAGAAACGGATGCGCTTACCGGCATCATCGAAGACAGGCGTGCAGACGGTCAGGTCGGGCAGATGCGTGCCGCCATTATAGGGTGCATTGATGAGGAAGACGTCGCCTGGATGAATGACCGGATTTTCACGGATGGCAGTCGCCACCGACGCATCCATGGAGCCGAGATGCACTGGCATATGCGGCGCGTTGGCAACGAGATTGCCGTCCGCATCGAAGACCGCGCAGGAGAAATCGAGCCGTTCCTTGATGTTGACGGAATAGGCGGTGTTCTGCAGGGTCACACCCATCTGCTCGGCAATCGACATGAAGAGATTGTTGAAAATCTCCAGCATGACCGGATCGGCCTTGGTGCCGATCGCCGTGCGCTCGGGCAGCGCCTTGATGCGGTTCAGCACGACATGATCGCGCGCCGTCAGCTTCGCCTGCCAGCCATCTTCCACGACGATGGTCTGGTTCGGTTCGATGATGATGGCCGGCCCGGTCACGGTCTGGCCGGGGAGGATACGATCACGCAGGACGACCGCCGCATCATGGCTTTCACCCTGCGAATGGAACAGGGTTCGCCGAATGGGCGAAGCCTCGCCCTCACCTGCTTCCCCGCGATCGACATCGATTTCGGCGGCGGCACCGCCGATGCATTCGACCTCGACGGCTTCCACGACCAGCGGCTTGTCCTCGGCAACGAAGCCGAAACGGCGCTTGTGCAGGATCTCGAACTCCTTGCGAAGGCGCGCCGCGTCATCAGTTTGCGGGAACAGTGCCTCGACGGCCAGTAGAGTATCGGTGCCGGCATAGCGGATATGAGCGCGCAACACAGTCTTAATCTTGCCGGCGTCGACGCCCTGCGCCACTAGCTCCGGCTGGCATTCACCCTGCAATTGCCTGCCAAGCGCGATCATCGCTGCGGGAGCACCCGCATCGAGCGTCACACCGAGCGCCTTTTGACGCGCGGAGCGGATATCGGCGAGACCCATGCCATAGGCCGACAGCAACCCCGACATCGGATGCAGCAGGATGCTCTTCATTCCGAGCGCGTCGGCGACCAGGCAGGCATGCTGGCCGCCAGCGCCACCGAAGCAATTGAGCGCATAACGCGTCACGTCATAACCGCGCTGCACGGAAATCTTCTTGATCGCCTCGACCATATTGGCGACAGCAATGCGGATGAAGCCGTCAGCCACTTCTTCGGGGCTGCGCCCGTCGCCGATCTCGGCTGCCAGCTCGGCGAACTTCTGCCGCACCGTCGCGACGTCGAGCGGCTTATCCTGGTTCGGGCCGAAGATCGCCGGGAAGAAATCCGGCAACAGCTTGCCGGCCATGACATTGGCATCGGTCACCGCAAGCGGGCCGCCATTGCGGTAGCAGGCTGGACCTGGGAAAGCGCCGGCGGAATCAGGCCCGACGCGGAAACGGCCGCTTTCGAAATGCAGGATCGAACCGCCGCCGGCCGCCACCGTATGGATCAGCATCATTGGCGCACGCACACGAACACCGGCGACTTCCGTCTCGAAGGCTCGCTCATACTCGCCGTCGAAATGTGCGACGTCTGTCGAGGTACCACCCATATCGAAGCCGATTACGTGGCCGAAACCCGCCTGCTCGCCGGTCTTGGCAAGACCGACCACACCGCCGGCCGGACCGGACAGGATCGCATCCTTGCCCTGAAACATGTTGGCTGCAGTCAGGCCGCCCGAAGACATCATGAACATGACGCGCGCGCCGGTGCGCGCCACGTCAAGTTCGTCCGAGACCTGACTGACATAGCGGCCGAGCACCGGCGAAAGATAGGCGTCGACAACGGTCGTATCGCCACGGCCGACCAGCTTGATCAGCGGCGAGACCTCGTGACTGACGGAAACCTGTTCGAAGCCGATGGCGCGGGCTATGCGCGCAGCGACTGCCTCATGATCAGGATATTTATAGGCGTGAATGAAGACGATGGCGACGGCGCGATAACCCTTGGCGCGCAGATCGCGCAGGGCCGCTTCGGTCGCGGCCTCATCGAGCTTTGTCTCGACGGTACCGTCGGCCAATACGCGCTCTTCGAGCTCGGCCACATCCTGATAGAGCGCTTCCGGCTTGATGATCTCGGTCGCAAAGATCTTCTTGCGCTCCTGATAACCGATGCGCAGAGCGTCGCGGAAACCCTTTGTCGTTACCAGCGCCAGACGTTCGCCCTTGCGCTCCAGAAGCGCATTGGTGGCGACGGTGGTGCCCATTCGCACCTCGTCGATCAGCCCGGTCGGGATTGGTTCATCCGCGCTCAGGCCGAGATGCAGGCGAATGCCGTGGACGGCGGCATCGCGATAGGCTTCCGGATTTTCGGACAGCACTTTGCGGGCATGCAGGGCGCCGGAGGGGTCGCGCCCGACAATATCGGTGAAGGTGCCTCCACGGTCGATCCAGAAGTCCCAGCTACCAGCCGCAATGCCCGACAAAATCGCCTCCGCCGTTCGTTTCCAATATCACTAAGAAATTATCGATAAATCGTCAACATTTTACAGAAGAAAAAGTCGCCGTGGGTATCGATGGACGCAGGGCGTATCACAGGCTGGATATTCAGGCGCATAAAATCGAACGCCGCGGCCCGAGGGCCGCGGCGACAGGATTGGTGGAAGTGACCGATCTTCGAGGGCCAGCGCCTTCAGGCGCCAACGCTTCTATCCGATCAACGCGAGGTCAGATCGTCGGGCAGTTCTGCATTGTGGTACTTGCGATAGATATCGCGCAGCACCTTGTTGTCGAAATTGGTCTTCACCCACTGGTCGAGCCAAGTCTTGAGGCCGGCTTCGCCCTTCGGAATACCGATGCCGAGGTTGGTTTCCTTCTGGGTGAACTTCACCTGCAGCGGATGATCGGCCATCTTCTTGTTGATGCCGTTGATGACAGCCGACTGGCTGGAGAGAATATCGACCTGACCCGAGACGACCGAGGTGATCAGTGTTGCGTCATCCTCGAAACGGACGATATCCGCATCCTTTGCATTGGCCGTGATGTCCTGGTCATTTGTTGTGGCGCGGGTGACGCCGATGCGTTTACCGCCGAGATCGGCATAGTTCTTGATCTCAACGCTCGGCTGAGCGGCAACGACGAGCGCGAGCGTCGCATAGGGAACGGAATAGTCGATCGCCTTCTTGCGCTCTTCGGTAATGCCGAGCGAAGAGACGACCATATCGGCCTTGCCCGTCTGCACGGAGGGAACACGAGCAGCATTGGTGATTTCCACCAGTTCCAGTTCGACACCGAGATCCTTGGCAATCAGCTTCGCGGTTTCGACGTCCGAGCCGGTCGGCTTAAGGTTTTCATCGACGAAGGAATATTCCGGAATGCCCATCGCGACTGCGATGCGAACCTTGCCGGCCTTCTTGATATTGTCGAGCACGTCGGCATGGGCAACGCTTGCCAACGCCAGCAGGCCCGCGCCCGCCAACAGTGCCAGTTTCGAAATCATTGTCTTCGGCATACTCCAAGTCTCCTCTACCTGATTGCCTCTGCCCGCTCTCTGTCGGGCCTCCTGTCAAACCTGTGCCGGCTCATCCGGGACAGGCAATTTCCTCCCGCGATGACGGGGGCTAAAGCTCTGCGGCCATGAATTCCTTGAGTTCGGGCGTCTGCGGTTTGCTCAGAATGTCGGCGCCACCAGTCTCCCAGACCTTGCCGGTATGCATGTAGATGACGCGGTTGGCGGCGCGCTTGGCAAAACCCATCTCGTGGGTGACGACGATCATCGTCATGCCGCCGCGCGCAAGATCTTCCATGACGCGCAGCACCTCGCCCGTAAGCTTCGGGTCGAGCGCCGAGGTCACCTCGTCGAACAGCATTACCTTCGGCTGCATGGCGAGCGAGCGGGCAATCGCCACACGCTGCTGCTGGCCGCCTGACAGTTGCTCCGGATAGGCATCGATCTTCTCAGAGAGACCGACCTTGGCCAGCACCTGCTTGGCGATCTCGAAGGCCTGGTCCTTGCGCATGCCCTTCACGCGGCGCAGTGCCAGCATGATGTTTTCCGCGACCGTCATATGCGGGAAGAGATTGTAGCTCTGGAACACCATGCCGATATCACGACGCAATGTCCTGAGATCGAGCTTCGGGTCTTCGACGCGATGGCCGCAGACCTCGATCGAGCCGTCCTGGATCGTCTCCAGCCGATTGATGCAGCGCAGCGCCGTACTCTTGCCGGAGCCGGACTGGCCGATCAGCGCCACCACTTCTCCGGCGTTGATTTCGAAGGAGACGCCCTTCAGCACCTCCAGCGCGCCGAAACGCTTGACGACATTGGTGAGTTTAACGGCGACCGACATTGAGCTTCCTCTCGAGAGAGCGGCTCCAGACCGACAACGGATAGCAGACAGCGAAGTAGAGAAGCGCTGCGATACCAAAGACCAGGAAGGGCTGGAACAGGGAGTTGTTGATGACCTGCGCTGCACGCGTCAGCTCCAGGAAGCCGACGACCGAGGCGAGCGAGGTGTTCTTGACGAGCTGGACGAGGAAACCCACCGTCGGAGGCGTGGCGATCCTCAGAGCCTGCGGCAGGATCACGTCCCGCAGCGCCTGCCAGCGTGTCAGGCCGAGGCATTCGGCCGCCTCGAACTGCGTGCGCGAAATGGATTCCACCGAGCCACGCCAGATCTCTCCGAGATAGGAGCTCGAATAGATCATCATGCCGAGGCCGGCTGCGACCAGCGGCGGCACGGAGATATTGATGACCCCAAGGCCGAAATAGAGGATGAACATCTGGATCAGGAGCGGCGTGCCCTGAACGATCTGGATGTAGATGAGGGCTGCGCGCCGTACCCACAGGAAGCGCGAGATGCGGCAGAGCATCACGAAGAAGCCGGCAATGCCACCCAGCAGGAAGGCGAGCGCAGACAGCACCATCGTCCAGACGAGACCATCCAGCAGATAGATCAGGTGATTGAAGGAAAACCCACCGAGCATGGCGACCTCTAGAGCGACGTGCCGAGCCGGCGACGGCGCGGGAAGGCGATGAGACCGAGGCCGTAGAAGCCTGCCCGCATCAGATAGGTGATGGCGATGTAGAGAACGGCGACCACCATGTAGGTTTCCAACGATCGGAACGTATTCGACTGGATGTTGTTGGCGACACCCGTCAGCTCCTCGGCGGATATTTGCGAGGCAATCGAGGTCGACAGCATCATCAGGATGAACTGGCTGGAGAGCGCCGGATAAACACGCTCGATCGCCGGCAGAAGGATGATGTCGCGATAGATCTGTAGCTTTGACAGGCCAAGCGCTTCAGCCGCCTCGATCTGGCTTGGGTGAATGGAATCCATGCCGGCGCGTACGATCTCAGCCGTATAGGCCCCGACATTGATGACCATGGCGAAAACGGCGGCCGCAATGATCGGTAGACGGATGCCGACCGAGGACAGGCCAAAGAAGATAAAGAAGATCTGCACGATGAAAGGCGTGTTGCGCACGGTCTCCACATAGATACTGACGAGGGCACGCAGCGGCCCGATAGTCGAGCGGCGGGCGATCGCGCAGACAACGCCGATTACCAGACCGATGATCACCGAAAAGACGGTGATCTCGATCGTGACGAGCGCGCCTGACAGGAAATCGCTCCAGTAGGGCAGCAAGGCCGAAAAATCGAACTGGTACTGCATGTCCTCCTCCATTCCGGCCACGCCAACTCCACTGGCGCAGCCTCGCCTTCCCGCAGGAAAACGTCATGTCTCCTCGCGGCTGTCGCGTCAGCGCGCCAGCCAGCCTCCGTCGACCGGCAGCACCGTGCCGTGCACATAATCGGATGCCGCCGATGCCAGGAACACGGCGGCACCGCCGATATCGCCGGGCTCGCCCCATCGGCCGGCCGGGATGCGGGCCAGGATGCTGGCATTGCGATCGGCATCTTCGCGCAGCGCCGTCGTGTTGTTGGTCACGAAATAGCCGGGGGCGATGGCATTGACGTTCACACCCTTGCCCGCCCATTCGCAGGCGAGCAGCCGGGTCAGACCTGCAAGGCCGCTCTTCGAGGCCGTGTAGGACGGGATGCGGATGCCGCCCTGAAAGGAGAGCAGCGAGGCGATATTGATGATCTTGCCGCGCCCTTTTTCGAGCATGTGACGGGCAGCCGCCTGAGACAGGAAAAAGGCCGTCTTCAGGTTGACGTTCATCACCGCGTCCCAGTCTTCCTCGGTAAAGTCGATCGCGTCGGCACGGCGGATGATACCGGCATTGTTGACGAGGATATCGAGCGCCCCGAGGCGTTCCAGTGCCTCCGCAACGATCGGCTTGACCGGTTCGATCGTACCGAGATCGGCCTTGATGACGTGGAATTTCGAACCCGCCTTCGCCACCAGGGCTTCGGTCTCATCCATCGAGGAACGGCCGACGGCGACGATCGAAGCACCAGCCTCTGCCAGCGCGACGGCGATGCCCTGCCCGATGCCGGTATTGGCACCAGTGACGACGGCAGTTTTTCCCGAAAGGTCGAAAAGAGCCTGCATCGCCATCACCTGAGATCGCCGATGGCGATATGATCCATGTCGGTGAAACTCTTGTTGTCGCCGGCCATCGCCCAGATGAAGCTGTAATTCTTGGTGCCGGCGCCGGAATGGATCGACCAGGGCGGCGAAATAATGGCCTGTTCGTTGGCGACGAGCATGTGACGCGTTTCCTGCGGCTTTCCCATGAAATGGAAGACGCGCTGATCGGCATCGAGGTCGAAATAGAGATAGGCTTCCATGCGCCGGTCATGTGTATGGCTCGGCATGGTGTTCCAGATGCTGCCGGTCTCCAGGCTGGTGAAGCCCATGGTGAGCTGGCAGGACTGGCAAACCTCTGGATGGATATACTGATAGATCGAACGCTTGTTGGCGGTTGCCGCCTCGCCCGGCGTCAGATGCCGCGCCTTGTCGCGCGTCAGAAGCACGGTCCGGTGGCTTGCATGGGCCGGCGTCGAGACCAGATAGAATTTTGCCGGATCGGCAGCCTCCGCACTTTCGAAACTGATATCGACGGCACCCTTGCCGACATAGAGGCAGTCATATTTCGCCAGAGTGTAGATCATGCCATCGACGACCACGCGGCCGGAATTGCCGACATTCAGCACGCCAAGTTCACGCTCCGCCAGAAACGTGTCCTGACCGATCGCTTTCGGCGCCGTGAGTACGAGAGCCGTGCCGAGCGGCGCAGCGCCGCCGATGACCATGCGGTCATAATGCGAATAGGTCAGGCTGATCTCGGCAGGCGCAAAAACCGTCTCGACCAGGAAGTGGCGCCGCAGCGTTTCCGTATCGAAACCCCGGACAGCTTCAGGATGGGAGGCGTGTCGTACGTCAATCTGCATTGGAATTGTCCTTCTCTCCTCCGGATGCCGCCGTGTGCGGGGCATCCTCAATGAAATAGGCTGGGTCGAGCATCTCGGCCTTTTCGGCTTCGTGCAGCAGCTTGCCGAGATGGAACTCCATCGCCGCCTTCGCGCCGTCCTTGTCGCCGGCTCGCATGCAATCGATGACCGCGGCATGTTCCTCGATGACGCGCGTCAGACGGCCCTGCTGCGGCAGCGTCAGCAGGCGGTAACGATCGCTATGAACCTTGACTTGCTGGATGATCGCCCAGATGCCGGGAAAGCCGGCGATATTGCTGATGAGCTGGTGGAAATCATTGTCGATGACGTGGAAGGCCGCGACATCGCCATCACGGTGGCAAGCATCCAGATCAGCGAGATTGCGCTCCAACGCACGCAGTCCTGCCGGCGTCATCTTCTCGACCGCGATCGAAACCGTCGTATCCTCCAGCGCCTTGCGCACCAGGATCGCTTCGTAGAGCGCGCGGCGCGGAATGCGGGAGACGAAAGTGCCGGATTGCGGGAAGACATCGACGAGGCCGTCATCAGCAAGTCGGATGATGGCTTCACGGATCGGCGTGCGGCTGACGCCGAACTGCGCTTCGAGTTCCTTCTCGTTCAGCAGTTCCATCGGCTTGCGACGTAGCGAGACGATGTCGTCGAGAAGCGCATTATAGACCAGCGTCGCTGCCCGCGGGGCAGCTGCCCGCTGATGCGAAAGCACCGTGACCCCTTGCAGGGAGCGCTTCTTGCGCGCGATTCCGGAGGGCGAATTCATCGCATTCCTTCCAAGCAACAGATCAGCAATCGAGTGTTTGAAATCATCGAGGACCGCCTCCACATCGGCCTGATGTGAAAGTAATATATTAGTATCCAACTTCTGACAAGCACGTGAATGAGCCGTATTTTTGCGGTTGCGGAAAACGGAGCCGTGGTGGGAAATCTGCCAGGTGCCCAGAGGACGAGAGTGTTGAGCGATCTGTTCGAAGCGATTCTCGCGAACCATCTGTCCCAATTGAATGGTGGTCCGAGCACCTAGCCGATGAACTCTTCGAACGAAATGCACAACCGAGGCGCGACTACGCCACACCATCATTCCGTCAGCGACGCCGTATTTAAGACAGCCTTGAAAGAAGGCTCTAATACGCCATTTTCTGACGCAACCAGAATGGCCGTTGCGGTCCTAAAGCAGGCTCAATGCAAGGGTCGGCGCACGCGGTGCCGCCGGCGCCCGGGTTAAGGATGCACCGCGACCAGAGGGAACAAAAAAATGAAAGTACTTTTGGCATCCACCATCTTCGCAGCCGGCACGATGCTCGCGAGCGGCAGCGTTTTTGCAGCCGATTGCGGCAATGTCACGATCGCGAGCATGAACTGGCAGTCCGCGGAAGTGGCCGCAAGCCTCGACAAAATCATTCTTGAGGAAGGGTACGGCTGCACGGCCGAAATCGTCACTGGCGATACCGTCCCTACTCTGACCTCCATGGCAGAAAAAGGCGAACCGGATATCGCCCCGGAAGCCTGGGTCAGCCTTCAGCCGGAACTGGTGAAGCGTGGCCTTGAAGGCGGCAAGGTCGTCGAAGGCGCTAAGATCCTCTCCGATGGCGCAATCCAGGGCTGGTGGATCCCCAAATACATCGCCGACGCCCATCCCGACGTTAAGACCATCCCCGACCTTCTCAAGCATCCCGAACTCTTCCCGGCACCGGAAGACAAGAGCAAGGGCGCGGTCTTCAACGGCCCTCAGGGCTGGGGCGGCACTGTCGTCACCGCGCAGCTCTTCAAGGCCTATGATGCTGAGAAAGCAGGCTTTACGCTCGTTGACACCGGGTCTGCCGCAGGACTCGATGGCTCGATCGCCAAGGCCTATGAAGGCAAGCAGCCCTGGGTCGGCTATTATTGGGCACCGACCTCGCTGCTCGGCAAATATGAGATGGTCAAGCTCGGATACGGCACGGAATATGACGCGGCCGAATGGAAGCGTTGCACCTCGGTTGCCGATTGCGCCGATCCCAAGCCGAATGCCTGGCCGGCCGATGATGTGCAGACGCTGATCAGCAAGAGTTTTGCCGATCGCGGCGGCCCTGCCATCGATTACCTGAAGAAGCGCGCCTGGACCAATGACACCGTCAACAAGCTGATCGCCTGGATGACCGACAATCAGGCAACCGGCGAAGACGGCGCCAAATACTTCCTGAAGAATAATGAGCCCCTCTGGAAGGACTGGGTCTCGCCGGAAGCCGCCGAAAAGATCAAGGCTTCGCTCTAATCACTCAGACATGACATGGGCAGCCTTGCCGCTGCCCAGACAATCCTTCGGCGCGACGGCCAAAACAACAATCGGCCGCCGCCGCTATCTATTTTGGGAACGGCTATGGATTGGCTCTGGAAATTTCCGACAATGAATGACGACGTGCTGCGCGAGCTGAAGAAGAGCGTCGATGAAGGATTTCGTGCCTTCACACGCGCCTATGGCGACAGCATCGAAGCAGCCTTCAGCCCGCTGCAGAGTTTTCTTATCTGGGCCGAACGGCTGCTGACCGGCACACCCTGGCCAATCATTCTGATTGTTTTTGCCGCCATTGCCTGGTTTGCCAGCCGCAGCTGGAAGGTCGTTATCGGCTGCGTTTTGACGCTTCTCGTCATCGGCTATTTCGACATGTGGCAAGATACGATGAAGACCGTGTCGATGATCTTCGTCTGTACCGTGCTTTCGATCGTGATCGGCCTGCCACTCGGTATCCTGATGGCACGGTCGAATACGATGCAGAGGATCGTCAATCCGATCCTCGACGTCATGCAGACCATGCCGAGCTTCGTCTACCTGATCCCCGTCGTCATGCTTCTCGGCATCGGTCGCGTGCCTGGTGTCATTGCCGTCGTCATCTACGCCCTGCCGCCGATGATCCGCCTCACCAATCTCGGCATTCGCATGGTGGACGAGAATGTGCTGGAGGCAGCCGATGCCTTCGGTTCGTCGAGCTGGCAGAAGCTTCGCAACGTCCAGCTGCCGCTGGCGCTGCCAACCATCATGGCCGGCATCAACCAGACAATCATGATGGCGCTCGCCATGGTGGTCATCGCCTCCATGATCGGCGTTCAAGGGCTTGGCCAGCCGGTTCTCAAGGCCATCTCCAACCAGTATTTCACCCTCGGCGTCTTCAACGGTCTCGCAATCGTCGGCATTGCCATCATTTTCGACCGGATCAGTCAGGCCTATGGCCTGCGACTCCAGAAGCACCGGGAGATCGTGCATGGCTAGTAATTCGATCGAGATCCGGAGCCTCTTCAAGATCTTCGGCCCGCGTGGCCGCGACTATGTGGAAGCCGTCAGCAAGGGCATGTCGAAGACCGAGCTCAATAAAGTGCATGGTCACGTGCTTGGGCTGAAAGACATCAACATCACCATCCCCGGCGGTAAGATCACCGTCATCATGGGTCTTTCCGGCTCGGGCAAATCGACGCTGATCCGCCACATCAACCGGCTAATCGACCCAACTTCGGGCGAAGTCCTCTGTGGCGGCGAGGATGTCTGCCGCATGGATGCCTTGCAGCTTCGTGAATTCCGCCGCCGGAAGACCGCGATGGTCTTCCAGCGTTTCGGCCTGCTGCCGCATCGCAACGTGCTGCAGAACACCGTCTACGGTCTAGAAATCCAGGGCGTCGCGAAGGCAGAGCGTGAGGAACGGGCCAATGCCTGGATCAAGCGCGTCGGCCTGGAGGGCTTTGATGGGCACTATCCGAACCAGCTCTCCGGTGGCATGCAGCAGCGTGTCGGCCTGGCGCGAGCACTCACCAATGATGCCGAAATCCTGCTGATGGACGAGGCCTATTCGGCGCTCGATCCGCTGATCCGCGTCGACATGCAGACCGTCCTCCTCGATCTGCAGAAGGACCTGAAGAAAACGGTCGTCTTCATCACCCACGATCTCGATGAAGCTCTCCGGCTCGGCGAGAAAATCGCCATCCTGCGCGACGGTGAAGTCATCCAGCAGGGTTCGGCGGCGGAAATCGTCCTCAATCCCGCCAATGATTACATTGCCGCCTTCGTGAAGGAGGTCAATCGCGGCCGGGTCATCAAGATCGGTGCCGTCGCGAAACAAATCCCGGTCGAAAGCCAGCTGCAGCTTTCGGAAGATATGGATATCGAAGGGGCATTGCGGGAAATGTCTCGCGCTGACGTCTCCTCTGCCGCTGTCATATCACAGGAGGGTCAGCCGCTGGGCGGCGTTTCGCTGCAGCAGTTGCTGGCGCTGCTTTTGCACCAGGCATGAAAATCTTAAGCAATCAGACGGCATGCAGCCAAACACATGCCGTTTGTTTAAACATGGTTAATTTTTTCATTATAATGATCTTGGAGAAGGAACCGAACGACACGTCCGGATTGATAGCACGCTGTGGAGGACCTCGAAGATGTTCAAATTTTTCTCGATCAAGCCGTCGACTGAAGACTTCGACGCCGATACCGGCACCTATGCCGATGGCATGACCGACCGCTACTATCGTGATCTGACCGGCCGCACCGAACATCGCTTCCGCTCCGCCCACGAGCGCGACTACGGCGCAGCCCGCGAGATCGCCGAACATGCGCCGCATGGCGTCACCGGCAACTGACCGGCATACTGCCTCTTTGCCGATATCAGGCGCGTAGCGTTTCCTGCGATCGCCTGCTCAAATTGCTTGCCAGAACAGTCTTATTGCGGCCCTTGGCTTTGGCGTCGAGAAGAGCCGCGTCGGCGCGACTGACCAGCGTATCGACTGCGCCTTCTGCAGGTGACACCGCCACGCCGATTGATACCGTCACTGCGCCAATGATCTGACCTGAGTATGAAAGTGCCGCGCCGCCGATCTGCGCGCGTAATTTTTCGGCGAATTCGAAACCATGCTCTTCGCTGCAGTCAGGCAGCAATATGGTAAACTCCTCCCCGCCAAAACGGAATGCGTTGCCGATATCGGCGACAGCGCTGCGCAGGACCTGCCCGACATATTGCATGACCATGTCGCCGGCATCGTGACCGAACTGGTCGTTGAAACGCTTGAAGTGATCGATGTCGATCATCAGGCAGGCGAGTGGCTCTTGGCCATTGTCGCGCCCACGCCGATGCAGCATGTCGTCGAGGAAACGGCGGTTGAAGAGCGCGGTCAACGGATCGCGGATAGCAAGATCAGTCAGCTTTTCACGAAACTGCAGATTGGCGACCGCCAACCCTACATTCTCGGCAATCAGCTCCAGATAGAGGCGGACATTGTCCAGCACTGGCGTCTGCGCGTGACGCTCCTCGAGATAGAGGAGACCGATCATATCACCCTGTGCCGTCAACGGGAAACAGGAGGCCGCAACACCACTCCCCTCGACATGCTGGCAGGGCACATCGCCGTCGCCAGTGCCGCTCCTATGCGGCCGGCCGCGTCGCAGAGCCCAGCAGGCATTGGCCGCAAAGGCCGCCTGCGCGTTGACAGGCTCCAGCCACGTGCCGGCTTGCGCGAGAGCGGACTTATCCTCGTCGAGGATATAAAGACTTCCGGCAATGCCTGGAAAGATCTGCGGCGCGAAGCGCGCGACGACATCGGCCAGCTCATGTTGATTTTCACAAGCCTGAAGGCGATGCATCATCTGCAGGATGAGATCCTTGGTATGCTGGTCAGCCCGCCGCTCCGCATCCAGGCGTTCACGCTCAAGCCCGTTTTCGCGAAAGATCTGGATGGCCTCGTTCATCTCGCCTATTTCATCGCGGCGGTGGTCGTCAGGGACCTCGACCGCGTAATCCTGCCTGGCGAGCCGGGTAACGATGCCGGTCATGCGCACCAGAGGCATGGCCACACGGCGCCGCAGGATGAAGTAGAGCACCGCAAGGAAGAGCAGACCGGTTATCGCCAGCATGATCTTGGCGACAAGGCTCCATTGGTCGCTGCGCCGGCGTGCATCGTCGAGTGCTGCTCCCGTGCGTGTCGCCGTGATATCGCGCAGATGTGCGGCAGACTCCAGGAGAGCGGTTTGCAACCGCTCATGTTCCGGCCCGAAAAGTGTTTGCTGCGCTGCCTGTCTGTCCCCCCTCTGGAAAGTATCGACAGCGGCGGCTTCCACCGCGTCAAGTGCCTCAGCCTGGTTGACTATGCCATCGAGAATATTCCGCTCCACAGCGGATATGTCCCTTGCCGCAATCTGCCGGGCCTCGGCTTCGTGCCGCCGTTCGATTTCCTCGTCCGCCTTGAAGGCATCGAGGTGGCGCTGTTCGCCGCGCATGACGTAGAGCCTCGCTTCATCGCTGGAGACTTCGGCACCCATCTCAAGCTGTTCGGTCAGCGTATCGAGAGCGAGATGTTCCTCAACCGCACGCCGCTCGTCCTCGGCACTGCGCGACGACATGATGAAAGCAACGGCCGAAAGCGCCGTGAGGATCACGGTTATGCCGTAGGCCCAGTTGGTGATGGTGCTTATTCTCATATGGCCATGATAGCGAAATCGGATTGAAGGGGAATTAAAGAAACCTCTAACATAATACTGTGGCAGTATACGGTTTGCGAAAAAGCGCGAAAATCTGAATTGAGCAATAGCTGCAAAATGGCGTAGCGGCAGGCATGGCACTTGGCAATCGCAGCGCGGTGCGGTCGATATCGAATGGTCTCAATCAATCAGTTTTGTGTAACTGATCCGCCCTGTGGGCCGCCCTCTACCGGATTTGTTTCAAGAGGTAGTTGCAGTGTGCCTGGCTGGGCCAGCTGCAACGGACCATCGAGTGCGCAACAAGCGAACAGCGATGTTCACCTGTATTTGACGTCTGGACGCGGCGGGAACGCCGCGTCCAGACAGGCTTTTCAATCAGACGAGATCAAAACGATCGGCGTTCATGACCTTGTTCCATGCGGCAACGAAGTCCTTCACGAACTTCGCCTTGGCATCGGCCTGGCCGTAGACTTCCGCAAGCGCGCGAAGCTGCGAATGCGAACCGAAGATCAGGTCGATGCGAGTGCCGGTCCACTTAGCCGCATTGGTCTTGCGGTCGCGGCCCTCATAAACACCGTTCTTGCCGGCGACCGGAGCCCAGACCGTGCCCATGTCGAGCAGGTTGACGAAGAAGTCGTTCGTCAGCACTTCCGGACGCGCGGTGAAGACGCCATGTTCCGGCGTGCCGGCCGTGAGCACGCGCAGGCCACCGACGAGAACCGTCATTTCAGGCGCGGTCAGCGTCAACAGCTGGGCGCGATCGACGAGGGCTTCTTCCGGCTTCAGGAACTGCAGGCGGTTGCTATTCACGTAGTTGCGGAACCCGTCGGCACGCGGCTCAAGCGCTGCGAAGGAAGCAACATCCGTCTGCTCCTGCGATGCATCCATGCGGCCCGGCGTGAACGGCACGACGATGTCCTGGCCACCGGCCTTGGCCGCCTTTTCGACACCAGCTGCACCCGCAAGCACGATCAAGTCGGCGAGCGAGACCTTCTTGCCGCCGGTCTGGGCTGCATTGAAGTCCTTCTGGATGCCTTCGAGAGTGCCAAGAACCTTGGCGAGCTGTGCCGGTTCGTTGACTTCCCAATCCTTCTGCGGCGCAAGGCGAATACGCGCGCCATTGGCGCCGCCGCGCTTGTCGGAGCCGCGGAAGCTCGAAGCGGACGCCCATGCGGTCGAGACGAGTTCCTGAACGGTGAGACCGGAGGCTGCGACCTTGACCTTGAGCTCGGCGATATCCTCATCGTCGATAAGGGGATGATCGACGGCCGGGATGACATCCTGCCAGATCAAGTCTTCTGCCGGAACTTCCTTGCCGAGATAGCGGACCTTCGGGCCCATATCGCGGTGGGTGAGCTTGAACCAGGCGCGAGCAAAGGCGTCTGCGAACTGATCCGGGTTTTCGAGGAAGCGGCGCGAGATCTTCTCGTAGGCAGGGTCGACGCGCAATGCGAGGTCGGAAGTGAGCATTCGCGGCAGGTGCTTCTTCGAAGAATCGAAGGCATCAGGGATCGTTGCACCAGCGCCCTTTGCGACCCACTGGTGGGCACCGCCTGGGCTCTTTTCCAACTCCCATTCATAGCCGAACAGGTTCCAAAAGAAATTATTGCTCCACCTGGTAGGGGTCGTCGTCCAAGTGACTTCCAGACCGCTGCCGATCGCATCGCGGCCGACGCCGCTGTTGAACTTGCTCGTCCAGCCGAGCCCCTGGGCTTCGATCTCGCCACCTTCGGGATCGACACCCACAAAGGACGGATCGCCGGCACCGTGCGTCTTGCCGAAGGTATGGCCGCCGGCGATCAGTGCCACGGTTTCTTCGTCATTCATCGCCATGCGGGCGAAGGTTTCGCGAATGTCGCGGGCGGATGCGAGCGGATCGGGAGTACCGTTCGGGCCTTCCGGGTTGACATAGATGAGGCCCATCTGCACGGCGCCGAGCGGCTCTGCCAGTTCGCGTTCGCCGCTATAGCGCTCGTCACCCAGCCAGGTTCCTTCCGGACCCCAGTAGAGCTCTTCCGGCTCCCAGACGTCGGCGCGGCCGCCGGCAAAACCAAAGGTCTTGAAACCCATGGATTCGAGCGCGACGTTGCCGGTGAGGATCAGCAGGTCGGCCCAGGAAATGCTGTTGCCATATTTCTGCTTGATCGGCCAGAGCAGGCGGCGAGCCTTGTCGAGGTTGACGTTGTCAGGCCAGCTGTTGAGAGGCGCAAACCGCTGCTGGCCCTGACCGGCGCCGCCGCGACCGTCAGTGATGCGATAGGTGCCTGCGCTGTGCCAGGCCATGCGGATGAAGAGACCGCCGTAGTGACCGAAGTCTGCCGGCCACCAATCCTGCGAATCTGTCATCAGCGCATGAAGATCCTTCTTCACCGCATCAAGATCGAGCTTTTTGAACTCTTCCGCATAGTCGAAATCCTTGCCCAGCGGGTCGGAAAGACCGGAATGATGGTGAAGCATCTGCAGGTCGAGCTGGTTCGGCCACCAGTCACGATTGCCTCTGCGACGTGTTCCCGAATGATCAACGGGACATTTGCCCGCGCTGTCAGGTTTCTGGTCCATAGTTTTCTCCTATTGCTCCAGACGACCGTTCGACAGCCGCCTTGTCCGTTAAACTATTGGGCCTGATTGCGTGCCTGCACCTCACTCCGGTTCAACCGGAGTCGGCACGCATCCTCCCTCTATTTCCTTTTATCGGAAGCGTGTGATAATTTTAAGTTGGATTTACTGATGAGCGCGATAAGTTCACCTTATGACCAATGTTACACTGAAACAGCTTCGTTACTTTGAAGCCCTGGCACGTCATGGCCGGTTCCGGCATGCGGCCGATGCCTGCGCGATTTCCCAGCCCGCTTTGTCCATGCAGATCAAGGAGCTTGAAGAGGAGTTGGGCGGGAATCTTTTCGAACGCGGTGCACGGGAGGTCAGGCTGACCGCCTTCGGACAACTCTTTGGGCTCAGGGTTCGCGATATTCTGCGTGCCGTTGACGAACTTGGAGATCTCGCCCGCGCGTCACAGGACAGGCTGCTGACACGGCTCAGAATCGGGATCATTCCGACCATAGCCCCCTATCTGCTGCCGGCAATTATCAGCGATCTGAACAGGAGCTTCGACAATATTGAAATACAGGTGCGCGAGACGCTGACGGCGAGACTGGTGCATGAAGTGGCGCAGGGCGAACTGGACCTGGCGGTCGTCGCATTGCCCGTATCGGAACCGTCGTTAACCGAGATCAAGCTGTTTGAAGAGGAGTTCCTGCTGGTCCGGCATCGCGAGGACGAAGGCAAGCCCGTGCCGGAACCCGAAGCCTTGCGCGAAATGCGCTTGCTTCTTTTGGAAGAAGGCCACTGCTTTCGTGATCAGGCCCTGTCCTTCTGTGGCATACAATCGACGCGCCCACGGGAAATCATGGAGGGCAGCTCGCTTTCGACGCTGGTGCAAATGGTCAGCGCCGGCATCGGTGTCACCCTGATCCCGGAAATGGCGGTGCCGGTGGAGACGCGCTCGGCAGATGTTTCCATCTCCCGGTTCCGCAGACCCCAGCCCTTAAGAACGATCGGCATCATCTGGCGCAATTCGACGCCTCTGGTTAAACAATTGCTGCAGATTTCGGAGGTTATCCGCCACTCGGCCGCAAGCCTGCATCAACACGCCGATCCCACACGACCCGGTATCGAAGGGTGATTTTAGCTGTCCCACTGGCCGGTCCGCCGGTCGCGCACTAGCTTCCTGCACTAATAACAGGGGAGCGGCTGAGTTGGATCTGATCGAACTGATGCCCATGGCGCCGAACTGGACGGACATTGCGCTCCGTCTGGCAGCAACGGTCATCGCCGGCGCATTCATCGGCCTCGACAGGGAGCGAGGCGGACATCCCGCGGGATTGCGCACGACCATCCTCGTTGGGCTCGCCGCCTGCCTTTCGATGATCCAGGCGAATATCCTCCTGGCGACGAGCCAAAGCGTAAACGGTTCGATGGATATCCTGCGCTTCCCGCTCGGCATCCTTACCGGCGTGGGCTTCATCGGCGGAGGCGCGATCCTGCGGCGCGGCGACATCGCAACTGGCGTCACCACCGCTGCGACTTTATGGCTGATAACGGCAATCGGCCTGTGTTTTGGCGGCGGGCAGATCGCGGTCGGCGCCATCGTGACCATTCTGGCGGTGCTGATCCTCTCTCCACTCAAGCATGTGGACCGCTGGATTTCAGGCGAGCAGAAAGGCACCGTCGCGATCAAACTGGAAGGCGGGGCGGGGATTCCAGATGTGACGGCGGCAACGCCTGCACTCTCCGAAGCAAGCTTCACGGGGCTCAGGGATTTCGACGACGGACATCGCGAGCTAATCTACGATATCAGGTGGAAATCCGTTCGCGGCGTTCCAGGCGCGGATCACATTGCTGCATCGCTGGAACAGAATTTCCGCGTTACGCGCTTTGAGCATCGCACCACTCTAACATAGAGCATCGGCTTCACGTGGGGCATGTGAGGTGTTTGGAAGCACGATGACTAGCCAAACGATCGTTTGTGTTGACGAAACTGGGAGATGACGGAAGGCTGACGCCACCATAGAACGGAGAATGACCTTGCCGCTTCTTGTTCAGAACAACAGCCGGATGCAGCGCTATGAGCTGCCAATCAACACTGATGCAATGGCCATGGCCTACTATAGGATGGAAGGCGATAAGATCGTCCTTACCCACACCGAAGTTCCGTTCGAATATTCTGGCGCCGGAATCGGAACGAAGCTTGCTGATGGGGTTTTCGCGCTGATCAGAGAAAACGGCCAGAAGGTCGTCCCACAATGCGAGTTCATGGCGCGCTACGCCGCAAAGCACCCGGAACACAATGATCTGATCACTGGCTGATAGACGCCGGCAGCAGTTACACGGGCTCAATCCCTCGCGGCCGCATTCCCATACGACCGCGATATTGGCCGATCGCTTTATTCCAGCCCAGCCCTGTCCAGACCGTAAAGCTTATCGGCCGAGCCCGGCACGGCCTTGACCGCAACGCTGATCCGGTTCCATGCGTTGATGGCCATGACCTGGAAGGTCAGATCGGAAACTTCCTTCTCGGAAAGCTGGCCGCGGACCTTCTCATAGAGTTCGTCAGGAACCCCGGTGTCGGAGAGCTTGGTAACCGCTTCGGTCCAGGCAAGCGCTGCACGCTCGCGCGGGCTGAACAGCGTCGATTCACGCCAGGCGGCGACGTGATAGAGACGGAGTTCGCGTTCGCCGTGGATCTTTGCTTCCTTGGAATGCATGTCCACGCAGAAGCTGCAGCCATTGATCTGGGACGCGCGGATTTCGACCAAATCCTTTATCGTCTGCTCGATGGAGCTCTCTTTCAGTTCCATGGTAAAGGCGGTCAGCTTTTTAACGAGTTCCGGCGAAAGTTGGGCGTAATTCAGTCTTTGCATCATGTCATCCTCGTCCTTCAAAATTACTGATTTGGGGAGCCGACCGCCGAGGCAAGCGCCTGCATGCGGTCACAAAATGAGTAGCAAGCGCACGGAAAAACGGTAGCTAACCATCGGTTGGGGGATGAGCTCAGGCGGCCTTGTCAGTCGCGGTGGCTGACCGAGATTTCGGGCGGGACTGCCGCACCTGTGGCGGTCTCGCGAGCTTGCTTATGGCGATGCATGCTTCCGTATCTCGGTCTCGATGAAATCCGAAAAGAGGCGCAGCCGGTAGGTCGGCATTCGACCGAAAGCGTGGACAGCCTGGAACGGCATCGTCTCCAGCTCAAGGTCGGGCAGAAGCTGGATCAGTTCCCCTCGATCCAGTTCCTCCTGAACGATGCATTTCATCAGATAAGCAACACCTGCCCCACTCAATGCCGCAATTCGCATCGCCGTCGCCGTGTCGAGGTCCACCTGGCCCGTCGGTTTCATCGTAGCGCCATCGGCAAAGTGAATGGGATATGGGTGGCCGTCGATCGCATATCTCGCGAAAGGAATTTCGCGCAGCCTCTCCAGCGAGCTCACCCGTCCCCACGTTTCGACAAAGGCAGGAGACGCAACCAGAGCCATTTCCAGATGCACCAGCGTTCGCATCATCAGGTCGCTTCCCGCGACCTTGCCGACGCGAAAGGCGATATCGTAGTTTTCGCGAATCAGGTCGACGTGGCGATCCGTCGTCCCGAGATCGAGCGTTATGCCGGGATGCTGCGGCAGGAAACGCGTGAAGATAGGCGGCATGAGCAGCCTCGCAAGCTCGCTCGGCAGGCTTACGCGCAAATGGCCGGTCGCGCCGCGATCCGCCTGAAAGACATCCGAAGTTTCCTCGATCTGCCGGAGAAGTGGCGCAATATTTCCGAAGAAGGTTTCTCCGTCAGGCGTCAGCGTCAGGATACGTGTCGAACGACGAAAAAGCTTCACCCCCAGCAGGTTTTCCAACCGGGAAACGCTTTTCGATACGCCCGAGGGCGTTGTCTGCAGGCTGCGCGCCGCAGCACTGAAGGATCCCGTTTCCACGGTTCGGACAAAAGCTATCAGCCCCGCGGTTTCGCCCAGCAAATTGCCCATCTCGCCTCCACGAATTCGACCTGCAGATAAGCAGCAACGCCCGGATATCGGCTGCGGCGCCGCAATGGTCACCCATGTGCATGGTTGCGGAATACGGATCGGATGGCTTGCAGCAGATAGGATCGCCTGCGGTCATGCTGCATGGCGTGATTGCCGATATTCTCGCTCAATGCCTCCCGATAGGCGAGATTTGCCGCAAGGTCTTCTGCGAGTTCGGGACGCTCGTACAGGAGCGGTGCAAAAGCCTCCTTGCCGATTTCATAGACGGTCACCCGTGTTACCGCCTGAAGCGCATGGCTCTCGCCAATCCCGGCAAGAAAGCCCCCTTCGCCAAAAAAATCGCCAGGCGCCAGGCGCGCCGTCTCACTGCCGTCTCTTAGCATCGAAACGATGCCTGCCCGGATGATCATCAGGCTGGCAAGAGAGTCTCCTTCTTTCGCGATCTCGTCACCGGGAGCAAAAGTGCGCTTGGCCGCAGATGCCGCAAGCGTCGTTATCTCGTCGGCTGTCAGTACAGAGAAAACGGGGATCGCTTCGATGAGACTTTGCGCCGGGCCAGCGCTGGAGACCGGTGCATTCTGTGCGACGGGCTCGTCTGCGGTGATGACCTTGCTGAGCGGCATCGCAAGCTGAAGTCCGCTGGACTTGCAGTGGCGGTACACAAGATCGATGACTTCACTGCGGGCGAGGCCTCGCCGCAGCGGACTGGTGACTTGAAAATAGAGTTCGATATAAACCGCGCTGGCATCGATGCCGACAAGCGAAACCGCCGGCGGCGGGTCCTTGATGATGGAATTGCAGCTATCCAGCACCGTCTGCATGACGCCGAGGATGATGTGCGGCATGCGTGTCGGAACAATTCGGATCGACAGCGTAATCAGGTGGTTTTCATCCGGTTGGCTGATATTGGTCAGCCCAAGTTTGGCGAGCACGCTGTTCGGCAAGACGACGATATTGTGGGCGGCCGTCAGCAGATGCGTCGAGCGCCAGTTGCTGGCAACGATCCGTCCTTCCGTGCCATCGCTGAGCAAAATCCAATCGCCGATGACATAGGGACGTCCGAGCGTCAGAGCGATCCCCGAGAACACGTCTCCCAGCGTATTCTGCAAGGCAAGACCGAGGATGACGGCGATGACGCCTGACGTCGCGAGCAACGTTCCGATCGGAACCCCGAAGACGAAAGCCATGACCGACAGGGCGACACCGAGATAAACCACCGCGATCAAAAGGTCCTGAATGAGCCTTGCTTCTCGCGGCCTGCCATCCAGCACGATGTAGATGCGCAGGAAGCCGATGACGGCCCAGGAGAGATGAACCCACCAGAGGATCTTGGCAGAGACAAAAAGTGCGCTCATGCTTTCCAGATGCGGCGGGTCAAAGCGGAACGGAACAATCCCTGCCAGCAGGAGAACGATCGTCATCGCGGCAAAGAAGGCGATCTGCACGATCAGGCGCGCATTTGGCCGGGAACGGCCCTGCAGATGCCATACGACGATGCCCGCTATGCCCAGGGCATTCAGCAAGACGACGAACGAAACGATTTCCTGCGGCATCCGCTCTTCTCATCGACAAAAATTGCAAGGAAACACCCCCACCCGTCGTCGCTTGGAATTTAACGACCGGCCAGGCGGAAAGAGATAGCTTTTAAGCTCGGTCCGGTCGGGCTATGCCCGACGCCGAGTTCTCGGAAAGCCTGCCGGCGGCGTCCTGGTTTCGCCCGCGTCGAGATCGAGGCTTCTGAGTTCGAGCGGCAATTCCAGGCGATTGAGTAGAATACGGATTTTCCACGCGCTTCCAGGAAATCGACTGTCATAAAGGCGAAGCATGATCGGGCCTTTGGCAATAAGTGCACGACCCCTAGTTTAGCCACTCGCCAGCCTGCCCGACTACTAAAACAAGAGTGGGCTTGACACCAAACCTGCCATCCATTGTTCGACAGCCTTAACGTGCGAATCCATCGGGCCATCGCCACCGATCGGCCAAGCAATATTTGTCGATACTACTACGGTTGAAAACCTGGCTGACATCGTCGCGGATTTTCAAATTGCGCTTCCAAGAACCTTTGATTGAGCCAGCTGGAGCGAATCTCTGGCCGGAGACAAACTTCTGTTTAGTTGAAAGGCGACCAATATCTATTACCATAGGATGCAGGCTGAGGGCTGCCTCATGGGGAAACAGATAGTCGCTAAGGCTTCCATTGGCATCAACGATGTCGGGGGTCCGGCGAGCAGATCCATACCATCTTGAAAGACCATCTGTTCCACTGATGCCAGCAATTTATAGGGTGTACCAATATCCTCAAAATGCCGGATGAACCGGCTCAATGTTGTCAGAGGTCTTATGCAATCCGGGCAAAAAACGACGATCGCAATCATTGACGACGATCAGTTTCTGTTGGAATCGCTGAAGGATCTGTTTGAAGCGACCGGCATTGAAAGCCGGACCTATGCGTCCGCGGACGCCTTCCTCAATTCCGGCGACATGCATCATGTGAATTGCATATTGGCGGACGTGAGAATGCCCGGAACCAGCGGCCTTGACCTGCTCTCAGCCGTGGTCCGGGATGGCGGTCCGCCGGTTTGCATAATGACCTCTTTTGCCGACAACCGCACGGAAGCAGCCGCAAGATCATCGGGCGCAGCTGCGTTTCTGGAAAAACCGCTGAGCTCCAAAGACCTGATGGAATTCGTAGCCTCTGCTGCAAAGCGTTGATCCCGGCCACGGCATATATCCAAATTAATTTCGCTCAGGACTGCGAAACCATTCGTCACTATGCTCACCATCTGCGCGGCAGCAACATCAGGGCTTCGAGCTTCAGCCCAGGCAGGGGCGCTGGTGATGAACGAGGAGCAAAATGCATAAGCTTGACAGCGCCAACCGCCATACCCTCGTGAACTGGCTGATATCAGGCGTGAGAGACGAGCTGCAGATCGAGCCCATATTTCTGCAACTCTGTGACCGTCTTGTTGCTTGTGGCGTCGCCCTCAGCCGCGCCAGTCTCCATCTTCGTGTTCATCATCCCCAGTGGCTCGGAACGCGCGTGGTCTGGGTCAAGGATCACAGGCAAGCGGATATCACGACGATTGGCTACGATGTCGAGGCGACCGACGCCTTTCTCAGAAGTCCGTTTCGTGTCGTCATCAAAAGCGGCGTGGAAATCCGGCAGCGGCTTCAGATCCACGGGCCGCATCAATTTCCTGTCTTCGAAGAATTGAGGGAGGAAGGCCATACCGATTACCTCGCCTGGCCTCTTGACCATACCCAGGGCAAGAGACACCTCGCGACGTTTTCGACGAGCGAGCCCGGCGGATTCACGGGCGAGGAAATAGCGTTCTTTCGAGAAATCCTTCCGCTGTTTTCACTGGTCAGCGAAATTCGCCTCAAGAACCAGCTGGCGCTGACGCTGCTGCAAACCTATGTCGGCCCTCACGCCGGGGAACAGATTCTGGACGGCGCAACGACACGCGGAAGCGGCATGTCGATAAATGCAGCGATCATGATCTGCGATCTCAGAAGCTTCACGAAGCTCTCCGATCGTCGGCCACGCGATGAGGTTATTTCCATCCTGAACCAGTATTTCGATGCCATCGCCGATCCGATCGAAAGGCATGGCGGCGAAATCCTCAAGTTCATGGGGGATGGATTGCTGGCCGTCTTTCCCCTTGAGCAGGCCGACGCCTGTACCGATCTCCTGCAGGCCGTTTCCGAGGCGCAAGAGGCGATCAAAGGGCTCCAGGGAACAGCTCTCGGACATGAGGTCCGCTACGGCACGGGCATTCATCTCGGAGAGGTGATGTATGGCAATATCGGCTCCAAGAAGAGACTGGATTTTACCGTGATCGGCCCCGCCGTGAACATTGCCTCCCGTCTTGAAGCTCTGACGAAGGAACTGCAGCGCCCTGTCCTGATATCAGCAGACTTCGTGCGGATCGCGGGCTGCGCGGATCAGACGGAATGCCTGGGTGCCTATAACCTCCGAGGCTTCGAACAGCCGGTCGAAGTTCATGCGCTTCGCCTTCCATCGATCGGGCTCTGACATCAGATGGCTAAGTTTCGTTTATCACTTGAGCCTCGGACGCTCATCCACCGTCACGCTGCAATCCATAATATAGCCGGTCCCGCGTGCCGTCCTGATGAGTCTCGGGTTTGACGGTTCCGTTTCCAGCTTGCGTCGCAGGCGCAGAACCAGCGCATCGATGCTTCGATCGAAGACCTCCTCCGAATGGACACGGCTCGCCGCAAGCAACTTTTCGCGGGACAGGACCTGTTTCGGCGCGTTCAGGAATGCGACCAGGAGATTGAATTCGGCGGCGGTCAGCTTCGTCTCGCCGAATTCCGGCCGTGTAAGCGCCCGCTGGCGCATGGCGAGCGTCCAGTCGCCGAACATATAGGTCCGACGCTCCCGGCCGGCCTCGGGCGCGGGCCTCACGCGCATGGCCGCCTTCAGCCGTGCCAGGAATTCTCGCAGACCGAAAGGCTTGACGATGTAATCGCTTGCGCCAAGTTCGAATCCCAGCACCTTGTCGGTTTCCTCGACGCGGTCGGCACTGGTGATGATGATGGGCGCCGTCGAGAGTGTCGCCAGCTGCTGCACAATCTTCAGGGCGTCCTCTCCCTTGAGATTCAGATCGATGACAAATGCATCGACCATATTCGTCGAGAGCATGTCCCGCAGTTCATCGCCGCTGCTGACGGCAGTAACGCGAAACGCCTGCTGCATGAGAAAATCACTGATGAGGCTGCGCGCAGAGTGATCGTCATCGACAACGAGGATATGCTGCATGGGCTTCTCCGTCTGGCACCGCCACGGGGCAAAGCTCAGCCAGATATAACAATGGCTTGCGATGAGTTTGTCGTTGATGGCGCCCCTCTCCGTTCATAGTCGAAGAGCGCCTGCCGGACGATCAAACGTCCGTTTAGGTTTCACCGGAAAATCTGCAGGTTTACGGTGCTGCTGAAACGCCGCCTTCAAATCCCTTGACGCTCAAGCCTGATATTCAGGCGCACGGACGGCCGTGAATGAAACGGAAGTATAGCTTCTCACAGGCCATATAAAGGATAGCGTCATCGGGCGTCACTCGGCGGAAATACTCCTCCCAAAACAAACATTTCGCGACGCCTATCGAGCATCTTGGAATAAGGAGACTTATATGGACCCGCAACATTTCCGGCCAACGCGCCGAGATACGATGACGGGAGCGATTACACTTGCGGTCGCTGCCGCAACATTGAAATTTTCTCCACCTGCAATGGCCGACGAGCCGAAGAAATCGAAGGAAGAACATGCCATGAGCAATGAATACGTCACCACGAAAGACGGCGTCCAGATCTTCTACAAGGACTGGGGTCCGAAGGACGCTCAGCCGATCGTCTTCCACC
Organism: Rhizobium sp. 1399; assembly: GCF_031455475.1. Classification (NCBI taxonomy): domain Bacteria; kingdom Pseudomonadati; phylum Pseudomonadota; class Alphaproteobacteria; order Hyphomicrobiales; family Rhizobiaceae; genus Rhizobium; species Rhizobium sp. 1399. The sequence goes on along the minus strand of NZ_JAVDSU010000003.1, from coordinate 511,969 downwards.
ATGGCTGGCCGCTCAGCGCCGACGACTGGGATAACCAGATGCTTTTCTTCCTCGGCAAGGGTTATCGCGTCATTGCGCATGACCGCCGTGGACACGGCCGCTCCAGCCAGGTCAGCGACGGTCACGACATGGACCATTATGCCGCCGACGCCGCGGCCGTCGTCCAGCACCTTGACCTCCACAACGCGATCCATGTCGGCCATTCGACCGGCGGTGGCGAGGCAACCCATTATGTCGCGCGTCACGGCAAGGGTCGGGTCGCCAAGCTCGTCCTCATCGGCGCCGTCCCACCGATCATGGTCAAGACGCCGGCCAATCCGGGCGGCCTTCCGATCGAAGTCTTTGATGGCCTGCGCGCAGCGCTCGCGGCAAACAGGTCGCAGTTCTACATCGACCTGGCCAGCGGCCCGTTCTATGGCTTCAATCGTCCGGGCGCCCAGGTCTCGCAGGCAATTGTCCAGAATTGGTGGCGTCAGGGCATGGCCGGCGGTGCCAAGGCCCATTACGACGGTATCAAGGCATTTTCGGAAACGGATTTTACCGAAGACCTCAAGTCGATCGAGGTCCCGACCCTCGTTATGCACGGCGACGATGACCAGATTGTCCCGATTGCCGATTCCGCGCCGCTTTCCGCAAAACTGCTGAAGAATGCCACGCTGAAGATGTACAAGGGTCTGCCGCACGGCATGGCGACGACGCATGCCGACGTCGTCAACGCGGATCTGCTGAGCTTCTTCAAGGCCTAGTGATTTGGGGCGCCGTCGAGGCGCCCCCTTTCAGACTGCATGGCGATGAGCTTCAATTCTGCCCATCCAAAGACGGTTGGTCGGCAATGCACTCACCAAAACGGTCAAAGCCCCTTTCGGGGCTTTGACTATTTCCATGCGATTTTGATGCCCGATCAGTGCCCCGGAGGCGGCGTAGCCGTCTTGACCCACTCGGAGTACCGGGTCTTACCGATCCGCACCTGGCTACCGGGCATAAGGGAGTCCTGCTTCAGCAAAGCGCCGAAATAGCGGGTCTGGTCATCGGCGACGACCTCACGCTTGTCGCCGATCTGGCGCATATAACGGGTGACGGCATCGGCAATCTTGATCGGTTCCGGACCGGCAATTTCGACGGTGGCGTTCAGCGGGTTGCCGAGAACGACATCGACGAGCGCGTCGGCAACATCATCCGAGAAGATCGGCTGCATCATGGCCGGCGAAAGGTGAACCTTGTCACCCTGCACACCGGATTGAGCGATACCGAACATGAATTCGAAAAACTGCGTCGAGTGAACCAGGGAATAAGGAATCCCAGATTCCTTGATGATCTTTTCCTGGGCAAGCTTAGCGCGCATGTATCCGCTCTCCGGAAGGCGTTCCGTGCCGACAACGGACAGAGCGACATGGTGCTTCACACCGGCAGCCGCTTCAGCGGACGCGATGTTGTGACCCGCAGTCTGGAAGAATTCCATCACTGCCTTGTCTTCGAAAGACGGAGAGTTGGAGAGGTCGACCACGACCTGCGCTCCCTTCAGAACATCCGCAAGCCCCTCGCCGGTGATCGTATTGACGCCGGATGCGGGAGAGGCGGCAATAGTCTCGTGGCCCTTGGCCTGGAGGCGCTTGACGAGCTTCGAACCGATCAAACCGGTTCCGCCGATAACAACGATTTTCATAATCTGCTCCTTTTTGCTGTACCAAAGAGTTGAAAGAACGCTCCGCCGCGCAAACGAGGCGGGCGGTTGTTAGTTCAGACCAGCTTTGTCCGGACAGGGCGCTGCGTCAGCAGCCACAAAACCCATGAGCACCTTGAGAAGCTCAGGCGATTTCTCCGTAGAATGAATAGGTTGCGTCATCGCCTCGGTCCTGGATTCTACTGGGATAGTTGGCTGCCTTGGATCAGCGACCAGGATCCAAACCTAAGCGATTGTGGTCTGACGCATACCCAAACATACGTTGGGGATCTGCCAGCAGCCCATGCGATTGACCAGAAATTCAGGAGGAAATGCCGGCCAAGCGGCCTCGGGGATTCTGCAAAGGGTCGAGCTTTCGCTCGAATGGCCGATTGCTTCGGAGCGCGGGGCGGTGAAGGCATTCAGCCCCGCTGAAGCTGCTCGACCTTGCGCACCAGATCCGCCAGGGAGCGGCACTGCATCTTGCGCATGAGGCTCATACGGTGAAGCTTGACCGTCATTTCGCTGATACCGAGCTGATAGGCGACCTGCTTGTTCATCAAACCGCTCGCCACGGCATGCATGACCTCCTGCTCCCTCGGTGTCAGGCTATCGGCAAGCGCTTGGACGCGTTTCAACTCTTCATTCGACTTGCGGCGTTCATCGTCTATCCTGATGGCGTGATCGACAGCGTCGAGGAGAACCTGGTTGATGAACGGTTTTGTGATGAAATCGGTCGCGCCTGCTTTCATCGCCCTGACGCTCGTTGGAACATCCGCGTGGGCTGTGAGGAAAATGAGCGGCAACTTGCTGCCGAGCGCCAGAAGCTGGCTTTGAAGGTCGAGGCCCGACCCCCCTGGCATTCGCATGTCGACGACGACACAGCCGGGCGCGTTTACATCAGCCCATTTGAGAAATTCAAGGCCGTTTGGAAAGGCTGATGCGCGCTTGTTCGTGACCGTGAAGAGATCCACGAGGGCGCTGCGTATCTCGGCATCATCATCGATGACATAAACGACCGGCTCGGCGCTCTTGTCCGTCTTTACCTGGGCGTTTTGCATCGAATTACCTCTTTGGTATCTGAGAGATCCCGGGCCTAAACGCGCCTGTATCCCTCTGTTCTACCCTTTGTCGGCACTCGGTCACCAAACCATGCCAGCAGCTAGATCAAGAAAGACCAAAGCGCCGGCCTGGATGGTGCCTGCCTGCTCAATGAGACGCCAATCGATACCATAGGATACGCGCCGGCGGACGGTACACCTTGGTTTACCATCGCCCGACCATTTGTTCCGAGGTCTCCATGGTCGTCAAAACCGAACAGGACCGGCAGCAAACGCTGCCGGTCCTGCCTGCTCGACGACGTAAGCCGGATGGGTTGGACGCTCGGCTGCCATTTCGTTGGCCGCAGGAAGAAACCGGAAAAACCCCTGCGTTCATCATCTCCATCGTGCCCGGTTAACACGGCTCACGGATGCTCAGATACTGGTCGATGCAGCGCCTGGCATCCCTAACATTGGTTTGCCAAACCTTGGTTTGCGTTGACCCTATCCCGCTGAAAGTCCAGCCTTTTCACCTGAGAGAATATCTAGGAAGGAGCCCGTGGCAGACATGAAACCTACCGAGCAGAACGATGGCGCAGAATATGCGATCGTTCGTGAAGCGAACTGGGATTTTACGCTGGAGAAATTTGCCAAGGGCGAAGCGGTGTCCGGCGGTTTTCCGACTCGGTTTGAGGCCATTGAGGACTGGCTTCGTTTCCTGAAGAAAGAACGTGAGCAGCTTGACGCGGCGATTGCACGCGCCAATGAAATCCGGGTCGTCGAGCTTGAGAACTCTCACGGGCATTAGTCCCTGGGACAGGAGCTGTGAGCGAACGCAGGCTGCCCCTGCTTCGGGTCAACCCAAAACTTCGTTTTATCGATCCGTCCCCGGAAACAGCTATCCTTTCGGCATGGCAGACAATCTCCCCGGAGGCGTGAGATGAAAATTACGGTTGTTGGTGCGAGCGGGATGATGGGATCCAAGATCGTTCGCGAACTGGAACGGGCGGGTCAAACCGTCAGTGGAGTGTCGACCAGCACCGGCGTCGATGCCTATACCGGCGAAGGGCTGACGGCGGCGCTTGCCGACGCGCACGTGGTGATCGATGTCACCAATTCCGGCTCATTCGGCGATTCAAACGCGCTCGGCTTCTTCAAGCAGGCGGGAAAGAACCTGCTGGCAGCAGCGAAGGATGCCGGCGTCGGGCACTATCTTGCCCTGTCCGTCGTCGCGACGGACAGGCTGGTGGAAAACGACTACTTCCGCGCAAAGATGGTGCAGGAAAATCTCATAAGGGCTTCAGGGCTGCCCTATACCATCGTGCGATCCGCACAGTTTTTCGAATTCTTCAACGGCATCATCGATTTGGCAGCCGACGGCAATGGTTTCCGGCTGTCGCCCTCTCTGGTGAGGCCGATCGCAGCGGATGAAGCGTCAACTTTGATATCCAGGATCATGATCGATGCACCCCGCAATGACATCGTTGAAATCGCCGGCCCTGAATCCGTACAGCTGGACCAATTGGCGCGAGAAATTTTGACGGCAAGCGAAGATCCGCGCTCGATCGCGATCGATCCCGAAGCGCCATTCTTCGGCGTGGAGCTTGCGAAAACCACGCTCCTTCCCGGAGCTGGTGCTCTTGTCGGGACCGTGACATTCCACGACTGGCTTTCCCGATCGATGATGGCCGCCTAGCGGCAATGCTTCTGCATATCTGCGGCTGGAAACAAAAAGGAGGCGCAGAAGCGCCTCCTTTCTCCTTTGGCTGAAGCATCCGCCTTACACGCGAATTCCTGCAACTGCCTCCCGCCTCGGTGAGGCAATGGCCTGTTGAATTGCCCAGAGCGTCGCGAGTATCCCGAAGATCGCGGGCAGGCTCACCGCCGGGAAGTCCCTCAGGATCACCGACGAGGAGCAGATGCCGACAGCGACTTCCCAAAGATGGAAGGTGGCATGCGCGATCAGCCAGAGCGTCGCGCCGGCCCACAGCTCGACCCGCCGGCTCGGCTTCCAGGCGCCAAAGGCGAATGCAAGCGCGATGAAGCCCTGGATGATGCCGATATCGCGAATGAAATGCTGGTTGTACATCCCCGTATCCGTGACGCCCGGGACAAAATAATACCAGCTTTCGGGATCGTAGAGCATGTAAAGGGCCAGCCAGCCGGCCAGCAATATGTTGAAACCGACCATCACGTAGACAATGAATTTCGTGACCTGCATCGCAACCTCCTTGGATAAGCGAGCCTCAAAATTAACATCCAAGGCTAGGGCTTACTTCCCAAACCAAGGTTTGGGAGCCGCGATAGCGTGTTGAAGAGCCGCTGGAATGCCAGAGCGGCTGGCAGAAAGTCGCTGGCACCGACCTTCATGGCCTGGACGCCCGATCCTGTCGCCTGTCGTTCCAGTCGACCGCGGGTCGACTGCTCATTCCTGGACAACGACCACGAAAATCAGCGCAAGCGCAATGGGGAGCGGCGCAACAAAGCTCATCAAAAGGTAATCAGCGATCTCATAGGGCTATGTAGGTGAATTTTGCACCTGAACAGCGGCTTTCTTCAGTCAGTCGCAATCTGCACGTTCGAGTGCACTTTCCGGCTGCCCCACTTCCGCTTGCCCGCTGCGGATGCCATGACCCCGGCGAGAAGGACTTATGGTGTCGGATCGGCATCCGTCTCCACTTCCTACTTCGCTTCTAGCCGTCACACTTGCGCCCGGGCAGCGACGGGTGAGGACAACTCGCGCCCCAGAAATATCCGATCGGGCGGCGGCAGCGGATGAGAGGTCGAAGGCCGAGCAACTCCGCCCTCCAGGTTCTCACACCAGAACGATATCCCCGTGGTCGAAGAAGGCCTTGTTGGCGCCGATGAAGACGATGTCCTGCGCTGCCTGGCCACCGGCGCCATCCGCGTCGTAGGAAAGGTTGCCGATCGCCGCATTGTAGATCAGTTGCGCGTGATCGGCGGTGGCCGTGGCGCCGTATTTGGAGGCGATCATGAAGGCGTCCGTGTCCAGAATGCCGTCATGATTGCTGTCGAGGCCAGCGAAGGCGGAGCCGAGCTTGATCTTGTCGTCGGCGTCGAAATCCCAGATGGAATCCTTGTTTGCCGCGCCCATTTCGTTGAAATAGAAAGTGTCAGCGCCGCCCTTGCCATATAGGCTGTCGATACCGGCGCCGCCGGCAATCACATTGGCCGAGGCGTTGCCGGTGATGAGGTTGGCGAGATCGTTGCCGGTGCCGCCGATAGCGCCGGCGCCTTCCTTTAGACGCAGGTTTTCGACAAAGGCATGGTCGTGGAGATCGACGCTGATGGTGGCCTGGATCGTGTCGGTGCCACCATCGGCCGTTTCAACGGCGCGGTCGCCGGCATTGTCGATGAAGTAGGTATCGTTGCCGCTTGCGCCGATCATCTTGTCGGCGCCGGCGTCGCCATCGATATAGTCGCTACCGCCTGCGCCGTAGATCGTGTCGTCGTTGGCAGTGACGAGCGGCTGGCCGGCGACGGTTGTGCCCGGCGTGATGATATCGTTGCCGTCGGTCCCGTGGATCGTCGCGCCGACGATATTGTCGTCCGCTCCGACGATCGAGAATTCTATGCTCTGCGTGGCGTTCGCCCCATGGCTGTCCCTGATCGTCAGGTCGAACTTGTCCTGTGCCGCAGCGCCTTCCGCCAGCGCCTGGGTTGCCGCACGGTTGTTGTCCAGCAGGTAGGCCACCTGTCCGGTCGCCGTGTTCAGGGTTGCCGTGCCGTAAACGCCAGAAAGGCTCCATTGTCCGCTGCCGAGACTGGTCCAGCCGTCGGTGACGTAGGAGATGGTATCGCCTGCATCGGGATCGGATGCCGTCAGCTGCAGGCTGGCGGTACTGAGCCCGGGGCCGTTGTGGCCGGCTTCGATTAGACCGTTACTGGGCTCACCTGCCGTCAATACGGGAGTGCTGTTGAACGGCTTGAAAACGCCGGTTTCCCAATCGTAGATGCCGTCAAGGAAATGCAGCTTCTCGACACGAACGAGCGTATCGGTGCCTTCGGCCGTGCTTGCGACCGTGCCGAGCACCCGGTCGATCGCATAATCGGCGAAGGGGCCGACGTAATCGGCCATATCGAGGCCTGCCCCGCCATCGAACCTGTCATTGCCGCCGGCGCCCCTGAAGGTATCGTTGTTGCTGCCGCCCGTGACGGTATCGGCGCCGCTACCGCCATAAAATTCGATCTGCTCGATGCCGCTAATTGTCGTGCCGTCGCCCAGCGCCTGGACGGTGGCCGCCGGAAGCGACAGATCGAGCGTGAGATCCGCGGACACGGCGCGGCGATCCAGGACGAGATAATCGTTGCCCGTTCCGCCGTCGATGATGTCGACCGCGTCCGGACCGGAGACGAACTTGTCGTCGCCGCTGTAACCAATCAGCGTGTTGTGGCCCGATCCGCCGATCAGCACGTCATTGCCGGCGCCGCCGTCGATGTAGTCGTCGCCGCCATTGCCTTCGAGCGTATCGTCGCCGTTCCAGCCGTGGATCTCGTCGCCCAGCGCGCCACCGACGAAATGGTCGCCCATGTATCCGCCGGTGATGTTCAGGCGCTCCATGTTGACGATTACAGTTCCTTCGCCGAGATCCTGGGGCGTGGCTATCTTCTCGGCCGTGGAAATATCGATGTGCTCGACGACATATTCGTAGCTGCGCTTCAGCGCCAGCGTATCGATGCCGGCGCCGCCGTCTATATAATCCGGCCCTTCATGGCGCCATGACTTGATCGTGTCGTCACCCGCGCCGCCATAGAGCTGGTCGGAGCCGGCGCCGCCATCGATGATGTCGTTGCCATCATTGCCGTAGATAACATCGTCGCCGGCAAGGCCGATGATCACCTCGGCGGCCTTGCCGCCGATCAACGTATCGTTTCCATCCGTTCCGGTGACCGTTGGCATCCGTGCGCCTCCAAAAGCGTTCCGCCGATTCTGCTGCGCATCCTAAACAGAAACGGCCGGCAGGCCACCCGAGTTATTATCCAGAAGATATCGCAATATTTTCGATACTTCGAATATACCGATTCTGGCACAGCTTATCGTACTATCTCGCAATTGACGCGATATGATCTCGGAATTATGGCGATCTGAAGAATGTTAAGAGCGACGTGACACAACCATGCCTCGCATGGTGGCTGCCGACTCCTTTTGCGGTGGCTCCGGATTTCGGCCGAAGAGAGAGAAAAGGGCGTTGTCCTATGACGCTAGCCGTGTTTCAGGCCGGTTTCTGCCTGCGGGAAAGGACCCGTCCAAGTTGGTCCGATGGCTTCTCAATCAGCCAGGAAGCGAGTTGAGCGGCCAACAGGCTTGCAGCAATGATCCCGGCTACGAGCAATCGGCTGTCGACGGCCCCGTACCAATGGCGAAGAGCGAACAGGATTATGGAGAGATGAAAGAGATAGAGGCTGTACGAAATGGTGCCTAACCACAAATGAGGAGAGGAGGCAAAAACGATTGGGCCTTTTCATGCCCGATTGCTGCACCAATCAATGCAACGGAGGCCAGTCCATAAAAGAGCTCGGACGCTGGAGCACCTGCCGGGATCGCCATCAAAACAAGCGCCGCAATGGCAGTGGCCCAGAGCGGCAGTTTTCCGGCGGTCGCTGCGAGCGTCTGCCGATGGTAGAAGCAGATTGCGCCTGTGGCAAAGAAGAGAATGTATCCCGCAGTGTCGAGGATCGACGCCAGGATGCTTCCCTCTTGGGTGAAACAACCCGCGGCCTCACCGACAAGCCAAAGAGATGCCAGCGCGACGATTGTGACCCGCCGGTTCCATATGGCCAATAAAACGATCAGCGGGAAGAGAACAGAGATTCGCAGCTCGTGGATCAAGCTCCACATGACGTTGTTCAGTTGAATATGCGCATCTCGTCCCGTCATCGCAAGGTGTCCGGCCACCACATCAGGACTTGATGCAGCGGTCCACGAACTTGAGTTAAACCACTCGGTCAGGCAGCATTCAATCGATTATTGAAGTCGGGTTGTCGAGCTGACGGTCGTCCGGCCGCCAGGATTTGCCGGCCTGATCGTCACATCCAAAGACGGCGGCAGGTTTAGGCGGACGATCTTGGCCGGCCTGAGCGATTGAGCTGGATGTCTAATGAGCCGTGACAGACTTTACTGTTTCTTCAGCCGCGTGCGATTGCCGACGATGCATCAAGGGCGTCACGTTGACCATCCCGCCACGATTTTGTCGAGCAGAATGCAATCCAGCCTGAGAAAGATCGACACAATCGAGGAAATCATCGGCGTTTTCGTAGGCGACTGCCCGCATGCCGGCCGTTTCAAAGAGATCGATCATAGAGGCGCGGATAGAGGCCTCATCGTCAGCGATGCAGACTGGTTGGAACATCCCGCTCCAGGTGCTCATAAGACATCGGTACGTTGTTTCCAATTGCCAAGGCAAATACGAAACGCCGCATCGGCATAAACTACACAATTTCAGATTGTTCACCACTTCGGCCGCACCGACAACAGCATTTGAGCTCCGCCAACGAGGACGGAGCCCATTCAAGAACAAGATGAAGTTTTAGCGTTACTTGGCGGAAGCCGCGTCTTCGATGATCTTCGCAACCTTGTCGGGATGAGAAACCATTACGACGTGGGAGGCACCCTTGACCACGACGGTCTCCTTGGAGTGAGCGCGTTCTGCCATCCAGCCGAGAGCTTTGGCGGGAATGTTCTTGTCTGCATCACCGTAGATGAACCAGGAAGGAATGGTCTGCCACGCCGCACCGGGCGCTCCCTCTGTCAAGGCTGCTTCGGTAATTGGGCGCTGGGTTGCTGCCATCAGCTTTGCGGTCTTTGCCGGCACATCAGCAGCAAACTGCTCATGAAACTTACCCTGCTGGATATACAGATCCTTTCCGCCATTTTCCAATGCCACCGGCTCGGCAAGCGTCGGCGCCAGAGTGCTGCCGGGGAACTTGCCCGAGAGGTCTGCGGCGGACTCGCCTTTGTCAGGAGCAAAGGCCGCGACATAGACCAGCGCTTCGACATTCTTCGTCCCCGCAGCAGCCTCGCTGATGACTGAACCCCCATAGGAATGGCCAACGAGAACGACCGGGGTCTTTATGCCGGCGACGATGCGGCCGACATAATCACCATCCGACTTTACGCTGCGCAGCGGATTGGCAACGGCGACAACCGGATAACCATCCTTTTCCAGACGAGCGATGACATCGTTCCAGCTCGATGCATCGGCAAAGGCGCCGTGCACGAGCACCACCGTCGGCTTTGCTGATTCAGCGGCTGCAGGGGCGACGAGAATTGCCAGTGCGCCGAGTGCGAATACGGATTTCAAGATTTTATGCATCGGTTGGTCTCCTTTGTTGAATTGCGCACAATTTAATATGACACAATTAATATGTCGAGTCACTTTTTGTTCAACTGGTGACGACCAACTGGATGAAGGACGTTTCGGACGTCAGGCCAGGCGCCGCGATCGCCAACGTGAGCAGCCATATCGTTGTATCGGCGAGCGTTCTGCAACAACCCAAACCTCCGTTCTAAGACTTTCCCATCAGTACCGACACAGGGCTCCGCCTAGGGGGCCATCTTCGGGACAAGAGATTGCTACGGCCGGCATACGAGCCGGCCGCGCAAAAATCCGACGACATTGGCGTCAGGCCACGCACATACCCCCGTCGACGTGGAGTTCGATTCCGTTTACGAAAGTGCCGGCCGACGCAAGGAAGAGCGCGGCCTGAGCCAGTTCTTCGGGGCGCCCGAGACGTCCTGCCGGTATCAGATCCGCCATCTGCTGCTCGAACTGCGGACGGTTGCTTTCGTTGACGCCGAGTTTTCCCAGGATCTCGGTCTCGACAGGACCGGGACTGAGAATGTTGACGCGGATCCGGCGCGATTTGAATTCGATCGCCCAATTGCGCGCAAATGCGGCGAGCGCAGCCTTGGTACCGGCATAAACAGTGTGGTTCGGCAAAACCTTCGTCCCGGCCAGAGAACTCGTGACGATGATGTTTCCGCCATCGCGCATATGCGGAGCGATGGTCTGAACACCGAAGAAGACACCGCGCGTATTCACCGCAAAATGCTGGTCGTATTCGGCCTCACTGACCGTTTCTGACGCCGCGAGATTGATGATGCCGGCATTGGCCATATAAACATCAATGGCGCCAAAACGCTCCGTTACCTCAGCCGCGAGCCGGCGATGGTAATCGATGCTGGCGACGTCGCCGCAAATTCCGATTGCCCCATTGCCGATAGCCCGAACCGCTTCTTCGACGACATCCTGGCGGCGTCCGGTGATGACGACCTTCGCCCCCTCCTCGGCAAAAAGCCGCGCCGTCGCTTTTCCTATACCGCTATTGCCACCAGTGATGATGGCCACCTTATCCTTTAGGCTTGGCATCTGAATTCTCCTTGTTGACGCGCAGGAGATAAACAGTTGCGCTGGCCGCTATTAGCCGGGTCCGAGGACAAGGAACTTTGCCTGCAACAGACAAATGAGCGGGCGCGGCCGATCGTCTATCACGAAACCCGCTTAGCGGATGAACGCATCCAGTTCGTCATCCGGCGCGACGACATCCAGGCAGATCGGCAGCGACTGGCAGCCAAGACGCATCGTTCCCGTATGAATTGCTTTCGTTTTCCGCTGTATCGTAGGATAAAATCCTGCTGCAGGCACTTCAGCCTGTTGAGACGTGAATGTGTCGCCAGGAGCAGGGGATGATCGTCAGCCGGAGCGTCAAAGCATTGCGCAAACGGGAACGGGCGCTCGCCGAACTCGTCGATAGGGTGCCGTCTCACATCTGGCGGTTGACCGCAGATGGCGAGCCGATCTTCTTCAACAAACAGATGATCGATTACCTCGGTCGGGATATTGCCGATTTACAGTTACCGGGCATGAGCCGGCTGGATGCAATGATCGAGATGGCGATCCACCCAGATGATGCCTCGGGCTTCAGGGACGCGCTCCATCATTGCTTCGCCACCGGCGAAAGCTTTTCCACACGATACCGGCTGCGCCGCTACGACGCCGTCTATCGCTGGATGTCGAGCCGCGCAGATTCGATACACGACCGGCATGGACGCATCAGCCAGTGGTATGGCCTCTGCCACGATATCGACGATCAGGTCCACGCCGAAGAGGCGTTGCAACGCAGCGAACGGCATCTTCAACGGCTCATCGATGCCTTGCCGGTGCACATCTGCAGCTGGACACCGGCGGGCGAGCTCTCCTACGTCAGCAGGCGCTATATGCAGGAACTGGGCCTCTCCAAAGCGAATTTCGAGGAATTTGCACGCGCAGCGCAGGAACTTGTCCATCCCGAGGATAGCCCTGAGGTGCAGCGCAGGGCCGCGCACTGCATCCGGGTGGGCGAGCCTTTCATGATGCGATACAGACGACGCGGGCCGGACGGTATGTTCCACTGGACGGAAGGCCGGTTCGAGCCCCTTCGCGATAGAAACGGTGCGATCGTGGAATGGTACGGCCTGTCCATCGATGTCGAGGATCAGGTTCGCGTGCAGGAGGCTTTGAGCCTCGCCCAGCAGAACCTCGCGCGGGCAAGCCAGGCGGCGAGCCTTGCCGAGCTTTCCGCCTCGATCGCCCATGAGATCAGTCAGCCGCTCGCCGCCGTCATATCAAGCTCGGATGTCAGCCAGCGCTGGCTTTCGGCGGAACCGCCCAATATCGAACGGGCGCAGAAAGCAGTTGAGCGCATCTCGGCAAGCGCACATTCGGCCGTCGAAGTCGTCGGCCGCATCCGCGCCTTGTTCAAACGCTCTGAAACGTCGAGAGATTACGCCGCACTCGATAGCGTGGTCAGAGAAGCACGCGACCTCATGGCCGAGGAAGCGATGCGGCGGCGCGTGCGCATGGATATCGAGCTCGAGCGCGACCTTCCGCCGATCGCCTTCGATCGGGTTCAGGTCCAACAGGTCCTGATCAATCTCATCCGCAATGGCCTGGAGGCCATGGATTCTGCTGGCGATGACCGCGTTCTGCACATTCGCGCCCGCCGTGCGACAGATACCGTGCAGATAGAGATCAGCGATCGCGGCCCGGGCGTCGAATTCCCCGACAGAATATTCGAGCCCTTCTTCACGACAAAAGGCCAAGGGATGGGAATGGGGCTGGCAATCAGCCGCTCCATCGTCGAATCTCACGGCGGGCGGCTAAGCGTTGAGCAAGCCGACCCACACGGAGCGAAATTCGTCTTTACCCTGCCGGTTGAAGTCGAACAGGCCGCTCACGCATGAGGACGACTAGCCTGCGCGATAGTCGCTGATCGCGCGCTCCAGCCACGACATGAGCAAGTCGGCATTGACGGGTTTCTTTAGAAACGCGATCGCGCCCGCCTGAAAGACGGCGGCCTCGACGTCCTTGTCCCCATGCGCAGTCATGATGATGACAGGCGGGTGGGATGGCATCCTGCTCAATGCCTGGAGCATCTCGACACCGGACATTCCCGGCATTCTGACGTCGGCAAGAATGCAATCAACGAGCGAATAACCTTTTTCGTTCAGGAATCTCTCGGCCGACTCGTAAAGCTCGCATTCATAACCGGCCGCCTCGAGCAGATCCTTGAGGGATTCCCTGAGATAGCGATGGTCATCAATGACAGCGATAGTCTTGTTGGGGGAACTTGCCATTGCGTCAGTACAATTCTTCTTTTTCGGGCAATGAGCTAGGCGCCGCGCAGGTTACTGATACAGTTTGAGATCCGGTTTCAACATGTCAAATTTGCGGACAAGCTCCGCAAGGGAGCCTGCCTGCATCTTTTTCATCATTCGTCCCCGATGCAGTTTCACCATGATTTCGCTGATCTGCATTTCATGTGCAATCTGCTTGTTCATCAATCCGGCTGCGACATAATGCAAGACTTCCCGCTCGCGCGGAGTAAGCCTGGCTTCACAGTTTTGCACCTGGGTGCGGATAGCGGCCTCTTTCCGGTTCTCTGCATCCCGCCTGATCGCTTCGCCAACTGCGGCGATCACGGCGCTGCCGGCAAATGGCTTGATCAGGAAGTCCGTTGCTCCCGCCTTCATCGCCTTTACGGTCAGCGGGATACTTCCGTGACCCGACATGAAGATAATGGGCATGGTGTTGCCGGCGGCGGCGAGTTGGCCTTGGAAGTCCAAGCCACTGATGCCGGGCATCCGCACGTCCAAAAGAATGCAGCCCGCCTGCCCCATATCGCAGCGCTCCAGAAAATCCGAAGCGCTCTCGAATGCGATGGCCTTCATCGCCACCGACTCGAAAAGGTCCACCAGCGAGGCCCTGACAGGGCCTTCGTCGTCAACGATACAGACAACCGGCTCGTCCCTCGTGCTGACTTGATCGATCGTCATGGCTTTCTGCGCCTCCAAACGACGGCTTTGCATATCTACCCTACTGCCGCATCGCGGCCAATTTGACGCTGCCTCGTTCCGCAGCATTCATGAAGGGATTCCCGTCCGCCAAGGCCCACGTCGGAATTGCATTTGGCGACGTGGTAACCTGCCTGCCATACTAACACGTGGACCCCATCACAAAAATACGCCAAGGGTCTAGGTTGGGCTGAAAGATCGATCCACAGGTCTGTCAAATTCTCTCGTAATTGCAAACAGGTAGTCCGCCAGCTGCGTCAGGCGACCCAAGCTCGATAAACCCGCGCAGAACTATCGCAAGACACACCTTCGTTGCCCCTGCGCACACCTTCGTATAACTCCCCGGCCCGCAAACCGCCTGTAAGCTGATCATGTCGAAGATCAATCAAAGGCGATGATCATGAGGCATGACCCAAGCTCTCAATACAGGCCCCTCGAGATGCCGAGGTTTCCGCTTTTGGTCATCGGCGGCCTGATCATCGGGATACTGGTGTATCTCGGTTATGGAGCGACATCGGCGCCCAAGGCGTCCACGAAAATCTACGTGCCGCTTGCGACATCCTCCTCATCGCAAGCCGAACCGAAGGTCGCATATTTTGTCGTGAATGGCGAAATGCTGGCCGTATCGCTCCAGCATCGGCCGACGGCATTCAGGGTTGCATCTCGCTAGCTGAACTGAGGCGCATTTCAGCAAGGTCTCGCTCCCGTATAGATAGAAAACGAATCCACAAGAAACCAGAAGTATAAAAACGCACTCCGACATATATATTTGGTTTAGTCGCCCCCTCCTTCAATTTCCTCGCCTGTGACTGTATCCTCATGCAGTTCAGGGAAGCGGCATGTCTGCTGGCAGTGGAGGATCATGCATGGGGGTGACCACCTCCAAGGGGTCGAAAAGTCCGATCGCGATTTTGGTTGATGACGATGTGACCGTTTGCGCGGCTCTGGAGAACTTATTGAATTCGGTCGGCATCGACGCAATGACATTTTTATCGGGCCGGGAATTTCTTGAAGCAAAGCTGCCCGACCGCCCAAGTTGCGTCGTGCTGGATGTCCGCATGCCCGGCATCAGCGGTCTGGACCTGCAGCATCATCTGACCCGAAATGGCGTTACGACACCCGTCCTGTTTCTAACGGCACACGGGGATATCGCAATGAGCGTGCAGGCGATGAAGGCCGGGGCGCAGGATTTCCTGACCAAACCTGTGCGGGACCAGACCTTTCTCGATGCCGTGTCCAAAGCCATCGCCACCGATGTCAGCCGCAGGAACGCACTGTCTGCAGCCGATCGATACGTTTCCCTGTTTGAAACCCTCACCGTTCGCGAGCGCCAGGTTCTGAAACTGGTCGTCTCCGGCGAGGTCAACAAACAGATAGCCTTCTCCCTCGGGATCAGCGAATTTACGGTGAAGCTTCACCGCAGCAATATGATGAAGAAAATGCAGGTCAGTTCGGTGGCGCAGCTTTTCAATGTCTGGCAGGCGCTGCCTTCGCATGTTCGAATGAGCGATGGCTAAAATTACGCACCAGCGCTAGGTCACGTAAAAAGTAACGACAGCAAAAGCGAAGAGGACTTCCATGCAGTTGACATCGTCAAAAGAACGGATCGTCACGGCCATGGCTATTGGCGGCAGCGGCATCCTGCTGGCGGGGCTTTTCGCGGATCCCTCCGGCATTCTCGTCGCAATGGTCGCTATCTGGCTCTATACAAGCTGGCGCACAGGTCTGGCCGTGCTGCTCATCGGCTGTTTGCTGACAGCGGCTGTCGTTCTCTCTCCCGCCAATTTCGGCAATGACGAACCCGCCCGGGTCGTCATGTTCGCCTGCTGCGCCACCGCGCTCTGGTTTTTCATCAACGTCTTCAAACCGCAGAGCCTCTTCGACCACGTTTACAAGAATATCCAGCCCAATATCGAAGACATTCCCGGCTTCGGCTGGTCGGCCTATCCCGACGGCCGCCTGCGCTTCCTGAACCCGAAAGCGCTCGATTTTGTCGGCGTGAGTGCCGAGGAAATGAGCAGGATCGCCAAGCTCGACAACCATTCATGGTGGAGCCTTTTCGTCCATCCCGACGAGGTCGAAGGATGCATGGCAAGATGGGAGCACAGTCTCAGGACCGGAGAGCCGATCTTCGAAGAACAGCGGGTCCGGCGCGCCGACGGAACCTACCGGTGGCTGCGCGATTCCGCCATCGCGTCGCGTGACGAACAAGGCCGCATCACCGCCTGGTTCGCGACCTCGGTCGACATCGACGATCAACGAAAGGCGGAAGCTGCCCTCAGGGAGAGCCAGCAGCAATTGCAGCAGATGATCGATACGGTGCCGGCCCTCGTCTGGTGCGCAAACGCCGCCGGCGAGACTTCTTATATCAACAAGCCACTTATGCGCTGGACCGGGATTTCGCTTGCGAGCAACGATCCCGCAGACACAAAAAGGTTCGCGACGGCGATCATCGAGGCCATTCACCCCGAAGACCGAGCGCTATTCCAGAGGAGCCTGTCGCAGGCTTTTGAAACCGGCGAGCGCTTCGCGCTGAAATACCGGCAGCGGCGTTTCGATGGCGTCTATCGCTGGATCGACGGCAAGGCCGAGCCACTGCGCGACGCTGACGGTCAGATCATTCAGTGGTACGGCGTCTGCCTCGACATCCATGACGAGATGGAAGCGCACGAAGCAGCGCGTGAGCGTGAAGCAGAATTGCGTCTGATCGTCGATACGGTGCCGTCGCTGATCTGGCTCATGACCCCCGAGGGGCTTCCCTGCTATCTCAACAAGCGCTTCTCCGAATGGGCGGGGCTCAACGAAGGCGATATTCATTCAAAGACGACGGAACAGGTCGCCGCCCAGGCGGATCTGGTCCATCCCGATGATCGCGCCGCAGTGGCAGAGGCATTCAGGAATGCTATTGCGACGGGTCAGCCTATCAATCACAAGGGCCGGCTTCGCCACAAGGACGGCCAATACAGGTGGATGGATTCACGCGTCGAACCCCTGCGCGACGAGAACGGCAAGATCATTCGCTGGTATGGCGTCAATCTCGACATCGACGACGAGGTTTGCGCGCAGGAGGCCTTGCGCCAATCCGACGAGAGGCTGGCAAGGGCGCTGCGCGCCGCCAGCATGTCCGAACTTTCCGTCTCGATTGCGCATGAGCTCAATCAACCGCTGCAGGCGGTGGTGGCCAATGCGAACGCGTTCCGCCGATGGCTGAATGCGGAGCCGCCGAACCTCGAACGCGCGCTACGTTCCGCCGACTGGATCGTGCGCGATGCCGATGCGGCCGCCGAAGTGGTCAGCCGCATCAGGGCGCTGTTCGGCAAGACCGCCTACCCCAGAACCGCCGTGGATCTGAACAATCTGATCAACGATGCCTGCGAACTGATCGCCGACAAGCTCACCTCCAACAAGGTGAAGGTTGATATCAATCTCGACCCTTATCTACCTGTCACCAGCGCGGACCATGTGCAGCTGGAGCAGGTAATGCTCAACCTCATCCGCAACGGCATCGAAGCGATGCACGATATCGAGCCCAGAGCCCGTACTCTGAAAATCGAGTCCAGGCTGAGGGACGACGATACGGTCGAGGTGGAGGTGAGCGACCGGGGTACCGGGATCAGCGACACCGAGAAAATTTTCGAGGCGTTTTATACGACAAAGCAGGACGGAATGGGCATGGGCCTTGCGATCTGCCGCTCCATCATCGAATCCCACGGGGGACGACTGTGGGCCGAGAATGGCATTCGCGGCGGTGCATCGATCACATTCAGCCTGCCGGTGCGGGACCTTCAGGCCAAGCCGGCGCCGCGCGAAATCCACATCAGGCCACCGGTTAGGGAACTCGAATCCCTGTCAGCATGACCGGCGGCGACGCAAGCAGCACGACTGGTTCTCGCGGACCGGTTGATCGTGGCGAAAGGTGATCGGGACTACCGGATGCCGTCTTGAGAGGCGCTTTGCGTCGCGAGTTCATGCCGCCATTGGCTGGGTGTCGTTCCGACAAAACGCCGGAACAGCCGGCTGAAATGCGCATGGTCCGACAAGCCGCAAGCAAAGGCGATATCACCCATTTCGTGCTCGGAGGCGAGCAGCAATGTCCGGGCGCGTTCGATCCGCTGCTGCATGACGAAGGCGTAGGGCGACATGCCGAAGCTGATCGAAAAGGCGCGGCGGAAATGGCCGGGGCTGAGCTTTGCCGCAGCCGCCAGATCGTCGACGCGAACCGGCCCTTCCAATCTTGCATCGACATAGTCGGTGACGCGTTTGACCTGCCAGTCGCTGAGCCCGGTCCTGCGGTGGCTCTTCTCCGGAATATTTGCCTCTGAGGCCTGCGACCGAACACGAGATTCGGACGAATGACAGTACCGGGACACCGCCGAAACGCCTTGCTTCAACCTGATCTCATCATCCATCAGACCGCCCCATGCAGCTGGCGGGATCGCCATATCCAGATGAACTCTGATCGCCCGGGAAATCCATAAGGTTGAGGTCTAGCGCACTACGCCGAAGGGATAGGTTTCAAGCGTGTTATAGCTCAATACGCGGATCGGCGAGCGTCTGCAGGATTTCGACGATGATGTTCACGAGAATATAGAAGGTTCCGAGAACAATGGTGACGCCGAGAACGGCCGGAAGATCGGCGCTGGTCAGGGACTGCACCATATAGAGCCCGAGGCCGGGCCACCCGAAGACAAGCTCGACGATCAGCAGGTTGCCGAACAGAAGCCGGATCTGCAGACCGATCATCGCCAGAGTCGGCGAGGCGGCGTTGCGAAGACCATGGCGCAAGACTACCGCTGTCTCTCGAAGCCCCTTCCCCCGCGCAGTCCCGATATAGGCCTGCTGCATCACCTCGCGCAGCGCGCTGTTGAGGCTTCGCCCCACCGCGACGGCGATCGGTAGCGCCAAAGCGCAGGCAGGCAGAAACAAATGCCGGATCGCATCCAGGCTGAGGTCGCCCCTGCCGCCGATAAGCGCATCGATGAGATTGAAGCCGCTTGGGCCGGCGAAATCAGCATCGCTCATCCTGCCCGACCCAGGCAGCCAGCCGAGACGGAACCAGAAGACATAGACCAGAAGCAAGGCGGACATGAAAATCGGCACCGAACCTGCCGCAATGAAGAGAAACCGCAGCCCGCCGGAGCCACCGACAATATGAGGTAGCACCGCGAGAATGCCTGCCAGCAAAAGCCCGATGCAGAGAGCCGCCAATGACAGTTCGAGCGATGCCGGCAAATATTGCCTGATGTCGGCGGCGACCGGCTGACGGGTCCGGACCGACGCCCCGAGATCGCCCCGCGCCAGCCGCGACAGGAACCGGCCATATTGAACGACAATAGGATCATCGAGGCCGAGCTGCTGGCGAAGCGCATTCACGTTTGACAGAGGTGTGAGCGGCCCGGCGATGGCGCGCGCGGGGTCGGCGGGAATGATGCTTTGCAGGCAGAATACCGCAAAGCTCATCATCAGGAGAACGGCAGCCAGACCCAGTATGCGCCTGAGGAAATATGCCAGCATATTCTAGGCCCCTCGCAATGCAGTCCGCAGACCATCTCCTGCGAGACTGGCGAAGAGGCAGATGAGAAAAATGACCGCTGCCGGCAACATTGGAAGCCACCAATAGACAGAGAGGCTATCGAGCGCACGGGATGTCATAGCCCCCAGTTCGGGTGCCGGCGCCGGCTGGCCGAGCCCGATGAAGGACATCAGCGACATCGTCATGATCACGTTGGCGACATCAAGCGTCGCAGCGACCAGCAGGGCCGGAATGGCACCGGGAAGGATATAGCGCAGCAGCAGACGCGGGCCGCCGATGCCGGCAATTCTTGCAGCTTCCACATGCGGGCGGGCGTTCAGCCGGCGCAGTTCGTCGCGGGATATGCGGGCGTACCAGGGCCACCAAGCGATGCCGATCGCTATCATAGTATTGGTCAGCCCCGCGCCGAGCGTTGCGATCACCGCCAGAGCCACAAGCGTAGACGGCAAGACGAGGAAAAAGTCGACCAGCCATTGCGCCAGAATGTCGAGCCTGCGGCTGACGAGGCCGGGGACCATGCCGATGCATCCACCAACGATCAGGCTGACGAGAATGAGAACAATTGCGGGCAGCCATGTGTATTGGATACCGAGGACGATGCGCGAAAAAAGATCGCGCCCAATCTCGTCCGTCCCGAACCAGTGTTCCCATGAAGGCGGCAGATAAGCGGCCGCAACGCGAAGCTGAGGATTGAACGGCGTCAGCCACGTCGCGAACAGGGCGATGATCGTGATGATAATCGCTCCGAACACCCCGATCCGATCGATCCAGCCGATGCGCCCTAGGATGACGGGCCAGCGGACGAGCCGCTCCTCGGGGAGGAGTTCCGGAACGTTCATGTGTCCTGCCCGCCTGTGCTCACATGCATTCTCGATATCGAGGCAAGAATGGCGTTCATCGATAGAGGATTGAAGCCGGCAGTTATCGTGTCAGGATCCCCTTCGTGCGTCACCCTGCCCTCTCCCAGCACGGCAATACGATCGGCGATTATTCTGGCGGCAGCCAGATCATGGGTAACGAACAGCACCGCCATACCGAGCCGCCGCCTGATCTCTCCGAGAAGGTTCAGCGTGGTGGCAGCGAGCGACACGTCGAGCGCGCTGATCGGCTCGTCGCAGAGCAAGAGTTTCGGCGGCACGACGATCGCGCGGGCAAGCACGGCACGCTGACATTGACCGACGGAGAGGCTGGCGGGTAGCGAAGACATCAGGCCCTCATCGAGGCCGACCAACGCAAACGCTTCGACGACCCTGTCGAGACGCTCTTCCTTGCCGAGTCCGAGATGCCTTAACCGATCGCCGATCTGCTCACCGATCGGCAGCCAGGGTGTCAGCGAGGCAACCGCATCCTGAAAAACAACCTGTGGGGCATCGTCAATCCGGACAATCTCGCCGCTGTCGGGCGACAGAAGCCCGGCCGCGAGCCTGAGGATCGTCGATTTGCCCGCGCCGCTCTCGCCGAGCAGGGCGACGCATTCACCAAGTCCGACCGAGAGATCGACCGATTCCAGCACCTTCCGCTGCCGGCGTCGGCCGAACAGACCGACAGTCGACGTGAAGCTTTTGCTGACATTGGACAGTCGCAGCGCCTCCACCGGCTTTGCTGTCGCAACGGTTGGCCAGGCTTCCGTGAAGCGATACTGACGTGCGCTGGATTGCGCCAAGTCGGGGAAGAAGCAGGCGGCAGTGTGTTCGGTAGCAGAAAGCGGCATGAGTTCGGGCCGGCTGGTTATGCACTCGTCCCTAATGACGGGACAACGGGAGGCATAGCAGCAAACATGCTCAGGATCGGCAAGGCTCAGTCGCTCCGCCGGCAGAGCGGGCAGGGAGCGCTGGCGATCCGTATCGAAATCGAACTGGGTCGCAAGCAGGCCGGCCAGATAGGGATGGCCGGGATGGGTCAGCGCATCGCCGGTTCTGCCGATCTCCAGAATACGCCCCCGGTAGAGCACGAGTACGCGATCAGCGAGCGATGCTGCAGCGGTCAGATTATGCGTGATGAAAAGTATTGTGGTCTGCTGCTCCCGCGCCACCTTGCGCAGCAGTTCGAGAATCTTGCTTTGCAGGGCGAAGTCGAGCGCGGTGATCGATTCATCGGCAATCAGGACCTGCGGCTGTGCCATCAGCGCCATCGCGATCAGGATGCGCTGGCGCTGCCCGCCCGATAGGCGATGCGGAAATGCATCGAGTATGGCGTCCGCATCCAAGAGTCCGACCCGGCCCAGCCAATCCCTGATGAAATTATCGTCTCCGCCTGCCGATTCCCGCAGCTGATGGCGAATCGTCATCGTCGGGTTGAGCGCACCCATCGGATCCTGCGGAATGGCGCGAACTAGCCCGTGACGGGCAGCCCGCAGCACCCGCGGCGTTGCTCCCACGATCTCGGTGCCGGCAACATGAATGGAGCCGATGACACCAGCTTCGCTGGAGGCCGGCAACAGGCCCTGGATTGCCGCGCCGAGGGTGGTTTTGCCGGAACCACTTTCGCCGACGACCGCGATGATCTCGCCCGGCATAGCCTCGAAGCTGATGTCGTCGAGCACGAGGTGATCGCGACCATTTCGCCGAAGGACGACTTGGAGATCAGCGATGGAGAGCGCAGCCCTGGTCACAGCCTCCACAGCTCCCCGCAGGTGAAAATGCAGCAATGAATCCTGCCGAGAGTCGTGCGCTCAACCATCAGCGCCCCACACTTGAAAAGTCGATGCTGCCTCTCGGGAAGACAGGACGAAGACCGAGATCCTTTAGATCCTTGCGATGGACGACCACGTCGTCGACATCGACGAGCGGAATGAAATGGCCGGCGTCGAAATACATGCGCCCTGCCTTTTCATAGAGTGTGTTGCGTGTGCTCATATCCGTTGCGGAGGCACCTTCGGCGATGACGGCGTCCGCCTCCGGAAGGGCGCTGCCATAAAGGTTCAGCGGCGCGTCCTTGGTGAAGAATGCCTTTGCCTGGCTATCGGGATGGGCCGCATCCGGAGAGGCGATGATCAACAGCATATCGGGAGCCGCCGGATCGCCCTTCATGGCATAGGCTGCCCCCGGCGGCATGATATGGGAGGTCGCCTCGACGCCGATCATCGATAGCTGCGCGATCATCAGGTCGGCGATACGCCCATAGCTCGGATTGGCGCTATAAAGCCCGATGTTGAGCGCGACAGGGCCGTGCTTGGCGATAGTGGACTTCGCAGCATCGAAATCGGTCGGAAACCGTACCGGCTGCGCCGGATCCAGCATGATGTTCGGAAAGAGCGATTTCGAGACTTGGGCATATTGCCCGAAGGCATCGCTTGCCCACAAATTCGGATTGATCGCGGTCAGAACCGCCTTGCGAACCTCGGCATCTTCAAGCAGCGATCCCGGCCTAACGAAAGCCTCGAACTGCGCCATGCTGGGGGCAGATGTTATTTCCAGATCGGCCGGCAGACTGCCGAGCTGTGCGAAGGGGTAATTGGTCGGCACGCCATCGATTTCGCCAGCCTTCAATTTGAGAATTTGCTGGCCGATATCGGGGATGACGGGCAGTTCCACCCTGCTGAAATAGGGTTTGGCGCCCCAATAGTTTTCGTTGCGCTCGAGCACGTAGCGTTCGCCACGCTTGAACTCGGACAATTTGAACGGCCCGGTCCCAGCTGCATGCTCGGTCAGCCATCCCGTCGCAAAATCACCCTTGGCATGCTCAGAAATCGCGGCCGGGCTGATGATTTTCGGCCCCCACGGGCTTGCAAGGCCATCCAGGAATGAGGGCTGCGCGTGCCGTAGCGTGATGACGGCAGTGGACCTGTCTGATGCTGCGATATCTGCCAAGTTGGCTAGTGTGTAGTTCTGCACAAAACCGCCGTCGCGGCGGCGCTTGAACGAGGTGACGACGGCATCGGCATTCAAGGCCGTGCCGTCGTGGAACTTGGCGCCCTCGACGAGGTGGAACGTGTAGGTCAAGCCATCGCCGGAGATCTCCCAACTCCTTGCCAGTGATCCGACAATCCTGGTCGAGCCCGCCTCGTATTTGACGAGGCCCTCATAAATGCTGTCCAGCGTCGTCAATCCGGCGACTTCGAAACCATTATCCGGATCCAGGGTGCCGATATCAGACGAATAGGGAATCCGCAGGATATCTTCTGCATGACCGGCCGCGACGCAGATCAGCGATCCAAGCAAAAATGCAAGCAGGCGAAGACTGATAACCCGGTTGAAACGTGAGAATATCGAAGCGAACAAGATTATCGGCATTGAGTGATCCGTGATTGCGTCATACCGGCCGCGGACGGCGGAAGCGCAAGGCAGCTATTGCCCGGCACGCACCGTCGTCGAACGCCCATTATCATCACAATCATAGCGGCGTGTTACTGAAAAGCTTTGAAGATTCCGCGCCATAAATATTTCTGCTTTCGCGGGCGAAGCGATGCCGCGGAGGCATTTTCATCGCCTGGCGGCCGCCCCCGTTTTCAACCCGACATCATGAAGATAGGCTTCCAATGCCGCCACGTCGCCCTGCGAGACGATCGCGCCGACATAACCATCCGGACGGACAAGAATCCGGTCACCTGACGCAACTTCGTAAGTGTCGCGGAACTGGTTCTTGTTATCGATCAGGTCGCCGCCTTGCCCGATGCTTTGGATATGCAATCCTTTGCGTGGCTGGAGGCCAACCGTCTCCACTTCAAATTCCAGCAGCGTCCAATGAGGGCCTTTAAAGAGGTCAAACAGCCGCGCGGGTTGTCCTGCGGCGCCTTTCAGCAGCGCGTCGGGGGCGCGGTTGCCGGCAACGATGCGAGCCTGACGCTGGGGGTCTTCGAGCGACAGGCTCGAACCGAGGTAGCCGATGTCCAGTTGCCGAACCTCACGGCCACGCCGAATTTCGCCACGCTTCATGTCTTCGAGCAATCTGGTCGCAAGTCCCAGCATGCTTGCCGCGACCGGACGGCGCTCTTCCTCATAGCTATCGAGAAGCGTCTCCGGGGCGCCTGATAGGACGGCTGCCTGCTTCCAGCCGAGATTGTAGGCGTCCTGAACGCTGGTATTCAGACCCTGGCCGCCCGTCGGCGGATGGGTATGGGCCGCGTCTCCGGCGAGAAAGACGCGACCGACACGATAGCTGTCGGCAAGCCGGGCATTCATGTTGAATGCGGATGCCCAGGAGACAGACTGGATGAGGATATCCGTACGACCGGTCCGTTCGGCAGTCAGCGCCGTAAGCCCTTCGGCCGACAGGTCGATGTCGCCTTCGAGAGGCACTGGTCCCTGCATCTGGAAAGACCCTTTTTCGGTCAAGGGACAAAAGGAAATCTGTGTCTCCATCGACCCCTCGTTGAAGCGATGCCAGACATCGCGGCTGAGGCCTGTCAATGTCACGTCGGCAACGATGGCGCGAACGCCGAGCGTCTTTCCGGGAAAGCCGACGGCGAGCGCCTGGCGCACAAAGCTTCGGCCGCCGTCGGTGCCGATGAGATAGGATGCGCGGATAGTCTGTTCTTCGCCGCCATTGGCAAGTCTTGCTGTTACACCCTGCCCATCCTGTTCGAAGGCGACCAGTGCGCAGCCGAACTCCGGAGCATGGCCGAGTTCGGCAAGGCGCTCCCGCATCGCTCTCTCCGTCAGGAATTGAGGCACGAGCAGAGGCACTCCGTAGGGTTCCGATGGGACCGGCTCACAGGCCTCGACAAGTGCGACATCTCTCATGCTGCCGTCGCCGCGATATTCACGCTGATGCGGATAGTAACCGCCGGATGCGGCAATCTTGTCGACGATGCCTAGGTCCTCGAACACTTCCAGGGTTCGCGGCTGTATCCCTTTGCCGCGCGAACCTCGGAACGGATCATCCATCTTCTCGATCAGCCGGAAAGATACACCTCGCCGGGCGAGATCGATCGCTAGCGTCAGGCCAGCCGCGCCGGCACCACAAATCAATACATCGATTGCGTCATCCTCTGTCATTGCTGCCGCTCCTATTTATGTGTATTATGCACATAACAGGAGAGCTGGAATGTCGTCAACAAAACATGTGCAAAATACACATATCTCAAATCGCATCCATGAACTTCACGGATCGCTGCTTGAGATCGTCAGCGTGATGAACCGGCCGCAACGGGATGAGGCAATGGTCAAGGAGGCAGGGATTTCGCTCGACCGCGCCCTCTTCCCCTTGCTGGTGGGCATTGAAAGATTGGGGCCGATTGGCGTGGTCGATCTGGCTGACCGCGCCGGCCGGGACTACACAACGGTCAGCCGTCAGGTCGCCAAGCTGGAGAGCCTCGGCCTCATTCAACGTCAGCCGAGCGCGACAGACCGGCGCGTCAGCGAAGCGGTCGTCACCGCGAAGGGCAAATCGATGACAGATCGCGTCGATGCGGCGCGTGAGAGGATAGGTATCGAGATATTCAAGACCTGGGATCCCGATGATCTGGACAATCTGGTCCGCCTGATGCGGAAGTTTGCCGATGCCGTGATGGATCATCCGGCAAAAAGCTGACGAGCCACGGTACAGATGGGCAGGCTAACGGACGGAAATGAGGCGCCAGCGGGATCGCAGGCGCCTCGAAACTCTCAACCGAAGCCGGCCTACCAGCAGGTGAATCCTGCATCGACGTTGACAATTGCCCCCGTCATCAGGCTTGCCGCACCGGATGCGAGGAAGAGAACCGCGCTTGCAACCTCTTCCGGCGTGCCCATTCGCCCCATCGGCGTATCGGCAAGCCAGATCGGAATCCGCTCGCGATTGGCTTCGACTGCAGCCACCATCGGCGTCTCGATATAGGTTGGCGCGACAGCATTGATCCTGACACCGTGCTGAGCCCATTCGGCCGCCATGGAACGGGTGAGGTGGTGAACGGCAGCCTTGGAAACGTTATAGGCCGTCTGCGGCTGCGGCCGATTGCAGATGATGCCGGACATTGAGCCGAGATTGACAATCGCCCCGCGTTTCATCGCCACCATATGGCGGCCGAAGGAGCGAGAGCACCAAAAGACACCATTGACGTTGACATTCATCATCCGCAGCCAATCGGCATCCGTGACATCTTCTGCTGCAATCCCGTTCTGGCCGATCCCGGCATTGTTCACCAGGATCGTCACCGGCCGTCCGCTGTCGGCGAGTTCATTAGCGATCGCCTCCATGCGGGCGGAATCGGTCACGTCACCGAGACGCAACTCGACGTCATATCCCTTGTCTTTGAGAGACAGAGCCTGCTCTGCGTCCGATTCATTACGCTCGATCACGACGACGGCGGCACCGGCCTCGGCAAGCGCGTGGGCGCAGCAAAGTCCAATGGCGCGTCCGCCGCCGGTGACGACCGCGCGTTCACCATCGAGACGGAATTTTTCCTGATAACTCATGGTTCGGTCCCTCAGATGTCGAATGCGCTTGGAAGAACGACGATGTCGCGGATCGTCACGTTGCGCGGACGCGTCAGCATGAACATGATCGCGTCGGCCACCTCCTTGGGTTCGATCAGGGCGCCGGCCTCCTTCGCCTTGCGGAGGTTCTCCTCCGGCCAGTCGGCCAGCAGCGCGCTGATGACCGGTCCTGGCGAAACCGAGCCGACACGAATGCCGCTTTTCAGAAGCTGGCGGCGCATCGTCTGGACAAAGCACGTCATCGCCCATTTCGACGGCGAATAGACCGGCTCCCATGGAACGGGCGAATGGCCAGCGACCGAGCTCGTGACGACGATGTCGCCTGTGCCGCGCCCGATCATGTGCGGAATGACGGTCCGGACGTTCTTGATCACCACATTGACGTTGAGGTTCAGCATCCGGTCGATGGCGTCGAGATTGGCATCCGCGAGGTCGCCACCGATATAGGTGCCAGCATTGGCATGCAGAATGTCGAGCTGTCCCACCTTCGACAGCACGCGGTCAAGAAGCTGAGCACATGCCTCCGGATCCAGCAGGTCCAGAGCGAGAGGTATCGCCTGCTCCCCGAGACGCTCGCAGGCTGCTTTTAACGCCTTCTCGTCGCGGTCAACGAGAACGACCGTGGCCCCTGCCGCGATCATCGCCTCCGTCGATGCCATTCCGATACCAGACGCTGCGCCAGTGATCGCAGCGATCTTCCCTTTCAACTCGTTCATTCTTTCCTCCTCGGTTATGCGGCCTCATCTCACTCCGCCGCATGCTGCATGATATTCGGCAAGGCTCTTCGCCACCCGCCAGACCAAAACCTCCTCCGGATCGAGCGGCGTGTCGGAAAATCGCTCGGCGTCCGGCATGTGCTGCCAGAACAGCGGGAGCGGTACGGATTTTCCGGCGAGTGCGTCGCAAAGACGCGCAACGGCAGATTGAGCCTGTTCAGCCGTCCAATAGTACCGGATGCGATCGGACAGCGAATAATGCCGAAGCCAGCGCTGCTCGCCCTCCGTGCCATGATAGTGACGGCTCCAATGCTCCCGATGCGCCAGCATCAAAGCCTCCATCGCAGCGTACAGGGGACGCTCGCCATAATCAGGCACGAGGTCGGATGCAATCAGGTCCAGCCCATAGAGGGCCTCGCGCAGAACGAAAGTTAGTTCCGGTCCGACCTTGAGGATCGGAAAACCGTCTTCAACGAGCGCGGTCAGCGGACCGGTGCCCTGATAATCGGTGGAATGCGCTTCGAACACGAATTGCGGCTCGTCCTCGAGCACCTGCTTCAATTTATCGATCTTGCTGCGGTCGTACCTGATGACATTGTGGTTGCCGAACTCGACGCCCGGCTGCACCACCAGGCCGATGGCACGCCCAAACGCCTCCGTAAGGCCGGCCTCGGCGAAAACGCGGCGATGGACATCGATCGTCCGCCTGGCGGCCGAAGCCGCAGTCGGCTCGATCGTGGTCAGCGCGTGATCCGCGCCGCCGGGAGGAGGAACCTCCGTGCCGATCACATAAACCGGCATGGCGCTCCCTGCCCGCCTTGCCGAGGTCTCTGCGACAGCGGCAAGGCGGGCAGCGCGATGAGCGGTCGTCTCGTCGTCCAATGCGGCGGGTTCACCCATGCAGCCCATCGATGCGTCCAGATGGATCTTGCGGAACCCGGCATCGACATAGGCCGCCACCATCCTCTCAGCCTCAGCCATGGCTTCTTCGTCCGCACGTTCCCGCCAGGGATTCGGTCCGAGATGGTCGCCGCCAAGCACGATGAGGTTTTCCGGGCAGCCCTCCTCTTCGGCGATGCGCAACACAAGAGCCGCAAAGTTCGCAGGGGTCATTCCGGTATAGCCGCCCAGATGGTTGACCTGGTTGCAGGTGGCTTCGATTAGGACCGTGCTCGAATGGTCACGCCCATGACGCAGCGCAGCCCGCAGCACGATTGGATGGGCCGAGCAGACCGAGGTGATCCCTGCGGGGTGGCCCTGAGCCCTGAGCGCAGCCAGTTCGTTCAGCTTTATCTGCATTACGAGCGCCTTTTCGTCGAGGCGATGAATGCGTCGAGTTCCTGGTGCGTGCCTGCGCCTTCCATCGGACCGCGGATCGTCACATTGCGCGCACCTGCGGCCGAACCATAGGTGAGAGCCTCGCCCGGAGACATTCCGAGCCGCCGGCAGGTGAGGTAGGCCCCGCCGAAGCAGTCGCCGGCGCCGGTAGGATCGACCTCTTCGACGAGAAATGCAGGAGCGTCGATGCGGTCGCCGTCCCTGCCGAAATAGGTCGCGCCCTCCGCTCCGCGCTTCAGCACGATCTCCTTCACGCCTATTTCGAAAAGACGGTGGATCGCCTCGGCTTCGCCCGAGATGCCGGCGGCCCGCTCAAGCTCTTCCCCTGACGGCAATAGAAGATCGGCGGTGGCGACAAGCCTGGCAAATCGACGCTCGGTATCCTCGTCGAGCTGCAATTCCTTGCGGATATTCGGATCGACCGAGAGCGTTCCGCCTCGCGCCTTCACGATGTCGACAGCCTTGTCGATTACTTCCCGAGCGCTCGGAACGGAGAGAGCCGAACCCATCACATGGAGATGTCCGCTGCGGTTGATGAGATCGCTGACGCCCTGCGACCAGCCGAAGCGGGCGGCCGCGGACTTCGCGATATTGTAGACGAAGTCGCGGGAGCCGTCCTTGCGGTATCGGACGAAGGCGCTTCCGGTCGGATAGTCAGGGTCGATGGAAATGGTCGACACATCGACGCCATCACACCTGAGGCGGTCAATATTGACGCGACCGAAATCATCGCTGCCGACTGCCCCGACCATCGCCGCTGCTCCGCCCAGCCGGCCGCATTGCGAGATGAAGATCGCTGGCGCCCCGCTGGCAAACGGACCGACGAGCGGCTGAGCCTCACGAAAGCCTTCTCCGACCGTCGTCGCAACGATCTCCACGAGGATCTCGCCGACGCAAACCGTGGGACCGAGATGGTCCGGAGCCAGCACTGAAACCATTGCAATCCTGCTTTCGATAGGTGTCGCTAAATCGCTGTTGATCGTTGTAGTGCACTGTCTTCGCCACCGAATTCCTCGTTTTCGAGAGAGAGGAAGCGTTGGTGCAGCATGCATGCCGCCCCGAAGGCGGAACCGAACTCCGCGTCGCCATCGACGACGATCTCGGGGGTCGGAAAAGGAATGTTCTGGCCTTCCGACATGTGGACCGCCACACGGGCCGCTACCATCGGATAGAGCGACGCTACGGAACCGCCGAGCACGATCCTATCAGGATCGAGCAGACGACAGGCCTGCAGCAGCGCGTAGGCGAGATGCCGCGACCAGATCTCCGCTATGTTCACAGCATCAGGAACACGATCGCGAACATCGGTGAGGAAATCCTGCAGATCGACGTCGGTGCGGCCGGTCGCCTCCCGGTACTGCCTGATCAGTACCTCGCGGCCGATCAGTTGCTCGAATTTCTGTCCGCCGCTTCCCGGCACGAGGGTATGGCCGATTTCGCCGGCAAGGCCATGACCGCCGCGAAACAGCTTTCCATCAATCATGATCCCGCCGCCGACGCCGGTTTCCATGAGCAGAAAGAGCGTTACGCCGGAAACGCCATGACGATAGCTGTCACCGATCGCGAAAGCATTGGCGTCGTTTTCCACCGCGATCGGCACCTCGGCTGGAAAGGCACTGCGGCCGATCTCCTTCAGCGGCACCTCCCGCCAGCCAATGATCGGCGCCAGCGTGACAATTCCTTCCGGCCGGATATGCGCGGGCGCAGATATTCCGAGCCCTTTGCAGCGCTCAATCATCTCCTTCGACATGGCGTCCATGATCAGTTCGACGCCGCGCGCCACGGCCTCCTCCACTGTCGAGGACTGCGCATGGAAGGCCAGCCTGCGGCAGGCCCGGACATCTGCCGAAAAGTCCACGACAACAGCAGATATATGCTCGACGCCAAGTTCTATCCCGGCAAAGAATGCGGCATCCGGAACCAGTTCGAGCATGATCCCCGGACGGCCGGCACGGGATTGTTCCGAGCGCTGTTTGCTGCTGTCTTCCGACTCCTGGACCAAGCCGCTTTCCGTCAGTTCGGCGACGATCTCCCCTGATGACGAACGGTTCATCCCGAGCTTCCGCGCCAGATCGGCCCTGCTCAGGCGGCGATGGCTGTAGATCGTCTGCAGGGCTGCGACGATGTTGTTCTGCCTGATCCTGCGCGGCGAACTTCCGATGGAGACGGTGTCGTTCATGTTCATTTCTCTTCAAATCGACTGCTCCAGCCCACACTTGCGAAGCAGATCGGCAGAAGGATTATCAGGGGCGTGCGTTCGTGACGCGGCGCCGTTTGGCTTCTTCGTATTTCAGTTCGATATAGCGTTTGGCATGGGCCGCCAACGGGTCGTTATCGGTCCACGTGTCGCGCCAGATTGCGCAGGCAAGTGAGAGGCCTTCATCGACAACAGTGGTCGAAAAGCTTTCGAAGACGATGTCGCGCTTGTAGTCGATGTCGAGCAAGGCATCGAAAATAAGGTCGAAGTTAATGACGCCGTCGCCGAGATAGCCGCGGTTGCTCTCGCCGATGTGGAAGTAACCAATCTTGTCGCCGGCGAGCCGGATCGCGGCAGCCGGATTTGCTTCCTCGATATTCATGTGAAAGGTGTCGAGATGCAGTCGGACATGGTCCGAGCCGGTTTCGGAGATGAACTTCAGGCCCTGCGCGGCCGTATTCAAAAGGTTCGTCTCAAAGCGGTTCACGATCTCCAGGACGAGATCGACCCTCGCATCCTTCGCGACATCCGCAGTCGCAGCGATTGTGGCGACGCTGTTGTCCCAGCCCTTCTTCGTCGGCTGGCGGTTGTACTTGGTGTGCGCGGAATAGAGGATCCCACCAAGCTTGTTTCCGCCGATGTCACGGACCGCACGCACGGCATCTGCCAGCGTCTGCTTGCCGGCGGATACCGCAGCGGCATCCTCGCTCGAAATATCCCTGTCGATCGGCAGGCCCATCGTCACGCCGATCTCGACATCGAGCGATTGCGCGAGCTTCGCCAGACGGTCGAGATTGAACTTCTCGGGGCGCAGATAAGCGAATTCGATTGTGCGATATCCATGCTCGGCCGTTTTGTTGAGAGCCATTTCGAGGCCCTCCTGCGTTTGGCCGCCTGTCCATACAAATGAATGGATACCCAATCGGCGCATGGCTTTTTTCCTCCGCTGAAAGCCTTTCGTTGCGCCACAGCTATGCCATTTAGTATGGTAAAGCAACAAATAAATTCACAGTTTAGAATTTTGCCATTGCGAGAGAATTCATTGCGTTGCAGCATTTTAGTGAACGGACTCTGCCTCTGTTACTTTTTCCAGAATTAGTTCTTACCAAAATCAACGACATAGCCGACATATTTGCAGGTTTAGACAACAAATATTGCGTGAGCGGCATTTTTCGTCTACACAATGGCCCGGCGAAATGATCTCGCTGCTATCTGGGAGGATTGAAATGAATTACGCTCTGAAGGCCAGCGCGCTTGCGCTGACGCTCAGCCTCGCCACCGCGGCTTCGCCGGCATGGGCAGACTTCTGGTCCGACGCCGGCGCCAAGTTCAAAGGCGTGACCTTGCACGGCGTGACCGAAAGCACGCCGCCATCCAACTACATCAAGGACGTGCTCGCGCCGGAATTCGAGAAGAAGACCGGCATCAAGGTCGAAATCGAGACGACGTCCTGGGATCAGATGTACGACAAGGCCATCAAGGACATGGAGGCCAAGACTGGCATCTATGACATGGTCTACATCGAGCAGGACATCATCTATTCGTATCTGTCCCGGAATTTCCTCGTCAACATCACCCAGACGCTCAAGGACCAGGCGGATCTGAAAGCGCCGACCTACGATGACGCGAACTTCACCAGCTTCGCCGACTACTTCAAGGACAAGAAGGGCGATCTCTTTGGCGTACCGATGGAAGCCTTCCTGAAGACCTATCTCTATCGCAAGGACCTTTTCGACGATCCGAAGATCAAGGAAGCCTTCAAGAAGGAAACCGGCAAGGACCTGAAGCCGGCGACCACGCATGAGGACTACACGCAGATCGCCGAATTCTTCACCAAATACGGCAAGGATAACGGCATTGAGCTTTGGGGCACCACCGCTCAGGCCCACACAGGTCACGCCGCGTCCTGGTACGAATATTTCGAATCCATCGCGCCGACCTTCGGCGTCTACAACTGGGGCATCGACGCCAGCAACAACTACGCAGCGACGGTCGAGCATGGCGGCGCAATGAACAGCGACAAGGCGAAGGCCGCGCTGAAATACTGGCTGCATCTGCGCGACATAGCCCCGCCGGAATCGACCCAGTCGACCTGGACGGAAACGGCGACGACTTTCGCTGCCGGCCGTGTTGCTCAAGGATTGATCTACGGCGAGAACGCCGCATGGATCGCGAGCGATCCTGCGCAGTCGAAGGTGGTCGACAAAGTAGGCTTTGCCCTGCCGCCACTCGAGCCGGGTGTCCTGGAGGATGCGAAGTCAGGAAAGGGCTATATCGGCTATTATGACGGCGGCGCCTTCGGCCTGCCGATTACATCCAAGAATAAGGAAGCAGCTCTGCTGTTCCTCGAATTCATGGGTCAAAACGACGTGCAGCCCGACTGGGCAATCGCAGCACCCCGCATCACCAACAAGGCGACCTTCGACGACCCGAAGGTCAAGGCGATGGACGTCAAGCTCGGCGGCTTCTACACGATGCTGAAGGATCAGGGCAAACTCTTCGCCGGCGCTCCTCCTTATCCGTTCCATGCCCAGTTGCGTGAAGCAACCCTGCCGATCTTCTTCGATATCCTGACCGGCAATATCGCGCCCGACGAAGGTCTCGACCAAATGGCCGCCAAGACGGAAGAGGAGCTGACGTCGCTCGGCTATCGCAAATAAATCATCCTCCCCACCTTGGCGGGTCGTCTTCGCTTGGCGACCCGTCTCTTTCCCGGCTCGATAGGCCGCCCAAAGGGTGCCAAAGAGGATGAGGCAATGCATTCACAAAAGCTCGGATGGCTGTTGCTGTCACCGACGATCCTGATCCTCGGGCTCTTCGGCATCTTTCCGTTCATTTACGTCGTCTGGGTTTCGTTTCACCAGTGGAACCCTTTTGCCGCAAATCCGCTGATGGTCTTCAACTGGGCATCGAATTATCGAACCCTCGTTTTCGACAAACAGTTCCTGGCCTCGCTGGGCATCACCATTGCCTTCGTCTTCTTCGCGGTCGTTTCCGAACTCGTCCTCGGATACATGCTCGCGCAGGCGCTGATGAAGGACTTTCCGGGAAAAGCCTTCTTCCGCACCATTCATACTCTTCCTCTGATCATGGCGCCCATCATTGTCGGATCGGTGTGGAAACTGATGACAACGCCGTCGATCGGCATCATCCCATATCTGCTGCGAAGCTGGTTCGGTTACGATCTGAACATCGGCCAGAGTGCGCTCGCGGCCTTCTCCATCACTGTCATCATGGACGTCTGGCACTGGACGCCGCTGGTCACCCTGTCCCTGATTGCCGCCCTGGTCTCGCTTCCGCCAGATCCCTTCGAGCAGGCGCAGATCGATGGCGCCGGCAAGAGCCAGATCTTCTGGCATATCACGCTCCCTCTGATCCGCCCTGCCCTGCTGGCCACGGTGTTCATCAGGCTCATGGACGCGCTGCGTACGGTCGACGAAGTCCTGATGCTGACCGGAGGCGGTCCGGGGTCGTCGACGCGCTATATCGGCGTTCACATCTTCAGGGAAGTCTTTCCAAAAACGAATTACGGCTACGGTTCAGCCATCTCGGTCGTCGTACTTTATCTCACCATCGTCGTCTGCTGGCTGCTCTACGTCGGCCTGATTGCTCCCCGCGCGAAGAGAGGCTGATGCGATGAAAAGACAGAATCCCTGGCTTTCGGTTCTCTTGTGGACGCTGATAAGCTTTGCAACCCTCTTCCCGATCTACTGGCTCTTCGTCATCTCGCTGAAGCAGCCCTTTGACCTGTTTTCCACGCCGGACGTCATCCTTCGGAGCTTCTTCTGGAAGAACTACCAGGACGTGCTGACGAACGAGACCTTGCGGCGATATATGATCAACTCGCTGGTCATTTCGTCGGGGAACGCGATCCTGGTGACGACCCTCGGCTTTCTTGCCTGCTACGCGCTGACGCGCTTCGATCTCGCAGGCAAGGAAAGCATTTTCTTCTGGACCATCACCAACCGCATGGCGCCTCCGGCGGTCTTCCTGCTGCCGCTCTTCCTGCTGCTGACGCAGGTTTACAGGATCGGCGACTTTTCGCTGGCGGATACCAGGCTTGGCATGATCCTGGTCTATTGCTCCTTCAACCTTCCCTTTGCCATCTGGACCCTGCGCCCGACGGTAGAGGCCATTCCCAAGGAACTGGACGAGGCGGCCTATATGGATGGCGCAAGCCCCTGGATGGTCCTCTACGACATCGTCTTTCCCTTGGCGCGACCGGGGCTTGCGGTGACGCTCATCCTCACCTGGGTCTTCGCGTGGAACGAATATCTGCTCGCTGCGACACTCACCAACTTCAACGCCCGCACACTTACCACCGGCCTGTCGGAATACGTGACGACGACAGGAACTGCCTGGGGCATCATGGCGGCGATCTCGATGCTGACATTGATCCCGGCGCTCATCGTCTTCTCGGTGGTGCAGCGTCACATCGTTGCTGGCCTGACCTTCGGCGCAGTGAAAGGATAGCGAGATGGCTTCGGATTCTCGAAACAACGAAAAACTGCCGGGCTTCCTGCCGATCGAGACGAACTGGTTCGACCGGCTGTTCATCTCCGTCGTGATCTGGGTCGCGCTCTCTCTGTTCTGGCTGCGGTTCATCGAACCGTTCGGGCTTTCGGTATGGTTTGCGGTGGCAATCTCCGCCGTACTCGGCGCCTACATCGTCTGGAAGGGGTGAGCGGGTGAATTCCATCAACACTATCAAGACGCAAGCCGTGCTGGATTAGGGAGAAAAGACATTGGCAAACGTACAGGTCAGCGACGTCACCAAGAGATATGGCGCTCTTCAGGTGATGCATGGCGTTAGCGTCGATATCGAGGATGGCGAATTCGTCGTGCTGGTCGGCCCTTCGGGATGCGGCAAGTCAACGCTGCTGCGCATGATCGCCGGTCTCGAGACCGTCAGCAGCGGCGACATCCGCATCGGCGGTCGCGTGGTCACCAACGCCCCGCCGAAGGAGCGCGACATCGCCATGGTCTTTCAGAGCTACGCGCTCTACCCTCACAAGACGGTCGCAGAGAACATGGGCTTTCCGCTAAAGATGGCGAAACGCCCGAAATCGGAGATCGATGAAAAGGTCGGCAAAGCAGCCGCAATCCTCGACCTGACGCGTTATCTCGACCGCTATCCGAAGCAGCTGTCAGGCGGACAGAGGCAACGCGTTGCCATGGGCCGAGCCATTGTCCGCGACCCGCAGGTCTTCCTGTTCGACGAGCCGCTGTCGAACCTCGATGCCAAGCTTCGCGTCACCATGCGCGTCGAAATCAAGGAACTGCACCAGCGGCTGAAGACCACCACCGTCTATGTCACGCACGATCAGATCGAGGCCATGACGATGGCCAACAAGATCGTCGTCATGCGCGACGGACGGGTGGAACAGGTTGGCAAGCCGCTTGATCTCTATGACTTTCCGGCAAACCTCTTCGTTGCCGGTTTCATCGGCAGCCCGTCGATGAACTTTCTCCAGGGCAAGATCGCAACTCGCGACGGAAAGCAGGTTGTCATCACCGATCAGGGCGTTACCCTCCCCATGGACCGCGTGAACGCAGAGGAGGGCAAGGCCGTAACCTACGGTATTCGCCCGGAACACATAACCATCAGCGATGACGGTATTCCGGTGGAAGTGTCGGTATACGAGCCGACCGGCTCAGAAACGTTGATCTTCGGCCGTGTGGGAGGAGTGCCGATCGATGCCCTGATCCGTGAGCGCATCGAGGTCGAACCCGGCCGGACGCTGCATTTTCATATTGATCCGCGGCGTGCTCACATCTTTGATCAGGCAACGGGACAGCGATTGTAAGGTGAGGAACAAATGAATTTCGAAGGCAAAAAAGTGATCGTCACCGGTGCCGGCAAGGGCATCGGCCGCGTTGTCGCAGAGATGCTGGTCAAGCGTGGGGCCAAGGTTACGGCACTCACCAGAAGCGCTGACGATGTCGTTTCCCTACGTGAAGACCTTGGTTGCGAAGCGATTCAGGTCGATCTTGCCGATGCAAAGACGACGCGAGAGGCGGCGCGCGCCGCACTTCCGGCAGATTTCCTTATCAACTGCGCTGGAACAACCGAGCTGCAGCCCTTTCTCGAAACCACGGTCGAAGCCTTTGACCACCTGATTGCAGTCAACACGCGCGCCCCGATGATCGTCGCACAAGAGTATGCGCGGTCCCTGATCGAGAACGGCCACCCTGGAGCCATCGTCAACGTCTCCTCTGTCGCAGCCTTTGTGGGTATCCCGGATCATGCGGCCTATTGTGCATCGAAGGGCGGTCTGGACGGCTTGACGCGCGTCATGGCCAAGGAACTGGCGCCGCAGGGCATCCGGGTAAATGGCGTGCATCCGACGGTGACGCTGACGCCGATGGCGATCAAGGCCTGGAGCGATCCGGAGAAAGCCGCCGGAATGCAAAAGCGCATCCCGGTCGGCCGGTTCGCAGAGCCCGAGGACGTGGCAGAGGTGATCCTCTTCCTGCTCTCGGACGAAGCCGCGATGGTCAACGGCATCTCCATGCCCATCGACGGCGGCTACATGATCGCGTGAAACCCTATATGCCTACGGATCAGCCGCCGGAGGCAATCTTCCTGGCGGCGTTGATCTGTTTGCGGGCTCCGGATCGTAATTGCGCGGTTTCCGCTCCGGCAATGACGAAAGCGAAGCCGAATTTCAGAAGCTCGCCGGCGCGCTCGCCGTCACCGGCAAAGGCGCAGGCAAATTTTCCGTGCGCGCCGCAACGCGCGACGGCATGCTGCATGGCACTGTCGATCTCGGCGGCATTCGGCGCCACCTGATCCCCGTTCGATAGTGCGATGGAGAGATCCGACGGGCCGATGAAGATGCCATCGATGCCGGGCACGCCAAGGATATCGTCGATCGCTTCGAGCGCCGCGCGCGTCTCGATCATGGCGATTGCGACCGTCAAATCATTGGCGGTCCTGAGATAGTCGTCAGCCGAAAGGCCGGTGTGGTTGAGTGCCAAAGACGGGCCCCAGCTGCGCTCGCCGACCGGCGGATATTTTGTGGCCTTCACGAAGGCCTTCGCATCCTCGGCCGAATTGATCATCGGCGCGATGATGCCCGACGCACCGGCATCGAGCAGGCGCGAAGCAGAGGCGAAATCACCGACCGGAATGCGAGCGAGCGCCGGCTTGCCGGCGATACGCACATGGCCGACAGCAGCAGCTGCAGACGGCAGGTCCCACATGCCGTGCTGCATGTCGAGCACAACGGCATCGAAGGCTTCCTGAGCCAGATGATTGACCAACAGCGGATCGGGAATGCCCACCCATGCGGAGATCATCCGGCTTTCGTCGTTCCGGATCCGGGCTGCAAAGCCGTCGATATCAGCTGCACTCATGGCATTCTCCTCAGTTCGCCAGGCCACCAATGGCCATGTATTTGACCTCGAGGAACTCTTCGATGCCGTATTTCGAACCCTCACGGCCGATGCCGGACTGCTTCATGCCGCCGAAAGGAGCGACCGCTGTCGAGATGAGTCCCTCGTTGATACCGACAATGCCGAATTCGAGAGCCTCGGCAACCCGGAAGATGCGACCGACGTCGCGGGCGTAGAAATAGGCGGCAAGACCGAAGGGCGTGTCATTGGCCATTTCGATCGCCTCTTCCTCTGTCTTGAAGCGGAAAAGAGGGGCAACCGGGCCGAAGGTTTCATCCGAGAAGATTTCCGCCTCGCGGGAGACATCCGAGAGAATGGTGGGCAGGTAGAAATTGCCGCCACGCTGATCGCGCTTGCCGCCGCAGACGATCTTCGCGCCATGCCTGACGGCATCCTCGACATGCATCTCGACCTTCTTGAGCGCAGCTTCGTCGATCAATGGGCCGAGCGTGACGCCCTCCTCCATGCCATCGCCGAGCTTCAGTTTGGCAACGGCGGCTGCGAGCTTTTCGGCAAAGGCGTCATGCACCTTGTCCTGCACGAGAATGCGGTTGGCGCAGACGCATGTCTGCCCGGTATTGCGGAACTTCGAGCCCATGGCGCCCTTGACCGCCTCGTCGAGGTCGGCGTCGTCGAAGACGATGAAAGGCGCGTTGCCGCCAAGTTCCATGCTGGTCTTCTTGATGGTCGGCGCGCATTCGGCGAGCAGCTTGGCGCCGACCGCCGTGCTGCCGGTGAAGGTGAGCTTGCGCACCTTCGGACTGGCGGTGATCGCAGGACCGGTGTCCGACGAAGGGCCGGTGATGACGTTGCAGACGCCGGCCGGAAAGCCCGCCTCTTCAGCCATCACGGCAAGCGCCAGCGCCGAATAGGGCGTCTGGCTTGCCGGACGAATGACGCCGGTGCAGCCTGCGGCCCAGCCGGGACCGGCCTTGCGAGTGATCATCGCCGAGGGAAAGTTCCACGGCGTGATCGCCGCAAAGACGCCGATCGGCTGCTTCTGCACGATCAGGCGTCGGCCCGGAACCGGCGAAGGGATCGTGTCACCATAGACGCGTCTC
Source organism: Rhizobium sp. 1399 (assembly GCF_031455475.1). Lineage (NCBI taxonomy): Bacteria > Pseudomonadati > Pseudomonadota > Alphaproteobacteria > Hyphomicrobiales > Rhizobiaceae > Rhizobium > Rhizobium sp. 1399. Next base: position 472,318 of record NZ_JAVDSU010000003.1, on the reverse strand, counting down.
GCCTCTTCGGCGAACCACTCGATGAAGCTTGCGGAATAGACGACCTCGCCACGGCTTTCGGAAAGAGGTTTGCCCTGCTCGATCGTCATGATGGCCGCGAGATCCTCGAGATTCGCGTGCATCAACTCGGCGAGCTTCCAGAGATGGTTGGCGCGCTACTCGGCAGTCAGTGCCGCCCATGCCTTTTGCGCCTTGTAGGCGGCATCGATCGCGCGGTTCGTCTCCACAGCACTCATCGCAGGCACGGTTCCGATTACCTCGCCGGTCGCAGGATTGGTGACGTCGTAGGTACGGCCACTATCGGCCTGCACCCATTGGCCGCCAATATAATTCGCTTCGCGAAAAAGCTCCGGACGGCGGAGCTTGTAGCCCGAAAGTCTGTTGCTCATGACTGTATACCCTCCATGAAACGCGGTTGCCGGGGATCAGACGGCCGGAATATTCTCGTCATCGGGGGCGAAGTTCGATCCCCGCAACGCTTCGCAAACGGCGCTCGTCACATCCGCCGTGGTTGCTTTGCCGCCAAGATCTGGAGTGAGAATGCCGGCAGCGCAGACCTGTTCCACCGCTGAAATCAGTATCTTTGCCGCAACCGCCTCGCCGAGATGTTCCAGCATCAGCGATGCCGTCCAGAAACTTGCGACGGGGTTGGCGATGCCCTTGCCGGTTATATCGAAAGCCGAACCATGGATCGGCTCGAACATCGAGGGGAAACGGCGTTCGGGATCGACATTGCCCGTCGGCGCAATGCCGAGCGAGCCGGCAAGTGCGGCGGCAAGATCCGACAAGATGTCGGCATGCAGGTTGGTTGCAACCACCGTGTCGATGCTCTTTGGTTTTGCGACCATGCGGAAGGTCATGGCATCGACCAGTTCCTTGTCCCAAGTCACATCGGGGAAGTCCTTGGCGACCTCGGCGGCAATCTCGTCCCACAGCACGAGGCCATAACGCTGCGCGTTGGACTTGGTGACGACGGTCAGAAGCTTGCGCGGGCGCTTCTGCGCCTCGCGGAAGGCAAAGCGCATGATGCGCTCGACGCCGCGGCGCGTGAAGATCGAGGTTTCGGTCGCCACTTCCTCTGGCAGGCCGATATGGGCGCGGCCACCATGGCCGGAATATTCGCCCTCGGAATTTTCGCGCACGATCAGCCAGTCGAGATCGCCTTCTTCGACACCCCTCAGCGGGCTTTTCACACCTGGGAAGATGCGGGTCGGGCGGATATTGGCGTACTGGTCGAGACGCTGGCAGATCGGCAGGCGCAGGCCCCAGAGTGTCACGTGATCGGGAACGTCAGGCGCCCCGACCGCGCCGAAATAGATGGCGTCGGCTTGCTTCAGCAGAGACAGGGCATTCTCCGGCATAAAGACACCGGTCTTGCGGTAGCGCTCGCTGCCCCAGTCATAATGGTCAACGTCGAGTGTGAAAGCGCCGCTGCGGGCGGCCAGCACTTCGAGCACTTCGAGGCCGGCGGCGATGACTTCTGGGCCAATGCCGTCGCCGGGAACGGAGGCGATGCGGTAGCGACGGAGCGGCGTATTGGTATTGGCGTTCATGGGACCTCCTTAATAGTCAGATGAGGCCGCCATTGATCAGCAGCATCTGCTTGGCAATCATGCGGCTGTCGTCGGAGGCGAGCAACAGGCATTGACCACGCCCTCGACCTTGATCTCCTCGGGAATGCAGCAGCTTCACCCCGTCGGCGATCCTGCTTTCATGACTGTTGAGTTCTTGCACAGGCAACCAAGATTCTCGACGATATTGTTGCGATATTCGCTGCCTCCCTTGGAGGTGGAAGCATGGCATGATGATCGACTATCGAAAAGGGTGATCGCGAGAAGCTTGTCGAGATCGTCGGCCGTCATATCCAGCCATCGAAGGAAGCCTATCTGCGGCTGGCGAGCACGCAGTGGGCGCGTCCGTTCCGCTAAACCTCACTCAATGCAGCCCGCCGACCCCGAGCACTCGCTCCACGGCATCGTGATCGGCTGACAGTTCCGACGGTGTGCCGCTCCAGGCAAGCCGGCCGCGCTCCAAGATAATGACGCGATCGGCGAAATCGAGGGCGCTCTGGATGCGCTGCTCCACTAGCAGGATGGTCATGTCGCCAGCCTTGGCAAGCTCGGTGAAGGCAGCCATCAACTCCTCGCAGATGACGGGCGCCAATCCTTCCAGCGGTTCGTCAAGCAGCAGCACGGATGGGCGGCCGAGAATGGTGCGGGCCGTCGAGAGCATTTGCTGCTCGCCGCCCGAGAGCTGGTTGCCAAGGTTCCTGCGTCGCTCTTTCAGCCGCGGAAACATCGCATAAGCTTCCTCCAGCGCCGTCCTCGGGCGCCCCTTCAGGCCGACGAACAGATTTTCCTCGACCGTCAGGGTCGGGAAAATACAGCGCGCCTGTGGCACATAGCCGAGACCGCGATGCGCGCGCGTTGCGCTCGGCGCATCGGTGAGATCAGCTTCACCGAGCCAGATGCGCCCCTCATAACGTTTCGTCTGGCCGGCGAGCGTTGCGAGCAGCGTCGTCTTGCCCATCCCGTTTCGGCCGAGCACGGCGAGGCGACAGCCCGAGGGCACCGAGAAGGAGACGCCTTCGAGCACTTTTGTCGGACCGTAGCCGGAAGAGAGATTTTCAACCTCAAGCGACATGGCTGGCATTGGCATAGCTCCCCAGATAGGCCTCACGGACACGTGCATCCTTCGTCACTTCGGACGGCGCGCCATCAAAGATGATAGCGCCGGCCGCAAGCACGATGACGCGTTTGGCGAAACGGAAAACGAGGTCCATGTCATGTTCGATCATCAAGACGGCGAGATCGGCCGGAAGATCGGCCAGCGCCTGTTCGATACGACCTGTATCGCTTTGCGGTACGCCGGCTGCAGGTTCGTCGAGCAGCAGTACCTTGGGCTTGAGCGCAAGCGCCAACGCGATTTCCAGAAGCCGCTGCTGGCCATAGGCGATTTCGGCGACCTTGCGATGCATCAGCGGCCCAAGGCCAAGCTTGTCGAGCAACTCGTCGACCTCGGCCATGACATCAGGCATGGCCAGAAAATTACCAATAAGGCGCCCGGTTCGCCCCTTCCGGCGCAAGACGGCAAGCGCGACATGCTCGGCAGGCGTCATGTCCTGGAACAAGCGAGTGACCTGGAATGAACGCACGAGCCCTCGCCTGACGCGGCCGATCGCATCCACTTTCGTCACCGTTTCGCCGGCAAGCAGCACCTCGCCGGAATCGGGCGCCAGATTACCGGTAACAAGATTGACGAAGGTCGTCTTTCCGGCACCGTTCGGGCCGATCAATGCAATACGATCGCCTGATGACATGGAGAGCGAGACATCGTTGGTGACGGCCAGACCGCCGAAGGCCTTCTTCAGATGGGCGACTTCGAAAACGGCGCTCACGGACGGGCCTCCTTGCGGCGGGCGACGAAGGCTGCAGCAGTGCCGTAAAGCCCGTTGGGTGCAAAGAGTACGACCGCGACCAGCAAGGCACCGATCATCGTCAGCCAGTGGAAAGGATTGGCGGCCGAGACATAATCCTCGAACAGCATGAAGATAACAGTGCCCGACAGTGCGCCAAACAGCGAACCCGTGCCGCCGAGCACCAGCATGACCAGCGCATCCGCCGATTGGGTAAAGGAGAGGCTGTCGAGACCGACGACCTGGGTGGAGATCGCGTTCAAGGCGCCGCCGACGCCGGCAACGGCACCTGAGAGCACGTACATCCTCGCAAGCGCTGCTTTCGGAGACGCGCCCATGGCGCGGATGCGCAGCGGATCCTCCTTGATGCCGCGGCAGAGCATGCCGAAAGGCGAGCGCACGAGCAGGCGCAACAGCACGAAAACGATCAACAGCAGAACGATGCCGAAGACATAGGCCGTGTGGCCATAGAGATCGAATTCGAACATGCCGAAAATCGGATCCGGCGAAATGCCCGACAGACCGTCGCTGCCGCCGGTCCAGGAAGACGCCTTATTGGCGAATTCGTGGAAGAGGTTGATGAGCGCGATCGACAGTACGAGCTGCGGCAAGCCATGGGCGCACAGAATGACGGCACCGCAGATAAGGCCGGCAATTGCACCGCCGAGAATACCGGCAAACGTCATGAGCAACGGATCGTTGATGCCGTAATGAGCCGAGAGAATACCGGCTGCATAGGCGCCGGAGCCGAAGAGCGCGGCGTGGCCGAGGGTAGCGATGCCGGCATAGCCGGTAACGAGATCAAGCGACAGGACCAGAAGCGCAATGGCGATGACGCGGGTCAAGAGCGCCAGATTGTCCGGAAAGGCGAAGTATCCGATGACGGCGGCGACGATGATGACGGCGATGCCCGAGAGATCGCGGCTCAGCGCGCTGCGCCGACGCTGGACCAGGATTTCCTTGTCATGCATAGCGAGCGTCATTTCGCCCTCCCGGCAAGGCCACGCGGGAAGATGGAGATGATGGCAATAACCGCGAGATAGAAGAAGAATTCGCCGAATTCCGGCATGAGATAACGTCCCGTCGTATCGATCGCGCCAAGCAGCAGGCAGGCGATCAGCGCGCCCGGAATGGAACCCGCACCGCCGACCGAGACGACGACGAGGAAGGTCACCATGTAGCGCAGCGCATAATAGGGTTCGACCGGCAGCAATTCGGCACCGACGACCCCGCCAAGTGCGGCAAGGCCGACCGCAACGCCGAAACTCACGGCATAGATGATCTCGGTGCGTACGCCGAGGGCCGCAGCCATCGCCGCATTATCGACCGAGGCACGCAGCTTCACACCGAAGCTCGTCCTGTCGATCACGAACCAGAGGCCGAGGGCGACGGCCAGACCACAGACGATGGCAAAGAGCCGATGCACGGGAATAGTGCGAAAGCCGAGATCAGCCGACCCCTGCAGCGCCTCGGCAAGCGGAATGGTCTTCAGCGTCGGTCCCATGAGATAGTTGGCGATGCCGATGACGCAGAAGGTGATGCCGATCGTCATCAGCACCTGCGTCAGCTCCGGTGCGCCGTAGATGCGCCGATAAAGAAAGCGCTCGATCGGAATGGCGATGATGATGGTTGCAGCCACTGCAGCAACAATCGCGACCATATAACCGAGCCCCAGATCGCGCGCGACGTAAGACGCCACGTAGCCGCCGATCATCGCGAAGGCGCCATGCGCCAGGTTGACGACGCGCATCAACCCCATCGTCACCGAAAGGCCGATCGATATGACGAAGAGCACCATGCCATAGGCAAGCGCATCCACGGCTATGCTGAAAACTGTCTGCATGGAACCACCCTGCTTTGATGCGGCGGACCCTGCCGGAAGCCGGCGGAAAATCTCCGCCGGGTCCGTCGCATGTCCCTTTCGAAGAGAGTTGCCTGTTACTTGGCGGCCGCAAGACCCGGATCACCCTGCTTTTCGAAGGTCTGGACTTCTTTGTTGATGTAGGTCCCGTCATCGGCCTTGGCGACTTCCCGCAGATAGATGTTCTGCGTGATGTGGCGGCTTTCCGGATCGATGGAAACCGGACCGCGCGGGCTGACCCACGAGAGACCCTTGACCGCATCGACAGCCTTCTGCGCATCCTGCTTGCCGCCGGTCGCCTCGACCATCTTGTAGATCACATACATGCCGTCATAGGCGCTGACGGCCGGGAAGGAGAGCTCGGCCTTATTGCCGATCGCCTTGGTCGCCGCATCAACGAAAGCCTTGTTTTCCGGCGAGTCATGCGAGACGGCATAGTGGAAGGTCGTCTGGATGCCGAGTGCGGCATCACCGAGCGCCGGCAGGTCGGATTCCTGGGTCAGGTCGCCAGGCGCAAAGAACTTGATGCCGGCAGCCTTCAGGCCGTTTTCATTGTAAGCCTTGACGAAACCGAGCGTCGTCGGCCCCGACGGCAGGAAGGCGAAAACGCCCTGTGCGCCGGAATCCTTGATGCGCTGCATGATCGGGCTGAAGTCGTTGGTTGCAAGCGGCATGCGGATCGCCTCGACCACCTGGCCGCCGGCCTTTTCGAAACCGGCCTTGAAGGCATTTTCGGCATCGATGCCCGGGCCGTAGTCGCTGACGACGGAGATCACCTTCTTGACGCCGGAATCGAAGGCGACCTTGGCGATCGGCGTCGAGGTCTGCCAGGTGGTGAAGGACGTGCGCACGACGAGCGGACTCTTGGTGACGATCGCCGAGGTCGCGGCGTTCATGATCACCATCGGCACATTGCCCTGCTTGAGGATCGGCGTCACCGCCATGGCGTCAGGCGTGAAATAGAAACCGGTGAGATACTGCACCTTTTCCTTGACGATCAGCTCCTGCGCCAACGCCTTGGACTGGGCCGGATCGGCCTGCGGCACGTCGCGAAAGACGACCTCGACCGTGTCATTGCCGACCTTGTTGCCGTTCATCGCCATATAGGCGTCGATGCCGGCCTTGAAATTCTTGCCCTGCAGGGCAAACGGGCCGGAGAACGGCCCGATCACGCCGACCTTGATCGTGTCGGCATAGGCGGTTCCGTCAAGGACCATGGCCGCGACGGCGGCGATAACCAGTTTTTTCATTGATACAGTTCCTCCCTTTGTCAAAGGTGCCGCCCTCCATGGCAAGAGCACCGTTCTTAAATCATCCCGTCAGAACGGCAATCCGACGTAGTTTTCAGCAAGCGCCATCGAGGCGGCGCGGGAATGGGTGAGATAGTCGAGTTCCGCTTCCTGGATCTTCTGGTCGAAATCGCCGGTATCGGGAAAACGATGCATCATCGTCGTCATCCACCAGGAAAAGCGCACAGCCTTCCAGACGCGGGCAAGCGCCTTTTGCGAATAGGCGTCGATGCCGACGTCCGAGCGGTCGCCGTAGAACTCACTTAGTCCTTCGAAGAGATAGTGCACATCGCTCGCAGCAAGGTTCAGTCCCTTGGCGCCGGTCGGTGGCACGATATGGGCGGCATCCCCGACGAGGAACAGGCGGCCGAAGCGCATCGGTTCGGCAACGAAGGAGCGCAGCGGCGCAATCGATTTTTCGAAGGATGGCGCAGTCTTTAACGCTTGGGCATGATGGGTCGGCAGGCGACGGCGCAATTCGTCCCAGAAGCGGTCGTCGCTCCAGTCCTCAACCTTCTCGTCCAGGGAACACTGGATGTAATAGCGGCTGCGGGTCGCAGAGCGCATGGAACAGAGCGCAAAGCCGCGCGGATGGTTGGCATAGATGAGCTCGTGATTGACCGGAGCGACGTCGGCGAGCAGGCCGAGCCAGCCGAAAGGATAGACCTTCTCGAAGGTCCTGATCGCCTTTTCCGGAACCATCTTGCGACTGGCTCCGTGAAAGCCGTCGCAACCGGCGATGAAGTCGCAGTCAATGCGATGGGTGACGCCATCCTTATCGTAGCTCACGAAGGGAGAACTGCCGTCGAAATCATGCGGCGTCACATTGGCGGCATCATGGATGGTCAAGGCACCGCTTGCCTCGCGCTGTTCCATCAGATCACGCGTCATCTCGGTCTGGCCGTAAACCGTGACACGCTTGCCGGCGGTCAGGCCGTAGAGATCGATGCGGTGATCGCGCCCGTCGAAAGCCAGTGAAAAGCCGTTATGCGGCAGGCCTTCAGCATGCAGCCGGGCAGCCGACCGTGCCTCGTCCAAAAGACGAACGGTGCCCTCTTCCAGGACGCCGGCGCGAACGCGGCCGAGAATGTAGTCCTTGCCCACCCGATCGAGAATGACGTTGTCGATGCCGGCTTCCGTCAGAAGTTGGCCGAGCAGCAGGCCCGACGGGCCTGAGCCAATGATGGCGATTTGGGTGCGCAATTGCTTCCTCCCTGCAATTTGCTTTTTGCCAGATTTTGACCTTTAGCCCTTCAAACGGCAATGGACTTTCCCACCCAAAAATTGCACAAAACGAACATGAGAACGGAGGAAGACTATGACCAGGCATGTGCCGACCTATGAGCTCTACGGCGAGAAATCGGGGAAAGAACCCGATTTTTGGCTGCATTGCGAAACAATTCCCTCGCGTAGCAGCCTGCACCATTGGGAGATCAAGCTACATCGGCACGCGAGCTTCTTTCAGATATTATACATCGAGGCCGGCGCAGGCGATGCCATTTTCGGCGAGCGGAGCCACGCCATCCAGCCGCCTGCGGTCGTCACGATTCCTCCCGGGCTCGACCACGGCTTCCGTTTTTCGCGGGATATAGACGGCCTCGTCATCACCATGCTGAGCGCCAATCTTAGCCACCTTCCCGGCGACCGCAGCCGGCTCGGCGAGTGGCTTGCAGCCCCGCATCTCACCGTACTCGATCCGCAAGATCCCGACGCCGCCTATCTCATGCAGTGCCTGAGGCGTCTGGGCGATGAATATTGGAGCAACCGTAGCGGCCGCAGCGAGCTTCTCGCCTCGTATGTCGCATTGGTACTGAGGCTGACGGCGAGAATTTCCTGTCAGGAGGATATCGGCCTGTTCCCCGGCGATGAAAACGAAAGGCGGATGGAGCAATTGACTGGCCTCATCGAACAGCATTTCCGTTCGCACAGACCCGCTTCATTCTATGCCAGGGAAATCGGCATTTCGCCGACCCATCTCAATCGCATCGTCCGCTCGATGACCGGAAAGACGGCTCACGACCTGATCGCCGGCAAACTCGTCGACGCGGCCAAGCGCGAGCTCATCTTCACGCTCGCGAGCGTTCAGGAGGTCAGCCATCGGCTTGGCTTTGCCGACCCGGCCTATTTCTCCCGCTTCTTCCTCAAACACGCGGGCGAGACGCCCAAGGATTGGCGCAAGCGGGAGAAGAGCAGGCTGGAACGAGCCTAGGCTGTGCGACGCGCCGGGGCATCCTCAAGGAAGTCCTCGATGAAACGTTTCTGCAGCAGGATGCCATCCCACTCATCCGCAAAGAACGGCGAGTCGTAGATCAGCGTGTAGGGTCCGGCGTAACCAGCCTTTTCGCACATTTCCAGGCAATGACGGTAATCTGCGGCATCAAGCCCGGAGGCATTGTAATCGGCCTTGGCATGGCAGATTTCGGCCCTACGCATGATATTCGCCAGCCCTTCATATTTCGCCGGTGCCGCCCAGTTTCCGAGGTCGCCATTGAGGCCGATCTTGCCGTCGAGTGCATCAAGCAGCCAGTTCATTTCCTTCGGTGAGGGTAGAAGGGCGAACCAGTTTTCGGTGACGACCCCCACGCCGGTTCCCTCCGCCTGTCCGGCGAGCCACTTCAGATGTCGCGCGGAACGCGCAAGGTTTTCCTCATTCGGCGCCTGCTTGCCGGCGATGACGCGGATGCGCTCGGCGCCGAGCTTCTTTGCGATATCGATCCAACCGGCGATCCAGCCTATGTCACGTTCCGCCGTCTCGGCATTGCTGGGATCGCCATCCTCGACGAGCAGCGTCTGGAAAAGGATGCTGGAGGCCTCCAGCGCATCGCGAAATTCGGCGAGATAAGAGGCATCCAGGCTCGGCAGGTGGAACGAACAGACCTCCAGCCGGCCAAGTCCGCGTTCGGAGAGCATGCCCGGCACTTCAAGCAGGCTCACGCTGCCTGGCCCATAAGGCTCCTGGCGGCCCGCGCTTTTCTGCGGATCGGGACTATAGGGATAGGTTGCGCCCAGCATCCGGTGAAGCGACCATGTGGAAACCGCAAACCGGCCGTTCTGCAAAGCCTGCATCTTTCATCTCCTCCCGTTTCCTTGCGAGGACTTTGGCAAGAATGACGCGCCGCATCAAGCTCGCCATCGCCTAGATTCGGTCGCCGCGAATGACTGCTTCTGCCGTCAGCGAAACGGCAAGCAATGCTTCATCACGGTTTGCCGGCGCCGACAGCAGGAACCCGACCGGCATATCCGCCTCGCCCTTGCCGCAGGGGACGGAAACACCGCACCAGTCCAGGAAATTGCCGAGCGCTGTGTTGCGCAGCGTCTTGACGTTCGCGGCGAAGAAAAGCTCGTCATCGCGCTCAAGTGCCGCAATCGGCGGCGCCACATGGGCGACCGAAGGAAAGGCGAGGAAGCGGTTGCCGACAAGCCGATCGACTTCGGCAATCAGCCTCGTGCGCTCGGCCAGAATAGCAATGTAATCGGCCATGCTGGTCTTCTCGCCGAGCCGCGTGCGCAGGACGACACGATGATCCATCCGCGCAGCCTCCGGCCCTGCAAGCCGTTCGCGGTGGAGAGCGAAGGCTTCGGCTGTGACGAGAGCACCATGTTTTGCCATCAGCGCCAGGATTTCCTCGAAGGCCGGAATGTTGATCGGACTGATATGCGCGCCAGCGCTACGCAGCCGCTCCACTCCGCCCTCGAAGGCTTCGGCGACGCCCGAATCCAGGCCATCGAACACGATATTGCCGGGGACGACGATTTCCACACCCTTCAGCGACTGCCGGGTGACTGTCGGCGCCGTCAACCCGCGCATTGCAGCATCGACCCAGACAATGTCCTGCACGGAACGGCAGAGGGGGCCAAGCGAGTCGAGGCTCGCAGCCAGCGGATAGACCCCTTCCATGGCATAGCGCCCGCGCGTCGCCTTGTAGCCGACGATGCCGTTCAGGGCGGCGGGAATACGCACCGAACCGCCGGTATCCGTGCCCATCGCAACCGGTACAAGGCCTGCGGCAACCGCCACGCCGGCGCCGGACGACGATCCACCGGGAATGCGCGACTCGTCCTTGCTGTGAGGGTTTTGCGGCGTGCCGTGATGGGGATTGATGCCGAGGCCGGAGAAAGCAAATTCGCTCATATTGGTACGGCCGATAGCCAGCATGCCGGCACTCTTGAGCGTTGTGACGATCGCAGCGTCCTGTTTAGCAGGCGCATCGCCCGCCAGAACCACCGAACCGGCCGTAGTTGCCACGCCCTCGATGTCGAAAAGATCTTTCCAGGCGATCGGAATGCCGTCGAGCGCACCGAGCGAACGGCCGTAGCGGATGCGCTTCGAGGAAGCATGAGCCTCCCGCATCGCCCGCTCGCGCAACAATAGGGTGAAGACCGCCTTGTCGGCATATTGCTCGATGCCGTCGAAGATCGCCTCTGTGACATCAACCGGATCGGCCTTGCCGCTCTGGATGAGAAGGGAAAGCTGAGCGATAGACATCGCACCGAAAGTGAGGGCCATGAGAGACTCCTGTGGATATCACGCAGGATTTACCGCCTATCATTTCGCAGGACCAGCCCTTGCACGGCTTTTCACGATGATTGGTACGATTTTGTGAACACTGAGTTTGCTTTAGCCCTCTTCAATTTGCCGCAGTTAAGACACACATGCGGTGTTGCACGCGTGAGGCGGATAGGCGCGCCATTAGCTTGCCTTCCCAAGCCCGCATCCCGGTGCATTGCAGGAGACTTGAAATGACACAATCTGAAACTTGGACCTCCGGTCACCAGGATATGGTGCACCAGCATGTGAAGGAGGACGTGAGCTACGGCGAAGCTGAACGCGACTACGCCGACCACGTCAGCGCACAGAAGCTGTCGGTCCTGGAGCGGATCGTGGTCGTAGGCGCCCTCGTACTGCTAAGCTTTGTAGGCTTCACAGCACCGTCGGCACAGACATCAGCGACCGATCCGATGACGACCTCGGCTATTGAAGAGCCGGCACCTCCGGGTGATAGTCTGGTGCCACACCACCAGCGCTACGGCCATTGCCGTGAAACGAGCCCCTACGCAGACAGGGTCTGCTAAGAGCCAGCGATTTTCGCCGGGCATGGAATTTTTCGTCTAACGTGCATGAGAAGCATAGGAACGGGAAAGAGCCATGGCCGGTGACGTAGACTACGACCTCCACCGCTTCATCGAAGCGCAGAACGGCATATACAAGCAGGCTCTTGCGGAGCTGGAAGCCGGTCGCAAGCGCTCTCACTGGATGTGGTTCATCTTCCCCCAAATCGCCGGTCTCGGAGCGTCTTCCATGGCGGAGAAATATGCCATTCGCTCCGCGGAGGAAGCCTCAGCCTATCTCGCAGATCCGATCCTCGGAAGCCGCCTTTTGCGCTGTGTCGAGGCAATCCTCTCCGTCAATGACCGCAGCGCTCACGATATCATGGGTTCCCCGGATGATCTGAAGCTGCGCTCGTCCATGACGCTGTTTGCCGCGGTCAGCGATCACGGCTCGCCCTTTCACAAGGCGATCGATCATTTTTACGACGGGAAATTCGACGAACGGACAATTTCCATCCTGAGCGCCGGCAACGACTAGCCGGGAGAATGCTCCAGCGCTGCAATCTCCTCGGAGATTTCCTCGATGCGCTGTTTCAGATCGCTTTCCGTACCGTCGTCTACTTCCTCTTCGCCAAAGCAATAACGTGCGTCGTGCAATTCAAGCTTGGCTTCAAGCTCGGCACGTCTGGCATACAGGCGCCGGAGATAAGCGTAATTCATCTCTGCCTCCAGATTGCTCCCAGATCAGCAGAAAACGGCCACGCAACCCCCAAGGTTCCCTGGCCGCGTCAATATCAGCCGAAGGCGGAAATCGCCACGTTGCACGCTTTTTCGAAATGGCAGGAACAGCCACCGTCCGTCATGGCCTGGCGAGTAACGCGCGCGCCTTCGAGCAGCAGCGTCAGCGTATCGGCAAGAAGTTCCGGCTCGCGCGCGCCGGCAGCCACGCAAAGTGCAGCAAGACGATTGCGCTGCATCGCCTTGTGGCGCTCGATCAACTCGTGCGCCGGATGGCCCTCGCCCTTCAATTCGATGGCAGCATTGGCGAGATCGCAACCTGCGGGCTCGCCGTTCAGACAGTGAGCCCGGTCCTCGACCCAGGCAAGCAACTGGCCGCGCGCATCGCCGGGATGGGCGGCTTCAAGATCGCGCCAGATCTTCTCGGCCTTTTCGGAGGCGCGGCGTAGCGTTTCGCAGACCAACTCGTCCTTGGAGCCAAAATGCCGATAGAGGGTCATCTTGTTGGTGGCGGCAGCATCCGCAATGGCATCCACGCCAATGCCGCGAATGCCGCGCTCACGGAAAAGCTCCGAAGCGGTCGTGACAATACGCTCCCGCGGGGGGATTCGATCGTCTGAAGTGGCTACGGAGATTTCATTCAATGATTCTGATTTTTTCGCGGACGAAGTCCTTGACATCGATGTGACCGATCGGTAACAAATGCATTGTTACTTACCGGTAACACCACTCTTTGTAGAAGTCAATGCCAGGAGCGTTTGGCAGCAGGAGTGGAACACGGGCGACCGCCCACGAAAGGAGGACCGTACCATGAGAAAGACCAGAGAAGATTTGACCATTTCCGAAGCCCTTCGCGACCCGCTGATCGCCATGGTGCTCCGCGCCGATGGCGTGAAGCTTGAAGACTTCAAGCAACTCCTTGAGACGGCCGCACACAAACGCGAGCCGCGTCCCTCCACGGTGAGCGATATGATCGGGTCCTTTGCCAGCCGCGCCAATCTGCCGGCGATGCCCTGCTTCGGCTGATCTGACCGCTGGCCCTACAAGGCCCGATCGGCACTGGGGATAAGCCCTGTTCCCAGACGGGCTGCCGCTGTCAACAGGCGGCAGCCCTTGCGATGCGACGAGTGCGCAGATCCACATCGATTTCCCGAATATACATTCTTACGACCAAGAGACGCTCGCCGCCGGCGATGCCGTCTTCATGACGACACGCACCGGCGGTGGCTTCGGCAAGCCGCAAAAGGGGCGTCGACTTGCCACCGCTGACCGCAATGTCTGGCAGGAGACTTGGCCCACATCCGATCAGCCGGTATCGCTGATGGGAGAAAAACTCGGGCTGCAGCTTGTTGTTCCGGTTCCAGCATCGACGATGCACGATGAGGCGCCCGCAAATAGATTTGTCGCCTGCAATCGCAGCATATCCGGTGACAACACTTGCCGCCTTCACGAATTATCTGCGGCAGCTACCAAAGGTTTTATATCCAAAGATTTTGCGATTTGCTTCCTAAACGGCTATGCCATAGTAATGTAACAGGTTCGCATGATATCAGAGGTATGTTGAATTGGACGGAAAGACATCACCCGCAATCTACTCCGAAGATGAAGGCCCGGCCGAAGAGACCGGCGCCAAGGGCGCGCGCCGTGCACGCGTCAGCGGTATCGACCGCGCGCTGCAGGTGATCGACCATCTTTACGAGACGGGATCGCCGGCCGGCGTCTATGCCATCGCCAAGGCTGTAAAGGCGCCGCTTTCAACCGTCTATGTCATCGTTGACGATCTGGTCGAAAAGAACATGCTGACGCGCCAATCTGACGGTTCGATCTGGCTCGGCTCGCGGCTCTATCATTATGGCCTCGCCTATGCGCGATCGCTCGATTTCATGAGCGTCGCAACGCACGAAATGCACGACCTTTGCCGGCAGGCCGGCGAGACCGTTCAGGTCTGCGGCCGTGACGGCGATTTCATGCTTGTTCTCGCCATGGCCGATGGCCCCAGCCATTTCCAGGTCGCCTCCCGCGTCGGCACTCGTGTGCCGCTCAACTGGACAGCGTCTGGCCGCTTGCTGGTCGGACACCTGCAAGAAGACGAGCGTGTCGAGCTCTTCAAGCGCTGCGCCCGCTCCTCGCCGACGGGACGCGCGGAAATCGATCCCGCCACGCTATCGGAATCCGCCGGAAAGGCCTTTGAATCGCGCCTGTCGATCCAGGCTGGCGAATCCGATTATGCGGTTGCCTGCATCGCCTCGCCGATCTGCGATCGTGAGGGCCAGTGCGTCGCCACCATTTCCATTGTTCTGCCGGAGCAAAAGGCCTTTTCGGACGAAGGCCATTATACAGCACAGGTGCGCAACTCGGCTGAGCACATCGAGAAGCTGATGGGCTGGCGTAGCCATTGAGCGCCAGCCTCAGTCTCACGACAAACGCCGTCCGGACCCTCATTGGCTCGTGAGGAAGGGCAGCTCCTTGTTCGCATAGTATTTCGCCGCCTCATCGATCTCTTCTCGATGCTTCCATGGCACAAACCGCAAGGCGCGATCGCACGCGCCGGCGCGCCGCTGGCGACGATCCTCGGCACCGGATTGGTACCCGGCGAGGTCGGGAGAGCCGGCGCGGCTGACACCCGTCGGGCTATGGCAGATCACCCGTCGCTGCGCCAGCGTTTGCTCCCCGCCCGATCGCCTCCTCATCCCGCTTTCTCGGCACGCCGTCACGGCCTTGACCAGGAATGTCTTGGCCCTGTTTGATTGTTGTTGAAGGCGTTCCCAGCCGCGGCAATCCGGCGGTCAGGCGACCCGATCGGAGGCCGCCTGTTTGAAAAAACTCACCGATTGTGATCGCTAGCCTTCGAGGATCGAATAGCCAATATCGCGCAGATGATCAGGATCGGCGATCGCGTCGACTGTCGAGATCTTGTCGCCGTCGAAACTCAGCGCCAGCAATACGCGCAACTGCCCCTCGATAAAGACAACGAGACCGATTTCGCCATCGACAAGCGCGACCTTTGCCGACGTCGCCCGTCCCTTGAAGTTTTCGGCAACGGCTTGGGCGCCGCGAAGTGGAGCAACATCGCCGAGTCGGATCGCCGCCGCATCCGGCCGGAAGACAGCATCCGGCACGAGCACTGCAATCAGCCCTTCCAGATCGCCGTTGCGGGAAGCGATGAGGAAGGCTTCGGCTATGCTCCGCTTGCGCGCGAGATCGACGTCTGGCGTTTCCGCTTGCCCCTGCACCCTGCGCCGGGCGCGGCTGGCAAGCTGCCGGGCGGCGGTCGCACTTCGCCCGATGACCGCGGCGATCTCTTCGAAGGGTAGATCGAACATGTCATGCAGCACGAAGGCGACACGTTCGGCCGGCGTGAGGGTTTGCAGGACGACGAGCAGAGCGATGCCGACCGAATCGGCAAAAGCTGCCTCGCGCTCCGGATTGCTGGCAATATCGACAATCGCGCCATGTGCCGGCAGGTCAAGCGGCTCTTCGCGGCGCGTCTTGCGCGAACGCAGCATGTCCAGGCAGATGCGCGCCACGACCGTCGTCAGCCAGCCGCTGAGATTATCGACGTTGCCTCTGTCCGAACTTGTCAGGCGCAGCCACGCCTCCTGCACCGCATCCTCTGCCTCCGCGCGGGAGCCGAGCATGCGGAAGGCGACGGCCCGCAGATGCCCACGGTTCGCCTCGAATTCATCAGCCAGCCATTTTTTCTCGTCCATCGGTCCATTCCTCATCCTGTTGCGTCAAAGACCATGACGAACGGAAGCGAGACGATGTGACAGGAGCGACATCGCATCAAGCCCCCCGAAATTTTACTCGAGACTTGACCTGCCGCATTTTTCGCTGGCTGATGGCGCGCATATCCCTCCCTATGGTGTTTCCCAATGTCCTTCCAATCTGACAATTCAAAACAATATGCCGCCTTCCTGTTCGACATGGATGGCACGATCCTGAGCTCGACAGCGTCAGCAGAGCGCGTCTGGGGACGCTGGGCCGAGCGGCACGGGCTGGATGTGGAAAAATTCCTGCCGATCATGCACGGCTCGCGCGGTATCGACACGATCCGGCGGCTAAACCTTCCTGGCGTCGATGCAGAAGCAGAAGCTGCACAGATCACCGAAGAGGAAATCCAAGATGTCGAAGGCGTCGTCGCACTACCGGGTGCCGCCGATTTCCTGGCGTCGCTTCCGCCAAACCGGTGGACCATCGTCACCTCTTCGCCGCGTCGCCTTGCGGAGCGCCGGCTCGAGGCAGCCGGGCTGCCAATGCCGCAGGCTATCGTGACGGCGGAAGACGTGACCATCGGCAAGCCCGACCCGCAATGCTATATCCTCGGCGCCGAAAAGCTCGGCTTTGCGACGCATGAATGCCTGGTCTTTGAAGATGTCGAAGCCGGCGTGAAGGCGGGACTAGCAGCTGGCGCCGACGTCATGGTCATCACCGCTGCCGGCCACAAGCACTCGCTACAGGGCTATCCCGAGATCGAACATTATGCCGACGCGACCGTTGTCATTGCTGACAGCGGTCACCTTTCGATCAAGTTCTGATTGCCTGCCGCACCTGCCGGAAAGGAATTGCCATGAAACCGGAAATCGTCTGTCTGATGATGTCGTCACTCGACGGCGGCCTGCACCCGAGCAAGTGGACGGAAAGCCCCGATGGCGGCCGCAAGGAATGGACGGCTCTCTATCAGAAGGCACATGAAGATCTGCAGGGCGACGCCTGGATCGTCGGGCGCGTGACCATGGCTGAAATGGCCAAGGGAGAGCCGCATCCGCCGCAATCTGCCAGCTCTGTCGAACGGCCAAACCATTTTGCCGATCGCAAGGCAAACAACTACGCGATAGCCCTCGACACATCTGGCAAGCTGCATTTCACGCGGCCCGAGATCGATGGCGATCATATCGTCGTCATCCTCGGCAGTAATGTGCCGGACGCGCATTTGGCGGAACTCGTCGCCGATGGCATCTCCTACATCGTCTCGCCGTCAGTTGAGATCGATCTGCCCGCAGCGCTCGACGCGTTGAACAAGGAACTCGGCATCCGCAAACTGCTGCTCGAAGGCGGTGCTGCGATCAACGGCGCCTTCTTTGCTGCGGGGCTGATCGATGAGTTCTATCTGCTGGTCGCGCCGGCCCTGGACGCCAGCGGCGGCCAGTCTGTCGTCACCTTCGAAGGCGGACTGGCGGGCAAGACGCAGCTATCGCTGATCTCCGCCGAGACGAAAGACAACGGCGCTGTCGCCCTGCGATATAAGGTCCACGCCTGACAGGGATGATGGACAGCCGCAGAGACGAGGCGCTATATCCACGTCCATGACCACCTCTGATCCGGATATCGTTATCGTCGGCGCAGGAGCTGCCGGGATCGGAGCTGCACGCCGCCTCAGCGGCCACGGTTATTCCACCGTGATCATCGAGCAACTGCCGCGCACCGGCGGAAGGGCCTGGACTTATGCCACGAACGCCGGGCCGGTCGATCTCGGCTGCGGATGGCTGCATTCGGCAGATCGCAATCCCTGGACCAGGATCGCCGCTGAGCTGGGTTTTGTCGTCGACCGCCGCGTCACGGCCTGGGGCGAGCAATTCAAGGAGCTCGGCTTCTCCAGCAAAGATCGCGCCGCAGCACGAAACGCCTTTGCGCTCTGGAACGAAGACATCCGCAAAAATCCGCCCGCGTCGGACCGGGCATCCGATGCACTCAACCCGAACTCCCCCTGGACGCCTTATCTGCAGGCGCTGAGCGGCTATATCTCGGGAGACGAGCTGGAGCACATTTCGGTGACGGATTACGTCGCCTATGACGATGCCTCCACTGAGAATAACTGGCGTGTCGCCGACGGTTATGGGCATCTGATTACCTCAGCGCTTCCAGCCGATGCGGCGTTGCGGCTCGGCACGCCTCTGGAAGGCCTTGACCTGAGCGAACGAAAGATCGTCCTGCAGACCTCTGCCGGGACGATTAGGACGAGTGCCGTCATCTTCACCATCTCTTCGAATGTTCTGGCGGGCGGTGCGATCAAGCTTCCGAGGGCGTTCGACCCATGGCGGCAGGCGGCATCGCTTCTGCCGCTCGGCAACAACGAAAAACTCTATTTCGAGGTTCTCGACGGCGGTCCTTTCGAGGACGAGACCCATGTGCTCGGTGATCCGCATGACAGTATGACCGGCACCTATTATATCCGCCCCTTCGGCCAGCCGGTCCTCGAATGCTTCCTCGGCGGAGCCGGCGCCCAGGCTGCTTCCGCGATGGGCCACGAAGCCGCCTTCGACCACGCGATCAACCAGCTTACCGATCTCTTCGGCTCGGACACGCGGAAATATCTCAAGCCGCTTGCAGCTTCGAACTGGGCGAGCACACCTTCCATCGGCGGCGGCTACAGCCATGCCCTGCCCGGCCACGCAAACACACGCATGCAACTCGCCCAATCCTTTGACGGCAGGGTTTTCTTCGCTGGCGAAGCAACGCATACGACCGATTTTTCGACGGCGCATGGCGCCTATCAGAGCGGGCAACGCGCGGCCGACGAGGCGATGGCATCACTAATGGTTCGCGTCAAAGCCTCGGGCGCCGACCGCCGCTAGATCCGACAGCAAGCGTTTTTCTTTCCGTTCAGTCACACTCCCCGATCCTGATCCGTCAAGCCTATGACGAACGAAAGCCGGCAGCCAGTCGGCTCTGCGTCAAACGAAACAGATCATCAGGAGATTGAACATGCAAGAGAGAATGGGAAATCCAGCCCTCGTTATCCCGGAAGCCATGCAGGCACTGAATGCCCTCGGCAAACTGCCGGCTACGGCCGGGCTTGCGCCGGGATTCCTGGAGATCATCTATCTGCGCGCCAGCCAGATCAACGGCTGCAGCGTCTGCATCGACGGCCATTGGCGCATTGCCCGCAAACACGGTGAGACCGACGAGCGGCTCTTTGCCGTCGCCGGCTGGCGCGAAGCCCCTTATTACAGCGATGCCGAACGCGCAGCACTGGCGCTGACGGAGGCCGTTACCCGCCTCAGCGACCGCGCCGATCCGGTGCCGGATGAGGTCTGGGAGGAATGCACCCGTCACTACGACGGCAAGAGTCTTGCGGCCCTCGTCATCGCAATTGCCAATATCAATGTCTGGAACCGGCTGAACGTCGCCACCCGGCAGGTTGCAGGTCAATGGAAGCCGTGATCAACGGCTTCCATTCATTCAGATGATACCACCACCGCCGGAGACGGAGGCGGGGCGCTCGGCGGCTACCTTTTTGCGGTAGCCGCTGACGCGGTAGGTGGCGATCGGGTCGGTCGCGCCGCCGGCGCGTCGGCGGGCTTCGGCCAGGATCGGCTCGACATCGGCGCGATAGGCGCGCTTTAGCGTTTCGGACGCCATCAACGCGTCATTGTCCTGCTGATAGCCTTCGAGCGCCTTGCGATCGACGATCAGTGCCTGCGCATAGGCCCGACGGATTTCATTGGCGCTGTTGATCAGGCTTTCGATCGGATCCGTCACATTGTGCGACTGGTCGATCATATGGGCCGGATGGAAATCGTTGACGCCACGGGCTTCGGCATCGACGAGCTCGTTGAAGACGAGGAACAGGCGGTAGGGTTCGATCGAACCGGCGTCGAGGTCATCATCGCCATACTTCGAATCGTTGAAATGGAAGCCGCCGAGCTTGCCGAACTGGATCAGCCGGGCGACGATCATCTCGATATTGGTGTTCGGCGCATGGTGGCCGAGGTCGACAAGGCAGTAGGCCTTGGGACCGAGCGTCTGGGCGATCATATAGTTGCTGCCCCAGTCCTGCACGACCGTCGAATAGAAAGCCGGCTCGTACATCTTGTGCTCGGAGAAGAGCCGCCAATCGTCAGGCAGGGCCTTGTAGATATCCGCCATCGAGGCGAGGTAACGCTCGAAAGCCCTAGTGAAATTGCTCTGGCCGGGAAAGTTCGAACCATCGCCGATCCAGACGGTCAGCGCCTTGGAGCCGATCGCCTTGCCGATCTCGATGCATTCCAGATTATGCTCGATCGCCTGCTGGCGGGTCGCCGCATCCGTGTGGCTGAGCGAGCCATATTTGTAGGTCAGCTTCTGGCCGGGAGCATCCGAGAAAGTGTTGGAATTCATCGCATCGAAGCCGAGGCCAAGCACATCGCCCTTCGCCTTCAACTCCTTCACGTCGGTCTTGTCCCAGGGAATATGCAAGGACACGGTCGGCGTTGCCTGCGTCAGCTGGTTGATTACGGCGCAATCGTCGAGTTTGTCGAAGATGCCGCGGGGTTCACCGGTGCCCGGGAAACGGGCAAAGCGCGTTCCGCCGGTGCCGACACCCCAGGAGGGTACGGCGACAGTGAATTCCGCCACCTTGCGGGTAATTGCTTCGATATCGACGCCGCGGCGCGCAAGCATTGCACCCAGCGCTTCGTAATCGGCCTTCAAGGCCGCGGCACGCTTGTCGTTTTCCGTTGCGACCAGGTCCGGCGCAATCCTGAATTCAGCCACTTAATCCTCCCTAGCCGCGAACCGCAGACCACGGTTCGCGTTCTAACACTTACATGTCTTCAAAACTCAGGAGCCACGATGGACGTCGTCCGCATTCTTCTTGCGATCATCCTGCCGCCCCTTGGCGTATTTCTGCAGGTCGGGCTCGGCCTGCATTTCTGGCTCAATATATTGCTGACGCTCTGCGGCTACGTGCCGGGGATCATCCACGCGATATGGGTGATCCTCCGGAAATAGCTTAGCGCGGGAAGCTCTGAACGTTGCCCGCATCGACATTGATGATGTTAGCGGTCGACTTGGCCGACAGATCGGACGCCAGGAAGTAGACGGCTTCGGCGATGTCTTCCGGGAACACGTTGAGTTTCAGCATGGAACGCTTAC
Source organism: Rhizobium sp. 1399 (assembly GCF_031455475.1). Classification (NCBI taxonomy): domain Bacteria; kingdom Pseudomonadati; phylum Pseudomonadota; class Alphaproteobacteria; order Hyphomicrobiales; family Rhizobiaceae; genus Rhizobium; species Rhizobium sp. 1399. The sequence continues at coordinate 451,110 of NZ_JAVDSU010000003.1, read as the reverse complement.
GATAATGTTCCTCGAGGTCATCCACTTCGATCTTCGAGGAGGCCGCGCGCTGTTCACGCCATTCGCCGCTCCAGATCTTCGAGCCGCGCAGCACCGCATCCGGATTGACCGTGTTGACGCGGATGCCGGCCTCTGCGCCTTCGAGCGCCAGGCAACGGGCGAGATGGATTTCGGCAGCCTTTGCCGTGCAGTAGGCGGCCGCATTCGGCGAAGCCGCAAGGCCGTTCTTCGACGCAATGAAGACGACGTTGCCACCCAGCGCCTGACGGCGGAACAGACGGAAGGCCTCACGCGAAACGAGGAAATAGCCGGTCGCCAGAATGTCGATGTTGCGGTTCCACGTTGACAATTCGGTCGTTTCGATCGGCGCCGAAGAAGCGATGCCTGCATTCGAAACGAGGATGTCGATGCCGCCGAATTCGACGCAGGATTCGGCGAAGGAGGCGATGACCCCGTCTTCCTTGGTAACGTCGAGCTTCAAAGTACGCACTGCATCGGCGCCGTACTTCTTCACGAATTCGGCTTCGGTCTTTTCAAGTGCTTCCTGGTCGATATCGGCAAGCACCACACAGGCACCCTCGCCGACGAGACGGGCGGCCGTTGCGCGGCCGATGCCGCCGGCGCCACCGGTGACGAAGGCAACTTTGCCTGCCAGGCTCTTCGGCTTCGGCATGCGCTGCAGCTTGGCTTCTTCGAGCAGCCAATATTCGATGTCGAAGGCTTCCTGCTCGGGCAGGCCCTGATATTCCGAGACCGTCGAGGAACCGCGCATCACGTTGATGGCGTTGACGTAGAATTCGCTGGCAATACGCGCCGTCGCCTTGTCACGGGCAAAGGAGAGCATGCCGACGCCCGGCACCAGGAAGATGACCGGATTGGCGTCACGCATAGCCGGCGAGTTGTCATGCTTGCAGGCGTTATAATAGCGGGCATAGTCGGCGCGGTAGTCTTCAAGCGCCTTGTCGAGGCCGGCGATGATAGCATCGACATCGGGCTTTGCCGGATCGAGATCGACGATCAGCGGGCGGATCTTGGTGCGCAAGAAGTGGTCAGGGCAGCTGGTGCCGAGCGCACCGAGCGGGCGCAGATTTTTCGAATTCACGAATTCCAGAACCGCATCCTGATCGTCGAAATGGCCGAGCTTGCGCTCCTGCTTGCCGATACGGCCGCGAATTTCCGGCATCAGCCGGGCGGCGATGGCACGGCGTTCGGCGACCGGCAGGCTTTCAACGACTGCGCCACCGAAGATCGTCTTGCCTTCAGTCTGGCCGGCAAACCATCCGATCGCCTTGTTGATGATATCGAGCGTCAGCTCGTAGCAGGCCTTGGCATCGTTGTCCCAGGTGAAGAGGCCGTGGCTTTCGAGCACGACGCCCTTTGCGTCAGGGTTCGCCTTGACGAAGGCTTCGAGATCGAGGCCGAGCTGGAAGCCCGGACGGCGCCAGGGCAACCAGCCGATCGCATCGCCGAAGACCTGCTTGGTCAATTCCCTGGAGTTCTTGGAGGCGGCGATCGCGATGATGGCGTCCGGATGCATGTGGTCGACATGCGTATAGGGCACGAAGCCGTGCAGCGGCGTATCGATCGAGGCGGCGCGGGCATTCAGGTTGAAGGTGCAATGCGGCAGGAAGCCGACCATGCGGTCCTCGTCCTCGACACCCTTGTAGATGCCCTTCAGCGATTCCAGCTTGTCCTGATAGAGGGTCGCGAACCCGTCGAGCTTGATCGTCCCGACGTCGCCGCCCGAGCCCTTGACCCAGAGCACCTTGACCTTGCTACCATCAAGCGGATCAGTCTCCATGACCTTGGCCGAGGTATTGCCGCCACCATAATTGGTGATGCGCTTGTCGGCGCCGAGGAGATTCGAGCGATAGAGAAGCCTGCCGGGCTCATCGAGGCCCGCCGCATAAGCATCATCCCACCGGTTCTCGAGAAGTCGAACCTTTGCCGCCATGTCATCCTCCCATATAGGCTTGTGTATAGGCCTGCGGGGCGCCGCGATCAGCACGCCCTTTCGCTCACGGTATCGCGCATCAAAATGGCGCTTGTCAATCGAAAACGATCAAATTCGATTATGTTGCATCGCAATATGAAAATTTATGATCGTTTCTGATTGACAGGCTTTAACGGATACGAAATAAATATGACAAGAGGAGGAGCCCAATGCACGAACGCGAACGCCATCGCATTATCTTAAGCGCCGTTCAGGAAAAGTCCGTCGTTACGATTCAGGACATTTCCGAGCTGACGGACGCTTCTGAAGCGACGATCCGGCGCGACATTGCGGCTCTTCACGTGCAGGGCAAGATCCGGCGCGTTCGTGGCGGCGCGGAGGCAGTGCACCCCCCGCAGCTCGGAAATCTTGCGGGCCGTCCCTTCCGGGTTTCAGAATCGGTCAATATCGATAAAAAACGCTCAATCGCGCGCGCAGCCGTCGATCTCTGTGAAGCGGGCGATGCCATCATCATCAATGGCGGCACGACCACCTTCCAGATGGTGCATTACATGGCCGGCCATCGCATGCAGGTCATGACCAATTCCTTCGCCATTGCCGAACATCTGGTGAAGCATTCCAAGAACAGTGTGACGGTGCCGGGCGGCGCGATTTATCGCGAGCAGAGCCTGATCCTGTCGCCCTTCGACAATGACGCGATTCGCAATTTCTATGCGCGGCGCATGTTCATCGGCGCCCAGGGCGTCGGCCCGCTTGGCATCATGGAGGCAGATGCCCTCATCATCCAGAGCGAGCAGAAACTGATGCACCAGGCCGATGAACTCATCGTCATGGTCGATTCAAGCAAATTCAATCGCCGGTCGAGCCTCATTCTTTGCCCGCTCGACCGCGTATCCGTGGTCATCACCGATGACGGTATCTCGGAGGAAGCGGCTCGCATGATCGAGAATGCCGGCGTCCGGCTCGTAGTGGCAAGCCCGGTGGCCCAGGCTGTGAAGGAGGATTCCTCGTCGGTCGCATGAGGCGTCGGCGAGGTGTGGAAGTCTAAATCTTAGTGGGAGGACATGACATGAAACTTGCAAAAACACTTGCAATCGGTGTGGCTTTTGCCGTCGCCATGATGGCTGGCGCCGCAAGCGCCAAGGACATCAAGATCGGCCTCGTCGTAAAGTCGCTTGGCAACGGCTTCTTCGACGCAGCCAACAAGGGTGCCCAGGAAGCGGCCAAGGAACTCGGCGGCGTGGAAGTCATCTACACCGGCCCGACGAGCACGACGGCCGAAGGCCAGATCGAAGTGATCAACTCGCTGATTGCTCAGGGCGTCGATGCCATCGCGATCTCGGCAAATGACCCGGATGCCGTCGTTCCGGCGCTGAAGAAGGCTACCCAGCGCGGTATCAAGGTTATTTCCTGGGACTCCGGCGTTGCCCCTGAAGGCCGCATCCTGCAGCTCAACCCGTCGTCGAACGAGCTGATCGGCAAGATGTGCCTGACGCTCGCCAAGGATCATCTTGATGGCGGCAAGGGTGACTTCGCCATCCTGTCGGCAACGACGACCTCAACGAACCAGAACATCTGGATCGACCAGATGAAGAAGCAGCTCAAGGATTTCCCGGGCCTCAATCTCGTCACCACGGTTTACGGCGACGACCTCTCGGACAAGTCCTATCGTGAAGCCGAAGGCCTGCTGAAGTCCAACCCGAGCGTCAAGGTCATCGTCGCTCCGACGACGGTCGGCGTTCTGGCTGCTTCGAAGGTCGTCGAAGACAAGGGTCTGGTCGGCAAGGTCTACGTGACTGGCCTCGGCCTGCCCTCTGAAATGGCTGGCGCGATCAAGTCCGGCGCGACCAAGGAATTCGCCATCTGGAACCCGATCGACCTCGGCTACTCTGCAACGCAGATCGCCTATCACCTGGCAAAGGGTGATGCCGACGGCAAGCCGGGCAGCGAAATCGAAGCCGGCCGCATGGGCAAGATCAAGATTGGAGACAATGGCGAAGCCGCTATGGCAGACCCCTTTGTCTACAATGCCTCGAACATCGACCAGTTCTCCAAGGTCTTCTGATTTCAGAGATCATGAACGGACACCCGGCGGCTCTGCCGCCGGGCTTCTCTTTCGATGGTGGTAAGCTTGCTGATGACCCCTGCCCTTCAACACCCCGTCTCGGAACCAAAAGCCGATGACGCAACCGCCATTCTGGAAATGCGCGGCATCTCGCAGATTTTTCCGGGCGTGAAGGCGCTCGATAATGTCAGCATCGCGCTCTATCCCGGCAAGGTGACGGCACTGATCGGCGAAAACGGCGCCGGCAAGTCGACACTCGTCAAGATCCTGACCGGCATTTACCGCCCCAATGAGGGCGAGATCATCGTCGACGGCAAATCGGTGCACTTTGCGACAGCACAGGCAGCTATCGATGCGGGTGTGACCGCCATTCACCAGGAAACCGTGCTTTTCGACGAGCTTTCGGTCGCCGAAAATATCTTCCTCGGTCATGCGCCGCGCACGCGCTGGCGCACCATCGACTGGAGCGAGATGAACAGCCGCGCAAGAACGCTGCTGACCTCGCTCGAAAGCAATATTGATCCGACGATTCGCCTTAAAGACCTCTCGATTGCGCAGCGCCATCTGGTGGCGATTGCCCGCGCTTTGTCGATCGAGGCTCGTATCGTCATCATGGACGAACCGACGGCTGCTCTGTCGCGCAAGGAGATCGACGATCTTTTCCGTATCGTCGAGGGCCTGAAAGCAAGCGGCAAGGCCATCCTTTTCATTAGCCATAAGTTCGATGAGCTCTACGAGATCGCGGACAATTACGTCGTGTTCCGCGACGGCCGTGCTGTCGGCCACGGGAAGCTGAAGGAAACGCCGCAGGACGAAATCGTTCGCATGATGGTCGGCCGCGATGTTGAAAACGCCTTCCCGAAGATCGATGTGGCAATCGGCGGCGCAGTGCTCGAAGTCGAAAGATACAGCCACCGCACTGAATTCCGCGATATTTCGCTGACGCTGCGCAAGGGCGAGATCCTTGGTATCTACGGACTGATCGGCGCCGGCCGCTCGGAACTGGCGCAATCGCTTTTCGGCATCACCAAACCGCTCTCCGGCAGGCTGACACTCGAGGGCCGGGAGATTTCCATCAATTCCCCGCATGACGCCATTCGTGCCGGCATCGTCTACGTACCGGAAGAGCGCGGCCGTCACGGCCTGGCGCTGCCGATGCCGATCTATCAGAACATGACGCTGCCGTCGCTGACGCGGACTTCGCGCAAGGGCTTCCTGCAGGCGGCCGAAGAATTCGCGCTCGCCCGCAAATATGCCGAGCGGCTCGATCTGCGTGCCGCGGCCCTTTCCGTGCCGGTTGGTACGCTATCGGGCGGCAACCAGCAGAAGGTCGTCATCGGCAAGTGGCTGGCCACCATGCCCAAGGTCATCATCCTCGATGAGCCAACCAAGGGCATCGATATCGGTTCGAAGGCAGCCGTCCACGGCTTCATCAGCGAACTCGCGGCCGAAGGCCTTTCCATCATCATGATCTCCTCCGAACTGCCCGAAATCATCGGCATGTCGGACCGCGTACTGGTCATGAAGGAGGGCCTGTCCGCAGGGCTCTTCGAGCGCGATCAGCTTTCGCCGGAAGCGCTAGTGCGTGCGGCGACCGGAAATGCATGAGGGGACGAGCATGATGAGACTGATCAGAAAACGCGAAACCCTGCTCTTCGCCATCATCGTGGTGATGATCGCCGTCTTTTCGACGCGCGCAGCCGATTTCGCCACTCCCGACAATCTCGCCGGTATCTTCAACGATACGGCAATCCTTATCATCCTGGCGCTTGCCCAGATGACGGTCATCCTGACGAAATCGATCGATCTTTCGGTCGCAGCCAACCTCGCCTTCACCGGCATGGCGATCGCGATGATGAATGCGGCCTTTCCCGGCCTGCCGCTGATCGTGCTCATCCTTGCGGCGGTCGTCATCGGCGCAGCACTCGGCGCCATCAACGGCTTCCTCGTCTGGCGCCTCGAAATCCCGCCGATCGTCGTCACCCTCGGTACGCTCACCATCTATCGCGGCATGGCCTTCGTGCTGTCTGGCGGCGCCTGGGTCAATGCGCACCAGATGACGCCGATCTTCCTTGCCGTTCCCCGCACGCCGATCCTCGGACTGCCGATCTTAAGCTGGGTGGCGATCATTATCGTTGCGCTGATGTATATGCTGCTGCGTTACAGCCCGTTCGGCCGTTCGGCCTATGCGACCGGTGGCAATCCGACGGCTGCCGTCTATGCCGGTATCGATACGGGCAAGACGAAATTCCTGGCCTTCGTGCTCTCGGGCGCGCTCGCCGGCCTTTCCAGCTATCTCTGGGTATCGCGCTATGCGGTCGCCTATGTCGATATTGCCAACGGTTTCGAGCTCGACAGCGTCGCGGCCTGCGTGATCGGCGGCATCTCGATCGCCGGTGGTGTTGGCTCGGTTGCCGGCACGGTGCTCGGCGCGCTCTTCCTCGGCGTCATCAAGAACGCCCTTCCCGTCATCGGCATTTCGCCCTTCACCCAGATGGCGATCTCCGGAACCGTCATCATCCTCGCTGTCGTCTTCAACGCCCGGCGCGAGCGCAATCGCGGCCGCATCATCCTGCGTGATCGCGCAGCAGCGGAGGTCGCAGCATGAGCATGGTTTCCGCAAATCCGGAAAAGCGCGTCATTCCCGATCGCCTCGGCACGCCCTTCAAACGCGTCATGTCGAGCTGGGAAGTGCTGCTCTTTGGGGTCGCCGTCTTGATCTTCATCTTCAATTCCGTGGCCTCGCCCTACTTCCTCGATGCCTGGAACCTCTCGGACGCGACCTTCAATTTCACCGAAAAGGCGATGATCGCCTTTGCCATGGCGCTGCTCGTCATCGCCGGCGAAATCGACCTGTCGGTTGCAGCCATCATCGCGCTCGCCTCGACAGCAATGGGCGCTGCGGCGCAGATGGGTGTCGGCACGCCAGGCCTCGTGCTGATCGGCATCGGCACCGGGCTTCTCTGCGGCATCTTCAACGGTTTCCTCGTCTCTGTTCTGAAACTGCCGTCGATCGTCGTCACCATCGGCACGATGAGCCTCTTCCGCGGCATTTCCTATATCGTGCTCGGCGACCAGGCCTATGGCAAATACCCGGCGGATTTCGCTTATTTCGGCCAGGGCTACGTCGTCTGGGTCTTCTCCTTCGAATTCGTGCTGTTCATCGTGCTGGCAATTCTCTTTGCGATCCTGCTGCATGCCACGAATTTCGGCCGGCAGGTCTATACGATCGGCAACAATGATTTCGCAGCTCGCTTCTCCGGCATTCCGGTCGAGCGCGTGAAATTCATCCTCTTCCTACTGACCGGCGTGATGAGCGGTGTCGCTGCGGTCTGCCTGACCTCGCGCCTCGGCTCGACCCGCCCGTCGATCGCGCAAGGGTGGGAACTCGAAGTCGTCACCATGGTCGTACTCGGCGGCATCTCGATTCTCGGCGGCTCCGGTACGATCGGCGGCGTCGTCATCGCCGCCTTCGTCATGGGTCTCGTGACTTTCGGTCTTGGCTTGTTGAACGTGCCCGGCATCGTCATGTCGATCTTCATCGGCCTGCTCCTGATCATCACCATCGCGATCCCGATCATCGCCCGCCGCATCAAAGCCATGAGCGCCAAATGACACTGGAAAAACACGCCTTCAAGATGAAGCTCAATCCCGGCATGGAGGCCGAATACAGGAAGCGGCATGACGAGATCTGGCCGGAACTGGTCGATCTGCTGCATCAGTCCGGCGCCAGCGACTATTCCATCCATCTCGACCGCGAGACCAATACGCTTTTCGGCGTGCTGACCCGGCCGAAGGATCACACCATGGCAAGCCTGCCGGACCATCCCGTCATGAAGAAATGGTGGGCGCATATGGCCGATATCATGGCATCCAATCCGGATAATTCGCCAGTCCAGAGCGACCTCGTGACCGTCTTCCATATGCCATGAGCGATTATCGCCGCATCGCCGTTCTCGATATCGGCAAGACAAACGCCAAGGTCGTCGTGCTCGACAGCGCGACGGGGGCCGAAGTTGTCGTCCGCAAACAGCCGAATACAGTCATCCGTGACGGCCTCTATCCACATTACGATATCGAGGCGCTCTGGAGCTTCGCGGTTGCTTCGCTGAAAGCCTTTGCAAGAGAGCCGGGTTTCGACGCGATCTCGATCACCACGCATGGCGCGGCCGCTGCCTTGCTCGGCGCGGATGGCAAGCTGGCGATGCCCGTCATCGACTATGAGCATGAATATCCGGAAGAGATCCGTAACGCCTATGATGCGCTGCGGCCATCTTTTACCGAGACCTTCTCGCCCCGTCTTTCTATGGGCCTGAATATCGGCGCGCAGCTTCACTACCAGAAGACGGCTTTTGCCGAAGAATTCGCCAAGGTCGCCACCATCCTCACCTATGCACAATATTGGTCGGCGCGGCTGACTGGTGTCGCTGCGAACGAGGCAACCTCGCTCGGCTGTCATACGGACCTCTGGAATCCGAAGACAGGCGCATACTCCTCGCTGGTCGATACGCTTGCTGTTCGCGACCGGATGGCGCCGATCCATTCGGCCTTCGATGCACTTGGCCACGTTCTGCCCGATATTGCCGCTGAAATCGGTCTTTCCGTGCCCGTCTATTGCGGCATTCATGATTCAAATGCGTCGCTCCTGCCGCATCTCGTCGGCCGCGAAGCGCCTTTTGCCGTGGTCTCGACCGGCACCTGGGTCATCAATTTCGGTGTCGGGAGTGACCTGGACCATCTCGACGCCAAGCGCGATGCGCTCGCCAATGTGGATGCCTATGGCCGCGCCGTACCCTCTTCCCGCTTCATGGGCGGCCGCGAATTCGAAATTCTCTCGGCCGAGATCGGTCAGGTCGGCGATGCCGAGGCAAAAGCCGCCATCGCTGATGTCGTGGCGAAAGGCATCTTGCTGCTACCGAATGTGGCACCGGGCTCCGGTCCCTTTCCGGGCAAGGTCAGCTGTTGGATCCACGCGGACGGAGCGAGCCGGCAGGAGCGCTATGCCGCAGCCTGCCTCTATCTCGCATTGATGACGGAGGCCTGCCTGGGGCTGATTGGCGCCAAGGGCCCAATCATCGTCGAGGGCCCTTTCGCATTGAACGAGACCTATCTGTCGCTGATTGCTGCAATCACCGGCCGCGATACGATGGCGCTGCCGGGCTCGACCGGCACCAGCCAGGGGGCGGCCCTTCTTGCCGGCATCAAGCCGGTATCCGGTGTGGAAAAACACTTCTCACCCCAGGCAATTCCGGGCCTCTCCGCCTATCGGGAGCGCTGGTACGCCGCGATGGAATAACAGTCTTTCCAAGACTACCCTTGTTCATGTCGGCCGCGCCGCTAGTGTGGCACCTCTCGATTTGATGGAGGAAACAGCATGACTGAATCATTCGACCCGCGCGCACTGGCCGCCAAACTCTACAGCCTGCGCCAGACCGGAAAGCAGGAGCCGACGAGCGCCTTTCCGCTGCCGAGCGACCTGAACCAGGCGATGGAAACCCAGAATGCCCTGAAGGCTGAAGAAGGGGTCAGCAGCAACGCCTGGAAGGTCACGGCCTCGCCCGAGGGCCAGCCGGTCACCGCACCTCTCCATCCCTATGCCGAAGCCGTATCGGGTGCGACCATTGCCTGGTATCCGGGCCTGAAATTCGAAACCGAAATCGCCGTGCGCTTCGGCAAGGATCTTCCTTACCGCAACGACGCACCCTACGGCCGTGCCGAAGTGCTGGAGGCAATTTCCACCGCCTATCTCGGCGCCGAACTGTTGGTCAGCGCGGTCAAGGAAAGCGGGGCTGTCTCCTTCCTCCTCTTCCTCGCGGATCGTCTCGGCAATAGCGGCTACGTGCTCGGCCCCTCCATTGCAAAGAGCTTCATCGACACGGCCGCAAGCACGCCGCTGAAGGTCACCCAGGGCAGCAGGACGATCTATGACGGTCTTGCCAAGCATCCGAAGGGCGACGTCGTGACCTGGCTGGTCGACTATGCCAACGACCCGCTGCGCCCGGAAGATTCCCTGAAATCCGGCGCGCTCGTCACGACCGGCACGCTCAGCGGCGCCGTCGAACTCACCGAACCCGGCGAGATCGACATACGCTTCGGCGCCAGCGCACGACTGACCTTCTCCGTCATCTGATACCGGCATTTCTGCCCGCATAAACTGGGTGATTGTCATCCCGCTCCGCCTCCTGTATTAAACTTGAGTATATTACGAAGGTTTATTTCGGCCATCGGGCCGGAGGCGGAAGTGGAAATGACATTTCAACCGCGCATGCAAAACAGAATTCACGGCTTTTCCGTCACGAAGGGCGTCAATCGCCGGGTGTGGAACGGCATCGTGGCGGATGTCTGGGATGTGGACTGCGCTCCCCATTCCGGTGGCTATTACGTATCGCGCGACCCGCGGCTTTTCATCCTCCTTGAAAAGCGCGGGCCGGGCAATTCGCGGGTAAAGCTCTCGCCACGCGCCCACGGCACGGTGCAGGACACCGAAAAGCGGCCGATCTCCTACGTGCCAGCCGACATGGAAGTCTGGGCCGATCTGGTGGATGTGCATTCGCTGCGCCATCTCGACATCCATTTCGATGTCGAGACCATCAGCCGAAGGCTCGGCGACGATCTCGATCCGCAGCGCCTTGCCAATGCCCAGCTCCTGTTTTCCGACGAGCGCCTTTTGTCGCTCGCCCAGTTGATCGCCGCCGAATGCATTAATCCGCAACCGCTGCATGATCTCTACGGCGACGGCCTGTCGCTCTCGCTCATCATCGATGTGCTGAAGCTCACCAAGGTGCAGCCGCGCAAGCGCAGCAAGCTTGCCGGCTGGCAATTGCGCCGCGCCACCGATTTCATCGAGGAAAATTGCCTGCGCAATATCCGCCTGGAAGAGCTGGCATCCGTCGCCGGCCTGTCGCAATCGCATTTCAGCCACGCCTTCAAGGCATCGACTGGCGTTGCACCCCATCAATATCAGACCAATGTCCGCCTCGACCGCGCAAAACACCTGCTGGTGCGCGGTGAATACCCCCTGACAACCATCGCTGTGGAAACCGGCTTTGCCGATCAGGCCCATTTCACCCGTGTCTTCCGCAAGAATTTGGGAACCACGCCGGCGAACTGGAAAAAGGCGCAGATTGCGTAATTGCAACACATCAGAGCATTTGCGTGCAGCGCGGAAAATTGCCCAAGAACGTTCAATTTCCACCCGATCGCGACAATCCGCCCGATTAAATTTGAGTTAACACTCGACTTATTCAAGGCCATACCGCGGCAGGAAAAGCCGCGGCACGAGTGGGGTAATCTATGCGAGCGCAGACCAAGGGGCTCACCTTCAGGGCATATCTACTGGCAGGAACGGCTGTCACCAGCATCATGGCGGCATCCTCCGCTCTTGCTCAGGACGCCAGCCCGACGCAACTGGCGCCGATCGTCCTCCAGGGCGGCAGCGATAGCGCCACCGCTCCGGTCAAAGGCTATGTCGCGAAGAATTCGTCTGCCGGCTCCAAGAGCGATACGCCGATCAACGAAATTCCGCAGTCGGTCTCCGTCATCGGCAAGCAGGAAATGGACGATCGCGGCATCACCAACAAGGTCGATGAAGCACTGCTCTATACGCCCGGCGTCATCGCCCAGCCCTATGGCAACGACCCCGATACCGACTGGTTCTACATTCGCGGCTTCAACGCCACACAGACCGGCGTCTTCTTCGACAACCTCACCCTCTTCAGCTACGGCTTCGGCGGCTTCCAGATCGATCCCTTCATGCTGGAGCGTGTCGATGTTCTAAAAGGCCCCGCCTCGGTTCTCTATGGCGGCGCCAACCCGGGCGGCATCATCAATCTCGTGCGCAAGCGCCCGCTCGACGAGCCGCTCTATTACACCGATATCGGCATCAACAGTAATGGCAACGCCTTTACGGGATTTGACATCTCCGACAAGGCCGGCTCTAGCGATACGATGACCTACCGCATCACCGGCAAGGTTGCAGGCGGCGATAATTATTCGGATTTCTCGCATGATTTCCGTGGCTTCATTATGCCGCAACTGGAAATCGCGCCTGATGATGCGACACGCTTCACGGTCTGGGGCTATCTCGGCGGCCTCGACCAGGTCCATACCGGCAACGGCTTCTTCCCCTATGTCGGTACGGTCAAGGACGCACCCTTCGGCAAGATCCCACGCGATGCCTTCTATGGCGAACCCGACATCGACGACGGCAGCTATGTCCAGAAGATGATCGGTTATGAGTTCCAGCACGAGTTCGACAACGGCATCAAGTTCTCGCAGAACCTGCGTTACGGCCGCCTCGACAAGCACGAGATCGGTCCATACCTCAACGGCTGGGTTGGCGGCGTGCCGACTGGCCCAGACTATCTGCTTGGCCGCATCGGTTTCGAAGGCCGTTCCGGCGTCGATTCCTTCGGCATAGACAACCGGCTGGAAGGCGAAGCCGAATTTGGCGGCGCTACGCACAACATGCTCGTCGGCCTCGATTACAAATATTACAACCTCGATAATCTGCAGAAATGGCCGACATGGCCGATCTCTGCAACACCGATCAGCGCCACCGATCCGATCTACGGTCTACCGCAGCCCGCCAACAGCACACAGATCGACCAGGTCGTCACGCAAAGGCAGCTCGGCATTTATGGGCAGGACCAGATCCACTTCGGCGACGGCTGGTTGCTGACGCTCAACGGCCGCTATGACTATGTCGACACCGATTCCGATGCGATCGTCGGAACGACCTACAATTCCGACGACAGTGCCGTCAGCGGACGTGTCGGCCTGGCCTACGAATTCGACAACGGCCTGACGCCTTATGTCAGCGCCGCGACCTTCTTCAATCCGTTGATCGGCACAGGCGTATCAGGTGCGCTGAAGCCAGAGGAAGGCCAGCAGTTCGAAGGCGGCATCAAGTATGATCCGACCTTCATCGACGGCACGCTCACGGCCTCGGTCTTCCACATCACCAAGCGCAACAACACGGTCACCAACCCTGCGACCTTCGCCCAGAGCCAACTTGGCGAAGTCGTTTCGCGCGGTGCCGAACTGGAAGGCAAGGTCAACCTCACCGACAACTGGAAGGTCCTCGCTTCGCTTGCCTATACAGATATGGAAGTGACGGAAAACGACGCCAATCCCACTCTTGTCGGCAAGTCGCCCTATATCGTGCCGAAGGTGACCGCCTCGCTCTGGGTCGACTACACGGTCACGACAGGCGCCATGGAAGGCCTGAGCTTCGGTGCGGGCGTCCGTCACCAGGGAACGTCCTGGGCTGATGAAGCCAATACCGAAAAAGTGCCGGCTGCCACTCTCGTCGATGCGGCGATCCGCTATGAGAAGGAAAACTGGGGCGCCTCTCTCAACGTCGCCAATCTCTTCGATAAGGAATATGTCGAAAGCTGCGGCGGCCTGACGGTCTGCGGTTACGGCGATGCGCGCACGGTCACTTTCAAGCTCAGCAAGAAATGGTAAGTTGACAAATAGAGTTTAGTTTTTCAGGAAGCTGCGATAAAGAGGGCTCGGCCCTCCCGAACCTTTTGCAGCCAAGCCGGAGTTTCCTCGTGTCCACGTCCTTCCTGAGCCTTTCCGGAATAGACTATGCCATCGGCGCCAGAACAATCCTCAACGGCATCGATCTGACGCTCGAAGCCGGCCGCATCTACGGCCTCGTCGGCCCCAACGGTTCCGGCAAAAGCACACTCCTCAAGACCATCGCCCGGCAGATTGCCCCGAAGAATGGTTCGATCTCCTTCGACGGCAAGGCGGCGGCTGACTGGGGCAGCCGCGCCTTTGCCCGCCATGTCGCCTATATGCCGCAATTCACGCCGGGGACCGACGGCATGACCGTGCGTGAACTCGTGGCGCTCGGCCGTTTTCCCTGGCACGGCACGCTCGGCCGCTTCAGCGCAGCGGATCGCGAGATGGTCGAGGAAGCGATCGTTCGCACCGAGCTTGAAGATTTTGCCGACCGCCTGGTCGCCAGCATGTCCGGTGGCGAGCGCCAGCGCGCCTGGATCGCGATGATGCTTGCCCAGAACGCCCGCTGCCTGCTGCTCGACGAACCCACGTCGGCGCTAGACCTCGCCCATCAGGCGAGCGTGCTGTCGCTGGTGCAGGAACTCAGCCACGAGCGCGGGCTCACAGTCATCATCGTGCTGCATGACATCAATCTTGCTGCGCGCTATTGCGACGCGATCATCGCACTCAACCACGGCAAGATCACCGCCGAAGGCACGCCGGCCGAGATCATGCAGGCCGACAAACTGCAGTCGATCTTCGGTGTCGGCATGGGTGTCTTCCCGCATCCGGTTCGCAACGAGCCGGTCAGCTATCTGTTGTAGCCCATGGCATTGTTCTCCCGCAGGCAGTTTCTGGCCGGTGCGGCGGCCACGCTGTCGACCCCCGCGCTCCTGCGGGCGGCCGACAGCCTGCGCGTCGCGACCCTCGATTGGGCCTTGCTCGAAACCCTGCTGGCGATCGGCGCCAATGTCGTTGCCGGAACGGAACTGCGCCAGTTCCGTGAGGTGGCGGTGACACCTGTCATTCCCGATGGTGTCGCCGATCTCGGCTTGCGCGGCACGCCGAATTTCGAAGTGCTGCGGTTTGCCCGCCCGGAGCTGATCTTCAACTCGAATTTCTACGCCTGGGCGGATGCCCGAATGCAGCCGATCGCGCCTGTCGAACGCCATGCGATCTACAAGCCGGGCGAAAGCCCCTATGCGCTTGCCGAACAGGCAACGATCGCGATCGGCGAACGGCTGCAGCTTGCCGCCGCAAGGCAGCTCACTGAGGAGCTTTCTGCCAAACTCGATCGCTACAAGACAGGTTTTGCTGCCGGCGACGGCCGCCCCGTGATTCCGATCAATCTCGGCGATGCCAGGCATTTCCGCGTCTTCGGCTCTGATAGCATGTTCGGTGAGGTGCTGAAGCGCGTCGGCCTCACCAATGCCTGGCAAGGCGCGACCAGCTATTCGGCCGCCGCGCCCGTCGGCATCGAGACGCTGGCCTCCATGCCGGATGCCTGGATCGTGATGATCGCACCGCAGCCGGCCGATGCGCTTGCCACGCTTTCGACCAGCGCCTTCTGGAATGCGCTGCCGGCCGTGCGCGAGAAGCGCGTGCTGATGCTCGACTCCATCAATCCCTACGGCGCTTTGCCGGCAGCCCTGCGCTTTGCCGATCTTTTGCAGGAGGGGCTTGGCTATGCATGGAATGGTTAGTCTCGCCCGACCTGCCCGCGGCCAGAGCATTCCGTTTGCCGCAATCGTGCTACCAGTTCTCTGCGTCGCTGCCTTCACGCTTCTGATCGCAACGCGCCCGCAGGTACCTGGCGACACCGCTCAAGCCGCTGTGCTCGATGGCGTGTTGCTCTGGAACAGCATTCTGCCTCGCGCCGTGCTGGCGCTGATCGCGGGTGCAGCACTCGGCCTTTCCGGTACGCTGCTGCAGCGCGTGCTGCGCAATCCGATCGCCGATGCCTCGACGCTCGGCATTGCCTCTGGCGCGGAACTGGCGATGACGGCCGCCCTCAGCTTCTCGCCACTGCTGATCGGGTTTTCGCGTGAGATTGTCGCCTTCGGCGGCGGGCTCAGCGCCGTCGCAATCGTGCTGGCGCTCAGCTGGCGACGCGGGCTCGATCCGGTCACTGTCGCGCTCTCGGGCATGATCGTCAGCATGATTGCCGCTGCCTTGAGCGTTACGCTCATCCTGGCGCGCGGCGAATATGCCATGTCGATTTATATCTGGGGCGCCGGTTCGCTCAGCCAGCAGGACTGGACTGGCGTGCTTTCACTCGGGCCGCGCCTCATCCTCGGTTTCGCTGCCGCCATGCTGCTCGTACGGCCACTCCGCATTCTGACACTCGATGATAAGAGCGCCAGGAGCCTCGGCCTCGCGCTGCATTCCGCGCGCTTTGCCATTCTCGCTCTTGCCGTCTGGCTCGCAGCCTCGGTCACCGCCGAAATAGGCGTCATCGGCTTCCTCGGCCTTGCTGCCCCCGCAATTGCAAGGCTCTTCGGCGCGCGCAGCACCGGGAGCCTGATGATCGCAGCACCACTGACGGGTGCTGGTCTGTTATTCTTCACCGATTGCTTGACACAGATCCTCGGCCCCGGCTTCACCGATCTTGCCCCGACCGGCGCCGCAACCGCCCTGCTTGGCGGACCGCTGCTGCTTTTCCTGTTGCCGCGCGTCCATTCCGTCTCGGCCGTTGCCGCGCAGTCGACTGCGGCCCTCAAGAGGCTGTCCAAGCCTCTGGTCACTCTCGCTGGGCTCTCTGCTGCGATCATTTTGCTCTTTATCGTCTTCCTCACCCTCGGCCCAGCCGATGACGGCTGGCATTTCGCCACCGGTATGCTCTTCACCGATCTGCTGCCCTTCCGCCTACCGCGCACCATCGTTGCGGCCGGCGCCGGCGGCATGCTCGCGACAGCCGGTTTCATAATGCAGCGCGTGACCGGCAATCCGATCGCAAGTCCGGAAGTGCTCGGCATCAGCAGCGGCGCCGGCGCGGGGCTGACCATCGCGCTTTTCCTCTTCGGCTTCCCCTCGCCCGTCGTCATGCTGCTTGCAATGGCGCTCGGCGCACTCGCGGCCTTCGGGGCGATGATCGCCATTTCGGCTCGCGCGCAGTTCTCGCCGGAGCGCATGCTACTTGCCGGTGTCGGCATCGGCGCCTTCGCCATGGCGATCGTCACCATGGTACTCGCGCAGGGCGACATGCGCGGCTATATTCTGCTCACGTGGCTTTCCGGATCGACAAACCGCGCCGGAGCCTTCGAAGCCTGGACGGCGCTGATCTCTCTTATCGTGCTGGTGGCACCACTGCCCTTCCTCGGCCGCTGGCTGGCTATGCTGCCGCTTGGCGGCAATTCCAGCCGCGCGCTAGGCCTTCGCGTCGGCGCAAGCCGGCTGGCGCTGTCGATCCTCGCCGCATTGATGACGGCGACCGCCTCCTTCCTCGTCGGACCGCTCAGCCTCACTGGGCTTATCGCGCCGCATCTTGCACGGCTTGCCTGCTTTCATCGGCCCACACATCAGCTTGCCGCAAGCGTGCTCTTCGGCGCCGGCGTGCTGATAACGGCGGACTGGCTCTCGCGCGTCGTGATCTACCCCTATCAGGTACCGGTCGGCCTCTTCGCGGCGCTGATCGGTGGCCCCTATCTCATCTGGCTGCTTTCGCGAAAGGACATCAAACAATGATGGCTGAACGTTTCACTGCATCCGGCGTCGCAATCGCCGTCGATCCCGGCCGAATGCTCGACGAGCTTTGCTCGCATTTCGTCGAACACAGCACCGTCAAACGCGACGGCGATCTGGTGACGCTGGAGATGACGATCGGGAAGGCGGACATCCGCCACGAAGGCCCGGAGCTTGCGATCGAACTCTCCTGCAAGAGTGCCCGTGCGCTGCAGAATGTCCGTTCGGTGCTTGCCGAGTATCTCTTCCAATTCGCGGGAGAAGAGACTCTGGAGCTCACATGGTCGGACGCGCCGAAGGCGGACCGCCTGCCGGACCTGCGCGAGATCCGCGTGGTCAGCGCCCGCAACATCAGCCCGCATATGCGCCGGGTGACCGTGGCCTGCGACGATGCCAAGCATTTCGCTCACGGCGGGCTGCATTTCCGCCTGCTGATCCCGCCGAAGGGCCGAACGCCTGTCTGGCCGAAGCTGCGCGCGGACGGCCGCATCGAATGGGCAAAGGATGAGGATGCGCTGACTGTGCGCATCTATACATTCCGCAGCATCGATCTGGAACGCGGCGAGATCGATATCGATTTTGTGCTGCATGAAGGCGAAAACATGCCCGGCGCCGAATGGGCGGTGAATGCGCAGCCCGGCGATATCGCCGGTGCGCTCGGGCCCGGTGGCGGCGGCGTCCCCGATGCCACGTCGATGATCCTTGCCGGAGACGAGACGGCACTGCCCGCTATCTCGCGCATCGCCGCAGAAGTTCCCGTGGGAACGCAGTTGCGTATATTCCTCGAAGTCGATGGCCCCTCGGAAGAGCGTCCGCTGCCGTCGGCCGGCACGATCGACCTTACCTGGATGCATCGTAACGGCGCGCCGGCCGGCACCATGGGTCTCATCGAAAGCATCATCAAAGGCGCACTGGCCGACGCCGATGCCGACACTTTCGTCTGGGCCGGCTGCGAACGGTCCGAGGCCAAGCGCATCCGCGATTTCCTCAAGACCGAGTGCGGCCATGACCGCCACAAGATGAGCATCGGCGCTTACTGGGAGCGGTAAATCCGCCTCACGTCTTTTCGCGGAACATCTCGATGATGGCGGAGAAATCCCTGCCGCCATTGCCGAGCTTCTCGAAGAGTGCGTAGAGCTGTGCGGCCTCCGCACCAAGGGGGGTGGAGGCACCGCTCGCGAGCGCGGCCTCCTGCGAAAGCCTGAGATCCTTCAGCATCAAAGCTGCGGCAAAACCCGGCTTGTAATCATTGTTGGCAGGCGAGGTCGGCACCGGTCCCGGCACTGGGCAATAGGTGTTGATCGACCAGCACTGGCCAGATGAAGTGGAGGCAACGTCGAAGAGCGCCTGATGCGAGAGGCCGAGCTTTTCGGCGAGTACAAAAGCCTCGCAGACGCCGACCATGGAAATACCGAGGATCATGTTGTTGCAGATCTTCGCAGCCTGCCCTGCTCCGGCCTCGCCGCAATGGACGATCTTCTTGCCCATGGCCTCGAGGATCGGCTTTGCCTTGGCAAAGGCCTCTTCCGAGCCGCCGGCCATGAAGGTCAGCGTGCCGGCGCTCGCTCCACCCGTCCCGCCGGAAACCGGCGCATCGAGCGACAGGCAGCTCGTGGCCTTCGCCATCTCATGGGCCTTGCGGCTGCTTTCGACATCGATGGTCGAGCAATCGATCACCAGTGTGCCTTGTGCCGCCGATTGCAGGATATCGGCCCAAGCCGTCAGCACATGCTTGCCCTGCGGCAGCATGGTAATGACGATCTCAGCGTCCTTGACCGCCTGGCTGGCATGGCTGGCGGGCTTCACGCCGCTCTCCTCGGCTGCCTTCAGCACCGGTGCGGCCAGATCGAAGCCGAGAACCTCGTGACCGGCCTTGACAAGATTGGCGGCCATCGGCCCGCCCATATTGCCGAGGCCGATGAATGCGATCTTTGCCATGCTCGTCTCCTATCTGTTGTCCTCGAGGATCATGGCCGCCGCTTTTTCGGCGATCATGATCGTCGGCGAATTGGTGTTGCCCGAGGTGATGGCCGGCATCACCGACGCATCTGCGATCCTGAGCTTGCCGAGCGCCCGCAATCTCAGCCGCGGATCGACCACACTGTCCCGATCGATGCCCATGCGGCAGGTACCGACCGGGTGGAAGATCGTCGTGCCGATATCGCCCGCCGCCTTTTCCAGCTCCGCCTCGCTCTGATAGCTCGGTCCCGGCTTGAATTCCTCCGGTTGGAACCGGGCAAAGGATGGCTGCGCAACGATCCTGCGCGTGAGCTTTATCGAACGAACAGCTATGTCGCGATCGCGCTGCGTCGAGAGGTATCTTGGCGCAATGGTCGGTTGCGCGGCAAAATCCGGGCTGGAAACATGCACCGATCCCCGGCTCTCCGGCCTGAGGTTGCAAACGCTCGCCGTGATCGCCGGGAAGGCGTGGACGGGATCGCCGAACTTATCGAGCGACACCGGCTGCACGTGGTACTGAAGATCCGGCGTTTCCTTGTCCGGGCCGGAACGGGTGAAGATTCCGAGCTGGCTCGGCGCCATCGCCATCGGACCGGACCGATGCATGAGATATTCGAGCCCGATCGCCGCCTTACCGATCAGCTTCGACGCCTTTTCGTTGAGCGTGGGCACGCCTGTTACCTTATAGGCCAGCCGAAGCTGCAGATGATCCTGCAGGTTTTCGCCGACGCCCTTGACCTCGGTCAGCACATCAATGCCGGCTTGATGCAGAACCTCTCCGCGGCCGATGCCGGAAAGTTCCAGAATATGCGGCGAACCGATGGAGCCCGCCGACAGCACGATTTCCTTCGCGGCATAAGCCCGCTTGGCCGTACCGCCATGCTGGAACTCGACGCCGACAACGGCGCCTTCCTCGACCAGCAGCCGCCGCACCTGCGCCTTGGTCGTCACAGTCAGGTTGCCGCGTTTCATCGCCGGGCGCAAAAAGGCCTTCGTCGTATTCCAGCGAATGCCGGAACGCTGGTTTACGTCGAAATAGCCGGAACCTTCGTTGCTGCCGCGGTTGAAATCCGCCGTTTCCGGAATGCCGGCTTCCCTGGCCGCCTGCTGGAAGGCGTCGAGCACGGCCCAGCGCACGCGCGCCTTTTCCACGCGCCATTCGCCGCCAGCGCCATGCATCTCATCCTCGCCCTGATAATGATCCTCCGATTTGCGGAAGTAAGGCAGGACATCATCCCAGCCCCAGCCGGTGCAACCCATCTGCCGCCAAAGATCGTAATCGCGGGCCTGGCCGCGCATGTAGATCATGCCATTGATCGAGGAGCAGCCGCCGAGCACCTTGCCGCGCGGATAGTTCAGCGCTCGTCCGTTCAGCCCGTCCTCGGGCGCTGTCGTGAAACACCAGTCGGTGCGCGGATTGTTGATGCAGTAGAGGTAGCCGACGGGAATGTGGATCCAGTGATAATTGTCGTTGCCACCAGCCTCCAGCAGCAAGACCCTTGTATTGCGGTCGGCCGATAGCCGGTTTGCGAGCACGCAGCCGGCGCTGCCTGCCCCGATGATGATATAGTCATAGCGATCCATGGATCATGCACTCCGAAATGGCTGCGTCCCGCCTCCCCGGGCCCGAGGAGGCGGGATTTCGCGGCGCCGCTGCACATCCTTTCCCGTTGCAGGAAAGAGGTCCGCCCGTTCAGCGGCGATAGACAAAGCCCAGTTTACGCCCGAGCCGAGAGGCATAGAATTCACCGATAATGCCGCGGCGGAAGATCAGCACGCAGATCATGAAGACCACGCCCGTAATGATGGTCACCGGGAACTCCGAAGTCGCGAGATAATTCTGCAGCGTCACGACGAGGCCGGCACCGAAGACCGGGCCGATCAGCGTGCCGATTCCGCCGAGCAGCGTCATCAGGATCACCTCACCCGACATCTGCCAGGCAACATCCGTCAGCGTCGCAAACTGGAAGACCAGCGATTTGACCGATCCGGCAAGCCCGGCAAGGGCTGCCGACATCACGAAAGCGCCGAGCTTGTAGCGCGCCACGGAATAGCCGAGCGAGATCGCCCGTTGCTCGTTCTCGCGGATCGATTTCAGGATCATGCCGAAGGGCGAATTGATGAAGCGCCAGATAATGAGCAGCCCGATCAGGAACACCGCCAGCACGAAATAGTACATGTTGGTGGAGCTGTTGAGATCGATGAAGCCGAAGAGGTGGCCGCGCGGCACGGACTGGATACCGTCCTCGCCTTCAGTAAATTTTGCCTGCAGGCAGAAGAAGAAGAACATCTGCGAGAGCGCCAGCGTGATCATGGCGAAATAGATGCCCTGCCGGCGGATCGCGAAGAAGCCCATGACGAGGCCGAGAAGGGCCGCCCCGGCAACGCCGACGAGAATACCGAGTCCCGGCGGAAATCCCCAACTCTTTACTGTATAGGCGGTGAAATAAGCAGCCCCGCCGAAAAAAGTCGCATGGCCGAAGGAAAGCAGGCCGGTATAGCCGAGCAACAGGTTGAAGGCACAGGCAAAGAGCGCGAAGCAGAGCAGCTTCATCAGGAAGATCGGGTAGAAGAAGAAGGGCGCCAGCAGCAGAAGCAGCAACCCGATGATCAGGAACCCTGTCTGCACCGAAAGTGCGGTGCGGCTCTTTTCCGTTCGGATGGTTTCGGTGATGTCAGCCATGTCACGCATCCCGGCCGAAGAGGCCCGCGGGCCTGATGAGAAGCACGATCGCCATGATGACGAAGATGACGATATTGGAGGCCTCCGGATAGAAGACCTTGGTCAGGCCCTCCGCGATGCCAAGCACATAGCCGGTGATGATGGCGCCCATGATCGAACCCATCCCACCGACCACGACCACGGCAAAGACGACGATGATCATGTTCGAGCCCATTAGCGGCGAGACCTGATAGATGGGTGCTGCGAGCACACCGGCAAAAGCGGCAAGGCCAGCGCCAAGCGCATATGTGAAGGTCAGGAGAACCGGCACGTTGACGCCGAAGGCCTGAACAAGAGTAGCATTTTCCGTCGCCGAGCGCAGATAGGCCCCGAGCTTGGTCTTTTCGATCAGCAGCCAGGTGCCGATGCAGACGACGAGCGAAACGACGACCACCCAACCGCGATAGATCGGCAGGAACATGAAGCCGAGGTTCATGCCGCCGGCAAGGGCCGGCGGCGTCGCATAGGGCTGGCCCGACGAGCCGTATAGATAACGGAACGTGCCTTCGACGGCGAGCGCCAGACCGAAGGTGAAGAGCAGGCCGTAGAGCGGATCGAGATCGTAGAGCCGACGCAAGAAGAGCCGCTCGATGACGGCGCCGGCAAGCCCGACGATGACGGGCGCCAGGATCAGCGACGGCCAGTAGCCGATACCGAGATAATTCAAGAGCAGGTAGGCGACGAAGGCGCCGAGCATATACTGGGCGCCGTGCGCGAAGTTGATGACGCGCAGAAGACCGAAAATGATCGCAAGACCAAGGCTCAGCAGTGCATAGAACGACCCGTTGATCAGGCCGATCAGCAGCTGGCCGAGCAGCGCCTGCAAGGGAATGCCGAAGATCATCGTCATCGCGTCACACTCCCAGAACCTTGTGCAGCATATCCATGCGCTGCGGCAGTTCGCCGACCGGGAATTCCGAGACCATCTGGCCATGATCCATCAGATAGAAGCGATCGGCAATACGGCTTGCAAAGCGGAAATTCTGTTCGACGAGCACGATGGTCATGCCGCGTTCCTTCAGCGTCTTCAAAACCTCGCCAATACGCTGGACGATAACAGGCGCCAACCCCTCGGTCGGCTCATCGAGCAACAGCAGGCGCACGCCGGTGCGCAGGATGCGGGCGATCGCCAGCATCTGCTGCTCACCGCCCGAAAGCTTGGTGCCGGAACTCGTGCGCCGCTCATAAAGGTTTGGAAAGAGCTCGTAGATTTCATCGAGGGTCATGCCACCTGGCGCCACAACAGGCGGCAGCATCAGATTTTCCGAAACCGTCAGCGTCGCGAAGATGCCGCGCTCCTCCGGCACGAACCCGATACCCTTATGTGCGGTCTTGTGCAGCGGCACCTGCATCATATCCGTGCCGGCAAAGCTAATCGTACCCTTTCGGGAGCGCACAATACCGGTGATGGTGCGCAAAGTTGTCGTCTTGCCAACGCCATTGCGGCCGAGAATGGTGATCATCTCGCCCTCAGCGACCGTCATGTCGATCCCGTGCAGGATATGGCTTTCGCCATACCAGGCATTCAGACCCTGAATTTCGAGAAGCGGCGCCATCAGTGGTGCTCCTCCGTGCCCATGTAGGCCTGCCGGACACGCTCGTCCTGGCTGACGGTCGCATAGTCGCCCTCGGCGAGGATTTCACCACGCTGCAGCACGGTCACATGCCGGCAGATATTGGCGACTACGGAGAGATTGTGCTCGACCATCAAAACCGCCCGGTCGCGGGCGACATCGCGGATAATGGCCGAGACGACGCTGACATCCTCCTGCCCCATCCCGGCCATCGGCTCGTCGAGCAGCAGCACTTTCGGATCGAGCGCCAGCGTTGTGGCGATTTCAAGCACGCGCTTGCGGCCATAAGAAAGATCGGCGGCGATATGATCGCGCTCCTTGGAAAGCCCGACACTGGCAAGCAATTGCTCGGCCCGGTCGTTCAGACTGTCGAGCGCCGAAAGCGGCCGCCAGAACTGCGTGGACAGATTGTTCGGCCGCTGCAGGGCGACCCGAACATTGTCGAGCACGGAAAGATGGGGGAAGACGGCAGAGATCTGGAATGAGCGGACGAGGCCCATGCGCGCCACCCGGTCCGGCGGCGTCCTGGTGATGTCAGTCCCCATCAGCGTGATAGTGCCTGATGTCGGCTGCAGGAACTTGGTGAGCAGGTTGAACACCGTCGTCTTGCCTGCACCGTTCGGCCCGATCAGTGCATGCACGCTCGCATCATGCACATCGAGATCGACATTCTTGACGGCCGTGAAGCCGCCGAAATCACGGCGCAGGCCGCGGGCGGAAAGCACTACCCGCGGCTTGGCCTGAGTTTCAATTGCGGAAACCGCCATTGTTCACTTCACCAGATCGCAGCCGCTCTTGGCGGGGTCGATATAGGCTTCCTTGCCCGGAATGGTGGCGAGAACGTTGAAATAGTCCCACGGCTCCTTGCTTTCCGCGGGCTTCTTGACCTGCAACAGATACATATCGTGGATCATGCGGCCGTTCGGGCCGACCGTGCCGCCACGGCCGAAGACATCGTCGACGGGCATTTCATGAAGCTGCTTGGCGACGGCTTCTGTCTCATCCGTGCCGGCCTTCTGTATCGCCTTCAGATACTGCAGGACGGCCGAATAGGTGCCGGTGTGGACCATGTTCGGCATTTTACCGGTGCGGGCGAAGAACTTCTTGGCGAATTCCCGGCTCTGGTCATCGCGGTTCCAGTAATAGCCTTCCGTCAGCGTAAGGCCCTGCGCGGCCTCCATGCCCAAGCCATGAACTTCGGCAAGCGTGAAGAGCAGCGCCGCCAGATGCTGGCCGCCCTGGGTGATGCCGAATTCAGCGGCCTGCTTGATGGCGTTCGACGTGTCGAGACCGGCATTGGCAAGGCCGATGACCTTGGCGCCTGATGATTGCGCCTGCAGCAGGAAGGACGAGAAGTCCTGGGTCGACAAGGGATGGCGCACCGAACCGACAACCGTGCCGCCGCTCGCCTTCACGTAATCGGTGGTCTGCTGTTCAAGCGAATAGCCGAAGGCATAGTCCGCCGTCAGAAAGAACCAGCTGTCGCCGCCCTGTTTGACCAGCGCACCGCCGGTGCCGACGGCCAGAGCATGGGTGTCATAGGCCCAATGGAATCCGTAGGGCGAGCAGGCCTTGCCGGTGAGATCCGTTGTCGCAGCACCGGTAACGATATCGATCTTTTTCTTTTCCTTGGCGATGGCCTGCACAGCAAGAGCCACGGAAGAGGTCGTCAGCTCCATGATGGCATC
The DNA here is from genome assembly GCF_031455475.1 of Rhizobium sp. 1399. NCBI lineage: Bacteria > Pseudomonadati > Pseudomonadota > Alphaproteobacteria > Hyphomicrobiales > Rhizobiaceae > Rhizobium > Rhizobium sp. 1399. The sequence goes on along the minus strand of NZ_JAVDSU010000003.1, from coordinate 425,954 downwards.
GACCTGTTCGGTGTCATACCACTGGCGGGCAATGTTGGAGGCGATATCAGGCTTGTTCTGATGGTCGGCATCGACGATCTCGACCGGCATGTCGAGTACCTTGCCACCGAAGTCCTCGACGGCCATCTTGGCAGCCTCGACAGAGGACTTGCCACCGAAGTCGGCATAAACGCCCGACTGGTCGTTCAGAATGCCGATCTTGACCTTACCATCGGAAATGGCAGCACTTTGGGCAAACACGGCGGTGCTGCTTGCAAGCAAAAATGCAACGGACGCAATGAAATTCTTTCGCATATTCTCTCCTCCCAGAGATTGGCCAGATCGCGAATCTGTTCAAATTTGGCGACCCGCTCTCCTCAAAGCGGCCGCTCCGCCCTTACGATCACGGAATTTCCTCCATGAGGCAACTGGCGGTTTACATCTAATTCCAAACAGTATCTGCTCGTTTTTGAACAGAACCCGTCATAATGCCGCTCTGGCGACAGTCCCGACGCTCTCTTTGCCGGGCGGCATTAGACCAAAGACGTAGACGGATCGGCGACACCGATGACCCACGCTTCGCAATTTACTTGGGACGATCTGCAGTTTTTTCTAGCTGTCGCCCGCACCGGCCAGCTTTCGACGGCTGCACGGCAGCTGCGCTCCAGCCATGCGACCGTCTCGCGGCGCATCGATCGGCTGGAATTTGCGCTGAAGGTCAAGCTCTTCGAACGAAATCCGCGTGGTTACGTGCTGACCGCCATGGGCACGCGCTTTGTCGAAACCGCCGAGAAGATGGAACAGGAAACGGAGCGGCTGCGGGCCGATCTCGCCGATGGCTCGCTCAGCCAGCGCGGCCTCGTCCGCCTCAGCGCTCCCGAAGGTTTCGCCAACTTCTTCTTTGCGACCGTCCTTCCGCAATTTGCCGCCCGCCATCCGCATCTGGCACTGGAACTCGTCACCATCCAGCAGATCATGTCGCTCTCCCGCAAGGAGGCCGATATTTCCGTCGTCCTCGATGAGCCCAAAGGCGGCCCCTACTTTGCGGAAAAGCTGACGGACTATCATCTGCAGGTCTACGCCTCGCGCGACTATCTCGCCCGCGCAGCACCCATCAGCACGCGCGATGACCTGCTGAACCACCCCTTCATCAGCTATATCGAGGAAATGATCTTCGCACCGGGGCTCGATTATCTTGGCGACGTGCATCCGCGCATCAAGCCGCAATTCCAAAGTTCCAGCATCTTCGCGCAGTTGACGGCCACCAGAAACGGCCTTGGCCTCGGCATTCTGCCCTATTTCTTCGCCTGTCGTTATCCCGAACTGGTGCGCGTGCTGCCCGACGAGATCGACCTCAAGCGGCACTACTGGATCACCTGCCACAGAGATTTGAAGCAGGCGCCACGTGTGCGCGCCGTCATCGACTTCTTGAGGGAAACGGCACGCAGCGAAGACGCCTGTTTCATCCCACCCTATATCGGCACAGCACGAAAGGCGAAGGCAGAGGTGTGACTATTTCAGGAATTCGGCGCGATGCGGGGTGAAGGTATCGATCAGCCGACCCTTTTCCAGCGCCTTGACGCCATGGACGAGATTAGGCGGCACAATGAAACTGCCACCCTGCTTCAGCACTTCGGTGCGGCCATCGATCGTCACCTCGAAGCTTCCCTCAGCAACATAGCTTGCCTGGATATGCGGATGGAAATGGGCAGCTCCCACGGCGCCAGCCTCGAAGGCCACTTCCACCATCATCATCTCGGGCAAATAGGTCATGATGCGGCGGGTCACACCTGGCTCGGGGTTTACCCATTCGGCGCTTTCGGCCGATACGAAAAGATCGCTCGATGACATGCCTGCCTCCTCACTCCAGAATCTATCTGGCCAGAATCTATCTGGCGAGAATCCGTCGCGCAAACTGGCGCACCAGCCGCCGTTTGAAAAGATGGGTGCTGCATCTTTGGCACGATGACCGCCTTGTTGACGCCGCAAACGGGCGGGTCTATGCGACTTTAAATCAGGCATGCCTTTAGAATGACCCTGAACAGTGGTGAGGAGACTGGACATGCAGCACACGCGCGAGGTTTTCGACTGGACCGATCCTTTCCGGCTGGTGGAGCAACTGACCGACGAGGAGCGCATGGTGCAGGAGACCGCCCATGCCTATGCGCAGGAAAAGCTCGGCCCCCGTGTCCTCGAAGCCTTCCGCCATGAGAAGACCGATCCGGAAATATTCCGAGAGATGGGCGAACTCGGCCTTCTCGGCCCCACGATCGATCCGGAATATGGCGGCGCTGGTCTCGGCTACGTCGCTTACGGCCTGATCGCCCGCGAAGTGGAGCGGGTCGACAGTGGTTACCGTTCGATGATGAGCGTGCAGTCCTCGCTTGTCATGGTGCCGATCGACGCCTTCGGCTCCGAAGAGCAGAAGAAGAAATATCTGCCGAAACTTGCGACCGGCGAATGGATCGGATGTTTTGGCCTGACCGAGCCCAATCACGGCTCCGATCCGGGCTCCATGGCGACGCGGGCAAAGAAGGTCGATGGCGGTTATAGCCTGACGGGCTCCAAGACCTGGATCTCGAACGCGCCGATTGCCGATGTCTTCGTCGTCTGGGCAAAGACCGAGGATGGCCTCATCCGCGGTTTCATCCTGGAAAAGGGTTGGAAGGGTCTTTCAGCCCCGAAGATCCAGGGCAAGGTTGGGCTTCGCGCCTCGATCACGGGCGAAGTCGTCATGGACAATGTCTTGGTGCCGGAGGAGAATCTGCTACCCGACGTCAGCGGCCTCAAGGGACCTTTCACCTGCCTCAACTCCGCTCGCTTCGGCATCGCCTGGGGGGCGCTGGGTGCGGCCGAAGCCTGCTATGCGACGGCCCGCCAATATACGCTGGACCGCCAGCAGTTCGGCCGGCCGCTCGCCGCCAACCAGCTCATCCAGAAGAAGCTCGCCGATATGGCAACCGAAATTTCGCTCGGTCTTCAGGGATGTTTGCGTCTTGGCCGCATGAAGGAAGAAGGTCATCCGCCCGTCGAACTGACGTCGATCCTCAAGCGCAATTCCTGCGGCAAGGCACTGGAGGTTGCCCGTGCAGCCCGCGACATGCTGGGCGGCAACGGCATTTCCGACGAGTTCGGCGTCGCTCGCCACCTCGTCAATCTCGAAGTGGTCAACACCTACGAGGGAACGCATGACATTCATGCGCTTATTCTCGGTCGTGCGATCACAGGCATTGCCGCCTTCTCCAACTAATTCAGTGGCGCGCGAGGCGAATTGCAACCTTGACAACAATGTGCAAACCTCCCCTTGCCGCGGCAGAGAGGCCGGCGGTGCAAGGGGGATTTGCATATGCTTCTGCTGCTCGCACTTCTGATCGGCGTCATTGCCGGTCTTCGCGCCATGACCGCACCTGCCGCCATCGCCTGGGGAGCGGCATTCGGCTGGTTCGATATCTCTCAGACGCCGCTTGCCTTCATGGGCTACAAGTGGACGCCGTGGATCTTCACGGCGCTAGCCGTCATTGAGCTCATCACCGACCAGTTGCCCTCCACCCCCTCGCGCAAGGTGCCGATCCAGTTCGCCACCCGCATCATCGTTGGCGCGCTGTGCGGTGCCGTCATCGGCGCCGCAAGCAGCCTGCTCTTCGCCGGCCTGATCGCCGGCATCATCGGCGCGGTCATCGGCACGCTCGGCGGTGCAGCCGCCCGCGGCAAGCTCGCAGCCTCCTTCGGCCAGGATCGTCCGGCGGCCCTGATCGAGGATGCGGTTGCCGTCATCGGCGCCATTATCATCGCGTGGGCAGTCTGATGAAGAGCTTCGACGCAATCGTCATCGGCGCCGGCCAGGCCGGCCCATTCCTCGCCGCCCGCATGGCGGAAACGGGCATGAAGGTGGCGCTGATCGAGCGCAAGTTCCTCGGCGGCACCTGCGTCAATGCAGGCTGCATGCCGACGAAGACACTGGTAGCAAGCGCCCGCGCTGCCCATGTGGCGCGGCGTGGCGCCGATTACGGCGTGCAGATCCCGGGCGAAATCGCAATCGACATGAAGACCGTACGCCATCGCGCAGAGACGATCATAATGGATGCGCGCAACGGTTTAAGCGGCTGGTTCGGTGGCATGAAGACTATGACAGTCATCTACGGCCATGCCCGGTTCACAGGCCCGAAAGAAGTCGTCGTCAACGGCGAGACGCTGACGGCACCGAAGATTTTCCTCAATGTCGGCGCCCGCCCGACGATCCCCGATATGCCGGGTCTTGCCGATATCGACTATCTGACCAGCACCGGCATCATCCATCTCGACATCCTGCCGAAGCATCTCGCGATTATCGGCGGCAGCTATATCGGCTTGGAATTTGCGCAAATGTACCGACGTTTCGGGGCAGAAGTGACGGTGATCGAGCGCGGCCCAAAACTCGCCTCCCGCGAGGACGAGGATATTTCCGATGCGATCGCCGATATCTTGAGATCCGAGGGCATAAAGATCCATACTGACGTCAAGGACATCCGCTTCGCCAAGGGCGCCAATAGTGCGACCGTCACGGCCGACTCCGAAACGATCGAGGCAAGCCATGTGCTTATCGCCACCGGCCGGACGGCGAATACCGACGACCTCGGCCTCGATGCCGCCGGCGTGGCCACCGACAAGCGCGGCTTCATCACCGTCGACGAACGGCTGGCCACCAATGTCGAAGGCATCTGGGCGCTCGGGGACTGCAACGGCCACGGCGCCTTCACCCATACCTCCTACAATGACTTCGAGATTGCCGCCGCCAATCTGCTTGACGGCGACGATCGCAAGGTGTCGAGCCGCATTCTTGCCTATGCCCTCTATATCGACCCGCCGCTCGGCCGCGTCGGCATGACAGAAAAGCAGGCACGCGCCTCAGGCCGCAAGATCATGGTCTCGACCCGCCCGATGAGCCGGGTCGGCCGCGCCAATGAGCGCGGCGAAACCAAGGGCTTCATGAAGGTGGTCGCAGATGCCGAGACCAAGGAAATCCTAGGTGCAGCCATTCTCGGCATCGAGGGCGACGAGGCGATCCACGGCTTCATCGATGCCATGAATGCCGGCACGACCTATCCGGTGCTACGATGGTCCGTGCCGATACATCCCACCGTTTCGGAATTGATCCCGACGCTGCTGGGTGATTTGAAGGCGATCTGATCCCCGAAGATCGTAATCAGCCGGAGACCGGTCATTGAATATTGAACTGCTGATCGAAAATTACGGCCTCCCGGCGATTTTTCTCGGCACCGCCTTTGAAGGGGAAACTGCCGCCTTTCTCGGCGGCGTCATCGCGCATCGTGACCTTCTGACCTATTGGGCCGCCTCAATGGCGGCCTCGGCGGGGTCATTTGCCGGAGATCAGATGTGGTTCTTTGCCGGCCGCTATGCCGCCCAATGGAGCTTCGTTCGCCGCGTGATGGAGACGCCGGCGCTCGCGCGGGTCACGCAACTTCTCGAAAAATATCCGACCGGGTTCATTTTTGCATTCCGCTTTCTGGTGGGACTGCGGACGATCAGCCCGATCGTCATCGGCACGACGCATATATCGACGCAGAGGTTCCTCGTGCTCAACCTTCTGGCGGCGCTCATCTGGGGTCAGCTTTTCACGGCGCTCGGCTATGCCTTCGGGCACGGGATTCACCAGATATTCGGTCGCCTGCCGCTGCATCATCATCTGCTGATCGCACTCGGCGCCGCGGCCCTCATCGCGGGCGCGGCGCTGGTGCTTCGCAAGACGAAATTTAGGATCAAGTACCCGTAGAGGGCCTTAGTCCATGACGATCTGCAGCTTGACATCGCTCGGACGCGCCTCGACCGCGCGGTCAAAAGCCTTGATCGACTCCTCGAAGGTGAAGGTCTCTGATATCAGCGGCTTCAGGTCCACCCTTCCCGAGCCGAGCAGCGCGATCGAGCGCTCATATTGATGGGCGTAACGGAACACCGTCTCGATGCGGATTTCCTTGGTGGAGGCCGTCGAGACGTCGAAACCAACAGGGTTGACCGGCAGGCCGACGGCGACGATGACGCCGCCCGGGCGCGGCAGAGCCATGATCGTCTCCCAGGCCTTCGGCGAGCCCGAGCATTCGAAGACCACATCCGCACCCCAGCCATCGGTCAACCGGCTGACTTCCTCGGCGAGATTTTTTTCGCGGATATTGACCGGGATAACGCCCTGGTATTGTGCAGCAATATCGAGTTTCGGCTGGGCGAGGTCGGCGACGATCGCGCGGGCGCAGCCGCCGGCAAGGGCAGCAATCGCAACCATGGTGCCGATCGGGCCGGCGCCGAGGACGACGGCCGTGTCGCCAGGTGCAATCTTCGCCTTGGTGGCGGCCTGCATTCCGACTGCGAAAGGCTCGACCATCGCGCCTTCGGCGAAGCTGACATTGTCGGGCAGCTTGAACGTATAATTGGCCGGATGCACGACCTCAGGCGTCAGGACACCATGGATCGGCGGCGTCGCCCAGAAGGCAACGGCCGGATCGACATTGTACATGCCGAGCCGGCTTGCCTTGGAATTGGGATCGGGAATGCCGGGCTCCATGCAGACGCGATCGCCGACTTTCAGATGCGTCACGCCGGCGCCGACCTCGACCACAGTGCCTGCCGCCTCATGGCCGAGCACCATCGGCTCGTTGACGATGAAGGGGCCGATCTTGCCATGCGTATAATAGTGCACGTCGGAGCCGCAGACACCCACGGTATGGATCTTGATCTTCACCTGCCCGGGGCCCGTCTCCAGAGGCAGATCGATATCGCGAAGCGCAAGCTCATGCTGGCGCTCCAGTACCAGCGCACGGACTTTGGTCATGATCGGTTTCCTTCCCTATGGCTCCCGCGATTCATGGGGCGCCGTTGCGGCGACTATAAGACCGCAAGGCGGAGCAATTCAATCATCTCCATCAGGCTTTTGCTCATTATGTGACGAAATGCTCACATAATTATCACCCGAAAGATAAGCTCGCCCTAGACGTCCGTATGATTCCACAAAAGCCCGGCGAGGACTACGTTGATCATCAACGACCACGACAAGTGGGAAGGAGAAAAGCGATGGAGCACGACAACGACAATGTCGGCAGAAACCTGTCTTCCAACTCGCAGATCAAGCGACAGCTCCGCGAAATCTGGCGCAACCTGTTGGATGAGGCTGTTGCTGCACTCCAGGAAGGCCGCCAGCCGCAGCCGCTGCTTCAGCCGGTGCGGGTTATTGCACGGGCAAGGGATCGAAATCGCCCTCCACAGCGTTATTAAGCATGCGCCGGCATGGCGTGGCGGGGGCATGACGCTCCCGACACCATGCGGATCGGCAACGTAAGGAAGACCGTCATGAAATCGATTGTGTCATTCTGCCTGTTCGCATCTCTTCTCTTTGCCGCAAACGCGGCGTCTGCGGCGATCGAAGAAGCATCGCTTCCGCCGCCGCAGCAAGAAGAAAAGCTGGTGCCGGCCAATCTCGAGCTCACCTTCACCGGCCCTGTCGATCTCGCCCGCTCGACCGCAACCCTTCTCGATGCCCAGGGCCTGACATTGCCGACCGGCAAGCCGTTTCTTTCGGGACCGGAAGGCTCCGTCTTCAAGGTCCCGCTCGATCCGTCCATGGCGGCTGGCGTCTATACGCTCAACTGGCGAGTACTCTCTATGGATGGCCACAGCGCTGAGGGCCACTACCAGTTCCGGGTCGATCCCTGAACCTTCCGATATCAAGCTGTTCGAAATTGCGCCGTGCCCTCCGGGCACGGCTTTTTTGTCTATGGGGCGGCCCTAATCGCGCCCTTGGCCGCATAAAGGCATTTATAAGATTTTTATATTGATGCCTCCGATGCAATCTCGAACCTTTATGCGCTTCGGCCGCATATTAATGTCCGAGAGATCGCAAAGATCATCTCCACGCCAGAAAGCATAAATGGTGTCGTTTCCACTGAGCCGGCGCCCTTTGTCTTGTCTGACTCCAAGAATAACAAACCGGAGTCAAGATCGATGATGGATATAATTCTACTCGGCACTGCAGTCGTATTCTTCGGACTTTGCTTTGCCTATACGCGCGCCTGTGACAGGCTTTGACAGGAGAGAACAGATGACCCTCGATTATGTCTTGAGCGGTGCCGTGACCGTGTTTCTCACCGTCTACCTCACCTACGCTCTCATCCGCCCAGAACGTTTCTGAAAGAGCCGGTGCTTCTCATCCAGAAGCAGCCAGGTACTGAAAGTTTCCTCCCATGACCCTCAACGGATGGCTTCAGATCCTGCTTTATTGCGGGATCGTCCTCGTGCTCGTCAAACCGCTCGGCGGTTACATGACGCGTGTCTTCAGCGGCGAGCGCACATTTCTCTCACCGGTCCTCGTTCCGATCGAACGAGGACTTTACACCGTTGCCGGCACCAGCGAACGCGAAGACCAGCACTGGACCTCCTATGCCTTCGCCATGCTGATGTTCAACCTGATGGGCGTCATCGTGCTTTATGCACTGATGCGCCTGCAGGGCGTGCTGCCTTACAACCCAGCGGGCATGGCTGCCGTGCCTGAGCAGCTTTCGTTCAATACCGCCGTCAGCTTCGTCTCCAATACGAATTGGCAGAATTACGGTGGCGAAAGCACCATGTCCTATCTGACACAGATGATGGGCTTCACCGTCCAGAACTTCGTGTCGGCTGCGACAGGCATGGCGATTGCCGTTGCCTTCATCCGCGCCTTCTCGCGCGCATCGGGCAAGGCGATCGGCAATTTCTGGGTCGATATGATCCGCGCCACGCTCTACATTCTGCTGCCGATCTGCATCGTGCTGACGCTCGCCTATGTCTGGCTCGGCGTGCCGCAGACGCTCGGCCCCTATGTCGATGCGACAACGCTCGAAGGCGCCAAGCAGACGATCGCCGTCGGCCCCGTCGCCTCGCAGCTTGCCATCAAGATGCTCGGCACCAATGGCGGCGGTTTCTTCAATGCCAACTCCGCCCATCCCTTCGAGAACCCCGACAATATCTCGAACATGATCCAGATGGTGTCGATCTTTGCGATCGGCGCAGCCTTTACCAACGTCTTCGGCCGCATGGTCGGCAACCAGCGCCAGGGCTGGGCGATCCTCGCCTCCATGGGCCTGCTCTTCATCGTCGGCGTCGGCATCACCTACTGGGCGGAAGCTGCCGGCAACCCGCTAATGCATGCCTTCGGTCTGCAGGGCGGCAACATGGAAGGCAAGGAAGTCCGCTTCGGTGTCGCCATGTCCTCGCTGTTTGCGGTCATCACCACGGCCGCCTCCTGTGGCGCGGTCAACGCCATGCATGGCAGCTTCACGGCGCTCGGCGGCCTGATCCCGCTGATCAACATGCAACTCGGCGAAGTCATCGTCGGCGGTGTGGGTGCCGGCTTCTACGGCATCCTGATGTTCATCATCGTCGCCGTCTTCGTGGCAGGCCTCATGGTCGGCCGCACGCCGGAATATCTCGGCAAGAAGATCGAGGCGAAGGAGATGAAGATGGCCGTTCTCGCCATTCTTTGCCTGCCGCTTGCGATGCTGGTCTTCACCGCGATCGCAACAGTGCTTCCGAGCGCCGTCGCCTCGATCGGCACCGCCGGCCCGCACGGCTTCTCCGAAATCCTCTATGCCTATACGTCGGCTGCGGCCAACAACGGCTCGGCTTTCGGCGGTCTGACGGGCAACACGCCCTGGTACAACGTGACGCTCGGCATCGGCATGCTGATGGGTCGCTTCCTGGTCATCGTCCCGGCGCTTGCGATCGCAGGCTCACTGATCACCAAGAAGACGGTTCCAGCCTCGGCAGGCACCTTCCCGACTGACGGTCCGCTCTTCGTCGGTCTGCTCGTCGGCACGATCCTGATTGTCGGCGGCCTGACTTTCTTCCCGGCGCTGGCCCTTGGCCCTGTTGTCGAGCACCTGGTCATGGTCGCCGGTCAGACCTTCTGAGGCGATGCGATGATCCTCCGTCACAGGCTCCGCAAAGCCTTCAATTCACGTCCCGGTACGCCGGGACGTGAACGTGAGCGACTGGCACGGGGCACCGACATCATCCTGGTGATGATGGCAGGCCTGCTCGTCATCGTCTGCGCAATCAGAATTTTACAGGGCTGACCGGCCATCCGGTTCGCCATCCTCGTTTCAAAGCTGGAGTCTCTTATGAGCCAGGCAAAATCCGCGAGCATCATGGATTCTCGCATTCTCATTCCGGCCGTGGGTGCTGCTTTCACCAAGCTCAACCCGCGCGCCCTCGCCAAAAACCCGGTCATGTTCGTCGTGGCTACGGTCTCGGCGCTGACCACCGTTCTGTTCCTACGCGACCTCGTCTCAGGCAACGGCAATCTCGCCTTCTCCTTCCAGATCAACCTCTGGCTCTGGTTCACTGTGCTCTTTGCCAACTTCGCCGAAGCCGTCGCAGAAGGCCGTGGCAAGGCGCAGGCCGACTCGCTGCGCAAGGCCCGTACCGAAACCCAGGCCAAGCTGCTGACCGCCAACAATGGTACCGGCTACCGCATGGTGCCTGGCACGAGTCTGAAGGTCGGCGACCTCGTCCTCGTCGAGGCCGGCGATATCATCCCCTCGGACGGCGAAGTCGTCGAAGGTGTGGCCTCGGTCAACGAAGCGGCCATCACCGGCGAATCCGCCCCGGTCATTCGTGAATCCGGCGGCGACCGCTCGGCCGTCACCGGCGGCACGCAGGTTCTTTCCGACTGGATCCGCGTCCGCATCACCGCGGCGGCCGGCTCCACCTTCATCGATCGCATGATCGCGCTCGTCGAAGGCGCCGAACGCCAGAAAACGCCAAACGAAATCGCCCTCAATATCCTGCTTGCAGGCATGACGCTGATCTTCGTTCTCGCCACGGCGACGATCCCGAGTTTTGCTGCCTATGCCGGCGGCTCGATCCCGATCATCGTGCTCGTCGCACTCTTCGTCACGCTGATCCCGACCACCATCGGCGCCCTGCTGTCGGCAATCGGCATCGCCGGCATGGACCGTCTCGTCCGCTTCAACGTGCTCGCCATGTCCGGCCGCGCCGTCGAGGCCGCCGGTGACGTCGATACGCTGCTGCTCGACAAGACCGGCACGATCACCCTCGGCAACCGCCAGGCCACCAGCTTCCGCCCGGTCCGCGGCATCTCAGAACAGGATCTCGCCGATGCGGCCCAGCTCGCTTCGCTCGCCGACGAAACGCCTGAGGGACGCTCCATCGTCGTGCTCGCCAAGGAGAAATATGCAATCCGCGGCCGCGACATGGTGAGCCTGAAGGCCAGCTTCGTGCCCTTCACTGCCCAGACCCGCATGAGCGGCGTCGACCTTGACGGTTCGTCGATCCGAAAGGGTGCCGTCGATGCGGTGCTGGCTTACGTCAATGGCGATGCCTCCTCGAAGAATGGCGCTGAAGTCGTCCGCGAATTGCAGTCGATATCAGATGAGGTTTCCAAGGCCGGCGGCACACCGCTTGCTGTTGCCCGCGACGGCAAGCTGCTCGGCGTCATTCAACTCAAGGACATCGTCAAGGGCGGCATCCGCGAGCGCTTCACAGAGCTTCGCCGCATGGGCATCCGTACCGTGATGATCACCGGCGACAATCCGCTGACGGCGGCTGCCATCGCAGCAGAAGCCGGTGTCGACGACTTCCTCGCTCAGGCAACGCCTGAAATGAAACTGGCGCTGATGCGCGAGGAACAGGCCAAGGGCAAGCTGGTCGCCATGTGTGGTGACGGCACCAACGACGCCCCGGCGCTTGCCCAGGCAGATGTCGGCGTCGCCATGAACACCGGCACGGTCGCAGCCCGCGAGGCCGGCAACATGGTCGACCTCGATAGCGACCCGACGAAGCTTATCGAGATCGTCGAAATCGGCAAGCAGCTCCTGATGACCCGCGGTGCGCTGACAACCTTCTCGATCGCCAACGACATCGCCAAGTACTTCGCCATCATTCCGGCGATGTTCCTGACCTTCTACCCGCAGCTCGGCGTGCTCAACATCATGGGTCTCGCTACGCCGCAGAGCGCCATCCTGTCGGCGATCATCTTCAACGCGCTGATCATCATCGCGCTGATCCCGCTGTCGCTGAAGGGTGTCCGCTACCGCCCGATCGGTGCCGGTGCGCTGCTCTCCCGCAACCTGCTGATCTACGGCCTCGGCGGCATCATCGTCCCCTTCATCGGCATCAAGGCGATCGACATCGTCATCACGGCCGTCGGCCTCGCCTAAGGAGTAAAGTCCATGTTGAAAGAACTTCGCCCGGCAATCGTCATGATCGTTGCCACCACGGCCATCACCGGCCTCCTCTATCCGCTCGCCATGACGGGTGCCGCTCAGGCCATCTTCCCCTTCCAGGCAAATGGCAGCCTTATTGAAAAGGACGGAAAGGTCATCGGCTCCACGCTGATCGGCCAGGCCTTTACCAGCGACAAGTACTTCCACGGCCGCCCTTCCGCCGCGGGCGATGGCTATAATGCCGCTGCATCCTCCGGCTCCAACCTCGGCCCAACCAGCCAGAAGCTGATCGACCGCGTGAAGGGCGACTATGATGCGGCCAAGGCAGCCAACCCGAATGCCGAGGTTCCCGCCGACCTCGTCACCGCCTCGGGCAGCGGCCTCGACCCGCATATTTCGCCGGATGCTGCCTATTTCCAGGTGCCGCGTGTCGCCAAAGCCCGCGGTGTCGATGAAGCCAAGGTCAAGGCGCTGGTCGATGCAGCTGTCACAGGCCGCGAACTCGGCCTGCTGGGCGAGCCGACCGTCAATGTTCTGGCGTTGAACCAGAGCCTTGATGCTTCTATGACTCAGTAAAGGTTGAGAGCCCCGGAGCGCGACAAGCGGGCCGGGGCTTGCTCGTGAAGAAAGACCGAACCGCATGCCAGACGACAACCGCGACCAGGCCGGCAGGCCCTCTCCCGATGCGCTTCTCGAAAGGGCTCGGGCGGAGTCGCGCGGGCGTCTGAAGATATTCCTTGGCGCTGCACCGGGCGTCGGCAAAACCTATGAAATGCTGGTCTCCGGCCACGCCAAGATGGCCGATGGCCTCGACGTGGTGATCGGTGTCGTCGAAACCCATGGCCGCAAAGAGACCGAGGCGCTGCTTGCCGGTTTCGAGATCGTTCCGCGTGTAAAGATCGCCTATCGCGGCCAGTCGCTCGAAGAGATGGATCTCGATGCCATTCTCGCCCGCAAGCCCGATCTCGTTCTCGTCGACGAGCTCGCCCATACCAATGCCGAGGGCAGCCGCCATCCGAAGCGCTATCTCGATGTCAAGGAACTGCTCGACCGCGGCATCGATGTCTATTCGACGCTGAACATCCAGCATGTGGAGAGCCTGAACGACGTCGTTTCGCAGATCACCCGCATCCGGGTGCGCGAAACCGTGCCGGACTCTGTGATCGACATGGCTGATGATATCGAGATCATCGACCTGACACCCGACGACCTCATCAAGCGTCTTCACGATGGCAAGGTCTATGTGGCAAAGACCGCCGAGCGCGCGCTGACCAATTATTTCACGCCCGGCAACCTGACGGCGCTGCGCGAGCTCGCCCTGCGCAAGACCGCCCAGCGCGTCGACGACCAGTTGCTGACCCATATGCAGGCGCATGCGATTTCCGGCCCGTGGGCCGCCGGCGAACGCGTGCTGGTGTCGATCGACGAGCATCCCCGCTCTGCCTCGCTCGTCCGCTATGCCTCGCGCATGGCCTCGCGCCTGCGTGGCCCCTGGGCCGCCGTCTATATCGAAACCAATCGCTCCATCAATCTTTCGGAAACGCAGCGAGACACGATCGCAGCCACCTTGCGGCTTGCCGAACAGCTCGGCGGTGAAGCAATCACCATTCCCGGTCGCGAAGTGGCGGAAGAGCTGGTGCGGCACGCCACCGCCAACAACGTCACCCACATCGTCATCGGCGCCCCGAAGAAGCCGGCCTGGCGCGAGGGGTGGTGGAACCGTTCGACAACCGACGAGCTGATCCGGCGGGCCGGCGATATCAGCGTTCATGTCATTTCCGGAAACGAGAAAGACACGGCTTCGCAGCGCGGCGTCAAGGCGGCTCCGAGCGCGCCGACACTGAATTTCAGGGCCTATATCCTCTCGACAGCCTATGTCGCCGTTGCGCTGGCCGTCGGTGTGGTGCTCGACCAGGTTCTCGACGTGCGCAATCTGGCGCTCGTCTTCCTAATGGCGGTGCTGACATCAGCGGTCATCCATGGCCTGAGGCCGGCGCTCTATACCTGTATCGTCAGTGCCCTCTCCTTCAACTTCTTCTTCCTGCCACCGCGCTATACGCTGACGATCAGCGATCCTGAAAGCGTGCTGGCGCTCTTCTTTTTCCTCGGCGTCGCCGTTATCGCCTCAAATCTCACGGCGACGGTGCAGCGGCAGGCGGTCGCCGCCCGGCAGAGGGCGCGCACGACGGAAGACCTCTATCTCTTTTCCAAAAAGCTCGCCGGCACCGGCACGCTCGATGACGTTCTCTGGGCAACCGCCTTCCAGATCGCCTCGATGCTCAAGGTGCGCGTCGTTCTGCTTCTGCCGGAGGATAACTCCATCGCGGTCAAAGCCGGTTATCCGCCCGACGATACGCTCGACGACGCCGATATTGCCGCCGCCCGCTGGGCCTGGGAGCATAATCATGCCGCCGGTCGCGGCGCCGATACTCTGCCCGGTGCCAAGCGCCTCTATGTACCGCTGCGCACCGGCCGCACCGCCGTCGGCGTCATCGGTCTCGACAGCGACCGCCGCGATGGCCCGTTGCTGACGCCCGAGCAGCAGCGTCTTCTGGACGCCCTGGCGGATCAGGCGGCACTCGCCATCGAGCGCGTCCAGCTCGTCGCCGATGTCGATCGCGCCAAGCTTGCGGCGGAAGCTGACCGTCTGCGGTCAGCCCTGCTGACTTCGATCTCGCATGATCTGAAGACGCCGCTTGCGGCGATCCTCGGCGCGTCCGGCACACTGCGCGACTATTTCGATTCCATGCCGGTGGAAGACCGCACCGATCTTCTCTCGACCGTCGTCGATGAATCCGAGCGCCTCAACCGCTTCATCGCAAACCTGCTCGACATGACGAAAATCGAATCCGGTGCTATGGAACCGAATTATGCACTGCACTATGCCGGCGATATCGCCGGTAGTGCCCTGCGCCGCGCCGCCAAGATCCTCGATCATCACAGGACCGAAATGACGATCCCCGCCGACCTGCCCATGGTCCGCGTCGATCCCGTTCTCTTCGAGCAGGTCATCTTCAATCTGCTCGACAATGCCGCCAAATATGCGCCCGAAGGTTCCGTCATCCACATCGAGGGTTGGGCGGATGCCGACAATGTCGTCGTACAGGTCTCCGACGAAGGCCCGGGCATTCCTCCTGCAGACCTCACCCGTGTCTTCGACACCTTCTACCGCGTGCGCAAGGGCGATCAGGTGCGCGCCGGCACCGGCCTCGGCCTCTCCATATGCCGGGGCTTCATCGAGGCGATGGGCGGGACGATCACCGCCAGCAACCGGACCAACCGCTCCGGCGCTGTCTTCACCATCCGCCTCCCCAAACCGAATGACATTCCCAAACTGGATGAACTCAAATGACCGGTTCAGCCGTCAAGATTCTCGTCGTTGATGACGAGCCCCCGATCCGCAAGCTCTTACGCGTCGGCCTCACCGCGCAAGGCTATGAAGTGCATGAAGCGCCGAATGCCGGTGCGGCTCGTCAGTCCGTCAAGGACGACCAGCCCGATCTCATCGTGCTCGATCTCGGCCTTCCCGACATGCCGGGCCATGACCTTTTGCAGGAATGGCGCGAGGACGGGCTCACCATGCCTGTCGTCATCCTGTCGAGCCGCACCGACGAGGCCGGCATCGTCAAGGCGCTGGAAAGCGGTGCCGACGACTATGTAACCAAGCCCTTCGGCGTCAACGAACTCGGTGCCCGTATCCGCGTGGCGCTCCGCCACCGGCTGCAGCAGCAGGGCGAAAAGGCGATCTTTCAGACGGGCGGTCTGTCGATCGATCTCGTCAAGCGCATCGTCAAGGTCGACGGCAGGGAGATCAAGCTGTCGCCGAAGGAATACGACATCCTGCGCGTACTCGCCCAGCATGCCGGCAAGGTGCTGACACATCAATTTCTTCTGAAACAGGTATGGGGGCCGGCGGCGGACGTGCAGTATCTGCGCGTCTATGTGCGCCAGCTGCGGCAAAAGGTCGAGCAGATTCCCGACCAGCCACACTATATCACCACCGAGACCGGCGTCGGCTATCGGCTCCGTGAACCTGACTGATACCTGCCGAAAACAGCATCGAGAATGAAATGAACCTCTCTAATATCATCCGGCCGGAGCACACCTTCATCGGCCTGTCGGTGACGACCAAGTGGCGCGCGCTGCAGGCGATTTCCGAAAAGGCCGGCAACGCCTTCGGCATTGACGGCCAAACCGTGCTGAAAGCGCTCGAATCGCGGGAGAAGCTCGGCTCCACCGGCATCGGCAACGGCATTGCCGTTCCGCATGCGGCGATCGACGGCATGACGAGCCCGCGCGGTCTCTTGATCCGCTTCGCCCAGCCGCTGGATTTCGATGCGATCGACGATATACCGACGGGTATCGCCTTCGTACTGCTCTTCGGGGAAAATAATCGCGGGGAATATCTGAACGTGCTTGCCGCTATCGCCCGCAGGCTTCAATCGGAAGGCGTCCTGGCGGCCATGCGCAAGGCCAGAAGTGTCGATGAATTCTACTCGGATTTCATCGCGGATTCGCGCGTGTAAGGAAAAATTCGCTTCCCGCTTTGAACCTTCTCCCCGCCGAAGCGGGGGGAAGGCAAATCGAGAACAAGGGGCCGCTTCGGCCCTTTTTATTAGAAGTCGCGCTGGAGACGCAGGAAACCGAAGGTTTCGTCGTCGCCGTCTTCTTCGTCGTGGTACTGAAGGCTGAGCTTGCTGCGCAGATTTTCAACGATCTGGTAGTCGACGGTCACGCCGGTCGTGTAGGCGCTGCCGCCACTGAAGCCCTTGCCGTCGGCATCGAGCTCGATCTTGTCGAAATACTGGAAGGCCGGGGTAACGGCCCACTTGTCGGTGAGCTTCACCTTGTATTCGGCAGCAACCGTCCATTCGGACTCTTCGTAGTAGTAGTTAGCGCCGCTGGCCCAGATGCCAGCGAGGCCGAGAGTGCCGGGGCCGATGTCGGCATACAGGATTGCGCGGATAGCGCCTTCCTCGTTGTCGCTATCGTAACCACCGAGCAGGTAACCGCTGAATGCGCCGCTCTTGAAGGAAACCTGGGCTGCTACGCCGAAGTTGTTCGGGCCTTCGCCCGGCTTCTCGTCATAGGCTTCTTCAAGTTCGTCGAGCGAGATACCGGCTGCGAAGCGGTCGGTCTCGTACTGATAGCGGATCGAGTTGTGGGTCGTCTCGTTGCTAGAGAGCGTGTCCGTCTCGCCGCTCAGATCGTCATCCCACCAGCTGTACTGCTTACCAACGCGGAAGCCGGCGATATCAATGTAGCCTTCGTCGAGCGTGGTCGTCTGGTTGGTGGCGTTGTCAGCGTTGGTACGCAGCGTGATAACGCCGGTGAGCGTACCGTACTCGGTGTCGTTCTTGGTCTGGAAGGTGACCTGACCACGGGTAACGGCATCCCAGTCGGAATCGTTGTCACCGCCCTGGTTTTCGCCAACGTTAAGCTGGAAACGGATGTAACCGCTGATCTGAAGGCAGGTTTCGGTGCCCGGGATGTAGAAGTAGCCAGTCCCGTAGGCGTCGCAAACGCGAACGTATTCTACGGGCTCCGGCTCGGCTGCGACGATAGCGTCGGCTGCATGTGCTCCGGAAACCGCTGCAAGGGCGGCAACAGAGCCAAGAAGGATAGTTTTAATAGACATCAGAAAGACCTTTTAAGGTTTGAAAGAGGCGAGCAGTGCTTCAAGGACACCCCCACCATCGGTCGCCGAATCCCAACGACCGGAAATCCATGTAGGCACTCGAAAACGTCAGCGCTGCAAAAGATGACTAAAAATCGACACAGCAATGACACTTTCGGGATCGAACTGTGGCAGAAAAATCACGGCTGCGGCGTTGCGCCTTAATTGGCCGCGGCCAACTGACAGCACGTCCCATTCGCAATCACCCGCTGAAAATGGGATGGCTTTCTAAGGTTGGTCCCCGGAACCGGAACAATCTTCGTTTCATTATACGACCTAGTTGATAGAGTTTAGCGCATAACCACGGAGGGTTCCCATGCAGACTTTAAGGCTCACCCGGCTCATCGCGGCCGCGGTCATGGCAGGCAGCTTTGCGATCGGCAGCGTCGCACCGGCCTTCGCCGACCAGACGCTTCTGAACGTGTCCTATGATCCGACACGCGAATTATATAAGGATTTCAACGCCGCCTTCGCTGCAAAGTGGAAAGCCGACACCGGCGAAGCCGTAACGATCCAGGCCTCTCATGGTGGTTCCGGCGCCCAGGCGCGCTCGGTCATCGACGGCCTTGATGCCGACGTCGTGACCCTCGCTCTCGAAGGCGATATCAACGCGATCGCCAAGGCGACGGGGAAGATCCCGGCTGACTGGAAGACCAAGTTCCCGAACAATTCGACCCCCTACACTTCGACGATCGTCTTCCTCGTGCGCAAGGGCAACCCGAAGGGCATCAAGGATTGGAGCGATCTGATCAAGGACGACGTGCAGGTTATCACGCCGAACCCGAAGACCTCCGGCGGCGCCCGCTGGAACTTCCTTGCGGCCTGGGCATGGGCCAAGCAGGCGAACGGCGGCGACGAAGCCAAGGCGCAGGATTATGTGACCAAACTCCTGCAGCACGTTCCGGTTCTCGACAGCGGCGCACG
Organism: Rhizobium sp. 1399; assembly: GCF_031455475.1. Lineage (NCBI taxonomy): Bacteria > Pseudomonadati > Pseudomonadota > Alphaproteobacteria > Hyphomicrobiales > Rhizobiaceae > Rhizobium > Rhizobium sp. 1399. The sequence goes on along the minus strand of NZ_JAVDSU010000003.1, from coordinate 407,168 downwards.
TGGCGCTACGACCACCTTCGTCCAGCGCGGCCTCGGCGATGTGCTGCTCGCCTGGGAAAACGAAGCCTATCTCTCGCTCGAGGAACTCGGCCCCGATCAGTTCGAGATCGTGACCCCCGCCTTCTCGATCCGCGCCGATCCGCCTGTCGCAATCGTCGATGGCAACGTCGACAAGAAGGGCACCCGCAAGGTCGCGGAAGCCTATCTGAACTACCTTTATTCGGATGAAGGCCAGAAGATCGCGGCAAAGCATTATTACCGCCCGATCAAGCCGGAAGCAGCCGATCCTGCTGATATTGCCCGCTTCCCGAAGCTGACGCTCGCCACGATTGACGACTTCGGCGGCTGGAAGGATGCACAGGCGAAATTCTTCGGCGACGGCGGCGTATTTGACCAGATCTACAAGCCTGCCCAATAATAGGTCTTATGAGCGCACATAACCCCACACGGTGGCGGTTCAAGCGGCCGAGCGTCATTCCGGGTTTCGGACTGGCGCTCGGCCTTACCTTGATCTGGCTTACCCTCATCGTCCTCATCCCGCTGTCCGGCCTTGCCTGGCGGTCGAGCACACTCGGCTGGGAGAAGTTCTTCGGCATTGCATTCGACCAGCGAACGCTGAGCGCGCTGCGCATCAGCTTCGGCTGCGCCTTCATCGCCGCCTGTCTCAATGTCGTCTTTGGCGTCATCCTTGCCTGGGTCCTGGTTCGCTACCGGTTCCCCGGCAAACGCATTATCGACGCCATGGTGGACCTGCCCTTCGCCCTGCCGACGGCTGTCGCCGGCATCGCACTGACAACCCTCTATGCTCCGAACGGCTGGGTCGGGCAGTTCCTGACGCCACTCGGCATCAAGATCGCCTTCACACCGGCCGGTATCGTCGTCGCCCTCATCTTCGTCGGCCTGCCCTTCATCGTGCGAACGGTCCAGCCGGTTATGGAAGAGATCGACAAGGAAGTGGAGGAGGCTGCCGCCACGCTCGGTGCCAATCGTTTCCAGACAATCGCACGCGTGCTGCTGCCGGGCCTTGCACCCGCAGTACTGACGGGCTTCGCCCTTGCCTTCGCCCGTGCCGTCGGTGAATACGGCTCGGTCATCTTCATTGCCGGCAACCTGCCATTCAAATCGGAGATCGCTCCGCTGCTGATCGTCATCAAGCTCGAAGAGTATAATTACGCGGCCGCAACGGGTATTGCTGCTATAATGCTGATCATCTCCTTTACGATGCTGCTCGTCATCAATCTCATCCAGAGCTGGAGCAGGCGGAGGTACGGTTATGGCGTCTGATTCCGTCGCAATCACCTCGACGGCCGGGGCGCACAAGGTTCATTCGGCCGTCACCGAAAGCAAGGTCGCCCGCATCGTGCTGGTCGTCATCTCGCTGCTCTTCCTGCTCCTGATCCTGTTTCTGCCGCTCGCAGCCGTCTTCGTCGAGGCCTTCCGCAAGGGTGTCGGTTCATTTTTCATAGCCCTTCAGGATGCTGAAACCTTCTCGGCCATCCGCCTGACGCTGATCGTCGCCGGCGTCAGTGTGCCACTGAACCTCGCCTTCGGCGTTGCCGCCGCCTGGGCGATCGCCAAGTTCGAGTTCAAGGGCAAGGCGTTCCTGACCACACTGATCGACCTGCCCTTCTCGGTCTCGCCGGTCATTTCAGGCCTCGTCTTCGTGCTGCTCTTCGGCGCCAACACCTGGCTAGGCCAGTGGCTGAGCACCAACGATATCAAGATCCTGTTTGCGGCGCCGGGGCTGATCCTCGCCACCATGTTCGTCACTTTTCCCTTCGTTGCGCGCGAGCTCATTCCGCTCATGCAGGAACAGGGAACGCAGGATGAGGAAGCGGCCCTTTCGCTCGGCGCAAGCGGCTGGCAAGCCTTCTGGCACGTCACGCTGCCGAATATCAAATGGGGCCTGCTCTACGGCGTGCTGCTGTGCAATGCCCGCGCTATGGGTGAGTTCGGCGCCGTGTCGGTCGTATCGGGCCATATTCGCGGGCAGACCAATACGATGCCGTTGCAGGTGGAAATCCTCTACAACGAGTATAATTTCACGGGGGCCTTTGCGGTCGCTTCGCTTCTGGCCTTGCTTGCCCTCGTCACACTTGTTTTGAAGACGCTGCTGGAAATGCGCTATAGCGCCGAAATCGCCGCCAGCCGGCGGCACTGAAGGAATTAGAATGGAAGTACGCGTCCAAAACATACGCAAGGAATTCGACCGCTTTCCGGCGCTGCACGATGTCTCGCTCGATATCCGCTCAGGTGAATTGATCGCATTGCTCGGCCCCTCCGGCTCCGGCAAGACCACGCTTCTGCGCCTTATCGCCGGCCTTGAAAGCCCGACCGAGGGCCAGATCTTCTTCGGCGAAGAGGATGCGTCGAGGAAGACAGTCCAGCAACGCAATATCGGCTTCGTGTTCCAGCACTATGCGCTTTTCCGCCATATGACAGTGCTCGACAACGTCTCCTTCGGCCTGAAGGTGCGCAATGCGTCGCGCCGTCCGCCGAAAGCGGAAATCCGCAAGCGGGCGCTGGAACTGCTCGACCTCGTACAGCTTTCGGGTCTTGAAAAGCGCTATCCAGCACAACTTTCCGGCGGCCAGCGCCAGCGCGTGGCCCTTGCCCGCGCCATGGCGGTCGAGCCGAACGTCCTGCTCCTCGACGAGCCCTTCGGCGCGCTCGATGCGCAAGTGCGCAAGGACCTACGCAAATGGCTACGCGAAATCCATGACCGCACCGGCCACACCACCGTCTTCGTCACCCACGATCAGGACGAGGCGATGGAACTTGCCGACCGCGTCGTCGTCATGAGCCAGGGTGCGATCGAGCAGGTCGGCACGCCGGACCAGGTCTATGACAGCCCCAACTCACCCTTCGTCTACGGCTTCGTGGGCCAGTCGAACTGCCTGCAGGTGGAGGTCGCCGGCGGCGATATCCACTTCGAGGGTCGCTCGCTCGGCCTCAATGCCGAGAGCGAGGCCGATGGTGCAGCGCAGCTCTATTTCCGCCCGCACGATGTCCGGCTCTGCGAATCCGCCGAGAACTGCATCGCCGGCCAACCGGTCGCCAGCCGACGCGTCGCGGGCACCCGCCATATCGAACTCGACATCGGCAAGGATCGCCCGCATATCGAGATCGAGCTTCCGCCGAGCGAGGCCGATAGGCTCGACCGGTCCCGCGTCGCCTTCAAGCCGACACGCTGGAAGCTTTTCCGGAATTGATATCACCGGTTCCCGCCAGAATCGTATTTCGGCGGGAACCCTTTGTTATTTTTGTGATCTCCGGTTGTTTGTATTTTTGTCACATGCCGGGTAAAAACGTTTTCGCTTAGATCGAAAAGGGCTGGACTAATTCCAATAGGAGGCACCTGGCGTTGAGGGCGGAGATTTCCTTTGGAAAATCCCTGGTCGGGATTTTATTCGTAGGACTGGCAGCCGCGAGCTGCACGACGACACCGAAACCGGCGGCAGCGCCGGTTAAAGCCAAATCGAAACAGGTTCAACCGGCAAAGGTCACTTTCAATTACACCACAAAAGATCGCGACTGCCTGAAACGGGCGATGTACTTCGAATCGCAGCATTCGGATGAGGATGGCTATCTGGCCGTCGGCAGTGTGGTCATGAACAGGCTGACCTCCGGCGCCTATGCCGACTCCATCTGTGGCGTCGTGGCCCAGAAGAAGCAGTTTGCGCCCGGTGTCATGACGCGCGAGGTCAAGCCGCAGGCAGAGCCTGAGCTTGCAACCGCGGCTGACGCGATCCTGAAAGGCGAGCGCCATCCGGCCGTGAAGGACGCGATGTTCTTCCACACCGCAGGATTGAAATTTCCTTACAATAACATGCACTATGTGACGGTCGCGGGCGGCAACGCCTTCTACGAGAAGCGCGACGAAGATGGAACGCTCGAAACGCCGCCACCACTGCCGTCCTACGAAGTCGCGATGAACTATGTCCCCGGCCAGAGCATGCTGCCGCCACAGTTCGAAGTGCTGATCCCGTCAGATGTTCCGGTACCGATCCCGTCCCCAGACCCCGCGGCGACGGCAAGTACCAACCCGTTGCCGATACCAGCAGCGACCGCGATCGAGCCTGAACCCGGCACGCCTATCGCCATCCCGACACCGCGCCCTGCCTATGACAGCGTGATGCTGCGGCCGAGCATTCCGGCAAACGGCAGCTGATTGCGGAAGAATGAAGAGCGCTAGGCGCGCTCTTCCCAGACCTTCGCAAGCTCCACGATCGTCCTGACCGCCTTTTCCATATCCTGGCGGCTGATCCATTCGAGTGGCGAGTGGAAGGCGTGACCTCCAGCAAAAATGTTGGGACACGGCAGGCCCATGAAGGAAAGGCGCGAACCGTCGGTGCCGCCGCGAATACTGCCGCGCACCGGCGTCATGTCCGCCCGGCGCACCGCCTCAACGGCGTTCTCGACGATCTCAGGATGACGGTCGAGCACCACCTTCATGTTGCGGTACTGTTCCTTCACGTCAAAACGATAGGTAGAACCCGGATAGGCCTTCATCACATCCTTGACGATCGCTTCGAGCACGGTCTCTTTTTCGGTCAGACCCTCGTCGGTGAAATCGCGAATGATGAGGCTGATCGCAGCCTTTTCCATCGAGCCAGCCACCCCTGTCGGATGGATGAAGCCCTGCTTCCCCTCGGTCGTCTCCGGGGCGATCTCCTTCGGCAGCCGGTCGATAATCGCGCCGGCAATCTTGATGGCATTTTCCATCCGGCCCTTGGCAAAACCCGGATGGATTGCCACGCCGGCGATAACGATATCGACGCTATCTGCCGAGAAGGTCTCGTCCTCTATATGGCCGGCGGTTTCGCCATCCATCGTATAGGCAAATTCCGCGCCGAGCTTCTTCAGATCGACCTTGTTGACGCCACGGCCGACCTCTTCGTCCGGCGTAAACAGGATCTTGATCGTCCCATGCTTGATCCCGGGATTATCGACGAGGATCTGCGCGGCGGCCACAATCTCCGCCAGGCCCGCCTTGTCGTCGGCGCCGAGCAAGGTCGTTCCATCGGTCGTAACGATATCGTTGCCGATCTGGTTCCTCAGCTCTGGATGTTCTGAAACACGGATCACCCGGCTCGGATCACCGGGAAGCTGGATATCCCCGCCCGCATAGGCCTTCACCATCTGAGGCTTGACGTTCTTGCCGGTGAAGTCAGGGGCAGTGTCCATATGCGAGCAGAAGCAGATGACCGGCACGCTCTTGTCGGTATTGGCCGGAATGGTCGCATAAACATAGCCGTGCTCATCGAGATGCGCATCCGAAAGGCCGATCTCCAGGAGCTCCTCAACCAGAAGCCTGCCGAGATCCTTCTGTTTTTCGGTGGTCGGCTGCGTGGATGAGGCAGGATCAGATTGGGTGTCGATGACGACATATCGGAGAAAACGGTCGAGAACAGTGTCTGTCATAATATCCATTCCAGCATGATCATCCTCTGATCATATAGCCATCGAAGGCCCTGTGATGAAAGCTCTTTTCGCTCCCCGCGGGCTACGCGCCGGCGAGCGTCTGCATCGATACCACATGCGATAGCAGCCGGTCGTTCGTGACCTCAGGAAGCGTCGAGGACGGGAAGATCAGCCCGATCCCCGAGAAGAAGCGGATTGGGCGGGCAAAGCGAACCGCATGTCTGGAGGGCAATCAAGCCCACTCTGCTGGAAACTGGCCGGTGAACATGGCCGCAGAGAATTCCAAGCGGCGGAGATCCCCGCGCGTTCAAAAGCTCAAGAAGCGCATCATCATTTCTGCACCCGACCTGATCGAGCACTTCTATGCCGATGCCGAACGGCGGCTGATGCATGAAGAGGAGAAAAGGTGTCGCAACATCGGCGAGCGTGCTCTTCAGCCACGACAGATGCGGCCGGATATCGCCATGGCTTTGGCCGGCTACCGTTACATCGACGCCAATAACGGTCGCGTCATTGAAAGCCGTCTGGAAATGCATCGACCCCGACGGGTCTGCCCAGTTGCCAACTTCGGCAAGCTCGGCTCGCATCACCGATTGATCATCGCCGTTACCTGGCAAGATATAAGTGGGAAAATCCAGCACATGCAGGCTTTCCGCAATCTGACGATAGCCCTGTTGCCATCCGTCATCCACCAGGTCGCCGGTCAGAACAAGCGCATCCGGCCGGAAAGCCTTTAACCAATCGATTGCTCTTTCGAATGTGAGCAGCGACGGACTATCTGGACTGGCATGGATATCGGATATCTGCGCAACAAGCATATCGCCCCCTCGATCCCTGAGGAAGGCAGTATGCCGAAAGCGACAGTTGCATTCTATCGCCTTCCTTCCGTTCAATCGACGCGATTGCCCTCACCGTTGAACACATGCAGATGCTTGGCCGGAAAGGTGACATTGACCTTCGGCCCCGCAGTCAACGCCTCACGATCGAGCGTGAAGATCTTGAACGGCAGGCCATGCAGCGAAAGATGCAGGATGATGCCGAAGCCGGTTGGCTCGACGAGCTCGACGTCGGCGGCAATCCCGGCCCCATCATTTGTCATGACGACATGTTCAGGCCGGATGCCAAGCGTCACCTTTTCGCCGTTCGACAAGGGCAGTGACGTGTTGAGCGGCACGATCGTGCCGTCCTTCAGCTTCACACCGCCTGCTTCATAGCTCGCCTCGAGGAAGTTCATGCCGGGCGAGCCGATGAAGCCCGCGACGAAGAGGTTGGCGGGGCGATCGTAAAGCTCCAAGGGGCTGCCGACCTGCTGCACGACCCCGCCATGCATGGCGACGATCCGGTCCGCCAGCGTCATCGCCTCGATCTGGTCGTGGGTCACGTAGATCGAGGTCGCCTTGAGGTCGCCATGCAATTTCTTGATTTCGGCGCGCATCTGCTCGCGCAGGCGCGCATCGAGGTTCGACAGCGGCTCGTCGAACAGGAAGGCTTTCGGCTGGCGCACGATGGCGCGGCCCATGGCGACACGCTGGCGCTGACCGCCGGACAGCGCCTTCGGGCGACGCTCTAACAGCGGATCAAGGCCGAGCTTGGAGGCTGCACTGGCAACGGCGCTGGCGATCTTTTCTTTCGCCGTTTTCCGGAGCTTCAGGCTGTAGCTCATATTGCCGGCGACATTCATGTGCGGATAGAGCGCGTAGGACTGGAACACCATGGCGATGTCGCGATCCTTGGGATGCAGCTCGTTGACGCGGTTGCCGGCAATACGGATCTCGCCACCGGTCACCTCTTCGAGGCCTGCAATCATGCGCAGCAGCGTAGACTTGCCGCAGCCGGACGGGCCGACCAGCACGACGAATTCACCGTCCTTGATTTCCAGATCGACGCCGTGCAGCACGGACATATGACCATAGGATTTCTGGATATTCTTGATGTCGATCGATGCCATATGACTAACCCTTGACCGCGCCGGCCGTCAGGCCCTGGACGAGATAACGCTGGATGAGCAGGAAGAAGAGGCCGGCCGGAATGAGCGCCATGATGCCTGCCGCCATCATCTGCCCGAAATCCACGGAGAATTTCGAAACGAAGGTAAGAAGGCCGACCGGGAAGGTCGCCGCGTCATTGCCGTTGATCAGCATCAGCGCGAAGAGAAGCTCGCTCCAGGCCGCCGTGAAGACGAAGCCGAGGGTCGCAGCAATGCCGGGCAGGGTCAGCGGCAGGATGATCTGCCGGAAGGCCGTGAACTGGGTGGCGCCATCGATCATCGCCGCCTCCTCGAGATCCTTCGGGATGCCATCGAAGAAGGACTGCATCAGGAAGGTTGCGAAGGGCACGTTGAAGGCTGTGTAGACGATAACGAGACCCGTCAGGCTGTTCGTCAAATGCAGCGGCGACAGGATCTTGAATATCGGCGCCACCAGCATGACGAGCGGGAACATCTGGGTCAGCAGCATCAGCGCCACGATCCAGTATTTCGCACGGAAGTTAAAGCGTGACAGCGCATAGCCCGACAGCGCGGCACAGATCGTCACTGTCACCGCCGTCGAAGCCGAGACGATGACGCTGTTCTTGAAGAACGTCGGAAAGGCGCTGTGCTCCAGCACGAAGCTGTAGTGCTCCCATGTGGTCCGCGACGGCCACATGCGCACGCCCTCGGTATAGAGCAGATCATTCGGCGTGACCGAGACCTTCAGGAGCCAGAAGAGCGGGAAGAGCGCGAAAACGACATAGACGAGGATCGCCAGACGGTGCGCGACAGTGGGGAGAATGGAACGTCTCATGGCTCAATCCTTGGCCAGCAGGCTCTGCCGCAGCAGGATGATCAGCATGGAATAGGCGAGAAGCAGGATCAGCAGCACCAGCGCGATCGCCGAGGCATAACCGAAATCGAGCCGCCTGAAGGCCTGGGTGAAGATGTAGCTGGCGACGATCTGTGTTCTGTCCGCCGGGCCGCCGCCGGTCATGACGACGATGAGATCGGCAAAATTCGAGATCCAAACGGTGCGCAGCATGACGGTGATGGCGATCGTCGGCGCAAGGAACGGTAGGGTGATCGACCAGAAGCGCTGGAACCAGCCGGCGCCATCGATCGAAGCCGCCTCATAGAGATCGCGCGGGATCGCCTGTAGAGCGGCGAGCAGCGTAATGGCGAAGAAGGGAATGCCCCACCAGACATTGGCGATGATCGGCCCCCACATCGCATATTGCGGATCGGAGAGGATATTGCCCGGCTCGTTCATCAGCCCAAGTGCAAAGAGCCAGTGCGGGATCGGTCCGATGACCGGATTGAAGAGCCAGGCCCAGTTGAGGCCGGCAAGAAAGGACGGCACGGCCCAGGGCAGGAAGACCAGAGCCTGAATGATACCCCTGCCCCAGAATGGCTTGTCGAGTAGAAGCGCGAGGATGAGGCCAAAGGTGAACTGCAGAATGACGGAAGCGCCGGTCCACCAGAGCGTATTTCTGAGGGCACCATAAAACGCCGCATCGCGGGACAGCTCGCGGAAATGCTCGATCCCCACAAAGCCGCCGGAGAAGGGGTTGAGCAGCTGGATATCACGGAAGGCATAGGAAACGCCGACCACCAGCGGTACCAGCATGACTGCGATGATCAGGATCAACGAAGGCGCGCTGTAAAGATAGGGCTCCGAGGCATCGGCCAGGCGGCGCAGCCATGGCCGGCGGTCGCGGCGCGTCTCGAGCGTGTCGGCGGTGATAATCATTACCCGATACTTCCCCTTACGGCGCTTCGGCGCGCCGTCTGTCGTTGCATAAGCGGCGGCGGAAAATCTCCGCCGCCGCTTGCGCAGTTGACCTTACTTCTTGGCGAGGAACTTCTGCTGCGCCTTGGTAAGGTAATCGGCCCACTGATCGGCGAGGTCCTTGGCGGAGATGTCACCCAGCAGCGCCTGCTGCGAGGTCTTGATCGCCATGGAATCCTTGAAGAAGGCGAATTCCTCGAGGTAGGTCGGCATAACAGTCGGAACCGTGTCCTTGTCGGCGAGCTCCTCGAACCAGCCCTTGAACTGGTCTCCGGCGTAGAACGGGTCCTTCTCTGCGGCAGTATAGGCCGGCAGAGCGCCGATCTTCTTGTTCCACTCGATATTGCCTTCAGGCCCTTCGAGGGTCGCGATCAGCTTCCAGGAGAGATCCTTGTTCTGGCTCGTCGTGAACATCGACCAGCCGCCATAGCCGATGGTCGGATAGGACTTGCCGGCCGGGCCCTTCGGCAGCGGAATTACGCCGAAATCTTCCTTCTTCATGCGTTCGGCAATCGCGATCAGGGCATCTGGATCCTGGTCGAGGAAGGCGCAGGTGCCGGAATAGAAGCCGGCTACGACTTCGTTGAAGCCCCAGTTGACGCTGTCCTTCGGCGCATAGCCCTTCTTGTAGAGATCGACCATCCACTCGATACCCTTTGCCCAGCCTTCGCTGTTCATGGTCGAGGTGCCGTCCTCCTTGAAGTATTTGTTGTCGCCGGCCATGGAGGCGGCAAAGATCATCCAGCCGTTGAGGCCACCCGGACCACCGCGCATGCAGTAGCCGTATTTGCCCGGCAGCTTGGAGACGGCTTCGGAGGCCTTGGTGAAATCCTCCATGGTCTTCGGCGGCTCCTTGACGCCGGCTTCCGCGAGCAGCTTCTTGTTGTAGAACATGGCGCGCAGATAGAAGCCGTAGGGCAGCATATAGGCGGTGTTGTTGACGTCACGACCAAGGTCCAGAGCGCGCGGCGTCAGCTCCTTGGTATGCTCCCACTTTGCAAGATAGGGCTCGAGGCTTTCGAGCATGCCGTTATTGGCATAGAGCGACAGCCAGGTATCGGGCATTTCCATCACGTCGGGCACATCGCCCGCCGAAACCATGGTCGCGAACTTCTGGAAGGCTTCGTTCCAGGGCAGCGAGATGATGTCGACCTTGGTGCCGGGATTGGCGGCTTCGAACTTGCCGACGATCGACTTCAGCGTTTCGGTACGCTCCGGGCTGGTGATGACTTCGACGAGCTTCAGCGTCGTGTCCGCAAAAGCCGTGCCCGCCATCATCGTGGCAAAGAGTGTTGAGAGAATAAGCTTTTTCATTTTTGGTTCCCCTCCGTAGTTGTTGTGAGGTTTCGGTTAAGAGGCGACGGCAATCGCCTCCTCGATGTCCCTCCACAGCGCCTCGGTTCCTTCGAGGCCGATATGGAGGCGCACAGATCGCGGGCTGATACCGAAGGCTTGTGCGGAATTCGGCTGTGCCTTTTGCTGCAGCACAACTTCGCCCGGTACGATCAGGCTTTCATGCCCACCCCAGCTTACGCCCAGTTTGAAAAGCTTGAGGTGATCTGCGAAGGCCCTGATGTCGATGCCTTCGCGGAATATGAACGAGAAGAGACCCGACGTGCCGTTGAGGCCAGCGGGCAGGCGGTTGGCGAGGCCCGGATGACAGACCTGCTCGATCACGTCGAGCGCCTGCAGGCGCTGCGCGATCGTCATGGCCGCCGCCTCGTGCGCCCGCATGCGCAAAGGCAGGGTCCGGAGGCCCCGGATCAGCAGCCAGGCATCGAAAGGCGACAGCTTGCCACCGAGATAGGGATAGGATTCGGCCTTGATGCGCGCGATCATCTCTTTCGAACCGGCGACGACACCGGCAACGACATCGCTATGGCCGCCGAGATATTTGGAGGCCGAATGGATGACGAGATCGACGCCGAGTGTTATCGGCCGCTGGAAAAACGGGCTCGCCCAGCTATTGTCGATCATGGTGACGACGCCATGCTTTTTGGCGAGTGTGGCCAGCGCGCCGACATCATGAGCTTCCATCACCCAGCTCGTCGGGCTCTCCATATAGAAGACCTTGGCACCGGGCAGCGCCTTGGCGATGGCCTCCTCGTCACGGCCGTCGACATAGGTCACCTCGACCTTCATGCGCTTCAGGATCGTGCCGAACAGGCGGAAGGCGTCGGGATAGACATGCTTGACGGCGACGATACGGTCACCCGGCTCCACGAAGCTCAGTACCGCAGACGAGATCGCCGCCATGCCGCTTGCAAAACCCAGAGCATCCTCGGCACCTTCGAGCTTTGCCAGCATCTCCTCGAACATGCGCACGGTCGGGTTCAGCCCGCGCGTGTAGATCGGGCGCACCTTTTCGCCGCGATAGGAGGCGATCATGTCGTCGTAGCCGGAAAAGGTGAAAAGCGAGGTCTGGAAGATCGGCGGAACGACCGCCTCGGCGAAATTGCCCTCGTCATGGGCGGTGATCAGCGAAGCGAGGTCGAACGGTTCGAGGCCGTCAGTCATCGGGACATTTCCTTGATGTCTTCCTCGACCACGTCGAGGATTTTCAGTGTCTCACGCCGTGCCGCCTCGGTGTCCTGGGCGGCGATGGCGTTGAAAAGGGTGCGGTGAAAGGGAAAGGACCGGCGGGCGAAATCCTGTCGGTCGAAAGGGTGCGTCCAGAAACGCTCGAAAGTCTCGCGCATCTGTTCGAGAAGCTGACGGAACAGCGGATTGTGCGTGGCGTCGTAGACCGCCAAATGGAAGGCAAGGTCTTCCGGACCTGAGGCGCCTTTGGAAAGATGCACCCGCTCCATCTCGTTGAGTTTTTCCTCGATGACGATGAGGTCCTTTGCCGTGCGCCGCCGCGCCGCCACCATGCCGGCCTCGCATTCGATGCCGCGACGAACCTCCAGCGTCTGCAGCAACACATCGCGCAGATGCGGCGTCTCGAACGAGAGCGGCATATGAATCGTATCTCGAGAAACCGGTTTCAGCAGATAAGTTCCACTGCCCTTGCGCGTCTCGATGACGCCGAGGGCCTGAAAATGCCGAATTGCCTCGCGAATGGTAGACCGCCCGACGGCAAGGGCTGCCATCAGTTCACGCTCCGCTGGCAGCCGGTCGCCCGCCTGAAGCCGCGCATCCTCGACATAATGCGCCAGCGCTTCCGTCACCTGACGGGCGCGGTCCATCGCCGGAAGCGGTCGGATTACCGGCCTGTCGCTACCATTTGCCTTCATGGTTCCCCAAGTTCTTTTCTAAGGCAGTCGACCTAAAAATTGGTCTGACATCTTAGCATTTCTCAAAGATGGAGAGGCGTCAAGGCGGTATTTACGATTGGTAGCGACGCTCGTTTGAATATTCCCAGCTGGCCATTGGTTTGCACCAATGTCCCCTTAGCTAGGTCCAGCAAGCTATTTCCTGATCTCAAGGCGGCATGATCGCCGCTCCTGCCCGCAAGAGAATCGTTTGCTGGCAATGGATGATAAGACTGCGATTGTCGTGTTCGACGCGTGTCTCGGCGCCATTAAACACCCTCGGAGTTGTCGATCGGACGGCGCTGTCCGAGGGCGAATCACCACCAAATGGAAGAATTGCAACGCGGCTTTCTTAGGCGAACCGGATCGCTGACCGTGCCCGGGCCTTCGCGGCCACCTCGTCGCGGTCGCGAGGAGGTTGAGAGGTCTCCAGCGAATTAAGCAGTTCCTTGGCGCATTTCGCGATCGACATCATCGCGTGTTCAAAAGCGGCCTCATTGCGTTTTGATGGCCTGGTGGTTCCGCTCAACTTGCGTACGAACTGAAGCGCCGCATCATGGATTTCCTCGTCCGTCGCTGGTGGATCGAAGTTGAAGAGGGGCTTGATATTTCGGCACATGCCTTGCTTTCCTTTTCGTCACGCCGCCGTTTCAAAGGGTACGGGGTATAAAAGCTAGTTCCGTGAGCGCTAATTGCAACGGACTGGGCGGCAACTCCCAGTCACCGATCACATTGAGTAGACAGCGCCGTTAACTCGGCCATGAAAAGATTGTTCACAAGCTCGCTTCTAACTCGGCCTCTACAAAGGCAGAGCTGCCACGCCTACCGATTACTTGCGAACTCAACCGATGATATTTCGACCGACCAATCCAGTTCCTGTGGCGTCAGTTTATCCGGCAAAGTCTGCAGGCCTCGATATTGGTTTAGCGCCCAGCAGTCGTCATAGGTGCCGCCAGGCTCGATAATTTTATAGCTCGTGAGGTGGTCGGAATAATACTCAATGCTGAAGCCGCGACGTTTTGCGATCAGCCGGAAGCGGACGACATCCACCTGCTGACGAGAACCGTTGAAAAGCCGAACGAAAACGGGCCTGGCAGGATCTACGCATCCCTTAGTTCCACTGCTTGTTCCTTCTATCGAGGCGCTCGCTCCATCGCGGTTTGTTTGCTGAAAGTAGATGAAGGTCGCAACACCGCCGCCCACGACCACGAGTGCGGTGAGGGTAAGCAGCGTCGGCTTTGGAAACAGAAAGAAGAAGACGATAACGATCACCACCGCGACTATCAGCAAAATCATATGGCGGGTCTCGTTTCTTTACTTTTGTGCCGTCCTGAAGGACGCGGTGATATGAAGCCTTTGTCATCGCCTGGCTCTTGGCCGCTTGGATTAGTGCGAACGCGATGTTTTGGTATCTCAACATGTAGGTGTTTGTTGGTTGATCTTCCAGCCGGTTAAAGGCGATCAAATGTCTGCCGGAGTGCGGGATTACTTAGCCCCGGTGTGGAGAGACATGATTTTTCCTTTTTCATTGGGATGATAGATATAGGCGGCGCAGTAACAACCGACGAAGGCCACAGGCAGACCCCATGGTTTTAATGCGATGGATGACATATGGCTTCGCAATTACGTTTCTTCTTGCCAGCATTGCCGATGTCGTTGCGGCAGACGAGCCAGATCCCTTTGACCAGTTCAATGAACGCTGCCTCAACCGGGGAACGGATTTTCAACGGACGGTTGCCGTAGCAAAGGAACGGGATTGGCCTGCACTTGCAGAGGATATGACCACAAGTCTGGTGCCGGTGGAAAATCCTGTCGCGTTGGAGGGCTGGAATCTGAGCGCTGGCGAAGACGTACCGTTCAGGGCGCTGGTGGTGGCACGGGCGTCCGTAGGCGACAACACCGTCGAAAGCTGCACCATGGCGTTCGCGGAAATCGATGCTGCGGCCTTCGAACGACGGCTGGTCAGCGAGACGCATGCTAAAGCGTCCGGAGAAGGGAATGGACAGGGGCGCGCCAGAAAGTTCTTCAAAGCATCGTCCCCGGAGCGCCGGGAAGCGATTACGCTCGACCTGCCGCTTTATCCGAACGGAAGCGACGAGGTCATCGTCAGCGTTGTTTCGGACCAACAGATCGAGAACTGATGCGCGTTCGATCGCAACTAACCAGGCCCGCCGAAATCGGTGAAGGCTTCCGACATCAAGCCGCTGAGGCCGCCGGGATGACTGTTGACGGCATTGCCGATGAGGCTGCCGCTATCGTCGGGAAGACTCATCGCGTCCTCCTTGCATGGAGATAAGGCGCCGCTTCATCGCGACGCCTATTATGCAATATGTGATCTCAGGATTTCAGCTTGCTGTTGCAGATGCTGTAATAACCGCCGCCCTTCTTGATCCAGGTCAGGCCGTTCAGGCTGTTGTTGGCTTTATCGGCATTGTACTGATCGAGGCAGGTATGCATCCGGCCCTTGCCGGGTGTCTCACTCGCATATTTTGCATCGACCTTGGTTGGGAAGACCACGCCCTTCGGGACCACGGCCTTGGTCGGCGCGGGCTCGGCCGCATTCTCGGTATTGGCGGTCGTCGGCTCGTCGGTCGCGGCGGGCTTTGCGGGCGTCGCTGCAGTGGGCTTTGCCGGTGTCGCTGCGGCGGCATCTGCTCCGCATTGCGCCTTTCGGAAGTCGTTCCACTTCATGCCATTGAGACTATTGGCTGCCTGCGCCGCTTTATATTTGGCGCTGCAATCCTGCATGGTCATTGCATCGGCGCTTGACGCGGCAATGAAGGCGCCGACACCAAGTGCTGCGGCGACCGCGAGAGAAGCAAGTCTGTACATGTTTTCTCCTCCGTTTTATTGGCGCATGGGGGTATGCGCCATGCCGGATGCATTGAGCTTTCGGCACCCGGTCGAGCAAAAGTCGCGGAGCAATAAGGTCAATTTAGCGGCGGCGAACCGACTGCTACCCGATGCCGCAGCAAACACTAAAATAAGCTTGTTTTTCCGGTCTTTGGCGAGGGGCGAGCGATTGAGGAGAGGCCCGCACAACCCTCCGATCGCGGAGAAGCTGAGCGAAGCCGCCGAGCGCCTGTAGGTACTAACGGGCGTGACGATCCCAGCCGGGGTATTGTACCGAGACACTTAAAGCCTCGGGAGGACAACCCTCAGATCGGTACTCCCGCTCCTGCGCGGCGGGCCGCAACCTTCCTCAAAGGTGATCACACACCCCGCATGTTTCCCCAAAGCAGGACATGGAGCTGCGGGAGAACGCGCGCATCAAACCACCGATCCGAGGCGACCCTGTCGACCAGCCACCGCATACGGTTGAGAATACCCTCGAGATCGATCAAGGCTTCATCTTCCACCGGCGGCGTGTGATTGCCTGGCTGCAGGAAGATCGGAAGCTCTTTGAACTCCCTCGCGACAGACCTTGCAAACGCATAGTCAGTGTCATCGAAGATGACGATTTTCATCGCAATCCCGGGACCGTTGCGCGCGGCCGCCACGCAATCCTTTAGTTCGTCCAGCTTGAATTCCATACCGCTAGACGGTGGTTTGGGACTGAGGATCAAATGATCCAGCTCTGCAAACCAGTCTTGGGCGATCGATCCCTGCGTTTCCAATGCGAACTGATAGCCATCGCGCTTTCCCCGAGCTATCAGCGGCCCGAGCGGCTGAATTGCCGGGTTTCCACCGGACAAGGAAATCGTCAGCGGACAGCCTTGAGAGAGCAATTCCACTTTCGACCAGATATCGTCGACCGACATTGGCGTCCACTCGTCGCGGAAGGCGCTGTCGACGGCATGGAGGGTATCGCACCATTCGCAGCGATAGTCGCAGCCGCCCGTTCTGACGAAGACGGTTGGAAGGCCGATGAGCGGCCCTTCCCCCTGGATCGTCGGTCCGAAGATTTCGCTGATGCGGATCTTTTGCTCTCGGCCTGTCATGGACGATATTCCGCCCATGTCTTCGGTGTCTCGCTCACCCTGACGGCAGACGTCTCGGGCAGGCGTTGCTTGCACCAGTCGTAAAAATGCCTGGCGAGCCATTCGGATGTCACCCGATCATGGCCCAGTACATCATTGAGGTGCCGGTGATCGAAGCTCTCGTCAATGTAGCGCTTGAGTGGCGAAAGCTCGTGATAGTCGCGGACAAAGCCATCCTCGTTCAACTCAGAGGCGGCAAGCTCGACCTCAACTATGTAATTGTGGCCATGGAGACGCGCGCACTGGTGGTCGCCAGGAAGGTGGGACAGCTGATGCGAGGCGGAGAAATGGAATTCCTTGGTAATCCGGTACATTACTTTGCCTCATCTGCTCTGAATGCCCCGGTCGCAGCAATCCAGAAATCCGGATCGTCATAGACGGTCGGATCCTCGACACCGGCGAGATGGAAAGCTTCACGACGCTCGACGCATGTACCACATCTCCCGCAGTGGAAACGGCCGCCCTTATAACAAGACCAGGTCTCTTCAAAAGGCGTCCGATGCGTCGCACCATCTGTGACAATGTCGGCCTTCGTGGCGTTCACATAGGGAGCGAGCAAGCGGACTTCGGCATATCCCTCAAGGGCATGTTGTTGCATGACCTCAAACGACGAAATGAAGCCCGGCCGACAGTCTGGGTAGATGAAGTGGTCTCCGCCATGGACTGCAATCGCCACGGCGTCTGCGTGACGAGCAGCAGCAAGGCCGAACGCGATCGACAGCATGATGGCGTTGCGGTTCGGCACGACCGTTGCCTTCATCGTCTCTTCGGCGTAGTGCCCGTCAGGAACCTTGACATCGTCCGTGAGGGCGGAGCCGGTCAGGTGCTTGCCGACGTTCGATATGTCTATGATATCGTGTGGCACGTCGAGCCTTCGCGCGCAGAGAGCCGCGAATTCCAGCTCTTTGACATGCCGTTGACCGTAGTTGAAGGAGATCAGGCCGATCAGCTGGTGGTTCGCCGCAATCTTGTATGCAAGCGAAATGGAATCAAGTCCGCCTGAGCAGACGACAAGTACTTTCATTTTAGGATCCCTTGTTTTGTTGAACCGGGTGGGCTGCGACCGGTTAGCGGGGGCACGTACTAAACTTCCGATGCCGCGATGTCCAGTAACTTTGCCGGCAGGAACCATCGACGCCGATGCGTCCGCGCAGACCACGCGGAACTCCTCCCTACGAAGACGGGCTGCCACGCAGTGTCGGGCAGAAACGAGCGGGTGATGTCGTATCTCTCATCCAGGCTTCGAAAGGAGCAGCCCGATCTTAATCCGGACGCTTGCAGGGTCTCAATCGCGAGGCCGCTGCGGCGCCAGCGATTGCGTCTGTGCATAGGCGAGCGGCGAACGGTTGCCGGGCAGATTTTCATCAAGGATCAGCGTCTTGATGTCGTCAGAGCGGACATCGAGCGCGATCACGCGTTCAAGCTTGTCCAACGACCAGACGGAATAGCCAAGTGCGTTCGAGTAACCGCAATCGCATCCGCAGTCGTCCCCCGGTATTTCCGTAGCCTTGACCGGGAGATACATGATCCGCGGCTTCGGGAGCTTGTAGCAGTGTCCCTCATAGGCATAGCCATAGATCACGCCAATGCTGACTATGTCGACCTTCCCGGGATCGATCAGAATGTGGCAGTTGTCCACCCTAAGCTTAATTTTGTCCTTGCCGGCTTCAACACCGCCATCCCGGATGGGTTTTGCCTGGGCAGCTTCAGATCGCTGCGGGGCTTCCTCGGGCGGACAATATTCGTTTCGTCCGTAGAGACGAACCTCGCTTGGATTGAATGGCAGATTGCCTGTTCCGACGAACGGATTTTCAGAGCAGCAGCTCATTTTCCCCTCCTGTTCTGGCTCACCTCGAGCCGATGATTTCACGCCAGGTAAAGTTTTCCTCCAGTTGCGCGGCAGCCCGCCAATCCGCAGCTGAGATAATAGCCAGCGCGGCATCCCCAAGACGCATCGCGTCCGGATCCAGCCTGTGAAGCGCAGCACCGATTGCCCCTCCCACTGAATCCCTCGCCTTGATCAAGGCGAGCTTGAAGAAAAGCGGTCTGTCGCGAAAAGCTTCCGCCGTTGTTTGCCGGAACCGGTCAAACTCGTCCTGCGTCAGATCGCGAAGATTGACTGAGAGCAGACGATGATCGGCGCAGCCACTGGCGACCAGTTCCCGGTGATAGAGTTCGATGATCGTATCGAAGATCGCACCGAGAAGAGGCAGTGAGCGATCGTGAGCCTCACTCGTGACTTCCGACATGCGCCGGAAGTTGGTCGCAAGGCGGATTTGTGTCTCCGGGCTAGTCTCCGCGAAGCGATTGAGTTCATTATAAAGAAGCAGATTTCCTTTAGTCCTGCGCAGCAGTCGGTCGATGGCGGAATCGAAATGCAGAAACGAAATCAATGATATGCTGTCCGAGATGGCCTCGGAGAATGGAAAGAAATCCGCGTCACGAGAAAGGTTGCCGGGAAGTCCCGTCTGCGAGAGCGTGATAAGATGACCGATCTCATGGGCAATTGTGTCGAAATTCAACGCGTAGGGCGACTGTTCGCCAGCCGCTTCCGAACAACCGAGTTCGATGAAGCCGAAGCCCGCATGTGCGTTGTCCCACCGAACAAAGGGAACGATTTCGAGCCGCGGATAGAAATCGGAGAAGAACCAATGCATCGGCCGGGCAAGATAATTGCGCCAGACATCCAGAACAAAATGAATGCATGCATAGGCATGGACACCGAGATAGTCGCGCGATCTTGGGTCCAGGCTATCGAAGTGGCGGTCCGGGCCTAACCGGAATGACCGCCGCCGAGGGCCGCGATAAGGGGGAAAACCGCTGAAACCATAGGGTTCCTTGTCGAACAGCGGATCTGCGACATACATCGATATGTCGCTCGGACCATCACCAATCTCGTCCGGCAATATCGACAGCCAGACACGATCCGGCTGCTCGTAGCCAAGGATAAAAGGCGGCTGGGGAAATATCCAGCATCGCGTTCCAAGAGCCGGCGCGGACCTTTTAAGTGATATGTCAGGAGACAATTCCATAGCTCAACTACTCGAAGAGATGAGTTGTATGGCAATCAAACAATATTAGTAGTTTCTAATTAACATTATGTCAATAGATCCGGCTTCTAGATCGCGCAGGAAAGTATTGGTTATCGTATAGGGCAACTTTGCCGGTTTTAACTTCGACAGTTCAGGAGCCAGCCGCAATGCCAATCGAGCATCGGCTTTCTTCTGCGCAATCAGATGGCTGCGCAACAGGACCGACTTCTCCGGCAGCCATTGCGCGGCGACCAGCACCTTTCGAAGGGATCGCTCCCGAAAATTAAGCCGCCGGGCCGCTGCGATCCCTGCATCCATCTCGGCCTTCGAGATCAGGCTGAGACGGAAGAGCGCCTTAAAACTGCGCTGAAGATCGACAAGAGCCTCGGTAAGAGGCGTGAAGCCGAGTTCGGCGGGGCCGCATTGAACTGCGACCGCATCTTCCGCCGTCAGCGGCCACCGCCGGTACCAACGATAGATGAGACCTGCACCGATCATTCCGAATGGGTGCAGTTCGGCAGCCCGGAGCGCGCCCATGCTTGCAGCGCCGATCATCACAATGCCCTGCGACAAGGCCCAAAGTATTTCCTTGTGACGCACGGCCGGTCTGTCCTCGAAAAGACCGTCGATCAAGACCATCGCCCTCGGGCGAAATGCGTGCGCAGCAAGGATAATGTCTCCCTGCGCAACGGGCTGCAGGTAGATGGCGTCGAGAATGCGCTGCGCCTCCGGCAAAGGGAGGGTCGGACCGAGAAAAACGAGTATCGGGCTGTCCGCTTTCTGATCCATCCCGGCTCACCGCTCGACTGCAAAAGGGCGCATGCCTGCAAGGATCGTGCGTACGCAATGAATGTTCGGATCGTTCTGCGAAGCGACCGGAACACTGATAACTGGCCCCAGTCCACCTGTAACGATCCGTACCAGGAGATCGGCGAGGTCGGCAACCGCGGGCAAAACATCCGGAAAGTCGACCGATGGAACATTTTCCCCAAGAATGAGATCGCGCGCGTCGGCAAGCATGGCCTTGCTCGGCTTCGCATAATGTTTCCGTGTCTGATCATCGCGCGCACCCGATATCGCGCCAGCGCGGGCCGCCAGTGCTTCAAGCAAGGCGCCGAACGCCGCCTGATGGAGATCGGGGCCGGCACAATAACCTTCCGTCGGGAGGGCCAGTATGGCTTCGCCTTCGCCAGTTTCAATCGTCTGGCACCAGACGACCGGGACCCGTGCTGGTGACGGCGCATACCAGAAGGCAGCCGATATTCTATGCTCGGCGATGCGCGACAGAACATCCAGAACTGCTGAGCCCAACCCGGACATCGGTAGCCTCATTCGGTCCATGAAGCCATGGGTTTCGAACGCGCGAGCCATCGCGTCACGCTCTAGGCACTCCAGGAGTCCGTGCCGCAAGGCGCCGAAGTCTGACCGGTGGCATGCAAGGCCTGTCGTGCTGCGCAGAAAGATGCCGTCACGCGGTGGTGGCGGATCGGTGTAGATCGTATGCACGAGTTCAAACGGAACGGGCGTGGGAGTGCCTGTTGCCATATCAACGCCCATGATCCAGGCGATCTCGTGGTCATGCCAATTTGTGCGGGAAGCATGAAGGCAGAAACCATCGAAAGATTCAGCGCCGATCCCCAGCCTTTCTGCGGTCGACAGGAAGACACGGGAGGTAGGAATCGCCTCGGCGTAGAAGCGCTCGAGCGATTCCATGATTGCTCCGACTGCAGCAGACGCTTTGGACATCCCGCGGCCGAGCGAGGTGACTTCCGACAACGCCGCCGGTCTTATAGCCTGGATGATTGGAAGCCCGATCCGGTCGAGGCCAGTCAGATCGGCGATGCGTGTGATCCTGGCGTGACGGCAGAGCGGCAACAGGGAACGGAAATAAGCCGCCGCCTCCTCAGGGTCCGAGTCCGGAGATGTAAGAGAGGCGCTTCCGTCCTTGATCCCAGCATAAAATGCCGAGAGCATCTCGTTCGTGGATGCCGGGCAAACATCAGAACTCGCCAGCAAGGCCAAGCTCCTTCACCGACCGTTGCGCCCGGTGCAGCAGGGCAATCGCGCCCTGTTCTTCGGCGATGGTAATCGCGGTCCTCAGATCCGAGAGGAGAGCCGGCTTTTCAGCCTTGGCGCTCGATAGCAGCAGTGCGCGACGGCGGTGGAGTTCGGCGAGCCAGTAACCATGGCCCGTCGCCCTCGCTTCACGAATAGCGTCGGTGGCGACCTCAATGGCTGCTTCATACTTGCGTGCATGACCGAGCATGGTCGCATGCATGTAGAGATAGATCGGCAGATCGGCGACGGTTCCTAACTCCTTCAGAAGCGCCAGGCCCGCGCGAAACATCTCATGACCGCGAGACAGGTTTTCAACATGCGCTGTCGCCCATCCGCGAAAGAGCATTGCGAGTGCCGACAGGGATTGCAGTTCATGCTTTTTCGCAAAATCACCCATCCTGCCGGAAATCTCGACCAGACGAGCATGGTCGTTGCGATAGAATGCCGATACTGCCTCGGTGTCCAGCGAGTGCGCCTTGCTCGGCATATGGGCGATGCTGTCCACAAAGGCGACCATGTCGGCAAGCGCCTTGCTGGAAGCCTCGGTCTGACCCGTCAGCCAGAGGGATAGCGCCAACTGTCCGAGACCACAGACCTTCGCGTCATGGCCGCCGAAGACATTGCGGCTCGCCTTAGCCGCCTCATCGTCGTAAAGCGCAAGCCCCGCCCGTATCGCATTTTGGGCGTCCTCCTGTCTTCCGACATTAAACTCGATCGCCCAGATCGAATGATTGACCTGGAGTTCGATCTCGCGATCGGCAATTCCTGACAGCATCACCTGAACTTCACGGGCGCGACTGCGCATCTCCATGAAGTTCTGGCCGGTCAGCCACCAGCCCCAATAGACTGGAAACCATTTGGGCTGATCTTCTTTCGCTTGGCGGCGTGCGACCTCGACGCCTTTTTCGTAAAGGATTCGGGCCGGTGGCGAGTTGGGACCGACCGTTGCCGTCAGGAGCGGTCCGAGCTCAGTCAAAACCGAGAGGTGCAGTCCATCGGCAGCCCCTTCGGGCATGCTCTCACATAGCGCCAAGGCGCGCTCAAAATGGTGGCGAGCCTCCACCATTGCCGAGCGGCTGGCATGTTCCTTTCCGGCCGTGATGAACAAGGAAATCGCATGCTCCCGAAGGCCGGCGGACTCTGCGTGCCGAGCAAGTGCGCCCGCATCCAGCCAATTGGCGATCGGACGATTGCTGTTTGCGGCCGTGAACAGACGCCGGTGGAGAAGCTGGCGTTGCGTTTTAAGCAGACCGTTATAGATCGTCTCCTGGATCAGAGCATGGCGAAAGCCATACGCGACACCGCCATGAGCACGCATGCGGGTCAAAAAACCGGTCTCGCAGAGCGTTTCGGCGGCATGCAGGATAGATTTCCTGCTCGCGTCCGGCAGCAATGCGCGAAGCAGCGAAATGGTGAAACGATCACCTGCCACCGCCCCGGCGCGTGCCACGTCTCTGGCCGAACCTAGGTGTTCGAGCCGAGAATCCAGGATTCCTTCGAAAGCCGAAACATGAGTGCGGGACGGATTTGACGGCACGCGCATCATGTCTTCGGAAGCTATTTCAGATGCCCATTGGCATATCTCCTCGATGAACAGCGGCACACCGCCGGATATGCGTTCGGTCACTTCGAGCAGTTGCGGTAGCGCGTCCTGACGATCCCCCGGCCAGCGCGCGGCGATTGCCAGTCGTGTTTCATCATGATCGAGCGGACCGAGCGAAATATGTTCCGGCCCGTCCCCGTCGAACATGCCGACATGGGAACCCGGCCGGCAGGTGACGATCAGCAGTATGGGAAGCGTGGGCACAAGCCGGGCCGCTTCGCGCAGTAAATGCTCGGAGGTAGGATCGATCCAGTGAATGTCCTCGACCGCAATGACCAGCGGCGTTTGCTCGCAGATGACGCTCAATGCTTTTGACAGGGCCTGTCGTGCGCGTTGCTGTATCGCCTTGGGGGAACTGTCGGAGAGAGCTTCATTGCGCCCATCCGCCCCGAGCAGATGAGAAAAAATGTCGATGACTTCGGGATCCTGGATGCCTTGACGCGCAAACTGGGCGGCGACCATATCCACCGTCAGCCGACCGCCACCGGCGGTGTCGGACTGGGCCTGGGGAAAACTGTTGAGCAGCGGGTGAAGCGTGGAGCGAACCCCTCCCGGCAGGCATTGAAAGAGCAGCGATTTTGCGGGCTGAGTATGGATTATTTGCCGGACTTGTCGAAGCATCCGCGATTTGCCGATACCGGCCTCGCCGGTGATGACAAGGACCTTGCCTTGGCCGCCGACGGCTGATTTCCACGCTTTCCCGATCTGCTCAAGCTCCCCGACGCGTCCAATGAACGTGCTGTCCAGCCTTCCGAAGGCGTGGAACCGATCGACCTCCCGTTTATGGCCAATTGCTCTCCAGACGTTCTCTGGCTCTGAGAAGCCTTTCAATAAGCGGGCGCCTTCCGATACGAAGGCGTGCGAACGGCCGGCGAGGTTTCGGGTCTCGTCCGAAACCAACACGGTATTTGGCCGGGCAGCGGCCTCGAGCCGCGTCGCAAGAGCGAGTGCTGCACCCGTGACGGGCTCATGTATCCAGTTCTGCAGCTGCGCCTCCCGGATCAAGGCAACAGAGGTCGCGACGCCCACGCGCACCTGCATATCGTCGCGACGGAAATCGCGGGCGAGGCGCTGGCACGCTTCGATAATTCCAAGGCCGGCGCGGATCGCGGCCGATGCGGCATCCCTCGGTCCGAGCTCGATCGGGAAAAGCGCCACTCCCCCATCCCCGGCCTCGACCCGGATGACGCCGGAATGCGCATTGATAGACTGGCGCGCCGCCTGCAGGAAGGCAGCCATCAGATCCTGATAGTCTTCGATATCCATTAGATTGAAAAGATTCGTAGAGCCGACCAGATCATAGCAAAGCGCGGTCACGACCCGCCGTTCGCCGTGATTTTCAGAAGAGCGGCTATCGCCTGTCGAGATGCTTGCAGACCGCCCTTGCTTATCGATTGGCGCGTCGCGAGTCATACGCGGCTCCTGCCCTCAGATATCGATAATCACATCTGTTCAAAGCGAACGATAACACACGTTATCCGCATTGTCGGCGGACAAATGTATGACCTCCAGCGGCTGTTTAGATCGGATCGAACGGTTAAAATGAAAGCGGCGGCCGAGAGGCCACCGCTAACGAAGTCGGGTCAATTTAACGCGCCGAAGAGCGAGTTTAAGCGACGTTTGCCTGCCGCTTCGGCAATTTCCAGCCGGGGCGGGCAAAATGGCATGTGTAGCCATTTGGAATGCGCTCGAGATAATCCTGATGTTCCGGTTCGGCTTCCCAGAAATCGCTTACGGGAACGACTTCCGTCACGACCTTGCCTGGCCAAAGGCCGGAAGCATCCACATCGGCGATCGTATCTTCGGCCGTCTGCCGCTGGTTTTCATCTGCGTAGAAGATTGCCGACCGATAGCTTGCGCCAATGTCATTGCCCTGGCGATTGCGGGTCGACGGATCATGGATCTGGAAGAAGAATTCCAGAATATCGCGATAGCTCGTCTTTTGCGGATCGAAGATAATCTCTATCGCTTCGGCATGGTTGCCGTGATTGCGGTAGGTTGCATTGGGGACTTCACCGCCCGTGTAACCGACACGCGTTGAAACAACGCCGGGCAGCCGTCGAATAAGGTCCTGCATTCCCCAGAAGCAGCCGCCAGCAAGTACTGCACGTTCTGTTGTCATGGACATGTCCTTTCCAAATGTGCGCAAGATGGGCGGGAATCGTCAGGTGCGCTCCGCTGACGCCTATATGGGTATTCGGCTCAATGATCGCCAGTCCACTGCGGCGGCGTCGGGATCTTCCCTGAAACACATTCCGGTTTCCAGCAACTCGTCCAGCTCAAAGCATAATTTGCGCCGAACGAGATTGACCAGCAAGAAAAGTCAAAGCACTCTGAATCAATCGTTGCGCCGTCCGGTCATCCGGGCGGCGTTTTCTGGTTCGTGATTTCTGGCACCGCCTCTCAAAATCAGCCACGGGCGTCGCACAGGGGGCGTTTAAACATGGCACCAGAAAGACGGATGACCCTGGAGCTTGATAGGGAAACAGTTCAGCGGATCGTCCAAAACCTCGATCCCAGCTTTATCGCCGGCGGCTTTTCCCGTCTGCACGGCGGCAGTACGGAAGTCTACAGGATCGATCTTGCAGGCGCGAACCGCGAACCGCTGGTGCTGAAAATCTATCCCGACGAACCCGAATGGGGGCCGGCGAAGGAGAGGCTTGTGGCGGGTTGGTGCGCGGAGCTGACAGCGCTCGTTCCAAAGTGGCTGGAGATCGACGAGTCGCGAAGCCTCTTGCCGCTGCGCTACGCCTTGCTGCCGCTGCTACCCGGCCGCTCGCTGCGTGACTGGATGGCTGAGCCGGATATTGAGAATGCTTACCGCCAGATGGGAGAGTTGCTGAGACGCATCCATGCAATGCCAATGGCTACGTACTCGGCCCGGGGAGCCATATTTGAAGATACGCGCCTGTTTTCGTTGAGTTTTCTGAAGCAGGCGCTTTCTTCCCCACTTCCCCTCCCCACTTTGAAAACGCGTTTTCTACGGTTCGACTCCTGTGGATAAGTCCGGCCGCGCGGGATCTTCTAGCACCCCGCCTTTCATCACCTTACAATGCCGGGGCGTCCGTGGTGATAGGGAAACGATGAAGCCAGACAAACTTCGCAATCTGCTGGAGGAAATGGATACTCGCGTCGGCCGAATGCAACGCGAAAGGAAGGACCACTTCACTGCAAACTTGTCCGGGCTCCGGGCGGAGGTACAGCGACTTCTCAGCAAGATCGACAGCCTGCGAGCGTCGGACATAGCTGCACTGGAAGTAACGCTATCGGCCATTCCGATTAATGACCTCGACCGATCGAGCTTGAATAATCTGCTGCTTGGTCTGAAGATCGGCCTCAATCAGCTCGGCCCGGACGAGGTGTTGGACGCAACTCCAGGGCAGAAGCCGGCAGCATTTCAGTTTGGGTTCGACGGCGACGTCTTGAAGGTAGTCGATCAGCCGCTGCGCGCGTATGGTCGAGAGGCCGATATCGTGATGGCCGCCCTTGAGGCGGCGGTGGAACACGGGGAATACGTCAACAAGGACTTGGCGGCGACGAACGCGTCCCCTCGCCTCAAGGACGCTTTTGATCGACTTCAGGCAACGCTAATCAGTCACAAGAACATCGTGCAGATCGGCGCTCGCGCACAAATTTGTAATCGTCTTGTCGATGGCGACCTTGAGGAACTGTCACCGACGCTTTTTGCCTTGTTGATCGGCCACATCGAAGTGTGTTTTCCGCATTGGCTCAATTCGAAGACTGGCGGATCTACTCAGAAAACGCTACGCGCCGGCCATTGGTATTCATGCTGCCCGCCCGCGACAGGGCTCGCACGAAGCGGGCAGCGCCGGCCCCCACCGGCTAGCCGCGAGGCGCGGTGCTTGCCGCAGCCTCATCAATTCCCAGAGCTCCCCTCGCCTGTATGTCGTATAAAGGAGCCAGTCCATGCCGCCGCGCTCTTCATTGCAGCGCTTGCAGGCTAAGGCGATGTTGTCTCGATTATTCCGGCCGCCTTCTGATCGCCGACGCAAGTGCTCGAGCGTCTCAGCGTTTTGCGGCTGCTTCCATGGCAGTTCGTCGCTGAGCACCATCAGGCATTGGCAGTAACAGCACCTACCGCCTTGCCGCTCACGTAGTTTGATCCGGTTTTGAATGTGACGGGTCACTGTGCGGCTCCAGCGCAATAGCAGTGCCGAGGATGTCGCGAAACTCGCGACCGTAGTTCTCGCCGATAATGCGAACTGTGTAGACCTCCCTGCCAAGGGTGGTCCTTCTTCTTCCCTGAACGATGCCAGGCAGCATCCCGAGGCGCACCATCTGTCCAACGCTGAACCGCCAGGGGTTGGCGCGGAAAACGCGGCGGCGGCGGACGGGCGAGGCTGCCAGTGTTACTGGAAGTGCAGCGGAGCCTCGTCTTTCGATGAGGCCGCGCGGCAGCAGAGTTCTGTCAGACGGATTGATCCTTTGGTGCATGGTCATTGGCGCATCCTCGTTGCTAAGTTGCTGTGCATTCGTTACAACACGATACAAAATAACTAGAGTTGGCGTGATGTCAATACAAAATGTTTATGGTGATGCAAAATGACTATTTCTGGGGCGCAATGCCGCGCCGCGAGGGGGCTTATCGGCTGGTCGCAGAGCGACCTTTGCGATGCTGCAAAGGTTGGTCGAGCTACGTTGGCAAATTTCGAGGCGGAAAAAACGACACCGTATGATCGGACGCTGCGGGACATCGAGTCTGCGCTTGAAGCCGCCGGCGTCCGCTTGATCGACGGAAACTACTCTGGATCGGGGGGCCCAGGAGTTCGACTTGCTTCTCCGACCGGCGCATCGATCGACGTCGATGAATCGCAGACCGTACAGTATGAAGAGCATTTGACGAACGATGCGCCGCCCGGTGCTGGCGGCTAAATCAGGGAGCAATCCGTTGAACAGCATCCCTGATCTGTTGGCTTCCGCCAAAACCGTCCACGACCGTTACAAAGCGGGCCGCATGGAGCGGGAGACTGTTAGAGAGTGGATAGGCAGGCTTGGTACCTACGATGGCCTAGTCGGTGATCGCGTAAGGGACGCCAAAGAGTGGTTTCGCTTCAACGATAAGGAACCGGTGTCAGAAGAGATCATGCAAGCGGATCTCGATCGGATTAGTGCAATCTTTGGAGGTTGATGCGTGACCGCCTAAGATACTGTCACGCTGGTTGAGGACGCAGCTAATCGCATCGCGGATATCTCACGTGCAGGCTAAACGCTGGAGGCCTGATCGCCGGGCTTACCTAAGTATCTTTCCAAAACACGCAGTAGGCGAAGAAAATTTTATAGGACCACTTGAATTTAACAAAAAATAGTGAAAAACAATAAACCTCAGGTTACCTAAAATCAGCTTTACAACGGTATCTCCACAGTGCATTTCGAGCAAAGCAAGAGCTCGAACGAAGAAACATTGCCAACTAATCTATACTCGGACATTATTCCATATGGGCGATCCTGAGAATAATATATTTGAGAAGGTGCGCGTCTCCGAAGAAAAGGACCGGCGGCCCTTTGAAGTCCAAATAATATTGATAACTCTATTTCTGTTAGCATCGGCGATCGGTTGTGCAATACTCATACGTGTATATAGCACCCTCCCCGAGTCGACCCTCTGCAGCTATGCGTCGAACAAGTATTTATTTTACGGATGGCCACCTAATCGCACCATTATAGATGGATTCCATGAATATAACATTCCATCGAAAGATAAATGTCTATATTTCCTTTCGTTATCTTCGATGAGTTATATTCTGCTTTCATTTGCTGTTATCGCTGTTATCTCGCGGTTTTGGTCTAGCGATCATTATTACATTCGCGGAACGCTATTGTTTTTTTTCGTGATGCTAATTTTGGGAGTTGTTTTCGCCTACACCCCAATTTCTGAAAATTACAGAAGATTTGGTATCACCACCACCGTCGATGTCTACGGCAACATTATCAGAAGCGGCGCGAACATCTTCGCGGTGTATTTCTCAATCTACCTCTTGATTTTCCGCCTCTCAGCTTACATTCGCGCGCACAAGTAACCCTCCGGAGAAGATTATGGCCGATTCAAACAACAGGTCCAAAGAATACTGGAGCGCTCAAGCGGATCGCTCAAATCAGAATTTAATTTTTACAGAAAACACTATGAACATGGCAGTGTGGGTCTCTTCATTTAGGGAAGGTGTTTTCGACGCGAAACTGGCTGGTGAGCTGCTAGAGCACAACGCTCGCTTTTTCGGGGTTGTTGGCGCCCTCTCGAGCACTGGTTTTGGATATCTAAAGGAGGGGTCGTATGGGGCGATAAAAGGGGCTGCCTCAGCAGCGGGCGGCTTTGTCGCGGGCTGGGCTGCAGGAACGGTTGCGTCCTCTTTCTTTACGGGCCCGTTCTCCCCCCTTGTCGGCATACCGGCTGGAGTAGTTGGATCAATTTATGGAGGTGGAGCGGTCGAGGAATACATCGACAGCATCTTTAATCCGCAGATCGGCTCGCCACTTACTACCGCTGGCAGGTCGTCAGCCAGGCTCAGAGACCAAACCGGTCTCATTCCGTTGGGTTCCGAAACCAACGCCCTGGATGCTGTCGCAGAGCTTCAGCAACTGCTTAGAGGTGTCGCACCTACGCCCCCGTCCAGTATGCCTAACCAACTGGCATTTCCGAATGGAATGGGAGCTGTGGGCGCGCCACAAGACGTTCCTAGCGTCAAGCCGATCAAATACACACCTGACGATATCAAGCCTTTAACTCCGCCGCCAGTCGCGCCGGTTAGCCCGCTTGCGCCAGTTAGCCCCCTTGACTTTTCATCTCCGCGCGATTTCGGACTTAGTGGTAATCTCGGGTCTTATTACTTCGGAGGCGGGCCTGGCAGCGGCTACTTCGGCGGACAGAATTACAGCTATAATTCACCGGGGAGCGGATACAATATTACTCCGACGCCGCGGCCGTCTGGATTCACACCGACACCGACTCCTCGTGCATACACAGTTACACCAACGCCCCGGCCTGAGCCTCTACGCGACAACCAGTACACCGATGGGTATGGCGACTGGGGTGGCAAATCTTATACGTCGTACCCTAGCAAGGGTAACGGTAGCTTCACCTGGGCTGCCGATCCTTCGCCAAAGAGTCCATCAAAAAATTCGCCAAAGAACTCGCAGCCGGCGAATCCCAGAAGTCCGCTTCGTCCCACTCCCGCTGGAAACGGTTGGGGGCAGAGAGATTATAACTCTCCGATTGTCCTTGACTTGGATGGTATTGGTTTCAACGTAGAATCTCTCGAATCTTCGCCGCGCTTCATTGACGTTGACGGCAACGGTTTTCAGCAACAGACGGCTTGGGCAGGTCGCGGCAACGGCGTGCTTGTGCTTGACGCGGATGGGGACGGCAAGATCAGCCGCTCGAATGAGTTCGTGTTCACGGAGTGGGATTCGTCGGCGAGCACTGACCTCGAGGCGCTGAAACATGTCTTTGACACGAATGGCAACGGCAAGCTCGATGCCGGCGATGCACGGTGGTCCGAGTTCAGGGTGGACGTCAACGGCCAGTTGGTGACGCTTTCGAGCCTCGGCATCACCTCGATCGACTTGACGCCGACGGGCAGCGGCCAAACGTTCTCCGACGGATCAGCCATTACTGGCACGACGACCTTTACCCGTGCCGATGGCACGACTGGCGCTGTCGGCGACGCGGTGCTCGCCACAGATGACGCACAATACAAGATCCGCACGGAGACGGTCACGAATGCCGATGGTTCGGTGACCAAGGATATTTACGGTTCCAACATCGATGGCAGCCTGGCCTTCCACAATCAGATCACGACAAGCGCCGACGGCTCGAGCATCTCGACCAAGTTCGACGATGACGGCAACGGCACGTTCGATCGCACCCAGACCAATGTCACGACGGTCGCTAGCGGCGTGATTACCAAGACGGTCTCGAACTTCAACGCCGACGGCACGCTTGCCGACAAGACGACCACGGTGACCAGCGCCGACCGCAATACGGTGACGACGTCGGTGGACCAGGATGGCGACACCATTGCCGACCAGAGGCAGACCTATGTCCGCAATGCGGATGGATCGAGCACGACGACGACGGAACGACTCAGCATCAACGGCACGGTGCAGACCAGGACGACGGTTGAGACGAGCGCCAACGGCCTGACGAAGATGACGTCGGTCGACGTGGACGCCAATGGCACGGTGGAGACGATCGTCACCGAGACGACCGTCATCGGCAGCGATGGCACGCGAACTAAAACGGTCGACGAGAAGAGCTCGGCCGGCAAGTTGCTCAGCCGGGATGTCACGATCACGAGCGCCGACAACAGGACCAGCACATTGTCTGCCGACGAAGATGGCGACGGTGATGTCGACACCAAGACGGTGGCGCAGACGACAGTTGGCACTGGGGGCGTAATCTCTGTGACGTCGTCAGTCTATAATGGTGACGGCACCCTTCGCGGTAAGGATCTGACGACCTCATCCGCCGACGGACGATCGAAGACGACTTCCACCGACCTGACGGGCGACGGAGTCTATGACCTTGTCGCAAGTGATATCACTGTGGTCGCAGCCGATGGCCCGGTCACGCAGACTGTTCAGACGTCTGCCGCCAACGGCAGCCTTCTCTCCAAGGTGGTGACGACGCGCAGCGCCGACGGCAAGACGATCACGGAAAAGGCCGATACCAATGGTGACGGCGTCAACGACGTCGTGACGTCGATCAGCACTTACAGCAACGGCTACAGGAACAACACGGTCAGCGCTCTGAACGCGGATGGTTCGCTCGTCTCCAAGGTCACGGTCCTTGCGGCCCCCGACGGCCTGTCGAAGACAACGAGCGTTGATGGGGATGGCGACGGTACGTTCGAGCTTGTCACCACCGATGTGACCACGGCCAATGCCGATGGCAGCAAGACGGAACTGGTCCAGTCCAGAAGCTCCGACGGAACGCTGTTGGACTCGACGCGGACAACGACGTCTGCCGACAGTCTCACGCAGACGGTCACAATCGACAGCAACGGCGACGGCGTCATCGACCTCAAGATCACCGATACGCTTGCCAAGCTTGCGGACGGCAAGCGAACGGAAACGGTGAAGACGACGAGCGGTGACGGAACGCTGCTCAGTCAGGTTTATACGGTTACCTCCGCAACCCGCCAGAACACAACGGTGAACACCGACGCCAATGGCGACGGGATCTATGAGAAGATCGAAAGCGTCAACAAATACGTCGGCGGCAACACCGATTCCTCCATCAGCAATCTGGCGGCCGATGGCACCCTGATCAGCAAGGTGACGACGACGACCGATGCGAGCGGCCTTGTCAGACAGAGCAACACCGATCTGAACGGCGATGGCGTAAGAGACGTAATAATCCAGGATTTTACGTCCTTTGGCACCGACGGTAGCAGGACCGACAACCATTATGTCAAATCCGGCGATGGAAGTCTGCTCAGCCGCAGCACCGTCCAGACAAGCGGCAACGGTCTTTCGATCCTGACCAGGCATGACCTCAATGCCGACAACACTTTCGATGTGACCGTGCAGGATACGACAGTGCTCGGAGCCGACGGCTCGCGCACACACACGGTGACGACGAAGAGCGCTAATGGCACTCTCTCCGGCCAGACCCGAGCCGTGACCAGCGCCAACGGCCTGCAGGTGCGGGCCGACATCGACGCAGACGGCGACGGCACCTTCGAACGCAGCGTGCTGTCGACCAAGACGCTCAACAGCGATGGTTCGATCACACAGACCAATACCGTCACTGCCGCAGACGCGAGCCTAATCGCAAAGTCGACCACAACGGTCAGTGCCGACGGCAAGACCGGTCAGGCGATGTCCGATATCGATGGCGATGGCGCCATCGATCGCAAGGAGACGATCTCGGTTGCGGCAAACGGTGTATCGACCGACACGGTCGAGACCTACAAACCCGACGGCACACTCGCCAGCCGCGCTGTCTCGACGGTGTCGGCCAACGGCCTCACCAAGACCAGCAAGTCCGATCTCGATGGCAACGGCACGTTCGAGGAGCAGAACTCGAGCACGCGCTCGGTCGGCGCAAACGGGGCGGTGACGGAGGTCTACTCCCGCTTCGACGTCAACAATGCGCTCGTCGAGACGACGACGACGGTCACCTCGGCGGATGGAAAGACCAAGTCGACGAGTTGGGCGGATGCATCTGGCACAACAAAGCGTTCGATGACCGATGCTGTTGTCGTCGCCCAGAACGGCACGACGACCGAGACGTTGTCCTACCTGAAGGCCGACGGGTCGCTGGAAAGCCGGACGATCACGACCACCGATGCCCATGGTGTTTTGAAGACGACCACCAGGGACGTCGACGGCAATGGCGTCATCGATCAGCGCATCACCGAGACAGTTGCCAGCAATGGCTCGAAGCAGCAGAAGTTCGAGGATCTCACCTCGACTGGCACCGTCAAGAGTTCGGCCACGGTGGCCACCGCGGCCAACGGCCTGAGCACCACCGCCGACTACGACAGCAACGGCGATGGCACGGTCGACAAGCGGATCGCTTCTGCGACCTCGATCAGCACCAAGGG
The DNA here is from genome assembly GCF_031455475.1 of Rhizobium sp. 1399. NCBI lineage: Bacteria > Pseudomonadati > Pseudomonadota > Alphaproteobacteria > Hyphomicrobiales > Rhizobiaceae > Rhizobium > Rhizobium sp. 1399. The sequence continues at coordinate 373,491 of NZ_JAVDSU010000003.1, read as the reverse complement.
CGCACGCACGACCACAGTCCAGGAAGCCGTGGCCGGCGCAAGCGGGTTGGCGCTTGCCAATAGTTTGACAACGACTGTCGACGGCAAGGGCCTCCTGATCCAGCGGGACTTCGACAAGGGTGGCGACGGCACCGTCGATCAGTCGACCACCGATACGACGACCTTGAATGCCGATGGTTCGCGCACGCAGGATGTGAAGTCCTTGAGCGGCACCACACTCACCAGCCGCTATACGACGACGACCAGCGCCAACGGCCTGTCGATCAGCCAGCAATGGGATCCCTCCGGCTCGGGCACCTATTCTCAAACCTCCACGGATGTCACGGCGCTCAATGCTGACGGCACCAAGATCCGCACGGTGACGAACCTCAGGGCCGACGGTTCGGTGATCTCCAAGTCGGTGACCACCGTCGACAAGTCCGGCAATGTCGTCCGAACGGTCGATACTCGGCCGACCTTCGGCGACAAGGGGACGAAGACGGAAACAACGCTGCTTGCCGATGGCGCAACCCGCGTGACCGTCACCGGGACCGATGCAAACAACGTGCTCACCGACAGGACCGTGACGCTGACCAGCGCCGACAAGGCACGCGTGACAATCGAGCGCGACGTCAACGGCGACGGCGTCATCGATCAGCGGCAGCAGGTGACCTCGGCCAGTACCGGCGTCCAGACCTCCGTCATCACCGATCTGAAGGCCGACGGCACGCTTGCCGACAAGACCACCACGACAGTCTCGGCCGACGGGCGCCAGACGACGATCCTGTGGGATTTCGACGGCAACGGCACCAATGACCGCCAGCGAGTTGTGAACGATGCGATCCGCGCCGATGGCGGCCGCACCCAGGTCAGCACCGATACCGACCTCGTGACCAACAAGGTGGCGTCCACGTCGACGATCGAATGGTCGGCGGATGGTCAGAAGACCACCACGACGAGAGACGTCAACGGCGACAACACGGTCGATCAGACGGAGACGGTGACGAAGGATCTCTTCGGCAACACCACGAGCGTGACGACCAACAATGCGACCGCACGCGACGTCTCCTATCTCTCGTCCGGCGGTGTCTACTGGAAGCAGGCGATCTCGGCGCGGCTGGAAACGGTGACGTCGGCCGACGGCAAGACCAAGACGACCCGCTATGACTATGACGGCGACGGCGTCTTCGAGGTCATCATGCTCTCGACCCAGCAGATCGACGGCTCGATTGCAACTGCCGTGACCGAAACCACGGCCGCCGGCGCCACCGTCGGCAAGGGCACCCTGTCGACGAGTGCCGACGGACTGATCACCAAGCTCAGCAAGGATGCCGACAACAACGGCACCGCGGACCATACCGAGACCTCCGTGAAACACATCGACGGCTCGATCACGCTGACGAAGGTCGACCTCAATGCCAGCGGTGCAACGACGCAGACCGTGGTCGATCAGGTCAATGCGCTCGGTGTGCTCTCATCTCGTCTGACGACGGACAATGGCAATACCCAGAGCTGGTCAACCTACAGGCAGACCTTCGATGGCAACGGAAAGCAGTTGACTGTCGATCAGATCAACGACAATGGCTCGCGCGTTGCCGTGAAGTACGATGCCACAAATACGCAGACCTGGAGCCGCATTGAAGAATATTACGACGCCAGCAACCGCCTGACCAACACCACATCCTACCAGGACGACGGCACTAGGGTCAGTGTCAGCCTCGATCCGGGAAACGCGGCGACTTGGTCCCGTTATGCCCAGTATTGGGACGCAGCAGGCCGAACGACTGTCATCGATCAAAACAATGATAGCGGCACGCGCTATCGCGTCCAGTATGACGCGGCAAACGCGAGCGATTGGTCATACATCGAGGAGTCGTATGACGCCGCCGGCAGGCAGACAAACCGGAATGTCCGCTACGACAACGGATATACCTATTATTACACCTACGACGCAACTAATGCTGCATCTTGGTCTTACTACCTTGTCATTCAGGACAACACGGGTGCGACGACACAGCAGATCAATTACTACGACAACGGTGGATACGACGTCTACAATTATGACCCACACAACACCGCTCCCTACAGCTATACTATAACTTCATACTATTACAACGGTGCACTTATATCGTGGTCGGATTATAGAGACGACAGTAAGAAATCCATTTATAGCTTCAATCAATACGACTATCTCCAACAATACAACTGGAATAGAATTGTTACGAACTATGATCCATATGGTAAAGTGCGATCCCGGACCGTTTATTACGACGATGGATCTCAGGGTAGCCTTCCAGTATTGCTGGACCTGGACGGTGACGGCCATGTCGATCTGCGCCCATTGGATCTGACAGCCACCAACCCCACGCCGACGTTCGACTGGGACGTTGACGGCGTTCGGGATAAGACTGCTTGGGTCGGCCCGAACGATGGCTTCCTGGCGATCGATCTTGGTGCTGACGGCTCAGCCGGGCCTGACGGGATCATCGACCAGGCGCGTGAACTGGCGTTCTCACTGTGGCCGGAGAATGACGCCACGTCCGACATCTCCGACCTCGACGGCCTCCGTCTCGTCTTCGACACGAACCACGACAATGTTCTCGACGCCAACGACGCCCGCTGGAGCGAGTTCCGGATCTGGCGCGACAGCAACCAGAACGGTGTGAGCGATGCCGGCGAACTCCTGACCATGTCGGAGGCGGGCATTAAGCTCGTCAACCTGATCCCGAACCCAGCCGGTGGCCAGGCCTTCGACGACGGTTCGGCGATTATGGGCACGAGCAGCTACGAGACAACAAACGGTCAGACCCATATCGTCGCAGATGCAAGCCTCGCCTGGCAGAAGAACACCAGCGGTGTCGCTGCGTGAACCTAGCTATGACCGCTCGCACTATGGCGACGCACATCCTGTCGATGTGCGTCGCAGCTCCGCCAATCGTGCAGGACGGCCTCCGTGATCATCACTGCTGATCCAGCCGTCGCCGAAACAAACAAAACCGTAGAGCATGAACCCGCTGCCGAGATGATCGACAGTGGACTTGCGGCTTTGTGTGCGATTGCCGGCTATTTCCGGATCGCGGCGCAGCCGGCTACACTCGCCAGAGATCTGGCGGTGACTTCCTCTACCTCAAACGACCTCCTGCGGGCAGCGAAGAGCCTCGCGTTGAAAGCCCGCGTTATCCAGGTTCGTGATGCCGCCAGGCTCGCGACATTGCCAGCCCCATCCATTGCCATGCTCGCAGACGGCTCCTTTGCCGTCTTCGGCGGCCCGATGGGCGACGGGACCTTCCGGCTTGTCGATCCGGTTGGCTTTTCCGCTCGCAGTGTTTCACCCGAGGAACTGCTTACTGAAACAGGCGGCCGGTTCATTCTCGTGCAGCGCCGGTTCTCCGGACCGGGGGCATCGCCCAAGAGCTTTGGCCTGCGCTGGTTCCTGCCGGCGATCTGGCGATACAGACGTGCCTTCGGCCACGTGCTGATTGCCTCACTGATCGTGCAGATCTTCGCGTTGATTACGCCGCTGTTTTTCCAGGTCGTCGTCGACAAGGTTCTTGCCCATCGCAGCTATTCGACCTTGATCGTTCTTGTCGTCGGGCTTGCCGCCGTCGGCCTCTTCGACGTCGTGCTGCAATATCTCAGAACCTATGCGCTGTCGCATACGACGAACAGGATCGACGTCGAGCTTGGTCGGCGCTTGTTTCGCCATCTTCTCAACCTGCCACTCAGCTATTTCGAGACCAGGGCTACGGGACAGACGATCGCACGGGTGCGCGAGCTTGAGACGATCCGGGCCTTCCTGACCGGCCAGGGGCTATTCTCCGGCCTCGATCTTATCTTCACCATCGTGTTCATCGCGGTTCTGTTTTCCTATTCCTCGAAGCTCGCCTGGATCGTGGTGGCCTCGATCCCGGTCTATATTGCCATCGGCGTGCTGATCCGTCCGCTTCTGAAGGATCGCATCGACGAGAAGTTCGAGCGCGGCGCCTATAGCCAGCAGATGCTGGTCGAGACGGTGGTGGGCATCCAGACGATGAAGGCGGCCGCCGTCGAGCCGGTCGTGGCGGCGCAATGGGAGGAACGGCTTGCCGCCTATGTTCAGTCCTCCTTCGCCGCGACCATGCTTGCGGCCAAGGGCCAGAACGCCATTCAATATGTCAACAAGATCACCTCGGCGGCGCTTCTATTCCTCGGCGCGCAGGCTGTCATCGATGGGGAACTGACGGTCGGCGCGCTGGTGGCCTTCAACATGATCGCTGGCCAGGTGTCCCAGCCGATCCTCAGATTGTCGCAGCTCTGGCAGGACGTTCAGCAGGTTCAGGTCTCTATCGACCGGCTGTCCGATATTTTGAATGCGCCGGCCGAACCGCGCCCTGCCGTCGCCATCAGTCTGCCGAAACCGAAAGGCGCGATCGCCTTCAAGGGTGTCAACTTCCGCTATTCGCCCGAGGGCCAGGACGTTCTGAAGAACATCAACTTTGCCGTCCGACCCGGCGAGGTGATCGGCATTGTCGGGCCCTCCGGCTCCGGCAAGTCGACGCTCACCAAGCTCGTGCAGCGCTTTTATATCCCCAATAGCGGCCAGGTCTTCGTGGACGGTCAGGATATCGCCCAGGTCGATCCCGCCTGGCTACGATCAAACATCGGCGTGGTTCTTCAGGAGAACATGCTGTTCAACCGGACGATCCACGACAATATCTGCCTGGTCAATCCGGCAATGTCGCGCGCCGCCGCCATGCAGATGGCGCGGCTTTCCGGTGCTGACGAGTTCATATCGAAGCTGCCGCGCGGCTATGACACGATCATCGAGGAGCGCGGAGCCAATTTGTCTGGTGGCCAGCGGCAGCGGCTGGCGATCGCCAGAGCGCTGGCCACCAATCCGCCCATCCTCATCCTCGATGAAGCGACCAGCGCGCTCGACTATGAGAGCGAGCGCATCATCCTTGCTAATATGCGTGAGATCGTGCGCGGACGCACCGTGATCATCATCGCCCACCGTCTGGCGACCGTGCGCCACTGCGACCGCATTATCGGCATGAAGGATGGCCGCATCGTCGAGGAGGGCACACACGAGACATTGCTTGCCCGCGAGAACGGCCTCTATGCCCATCTGTGGCAATTGCAGACGGCGCCGGTCCAGCCATGAACCAGACCGTCCGCCCGCCCAAGGTGCCGAAGAAGCCGCCGCGCAAACCGCGCGATCACACTGCATTCCTGCCGGCAGCGCTTGAGATCCTCGAAACACCAGCCTCCCCGATCAGGGCCGCCCTCATCTGGTTCATCTCCGTGTTCGTGATCCTGGCGATCGTCTGGAGTTACTTCGGAAGGTTCGACATCGTCGCGACCGCCCAGGGCAAACTGCAGCCGACGGGGCGCGTGAAAGTCATCCAGTCGCTGGAAACCGGCAAGACCGCCGCGATCCCCGTTACCAACGGATCGAAGGTCAGGGCCGGCGAAATCGTCGTCGAACTGGATCCGACGGAGACCAGGGCAGAAGTTAATGCCCTGCTGGCGAGCTTGCGATCGCTGAGAGCCGAGGTCATCCGACGCGTAGCCGCGAGAGCGCAGGTCGAGGCCTGGCAGCGTGGCGGCATCTGGAGCAATTCATCGACTATCTCCGTCCCACTTACCTTCGGCGAGGATATTCCTCTGTCTATCAGACGCCGCGAGCAGGCGCAGTTCCAGACATCGCTGGAACAACTGGCCTCGTCGCTTGCCAATCTATCCTCGCAACGAGAACAGCAGCTCGCGTCGCTTGGCCGGTTCAATCGCATGGTGACCGCACAGAAGAACCTGATCGCAACCATGGATGATCGGGTGACGATGCGATCCCAGCTGATGGAATCGAGCGCTGGTCCTCGTGCCGGTGTCATCGATGCGATGGAGGCCAAACAGCGCGCAGAGGCGGATCTCGCCGAGCAGATCGGTCAGGCCGATGAAGCCGCTGCTGCCCTTGCAGTTGCGACCAGCGAGGGCGAGAAGGCGATAAAGACCTTCATCGCGGAGAATGTCGAAAAGCAGACGGAGGCGGAGCGGCAAATCGACGACCAAGAGCAGCAGCTCATCCGGGCACAGAAAAAGCTGGACGCCATGACGATCAAAAGCCCAATCAACGGGACGGTGCAGACGTCTGCCATTACGACCGTCGGCCAGGTCGTCATGGCCGGATCGGAGTTGATGCGGGTCGTGCCGGAAAATGCAGCGCTGGAGATCGAGGCCTACTTGCCCAACCAAGACATCGGCTTCGTCGCGCCCGGTCAGCTAGCTGTGATCAAGGTGCAGGCTTTTCCGTTCACGCGCTACGGGGTGATCGAGGGGAAAGTGACGCGGGTTGCGACGGACGCCATTCCCGAGCCCGATGCGCAGCAGCTCGAAGGTCAGCCTGACAAGCAGCTGCAGAGTGCCATGCCGATCGGCAACGCGCAGAGGGTTCAGAACCTAGTGTTCCCGATCACCGTTGTGCCAGACGTCGGCAGCATAAACGTGGATGGCACTTCAATAGCGCTATCCCCCGGTATGGCCGTGTCGGTCGAGATAAAGACCGGCAGTCGGCGCATCCTTGAATACCTGTTTTCGCCGATGGCCGAAGTGTCTTCCGAGGCGATGAGGGAAAGGTGACACGCGTGATGTTGTTGCGGCGGGCGTTACAAGCCACCGGCGCCCTCGCCGCTTTCAGCTTGTCCCTCAGTCCCAAGAGGACATCTTCGGCCGCATACAGTCCGGTACGACGACCATTTGATTGACTTGGACGCGACCGATGCAACCGCGTCGAGTAACAGGAATTGGAGCCGCCATGACCCCTGCTCGTTTCACAGAATGACTTTTGCATATCCGCTGGGCGCCAATAAATCTTGCGAGTGCGTTGCAATGCGATCTGTCGTGAGTGGAGGCGCTGGAAGCCGGGAATGCTGAAGTGCCGTTGGGGTTAGCTGCATGGCTGGAGACGCTTGCTCAGTGCCATGAAGCAGCTGGCATCCCTCAGACATACCGCGGGCGCCGGCAGGAGTGAGAAAAGAGATGCAACTGCTGAGCAGAGTAACCGCCCGATTGGCACCGCCTGCCGCGTGAGGACCTTATGGCCTAAGGCACGTGTTTAACGACGTCGTTAGGGACGTGTCTTAGGCGGGAATTACGATGCGCGTTGAAAAAAGCGCGACGAAACATCGGCGCTGGAATCGGCTCCGCAAACGATATGACCCGTGCCATAACGTTTATAGCATGATTTTCATGCAGCGGTTGCCAACGGCCGTGCATGTTCCCTCGCCAAAGCTATTTGGCGCATCAAGTCTTACCTAAGGCTTACGTAGCATGCAACGGACGCTGATGGGCCGAACAAATTTGAGGCTCGAATCCCAGACGCTTCTGTCATTGCCATCGCCAAGGATAAGCCAAGGCTACGGGCTTGCCGGGCTGCGGGCCGCCCTGATCGTTGATAACTCGCGTTCGATCCTCTGTTGGTTCTCGCGCAATTCAATGATCACATCCCGGGCGCCATAAACTGCCCCCTGCGCTGTCTTCACCTCGTCGATCTGCCGCTGCTGATCGGTGAAGCGCTGATCATAGCTGCCGAACACCCGGTCCAGCTCCTTCACGGCGCCGTCGGTCCTCGCGCGGTCTTCCGCCGATCGGGTCGTTCGCCATTCCAGCTCACCCTGTGTGACCATCTTGTCGGTCAGGATGCTGACGGACTGCTTCAGGTCGCTCGTGGCTTCACGGATCGGAAGATAGGCCAGCCCACCCAGCATGGCGGCAACCGTCAGGGCTACGCCAGCGCCTGCCACTGAGGCTTGTTCCGCTCTGCTAGATTGCTCGATAGCGCGGCGATCGAGGCGCGCGTTTCGTTCGCAAGGGACGTAACGGCGGTGTGGATGTTCTTGAAGCCGGATCGTACCCCCGACTCCAAGTCGGTCTGCCGGCGCCCGAGATTGGTGACCCGCTCGCCAAGCTGGGCGGTGATGGCATCCGTATAGACACGGTGGGCGTCGTTGTTGTTGCTCATGTCATCTGCCATCCTTGTCCCTGTCCTTCCAATGCGACGCCCGCCCCATACTAATCCACGCAAGGTGGTGTATCCTGCTGAAAATCGACTAATTGCTATTTATGCGTGGAGAAATTTTAATGGATTGGGATACGTCAATTGCGTTTGATCCCGTGGTCCTTTTTATCAAAGGCGGAAGCAAGCGAGTGATTGTCCGCACAGCTCAGGAAGCCGCGAACGCCTTGATCAAGGATTGGCCCTCTAACGACGGCGAAGAATATTTTGCCGCGATGAGAGCGTGCGTCGGCGTGATGGTCGGGAATGCCACACCGCGGCAGTTGCGAGATGCAATCGTCAAGGCGGCCGGCGAAGTGGGCGTTACCGTAGTCGCCGTCGTCCATTGAAATCTCCAACCGCATTGAGGCGCTGGCCGAGCCGGACCAGTTTAAGGGAGTCCGTTGCAGCAAGAGCAATGTCCTACCCTCTCCATATTGAGGAGATGTGTTTGGTTGTAGGACAAACCCATGGGTGGTATTTTAGTTTACCCTGCTTCTGGGGTGGAGGACCTCGCCATGAGAAATTTACTTTCATGCATTGGTGCACTGGCCTTCTTGTTATCGGGGGCAAACGCGTATGCCGTGGAACTTCCTCCCGGGGCCAAGAAGGTCACCATGGAAGAGTTTAAAGCCTTGGCCGACGGCAAGCATGTGAAGGTCGAGATATTCGACTTTGAGAAGCCCGTCAGCGCCGATCTGGTGTGGAGCTGGAAGAAGGGTACGATCACCGGGAAGGCCAACGTGGACGGGAAGATAAGTGACGTGAAAAATAAGCTGTCGTTCAAGGGCGACAAGGCTTGCTCAACCGCCAAAGGCGAGAAGCCAACTTGCCACGTTATATACGTCGACGGGAACAAGTTCTATGAAGTGCGAGATGACATGCAGGTCCATGCTGTCTCGACGGTTGGATAGTTCGTCCCACTTAAAGCTCGAGCATTCGCGCTCTGGCTACGCTTTGGATCTATCCGAAGCCGTCGGCGTCGCGGCCGATGCATAATATTAACGCCATCATATGATGATCGAGCGTGCGGGTGCGGGCCGAGGCGCTCAGAACTCCGGTCCGGTTGAAGTTAGGCTCACCTCACGCGCGCACACTCCAAGACGCGTTCCCCAGCCGAGTACGAGGACGCCAATGCCCGGTGTTAAACTGGATCTGATGCTCTCAGGAACGTTGCACACTCGGTCGATAAGAAAAGGCATGTCTTCCAAATCGACCGGAGTGCGGCAGTTCCTTGCACCGTGACCGGTTGCTCCCTGTACCGTAAACGGAAGCGCAACTTCGTGGCCTGCGATCAGTGGGAGCAGCAACGGCCAAACTAATAGGATATTGCCCCCCACAAAATAGTCCAGCAAAGGGCTGATTATGACGGTGAGGACGCGGGTCAGTTTTTTCCCTTGCAACTGTTTGCCACCTTTCCAAACGCCCCAGACAAAAAGTACCGCAGACATGGAGCCCGCGATAGTTCGTAGACGATTTGTCTCTGCCACCCACTCGGCAGACGGAACGAAATTGAAAACGGCCACCACAGCCGACGATAAAAAGCCAAGCAGAAACCAGGAACAAACAAAAATTGCGAGGAACTTTACACGCAGCAATCTTGTTGGCTCCGTTGAACCGTCCATAAATGCCTCGCAGAATCGATCGCCCCATTATCTTGAGGAATTCATAGCTCGTCGCCGCTTTAGGAAACAAATGATACGCGGGAGCCGGTGGGGAGTGCCGTCAAAAGAGTGCGCAGATGACCGCACTCCCCGTTCGCTCTTGTGGGAAGAGCGATGAACTCCCCTAACGTTACGTCGCGACCGCTGCAACCTAAAATATTGACGTCTCCCCGGCAGGTGATGACGGGGCGGTAGGTTTGCGGATATGATAAAGTCGCTGTAATCGTACTTGCGCAAGAAACAGCGGGGCTTCGATGACCAACGACACCCCGAGTAACTTCGGGCAAATGGCCATATTGGTTGCAGCCGCGTTTGCGAGCACTATTGGCTTGATGTCGTTCCTGGGTTTCGGGCTGTTGGCCGTCGTGGCATGGGCCGATTATTCCAATCGGGGCTGTTCCGAAGTCTGGGGCCAGCAATGTGATGATGCACTGTACGTGATGATCTATCCAGCATTGTACTCGTTCGCTGGGCTGATCGTCGTGTTCATTGCCGGCTGGTTTACCCTGAGATTGTTTCGAAGGCTGCACCGAGCATTCAGCACCATACGAGATAGGGGCGGTGGGGTCTGTATGCTTACTTACAGACTTACGGCGCCTTCCGGATGTCAAGTCTGACGCTACCCACGGTTCGATTAATCCTGGCGACGAGATCATGCACGACCCCGAAGTCACGTCCTTGAACGAGATAAAGGGTGGAGTGGTCGCGCACCGTTACCCTCGGCATTCTGCCGGAAAACGAACAGTCAATCGGTCGACAGATCACGGATAGCTCTGCGCCGCCGCTAAGACCGCTAGACATTCGTAGATTGAGCTGAACATCTGCGTCGTTTATCAGCGTGCAGGTTTTGTCGGAAGAGCAGTAAGCGCTTCCTGCTTTCGGCTCCTTGCCATCCAGCAAGACGCCGTAGGTGACACGGAATGCGGGACGATGGTCGACCGGTTGAGCATGAACTGGCCAGGACACGCATAGCATCGTCACCAGTAGTCCCAACACCTTCATCGATTCACCTCATGAACGTTAATGAACGGATGCTCCCATAGAAGCGCACTGTCTTCAGCGCTCTGCTCTCGATCGGGCAATGCTGACGGCCTCGATGCCGATTTGACGCAACAGGCCTGTGGAGGCCGTGTTGAATCCGCAGAAATACATGCCGTCATTCCCGGGCTGGAGTTCTCTTCTTTTCGGCCTTTCCGCGCCCTCAAACTTCTCGGCGAAATCAGGCAATATTGTCTCCAGCGAGGGCCGATAGCCCGTTGCCAGGATGATCGCATCGAAATCCGCCGATCGGCCATCGACGAAATGCACCTGCTGACGATCCGAGCTTTCAATGCCTGGATATATCCTGATCTTGCCAGCTATGATCTCAGCCATGGTTCCGATATCGATCAGGGGCGTGCGGCTTTTCTCCGCCATATTGGTCAGAGGACCCTTGGCGGATTTTTGCAGCCCCAGTTTTCCCATGTCGCGATAGCGCAAGCGCAGGAATGGTGCATTGACTGCGTCAGCGAATCCGTATGGAAAATGCTGTTGTGTGATGGCAATTGTCGCGGTTGGAATTCCGAACATTTCCAGCGGAACGATGTTTATCGGCCCACGCACCGACATGCCGACCTCAAGACCCGCCTCAGCGCATTCGAGCGCGATCTCGCCGGCCGAATTGCCAAAACCAACGACAAGCACCCTGCGCGCGCCGAGTGCTCCCGCATTGCTGAACTCGGAGGAATGCAGGAGCTTTCCGGTGAAGCTTTCCTGGCCTTTCCAGACCGGCTTTATGGGAGCTTTGGAAAGCCCGGTCGCGATCACGACGGTTTCGGCCTCCAAGGCGTCTCCGTCATTCGTCTCGACGATCCAGTCTTGGCCCTGCCTGACGCTGATGACGGATTTGCCAAACCGTATCCTGATATCGTTGGCGCGCGCATAGGCTTCGAAATAGTCGATCACCTGCAGTCGCGACGGATATCTTGGAAACGCCCTCGGCATGGGCATTCCGGGCAGCCCTGAATGCGCCTTGGGAGCGGCCGTTGGCCCCGAGCGCTGCCGCACAGGCGAGCCCGGCGGGGCCTGCGCCGACAATTACTGTGCCCGCAACGGTCATGAGCCCCTCCCTGCCCATTTAACGTGGCAGGAAGGGTACATCATAATCGTAATGCCAGACAGCAGCTTAGACGATCACGCAGCCAGCGTTATCCTCGCGCGGGATATTCGCGCTCCATCTTATTTTGCAAACAGGTTTTTGAGCTGCGACGGCTGGCAACGGAGATATTGATTGGCCGCTTTCACCTGCCCGCCGAGCTCGGCGGCTGCGTGCCACGGCCATCGCGGATCGTAGAGGATGGCGCGAGCAAGCGCGATGAGGTCTGCATCGCCCGTCGCAACGATTGCCTCGGCCTGCGTCGGCTCGGTGATCAGGCCGACGGCGATGACCGGCATTTTTACGGCGCTTTTGATTGCCCGGGCGAGCGGCACTTGGTAGCTCGGGCTGATCGGGATTGCCTGAGAGGGATGCAGGCCGCCGCTCGATACATGGATGGCATCGCAGCCTCTCGCTTCGAGCATCCTGGCAAATTCGACGCTCTCGGAAATCTCCAGACCGCCTTCGACCCAGTCTGTGGCGGAAACGCGCATCGTCACCGGCCGATCGGAGGGAAAGGCATCCCTCACCGCATCGAGAACCTCCAGCGGAAATCGAGCACGGTTTTCCAGCGAGCCGCCATATTCGTCAGTTCGCTGGTTCGATAAAGGCGACAGGAACTGGTGCAGCAGATAGCCATGGGCGCCATGGATCTGGACGGCATCAATGCCGATTTTCGCAGCCCGCCGCGCGGCAGCTGCAAAGGCATCGCGGACACGCTTCATGCCATCGCGGTCGAGTGCAGTCGGCGGCACATAGTTCGGGTTGAAAGCGAGAGAGGAAGGCGCTTCGGTCTGCCATCCGTTCGGATCGGTCGGCGAAAACTGACCGCCGCCTCTCCAGGGAACCTCGGTCGAGGCCTTGCGGCCGGCATGCGCCAATTGCACGGCAATCGGCATATCCGACCATTTCCTGATGCTTTCGAGCGTACGAGCCATCGCGGCCTCGGAAGCGTCATCGTAAAGGCCGACATCGGCAAAGGTAATGCGTCCTTCGGGAACGACAGCGGTCGCTTCGATAGTCAGCAATGCCGCGCCGGAAAGCGCAAGCTGTCCGAGATGGATCAGATGCCAGTCCGTCATGCAGCCGTCGACGGCCGAATACTGGCACATGGGCGCGATCACGATTCGGTTGGCGAGTTCGAGATTGGGCACGGAGAAGGGGGAAAACAGGACGGGTTGGGGCATGACGTTCCTCGAAGCAGTATTCGGTTGTCTTGGTTTATAGCACTCAGTCGGATCTTTGCGACGGTTAGCAGAGCCTCCCAATGTCAGGAACTGTTCTTTGGTGTGGGTCCGTTTTGCGGAGAGGCTTCGCGAGGTAGCTTCGTCCGATTGTTGCGTCAGGGGGAAGAAAGCCTTCAGCAGAATGTCAGTTCAGGCTGCCTGCGGCCGGGTGTATTGCTCCACCGACAATATTCCGTCTGCGAACGGCCCCGCCTACCAAGCGTCAAGCAATATCTTCCGGCAGGCTCCAAACGGTGACCGAAGAGACGATGGCTATCGCAGCCTATGGAGAATGGCTTGAGCAAGAACTTCATCACTCCCCTGGTGCGCATACAAATCGAACTTGCACTTGCAAGTTCGAGAAGCGATTTCGACGCTCTTCGATCCCTGGAGCTCGAGGCGAAGCAAATGGCGCTAAGTGGAGCTGAAATCGACGCTGCAAAGCGCGGAGGCAGTTTCGACCTGTTTGTCGAAATCGCCGTCAAATTCGCGCTGGCGATAGAAGCCGGTGACGGAGCGGCAGGCGCCCTCGCAAGTCGGCAATTGAAGGCTTTCGGCGCTCCCGACATCGCTTCGGAACTGCGAGCCCTCGTCAAGAAGCTGAAGCCGTCGACGGCGAGATCAAAAGCCGGACGTTCGGCGGCTTGCCGCTATGGGCCCGATAGATTGCGATCGGAATAAAAGCGTTTAAATCTCTGTCAGGGACTTAAGCTTTTGAAGACAGTGTGAACCGCATGGATCGATGGCAGGCAATGAGGGTCTTCGTGAAGGTCGCGGAGGCCGAGAGCTTTGCAGACGCAGGACGGCAACTCCACATGAGCCCTCCCGCAGTCACTCGCATGGTGTCTGCCCTGGAAGATATCATCGGTACGCGCCTGCTGACGCGCACGACGCGGTCCGTCAAGCTGACAGAAGCAGGTGCCCAGTATTTTGCAGACTGCCAGAGGCTGCTCGCCGATCTCTCGGAGGCGGAAGCTGCCGCAGCCGGCGCCTACGGCAGACCGACGGGCACTCTCACCGTCACTACCTCTGCCATGTTCGGCACAATGTTCGTCCTGCCGCTAATGACCGAATATCTGGATCTCTACCCTGATGTGATCGGTCGCGGCCTGTTCGTCGACCGTGTTGTCGGCATGGTCGAAGAAGGTATCGATGTCGCGATCCGCATCGGTCATCTGCCCGACTCCGGCCTCACCGCGACGCGCGTCGGCCAGGTGAGACGCGTCATCTGCGGATCCCCTGTCTATTTTGAAAAGCATGGCGTTCCGATGACGCCCGGCGATCTGTCGAACCATCGCATTGTCGCCTCTACCAGTGCGTGGACGTCGCTCGAATGGCGTTTTGGTGTGCACAGGAAGTCAACCGTCCACGTCAGTCCCCGTCTCTTCTGCAGCACCAACGAGGCTGCCATCTCGGCGGCGGCTTCCGGCTGGGGCCTGACGCGCGTTCTGTCCTACCAGATTGCGCCGCAGCTTGAGGCCGGCGAATTGCGCACGATCCTGGCTGAGCATGAGGAGGAGGCTTTGCCGATCCATGTCATCCATCCGGAAGGCCGGTATGCTTCGGCAAAAGTGCGAAGCTTCATCGATTTTTCGGTGGAAAAGCTGAGATCCAACAGGCACTTCAATTGATAACTAAAGGCCCGCGTATTCATCTCTGAATGCGCGGGCCTTCATGTAGGCGATTGTTACTTTGCGATCTTGCGATCGAGGAAATCGCGGATGAGGGGCGCCATCTCATCCAGCTTGTCTTCAAGGGCGAAATGACCTGTGTCGAGGAGGTGCATTTCAGCGTCCGGAAGATCACGCAGGTAAGGATGTGCGCCGACCTCCGGGAAGATCTTGTCATTCTTGCCCCAGACGATCAACGTCGGCGGCTTGCGTTCGCGGAAGAAGGCCTGGAACTGCGGGTAGAGCGGGACGTTCGTGCCGTAATCGTGGAAGAGGTCGAGCTGGATATCCTTGTTACCCGGCCGGTCGAGCAAGGCCTGATCGTGAACCCAGTTGTCGGGGCTGATGCGGGTGAGGTCCTTGACGCCGTCCGTGTACTGGAACTTGGTGGTATCGAGGACCACCAGATTGGAGAGCGCCTCGCGCTTCTCCTTCGAATCGTCAGCCCAGTAGGCCTTGATCGGATCCCAGAACTCACGCAGGCCTTCTTCATAGGCATTGCCGTTCTGGACGATCAACCCGCTCACCCGTTCCGGATGCTTGAGAGCCAGACGGTAGCCGACCGGTGCGCCGTAATCCATGACATACATGGCGTATTTCTTGGCGCTGAGTTGGGTCATCAGCGTATCGACCATGTCGGCATAATGGCTGAAGGTGTAGGCGAACTTGGCGTGATCGGGTGCATCACTCTGACCGAAGCCCGGATAGTCGGGCGCAATGACGTGATAGCGATCTGCCAGCAGCGGAATGAGGTTGCGGAACATGTGCGAGGATGTTGGGAAGCCGTGCAGAAGCAGGACGACCGGGCCGTCGGCCGGGCCGGCTTCACGATAGAACATGTCGACGCCATCTATCTTGGCCGAACGATAGTGCACTGTCACCGGCACCTGCTGGGTGATCGCAACCTGCTGGGCAGGAGCGGCGACGGCTTGGGAAAGGGGAGCGATGCTGACGGTTGCCAGCATCAGGGAAAGGATCAGTCTGTTCATCTCAGTTCTCCGTTTTGACAAATTCACCAACAGCCCTTGCTGGCCTGGCACCAACATAGCCATTCACCGGAATCCGTTAATCGGCAGAACGTGGAAGGTATTATTCCACTTATAGGAAGAATTCGCAGTCCATTACAGGCGGAATCGCGATCAGCCAGCGGTGACGGCGCAGAACCACCTGTGCATATGCAAACCAGCTAACTGTTTCTTCACGCCAGGCAGATAGTTCAAGCAGATGATGATCTGTTCTGAGGGCATGATGACCTTGGGTGACACGGAAGCGATGTTGCAAATGGCGCAGCTGATGGAAGCTGCGGGCGTCATGGTTGCGGTCTACGACCAGGATGACCGGTTGCGTTTTACCAATCGCGCATTTCGCGATGCCTGGTTTATCGCAGAGGACGAACAACCACTCTGGTCCGAGCTGATGCGGCGCAATTTTAACGCCGCCGCGGAACGATTGTTGCCGCGGCTGACTTTGAGAGCTGGCTGCTGTCGACGCTTGCCCGTCGAGGCAAAAGCGGATTTCGCGCCTTTGAGACCGATCTTCATGACGGCCGATGGTTGTGGATGACCGAGACCATGCAGACCAATGGCTGGATGCTCTGTGTCGCAAGTGACGTGACATCGATCCGCTCCGATCAGAGGACGCTGCGGCAAGATCGCGACAGCGCGATCAAAGCCTCCCAGACCGACGAGCTGACCGGTATCCCGAGCAGACGTTTCGTCATGTCGAAGCTTGAGGAGCTGGTGCGCAGCTATGGCAACCAACAAGAGAAGGTCGGTTGCCTCGCGGTTCTGGACATCGACAATTTCAAGTATATCAATGACCGCTTTGGCCATACTGCCGGCGATGCCGTTCTCAAGGATTTCGCGGCCACGCTGCAGAAAATGGTGCGCAAAACGGATATTCTCGGTCGCGTCGGCGGCGAAGAGTTTGTTTTGGTTCTTCCGAACACGGTTCCCGAGGAAGCGGCAGAGATTGTCAATCGCATGCTGGTTGCCGTCAGGCAGTCTCGCCCGCTGGCTGACCAGCTCAGCTTCCGCTACAGTTTTTCTGCAGGTATTGCCTGTGTCATGAGCGGAGACTATGCCAATGATATCTATCGCAGAGCCGATCTGGCGCTCTACGCGGCCAAGATGAGGGCCGCGACCAGATCAGCATCGATCCCCATGCGCACCCGCTTGGGCGACAGACATCATAGCCAGGCCGCCAGTCGGGCCATAAGCCAGGGAGTTTCAATGGTCGAAAAGATTGCGCCCACCTCGCCCACGGCAGCCTCCTCGGCCACACACGTGAACCACAGCACCTCCATCGGCTCCGAACCTGACAATGCCTGGGTCGCCGAGCGACAGGCAAAGATCACCGCCGGCAATGGGAAAAAAGACGATCACCATACCGCCGGTAGCGATGAAGATCGTATCGATGCGGATGATGATCGGGCAGCGGATCGGCATCTGGACCATCATTCCTCCCACCCCCATGCAGAGGCTTCCGATCCGGACGAAGAACGCCTGTCCGGCGAGAGTGACCGCATCGGCAGCGGCAACCTGGATGAGGATGTCCCGTTCGGCGACCATGTCGGATATCTGTAAGTGATTGTGATCGCACACTGACAAGCCCACCGCGCATGGCTTCGATCAGAAGCCGGCTCATCATTGATACCGGTTCATCTCTACTCATCGGCCTCAGACCGGCCACAATAGCTGAGAAAACCTTTTCTCACTTGACAATTTCACTGGGAAAAGCTTTTCTCATCGCAAGTTCGATGGAGGAGCTGCTGGACACAACAGGAGGGAAAAGAGGCCGGATCACCATTCACGATGTCGCGGCTGCTGCTGGAATCAGCATTTCGACGGCATCGAAGGCGCTAAACGATACAGGCCGGATGGGACTGGAAACGCGCGAGCGGGTCAAGCGCATCGCGGCGGAGATCGGCTACAGGCCAAACGCTTTGGCGAGAGGCCTGCTCAGCAAACGTAGTTTCACGATCGGGCTTCTCACCAACGATACCTATGGCCGTTTTACCCTGCCGGTCATGGCAGGCATATCGGATGCTCTCGTTGACCATGGCGTTTCGGTCTTTCTGTGCGCAATTGAGGAGGACCCAGAGCTAGCGCAGATTCATGTCGAGGCGATGCTCGACAAACAGGTCGACGGCATCATCGCAACAGGAAAACGTCTGGATAGACGGTTACCAGTCGATCTATCGAATTTGAATGTGCCTGTGGTCTACGCATTTACGGAAGGGGCGCCGGGAAGTGTCACCTTCCGATCCGATGATGAGCAAGGTGCGCGGCTTGCCGTCGAGTGGCTGGCAAAGCTTGGGCGCAAGCGGATCGTGCATGTCACCGGACCGGAGAATTTCTTCTCGGTGCGCGAGCGTGCAGATGCCTATCGCAGGGCCGCGGGAGAAGAACGGCCGGTCCTGTTCGGGGTCTGGTCGGAAAGCTGGGGCCACGAAGCCGTCGCAAGATTGTGGACCGGCAGCGGCGAAAGGCCCGACGGCATCTTCTGCGGCAATGATCAGATTGCGCGTGGTGTCATCGATGCACTGCGCGAACGCGGCGTCCGGGTGCCGCAGGATGTTTCGGTGGTGGGATTCGACAATTGGGAGATTGTCGCCGCCCAGACGCGACCGCCGCTGACGACGGTGGATATGGAATTGAAGGAACTGGGGCGGCAGGCCGGATTGACGGTTCTGGCGCTTGCGGAGGGACGCTCGGTGGAACCCGGCATCAGGAAATTGCCGTGCCGTCTCGTCGTGCGGCAATCATGCGGGGGTGACACCCTCGGAATATAGCAACGGCGCGAAGGAGACGCGCCAACTTGGGAGGAGAGCCATGATGAAGCGTCTATTGGTGGCAACCAGTATTGCCACCCTCTGCCTGGTCTCGACAGCCTCGGCTGCCGAAAAGATCGAAATGTGGGTCCGCACAGGCATCGGCGATGCCTTCAAGAAGGTTGTCGAGGCCTATAATGCGAGCCACGAAAACCAGGTGGTCACGACCGAAGTGCCCTTCGGCGAACTGGTGCAGAAATATGCAACGGCAATCGCCGGCGGCCAAGCGCCCGACGCCCTGTCGATGGACCTGATCTATAACCCGGCCTTCGCCGCTGCGGGTCAGCTCGAGGACCTGACGGACTGGGCAAAGAGCCTGCCTTATTTCAATTCGCTGTCGCCATCACATGTCAAACTTGGCACCTATCAGGACAAGATCTACGGCCTGCCGCTGTCGGTCGAAACTTCTGTCTTTGCCTGGAACAAGGACCTTTACAAGAAGGCCGGCCTCGATCCTGAAAAGGCGCCCACGACCTGGGAAGAAATCGAAGCCAACGCCGAGAATATCCGCAAGCTCGGCGACGATACTTACGGCTTCTACTTCTCTGGCGGCGGCTGCGGCGGCTGCATGATCTTCACTTTCACGCCGCTCGTCTGGGGTGCAGGTGCCGATATCCTCTCGGAGGACAGCAAGACCGCTACGCTCGACACGCCGCAAATGCGCAAGGCCGTCGGCTTCTATCGCGATATGGTCAAGAAGGATCTCGTTCCGGCAAGTGCTGCGAGCGATAACGGCACGAGCTTCCTGAGCTTCACAAACGGGAAGATCGGCCAACAGAGCCTCGGCGCCTTCGCCATCGGTACGCTGGTTACCCAATATCCGGATATCAACTTCGGCGTGACGCTGATCCCCAGCGTCGATGGCAAGACTTCGTCCTTTGCTGGCGGCGACAATTTCGTCATCACCAAGGGCACGAAGAAGATCGATGCCGTCAAGGAATTCCTCGAATACATCTATTCGATGGACGGCCAGAAGGTCATGGCGAAATACGGCAGCCTACCGACACGCGGCGACATTGCCGATCAGGTGCTTGCCGGGCTCGACCCCCGCATGCAGGTGGGCCTGAAGGCGATCTCCGTTGCCAAGACACCCTATACGCTGCAGTTCAACGATCTGATCAACAGCGCCAACGGACCCTGGGCGACCTTCACCAACGCCGCGATCTTCGGTGATGACGTCGATGGCGCATTCTCGAATGCCCAATCCGAGATGCAGTCCATCATCGACAGCGGCCAATAACTCTCCCGGCCGTGGCCGGGGGACGGTGGCAGTTCCCCGGCCGATTCACAGGTTGAAGAAATCGTAAAATGCGGAGGTTTCGATGACCGGTTCCGGTCCGCAGCGCATCCGCGCTGTCCGAAAACGGCGAAAGTCGCAATGGCGCGGCTT
Source organism: Rhizobium sp. 1399 (assembly GCF_031455475.1). NCBI lineage: Bacteria > Pseudomonadati > Pseudomonadota > Alphaproteobacteria > Hyphomicrobiales > Rhizobiaceae > Rhizobium > Rhizobium sp. 1399. The sequence goes on along the minus strand of NZ_JAVDSU010000003.1, from coordinate 353,567 downwards.
TCTCTACATTGCGCCGGCCATGGCGCTCGTGATCGTCTTCTTCGTTATGCCCGTGCTGTTCACCGGCTGGATGAGCTTGCATAATTGGCCGCTGATGGGCGCCTCGCGCTGGATCGGCTTTGCCAATTATACTCGCATGTGGAACGACAGCCGCTTCATGGCGGCCCTGAATTTCACCGCCTATTACACCGTCATCGTGACCATCGCGATCTTTGCGATCGCCTTCCCGTTGGCGATTTTCGTGGAAAAGGAGCGTCGCTTCGTCAGCACCTACCGGACGATCATCTTCCTGCCCGTCGTGGTGGGGCTCGCGACGGCTTCGCTTCTCTGGGTCTGGCTTGCCAATGTCGATAGCGGCTTCTTCGGCCCTGCCCTTCGCGCCCTCGGCCTCGTCGAGCGAAGCCCCAATATCATGGCGAGCTTCGACACGGCGTTCGCAACGATCATCGTCATGGTCGTCTGGAAGATCGCGGGCTTTACGATGATCATCCTGCTGACCGGCCTGCAGGCCATTCCGTCCGAACTGACGGAGGCAGCCCGCATCGATGGGGCCGGACGCTGGCAGCGCTTTCGGCACCTGACCCTGCCGCTGATGCGAAAGACGATCGCGCTGGCGCTGATCGTCTCGGTCACCGGCTCGATCCTCGCCTTCGACCAGTTCTACATCATGACGTCGGGCGGGCCACAGAACAAGATGATCTCGGTCGTCTACTACATCTTCAACCAGTCCTTCGTGTCCTTCAATCTGGGCTACGGATCCGCCCTTTCGATCGTGCTTTTGGCGATCTTGGTTGCGATCTCCATCGTCCAGCTCTGGCTGCTGCGCGTCGGGGAGGAACGCTGATGATCTCCTCACGGGAACGCCGCGCCCGCAAGCGCTTCAGATCGCAATCGGCCTATCATGTCGCCGGCATCGCCATCTCGATCTTCTTCCTGGCGCCCTTCATCATCACGCTACTCGCCTCCTTCAGGCACGGTACGGAGTCGAGCCTGCCGCCATTGCCGCCATGGCCGACAACAGGTGTCAGCTTCGATGCCTATGCACTGCTCGATACGTTCGGCGCCGGCATCTGGCAGCACATGATCAACTCGCTCTTCGTTTCGCTGGCAACGGTGCTGCTGACCGTCACTGTCAGCCTGCTCGCGGGCTACGGCTTCTCGCGCTACCGTTTCCCGCTGAAGAATGCGCTTTTCGTGCTGATCATCGCCACGCTGATGATCCCGTTCCAGTCGATCCTGACGCCGCTCTTCATCATTCTGGCGAAGCTCGGTCTCAACAATTCGCTGCTGGGGCTCACCCTAGTCTATGTCACGCTGCAACTTCCCTTCTCCGTCTTCATGATGCGCAATGCCTTCGATGCCGTGCCGAAGGAGATCGAGGAAGCAGCCCGCATCGACGGTGCGAGGGATCTGAGACTGCTGATCCGCGTACTTCTGCCGCTCGTACTGCCGGGTATTGCGACGGTCGCGATCTTTGCCTTCCTGAATGCCTGGAACGAATTCCTGGCCGCCCTCGTGCTGCTCTCCAGCAACGAGAAATATACGCTTCCCGTCCTGATGACGGCGGTGCGCGCCGGTCGCCTCGGCGCCATCAACTGGGGCGCGGTCCAGGCCGGCGTCGTCGTCATGACGATCCCCTGCCTGATCGTCTTCCTGCTCCTGCAACGCTACTACATGCGCGGGCTGATGGCCGGCGCGGTGAAATGATGATCTTTCAACGAAATGGATGAAGCCATGAACAAACTGAAGAGAGACCGCCAGTTCCGTCCCCTGCCCGTGCCGAGTGTCGAGTTGCAGGGCCTGTTTGGCGATCGCCAGGATGCGATCTGCGATTCCACGGCCGAAACCCTGCTCGACCGCTGTGTCGAGGCCGGCATGCTGCAAGCGATCGACGTGACACAGCCAAGCCCCGGCGTCGTCATTCCAATTGGCCCCTGGGGCGGCACGACGCAGATGTTCTGGGACAGCGATCTCGGCAAGTCGATCGAGACCGTCGCCTATTCGCTGTATCGGCGGCCCAATGCGAAGCTCGAAGCCCGCGTCGATGAGATCATCGACATGTATGAGAAGCTGCAGGACAAGGACGGCTATCTGAACGCTTGGTTCCAGCGCGTGCAGCCGGACCGGCGCTGGACGAACCTGCGCGATCATCACGAACTCTATTGCGCCGGGCATCTGATCGAAGGCGCCGTCGCCTATTACCAGGCGACCGGCAAGAAGAAGCTGCTCGACATCATGTGCCGCTATGCCGATTACCTGATCACGGTCTTCGGCCACGGCCCCGACCAGATGCCAGGCTATTGCGGCCACGAGGAAGTCGAGCTGGCGCTGGTCAAGCTGGCGCGGGTCACGGGCGAGAAGAAATATCTCGACCTTTCGAAGTTCTTCATCGACGAGCGCGGCACTGAACCGCATTTCTTCACCGAAGAAGCGACCCGTGATGGCCGGAGTGCCGCCGACTTCCACCAGAAGACCTATGAATATGGCCAGGCACATGTGCCGGTGCGCGAACAGAAGAAGGTCGTCGGCCACGCGGTGCGCGCCATGTATCTCTATGCGGGCATGGCCGATATCGCCACCGAATATAATGACGACACGTTGACGGCTGCACTCGAAACCCTCTGGGACGATCTGACGACCAAGCAGATGTACGTCACCGGCGGCATCGGCCCAGCCGCATCCAATGAAGGTTTTACCGACTACTACGACCTGCCGAATGAAAGCGCCTATGCCGAGACCTGCGCCTCGGTCGGCCTCGTCTTCTGGGCAAACCGTATGCTCGGCCGCGGTCCGAACCGGCGCTATGCCGATATCATGGAGCAAGCGCTCTACAATGGCGCCATGGCCGGCCTTTCACTCGACGGCACCCGTTTCTTCTATGAGAACCCGTTGGAAAGCGCGGGCAAGCATCACCGCTGGATCTGGCACCATTGCCCCTGCTGCCCGCCGAACATCGCCCGTCTGCTCGCCTCCGTCGGCTCCTACATGTATGCGATCGCCGAGGATGAAATTGCCGTCCATCTCTACGGGGAAAGCAAGGCACGCTTCGATCTCGCCGGCGCCAAGGTCGAGCTTTCGCAACAGACCCGCTATCCCTGGGATGGCGCGATCCATTTCGACCTGACGCTCGATCGTCCCGCGCGTTTCGCGCTTTCGCTGCGCATTCCGGAATGGGCTGAGGGTGCTGCGCTCTCCGTCAACGGCGAAAAGCTCGATCTTCAATCCGCTGTAGTGGACGGCTATGCCCGGATCGAACGGGATTGGAAGAGCGGCGACAAGGTCGATCTGTCGATCCCGCTGGCTGCCCGCAAGCTCTTTGCCAATCCACTGGTCCGCCAGGATGCCGGCCGCACGGCGCTGATGCGCGGCCCACTCGTCTATTGCGTCGAGGAGACAGACAATGGCGAGGGGCTGAATGGCATTACCCTTTCCGCCGATGTCTCGCAGGCGAAGACATCAGAAATTGCCGGTCTTCGCGGGGCGGTCGCTCTCGATCTCCCCGTCAACCGCGACGCGGCCGACTGGGGTGCTGCGCTCTACCGAACCTCTCCGCCGGCCGCAAAGCAGGCAAATGCACGTTTCGTGCCCTATCCTTTCTGGGATAATCGCGAACCGGGCGAGATGCTCGTCTGGGTCAGAGCGGGCGAGGCACGCGGTGAATAACGTGGCGGATACGGGCGTCGTTCTGACAGAAATTCGCAAGAGTTTCGGCAATCTGGAAGTCATCCATGGCATTGACCTAACCATTTCCGAGGGATCCTTCGTCGTTTTCGTCGGCCCCTCGGGATGCGGGAAATCGACCCTCCTGCGCATGATTGCAGGGCTGGAGGATGTCACCGACGGCGAGATCGAGATCAAGGGACGCAACGTCACCGATCTCGATCCCTCCGATCGCGGCATCGCCATGGTCTTCCAGTCCTACGCGCTCTATCCGCATATGAGTGTGCGCGACAACCTCGCCTTCGGCCTGAAGATGGCGAGAACGCAGGCATCGGAGATCGAGGCCCGCGTCAAGGCGGCCTCGGCAATCCTGAAGATCGATCACCTCCTCGATCGCCGGCCGGGCCAGCTCTCCGGCGGCCAGCGGCAGCGCGTGGCGATCGGCCGCGCGATCGTCCGCAAGCCGGAGGTCTTCCTTTTCGACGAACCGCTGTCGAACCTCGACGCGGAACTGCGTGTCTCCATGCGCATCGAAATCGCCAGACTCCATCGCGAGCTCGGCAATACGATGATCTATGTCACGCACGACCAGACCGAGGCGATGACACTCGCCGACAAGATTGTCGTGCTTCGTGATGGGCATATCGAACAGTCGGGAACGCCACGCGAGATCTACGAACGGCCGAACAATGTCTTCGTCGCGGGCTTCATCGGCTCGCCGCGCATGAACCTGCTCGAGGCAAGCTGGGCAGGTGACGGCACCATCCTGGCGGCTGGAAATCGCATTCGTTCGCCGATCGGCGGCGCCAATCTAGCGGCAGGCCAGAAGATTACCCTCGGCGCGCGGCCGGAGCATCTGAGTATCGTCTCGGGACGTGAGGATCATGTGTTGCGGGCCAGGGTTGATTTCGACGAGTATCTCGGCGGCACGCAATTCCTCTATTGCCAACTTGGCGACGGTCAGCCCCTAACCGTCGAGTACAGGGGATATTCCGCTATCGAGACCGGCAGCCAGCTCGCCTTCACGTGCGATCCCGCCCATCTGCACGTCTTCAATGCCGACGGCATGCGGCTCGACAAATAAACGCAGGCAGCTGTAGGCTGCGTCCTGTTCGCTCGAACCGGTCCCAAAGGCTTGAATAGATTTCGAGGTGATGAGCACCGGACGATCGGGACAAGTCTTTCGCTGGAGGACAGCACTCGCCTGTCGCGTTGCATTGATCGTTTTCCTGGATTTCGAGGCCTCGTCCCTCAGCAAGAAAAGCGTTCCCATCGAAATTGCCTGGGTGTTCGAAGACGGTCGCTCGCGCTCGGCCCTGATCCGACCCGCCGCCGACTGGGACGACTGGGCGGCCGATGCGGAAGCAATCCATGGGATTTCTCGGGAGTTGCTTGCATCGGAGGGCCTGCCGGTAGAGCAGGTCGCCAGTGAAATGGTCGAGGTTTTGACCGGGCACGATCTCTATGCGAGCGCCCCTTCGTGGGATGGGAAATGGCTGAGCGTTCTCCTGCGCGCCGCCGGCTTTCCTCGGCATGCCCTCCGGCTTGGTAAATCACGTGACGCCTTTATGGCCGTAGCGCGTGAATTAACGGGAGCGACCATCACGGAAACAGAGCTATCGAAGCTCATCGACGGCATCGTCGAGGAAAGCAAAGCGGCAATCCCGGCGCATCGCGCATTGGCGGACGCCACGCTTGAGCTTACCCGATGGAAGCTTGTCCGCGAGGCGGCCAAGAAGCGGATGGCGACAGGCGGGTAGAGGTCAGCGTTTGTGAAAGCTCTCGGTCACCCAGCGCGAAAAATCCGCAGCCGGGGGCGCAAGACGGTCGAAGCTGCGGGCGACCAGCCAGTAGGCGCCATTCGGAACGGTGAGGTCGAAGAGCTGACGCAAGCGGCCAGCCCGGATTTCCTCCTCGGCAAAGGCTTCATCCAGGAGTGCAACGCCCTGGCCGCGCAGGGCCGCCTGCAGCACGAGCCCGTCATCAGCATAGACTGGCCCCCTCGCCGTCTCGGGCATGGCGATGCCGGCCGCCTCGAACCACCGGCTCCAGGCGTCGCGGGTTTCCTCATGCAAAAGCCCGTAAGTAAAAATGTCATACGGAGAGGAGATGGGTGGGCCACGCTCCAGAAGATTGGAGGCGATCACCGGCACCATGCGCACATCGATCAAGTGCCGGCTTTCTGTCCGTGGCCATGCGGTGACGGTGGCGCTGTGCCTGATCGCGATCTGCGCCTGGCCCGTACGGAATTCGATCGTCCGCGGATCGGCATCGAGCGATATCTCGACGTCAGGATGAAGTTTGCGAAATTCCGGCAGCCGCGGCACGAGCCAGCAAGCGGCAAAGGAAGGTTCGACGCTGACTTTCAGATCCGCAGACACTGAAGCTCTGCGGATATCGTCCAGGCACTCATCGATCCGGTCGAAGGAAGGCGTGAGCACGGCAAGCAGCTTCCGGCCGCTTCCAGTCAGGATGACACTTCGATGGCGCCGCTCAAAGAGCGGCTCGCCCAGTAGCTGTTCCAGCTCGCGGATCTGCCGGCTGACCGCCGCCTGCGAGATGAACAGCTCCTCGGCCGCAAGCGTGAAGCTCTCGAGCCGTCCCGCGACCTCGAAACTGCGCAATGCCGTCAGCGGCAGCCGACCACGTTTCATCCCATAACCTCAAGTCATCCGAAGTCGACGATAAGCTCGTTTGAAGACCGGGCGCAAGGGGAAGAGAACAACAGGAAAAGGAGAGAAGCCATGTGGAAGCAAATCGTCTCCATCCTGATGGATGCCATTCGCCTTGTCACCTTCGCATCGGACGGCAAAAATAACCGGCGGCGCCGGGACTGCTGAACGCTCACGCAGCTTATCGGGATTTTCGCGCATTCATAATCCTGCACCGAGGTCTATATAGACCTCTCCTTACTTGAGAAGCAGGAGCATCACGATGCAGAAGCGCAAACTCGGCAGCCAGGGACTTGAAGTATCGGCCATCGGCCTCGGATGCATGGGCATGAGCCAGTCCTACGGCCCGGCAGATGAGACGGAATCGATCGCGACCCTTCACCGCGCCATCGAGCTCGGCTGCACTTTCCTCGATACGGCCGAGGTTTACGGCCCCTATAAGAATGAGGAACTTCTCGGTCGAGCTCTCAAGGGTCGTCGTGACGAGGTGACGCTGGCCACGAAATTCGGCTTCCGCCTGAAAGACGGCAAGCAGGTTGGCGCCGAGCGTGACAGCCGGCCGGAAACCATTCGCAGTGCCGTCGAAGGCTCGCTCAAGCGTCTTGCCACCGACCACATCGACCTCATCTACCAGCACCGCGTCGATCCGGCTGTCCCGATGGAAGATGTCGCCGGCACGGTCGCCGAGCTTGTCAAGGAAGGCAAGGTTCGCTACTTCGGCCTCTCCGAAGCCGGTGTCGCCAATATTCGCCGCGCCCACGCCGTCTACCCAGTGTCGGCCGTGCAAAGCGAATATTCGCTGTGGGAGCGCAATCTGGAAGCCGACGTGATTCCGGCGTTGAGGGAACTCGGCATCGGCCTTGTGCCCTTCAGCCCGCTCGGCCGCGGCTTCCTGACCGGCGAGGTCAAGCGCGCCGAAGAGTATCCGGAAGGCGATTTCCGCCGCGGCGACCCACGCTATCAGGGCGAGAACTACGATGCGAACGTCCGCGCAGCCGAGGCGGTGCGTTCGGTCGCATCCGCGCTCGGCGTCAAGCCCGGCCAAGTGGCGATCGCCTGGATCCTGCACAAGGGCAGCGACTTCGTGCCGATCCCCGGTACCAAGCGCCGCACCTATCTGGAAGACAATATCGCCGCCGCCTCCATCGCGCTCAATGCCGAGCAGATGAAGGCGCTCGATGAAGCGCTTGCCCCCGGCAAGATCTCGGGCAAACGCTACAACGACACGATCATGTCGACCATCGATCGCTGAGGGGGGTCACACGTCGATGTCGGTCGACAGCGTGATGTCCTTCTGCGCTTCCAGCTCGGCAAGACGCTCGTTCAGGGCCTTGCGGATCGACTGATAGGTCGTGCTGCCGAGCGCGAGCCGCTTTGGCGCCGGTTGCTTTTCGGCCGCCGCGATCATCGCGTCGGTCATCTTCACGGGGTCGCCCAGGATCTTGAACGAGCCGTCAGCAATTGCCCTGCGTACCTGGCCGGCCGGCGTGTCCTCATAGATATCCAGCTGCGGCGGCCTGACGAGGCCGGCGCCAAAATCCGTGCCCGCCGGCCCCGGTTCAGCAATGATGATGTCGATGCCGAAGGGGGCGACCTCTTGCGCCACAGCCTCGATGAAGCCTTCGATCCCCCATTTGGTCGCGTGGTAGAGACTGAAATTCGGATAGGCGATCTGCCCGCCTTCCGAAGCGACCTGCAGGATGCGACCACCGCCCTGCTGACGCAGATGCGGCAAGGCCGCCCGGATCACCTGGATGGAGCCGATCAGGTTGGTATCAATCTGATGGCGGATCTGTGCATCGCTCACCTCTTCGGAGGCGCCGAACAGGCCATAGCCGGCATTGCTGACAACGACATCGATGCGTCCCATCTGTTCGAAGGCGGCGTCGACGACTGCATGAACGGCCCGGTCATCGGTGACGTCGAGGGTCGCGACCCAGAGCCGTTCGCCATACTGCGCTTCAAGGTCAGCCAGGGCTTCGCGCTTGCGCAAGGTTGCGGCGACGCGATCGCCGCGCGCCAGCAGTTTCTCGGTCATGATCCGGCCGAAACCGGAGGATGTGCCTGTGATGAACCACGTCTTTGTCATCGTCTCTACCTTTCTGGCGCCGCTGGATCGCGGCTTGATGACAGCAAAGATAGAGACGTTTATTGATGTGATAATCCGTTCAAATCTGTATGAGTTGTTGAAAAATACCCATGAGTTATCGACCGACGCTTGATGACCTCAATGCCTTCTCGGCAATCGTCACCCACCGCAGCTTTCGCAAGGCTGCCGGTGAACTCGGCCTGTCGCCTTCGACGCTGAGCCACATGATGCGCAATATGGAGGCGCGCATGGGCGTGCGCCTGCTGCATCGCACGACACGCAGTGTTGCTGCCACCGAAGCCGGCAAAATGCTTCTCGACAGGCTGAAGCCGGTCTTGCGCGATCTCGATCTGGCGCTCGATGCCATCGGCGAATTCGGCGGACAGCCGAGCGGCACGCTGCGCATCAACGCCAGCGAAATTGCCGCCCGCGTGCTGTTGAATGCCGCCATTCCTCTCTTTCTCGAACGCTATCCGAAGATATCGCTCGATATCGTCACCGAAAACCGGCTGGTCGATATTGTCGGCGAGGGCTTCGATGCCGGCATCCGCCTGCGGGAATCTGTGCCGCTTGATATGATAGCGGTCGAATTCGGCGGCGAGGCACGTTTCCTCGCGGTTGCCTCATCAGCTTACTTGAAAAACCACAAGCGACCCAAGACGCCTGAAGACCTCAGGCGCCACCGCTGCATCCGCCTGCGTATGCCGAGCGGCAAACTCTACCGCTGGGAATTTGAGAAACACGGCCAGGAAGTGACTATCGAGGTATCGGGTGCGCTCACGCTCGATCATGTGGAACTGATGGCGGAAGCGGCGGTCAAAGGGCTCGGCATCGCCTACGTGCCGGAAAGGGTCGCGCGGCCCTATCTTGCGAGCGGTGAGATTATCTCTGTGCTTGACGACTGGTGTCCGTCGATCCCTGGACTCTGCCTCTATTATCCCGGTCACAGGCATGTGCCGCAAAGCCTCAAGGCTTTCATATCCGTGCTGACGGAGGTCGAGCGGCAAGGTGCTTAGCCTCCCCCGCGCATCACCCCTGCCCATTCTGTCTCGCCTGCTCCGCAGCGCGGAAGCGCGCCGGCGTTATGCCGCGTCTTGCCTTGAAAGCGTTGCCGAATGCGGCTTCCGATTCATAACCGACCTCTGCAGCGATATCTGCAACCGTTCGGCGCGTCCTGAGCAGCAGGTCACTCGCCAGCATCATCCTGATATCGGTCAGGAACGCGCCGACCGTCATTCCCGCGCGCTCGCGAAATTGCCGGGCATAGGTAGCCCGCGACATGGCCGAATGACGGGCAAGATCATCGATCGTCCAGCCAAAGGCGGGCGAAGACATCATTGCCACGACGGATTTGTCGAGCCTGGCATCCCCAAGCAATTGCAGCAGCCCCGAGGACGCGACGGGCGAGACCTTGCCGGCCCTCACCGCCATGATGAAAAGCGAGAGACAGGTCGCGGTGATGATCGCCAATGCTCCCGGCCTCTCTTCAGCCGTCTCCCTATAGAGCATGGCGACCAGCGTCTTCAGCAGCTCCTCCGACTCCTCGGCGAGCGATACGTGAAAGACGTCAGGCAGGCTATCGAGCAGCAAGGCAGCCGATCCCGGCGCGCAATCGAAATGACCACAGAGCAAGTCGACATCGGCCTCGCCTTCGCCGTTTTCGCGCAAAGGCAGCATGCCACCCGCGGCGATGCGCAGGGGCTGTGCTTCGCCGCGTGGCCGCAAGCCAACGATCGTATGCGCATCCCCGCGCGGCAGCAGCAGGAAATCGCCAGAGCGCAAGGTGATTTCACGACCGGAGCCGAGGCGAATGAGACAATCACCGCCGAGGATCAGATGAAACGGTAGCTTACCTGCTGCAACGGGTTCGTGGTCGATATGAAACGCGCCCTGCAGCCGGCAGCGAATGTCGAGCGTCGGCTGCAGACGGGCGAGCTCGATAAGGCGGCTTAAAACATCCATGAGACGATCGCGCTAGAAAATGACTTTTTTGAGCATTCAAACTATCATCTTTGAAGGTCATAGTCACTTCCGACAGCCGAGGCAATCACGCCGTCGCTGATATGAGAAGGAATGATTTTCATGTTGGATTGGAAGGAATATCGCGGTGAACTCCTGGGCCGGATCGGTGAAATCACCAAGATCGTGCCAGAGACGATCAAAGGCTATCAAACCCTTTCGACCGCCGGACAGAAGACCAACCATCTCGACGCCAAGCAGCGGGAGCTGATCGCCCTTGCCGTGGCCGTCACCGTCCGTTGCGATGGCTGTATTGCCGTACATACGACTGAAGCCCAGAAGGTCGGCGCCACCAAGGAAGAAATTGCTGAGGCCCTCGGTGTCGCGATCTCCGTTAATGCCGGTGCGGCTCTTGTCTATTCGGCCCGCGTGATGGACGCTGCCGACGCCATTGCAAAGTAAAACATCCAAAGTGAACCGCTTGCTGCACCGGCAGGGCAAATGACCCTGCCGGACCAATTCGGAGAAACGAACATGTCGCTCCCCCGCATACCCGCTGCATTCTTTGGCATTGTTCTTGGCGTTGTCGGGCTCGGCAACAGCTGGCGCGCGGCCGCTGCCATCTGGCCGGTTCCGGCCAGCGTGGGCGAAGCCCTCAGCCTTCTTGGCTTTGCCATCTGGCTCGTCCTCATCCTCCTCTACGCCGCGAAATGGTTTGTCGCGCCGAAGGAGGTGACGGCGGAACTTGAACATCCCATCCAGTGCTGCTTCGTCGGTCTGATCGGCGTCGCGACCATGCTGGCGGGACTTGCGATCCTTCCTTATTCGCGCATCGCGACTGAGGTTCTGGCTCTGGCAGGGTTCGCCATCACCCTGTTTTTCCTGCTGTGGCGAACCGGCCTGCTCTGGCGTGGTGGGCGCGATCCGGTGACCAACACGCCGGTTCTTTATCTGCCGACTGTTGCCGGTTCCTTCGTCACCGCCATCGCGGCTGGCACGCTTGGTTATGCCGACTGGGGCCAGCTCGCCTTCGGCGCCGGTTTCTTTTCCTGGCTGGCAATCGAATCCGTCTTGTTGCATCGGCTGCTGATGGCGCCGGAGCTAGCCGCACCGCTGCGCCCGACTCTGGGCATTCAGCTTGCCCCGCCCGCCGTCGGCAGCGCCGCCTATCTGAGTGTGACGACCGGCGCGCCCGATATGTTCGTGCATGCCATGTTCGGCTACGCCATCGTGCAGGTCCTGATCATCGGCCGCCAACTGCCCTGGATCATGCAACAACCCTTCGCCGGCTCCTATTGGGCCTTCACCTTCGGCCTTACAGCGCTTTCGACAGCAGCACTGCGCATGACGGCACGCGGCGACACCGGCGCGATCAGCGAGCTTACGCCCGTTATCTTCGTGCTGGTCAACATCGCGCTTGCGATCATTGCAGTCGGAACGCTCTGGCTGCTGGTGAGAGGCAAGCTTCTTCCCGCTCCCGTCCGAGCCTGAGAGCCTGCACGATTTTAGGCGCTTACTACTTCCTGCTGCAGATCGACCACTGCCTTGATCGGCAGGTGGTCGGACGCCATGCGGGCGAGTGGAGTGTCATGCACCTCCACGGCGGAGATGATACCTTTCCGATTGGCAATGATGCGGTCGAGCGCCAAGACCGGCAAGCCGGCAGGAAAGCTCGGAACGGCGGGCGGCAGCGGACCGAAGGCCATCTGGAAAGTATTGAGGGATGAGCGGTCGCCGAGCCGCCATTCGTTGAGATCGCCAAGCAGGATGGTCGGCATTTCGTGACGGTCGCTGATGAGATCGACCAGCGTCTTGGCCTGTTGCGCCCGCGAATGCCGCAGCAGGCCGAAATGGGCGGCGATGATGCGCAGCGTCCCGCCAGCTTCGAGTTCGATTTCCGCAACCACCGCGCCGCGCGGCTCCAGCCCCGGTAGCTTCACCTGATGCACATCATGCACCAGACCTTTGCGGACAAGCACGACATTGCCGTGCCAGCCATGCGCCTTCGTCACACCCGGGATCGGAACCGGCACCAGCCCGGTCTCGCGCTCCAGCCGGGCGAGATCGAGAATGCCGGTCCGTTCGCCAAAGCGTGTATCAGCTTCCTGCAGCGCGATCACATCGGCATCGATCTCATGGATGACACGGCTCGTGCGTTCCGGATCAAAGCGTCGGTCAGTGCCGACGCATTTATGGACATTGTAGGAGGCGATAAGTGTGCCGTCATTGCGCGGTTTCGGCCCCGCACGCCAGGTCTCAACGCGCTTCCTCCTATTCTTGATGGAAGCGATGATACTGGCGGGCAGACTGTCTTTCTTCTTGACTTGCATCGGAAGGAACGCCGGCTCCATTGATCGAAAAGCTCTTTTTCTGGATTATAGGCAGCGCAGCAAAACTTGCCATGCCGCAATCACGAAAACTCTGTCAAAGATATGGTGAGCCCAGCCACAGCACCTTTTCGAGGAGCCGCACCAGGAAGGGCCGCGACCACAGCCCCTCGAGCGTAACCGGCGTGGCGGACTTGATGGCATCGTCGATGCGCTCATCGATTTCGGCAGCAAAGCCGGCATTCAGCACTTCGAGATCGACTTCGAAATTCAGCCGCAGCGAGCGCGGATCGAGATTGGAGGAACCGACATAGGCCCAGGTTCCGTCGATAGAGAGAAGCTTGGAATGGCTGAAGCTGCCGGTCGAACGCCAGATGCGGCAGTAGTTCTTGACGATCTGGTCGAACTGCGCCGTCATCGCCCGGTCGACCAGAACGAGATTGTTGGCAGCAGGCACAACGATATCAACCTCCACGCCACGCCGGGCCGCCGTCGTCAGCGCACTGATCAGCTCCCGATCCGGCAGAAAGTAAGGCGACATGATCCGGATCGACTGGCGCGCTACGGAAAAGGCACCTATCAGCATCTTGTGGTTCGTTTCCACGCTCCGGTCCGGTCCGGAAGCGACGACGCGCAAGAAGACCGGATCGCCACGCTTGCGCTCCAGTCGGTCGCCGCGCCAGGCCTCTCCGTTCAGGACTTCGCCTGTCGTGAAACGCCAGTCCTCGGCCGCGACGTCGAAGAGATCGGCAACCGCCGGGCCGCTGACGCTGAAATGCGTGTCATGGGCAAAACTTCCGCCGACCGCCTCCTCGCTGAAGCCTTCACGGATATTCATGCCACCCGTCAGTGCGATCTTTCCATCCGCGATCAGGATCTTGCGGTGTGTGCGCAGGTTTGCGTAGGGCAACCTCAGGCCCATGATGACATTGCCATTGAAGACATCGACGGTCACGCCGCCGTCCTTCAGGTATCCGAGAATGCTCGGCACCGAATAGCGCGCCCCAACCGCATCGATCAGCACGCGCACTTCCACGCCTCGCTTGACGGCTGCAATCAGCGCATCGGCGATGCGCAGCCCGATCCTGTCACGGTCGAAGATATAGGTTTCCAGCAGGATACTGCGCTCGGCGCCATCGATTGCAGTCTTCATCGCCGCATAAGCTTCGTCGCCATTTTCCAGCATGTCGATCGCATTGCCCGTCGTCAACGGATAGCGCGTGACGCGATCGCCGAGCGTCTGCAGGGCAGCAAAACGCCGGCCGAACTGGCTGATGACGGCATCGGTCTCCGCGTCAAACTTTTCGAGCTCGTCCAGATCAGCGGCAGGCAGCAAAGCGTCGCGGCGAAGGCTCAGCGACTTGCGGCGGATACGGTTGATGCCGGCGATCATATAAAGCAGCGCGCCAATGATCGGCGAGAGAATGATCACACCCACCCAGCCGGTCGCAGCCCGGACCTCTTCCTTGGTCATGGTGGCGTGGATCGCCGCCGCTGCCCCCATGGCAATGGAGATGACGAAGAGGATATGCGGCCAGTAGGTCGACAGCAGTTGAAACATCGCCCCAGGATATAGCCGCGAATCGTCTGCGTTCAATCAGTGCATGGGTCGCTCCCAACGCGAAATTTTCAGATGCTTAATTTGCCGGCTCAATATCGATGGCAAAGACGACAGAATGCGGCGGCAGCGCACCGTTCTCGGCGGGCGTTGCTTCCTTGCCGTAGCGCTCATAGATCACCGTCCCGGCGACCGACGGCAAGACCTGTGCCTGCTTCGACAAATTGGCGCGCAGCGCCAGCGTCAGATTCGCAAACTTCCACCAGATGGCGAGCGTCCCTTCGGGCGCCTCCAGCGCGCCGCTTTCGATAGCCCAGCTCTGCCGCAGCAGCGGCACGATATAGGTCTTGCGCAGCTTCAGGAGCTCAGCGACGAAAGCCAGGCTTTTCCGACCCTCTTCGTTCTCCAGCCATTGCCAGCCGAGTTTCGAATTCTCGAAGGTCGAAAGGGCATTGGGATCGGGCAGATCGGCCGCGGTCCTGCCGGCCTTTAATCCACCGAAACCCTCGGCTTCCGCCATACGACCCTCGCGGACGATTTTGGCAAGCTCACCCGTGTAATCGGTAAAGAAATAGAAGGGCTGCCTCTCCCCATACTCCTCCCCCATGAAGAGAAAGGGAATGTGCGGTGAGAGCAGGAGTATCGCTGTCAGCGCATCCAGCATATCGGGATCGGAGAGGCTCACCAGCCGCTCGCCGAAAGCGCGGTTGCCGATCTGGTCGTGGTTCTGCAGGAAATCGACAAAGGCGGTCGGCGGCAGGTAGCGACGCTCGCCGACAGGTGGTTCCGGCGGATCGGTTCGATCCGGATAGATGAAGCCATGCTGAAGCGCCAGGCGAAGCTTGTGCCAGAGCTGATCGGCAAAAGGCTTGTAGTGGCCGATGGTTTCGCCGGTCGCGACGATGTGCGCCACATGATGGAAATCATCGTTCCATTCCGCCGCGTAGGCTTTGGGAGCGCCGTTCTCGTCACGGACCAGCAACTCCACGAGATTGCGCTGGTCTTCGATGACGAGATGAACCTGCCTGTCGGCGAAGGCGGCTTTCACTTCTTCTGCCATGGCCGAAAGCACATGCTTTTCAGAGGTATCATGGATCTGCTCCACGGCATCGAACCTGAGCCCGTCCAGCCGGAATTCACCGATCCAGTAGAGCGCATTCTCGATAAAGAAGCGCCGCACCGGTTCGCGCCCGAAATCGATCGCCGCCCCCCAGGGTGTTTCCCGGTCTTTGCGGAAGAAACCGGGCGCGTAGGAATGGAGATAATTGCCCTCGGGTCCGAAATGATTGTAGACGACGTCGAGTAGCACCATGATGCCGAGGCCATGCGCCGTATCGATGAAGGCCTTGAAATCGGCCGGCGTGCCATAGGCGGAATGCGGCGCATACTGCAGCACACCATCGTAACCCCAGCCGCGATTGCCGGCAAATTGCGCAACCGGCATCACTTCGACAGCCGTGATGCCGGTTTCTGCAAGATGCTTCAGCTTCTCCGCCGCAGCTCGGAAAGTTCCCTCGGGCGTAAAGGCACCGATATGGATTTCGCTGATGACGGCCTCTTGCCAGGGACGGCCGCGCCAGCGCGGATTCTGCCATTGGTAGCTTGGATCGACGATCAGAGACGGCCCATGCACGTTGCCGGCCTGCGCCCGCGACGCCGGATCCGGCACTGCTTTTCCATCAGGGAGGACGAACATGTACTGATCGCCGGCGGATGCTTCCGCAACAGTGGCTTCGAACCAGCCGCCGCCGACGTCCTGCATCGGGATATCCTGGTCGCGGTGCCGCAGCGAGATCGCATTCTCACCCTGCGTCCAGAGACGAAAACGCGCGCCCCCACCCGCGAGCAGCTCTGCGCCCCAACGTCTCGTGCCTTCCGTGATCGCGCCTGTCTGTGAGATCTGGTTCATCCCTCACCCCATGTGATTTCCATCAGCATCAAATTCCTGAGGCTGCGGGTTGTTCCGAACGGGCAGGAACAATCCGTAGCGCGATTGGTTGAGGGTGAAAGCCAACGGATTTCCGCCATGAACGTCGCACAGAACCTCGGCCCCGCCTTCACGCTTGAAAGCGCCGACGCTGCCAGCCTCGATCAGCTCAGACATCGAGCGGAAGGCTGCAGACGCTGCGAACTCTACAAGAACGCCACCCAACTCGTCTTCGGCGAGGGATCGCAAAAGGCCAAGATCATGCTCGTCGGCGAACAGCCCGGCGACAAAGAGGATATTGCGGGACGTCCCTTCGTAGGCCCGGCCGGACGCCTGCTCGACATCTGTCTCGAGGAGGCCGGGCTCGACCGCTCGCGATGCTACGTCACCAACGCCGTCAAGCACTTCAAGTTCGAGCCTCGCGGCAAGCGCCGCCTGCATTCGAAACCCAATGCGGGGGAGATTCAGCGCTGCTCCTGGTGGCTCGGTGCCGAAATCAACATCGTGCGGCCGAATCTCCTCGTCGCACTCGGTGCGACAGCACTTTATTCTCTTCTTGGCTCTAAGGTGAAACTGACACCCGAGCGCGGTCATATCCTCACACCAGAGAACCATCCGCCGGTTCTCGTGACCATCCACCCTTCCTTCCTCCTGCGGATTCGCGAGGAAGAGGATGTCGCGCGCCAACGTGCCAATTTCATCGAGGACCTGCACCGTGCTGTCCAATATCAAGGCAACTAGAACGAGTTATTGCCTATAAATACTGCAACGCAAAAATATTCCCGATTTACTTGGCAAATCCACTTGAAACCGGCCCCATAGTCTGGAACCTTTTCAACGGTATCGCGTTCGAACGACGGCATGTTGTGACTGGAGATCAGCGATGGCAGAAACTCGGGAAGAGTGGATAAAGAAACGTGCATATGCCCTCTGGGAAGAAGAGGGACACCCGACGGGACGGGATTCCATCCATTGGGAACAAGCAAGGGCCGAGCATGACACGCTCAAGGGGGCTTCAAAATCTCCAAACGGCAAGGAAGTGAAACCTCGGGCGAAGCGGGCGGCGGCAGCCAAGACGGCGGCACCGGCAGCAACGGCTGAGGTCACGAATGGCGGCGAAGCCAAGAAACCTGCCAAGAAGGCAGCAACAAACACAAAGACCAACGGCATTGTCAAACCGGCCCCGAAGCGGACAGCCGTACGCAAGTCGGCATCCTGAGAAATATTCAACTTGCGATGAAAAAGGGCGCCTTCGCGGCGCCCATTAGCTTTTTTTGTCATAAGTTTGAATTAGTTGCGCGCTAAGAAACTCATGAAGCGCCAGCTTCTCTGCGGGGGTGACCACAAGCCGAATGAAACGTCCGTCTGGACAGCTTTGTAAAGAAGCTGCGTCCACCCCTCGAAACGGGGAACAAGAGTATCCTAGCTGTTTATGGGCAAACAGGGGAAGTCGCCATGAATAGCCGTTTTGCCCATGCTCTCGTCATCCCAGTCCCCGCGGCCTCCGGCCGGGGTTTTCCAGCGCCGGTGTGAGGGATGGAGATGTCGCTTCTTCTGATCGCCGCTTTGCTCTACATCGGTTTCGCACTGGGGCTCATCCTTCTGGTTGATAACATCGTCGGCGTATTTTTTCGCGATCCGCGCAAACCGATCCAGCTTCGTTCCTTTGCTTTGAGCCGCACCTTCATCGCCTCGCGGAAGCTGGACCAAGAATAACAAATATAAATAGCTTTTTTTGCGAGTAATCGACGCTTTGCTCGGTTAACGATATTTGCAGCTCGCTCTTTCCCTCCTGCCCGACGCCTCTATTTTGTCGACGGTGGACCGGGCAGACCCGGCGCGGGTGATGCCACAGTAAGATTGAAAGCGATTTTTGATGGCACGGGTTGGGGGCCGCTGGCCGGAAGGCAATAGCGAAATCGGGAATTTGTTGCGCCGGAATGGTTTGGATGCTGCCGGCATCGGGTCAGTCGAAGCATGGCCGAGTTCACTCCGGCATATCGCCGAAATGGTTGTCAATTCACGCCAGCCGAAATTCGTCGCCTGGGGTCCCGAACTCGCCTTCATCTATAACGACGCCTATGTCGCGATCTTCCCCGAACGGCATCCTGCCGCCCTCGGAAAACCGTTTCAGCAGGTGTGGTCGGATATCTGGCCGCAGTTCGAGCCAATCGTGGAGGCCACGCTCAACGGTCAGTCGCAGCTCTACAAGGAGCTGCACGTTCCCATGCGGCGCGAGGGACAGACGGAGGACACCTGGTTCACCTTTTCCTATACGCCGCTACGGGACGATGAGGGCAAGGTCGCCGGCATTCTCTGCGCGACGATGGAAGTGACGGACCAGGTGCTTGCCAAGCGCCGAGAGCGCATCGCGTTGGATGAGGCGCGGGAAAAATCCGCAACACTCGCCGTCGTTAATAGGGCCGGCTCGGCGATTACCGCCGAACTCAATGTCGATCGCCTGACACAGATCGCGGTTGATGCAGGGGTAGCGTTGACGGGCGCTGAATTCGGCGCCTTCTTCTACAATGTCGATGACGGTGAAGGCGGCAGTTACATGCTTTACGCGCTGTCGGGTGTCGACCGGAAACATTTCGACAAGTTTCCGATGCCACGCAACACCAAGGTTTTTGCACCGACCTTCAGCGGCGAGGGCGTCGTACGCTCCGACGATATCCTGCTTGATCCACGCTACGGGCAGAACGCGCCACATTCCGGTATGCCGAGCGGCCACCTGCCTGTGCGCAGCTATCTCGCCGTGCCGGTCAAGTCACGCGACGGCAACGTCATTGGCGGGCTGTTCTTCGGTCACAGCCAGCCCGCCCGCTTTTCGGATGCGGCAGAGGCAAGCCTCGTGAGCCTGGCTGGCCAGTCTGCCGTCGCAATCGACAACGCCCGGCTCATCCGCGCTGCCGAACTTGAGATCGTCCAGCGCCGCGGGGCCGAGGCCCAGCTTCGCAAACTGAACGAAACGCTTGAGGTCCGTGTCGCCGCCGAAATCCTCGAACGCCAGCAGGCGGAAGCAGCCCTGCAGCAGGCGCAGAAGATGGAATCGATCGGCAAGCTCACCGGCGGTGTCGCGCACGATTTCAACAACCTGCTGCAGGTCATTTCAGGCAATCTCCAGCTTCTCGGCAAGGATGTGACGAATAATGGCCGGGCCAAGGAGCGCATCTCCAACGCGCTATCGGCCGTCGAGCGCGGATCGCGGCTCGCCAGCCAACTTCTCGCCTTCGGACGTCGCCAGCCTCTGCAGCCGAAGGTGATCAATATCGGCCGCCTCGTCTCTGCCATGGATGACATGCTGCGCCGCGCGCTCGGTGAGGAAATCGAAGTGGAGACGATGGTTTCCGGCGGCCTCTGGAACAGTTTTGCCGACCCGATCCAAATTGAGAACGCACTGCTGAACCTTGCGATCAACTCCCGCGATGCAATGGATGGCACAGGCAAACTGACGATCGAAGTGGGCAATGCCTTTCTCGACGATTCCTATAGCCGCACCCATCCGGAGGTCGCAGCCGGCCAATATGTGGTGCTCGCCGTGACCGATACTGGCTCAGGCATGCCACCGGAGATCATCGAGCAGGCTTTCGAACCGTTCTTCTCCACAAAACCAGAGGGCAAGGGCACCGGTCTCGGCCTTTCCATGGTCTACGGTTTCGTCAAGCAGTCCGGCGGCCATGTGAAGATCTACAGCGAGACCGGCGAAGGCACGACGGTAAAGCTTTATCTTCCCCGCTCCTTCCAGAGCGAGGACCGAATAGCCACTGGCGATAATGTTCCCGCAACCGGCGGCACCGAGACTATTCTGGTCGCCGAGGACGATGAAGGTGTGCGCACAACCGTCGTCGAGATGCTGACCGATCTCGGCTATTACGTGCTGAAGGCCAGGGACGCGCAAAGCGCGCTGACCGTGATCGAGAGCGGCGCGCATATCGACCTGCTTTTTACCGACGTCGTCATGCCTGGTCCGCTGAAGAGCCCGGAGCTCGCGCGCATGGCCCGCGAGCGCCTGCCCAACGTCGCCGTGCTTTATACGTCAGGCTATACCGAAAACTCGATCGTCCATGGCGGCCGGCTCGATCCCGGCCTGGAGCTCCTCTCCAAGCCCTATACACGGGAGGCCCTGGCGCAGAAAATACGCCACGTCCTCGCCAACCAGGCGCAACGCCGCCAGACCAACCCGGTGCCGCTGCCAGCCAGCGAGCAACCGCGCGACATCGTCCAGGCCAGGTTGAAGCTTCTGCTGGTCGAGGATGATGCCTTCATCCGCATGGACACGGCCGAAATCCTGCGGGATCTCGGCTACGACGTGATCGAAGCCGACAGCGGCGAACAAGGCATCGAACTCCTGCGCAGCACAGATACGAACACAGATATTATCGTTGCCGATGTCGGCCTGCCGGGCATGTCCGGCCCGGCCTTCGCAGCGCTGGCGCGCGAAGCTTTCCCTTCGGTCGGCCTCGTTTTTGCGACCGGCAACAGCAATTTGCCGGATGCGAACCGCTTTTCCGGTTCCGTGCTGCTGCCAAAGCCGTTTACCACCGCAGCACTCGACCGCGCAGTAAAGACCGCTGCGCGCCAGCGCCCCATTGCCTAGGCCCTGACTGCCTCAGGACCTTCAAGCTCCGGATATTTCCCGAACAGGCGGCGGCCGGGACGGCCCCGGAACTTTTTGGATGGCCAGCGGTTGAGCCTCTTTCCAACCAGAGGAGGCAGCCATGCCGAGAGGTGACAAATCCGCTTATACCGACAAGCAGAAGAGAAAGGCCGAGCATATCGAGGAAGGCTATGAGGACCGCGGCGTATCCCAAGGGGAGGCTGAACGCCGTGCATGGGCAACGGTCAACAAGGAAAGCGGCGGCGGCAACAAATCAGGCTCCGGGCGTGGCAAGAAGGATACGAACGAATCCTCCGAAAAAGGCGGACGGATCGGCGGCCATGCCTCCGCATCCCGCTCCAAGGAAGAACGTTCCGCCTCCGCCAAGAAGGGCGCCGCAACCCGTAAGCGCAACGAACACCACGCCCATCACTAACGGCACCATCAGGCGCCAGCAACGCGGCAGGTGGCGCGAGGCCACCTGCCGCTGCCGTAAAGGACACTCGCAATGGCGAAAAGCAGGAAGAAATGGTCACAGGGTGTCACCAAAAACAGTGACGCCATGGACCTCAAGGAAGGTGTCTTCACATCCAACGATCCGAAGAAGATCGCCGCCTCCCTGAAACACTCGGCCGATAACAGCGACCGGCGCAAATCGAGCCCCTTCCAGTCAGCTATGTCGATGCTGAATTTTTACATCAACCGCGCTGGAGACCAGTTGACGAAGAAGCAGAAGGGCACACTTGAAAAGGCGAAGGACGACCTTCGCAAGGATTTCGGCCGCCAAACAAGGCGTTAAAGACATTACGAGGGCAAATGACTTACGAGCTTTATTATTGGGACGGCATCCAGGGCCGTGGAGAATTTGTGCGACTGGCGCTCGAGGAAGCGGGTGCCGACTATATCGACATTACCCGCCACTCCGGTCGCGGGCGCGGCACCGGCGCGATGCTTAGTATCATGCAGAGCGATAGCGAAGCGCATATTCCCTTCGCCCCACCCTTCCTCAAGGAAGGCGACCTCATCATCCCCCATGTCGCCAACATTCTTCTGTACCTCGGCCCCAAACTCGACCTGGCGCCTGATGACGAGGGGCTGCGCTATGTCGTGAACGGGTTGCAGCTCACGATCACCGATTTCGTCGCCGAGGTGCATGATACGCATCACCCGATCGCCACCTCGCTCTACTACGAGGACCAGAAGGAAGAGGCGAAGGCTCGTTCGGCTGATTTCATCAAGGAGCGCATCCCGAAATTCCTCGGCTATTTCGAACGCGTGCTGCGGCAGAATCCGTATGGCTCCAAACATGCAGCCGGCGATGCACTGACTTATGTGGATCTGTCGCTCTTCCAGATCGTCGAGGGTCTCGTTTATGCCTTTCCAAAGGCGATGAGCAGCTACCGCAGCAAATATCCGCTGCTTGCCGCCCTCCATGATAGCGTCGAGCATCGCCCCAACATCGCCCGCTATCTGAAATCCGACCGCCGTCTGCCTTTCAGCACGGAAGGCATTTTCCGCCACTATCCGGAACTCGACATGGATGCGCCCTGATCAGGCATTGCTTTCAATTTTCTGGGAACGATCGGCATTGCCATCAGTTTTGTCTTCGATCCATATTTGAAATGTCGAGCTAGGAAGGCCGCCACGAGAACGTGCCGCCATACTCGCCTGTTGAACGCGTAATCCGCGGCTTCGCCGCGGGTTCTTTTTATTCACTCGGGAGTGGTGTGGCGCGTCAGGAAATCCAGCATGCGGTTCTCATCCGCTCGAAGCCCACGCAGGGGCTCGCTACTGCCCTCCTCCAGCGTCTCATCCTTGGCTGAAAGCGCAATGATTGCCGGGTGGATGTAGCTGGAGCGCGAGATCGCCGGCGTATTATGCAGGACGTCGGCCGCAACTTCCGACATCTCCTTGACGGTCGGGCGTCGTCCTTCCGATATGGCGTTGCGCGCCGCGCCGAAAGCGGCAAGCGAACCTGCCCATGTGCGGAAGGTCTTGGCGGAAATGGCGATGCCCGAGATGTCAGCGAGATAGGCATTCAGCCGGCCGGAATCGATCGGTTTCAGCGCACCTGTCTCGTCTTTCCAGACGAAGAGCTGCCTGCCCGGCAGATCGGCGATCTCTTCCAATATCTTCTGCAGGCGCGGATGTTTGAGACTGCGCTGCACGCGCTTGCCGCCCTTGGCGCGGAATTTCAATTCGATGCGACCGTCAACGATCTTCAGATGGCGCTTCAGCAGCGTTGTTGCACCATAGGTATCGTTCTCCTTCACATAGGCCTGGTTGCCGACGCGCAGATGCGCTTCGTCGAGCAATATCGTCAGGGCTGCAAGCACACCGTTGATGTCCTCCGCGCCGGTATCGAGATGGCGCAGCACCGTTCGCCGGATCTTTGGCAGCGCATTGCCGAACTCGATGAGTTGATGGAATTTGCCGGTGCTGCGGAAGGCCTGCCAATCCTTGTGATAGCGGTATTGTTTGCGACCACGGACATCGAAGCCAGTGGCCTGCAGATGACCGTTCTCGTCAATGCAGATCCACACATTTTCATAGGCCGGCGGCAGGCCGAGCGCATGGATACGCGCCCGCTGGATCTCGTCGGCCAGCGTTTTCCCGTCTGGCAGCGTATAGCTGAAGCCCTTGCCCTTTCGTCGTCTGCGGATACCCGGTTCGGTATCGCTGACATAAATCAGACCAAGCTCGGTGAAGACGTCGGCATTCATTGCTTGCTATTGATCCGTCACCTGCTCCGCCGGCCGAAATGGAACCACCTGCGCCGTTCGGCCTTGCTTGCATCCTTTGGCGGCCGGGTCTGCCCCTTCGGCGCAAAGACTGCAATGCTTTGGGCATAAACCATAACGGGACCTTCCTGCTCATGGAGCTTGAAAGCATCCTCCTCAGCGCCGGTATCGAGTACCCGCGCCCAGTGCTTCAGGCCGTTGACTTCGGGCAAATGTACCTCGCAATCGCCGCCGGCATTGAAGACCAGATAGAGATCGTCCATCTCCTCGGTATCGGGGGAATGTGCACTCGTCGAGAGATAGACGCCGAGCACTTGAAGTCCGTCGTCGTTCCAGGCGCCGTCATCCATGAAACTGGCGTCCGGCTTGTACCAGGCGATTTCGATCCGCCCGTCCTCGGTACTGTCGCCTGTCAGAAAGCGCTCCTGCCTCAGCACCGGATGCGCCTTGCGGAACGCGACGACCTTGCGGCAGAAAGAAAGGAACGGATCATCGAGGCCGTCCCATTTCGTCCAGCCAATCTCATTGTCCTGACAATAGGCATTGTTGTTGCCGCCCTGACTGTTGCCGACCTCATCGCCGGCAAGGATCATCGGCACGCCCTGGGAGAGCATCAAGGTCGCCATCATGTTACGGCGCCGGCGTACTCGCAGCCTGTTGATGTCCTCGTTATCGGTCACGCCCTCGGCACCCATATTGTCCGAATGATTGTCTGAATGACCGTCCCTATTGTCCTCGCCATTTGCCTCATTGTGCTTTTCGTCGAAGGAAACCGTATCCATCAGCGTAAAGCCGTCATGCGCCGACAGCAGATTAATTGATGATGTCGCCCCGCGAGCCGAGTGATTGAACTGCACCGCCGAGCCAGTGATGCGCTGCGAGATCTCCGACACCATTCCGCCGTCTCCCTTCCAGAAACGGCGTACATCGTCACGGAACTTATCGTTCCACTCGCGGAAAGGATGCGGGAAGCCGCCGACCTGATAGCCGCCGGCTCCGACATCCCAAGGTTCGGCGATCAGCTTGACCCCGGCAAGGATCGGATCCTGGCGGATCGCGCCGAAGAACAGGCCCTGCCGGTCGAATTCCATATCCTGACGGCCGAGCGTGCTGGCAAGATCGAAGCGGAAACCATCGATATGCATGGCGCCGACCCAGTAACGCAGACTGTCCAGCACCATGCGCATGACCATCGGATGAGCAACGTTCAGCGTATTGCCGGTGCCTGTCGTATCGAAAGTATGGCGCGGATCGTCGGGCGAGAGGATGTAGTAGCTCGCATTGTCGAGACCGCGGAACGACATCGTCGGCCCCTTCTCGCTGCCCTCGGCCGTGTGGTTATAGACGACGTCCATGATGACTTCGATGCCGGCGGCATGGAACTTCCTCACCATGGTCTTGATCTCGGTGATCTTGTCACCCGAGAGATAGCGGGCCTGAGGGGCGAAGAAACCGAGCGTCTGGTAGCCCCAGTAATTCGTGAGCTTCCTCTCTTCGAGATAGCGGTCGTTCGGGAAGAACTGGATTGGCAGCAGCTCGATCGCGGAAATGCCGAGCTTCACGAGATGATCGATGATCGGATCGCTGCACATGCCAAGGAAGGTGCCACGCAATCTGTCCGGCACTTTCGGATGCAGCATCGTCAGTCCCCGGACGTGCGCCTCATAGATGATCGTCTCCGGCCACGGCCGCCGGATCGCTTGCTCACCGGCCCAGTCGAAATCCGGATCCTGAACGACACCCTTGACCATGTAAGGCGCGCTATCGCGCTCGTCGAAGGAAAGATCGTCCTTGCCGATCGTATAACCATAGAGCGCGTCGTCCCATTTGAGATCGCCGAGCACCTGCTTTGCATAGGGATCGAGCAGCAGCTTGTTGGCATTGAAACGATGGCCGTTCTTCGGATCGTAAGGACCGTGCGCGCGGTAGCCGTAAACCGTACCCGGACCGACGCCGGCGATGTAGCCCGACCAGATATCACCCTCGCGCTTCGGTAGCGGCAGCCGGGCAATCTCTTTCTTGCCATCGGGAGAAAACAGGCAGAGCTCCACCTGTTCTGCGTGTGCGGAGAAAACCGCAAAATGCGTGCCCGAACCGATATATTCCGCCCCCAGCTCCGGTTTCAGGAAGTCGAGTTCGGAAAAGGAAAAGCTCATGACGCCCCCGTTTGCTGAATGGCCAAGCGGGAAACGTCATTGCAGTGCGAAAGTTCCCTCAGTTTGCGTCGTTTTGCCCCAGATCAAGGCATCAGCTGGCCGCCATTGACCTCGATGATCTGACCGGTAATGTAACCTGACAAGGTCGGCGAGGCGAGGAAGACATACGCGCCGACGCAATCTTCCGAGGTGCCAACGAAGCCCATTGGAATGGACTTGCGCTGCAGTTCCATCTGCTCGTCATTCGTATAGCGCTCGTGGAAGGGCGTGGCGATGACGCCCGGCGCGACCGCATTGACGCGGATCTTGTCGGCGACAAATTCCTTGGCGTGTCCGTGGGTGATCGTCGAAACGAAACCCTTCGAAGCCGCATAGAGAATTGCGCCATTGCCGCCGCCATTGCGCGCCGCAATCGAGGTCGTGTTGATGATGAAACCGCCCTGCTTCTTCAGCCAGGGATGGGCAGCGCGTGTTGCCGCCAGCACCGAACGGGCATTGAGGTTCATGACCTTCTCATAATGCTCATCAGTGTATTCCGAAGTCGGCTTGCGGCCGAGCATGCCGCCCGCATTGTTGATCAGGCCGTCGAGATGGCCGAAGGTCTTGGCCGTCTCTTCGACGACGCGCTCCGTCTCACCTTCCCGCGAGACGTCGCCATGCACCAGATACACCGTACCCCCAGCTGCCCTGATCTCCTCGGCAAGCTTTTCGGCCGGTTCACGGCTTGCATTGTAGTGCACGCCGACCTTGACGCCCTGGGCGGCCAGAGCGCGGGCGACGGCAGCGCCGATGCCTGTCGAGGCGCCGGTGATCAGCACGGCCTTGCCGGCGAGGTCTGGAATTTTGATGGATGCAAGCAATTGAGCAAGATCTGCCATGGCGACGATAGCCTCCCGAAAAACCAAGGACATAGGTGATGAAACGATATGTGCCAGTCTTAGCAGGCGAGATCGCAGCAGGGCAATGCACGAAAGAGCGAGATGGGCGAGCCGGCGGCAACGGGTGCTACCGTTGACAAATGACCGGCAGGCCATAGTCTCGGCCTTCGGTCCGCGGTGAGGGTTGCCGCTCTTTGAGGGGAGACATGCTCAAGCGCATGAAATGGCTGCTTTTTCTGGGCCTTGCTCTCGGTCTTTCTGCCTACAGGCCTGCCGATGCCCAGACACTCGACACGATCAGGCAGAGCAAGATCATCCGTCTCGGCTATATCGCTGACGAGAAGCCCTTCTCCTTCAAGAAGGCGGACGGCAGCCCTGCCGGCTATTCGATCGATCTCTGCCGCCGCATCGCCGATGAGGTCGGCCTTAACGTTTCCGGCCTCAAGAAGAACTATATCGAGACGACGCTGTCTGATGGTTTCGGCGCGGTGAAGGACGGCAAGATCGATCTGCTCTGCGGTGCGACCACGATCAATCTTGCACGGCGCGAAAGCGTCGACTTCTCCCAGCCTATCTTCCTGACGGGCGCCAGCGCGCTCTTGCGCAAGGATTCGCCCGATTACCTGCAGATCCTCTTTCTGGACAAACGCCCTGTCAGCGCCGTCGACCTGAAGTCGCCCGCCCAGAGCTCGATCGGCGTGCGCGCCGGCACGACGACCGGTGCAACGCTGCGCGATGCCATTGGTCCCGACGTGCCGCAGACCCGCATCGTCGATTTTCCGACGCATGAGGACGGTTTGAAGGCGCTCGAGGATCACAAGATCGATGCCTACTTCGCCGACCGGTCCCTTCTCATCGGCCTTGCCGACCGGGCGGGCAACCCTTCCGAACTCGAGCTCGGCAGCCGCCTTTTCACACACGAGCCCTATGGCATCGCGATCCGGCGCGACGATTCCGCCTTCCGGCTTCTCGTCGACCGCACGCTGACGGGCTTCTACACCTCGAACGACTTCCCAAAGTTGCTCAAGACCTATTTCGGCGCCGAGGCACCGGCCCTGCGCAGCGAAATCATGATGCAGTCGATCCCCGAATAGGCAGCTCTCAGACCCGTTCGAGCACCACAGCAATGCCCTGGCCCACGCCGATGCACATGGTCGACAGCGAATAATGACCGCCGGTTTCGGCAAGTTCCAGCGCTGCGGTGCCGGTGATCCGGGCACCCGACATGCCGAGCGGATGGCCGAGCGCAATCGCGCCGCCATTGCGGTTTACGCGCTGATCGTCATCGGCAATGCCGAGCTCGCGCAGAACGGCAAGCCCCTGGCTGGCGAAGGCCTCGTTGAGCTCGATCACATCGAACTGTTCCTGCTTCATGCCAAGCCGCGCCATCAGCTTGCGGGAAGCCGGGACTGGTCCAATGCCCATGACGCGCGGCGGGACGGCCCCAGCCGCACCACCGAGAATACGGGCAATCGGCGTCAGGCCATATTTCTTGGCCGCCGCTTCCGAAGCGATGATGAGGGCAGCCGCTCCGTCATTGACGCCCGAGGCATTACCGGCTGTCACCGTACCGCCCTGACGGAAGGGCGTCGGCAGCTTGGCGAGCGCTTCCATGCTGGTTGCGCGCGGATGTTCATCCTTCTCGACGATGATCGGATCGCCCTTGCGCTGCGGGATGGTCACTGAGGTGATTTCCTTGGCCAGCCTGCCGCTTGCCTGGGAAGCCGCAGCCTTGGCCTGTGAGCGTACGGCAAAGGCGTCCTGATCCTCGCGGCTCACTTTGTAATCCTCGGCAACGTTCTCGCCGGTTTCCGGCATGGAATCGACGCCATACTGCTTCTTCATCAGAGGATTGATGAAGCGCCAGCCGATCGTCGTGTCGTGGATTTCGGCAGCGCGCGAAAAAGCGGTATCGGCCTTCGGCATCACGAAGGGGGCTCGCGACATGCTTTCCACGCCGCCGGCAATCATCAGTTCGGCTTCGCCTGATCGAATGGCGCGCCCCGCGGTGATGAGGGCATCCATGCCCGAACCGCAGAGCCGGTTGATCGTCGTGCCCGGCACCGAGACCGGCAAACCGGCGAGAAGCAGCGACATGCGGGCGACATTGCGGTTGTCCTCGCCCGCTTGATTGGCGCAGCCGAAGACGACATCATCGACCGCTTCCCAGTCAACGGAGGCGTTCTTCGCCATCAGCGCCTTCAGCGGAATGGCGCCGAGATCATCGGCGCGCACGGAGGAGAGCGAGCCGCCATAACGGCCGATGGGCGTGCGGATATAGTCGCAGATAAAGGCTTCGGTCATGGACTTGTCCTCAGAGTTCGGGAACGACGAGATCGGCAACCGGCCCCTCGATATGGAGCAGCGCACCGGTCATGGCCTGCAGTTCCTCGACCGACATCGCGGCAAGTTTCTCGCGCAGCACGAAACGCCCGTCCTTGATGTCGATGACGGCATGGCTCGTATAGATGCGGGTGATGCAAGCCACCCCCGTCAGCGGGAAGGTGCATTTGTCGACCAGCTTCGGCTCACCATTCTTGGTGACATGCTCGGTGATGACGCAGACCTGCTTGGCACCATGGACCAGATCCATGGCGCCGCCGACGGCCGGCACACCCTTGGCCCCGACGCGCCAGTTGGCGAGATCGCCGTTCTGGGCGACCTGATAGGCGCCGAGGATCGCGACATCGAGATGACCGCCGCGTACCATGGCAAAGCTGTCGGCATGATGGAAGAAGGCTGCACCCGGCTTCAGCGTCACCGCTTTCTTGCCGGCGTTTATCAGATCCCAATCCTCTTCACCTGATGGCGGCGCCTCGCCGAAATTGAGGATACCGTTTTCAGTGTGGAAGATCGCCTGCCGGCCCGGCGGCTGATAGCGGGCAACCATTTCCGGAAAGCCGATGCCAAGGTTCACATAGGCGCCATCGGCAATGTCCTGCGCCGCGCGCCAGGCGATCTGGGCGTTGGAGAGCTTGATGTCTTCTTTAATGTCGACGGTCATATGTAGGCCACCCTGGCTCGAATAAGCTCTTCTTCCTGTTGCGGATTGGCGATCTCGACGAGGCGGTCGACGAAGATGCCGGGTGTGACGACATGCTCAGGATCGATGCCGCCGGCCGGCACGATGCTCGAGACCTGCGCGATCGTCTTGGCAGCCGCCATGCACATCAGCGGGTTAAAGTTGCGGCCGGCCTTGTTGTAGGTGAGGTTGCCATGGGTATCGCCGACATGCGCCTTGACGATCGCAAAATCGGCCTTCAGCCAACGTTCCTGCACATAGTGGCGGCCGTCGAACTCGGCGATGACCTTGCCTTCTGCAAGCTCGGTCCCATAGCCGGTCGGTGTATAGAAAGCAGGAATGCCGGCTCCGCCGGCGCGGATCCGCTCGGCGAGCGTTCCCTGCGGCACGAGCTCCAGCTCGATTTCTCCGGCAAGGTATCTATCGGTGAAGGCACGCGGATCGGACGAGCGCGGGAAGGAGCAAATCATCTTCCTGACCATGCCGGCATCGATCATGGCGGCGATACCGATGCGGCCATTGCCGGCATTGTTGTTGATGACCGTGAGGTTCTTCGGGCCCTTATTGATCAGGGCGTGAATGAGCTCGATCGGCGCACCCGAACCTCCAAAGCCACCAATCATGACGGTGGCGCCATCGCCGATTTTGGAGACGGCGTCAGCCGCGCTCCCGATTGTCTTGTCCATGCGGGATCTCTCCTTGCCGGATGAGGCCTCCTCGTGCCTCCCTGACAACAGGCATAAAGCGAGAGCCATCCCGACGGCAAGAATTTTGTGCGTTATTTGATATTTGTTCGTATATCGCACAGAATAAATTCGCGTGCGGAACTGTCGCGCTGAATCCGGGACGTAAGTTCTGTCCCTAGAGACCCAGGTTTGGCCGTCAGGTGCCAATAGATTTGGCCAAAAATCATCGCGTTCGCGCCGGAGGGCCATTGTCGGGCTCGCATCGGCAGCGCGGATCAAAATGCCGGTCTTTGGTCCGTTGATGATCAAGGCGGCGCTTGCGCGTTATCTTCAGACGCTGTCCTTACTGCTCGACAATGCTGTCGCGATGCCCGAGGCGCTGTCCCTTGCGGCGGACGCTTGCACGATTGCGAGCTACCGCCAGAGGCTCTCGGTCATGCGCGAAGCAGTGATTATGATGCCCAAGCTCATGGCGACGGCCATCATCGCGCCTCGTAGCGATGAGGTCTGGGCGGGGTGGGGAGCGTTGCCGATGGCGAGAAGGTGCAGGCGTATCGCGAAGATCGAGCCTGCTCACAACTCCGTCTTGCCCTCCTCCACCCGCTCCCGCCTCGCCTGCAGTCGGTCGAACTTGCCAAAATCGGTCATGATGCTAACGAGAACGCTTCCAGTCCAACCGAAGGTGAACAGGCCCGACATCCCGATGATCGGGCCGAGCAGACGCCATCGGTCTGGAAGGGTGACGTTGCCCTCGCCGAGAGTGGTATAGCTTTCGAGGACGTAATAGTAGCTATCGCGCATCGAAGGGATAATGTCCCTGACATACAGGGGAACTGCCCAAATAAGAGTCTCCGCGAAGTGCAGAACCGCTAGCGCGGCGATTGTTACGGCGAGCATCAAATTCAGCCGCCAATGCGGCGTGGCTGCGGTGACGTGTGCCCAGGACTTGCTGAACTGAAGCCCGATGCTTCGGATTCCGACGCCATGCACAAAGATCACAACGATCAAAAACACGGTGCCTACAAGAATCTCCAGAACTGGATTCGGGTGGGTGAGATGGTCCAATCGTTTGCGTCCTCAGTGTTCAGCCCGCGGTGGGACGCGTCGTGCGAGCGTCCCACGACAGAACCCAGCGCGAGCATGGATTTTGCCCTAAGTGCTAGTAGCAGGGCGGATACGGATAATAGCCACACGCCGGAGGCGGGTAATAACGTCGCTCCGCAGCGGCCGCACCAATCGCCGCCCCCGCCACGACGCCCGCCCCATAGTACGCGCCTGGATGGGCGTACCATCCGCCACGCCAAACCGGCGCGCGGAACCCAGCACCTCCCACGGCGACGCCCCCATAGGGACCACGTGCCGCGAACCAGTCGATAAATAGCGATGCGGGCCCATCG
This sequence comes from Rhizobium sp. 1399, assembly GCF_031455475.1. Classification (NCBI taxonomy): domain Bacteria; kingdom Pseudomonadati; phylum Pseudomonadota; class Alphaproteobacteria; order Hyphomicrobiales; family Rhizobiaceae; genus Rhizobium; species Rhizobium sp. 1399. Next base: position 321,895 of record NZ_JAVDSU010000003.1, on the reverse strand, counting down.
GCTCCGGCGAGGTCCCCTTCGAGCACTGCTACGTCGAACGTCAGGTCTCCGCCCTCAAGCTTCGGCGTCTTCAGGACGACCACGGCGTCGGCAACGGAATCACCCTTGGCGCTGAGCACCGATATCGTAGCGTTGGGTGGGTCCTTCGCGAAGCTGTCGGGCCCCTCACCCCATTGCTTGATGAACTCGGAGGTCAGCACGTGGCCCGCCGATCGGACCGGGCGGTCGGCAAACACGATCGACACCGCCGAGATGCCACTCATCGTTAGCTTGCCACCCTCGAGCTTCGCCCCACCGGAATTCAGCACGGCAAGCGACGGCACCATTTTTGACTTGGTCGCGCCTATCGTCTTTTCCGCTGGAGCCGAAATGGCGTCCTGCGCGAAGACCGGCGATATCGCTAGAAGGCTCGCCGCGACGGCGATCATGCTTATTGCTGAGAGTCTTAGCATCATGCATCCTCCGTTTGATCATGACCACTCCCTATTTCAGGAGCCCAAGATTGATCAGTTGAACGCGCCTGTTGTCGGCAGACTCCGGATGACCGGGATCGATCGGCCATTCCTCACCGGCCCCAACCGAGAACAGGCGATCAGGCGAAACTGCGAAGGTCGTTGACAGCGCCTCGTTGATCGCGTCGGCGCGCTTCTGACTGAGTTCCAGATTGTGCTTGGCGCTTCCTGTCGAGCTGGAATGCCCGACGATCAGGAATTTGTATCGGAACAGGTCCGGGTGGTGCAGCGCGTCCGCAATCAGGCCCACCGTCCGATAGGATTTTGGCTCTATGGCGGTCGAGTTGTTCTCGAAATCGATCTCCACGATCAACTGCGACAGCTCCGACAATTTGCTCCAGTTAGGGAGTGCTGCGACGCCCTTGCCGACATTGGCGTTGGCTTCCTCCACGAGGAGGGCGACGTCGACTGCGGGTGCTGCCGACTTCACTTGCCCGAGCGTGCTCATGATCTGACCGTTGTCGAGCTGCTGGGCGGAAGCAATGCACGGGGCCAGAAGCAGGCCGAGTGCCAAAGTTATTCGAAGGCCATGAACTATCATCTTGTTTCCCCTGTCCTCGGTCATGGTTCAACGCCATCCAGCGTCGGTGATTGCCTGATTGCATGCCCGGTTGTCGACACGCTTCGTCTCGACGAGGCAGGAAAGGATATTGCCGTCGCCCTTCACGCCATTGCAGTACTGGGAGATGTCATGCTGGCAGACCTTGAACACCGACGCCTGCGCTTGCTGACGCTGCGCGATCGACGTCATGACGCTTCCGAGGGTCGATGTGCAGGTCGGTGAGACCTTCGAGGCGTTTTTCTCGAGGCACGCCTGGACGCGGCCGTTTCCAAGGTTCTCGCCGTTGCAGAACTTCTTGATGTCGGCCTCGCATTCCTTGGCAAGGGTCGTCACCGCATCGGCATAGCTGATCGTGTCGGCCCGACCGAGCGAGGTTAGAGCGAGGAAGGCAAATGCCGCCGCCGCAAAGATGCTAACTCTGTTTCTCATCATTGTTCCTATCCTGGAGCGATTGATCTGAAGTAGTCGTTCGATTGTTATGCTTTGGCAGTTATCGTCGTGGCGGTTTGAATGGCATTGCGACGGCCGCCTCGAGAGCCTGTTCGATCTCGATCCGCATGATCTCGATCAGTTCCTTGTACTCGGCGATACGCTCGTCGCGCTCTGGAGCGGTTGATTGCCTCCATCGCTCTTCTTCATTGTTGGCAATTTCGAATTCGTCGCAGAGGTCGCGAAACCCCTCGTTGCGCGCGGCGAGTTCATCAATGACTTTGTCGCGCTTCTCGAAGGCGCGCTTTACGAATTCAACACCGTTCCCCATCCGGTTTTATCCATTCGTGTATGTCGCCTGACATCAGGCGCTCATGACGTATTCGGCTCCCGATTTAGAACGCAGCCACCCGCTCGACGAACCAGAATGCCGACATCGCACCGATTGCGTATGTCGCCGTCGTGAAGGCATTCCGTCTCAGCCACTCCGGATATCTCGTCTGCCTCACCAACGCGATTAACCCGATCACAGCGGCGATGAACATCAACTGCCCGATCTCGACGCCCACATTGAAGAACAGCAAGGCAAGCGGAATGTCCCGTGACGGAAGGGTCAGTTCAGACAGTGCCCCCGCGAAACCCAGCCCGTGCAGCAGCCCGAACGCAAAGGCGACCAGCCAAGGGCGTTTCGCAGTGAGGCCGGCCTGCCCATTCTGGATATGAATGATCTCGCAGGCGAGCAGCAGGATACTGAACGCGATCGCGGCTTCCACGGGCGGCCCGGGAACGTGCACAAAGCCAAGTGTTGCCAGCGTCAGTGTGATGGAATGCGCCACGGTAAACGCCGTCACCGTCCACAAAAGCGCCCGCCAGCTTCGTACGATGAACATCAGCGCCAGGACGAAGAGAAGATGGTCGTAGCCAAAAAGGATGTGCTCGATGCCGTGCACGATGAATATCCTCGCCACATCGAGCCGTCCAGGTCGAGCCGCGACGTCGACCCACGGCTGGGACGGATGGATCATGGCCGTCATCACGGTCCCGTCCAGCAGGCGGGTACGCACCAGCACGTCGGTAATCGTTGCCTGCAGACCTACGAATTCGACGCGCTTGCCCGCAAGGCTCCCGTCCACCGTTTCGACGATGCGGCTCTCCACAAGAGAATCCGGAAGTTCGCGCTCGGCAGGTGGCGTCACGTTGCGAACACTGTCGGGGAACCGCAAGGCCACGGGAAGGCGCATGCCCGAAAGCAGGGGTGTGCGCCAGACGACCTTGAAGCGGTTGGCCGTCATCTCGTCGATCTGAAGATAGGCGGGTCGTATCTCATGTGCTGTAGCCAGCCCAGCTTGCGCCAGGAAGGCAGTGACAGCCAGGAATATCGTTGCCACTATTCGCCTGACGTTCATTGTGCCGACACCTCAAGTCCCAGATTGTACCCAGGGGGAACCTGCAAGTCTTGGAAGTCTGCTGCTTCGATTGGGGGAACAATGACAGAATAGCGGGACCGCATCTCCTCCAGGGAGGTGCGCTTTATTTCTTGATACTGGTCCTGAACCCAGCCGGCCTTCACGTTGGGCATTACCTCAGCGTAGGTCGGAATGCGTCCCGGCTCGATGGAGTCGATCCAGATGAGATGCCATCCGTAGCCCGATTTGACGGGACCAACCCACTTGCCCGCCGGAAGCTGGAACAGAGCCTTGGAAAACTCGGGTCCGAACTCCTTCGACATCTGATCGGGAGTCGCGTCGCCATAGTGGTTCTGGAACATGAAGGGGTCGCCGACCGCGGCAACTTCGCTCGAGTCCGGCAATTTGCCCACTATGGCAGTCAGAGCTGCCGTCGCGGCCTCCTCGGTACGCTTCCCGTGTCGGTCCGTGGAAAAGTAGAGATGGCGGAAGGTAGCATGCGCGGGCAGCGCGAAGGTCTCCGCGTTCTTCTCGAACCATGCCTTCAGGTCGGCATCCGTCGGTTCCTGCATCGAGGCTACGTCGGAGGCGAGGAAGTCCATCTTTTGCGCCAGTCTGCGCTCGACCACCTCGTCGTCGCGGTCAAGACCGAGAGCTACGGCTTCCCGGAAGAGGATTTCCTGCGTCACCTTCTGGTCGACGAGACTGCGAATCTGCTCGGGTGTCGGGGACGAGCGTCCCTGCGCCAGCCAACTGATCGCCAGTTGCCGCAGGTCGTCCTTCGTCAGAACGATCTGGTTCGTATTCGCCGCCTCTTCCTGTGACGGCGTCAGCAGGTGGTATGCGCCGAACAGGACCGCACCAACGACGAGGAAATGGAGCAGCGGTTCGCGGAGGACTCGCCGCCACCCGCTCATTGGCGACTCCCTTATCCATACGTGACTGGCTTCAGGTGCGATGGGAAACAGTTCCACAGCGACTGCCTCCGTTTACTGAATGACGGCCTGGACTTCATAGTTGGCGTAGCCGAATTCATTGCTTCTGGCGGCCACGAATTTATCTCCCGATGTGTAGACGGTCAGCTCGAACGGGCTCCCGTCGATCGTGGTGATGATGTGGCCATTCTTGATCTCGTAGTCGGCCGTCGATCCAGAGGTGCTCGGATGCATGATCTGCAAGACGTCGTCCGCGCTCGGCGCGCCACCGTTCAACTCGGTGATGACGCGTTGTCCATGCTCCCCAAACAGAACATCGAAAGTCTTCCCGGTCACCCTGTTGCGAACTTTTGCCGTCTTGCCAACGACGAGTTTCTTCAGTTGATCATCTGTGAGCGCGACAGCTCCTGCCTTGGTCAGGTCTTCGACGGTCAGGCCGCGCTCGGCCTTAGCGACGGCCGCGGGTGTTGGCGTGTACCAGATCGGCGACGTCCAGGCGCGTTCCTGAACCGTCGCGGCCACATTGCTGGGCGGAAGTATCCCGAGCTTGGCGGCGTCATACGTGCTCCAACGCGGAGTCGGAATCTGTAGAACGCGCGAGTAGTAGAAGGCGTGCAGGCTGGGGTCGAACTCCGGGTCTGTCCATACGGCCTTCAGTTCCACCGCGCCGATGTCGTTGGTGTAGGTCGCCTTTGTGATATCGACCGTGCTTCCAAGCGGTGGCAGTTTCCCGGTGACCGGATCGGGCTGGCGGTTTCCAGCCCAGGCGACGTCGAATATCTTTTCGAATATCTGTCCCTGTTTCGTCCAGCCCTTGACGATCTGGATGCGATCGAGATTGCCGTCGTCGGGGTCTTTCACCGCCGACACGATGAAGGAAGGAACCTTGTCGTCGGCGGTGGCAAGATCGCCGCCCATCGGCACACCGCTGGCATAGGCGGTCTTCGCCCAATCCGCATTGGCGAGAACGCCCTTGTCATAATCCCAGCCGCCGAACATCCGTGCCTGGATGCGCACGCCGCTGGTGGCGTAGACCTCCTTGCGCTGCATGGCATTGAAGATGGAGTCGCGGGTGTTCTGTTCCGCCCAGACGACGGTCAGACCAGAGGTTCCTGTTTCGAGGACATTCATTCCCGACGCGACCGTACCCGCCAGTCGGGCGGCAGGGGTCGCGTCGATGAGGCCATGATCGCCGAAAAAGTTCGACTGCGAATAGGCCGTGGCCGTGTTGTGCGAGTCCCCAGCACCCACCACCCCGAACTTGTAGGGGTTGTAGCCGCGGGTCGCTTGCAGGGCCAAACCGTTCTCGTAGGCTTCACGGGCATAGCTGCCGTGAATTTTTGCCGTACTGTTATCGATCCCGATCAGGTAGTTCATGATCTCGAAGTTGGCGAACTCGTCATTCGGCGAGAGATCGGGATGAGTTTCAGACGCACCCTTTGCCTGCTTGAGTTCCGTCAACGGCTCGTTGGTCATGCGTTGTTGCGCCCAGGCGGCGTCGAGCGGATTGCCCTTGCTGTCGACATCGGTGGGAAACATGATGCCGTTCGACAGGTTCGCATTGTGGGAGATGGCCAGCACCTCGTTTCCGGCCTTTCGCTGACCGTCCATCCAGGTCCAGAGGTCTTCCGGATGGTCTGACTCGAGAGCCGAGAACGGCGCGGGCGGCACCTTCGCACAGTCCTTGAAAAAGACGTTGCGATGCATGTTCTGGTTATTGGGCATTGATGTCCACTCGTACGAGCAGAATGCAGTGAACTGGCCCGGTTTGTTGTACTTGTCAGCGATGGTGACGTTCTGCTTCCAAATAGAACCAGTAAGTTCCGGGTTCACCAGCTCGGAGAGCGGCTTGCCGCTGGCTATGCTGTTCGCCAGAAACGAGAAAATCTTCGTAGCGGGATTATCTTTGGTGACCTTCAACTTCGCGGCGATCGGCAGCTTGCTGACCGGAGATGTGGGATCGTTGGCAAGCCTGATGACGCCGACATATTCCGAGTGATCGGTCACTCCCTGAAAATCGAGGGGTGTCTTGATCTTCACGTCGAACCCGGCCGGATGCTTGATGGTCTGGCCCATCGAGTACTGGTAGGCCTCTTCCGGTCCGGTAACCGTGTTGCCGATGATGTAAGCGTCCAATGACCAGCTCGTGTGCTGGTGGGTCTGCCCGAAGTATGCATGCCGCTCCTGCGCCGAAGCCGCTCCGACGCCCACCGTTAAAACCGCGGAAGATAACAAGAGAATTAGGAGATTCGACCTGCGCATTGCTTCGACCCTTCATGAGTTCAGGTTTGCTGTCGTCATTGGAAGTTCAGCGGACAAGCTCGATTTCGGTTGGACGCCATTCCTTCGTGAAGAAGGGTTCGAGCGGGCTGTAGAGCCGCAGGATCGTGAACCAGCCCTTGCCGGGAACCGTCTGCACCCAGTTGCCTCGCTTGACGTCTTTCGGCTGATCGGGGCCGAAATAGATCGTGGTAGAGCCATCCGCGGCTGCGTCCGCCGCGGGCGACGGGTAGGTCTGGCTACCGGCGCGTGGATAGCGCTGCGGCGTATCGAGCATCGAGCGGGTCTGGTTGTCGTAGACCGTGAAGGACCAGAAGGCCGCTTCCGGTATGCCCTTTGGCAAGGTGATCTTGTAGGTCTTGCCGCCGTCCAGCGCCCTTTGCTCTCCGTCCAGGAAGCCCATGAGATACTGCGAGCCGACACGCGGCAGTCGCATGATCATGCCAGGGGAGTCCATGGTGTAACCGTAGTAGAAGGCGGCCTTCGAATCGAGCGTGCGCGCGCCAGTAGGTGGAAGCGGATCGAACAGGCCGTCCTTGGTCAGCATCGGCGGCGGCGTCTCGAAGTTCGCACCGCCCTGCCACAGCATGTTGGCCCATGACGAGTCCGGATAGTAGTTCCATCCAAGCGAGTCCTTCGGACGCCAGTTGAGCACGCGCCCCGAAGCGTTTCCGACTGCCGCGGCGTCCGCGAGAATCTTCTTCATCCGCTCGTCCGGCTTGAAGTCCTTTCCCTTGGCGATCCCGATCGCCGCCAGTTGCCCGGCTAGTTCCGGATTGTAGGAGTCCGCCGGTTCCGCTTGGATGTTGTCATTGATCATCTCAAAGTATGAGAAGTCGTTTGGAGGAATCGTGTTGAAAGCCTTGCCGCTGGCGTCGATGAAGGTGGTTTCGGGGATCGGCGGATTTGCCGCGAGCCTGACCTTGCCCTCGAGGGCCGTGGCTATGCTCGTCCCGAACCCACCCGGCGTGTACGGGTAGATTTTCAGCGTCTTCTTGATCAGGTCGACCGTCGGCTTGGGATCGTTTTCGGTCAGGAAGGCCCGGGCGGCGTAAAGAGCATGCAAGGTCTTGGAACGGGCCACATGGAAGCCGCTGTCGGGAAGCGGGCCGTCGTAGCCCGGTGGAATTAGCAGATATCGCCCGCCCTCGCCGCGGTCCGGGCCAGGAAAGCCGATGTCGATGACCCATTGGAACCACATGTCGTTGATGGTGCCCAGCCCCTTGGGTGGCTGCTCGATGACGATCGGCCCCTTTGAAAGATCGATGATAGCGAGGTAGTAAACGGTGTCGGCGTTGGCCGTGAGGAACAGCGATTTTGCGTCCATCAGTTCGGGAAAGATGACGACGTCGTTGTCATTGGCACCGATGCTTTGGAATCCGCGCTCGAGCGCGAGCGCGGATGCGCCGCCATAGCTGTTGAGAAAGGCGTCGAGGCCGCGGGTGAAGTCGAGGGTGTCATAGACCTTCTGCGCGGTTTCCGGCGTTGGCGCGCCGTCCTTGAAGTCGAGCGTGCCGATCCGCGTTTCGACCTTATCCGGGGTCGTTATCGTCTTCGGCACCTCGAAGGTGGTCTGAGCGAACGCTACCTGGCCAAAACTCGAAGTGGTCAACGCGACCGCGAGTAACGAGACCGTTCTTTTAAGCGTCGTCATGATGTTCCCTCGGTTGCAGACCTATCATCCAGCGGCTCTGTCGTGCTGACTCAGGACACGGAGCTACTGATCGTGACCGTGCATCGCGAATGCGCAAGTATGTAACGGTAACATACGGGGTAGTTGGTGGTACGGGACGCAATGTTCGAAGCCATTTCTTGGGATGGCGGAACTTCGGGTAGGTAGGAACTTGAGTGGTGTAAGTATCTACGTAGACGGCGGTCGACATCTGCAGTAAGTTACATCTGACGACGGTAATGAAATCTGTGGTAGAGAGTCCCTCAAGAGCGGGTGAGGTGCGAGGCCGTGCAGAACGAATTGCCACCGGGAGCCGCCGCTGCCTCGCCTCGTCCTGCTCCCAGTCCCGAAGAAATACGGGCTCAGCTCGACCGCATCGTCAAAAGTCCCGAATTCCCTCCATCGGGTCGAAGCGTCGCATTTTTCATCTATGTGATGGAGGAGGCCCTTGCTGGTCGCGCGGACCGTATCAAGGGCTATTCCATCGCCGTGGAGGTGTTCAAACGCAGCGCGGGGTTCACGCAGGACGACCCGGTTGTGCGCATCGAGGCCGGACGGCTGCGCCGGATACTGGAGCGCTACTACCTCGTTGCGGGTCAGAACGACCCGATCCTGATAGACATCCCGAAAGGCGGATATGCACCGTCTATCCGCTGGAGTGATCCGGCTCCAGACGCCGTCGTGGTCAGGCCTGAGGAAGACGCTGCTATGGCGACGGCAGGCTCTGGCCTCCGCCTGCCTGCCGTGCGACGGAGATGGCTGGCTCTCGCACTGGGAGCGGTGGTCATCGGAAGCAGCTACGCGCTGGCCCAGCAATTTCATTTCCGTCCCGCATCGTCCCATGGACCCACCCTGTTCATCGCGCCGTTTGTCAATCTCGGGGATGGTCCGAATGCGGAAAACTACACGGTCGGGCTGACGGAAGAGTTGCTGACCGCCTTCCCCCGATTCAAGGAAATCACCGTCTTCAGTCGGGAGGCACTGAAATCACGGGGTCCGGAAGGCGGGAGTCCTCAAACCGGCAGCGAACCGGACGCCCAGTTCTTCCTCGGAGGTGGCGTTCGCGTTTCCGGCAATCTTGTGCGGGTCACCACGCGGCTGATCGACACCGAAACCAACGAGATTTTGTGGTCGCAAACTTACGACGACGACATCCGGACACGCGAGGAGTTCGCAATTCAGTCGGACATCGCCAACAAGGTCGCCTCCGCGGTCGCGCAGCCCTACGGCGTAATGGCAAAAGCCGATGCCGCCAACCCACCGGCAGACGGCCTCGGCACGCGGGCATGCACCTTGAGCTTCTACAGGTATCGGGCCGAATTGAGTGCCGAGCGGCATGCACAGGTCCGAGATTGCCTTGAGGCAACAGTGGCCCGCTATCCGTCCTTTGCAACCGCATCGGCGATGCTTTCCATCGTCTATCTCGACGAGGGGCGTTTCAGGTTCAATACCAGGACCGACGCTGCAACGCCGATCGAACGCAGCCTTAATGCAGCGCGGCGCGGCGTTCAAAACGATCCGGACGATGTCCGTGCCATGCAGGCGCTGATGACGGCTTTGTTTTTCAACAACCAGGTTCCGGAAGCCCTCAAAGTCGGCGAGCAGGCTTTGGAGACCAATCCCAACGACACTGAATTGCTGGGAGAATTTGGAACCCGTGTTGCCATGAGTGGGCAATGGAAGCGTGGAGCGGTACTGCTCGATCGGGCGCTGGCACTCAATCCCAGAGGGGCTGACTATTATCACGGAACTCGTGCGCTCGCGGCGTACATGCTCCACGACAATGAAACGGCGCTTGTCGAAATCAAGGAGGCCGATCTGCAGAGGTTTCCGCTCTACCATGCGGTTGCTGCGGTCATCTATGTCGACGCGGGAATGATCGACGATGCCCGGCGAGAGGCAGCGCTATTCAACAAAATGCGTCCCGATTTCATCCCGAACATCGTGGCCGAACTGAAATCACGCAATTTCCAGCCTGCCGATCGAGCCAGGATGATTGCAGACATCCGTAAGGCAGGACTACCCGCTGTGGACGAAGTGGAGTCCACCATGATGCTTCCGTCGGCTTCCTCATCCACTCATCAACCCCGTTGAGGATGTGGCGGTTTTGCGACAATGCCAACCAAACATTCGCAGAGCCTACCCGATGCTACGGGACCAGGGAGGTGATCGGACCTATAAACCGTCAAGGGGCTGTTGTTGTTCATTTGGATGAGGGCGATCAGTGGGTAGTCAGAGCAGCGTTGCATGGGCGTCGGCCCCAAGGAGCTGGTGTCGTTGGCTTCTTGTATGTGCAGTCATCATGGCACTACCCGGATGCGGAGGTCATCCCAAGGACGTGCTGACGCCGGTGGCGAATACCTCGCCGCAATCGCCGAAGGTCGACATGCTGATCGCCACGACCCGAACCCGATCGACCGTCCCCGGCGAGATGTTCAACGGCGAGCGTGCGCGTACTCCGGCCTTCGCCGACATGACGATCTCCATTCCACCAAGCAAAGTCCGCAAGGAAGGACAGGTCGCCTGGCCGAAGAGGCTACCGTCCAACCCAGCGACCGACTTCGCCACGGTGAAGGCCGAGGACCTCAGCATCGACGAGGCAAAGAAATGGCTGAACGCCAGCGTCAAGAAGACCCCGGACGGCAGCGTCCTCGTGTTCATTCACGGTTTCAACAACCGCTTTGAGGACGCCGTCTACCGCTTCGCGCAGATTGTCCAGGATTCCGGAGTCCATAGTGCGCCCATTCTGGTGACATGGCCGTCGCGCGGTAGCCTGCTCGCCTACGGCTACGATCGCGAGAGCACGAACTATACGCGCAACGCCCTGGAGACGCTTTTCCAGTATCTCGCGAAGGACCCGGAGGTGAAGGAGGTCTCGATCCTTGCCCATTCCATGGGAAACTGGCTGGCGCTCGAATCCTTGCGGCAGATGGCCATTCGAAACGGTCGGCTGCCTGATAAATTCAAAAACGTCATGCTGGCGGCTCCAGATGTCGACGTCGATGTGTTCAGCCAGCAAATTGCGGACATGGGCAAGCAACATCCTCAGTTTACGCTGTTCGTGTCACGCGACGACAAGGCATTGGCCTTCTCTCGTCGGGTATGGGGCGACGTCTCCCGCCTCGGTGCGATCGATCCGGAGCAGGCTCCCTACAAGAAGGAACTGGAGGACAACAAGATCATGGTCATCGATCTCACCAAGATCAAATCCGGTGACAGCATGAACCACGGCAAGTTCGCCGAATCACCTCAGATCGTGCAACTCATCGGTCAGCGCATTTCCGAAGGACAGACATTGACGGACAGTCACGTCGGACTTGGGGACCAGATTTTGGTGGCCACAACAGGGGCTGCCAGCGCGGCGGGCAATGTGGCTGGTCTGGTTCTCGCCGCTCCGATCGCGGTCGTCGACCAGGACACGCGCGATAACTACGCCAATCAAGTCGGGGGGCTGACGGGCACCGCCAACAAACCGCAGCCGACCGCCACCAAGAACTGTGACCAAACAAGACCGACGCCGAGCTGCAAACGCTGATTTCGCGGACAGAGGCTACTGTAACATACATAGGCATAAGAGACTTATTGGGCGTAGATCACTGGGGATACAGGCGGGTTCGGGGCGATTCCGTCTCAGGCAAGTGAGGGAAGCATGCAGGTTCGTTGGTTACAGGCCGTCGTCTTGTGCGCCGGCGTTGGTTTTGCGTCTTCGGCATATACGGCCGACATCGCACCAGGCGTTCCGGAGGCTAAGGTTGTCCAGAGCGAGAGCGGCTGGACTTACACCGCCGCACCCTATTTCTGGGCAGCAGGACTTTCCGGCGACATGGCGCAGTTCGGTCTGCCTGAGGTCCACATCGACTCTAGCTTCGGCGACATATTAGAGAACCTCGACTTCGCGTTCATGGCGGCTGGCGAAGCCCGCTACGATCGCTTCAGCATCTTCACCGACATCATGTACACCAAGCTCGGGGCCGACGCGCATACTAGGAACGGCATCCTCGCGGATAGCGTCGACGTGACGTCGAAGACCTTTGCCGGACTGCTCGGGGCCGGGTACTCCGTGCTTGAGGACCAGTCTGGCCACCTCGACATCGTCGGCGGCGTCCGCGTCTGGTCCGTGGATACCACCATCGGGTTCAACGGCGGACTGTTGGGTGGACGCGAGGCGGACGACGGGGCCACCTGGGTCGACGCACTTGCGGGTGTCCGGGGCAACTACTTCTTCACTCCGGAAATCTACGTGACAGGCTGGGGTCTCGTTGGCGGCGGTGGTGCCGATCTCGATTGGGATGTCGCCCTCACCCTCGGGTACAAGTTCACCGACACGATATCCGCTGTCGCGGGCTACCGGGCGGTGGGCGTGGACTACAACAACGATGGGTTCGTCTTCGACGTCGTGGAGCAAGGGCCGATCATCGGCGTCGCGTTTCACTTTTAGGAAGTCGCCAAGTCAGATTTTGGTTCAACGGGGAGACATCAATGAAGGGAACGGCATATTCGGTAGCGATAGCTGTCATGGCGCTTGCACTGAGTTTGGGATTGCTCATGCCCAGTCAAACGAAGACCTTGCGAAGAAGCTCTCCAATCCGATCGCCTCGCTGATCAGCGTTCCCTTCCAGTTCAACTACGATCACGGCTATGGCCCCGACGACGGGGATAAGGCGACCGTGAATATCCAGCCGGTCATTCCCATCGAGATCAACGAAGACTGGAACGTTATCTCCCGCACCATACTTCCGGTAACCTGGCAAAACGACATCGCCGGACCGTCGGGAATACAGTTTGGCCTTGGTGACATCACGCAGAGCTTCTTCTTCTCGCCTTCGAAACCGACCGCGAGCGGAATCGTCTGGGGCGGCCAATGGACTGGGCTTCCGGGTGGCGCTGACGTTCCTGTTTCCGAAGTAAGTCAGTCCCCTGTCGTCAAGCCCTCGACGCCCCCGCGGCCATCAAGGTGAAACACGCATCATCGATCATTTCGTTCGCGGCGGTGGCCATGATTGCGGCCTTTGGCGCTGAGGTCGAAGCCATCGCGGCTCCTGAACAGATTGGTTGCTATGGCGATAACTGGGGCCCCACCCTCGAAATGCTCGAACCGACACCTGCCGGGCCACTGACTTTCCACACCTTGCGATGCATGCCGATTCCGGAAGGTTGGCCGAGATTTCTTCCGCCCTCGCTTTCGCCAAACGGCGGGCCTGTTTTTGCCGTCGGGTACACCAAAGGTCTCTGGCTTGGTGACGTGACGCGCGGCGGCCGCGCCCAGATCGTAAATGAACGGCTCCCGGGAGACCTTCTTTCCAGGACCGCGCCCTTCGCCTGGCTTGATGATTCGACCGCCATCATCGGAGTTAAACGCGATGTGACGGTGCCAAGCGGTTTCTCGCACGGACCGTTGCGGCCGTATCTCTTCAACTTGGACGGTTCACAGGAAAAGTTGCCCGCACTTGTTCATCCTAACGGACCACTTGACGAGATTTACTGGCTTATCTGTGACTACTATGTCGTCTTCAGCGACGGGTTCCGATTGGCGGTGCTCCACGTGCAGACCCGAAATTTCGACGCCGACAACCGTCGATCCCGCGTTTCAAACCCACCGATGGCCGGCGCCTATATGCAATTGAAATCACTGCAGATTTTCTGTAGACAAATCTAACGGCACAAGATGGACAAATCTGATGACGTCGACCGCAAAAAAGGCCTTAAAAAAGGGCCTTCAGAGACATAACAAAAGAGCAGGATCAGCGCGACCTACCGGGCTCGTGCAAAAGCCGCTCCGCCTCCATGGATAGGCGGCCATCCGGTTCTCAATGACGTCAGATTGTTGGTAGGCCGGCCGAGGCAAGACCGGCAGAAGAGAAAACGCTCAAAAAGGGATAAGACACGGCCAAAGCTGCGCGAAGGCTCGATTTGGCGGGATTGCTTTCGGCCGTGTCGTGCGTCGGGCCTAGCGTCCTCTGTTTTCCCGCGATGCCGGCAGTGTCGTGCTCTCCCAATGCCATTCGACATTTCCGGGTACAAAACCGAGCTTGAGGTTCCTGCGACCAATAATTCGACGGCTTCCGGTGTTCGGCGCCAGATGATCAATATCCGTCAGGAACGCGTCGAAACTGTCGCGCCAGCGTGGATCGATATGGTGGTCAGACGCAAGCATGCGTCGGTATTGTTCCCGCAGGAACTTGTGCTTATGAGTTTTTGGCATGGCGCTCAGATGGGAATGTTGGGGTATGGGAGCAATAGCGAGCGCGCCGTATAATTTGAGTTTAGGTTCGTTGTAAAGTGCCTCTTGTCCTGAACGTAGATTAGCCGCCGCTTTCATCCGGCTCGCAGCGTCGGGTGGAACTTGGCCGCGAAGCGACATAGGCGGCACAAGTCAGGATCAATGCACCGACGATGATCGCAATAGAAATCGATGGTTTCGAAGTAACGAAGAATATCGCATATCCGGCCAACATCCCCATCAAGGCTAAAATCTTGGATTTCCTGGAAATCGCGCCATTTTCACGCCAGTCGCGCAGCGAGCCGCCAAATCGACTGCGCATCAGATAGGCCTCCAGGCGTGGGGATGACCGGCTGAAAAACCACGCAGCCAGGATCAGGAAGATTGTCGTCGGCATGAGCGGAAGGATGGCACCGATAATTCCAAGACCGACCATCAGTAGACCAAGGCAAATGTAGACCGCCCGTTGGAACGAACTGCGCGGCGGGTCAGGCATAGAACTCAATTCACGCACTCCTCATCGGATCGTCAGCCTCACGATGGCTTGCAACGAAAAGATCAAAATCTCCTGCTGCCTCACATCTTGGAGTTTCGGCGCCATATTTCACCACACACCCATGGAAGCCCGAATATTTCACGTCGACGGTTGCCCAACAGACGCGTAAGTTCGTCGAACCAGCACATCACCCTGCGCGCCCATTCCCAACACCCGAGCGGAACACATAGAATGACGACCCACCATTTCGTCGCAACTGCCTTTTACAACGTTATTGGAACCATGCCTCCGGCTTTGAAGATCGCGAGCGGCGACACAGTCGTAACCCGCACACTTGACGCTTGGGGCTATGACGAGAATGACGTCCGGCAGGCACACGGTCCAAATCCCATGAACGGGCCGGTCTTCGTCGAGGGTGCCGAGCCCGGAGATGCCCTCAAGGTCGAAATCCTGGACATGAACCCCACGAGGGACACTGGGTTCACGCGCAGCGTGTTGGCGGCAAATGTCATTGATCCCGAGGCCGTTCGCGACCTTCCAAGATCTGAAAAGACGCTGTGGGATATCGACCGGCAAGCGATGACTGTAAAACTGAAGGAACCTGTTGCCGGCATCGAAAATCTGGTCCTGCCATTGTCACCGATGATCGGATGTTTCGGCGTGGCGCCGAGCTTTGGTCAGGCGATCTCAACGGCGACGAGCGGTGCGTATGGCGGAAATATGGATTATCGCGTGCTCGGTCCAGGCGCGACGATCTGGTTCCCCGTCTTCGCGCCCGGCGCATTGTTCTTTCTTGGCGACGGCCATGCGGTCCAGGGTGACGGCGAAATCGTCGGCACCGGTGTAGAGACGACGTTCGAAGTCACTGTCCGGCTGACGGTTGAAAAGGGAAGGCCAATGTCCTGGCCGAGGGCTGAAACTGCTGATGACGTCATCACCATCGGCAATGCGAGGCCGCTCGACCAGGCTCTGCAGCATGCGACGACCGAAATGTTGAACCTGCTTGTTATAGACTACGGCCTGACCACGGTGGCGGCCAGCCATCTGCTCGGCCAGGTGATCCGTTACGACATAGGCAACGTCTTCGACCCCGCATATACGGTTGCCTGCCGGGTTGCGAAGAAATGGCTTCCAGCGCGCTGACCGATCGCCACCGGCGAAGGCAGCCAGGGATCGAAAGCTCGTATCATCGTCGATCCGGCCAAAGATCCGGCAAGCCTTAACTTCTGACCCATCACGAGGAAACCAGACAAATCCATGCGGGAAAGTGATTTCGTCAGCGGCTTCGCCCGCGGTCTCAAGGTGATCGAAGCTTTCGGCGAAATGCATCGTCGGCTATCAATCACCGACGCGGCGAAACTCACCGGCCTCGACCGCGCCACCGTGCGTCGCTCGCTGCTGACGCTCGCCGAGCTGGGTTACGCCGATTACGACGGCAAGTTCTTCACCCTGACGCCGAAGATCCTGCGGCTTGGGCATGCCTATCTGGAGGCGACCCCGCTGCCGGTGCTCATCCAGCCGCACCTCGACGCACTCTCCGAGAAAGCCGGCCAGAGCGCATCCGCATCAGTGCTCGACGGCACTGAGATCGTCTATGTCGCCCGCGCCTCGCAGCGCCGTGTCATGTCGATCAACCTCACGCCCGGCAGCCGCCTTCCCGCCTATTGTGCTTCGATGGGTCGTGTCTTGCTTGCAGCACTACCGGAGGCCGAAGCCCGGGCTGTGCTTTCCAGGAGCGAGCTGAAAGCGAACACCCCGAACACGAAGACCGATCCTGGGGAATTGATGGCCGAGTTCCGGAAGGTCCGCGCAGAGGGTTATGCCCTGATCGATCAGGAGCTGGAACTCGGCCTCTGCTCCATCGCCGTGCCCGTTGAGAACGATCGCGGCCAGACGGTCGCCGCCATCAATATCGGCGCGCCGGCCGCCCATGTGCCGGCGGCTGAGATGGTCGCGCGCTACCTGCCGCTGCTGAAGGAAACCCAGACCACGCTGCGCACCGTGCTGCGCTAACGCGTGTCGCGCAACGCTTTAGAAATGCAGGACCATCCAGCCGGCCGAAATCAGCGCGCCGTTCCAGATGAGGCAGCCGATGAATGTGGCAACCGCAAAACGGATGGCATCGATCGAGACCATCGACGAAGCAAGGCCCGAATAGACCCGTGCGGCCGGCCCGAGCTGCACCAGCGCCATGCGCGTCATGCTTTCCGCGTACCAGCCCGAAGCTCTGCGCGCTACCGTGAAGTGCCCCAGCCATGCCGACAACGACCGACGGCCCGGAGAGGCGCGCCAGATAGTTCCAGTAAAGCGACCCGGCCATCGAACCGAAGGCGGAGCGTCACTCCGGCCGGCGCGAGATACGGAAAACACTGGCGGGCGGGATATTCAAGCGCACCCGGCCGAGCCTCTCTGCCCGCAGCCCGAAGTCATCGAGCACGTCTGGCGGTACAGAGCAGGTATGGCCGTAGGTGAACTGGTAAAAGGCGCTGCCATGTTCCAGCAGGCCAAAGCTGCCGCCGACAATGGCGCGGATGATTTCCGAGGGCATATTGCGAAAGGGCAATCCGCTGACGATTGCCGCCTGCACTCCAAGCTCCGCCTTGCAGGCGGCAAGCTCGCGCGCATCGCGCTGGAGTATCGTTACGTCAGGAAACCGTTGTTGCAGCGGAGCGATGAAGCGGGTTTCGAGTTCTACCAGCGTGAGGTCTCGCGCCGGCAGGCCGCGTTTCAGAAGCGCCTCCGTGAAAACCCCTGTGCCGGGACCGAGCTCCAGCACCTTGCCTGCGGAAGGCTCAATTTCGCTGGTCATCAGCCGCGCCAGCCGCCCTCCCGAGGGCACGATCGCGCCGATTTTCCTGGGCTCGGCGAGAAGCGCGCTAAAGAAGGCGGCCAGCGGCGGCTGTTGCATGCGGGTCTCCAGCATCGAATGTCCGTCTACGGTATTCCCCTTTCAAATGATGCGAACATGACGTGCACCCGCGCCATCGGAAAGATTCATGCGGTCTGGACCGTCGGCTCGAAGCTCATGTTGAAGCTTGCCCCACCGCTCTCCGCATTCGACACCCATACGCGCCCGTGGTGCAGCTTGACGATCTCGCGCACGAGATGGAGGCCAAGCCCGATGCCCTGGCTGCGACCGTTCGCACGCTGGAAGGGCTCGAAGATCCGCTCCTGGTCCTCAGGCGCGATACCAGGGCCTTCATCGCTGACGGAAATCTGTGCAGGGCGCTCGACCGCAATCGTGATCGTACCGCTCCTGCCGCCATGCTGGATGGCGTTCTGCACCAGATTGGCAATCGCCCGTTCCAGCGCCGTCTCATCGCCGAGGATGCGCTCCGGCATCGAACGCAACTCGAAATTCGCCTGATAGCCGGCGGCAATGATCAGCGGTGCAAGCTCGGCGGCCTGCCGCCGCGCAACGGTCGCAAGGTCGATGGAGCAATCCAGTACCGGCTCCTGATTAAGCCGCTGCAGGTCGAGCAGCTGCTGGGCAAGCGTCGAAAGGCGGGCGACATCTTCCAGCAGCCGGTTGGTCGCCTCCGTCGGCGGCATGGTTTCCAGCCGGTTCTGCAGGATGGCGATCGGCGTGCGCAGCTCATGGGCAGCGGCCAGCATGAAGCGCCGCTGCTTGTTGTGGTCGTCGTCGAGACGCTGCAGCGTCTCGTTCATGGCGATCACCAGCGGCGCGACTTCCTCCGGCACGTTTTCGAGCGGCAGGCGGTAGCCGCGTGTCGTCCCGTCAATGCCCTGTGCTGCCTGTGCCACCTCGCTCAATCCGCGGTGGATACCGCGCGCCACGAAGGGTGTGACCGCCAGTGTGATCAGGCCCGTCAGCAAAATGACCGGCAGCACGATACCTGAAGCGATTGCCATGAAGACGACCAGAAGTTTGCCGGCCGAGAGGCTGCCCTGTCGGCCGACGATGACGAGCAGATCGCCGTGATCCGTCTTTATTTTCTGCAGGCGTGCCGCAATCGTCGCGGGATTGTCTTCGTCCCCATTGAAACGGGCTTCGGCGATATCGGTACCCGACGCGGCGATGGCGAGATATTGCGCCGGCACATTGCCTTCGCTGACCATGCGGCCCTGCTGATCGCGCACCAGAAACCAGAAGTCGGCCGCCTTGTCGCGCTGATAACCCAGATCGTCGGTGTTGGTGATACGCATCGAACCGTCGGCGTTCCAGGCAATCGATTCCGTAACCGCATCAATTGCATGTTCATCGGGTGCGAAGATGCCACTCATGCCCGAAATCCAGAAGACGAAGGCAAAGGCGATCGCAATCAGCACCAGGGTCGCCGCCTGCAGCGCCACCAGCCGGCGGATCAGCCTCCATTTCAGCGAATAGAACTTCATCTTCTTCATGGCCGGGCCTGCCGGATCAGGTAACCGACGCCGCGGATCGTATGGATCTCGACCCCAGCGCACGCCGCATCGAGCTTGCGGCGCACGCGCGAAACATGCGCGTCGAGGGCATTGGACTGGATCTCGTCGTCCATGCCGTAGACCGCTTCTTCGAGGCTGGAGCGCTCAACCGTGCGGCCGGCCCGACGCATCAGCGCTTCCAGCACCAGCAATTCGCGGCGAGGCAGTTCAAGCGCCATCTCGCCGACACGCGCCTCGCGGTTGCGCAGGTCGAAATGCAGCCGGCCGAGGCACAGGCTCTCGATCTCGATATTGCCCGGACGGCGCAAAATCGCCCGCAAACGCGCCATCAGCTCCTCGACCGCAAAGGGTTTTGCGAGATAATCGTCGGCGCCGAGATCGAGGCCCTCGATCCGGTCTTTCAG
Organism: Rhizobium sp. 1399; assembly: GCF_031455475.1. NCBI lineage: Bacteria > Pseudomonadati > Pseudomonadota > Alphaproteobacteria > Hyphomicrobiales > Rhizobiaceae > Rhizobium > Rhizobium sp. 1399. Next base: position 302,593 of record NZ_JAVDSU010000003.1, on the reverse strand, counting down.
ATCGCCCCGCGCCGTCAGCATGATGACCGGGACGGCCGGCTGGATGCGGCGCGCGTCGGCGATCAGCTCCAGCCCGTCGCCGTCAGGCAGGCTGCGGTCAAGCAGCAGGGCATCATAGCTGTTCAGCCGCACGGCCTCCTCGGCCGCCTCGATGGTGGAAACGTGATCCGTGATGATATTGTTGTTGCGGAGCGCCGCCACAAGCACGGCGGCCATTTCCGGTTCATCTTCCGCCAGCAAGACGCGCATTTAACCGTCCAACTTCAAAAGCTGCTCTCTGCACAGGCAAGATTGCGTCAGCATGACGCCAAATGCCAGAGCGATGTGGCGTCAATCCCCGAAAGGCAGGCTGATTGCCTCGGTTCGCGCTTCAAGCGCGTGAATGACGGCCGCCATATCCTCGCGCCCGAAACCCAGGTTTTCGGTTTCGGCATAAAGCGCATGACAGGCATCGAGCAGCGGCGAGGCGACGCCCGCCTGCCGCGCCGCTTCGGCCACCAGCCTGTTATTCTTCAACACGTCTGTTATTGCCGCCTGCACGGAGAAATCCCGCTCCACCAGCTTGCCGCTCTTGATCCGCGATATGCCGCTCGCCATCTGGCCGGCATCGACGACGGCCCTGAAAACCCCCATGTCCAGCCCCTGCCTACCGGCAAAATGGGCCGCTTCCGCCAAGCCCGTCACCGACGTGATGAGAAAGATGTTGACGGCGAGCTTCATCAACAGCGCATTCGGCACCGCGCCACAGACGACCGTCTCCCGACACATGGGCGCCAGCAGCGGACGGACCTCATCGACCACACCAGCCTCTCCGGCGAGCATGGCCACAAGCTGGCCCTCTTCTGCCGGCCGGCGCGAGCCCGAAACGGGCGCCTCGACATAGCGACCGCCAGCCACACGGATATCCGCTTCAAGCGCTTTCGAATAGGCCGGCGCCGTCGTTCCCATATGGATGATGACATGCCCCGCGACACGTGCGGCAAAGTCAGGCGTGCCACGCCCGAGAACCGTGTCAATCACCGCCTCTGTCGCGAGCATCAGGATTACGGTTCCGGCCTTGCCGAACACCGCATCCACATCGGCAGCCACATCGGCGCCTGCCGCCCACAACCTTTCCACACTTTCCGGCGAACGGTTCCAGACGATGAGATCGGTGCCTGCCCGCGCGAGATTGAGCGCCATCGGCGTGCCCATCACGCCGAGACCGATGAAGCCTGTTTTCATTGCTGCCGCCTCCTTGGATAGCCAAGAGCGACAAGTCTACGAACAAAGGTGGCGGCTGTCTTGAAGGTTAGTGCGCAGATGCGGTCCGACCAGAAACTTCCAGCGCCGCCTCGCGGATCGTCTGCATGAGGATCGTCAGCGGCAGCGAAGGAATGGAATCCGTGCGTACCGTCAGCCCGACCGGACCCTTCGTCTCGCCGGTATCGATCGGCAGGGCGGCAAGTACGCCATCGGTAATATCGCGTGCGACTACACCATTGGAAATGATCCAGATCGCGTCGCTGTCGCGTACGAAAGCGCGGCCAAAGGCATCGGAAACCGTTTCGATCTGGCTTGGCGGACTGGCGACGCCATTGGCGATCAGAAAATTCTCAACCACCGGCCGGATAATCGAACCGCGGGTCGGCATCAGAAGCGTATAGAGGCCGAGCTCAGCGAAGAGCGATTTGCCGGAGGCAAGCAGCGGATGGCCGGCGCGCACGGCAAAGACGACCTGTTCGGAATAGAGATGCTCGAAGGAGAAACCGGCCATCCTTTCCGCTCCCGCCAGACGCCCGACGACGAGGTCGAGATCGCCGATGCGCAGTTGCTCCAGAAGCACGGCATTGTCGCCGGTGACGATCTTCACCCGGCTCCAGGTATTTTCCTTCAGAAACAGGTCCATCGCCCGTGGCATGATGCGCGTCGAGACCGTTGGCAGCGCGCCGATACGGATCGGCGGAGCGTCGCCGAACTGCTCCTGCGAGACGGAATCAAGCCCCTGCCGCAGCGCCGTCAGCGCAGCACCCGCATGGCGCAGGAAGACCTCGCCGTAGCGCGTGATCCGGATGCCGCGCCCGTCGCGCTCGAAGACGCCGACACCGAGCGCCTGTTCCAGCTCACGGATCGTCTTGGTTACCGCCGGCTGGCTGACATGCAAAAGCTCGGCCGCCTTCATCACGCTTTTCTGCCGCGCCACCTCGACAAAGGCCTGCAGATGGCGAAACTTGATGCGGCTATCGATCATTGTTTTCATAACCCATAAGTTATTGGAAAGCCGGAAAATATCATTTTACTTAACCGGATCAACTCACCAAATTGGGTATGGAGGAGATTTAAAGTGCAGTTTGCCAGTATCAACGATGTAACGATCCACTACCAGCTCATCGGGGCTCCGGCTGACAGGCCGGTTATCGTCTTTGCCAATTCGCTTGGCACAGACTTCCGAATCTGGCGCGACGTGATCGTCCGTCTTGCCGGCGACTTTGCCATCATCCTCTATGACATGCGCGGCCACGGCCTCTCCGAGGTCGGCCAGGTGCCCTATGCCATGGAGGATCATGCCACCGACCTTGCCGGCCTTCTCGACCTTCTCTCGGTCAAGGATGCGGTCATCTGTGGTCTCTCGGTCGGGGGCCTTATCGCCCAATCGCTCTACCAGCGCCGTCCGGATCTGGTGAAGGCGCTGATTCTCTGCGACACAGCCCACAAGATTGGCACGGTCGAAAGCTGGAACAACCGCATCGCCGCAGTCGAGAAGAACGGCATCGCCAGCATTGTCGACATGGTGATGGAGCGCTGGTTCACACCAGCCTTCCGCAGACCGGAAAACATCGCCTATGCCGGCTACTGCAACATGCTGATCCGCCAGCCGGTAGAAGGTTATGTCGCCACCTGCGCGGCGATCCGCGACGCCGATTTCACCGAAGCCGCGCGCAAGATCAAAGTGCCGACCATCTGCGTAGTTGGTGATCAGGACGGCTCGACGCCGCCGGATCTGGTGCTCTCAACGGCAAAACTGATCCCAGACGCGCGCTATGAAGTCATCAAGGACTGCGCCCATATTCCGCCCGTCGAGCAGCCGGAAGCGCTGACGGCGATCATCCGCGCCTTCCTCTCATCCGTTGGAGAAAAGAGCCCATGAGCGACACAGCGTCCGAACGCTATCACCAGGGCATGGTAACCCGCCGCTCCGTTCTCGGCGATCCTCATGTTGACCGCGCGCAGGCGGCCTCAACTGAATTCGACAGGCCGTTCCAGGAGCTGATCACCGAGGCCGCCTGGGGTCATGTCTGGTCCCGGCCAGAGCTGACGAAACGCGAGCGTTCGATGATCACGATCGCCCTTCTTGCCGCTCTCGGCCAGGATGACGAGGTGGCGATGCATGTGCGCGCCACCGCCAATACCGGCGCCTCGCGGGAGGATATTCGCGAAGCGCTGCTGCATGTGGCAATATATGCCGGTGTGCCGGCGGCCAATCATGCGATCAAGATCGCAAAGCAGGTTTTCGAGCAGATGGACGCCGGCAAGGCGGCCTGAGGGGGAGAGAATGTCCGACTTACCGAACCGCAAGCCAGAAACCGGGGCCTTTTTCGCTCGTGACCGCGCTTGGCACCCGCCGGCCTATGCGCCAGGCTACAAGACCTCGCTCCTGCGCTCGCCCCAGCGCGCGCTGCTATCGCTCGATGGCACGATCTCGGAAATCACCGGCCCGGTCTTCGGCCATTCGATGACTGGCGAGATGGATAACGACTTGATCCATAATTTCGCCCGGCCCGGCGAGAGCGCCATCGGCGAACGCATCATCGTGCACGGCCGGGTGCTCGACGAGCGCGGCCGGCCGCAGGCTGGCGTTCTCGTGGAATTCTGGCAGGCCAATGCCGGCGGCCGCTACCGCCACAAGAAGGAAACCTATCTTGCCGCCATCGACCCGAATTTCGGCGGCTGTGGCCGCTTCATCACCGATGAGGAAGGCCGGTATTTCTTCCGCACCGTGCGGCCCGGCGCCTATCCCTGGCCGAACGGCGTCAACGACTGGCGCCCGGCCCATATCCACTTCTCGATCTTCGGCCACGGTTTCTCGCAGCGCCTGATCACGCAGATGTATTTTGAGGGCGATCCGATGATCTGGAAATGTCCGATCGTCGGCACGATCCCGGACAAGGCGGCGATCGAGCAGCTTATCGCGCCGCTCGACTGGGGCAATACGATCCCGATGGATAGCCGCGCCTATAAGTTCGATATCGTGCTGCGCGGCCGACGCTCGACCATGTTCGAAAACAAGCCGGAGGGGAACTGACATGCAGGAACTCGGCTACCTCAAGGAAACCCCATCCCAGACCGCCGGCCCCTATGTGCATATCGGCCTGACGCCGAATTTCTGCGACATCACCGGCGTCTATGATACCGACCTCGGTATTCAGATGGTCAATGACAAGACGCTCGGCGAGCGCATCACTATCAGTGGCCGCATCTTCGACGGCGCCGGCGCGCTGGTGCGCGACGCTGTGATTGAGATCTGGCAGGCCGACAGTGCCGGCCTCTATAACAGTCCCTCGGAAATGCGCGGCACAGCCGATCCGAACTTCACCGGCTGGGGCCGCTGCCCCACCCGCGCAGAAGACGGTGTCTACAGCTTTGAGACCATCAAGCCCGGCAAGGTGCCGTTCAAGGACGGGCGCAAGATGGCGCCGCACATCACCTTTTGGATCGTTGCCCGCGGCATCAATATCGGCCTGCACACACGGATGTATTTCCCGGAAGAGCAGGAAGCCAACGCCGCCGATCCGATCCTGGCGCGCATCGAGCACCGTGATCGTGTGCCCACGCTGATCGCCACCCGCGACGGTGCGAACCTGACCTTCGACATCCATCTTCAAGGGCCGAAGGAAACGGTGTTTCTCGACATCTGACCCGCACGCAGACGCTACTTGTCCACAGTGTGCCGGGCAAGTAGCGTCGTGCTGCCCTAACTTGTCCTTGAGCTTGATGGCGCGACAGGCCAGACGGGCGGTAATAAAACGAGACTCCGAATGACCACTTCCCCTTTCGATCATCCCTTCCTCTCCGGCCTGCTCAGCGACAGTGAAATAGCCCCGTATTTTTCCGCCGAGGCGGATATCCGGGCAATGCTGTCTTTCGAGGCAGCGCTTGCTCGTGCCGAAGCCACACACGGCGTCATTCCGGCTGAGGCCGCTCGGGCGATCGGCGAGACCTGTGCAGGTTTCACCCCCGACATGAAAAGCCTGAACGCCGCAACCGCCCGGGATGGCGTCGTCATTCCCGATTTGGTTCGGCGGCTTCGGGAGGCGGCGGGCGAAGAGGTGGCAAAACACCTCCATTTCGCCGCGACCAGCCAGGATGTCATCGACACTAGCCTCATGCTTCGGCTGAAATCCGTGACCTTCCTTTTCGGCGGGCGTCTGCATGCCATCGTTACGGGACTAACCGCCCTTGAGCGGCAGTTCGGGGTTAACCGCCTGATGGGCCATACGCGCATGCAGGCCGCGATCCCTATCACCGCTGCCGATCGCATAGCCGCCTGGCGGCTGCCGTTGGAGACCTATCGAGACCGGCTGACGGAGCAGACCTTCCCCGTTCAGTTCGGCGGTGCTGCCGGCACGCTCGAAAAACTCGGAGCCGAGGCATCCGCCGTGCGCGCCTCGCTGGCACTGGAACTGGGGCTGACCGACGAGCCGCAATGGCAGAGCCGGCGGAGCCGCCTTGCCGATCTCGCCAATCTCTACTCATTGATCTCGGGCAGCCTCGGCAAATTCGGACAGGACGTGGTGCTGCTCGCCGAAGCCGGAGGCGAGATCGAGCTTGCGGGCGGCGGCGCCTCTTCGGCCATGGCCCACAAGCAGAATCCTGTTGCCGCCGAAACATTGGTCGCGCTTGCCCGCTTCAACGCCACGCAGCTTTCGGCAATCCACCACTCGCTCGTCCATGAACAGGAGCGATCGGGCGCCGCCTGGACGCTCGAATGGCTGGTGCTGCCGCAGATGGTTATGGCGACTGCCGCGTCATTGCGGCTGGCAAAGGAACTGACAGGGAATATCAAACGTCTAGGGACAGACTGATCGCCTTTGCGCAGCAGCGGTAAAACCGGCTATGCAGGGATGGTGATTTCAGGAGTGATCCCGTGACCTTTCCCCTCTTCGATCTTTCTGGCCGCCGCGCGCTCGTGACAGGCTCCAGCCAAGGCATCGGCCATGCGCTGGCGCTCGGGCTTGCCGAGCACGGGGCGTCAGTCATCATCAATGGGCGCAATGCCCAGAAAGCGGAAGCGGCAGCCAAAGCGATCCGTGAAAACAAAGGCCATGCCGTCAGCGCTGCCTTCGATGTTACCGATGCCGAGGCCTGCCGTTCGGCGATCGACTATATCGAAGCGGAAATCGGCCCGATCGATATTCTCGTCAACAATGCCGGCATGCAATTTCGCACGCCGCTGGAGGACTTCCCTGTCGAAAAGTGGGACGAACTTTTCCGCACCAACGTTTCCAGCATCTTCTATGTCAGTCAGCCGGTCGCGCGGGCGATGATCGGCCGCGGCCGCGGCAAGATCATCAACATCGCCTCGGTACAGGCCGAACTCGCCCGCCCAAATATCGCACCCTATACGGCAACCAAGGGCGCTGTGCGCAATCTCACCCGTGGCATGGCGACGGACTGGGCAAAACACGGTTTGCAGGTCAATGCCATTGCACCCGGCTATTTCAAGACGCCGCTCAACCAGGCGCTTGTCGATGATCCGAAATTTTCCGCATGGCTTGAGGCCCGCACGCCGGCCGGCCGTTGGGGCGATGTCAAGGAGTTGGTGGGTGCGGCTGTCTTCCTGGCGTCGGACGCGTCGTCCTTCGTCAATGGTCATATGCTGATGGTCGACGGTGGGATTACGACGTCGCTCTGAGCTTAATCGCCTCCTCCGTCACCACCGCCATCACCTCCATCATCGCAGTCAAAACTCACTTCTAGACCGCCTTCGGCTTGGCCACGAACTGAACGCCCTGGAAAACGAAGGTGCGCCCACCAAACAGGCTTCCAGGACAAGAATACGGCAAATGCGACGATGAGGATGGAAACGACCATGAGGCCTATAACGATCTCAGTGACTGGAGCCATCTTCACTCCAAACGTTGCTCAAGGAAATTATCTCAGCAATTTCCGCGAGAAACAAGAACATCTCAATTTTGAGTGCATCTCAATCCGCAACCATATTGTCACGCCGCATCAGCCCCATCAGAATCAACGGCAGCAACGTCGTGATGCAGATTGCGATGAAGGCCATCGCCATACCAAGGCCGATCGAGCCCTGCTCGAACTGGCGCCAGATGAAGGTCGCGATCGTTTGCATGCCGACGGGTGCCACGACGACGGAGGCGACGAGCTCACGCGAGGCAAGCGCGAAGACGAGCAACATTGAGGAGGCAAGACTCGGAAAGACGAGCGGCAGGAGGATACGCCGGAAGGCCGTGATGCCGCTCGCGCCACAGACGCGGGCGGCCGCCTCCAGATTGTCGCCGATCTGCTGGAAGGCCGCCGTCGTGTAGCGCACCGGCTGCGGCAGCAGGATGCAGCAATAGGCAAGCAGCAGGATGAGGCCGGTATTGTAGGGCGTAAAGGGTAGGCCTGGCATGTTCCAAGCGAGGATGAGGCCGACGGCCACGACGATGCCTGGCAGCGCATTCGGCAGGATTGTCATGACATCGATGGCCATTCGGCCGGAGATTTTCGTCTTCACGACCGTATAGGCGGCCGTAACACCAATCAGTCCCGTGATCAGTGCCGTGCCGATACCCAGCGAAAAGCTATTGATCAGCGCCGTCACGGCACCGGCGCTGTTGCCGAAGACCGCCATGAAATTGTCGAGGCTGACATTGTCGAGAGCAAGGCCGCCGGAGATCGTTCGCGCTAGCGCGGTCGCAAGGATTGCCAGCAGCGGTACGCCGGTCGCGAGAAGCGCCACGACGCTAAAGGCAATCATAACGGGTAGCTTCAGCGTGCCAAGCGGGCGCTTGTCCTTTGCCGTCGGTTTGCCGCCGACCGTCTGGTAGGAGCGGCGCGCCAGAATCCAGCGCTGCAAGAGGAAGGTGACGAGCGACATGGCCACCAGCACCAGCGACAGGATAGCTGCACCCGGCAGATCGATCGGCCAGTCGGTGACACGCAGGTCGATACCAGTGACCAGCACCTGGAAACCGGCGCGGCGACCGAGCGCTGCAGGCGTGCCATATTCCTCAATCGCCGCGGCAAAGACCAGCATGAGGCTTGCCGTCAAACCGGGGGCCGAGAGCGGCAGCGTGATGCGCCAGAAGGCGCGCGCTGGCGAGGCGCCGAAGACACGACCGACATCGGCATAACGCGCGCCGACGGCCTCGACCGTGCGCGACACCGCGAAATAGACGACCGGGAAGGTGTTGAAGGCCATGACAAGCGTCATGCCGAAGATTGAAAACAGGAAGGGCGCCAAATTGAAACCGGCGAGCTGCTGCAGATACCCGCGCGGCTGCAGCGTCATGATCCAGCCGAGTGTGGCGATATAGGGCGGGATCATGAAGGGCACGAGCAGCAGCACGTCCCAGAGAGGCGCGAAGGGAATTCTGTAGAGCGCACGGAAGACGCCGAGCGGTACGGCAACGAGCGCCGAAGCAAACACCACGCAAGCGCCGAGCAGGATGGTGTTGCCGCCCATGCGGATCAGCGAACTATCGGCGAGCGTCGCATAGAGGGAGGAGAAAGGGCTCGCGAACGAGCCCTGTCCGAGTTCGGGGAAGATGCCTTGCAGCACCACCGCGATGAAGGGAACGGCGACCACGAGAACGAGGCCCGCTGTTGCCAGCCAGGCGGCCGGAGCCGTGCCGCCGATGCCGTTTCCTCTCATATGGCTAGACCTTACTTGGCGCCGTAGAGATCGGCGAAGGACTTCAGCGTTTCCTTGCGCTTGCCGTAAACAGCAGCCGTGTCGTACTTCAGGAGCGTCAGGTCGCTAATCAGCGGACGGCTGGCGGCGACGTCGGTGCGCGCGGGCATCAGCATTTCGCCGGCAACAAGCGCCTGACCTTCGTCAGAAAGCATGTAGTCGATGAACTTCTTGGCGTCGTCCTGGTTCTTGGACCAGTTCATGATCATGGCCGGGCGCGGCGCGATAACCGTACCGGACTTCGGGAACACGACTTCGATATTCTCGCCCTTCTTCTGTGCGGCGAGAGCAATGTAGTCGACAGCGCCGAATACGACGGCCTTGGCACCCTGCAGAACCGGGTTCAGGGCGTCAGCATTTGCACCGGCGATGATGGCGCCGTTTGCCCGCAGAGCCTTGAAGAGCTTCCAGTCGTCCTGGCCGCCGAGAGCAGCGGTCAGTTCGAAGGATGAACCGGACTGTGCCGGATCCGGAATATTGACGAGGTCTTTGTATTCCGGCTTCGTCAGGTCGGCCCATTCGGCCGGCTTCGGCGTGCCGCTCTTGGAGTTCCAGACGATGCCGAGAGCCGAGATGCCCTGTGCAACGGCGCCTTCGGACCTCAGGAAACCCGGAACCTTGGCAGCGTTCGGGCTCGAATAGTTGACGAGCCAGCCGCGCTTGGCAAAGTCGTTGGCCGTATCCCAGGAAGCCGAGATGACGACGTCGACAACGGGGTTTGCGGCTTCGGCTTCGATACGGGCCATGACCTTGCCGGTCGTTGCCTGGAAAACATTGACCTTGACGCCGGTCTGCTTGGTAAAGCCGGCCGACAGCTTGTCGATGAGGCTCTGCGGGCCGGCTGTATAAACGGTGATGTCGGCATGGGCGACACCGGCCATGAGGGCGGCGGCGGCGACGCCAAAAGTGATGCTCTTCAATGACTTAAACATGTTCCAGTTTCTCCTCTATGGATTGGTGTATTTTCTGCTGAAACCAACGGATTTGCGCTGCGTCGATCGCAAGGCCTATCGTCTCGCCGGCGCGCAGCTTGGCGCGGCTCAGAACCCGCAATTCCAAGCCGGGCAGACCGGAGAGCGAAACGCTTGCCAGATGCCCATCGCCGCGGAACTGCGAACGCAGCACGGTAGCGGATAGTCGATCGGGAGAGGCTTCACCGGCCGAAATGCAGGCAACCGGGATCAGCACGCGAGCTCCGCCGCCGGCAACTCCTTCGGCTTCGGTCAGCACGATGTCGCTGTCCTTGAAGCACCAGGCACGTCCGCGCCGCTCGATATCGGCGAGGCAGCCAAGCCGCAGGAAGTCGGCAACCTCGGGTGTCGCCGGCCGCTCGATCAGGTCATCCGGCGAGGCAAGCTGCTCGATCAGACCAGCACGCATGACCGCGACTTCATCGGCAAGCGTCAGCGCTTCGCTATGGTCGTGCGTCACATAGATCGCCGTCAGGCTGAGTGTGGAAATGAGCTCGGCGAGTTCGCCCACCATGTTTTCCCGCAATTCGCGGTCGAGGTTGGAAAGCGGTTCGTCGAAAAGGATGAGCTGCGGCTCGGCGACGATGGCACGCGCGATCGCCACGCGCTGCTGCTGGCCGCCGGAGAGATCGCTCGGCCGCCGGTCGGCATAGGCCGAAAGGCCGACGCGCCCAAGGGCGCGCATCGTCCGGGTCTGGCGCTCCGCCTTGCCGACGCCGCGCATTTCAAGCGGAAAGGAGACATTGCCGCCGACCGTCAGATGCGGCCAGAGCGCATAGTCCTGGAAGACCATGCCGAGCCCGCGCCTCTCCGGGGGAACGAAGGCGCCGGTCGCACCATCGGCAACGATGGTGCCGGCAATCGAAACAGCCCCCTTGGTCGGCGCAAGCAGGCCTGCAACCAGCCTAAGAAGCGTGGTTTTGCCGCAGCCCGAAGGGCCGAGCAGTGCCAGCGTCTTGCCTTTTTCCAGAGAAAAATCAATGCCTTTGAGAATCTGCGTTGGCCCGTAACTCAATTCCAGACCCGCCGCGGCAACGGCAGAGGACGATCGAATTGAGGGGGCGTTCATGGGCAGACCAAATGTCGCTTTAAAGAAAGTATGGCGACATTTAGGCACCCCGGATGACAGCTATGCGACAGATCTATTTCAGTTTTGTGACAATATCTTCTGCAGAAGCGGACGTTGGCGTCTCGTGCCGGGGTCCACGACTAAGACACGCAGCCTTCCCGCCGGCGCGCTTTGCCACCGTCCACGTTCGACGCATTTTTCAGACCGTTCCGCGGCTTCAACACCTCCAAAAGCAGAGGATTTGCATTTTCGGTCGCGCGCAACCATTTAAGATGCATGATCCCGCGGGAAATGTCGCGACCTCGCATGCGCCGGAACGTTTACAGAAAACGAACCATACCGGCTTGCATTCTGAGCCAAAAGCCGATTGCTTAGGAAAATCTACTTCTTCTTCGGCTAGCCGTTAGAAGAGTGCGAGGGGATATAGGCAAACCCGTGGAATTCTGCAGCTTCGCATCGGGATCGATGGTGACTACGATGACGAAGCGGGAAAGCTGGTTTGAAGGAAAATGAGTAACGATCTGTTTCAGGTAAAATTTTGGGGCGTTCGGGGAAGCATTCCCGTGTCAGGCCCGGAATTCGACCGATATGGAGGCAACACCTCCTGCATAGAAATTCGCTGCGGCGAGCACCGGATGATCTTCGACGCGGGCTCGGGACTGCGCGAGGCTGGCCTTTCGCTTCTTGCGGATGAAGTCCGCGATGTCGACCTCTTCTTCAGTCACTGCCATTACGACCACATCATCGGCCTGCCCTTTTTCAAAGCGATCTACTACCCGTCGATCAACGTCAACATCTGGTCCGGCCACCTGGACGGCAAGATGAGCACGCGCGAGATGGTCGAGCAGTTCATCAGCCCGCCCTGGTTTCCGGTAAAGACCGATATCTGTCAGGCAACGATGAACTTCCGCGATTTCCATGCGGGCCAGACGCTGACCCCGCACGAAGGCGTAGAAATGCAGACCTACATGCTGAACCATCCGGGCGGAGCGATCGGTTATCGCATCCACTGGAAGGGCCGCATCGTGGCGCTGATCTACGACATCGAGCACATTCCGGGCACGCATGATCCGGTGGCGCTCGAAATGATGAAGGACGCAGATCTCGTCGTCTACGACTGCACCTATAACGAAGACGAGATGCAGCGCTTCAAGGGCTTTGGCCACTCCACATGGCAGCACGGTACTGAACTTGCGAAGATGGCAGGCGCAAAGCGCTTCGCCTTGTTCCATCATGCGCCCTCGCGCACCGATGGACAGCTTGCCGTCATGGAAAGCGAGGCGCAGGCCGCCTTTGCCGGCGCCTTCGCAGCCCGAGACAATCAGGTCGTCGACATCTGATCCTGCACCAGCGTGGCTGCTGAAACCCATTCCACTGCGGGATGGCCCGCAGTCGCCTCGAAGAGTTCGGCAAGGAAATCCCAGGCGGCCGCGTCATGCACCAGATGATGCCCGAGCACGCCGATCGGCTCGCGGCTACCCTCGAACCTGTCCTGCAGCTCCGCGACCAGCTCGCCGATCAGGTCTGCCATCGGCCGGCCGCCGCGGGCGCCGTGCCAGTCCATAAGGTCGAGATGGGAGTTGACGATGGCGAGCGGGCTTTCGCCCTTGACGCGTCCGTAGGTGGAAAGGGATTCGAAGCCGAGCGCCGACAGCTTGGGAATGAGACCCTTGTCGATCCGGTTCCACGGCGGAACCAGCATCGACAGAAAGCGTTTCGGGTAGAGACCCTTCAGCTTCAGGAAGCCTTCATGGAGCTCGCCGAGAATGGTTTCTTCCAGACGTGACCCGCCGAGTTCCTGCTTCTTGTCGTCAGGCCCGGCATGATTGTAATGCGCCCAGCCGTGAACCGCCACGCTGACACGCGCCTCATCCGCAAGCCGCTGAGCGAGCGGTGCGCCGGTAGAGGCCGGAATGACCGCAAGCGTGACGGGGATGCCATAGTTTTTCGTCTCGGCGAGCAGTCGCTCCAGCGCCGCCGTCGGCTCGATTGCATCGTCATCCCGCAGCCAGAGCCGCGCCACGCGGCCAGCGTCGCGCCAGCGCTCCAGCTCCTGATACAACGGCTCGCGGATGGTGCTATCGATCATGTGCTGCTCCTGCATGATTGCGTAGGATCAAATCCAGTTCATGTGACGCGCCGGCAAGCGAACGCTCGTCGAGGACGAAGCGGCGGGCGGCGGATGCCATGACGTCACGGCGCTCTTGGTCATCCAGCAGTCCGGCAATGGCCCGCGCATAGGTTTCTATGTCGCCATCCGGCGTCAATAGTCCTGTCATATCGGCTTCTACCACGGCAGGCACCCCGGCAGTCGCCTGCGCCACGACAGGAAGGCCCGCCGCCTGCGCTTCGAGATAGGCAAGTCCATAGGCTTCGCCGCAGCCCGGCCACACATAGATGCCGCTCTTCGAAAGCTGGTCGGCTATCTCTTCCGGCTCCCTCTGACCGAGCCAGTCGATACGACCGGGCGCAAAGCCCGCAAACAGCGCCTCCACCTCAGCCCTCAGCGGACCGTCGCCAATGATGCCGAGCGTCCAGGGCCGATCCTCGATCATGCGCAGTGCCGCAGCGAGCGTCTTGTAGCTCTCCATCTTGTCACCGGCCCGCATCATTGCCACGCTCACCAAGCGTTGCGGATCGGGAGCAGGCGTTACCGCCTCGAAGAGCGCTGTGTCAACGAAAGGCTTTACTCCGGCAATACGCGCTTCGGGAAAGACATCTTCCAATCCTTTCCGGTCGCGTTCGGTAAAGGCGATATTGACCGCCGCATGGCGGATCGCCTCGCCCACCGGTTTCTGGAACAAGGCCCACCCCATCCCGTCGCGCTTGCGCGAATAGGAGGCTTCCGCCGTAACGTAGGGAATTGTGAATTCCGCCGCGATCGCCGGTCCGAAGAGATCGGGGGACTTGTAATAGGGATGATAGCAGAACCAGAGCTCCGGCTTCGGCTCCTCCCGCCATTTGCGCCGAAGCCGCTCAAGCTCCTCTTCGGCCATCGCCAGCGCTTCGGCCGCCGCTTCCGGCGTGCCGGCATGGATGCGGAACTCGGACACGATCTCGACCGAATGCCCGGCCATTTCCAGCGCCCGGATCAGCAGCCGCGCCATCAACCGGTCGCCTGAGGGCACCGGATGGCGCGGCGACTTCATCGGCGCGTAGAAGGCAATCCGCATCGCGACACTCCGCGTATGACAGTGTGTTTCCAATCGGCGCTCGCGCCGTAGGCGAAAATTTCCGCTATTGTCACTATCCTTGAACGATACAGACAGGCATACCGAAGCGATCGTGATTAGACGAGACGATAATTCCGCCCTTTTTCGTCTTCTCTAGTGCATTTGCGATTTGAGCTTCAAGAACAGGAATTGATGACGACGGTCTGGGCCACAGGGATTTTTTCGGAGCGCACGATCAGGAAGGCCAGGCTCGGTTCCGGCCTTGTGATGTTCGTCTTCATCATCCTGCATATGTCAAACCATGCATTGGGGCTCGTTTCGCTGACGGCGGCCGATGATGCGCGCCGGCTGTTTCTGGCGATCTGGCGTAATCCGCTGGGCACCCTGCTCTTCTACGGCTCGGTCCTCGTCCATATGACGCTGGTGCTGCGCGGGCTCTATATGCGCCGTAGCCTCGTCATGCCGAAGAACGAGATGGCACAGATCGTTCTCGGCCTTCTAATCCCGCTGCTGCTCATCGACCATGTCATCGGCACACGCATCGTCCATGCACTCTACAGCTATACCGATAATTACGAGACGATCGTTCGCACGCTCTGGATCAACTCACCGCAGAACGGCGTACGCCAGACTTTCGCACTGCTCGCCGTCTGGATCCATGGCTGTATCGGCATACATTTCTGGCTTCGCTATCGGCCCTGGTACGACAATTCCTCATCGCTGCTTCTGGCAATCGCCATCCTCCTGCCGGTGCTGGCGCTGCTCGGTTTCGTCGAGATGGGCCGCACGCTATCCGATCCCTCCTACATCGAGTCAGAATCCGGCCACTACGAAGAAACGGTCAATACCCGCTATTACAACGATCCTGAGGCGCGCGAGAAAATCGCGACGATCCGCGCTGGGCTCTATGGCAGCTTCTCCGCAGCGCTTGCCCTCGTCATTCTGGCACGGGCGCGCCGCAGGCTGAAAGAGCGGACGAACCAAGTCGCGGTTCACTATCCCGGCGGCGAGACCGTGCGCGTGCCGCGCGGCTTCACAGTGCTGGAGGCAAGCAGGCTCGGCGGCCTGCCGCACTATTCGGTCTGCGGTGGCAAGGGGCAGTGCTCCACCTGCCGCGTGCAGATCCTCGGCGATTATTGGACCCTGCCGCCGCCCGACAAGCTGGAGCAGACGACGCTGAAGCGCATCAATGCGGCAGCTGATGTACGCCTCGCCTGTCAGCTCCGCCCGGATAAGGACTTGACTGTCGCGCCGCTGCTCGTGCCGCAGACGGAGGCTACCCTTCCCGCCAACAGCCAGGAAACCAGCCCTGGCCGCGAGCGCGAGATCGCCGTACTCTTCTGTGACATGCGCCATTTCACGACGCTGACTGAGACCCGCCTGCCCTTCGACGTCGTCTTCCTGCTCAACCGCTATTTCGGGATCGTCGGCAAGGCGGTGGAACAGGCCGGCGGACGGCTCGACAAATTCATCGGCGACGGCGCCATGGCACTATTCGGCCTCAACACCACACCTGAGGAAGCCTGCCGGCAGGCTGTGGCAGCCGCATCCGCGATTGTTGCCGAGGTGGAGAAGCTCGCCGCCGAACTTTCCGACGAACTGCCATTGCCGCTGCAGATCGTTATCGGCATCCACACTGGCCCGGCAGTCGTCGGCACGATGGGCTATGGGCGCGTGCGCAGCCTGACGGCCGTCGGCGATACCGTCAACGTCGCAAGCCGCCTGGAGACGGCCGCCAAGGAGCTTAATGCTGCGATCGTCATTTCCGAGCCGGTCGCGATAGGCGCCGGCATTGATCTGGAAACGGTCGAAAGCTGCGAAATCAATGTGCGTGGCCGGGCGCTCCCCTTGAAAGTCTATGTCATTCCGAGAGAGAAAGCCGCCGAACCGCTCAAGGAAAGACAATAATGTCCGGCCAAGCATGGCTTACTGGCAAATATTGGAAGCGCCGTTTGCGTAAGGCGCGCAATGCGCTGGCCACACGTTTCTTTGACACCCGCACCGGCCGCCGGCTGCTGATCGAGAATATCGGGCCGCGCGTCACCTCCATGACGGTCGATGCCGGCGATCACCTGATGAGTTTTTCACCCGCCGACTATATCGGCCGCAAGGTCTTCCGGAAGGGCCATTTCGAACGCGAGGCAGTCGACCGGCTGCTCGTGATCCTGCGCGAGCGCGGCCTGCTGAAGAAGGGCAGCATGCTGCTGGAGATCGGCGGCAATATCGGCACACAGACAGTCTATTTTGCGCTCGCCCGCGCATTTGCCGGGATCGTCAGCGTCGAGCCAGATCCGCGCAATTTCCGCCTTCTGGAACAAAATATCCGCCAGAACGGTCTTATCGACACGGTGCGCCTCGTCAACTGCGCCGCCGGCGAAGGTGAAGGCGAGATCGACTTCTTTTTGAACAGCGCCAATCATGGCAAGAGCAGCGCCATCCGCCAGAGCCCCAGTGACCAGAAGATCAGCGTTCCGGTGCTACCCGTGACCGGCATCCTCGACGGACTCAGCATCGACCAAACAGCCATTGGCCTCGTCTGGATGGATATCGAGGGTTACGAGCCGGTTGCCTGCCGCTCAATGCTGCCGCTGCTTGCCCGCCGCACGCCTCTCTATATGGAATTCACACCGCTCTTTTACGGCCAGGAGGGCACGAAAGCCTTCATACGCATGCTCGCCGGCTTCTACGAGTATTGCCTCGTGGTTTTCGAGGACGGCGAGAAGGAGATGAAAGTCCGTGATCTGCCGGGCGAATTCGATCAATATGACGTGCTGTTCCTGCCTTAGACCGAAGAAGAACTATCGGGCGGACTGCATCGCCAGCGATTGATGGCAATGCACACCGGCGAGCACGCCTGAAGCGGAAGCGAGCGTGGCGTTATGCATTGCGCTTGCCGCATCGCCGGCGGCAAAGACACCCTTGACGGTTGTTTCCTTGTTATCGCCGGTCCGGATGAGCGGACCGAACGGACCGTCGTCGAAGACACAGCCGAGTTGTTCGGCAACCGGGCTCGCCATTGCCGTTTTCGGAGCGACGAACACGGCATCCAGCCGCAGGACCCTGCCATCGGCGAGGCGAACGGCCTCAAGCCTGGGAGTGTCCCCCAATAATTCCACGACAGGGCTGCGCTCGATCCGTACACCGCGAGCAGTCAGCCCTGCGAGTTGCTCTTCATCGGGCTCGAACAGCGCTTGGGTGAAATAGGTTGTCTCTCCCCAGTCGGGAATCAGCATGGCCGCATGTGCCGAATGCGGATGGTTTGCGAGAACGCCGAGCTTACCGCCGCTCACCTCATAACCGTGGCAATAGGGGCAGTGCAGTGCGGAGCGGCCCCATCGATCCCGCAGGCCGGGGATATCAGGCAGCGTGTCGCTTATGCCGGTTGCCAGGACGATGCGCGCTGCTCTTTCTTCGCCACCGCCCTTGATGCCGATAACGAATTCGTCGCCATCGGCACGTGCCTGAACAACTTCCCCGTCACGAATGGTGATGGTCGGATAAAGCGAAAGCTGCCGCTTTCCCTCCCGCATAATCGCTGCCGGCGTCTGGCCGTCCTGGCCCAGGAAACCATGTGACGCCTGCGAAAACCGATTGCGCGGCGCGCCCGCATCGATCAGCAGAACGCGGCGGCGCGCCCGGGCAAGCTGCATGGCCGCAGACAGGCCGGCGAAATTACCGCCGATGACGATGACCTCGAATGACATGAAACTCTCCTTTGACGCCGCCCCGATCATGAAGCAACATAAGTTACATGAAACGGTGCAGTCAAGCATCATGTTACTTGTCTTGTTACGATCTGCTTGTGATAATGGCCCATTCGATCGACGGGAATAGAATCTCATGCGCAATGACAGCCGCCTTTCACGCATGCTGCACGTGCTGATCCACATGGATAGGCACGATCATTCGGCTACCTCCGAAATGATTGCAAAGATGCTGAACACCAATCCCGTCGTCGTCCGCCGCACCATGGCCGGCCTTCGCGAACAGGGCTATGTCCGTTCCGAAAAGGGGCATGGCGGGGGCTGGACGCTGGTGCGTCCGTTGTCGGAAATCACCCTGTTCGATGTCTACAGCGCCATTGGCGAACCGCATCTTTTCGCCATCGGCCCAGCCGACGATCAGCCGAAATGCCTTGTGGAACAGGCCGTGAACGCGGCTCTCGAGGATGCGATGAAGGAGGCACAGGCCCTGCTCCTGCGGCGATTGGGCAGCGTGACGCTGGATGAAATCGCGGCCGACTTCGAGGCAAAATTTGCCGCGCTCTCGGCTACGTCCTATTTCTGCGCCTCATAAGCCCGGACTATTTCCGGCGGTAGAGAAAATAGCGCCCTTCCTTGATGCCGCCGGGCAGAGGCAGGGGCAAAAGCTCGGGATGTTCCAGCGGCAGGCCGCTGACGGCGATGCCGTGGTGGGTAAGCACGCCAGCCATCAATTGCGGCAGCCAAGTCAACGTCACGGCGTCGATCTCGTCATGGCCGGTGCCGATATCGGCATGGGCGAGCGCGGCATTGATCCCGAGGAACGCCCGGCCGGTATCGCGGATATTGCCCGTCACCATATTTTCGGCTGGCGGCGTGGAGGCAGAATAGGAGCGTATTTCCCAATCGAAGGCGATAATGCGGCGGTCGGGAAAATGCTCGCGCAGATGGTCGTAGGTGCGGCCATTGCCAAGGCCGAATTCGAGCACCGGCCCCTCCACCTCTTCCACCAGATCGATGATGGCATTGAGAATATCGCGTTGAGCCGTCAATCGGCGAATGAAGCTGTCGAGGCGGCTCATCTTGTCCTGTCCGTCATAAAATATGTCAGTGGTGCTACCATATCGATGCAGTGTAAGTCGATTGCCGGAAACGCAAATTGCCGTTGCAGCGGCAACACGGGTCTGTGATAAACTCTGCTCCATGAACGAGATGTCCAACGACGCATTCTTCGCCAACGTACCGGTCTTCAGCGACTTCGAAGGCGTTACCGATGAGAGCAATTATCAGCCGCTGCCCGAAGGGTGGGTGCTGGCGATGGCCGATATTGTCGGCTCGACGAAGGCGATCTCCGGCGGCCGCTACAAGGACGTCAACATGGCCGGCGCCAGCGTCATCTCCGCGGTGCTGAATGCTGTCGGCAAGGGCGACTATCCCTTTGTCTTTGCCGGCGACGGCGCGCTGATTGCCTTGCCCGCTTCGCTTGAGAAGGAAGCGCGCGAGGCGCTTGCCGCAACGCAGGTCTGGGTGAAGGAGGATCTTGACCTCGATCTTCGTATCGCCATCGTGCCGATCGCCGATATCCGCATGGAAGGTCTCGATGTGCGCGTCGCCCGCTATTCGGCAAGTCCTTACGTCACCTATGCGATGTTTTCCGGCGGTGGCACGATCTGGGCCGAGAAGAACATGAAGATGGGCCGGTACGGCGTCGAAAAAGCCGCGCCCGGCACACGGCCGGATCTGAGCGGCCTCTCCTGTCGCTGGAGCCCGATCGAGGCCCGCAACGGCGAGATCGTCTCGATCATCGCCGTGCCCGGCGAAGACGGTCCCGGGCCGGAATTTCAGGCTCTCGTTGCCGGCATTGTTTCTATCACAGCCGAACAGAACCGCAGCGGGCATCCCGTGCCGGAAGACGGGCCAGAGCTTGCCTTCTCGATGAAGGGCATCAATCGCGAGGTGAATGCCACGGCGCCGGAGGGCAAACGCTTGCGGCAAAAGTTCTTCATTCTCCTGCAGATCGGCCTGACCGTTTTCCTGCACAAATTCGGCATCACCTTCGCCCATTTCAACGCGCGCCGCTACAAGAAGGACGTCTCGGGCAATTCGGATTTCCGCAAATTCGACGACGGACTGAAGATGACCATCGACGTCGACGCGGCCCACCTCGCCCGCATCGAGATGCTGTTGAAGCAGGCGCAGGAAAAGGGCGTGGCGCGTTACGGCCTGCACCGCCAGTCATCGGCACTGATGACCTGCTTCGTACCGACGCCGCTGTCGCGCGACCACATGCACTTCATCGATGGCGCTGCCGGCGGTTACGCCGTCGCCGCCAGCCAGATCACCGGTAAGCAGCTTTCCGGCGTGCTCGTTACGCCTTGATGATGTGATCGGCTGCAAGGCCGAGCCGGCTGAAGACGTTTCGGGTATCGACGATCAGTTTGGCGCTCTTCGAAAGAGCCGCATAGTCGATCATGTCGTGATCGGTCGCGATGAGAACCGCGTCGTATCCCGTAATGGCTTCCGGCGTCAGGTCGATAGATTTCCGGCCCTTCAGCGCCTGATATTCGCGGGTCGGCGGAATCTCCGCGACGAACGGGTCATGATAATCTGCCTTGCCGCCGCGCTCCTCGATGATTTCAATCAGGCGCAGCGACGGACTTTCCCTGATATCGGCAACGTTTTTCTTGTAGGCGAGGCCAAGCACGAGGACGCGTGAGCGGCTGAGCGCCTTTCCGGCACGAATATCCAGCGCCTCGGCGAGCTTGCCGACGACATAGCGCGGCATCGCCGAATTGATTTCGCCGGCAAGCTCGATGAAGCGTGTCGGCAGCTCGTATTCACGCGACTTCCAGGTGAGGTAGAAAGGATCGATCGGAATGCAGTGACCACCGAGACCAGGGCCGGGATAGAAAGGCATATAGCCGAACGGCTTGGTCTTGGCAGCGTCGATGACTTCCCAGACATCGATGCCCATTGCCGCATAGACGGTCTTCAGCTCGTTGACGAGTGCGATATTGACCGAGCGGAAGATGTTCTCTGTGAGCTTGACCGCTTCCGCCGTCGCATTGGAGGAGACCGGGACGACGGTCGAGACGACAGCACCGTAGAAAGATTTCATCAAGGACAGGGCCTGCGTGCCGTCGCCTGCAACGACCTTCGGGATCGTCGCGGTGTGGTAATGCTGATTGCCGGGGTCTTCGCGCTCCGGCGAGAAACCGACGAAGAAGTCTGAGCCGGATTTCAGCCCGGTCCCTTCGAGAATGACCTTCACGATGTCATCGGTTGTGCCGGGATAGGTTGTCGATTCCAGTACGATGAGCTGGCCCGGCCGCAGATGGGCGGCGATCGACCGCGACGTCGCCTCCACGAAGGAAAGATCGGGATCGCGATGTTTGGTGAGCGGCGTCGGCACACAGATGACGATCACGTCGCAATCCGAAAGGCTGGCGAAATCGGTCGTCGAGGAGAACCGCCCCGCATCGATCTCGGCCGTCAGCGCCTCGTTCGTCACCGCATCGATATAGGAGCGGCGGGCATCCAGCGCGACGATCTTCTTCGGATCGATATCGAAGCCGGTCACGGCAAAGCCGCTGCGCGCCACAGCTATCGCCAGCGGCAGGCCGACATAACCAAGACCGATGATGGCGGCGCGCGCAGTGCGGGCCTCAATCTTCTTTGAAAGCGTCTCGAAGGTGGAAGAGCGTGCGTCCAAGGCCATGCCTTTTGCAAAAAGTGAATCCGAACGCTGATCTAATGCATGATCGCGGCAAATTAAACCCAGCCCGTTCGCAGTGTCTGGCCGTGCCGCGCCTTGGATTCTTCAGCAGGGTTGGCCGAAATGACTCGGGATCGCCAGTCCGGCAACCGGGACGCACAAAAAAAATCAGAATCCCATTGTTTCGCACTTTCAGCGTGCCTATTTTGGCAAATGATAATGAACCACTTTGCAAAGATTGCTCGCCCGTTTCCAGGAGGTCGGAAGCCGGCGGGTGTCATAGCCGGTCATCGGCAATCGTTGACACGATAATACCGCTCGTACATCCTGATTTCTTTGTGATCTGCTCATCGTGAATGGGCAGGTCCGGGTTGTTTTTGCCTTTCGGGATGGACGTGCGCCATGAGGATAATACCAAGAATGAGCACGATCGAATCCAGCGTATCCTCCATTTTGTTGGACCGTGTTGCTGAATGGCTGACGAATTCTTCGCTGGCCGGTGACGACCTTGAAAACATCGTGCGCGGTTTCTGCGAGCGGCTTGCGGCCGCCGGCCTGCCACTCGCGCGCGTGCACCTGACCTTCTCGATGCTGCATCCGCTTTACGACGCGCTGAGCTTCACCTGGAAGCGCTCCAGCGGCGTGACCATCGAGGGCTTCCGCATGCCGGCCGGCCAGAAGCCGGACCGTTTCCTGCAGAGCCCTTACTTCCATCTTCTCGACAACAATCTGCAGCATATCCGCCGCCGCATCATGCCTGACGGCCCGAGCGAATTTCCGATCTTTGAGGATCTCCGGCAGGAAAAGGTCACCGATTACCTCGCCTTCGTGCAACCCTTCGGCGACGGTTCGGTACAGGGCATGATGGGCTCCTGGTCGACCGACAGCCCGGTCGGTTTTTCCGACGATATGATCGACGCGCTGCTGCGCATGCAGAACCATCTGGCGGTTGCCGCCAAGATGGCGGTGCTTGCCAAGCTCGCCAACAATATGCTGACCACCTATCTCGGCGGCGATGCTGGCAAACGCGTGTTGAACGGCCAGGTTCGCCGTGGCGACGGTGAGACGATCCGCGCCGCTCTCGTCATGGCGGATATGCGCGAATCGACCATGTATGCCGAAAAGGAAGGCAGGCAGGCCTACATCGATACGCTCAACCAGTTCTTCGACGCGATCGCCGCGCCCTTCAACCGCAACGGCGGCGAAATCCTGAGCTTCCTCGGCGACGGCTTCCTGGCCGTCTATCCCTGCGGTCGCCACAAGGACCCGTCCAAGATCGCCTGCGAGGCAGCGCTTTCCGCAGTGCATCATGCGCAGTCGCGGGTTGCCGAACTGAACAAGGATCGCGAGGCGAAGGGGCTTCCGAAGATCGGCTACGGCATCGGCCTGCATGTCGGCAACGTCATGTTCGGTAATGTCGGCCTGAAGGATCGCCTTACCTTCTCCGCCTTCGGCTCTGCAGTGAACGAGGTGCAGCGCCTGCAGGTGCTGACCAAGAAATACAGCCGCGAGGTCGTCGCGAGCCAGGCCTTTGCCGGCTATTGCGGTGGCGAATGGATCACGCTTGGCGAGGAAAAGCTGCGCGGCATCCGCCAGAAGGTGACGGTGCTGCAGCCGCGGGCGCCGGCATCCGGCCTCCATGTCGACGAAGGCTTCCGCGAATCCGTTCAGAACGGCCTTTCGGAAGCCGAACAGGTCATCATGCTTCACCGCGACAAGAAACAGGTAAAACGTACGCCGATCGAAAAATTCATTCAGTAATCACGCGCGAACATTGCAGCCGCTTTACCCGCTGCACCGTACATGAGAACCCTCGCATCAAGCGCCTTGTAAAATAGGCGCCATGCGCCGTTTTTCCCCATGCCTGTCATCAACTAGACACCCCGTTTACGGTACGATAGTGTGCCTTAACGGGAACACAAAAGACTGGGGAATTTCGTTGGTATGGCGTCTGCAGCCGATCTGTTGCGTATTGAGAATCTGGACGTCGCCTTCTCCGTTTTCGGCGACCGACTGCGCGTCGTAAAGGAAGCCAATCTCCGCATCCTGCCGGGGAAAGTGACAGCCCTCGTTGGCGAAAGCGGCTCCGGCAAATCTGTTATCAGCCAATCGATCATGGGCATCCTGCCAGCACCGGCCCATGCGAGCGGCCGCATCCTGTTTACCGACCCGCTGGATGGCAAGGCGACCGATATTCTCTCCCTGTCACGTGATAGCGCCGAAATGCGCGACCTGCGCGGCCGCCGTATGGCGACCATCTTCCAGGAGCCGATGACGTCGCTCTCACCGCTCCACACGGTCGGTAATCAGATCGGCGAGGTTTTGCTGATCCACACGAATGCCGACAAGAAGGAAGCGCGCGAGCGCACCGAGGAAATGCTCGGCCTCGTCGGCTTTTCCAATCCGAAACGCACCTACGACATGTATCCGTTCGAGCTTTCGGGCGGCATGCGCCAGCGCGCCATGATCGCCATGGCGCTGATCTGCAAGCCGGCGCTCCTGATTGCCGACGAGCCGACCACCGCGCTCGACGTGACGATCCAGGCCCAGATTCTCGAACTGCTGCGCGACCTGCAGGCCAAGCTTGGCATGGCCATGCTGCTCATCACCCACGATCTCGGGGTCGTCGCCAATATGGCCGATGAAGTGGTGGTGATCTATCACGGCGAGATCATGGAAGCCGGCCCGGTCGAGGCAATCTTCCGCAATCCGCAACATCCCTATCTCAAGGCCCTGATGGCTGCGGTTCCGCATTTCGACATGAAGCCGGGCGAGCGATTGAAAGCTCTGCGGGAGGTTCCGGTCAACCTGGAATCGATGATCGGCAAGAAGAAGCCGGTCGAAAAGGAAGCGCCCGGCGTGCTCCTTTCCGTCGCCAACCTTTCGAAGACCTACAAGACACGCAAGCGTAGCTTCTTCGGCGGCCAGGAAGCCACGGTCGTGCACGCTGTCGACGACGTCAGCTTCGATATCCGCCGTGGCGAATGTCTGGGGCTCGTCGGCGAATCCGGCTGCGGCAAAACGACCGTCAGCAAGATCCTCATGCGCGCGATCACGCCTGACAGCGGCGCGGTCGTCTTCAACGACGGCAAGGATGTCCTCGACGTCCTCTCCGTCAAGGGTTCGGAACTGCAGGACCTGCGCACCAAGATCCAGATGGTGTTTCAGGACCCGGTTTCTTCGCTTTCGCCGCGCATGACGGTGCGCAATATCCTCAGCGAGCCGCTCGAAATCCACGATCGTGGCAATAGCGCCGAGCGCAGGGCCAAGGTCGAGGCGCTGATGGGCGCGATCGGCCTCGACCGGCGCTACCTCAACCGCTATCCACACAGCTTCTCCGGCGGCCAGCGCCAGCGCATCGGCATTGCCCGCGCGCTCGCCCTTGGCCCCAAGCTTCTCATCCTAGACGAACCGGTCTCGGCCCTCGACGTGTCTGTGCAGGCGCAGATCCTCAACCTTTTGAAGGATCTGCAGAAAGAACTGGGGCTGACCTATCTGTTCATCTCGCACAATCTCGCAGTCGTCGACTACATGGCGGACCGCATCGCCGTCATGTGCAAGGGCCGTATCGTCGAGATCGCCCCGCGTGAGATCATTCTGCGCAATCCGGTTCACCCCTATACGAAGTCATTGCTTGCCGCCGTTCCCTTCCCGGATCTCGACCGGCCGCTCGACTTCAAGGCACTGCAGGAAAACGGTGCTGCCGATAAGCAGAATTGGGGGCCCGTCTTCCGGGCGGACCATGATGACGCCTCCGAACTCGCTTATGCCGATCTCGGCGGTGGCCATCTGGTGCGCGCCCGCAAGGGCGCCGATGCGAAGGAACTGGTCTGATGGTGACTCGCCGCATCTTTCTCGGTGGCCTGATCGGTTCGGTCATCGCGCCTTCGGTGCTTCGGGCCCAGCAGGTCGCCGAGCCAGAATTTTTGAGGGCCAGGGTCGCTGACGGCAGTCTGCCGCCAATGGCTGAGCGCATTCCGACTGAGCCGCGTATCGTCAATCTCAAGGAGATGGGCCGCGTGCCCGGCACCTATGGCGGCAATGTGCGCACCATCATCGGCGGTGTGCGCGATATCCGCTACATGACGGTCTACGGCTATTCCCGGCTGGTCGGCTATGACACGAAGCTGCAGTTCCAGCCCGATATCCTGCGCGACTTCACCTCGGAGAATGACACGATCTTCACCTTCCGTCTGCGCGAGGGGCACAGATGGTCGGACGGTCATCCCTTCACGGCGGAAGCCTTCCGCTACTGGTGGGAAGAAGTCATCCTCAACAAGGAACTGACGCCCGGCGGCGGCGCTCTGGAGCTGCGTCCGCACGGCTCCCTGCCGCGCTTCGAAGTGCTCGACGAGCTGACTGTGCGCTATAGCTGGGACAAGCCCAACCCGGTTTTTCTGTCGGCGCTTGCCGGACCTCTGCCGCTCGTTATCTATGGCCCAGGCCATTACCTGAAACAGTTCCACAAAGGCTTTCAGGACAAGGCCAAGCTCGAAGAGCTGATGAAAAAGAACCGCGCCAAGAAGTGGGCGGATCTGCACATCAAGATGGCCCTTGCTTCCCGGCCCAATAATCCCGATCTGCCAACGCTCGATCCCTGGCAGAACCGCACGGCTCCGCCGGCCGATCAGTTCGTCTTCGAGCGCAATCCGTTCTTCCACCGCGTCGACGAGAACGGCATGCAACTGCCCTATCTCGACCGCTTCATCCTCAACGTATCCTCCTCCTCGATCATCGCTGCCAAGGCGGGTGCGGGCGAATCCGACCTGCAGGCGACCGGCATCGACTTCAACGACTACACCTTCCTGAAAGAGGCGGAAAAGCGCTTCCCGGTGAAGGTCAATCTGTGGAAGATGGCGCGCGGCTCGCGCATCACACTGTTGCCGAACCTCAATGTCGCCGACGAAGCCTGGCGCACGCTCTTTCGCGACGTGCGCTTCCGCCGAGCCCTATCGCTAGCGATCAACCGGCATGAGATCAACATGGTGGCCTTCTACGGCCTCGGCAAGGCGAGTGCCGATACGGTGCTGCCCGAAAGCCCGCTCTTCAAGCAGGAATATGCCGACGCCTATGTGAATTTCGACCCCGACACCGCCAACAAGCTGCTCGACGAACTCGGCCTCGACAAGCGCGACAGCGATGGCATCCGCCTGCTGCCTGACGGACGCCGCGCCGAGATCACCGTCGAGACAGCCGGCGAGAGCAATCTCGACACGGACGTTCTGGAACTCGTGCACGATCACTGGGCCAACATCGGTCTGGCGCTCTTCACCCGCACCTCGCAGCGCGACGTCTTCCGCAATCGCGCCATGAGCGGCTCGATCATGATGTCGATCTGGTACGGGCTGGATAACGGCGTGCCGACCGCCGACATGTCTCCCTATGGACTAGCCCCTACGCTGGATGACCAGCTTCAATGGCCGCTCTGGGGTATGTACTATCTTTCGGCCGGTCAGGAGGGCAAGGCGCCCGATCTGCCGGAGGCGGCCGAGCTTGTGAATCTCCTGAACCAGTGGGGCGCAAGTGCCACGACGGAAGAGCGTGAGGTTATCTGGCACAAGATGCTGTCCCTATATACCCAGCAGGTCTTTTCGATCGGCCTCATCAACAGCACGCTGCAGCCGATCCTCAGATCCGCCAAAATGCAGAACGTGCCGGAGCACGCGCTCTACGGTTTCGATCCGACCTCCTTCCTCGGCGTCTACATGCCGGACACCTTCTGGTTCAAGGAGGCCTGAGCGATGATCCGCTATATCCTCTGGCGCATCGCCGCCATGGTGCCAACCCTGCTCGTGATATCGGCGCTGGTCTTCGTCATCATCGAACTGCCGCCGGGTGACTTCTTCGAAAGCCAGATCGCCGAACTGCGCGCCCAGGGCGAGACCGCAAACCTGCAGGAAATCGAGGAACTGCGCCATCAATACGGCTTCGACCAACCGGAGATCGTGCGTTACTTCTTCTGGGTCGGGGGCATGCTGCACGGCGATTTCGGCTATTCCTTCGAATATCAGCTGCCGGTTTCCGACGTTGTGGGTGACCGCCTGTGGTTGACGATCCTCGTCTCCTTCTCGACCATCCTTCTCACCTGGCTGATCGCCTTCCCGATCGGCATCTATTCGGCGACCCATCAATATAGCTGGGGCGATTACGGGTTGACCTTCCTGGGCTTGCTCGGCATCGCCATCCCGAACTTCATGCTGGCGCTGATCCTGATGTATTTCGCCAATGTCTGGTTCGGGCTCTCCATCGGCCATCTGATGGACCAGCAATATCTGAACCAGCCGATGAGTTGGGAGAAGGCGAGGTCGATCCTTGCTCACCTCTGGATCCCCGTCGTCATTGTCGGAACGGCCGGCACAGCCGGCATGATCCGCCGCCTTCGCGCCAATCTGCTCGACGAGATGCAGAAGCAATATGTGACGACGGCGCGCGCCAAGGGCCTGCATCCGATACGCGCCCTTATCAAATATCCGCTGCGCATGGCGCTCAACTTCTTCGTTGCCGATATCGGCTCGATCCTGCCGTCGATCATATCAGGCGCCGAGATCGTCGCCATCGTGCTGTCCCTGGAGACGACCGGGCCGATGCTGATCAAGGCGCTGCAGAGCCAGGACATGTATCTTGCCGGCTCGTTCCTGATGTTCCTCGCTTTCCTGAACGTCATCGGCGTGCTGATTTCCGATATCGCACTCGGCTTCCTCGATCCCCGCATCCGTCTGCAAGGCAGGAGCACCAAATAATGTCGCCCCTACCCGCACCCGGTGCACCGCTGCCGCATTATGTTTCGACCGCCCCGTTCGATCCGATCGCAACGGAGACGATGACATCAGCGCAGTCGCGTATCCACCTCGCCTCGCAGAAGCAGCTCATGTGGTGGAAGTTCAAGCGCCACAAGCTGGCGCTTGCATCCGGCATTTTCCTTGCCGCCGTCTACCTGATGATCCTGATCGTCGAGTTCCTGGCGCCTTACGGGCTGCATACCCGCAACGTCGACTTTATCCATTCGCCGCCTCAGCGCGTCCGTCTTTTCGACAGCCAGGGCAATTTCGTCGGCCCCTTCGTGTATGGCCGGCAGATGACGCTCGATATCGACACCCTGCACCGTCTCTATACCGACAATCAGAAGGACATCCAGCCGATCCGCTTCTTCTGCCGTGGTGATGGCTACAAACTCTGGGGGCTTGTCGCTTCCAATTATCATCTCGTTTGTCCGGCAATCGGCGGGCAGATGTTCCTGCTCGGCACCGACCGTCTCGGCCGTGACGTGCTTTCGCGCATCCTTTATGGCGCGCGCATCTCGCTCACCATCGGGCTGATCGGTATTTCCATCAGCTTTGTGCTCGGCATCGTCATCGGCGGCCTTGCCGGTTATTGGGGCGGCGTCTTCGATCTCATCGTGCAGCGCCTGATCGAAGTGCTGCAATCACTGCCCTCGCTGCCGCTCTGGATGGCGCTTGCCGCCATCATGCCTGTGACGTGGAGCCCGATCGTCATCTATTTCGGCATTACCGTCATTCTCGGCATCATCGACTGGACAGGTCTCGCCCGCGCCGTGCGCTCCAAGCTTCTGGCACTGCGTGAGGAGGATTATGTCCAGGCCGCCCAGCTCATGGGTGCCAGCACCCCCCGTGTCATCGGCCGGCATCTCGTGCCCGGTTTCATGTCGCATCTCATCGCATCCGCCACGATTTCCATCCCGGGTATGATCCTCGGTGAGACGGCGCTTTCCTTCCTCGGCCTCGGCCTGCGGCCGCCCATCACCAGCTGGGGCATCCTGCTGACTGAAGCCAAGAGCGTAAGCGTGATCGCCTTCTACCCATGGCTGTTGTTCCCCATCGTTCCGGTGGTGCTGGTGATTTTGGCGTTCAATTTTCTGGGAGATGGCTTGCGCGATGCGGCAGATCCCTACAAATAACGTCGAGTTCGGCGGGGTGCTTCGCGTCCGCCGCCTCGTGGCCTCCGATTTACGGGGGTGGTAGAAGTATGTCGTCCACCTCAGAGGGCACCCACATGGCCAGACGCCTCGAAGATGCGCGCATCCTCATGTACAGCCACGATACATTCGGCCTCGGCCACTTGCGCCGTTGCCGCACGATCGCTCATGCCCTCGTCGAGGATTATCGCGGCCTGAACATCCTGATTATCTCGGGCGCGACGATTGCCGGCGCCTTCGACTACCGCGCCCGAGTCGATTTCGTGAAGATCCCGAGCGTCATCAAGCTTCGCAACGGTGAATATACGTCGCTCGCCAGCCATATCGATCTTCAGGACACGCTGAAGATGCGCGAATCGAGCATTCGTCATACCGCCGAAACCTTCCAGCCCGATATCTTCATCGTCGACAAGGAGCCTATGGGCCTGAAGGGCGAGATTGAGGAAACGCTTGCCTATCTGAAGTCGCGCGGCACCACTCTGGTGCTTGGTTTGCGCGAGATCATGGACGCACCACACCTGCTTGAAGCCGAGTGGAAGAGAAACAGCGTCATGCAGAAGATCGACCAGTATTACGACAGCATCTGGGTCTATGGGCCGCCGGATTTCTACGATCCGCTTGTCGGCCTCGACGTGCCCCCGGGGGTCCGCCGCAAGATGGATTTCGTCGGTTTCCTGCAGCGTAGCGTCTCCAAGGGCAAGAACTCGCTGAATGCCCGCAAGGATGACTATATCCTGGTGACGACAGGCGGCGGCGGCGACGGCTCCGATCTCGTTCACGACGTGATGAATGCCTATGAGGCCGACGAGACGCTGACGCAGAAGGCGCTTGTCGTGCTCGGCCCCTACATGCCGGCGGCCGAACGTGCAAAGCTGGTCAAAAAAGGGGAGAAGATCCCCTATATCGAGGTGATCGAATTCGACAATCACATGGAAGAGTTGATCGACGGCGCGACCGCCGTCGTCGCCATGGGTGGCTACAACACCTATTGCGAGATCCTCTCCTTCGACAAGCCGGCGCTCATCGTGCCGCGCGTCGCCCCGCGCGAGGAGCAGCTTCTGCGCGCCCGCCGCGCCAGCGAACTCGGTCTCATCGACATGCTGCTGCCTGAGCAGTCGGCCGACCCCTCCGTCATGGCGGAGACGCTGAAGCGCCTGCCCTCGCGGCTGCCGCCGTCGAAGAGCGGCTGCAACATGCACCTCGAAGGGCTGGATCATATTTCCCGCACCGTCGGCACATGGCTGGACAGCCGCGGACGCCATCTTTCCCTCGTCGGCGCAGAATAAAGAGCCATCCTTTGCCGCCACGCCGCAAGATCCTCGTTGTGCTGAAAGGCTATCCCCGCCTTTCGGAAACCTTCATCGCCCAGGAATTGCTCGGTCTCGAAAAGGCCGGCTTCGACCTGACGCTGATTTCCATGCGCCGGCCGACCGACAAGAAGCGTCATCCTGTCCATGACGAGATCAAGGCGCGCGTCGTCTATCTGCCGGAATATCTGCACGAAGAGCCGATCCGTGTGCTGAAGGGCCTTTTCGCCGGTTTTTCGAAACCAGGCTTCGGCGCGCTGATGAAGCGTTTCTTCGCCGATCTGCCGCGCGATATCTCCCGCAACCGCTTCCGCCGGCTCGGCCAGGCCCTGGTGCTGGCGCGCGAATGGCCCGATAACGGCGAATGGCTGCATGCTCATTTCATCCACACGCCGGCTTCCGTGACGGAATATGCGAGCGTTCTGACAGGCACGCCCTGGACCTGCTCGGCCCATGCCAAGGATATCTGGACCTCGCCCGACTGGGACCTCGGCCAGAAACTTGGAAGCGCCCGCTGGGCCGTGACCTGCACCCGCAGCGGATACGAGCATATGAAAGCGCTGACCGGCCGCAAAGATGCGGTACATCTGAGCTATCACGGCCTCGACCTTGCCCGCTTCGGCCATTTCGCCGGCGAGCGCTCGAATCGCGATGGCAGCGATCCCGCCGACCCCGCTTTCATCCTCAGCGTCGGCCGCGCAGTGGAAAAGAAGGGCTATGACGTACTGTTGCGCGCCCTTGCCCTGCTACCGAAAGAACTGAATTGGCGCATGGACCATATTGGCGGCGGCGAGGAGCTTTCCAAGCTGAAGAAACTTGCGGCTGAACTCGGCCTTGCCGAGCGCATCACCTGGAAAGGCGCGCTGGCGCAGGAAGATGTGCTTGACCATTATCGCCGCGCCGATCTCTTCACGCTCGCCTGCCGCATCGCCGCCAATGGCGACCGCGACGGACTGCCGAATGTGCTGGTCGAGGCCTCCAGTCAGCGGCTCGTCTGTCTCTCCACCGATGTCTCAGGCGTACCGGAACTGCTGAGCGACGGTGAGAACGGTCTGGTCGTGCCACCAGAAGATCCGTCAGCTCTTGCAAAAGCACTCGAGACGGCAATCCGCAATCCCGATCTGCGCAAGCGGCTGGGCGACGCGGCCGAGGAGCGCGTACGCGGCCACTTCGATTATCACTCCAGCATCCGACAGTTGAGTGGCCTGTTCGAGGCAGAATGGCAGAAGGCGTCATGACGGCTCCCCGCATCTTCTTTTATGTCCAGCATCTGCTCGGCATCGGCCACATTGCGCGTGCGAGCCGTATCGCCAATGCATTGGTGAAGGACGGTTTCGAGGTAACGGTCGTTACCGGCGGCCTGCCCGTGCCGGGCTTTCCGGGCGAGGGTGTCAAAACGGTCGAATTGCCGCCGGTCGTCGCAAGCAATGTCGGTTTTTCCGGCCTTGCTAATGCCGATGGGAAGCCGGCCGACGAGGAATTTCTCTCCAATCGCCGCGAGCTGCTTCTCAAAGCCTTCGACGAGGAAAAGCCTGACGTTGTCATCCTTGAGGCTTTTCCCTTCGGACGCCGACAGATGCGCTTCGAACTGCTGCCGTTGCTCGACGCGATCGAAAAGGCCAGCCCGCGCCCGAAGCTTTTGAGTTCCGTGCGCGACATCCTGCAGGAAAACCGCAAGCCCGGCCGCGACGAGGAAACCGTCAAGCTGGTCAAGGACCATTTCGACGCCGTGCTCGTCCATGGCGATCCTGACTTCGTGCGTCTGGAAGATACTTTCCCTCTGACAGCTGAGATCGCCAACAGGCTGCGCTATACCGGTCTTGTTGCTCCGCCGCCGGCGCCCGAACCATCCGAGACATTCGACATCATCGCTTCGGCCGGTGGTGGCGCCGTCGGGCTGGAGCTGATCCGCGCCGCGCGCGATGCGGCCGCACTCATGCCTGCCGATCTTCGCTGGCTGCTGATTACCGGCCCCAACCTTCCTGCAGCTGATTTTTCCGCATTGTCGGAAGATGCACCTGCCAACGTCACGCTGGTACGGTTCCGCAAGGATTTCCCCTCGTTGCTGCGCGGCGCCAAAGTCTCGATCTCGCAGGCCGGCTACAACACGGTGGGTGATCTCCTGCGCACCCAATGCAGCTCGATCCTCATCCCCTTCGTGGCCGACGGTGAAACGGAGCAGACCGTGCGCGCCGAAAGGCTGCAGACACTCGGCCTTGCCGAAATTCTGTCGGAGAAGGCGCTGACCCTCGACGATGTCAAAACAGCGATCGAACGGGCGCTTGCCGCCCCACTGCGTCCGGCCGTTTCCCTCGATCTCGACGGAGCTGCAAAAAGTGCAGCCATCATTCGTTCAATGATCGGCTGAAACCCTCGCCTATTCTAAAATTCATGTGATATAAGAAAATTTCCGGCGAGAATCGGCGTTTCGACATCAGTCCGCTCCGCCTTGTTTTCGTTGCGATATCGGCGGTCTGACTGCATGGTCCTGTACTCGGAGATTCCCCCTTTCCCAGCATCAGGATCGCTGTCCGGACTTTTCCCACAGTCTGACGGTTAGCCATGGAAAAAAGCCTCGCGCGCTACATCTGGAAGAACACGCGGCTGCAGCAGCTCTGGATTCTGCTGGTCGTCGCAGCTTCCATGGTGCCCTACTTCCTGTCCTTCGACCTGCCGAAGCAGATCGTCAACGGACCTATTCAGGGTGACGGCTTCGAAGGGCCGGGTGCGCGACAGACCTTCATGCACATCGCCTACGACATCCCGCTGATCGGTCATGTCGAATTCTTCAAGGGCCTGGAGCTCAACCGCTTCCAGATGCTGATGGCACTGAGCCTCGTCTTCCTGGCGCTGGTGGTGTTGAACGGCCTCTTCAAGTTCTATATCAATACGTATAAGGGTAGGCTCGGCGAACGCATGCTGCGCCGCATCCGCTTCGAGCTTATCGATCGCGTGCTGCGCTTCCCGCCCGCCCATTTCAAGCGGGTGAAATCGGCCGAAATCGCCACCATGATCAAGGACGAGGTGGAGCCGATGGGTGGCTTCACGGGCGACGCCTTCGTCTCGCCCGCCCTGCTCGGCGGTCAGGCGATCACCGCGCTTGCCTTCATCATCATCCAGAATTTCTGGCTCGGCATGATCGCTGCAGGCATCGTCGGCGTCCAGGCGATCGTCATTCCCCGCATGCGCAAGCGTCTCTTGGAACTCGGCCGTCAGCGGCAGCTGACCGCGCGTGAACTGTCGGGGCGCGTGGGGGAGATCGTTGACGGCATCGGCACGATCCACGGCAACGACACCTCCAACTTCGAGCGCGCCGATATCGCAACCCGCCTCGGCCGCATCTTCTCGATCCGCTACGATCTTTATCAGTGGAAGTTCCTGGTCAAGTTCATCAATAACTTCCTCGCCCAGGTCACGCCTTTCCTCTTCTACGCGATCGGCGGCTATCTGGCTCTGCAGGGCCGGCTCGACATCGGTCAGCTCGTCGCCGTCATTTCCGCCTACAAGGACCTGCCAGGCCCGCTGAAGGAACTGATCGACTGGGACCAGATGCGCCAGGACGTGCAGGTCAAATACGCGCAGGTCTACGAGCAGTTTAATGTCGAGCCGCTGATCGACAGCCGCATCCAGGAGCTTGCAACGGCGCCGGTCGCGCCGCTGACGAGTGCCTTCGTCGTCACAAACCTCTCTGTCAGCGACGACAGCGGCGCCCGCCTCGTCGACCACGTCTCGGTCGAGATCAAACCGAACGAGACGGTTGCGATCGTCGGGCCGAACGGCAGCGGTGCAGAAGCCTTCGCCGAAGCCCTCGGCCGTCTCGTATGGCCGGATTCCGGCCGCATCACCATCGACGGGCAGGACCTGCTGGATCTGCCGGAATCAATCACCGGCCGGCGCATTTCCTATGCGTCCGCCGAAAGCTATTTCTTCCACGGCACGCTCCGCGACAATCTGGTCTACGGCCTCAAGCATGCTCCGATGAAAGAGCCTGAATATGACGGCAAGGCTGCGCAGGAATATAAATGGCATGTGGCGGAATCGCAGAAGGCCGGCAACCCGACACTCGACCTCAACAGCGACTGGGTCGACTACAATGCTGCCGGCGCAAAAGGACCTGAAGACCTGCTGAAGGCGATCCGGCCGGTGCTCGACGCCGTCATGATGTCGCAGGACATTCTGGATCTGGCGCTGCGCTCCACCGTCAATACCGAGGTTCATACTGCCCTCGGCAGCCATATCGTCAAGCTTCGGACGTCGCTGCGCGAGCGGCTTGCCAGGGAAAACCTCGACGCCATCGTCGTGCCCTTCGATTTCGATGCTTACAACACGCAGGCGACCGTCGGCGAAAACCTGCTCTTCGGCACGATGAAGCGGCCGCTGATGAACAACCGCCGGCTTGCCGGCCATCCCTATTTCCAGCAGCTCTTCCGCGATACCGGGCTCAGCACAGATCTCTATGCGATGGGCCTGGAAATCGCCGAGAACGCGGTGGAACTCTTCCACGACCTGCCGCCGGATCACCCCTTCTTCCAGCAGCTCACCTTCATGACGGCGGACGACATTCCGACCTACCAGGCGCTGCTGCAGAAGCTGCAGGGCAGGCGCTTCGAGGATGCGACGCCGGAAGACCGGGCAAGCATCATCCGCCTGAGCTTCGCCTATATCGAACCGCGGCATCGCTTCGGTCTCTTGACCCAGGTGCTGATGGACAAGATCGTCAGTGCCCGCAAGCAGTTCCACCAGAACATCCCCGACGATCTCGCCGAGCTGATCGAGCGTTATGACGTCAGCCGCTTCACGGCCTCCGCGAGCCTGATGGACAATGTGCTCTTCGGCCGCATTGCCTATCAGCAGGCCGATGCCTCCGACCGCATCCGCCTCATCATGGGTGAACTGTTCGATACGCTCGATCTCTATGACGACGTATTGTCGATCGGGCTCGAATTTGATGTCGGGTCGGGCGGCAAGCGCCTGACGGGGGTGCAGCGGCAGAAGCTCAATCTCGCCCGCGCCCTGCTCAAGCGCTCCGACTACTTCATCTTCAACCGGCCGATCCCGGCGCTCGACCAGCGCATCCAGGACCAGATCACCCACAACATCATCGAAGGCCTGCACGAGGAAGGCAAGCGCCCGGCGATCATCTGGGTATTGTCCAACGCCAAGCTTGCGGAAATCTTCGATCGGATTCTGCTCTTCGATCGCGGCGATCTTGCCGAGGCGGGCAACTATCCGGAACTTTCCGAGAAAAACGGGATGTTCAAGGAACTGTTATCGTAATATTCTATTGGGGCGGCAGAGACGGCGCTCGCAAGGCGCTTGGAATTGGTTTTTAGCGCATGATCAAGGACCATGCGGCAGGGGGTTACAACGCTCATGCTGTTGAGAGATGAAGTCGAAATGCTGCGGCGGGTGCCGATCTTCTCGAGGATCGCACCGGCGAAACTCAAGCTCTTGGCGTTCACCTCCGACCGTATGACCTACAACGCCGGCCAGAACCTGTTCCGTCAGGGCGATGTTGGCGACGCCGCCTATGTCGTACTGTCAGGCACCGCCGATATCATCGTTTCCTCACCTGCCGGCGAAATCAAGGTCGCCGATGTTGAGGTCAATTCCATCGTGGGCGAAATTGCCATTCTCTGCGATGTCTCGCGTACCGCGACCGTGCGTGCCACCTCGCCGCTCGAAGTCCTGCGCATCAGCAAGGAACATTTCCTCAAGCTTCTGAGCGATTTCCCGGAAATGGCCGTGGAGATCATGCGCGTGCTCGCCGACCGTCTCAACCACACGACTGCCGAACTGACCGCCGCGCGCGCTGCCAAGCAGCCGCAGATGGCGCAGTAAAGCCCGAAATAGATCCCAAACAAAAAGGCCCGCCTAGTTTCCCAGGCGGGCCTTTTTGTTCTGCCTATGCGCTACTCACGCTGCTCCAGCGCCCTGCTGAAAGCAAGAGCCGCCAGCGTGCAGATTGCACCCGAGAGCAGGTAGTAGCCAACGAAGGGCAAGCCGAACTGGCTCGACAGACTGAGCGCCACCAGCGGTGCGAAGCCGGCGCCGATCAGCCAGGCAAGGTCGGAGGTGAAGGCCGCACCGGTGTAGCGGTAGCCGCGGCCGAAGCGCGACGAGATCGAGCCGGTCGCCTGGCCGAAAGAAAGGCCGAGCACGCCGAAGCCGATGATGACGAAAGCGTCATGACCGGTGTTGCCGGCGCCAATCAGGTACGGGCCGATGAAGCTGAAGATCGCAATCAGCACAGCGCAGATCGCAAGTTGCTTACGCCGGCCGATGCGGTCAGCGATCACACCCGAGGCAATGATGGCAACGAAGCCGACCACGGCGCCGATGACCTGCACCACCATGAAGGCGCCGATCCGCTGGTTGCCGTAAAGGCTCATCCAGCCGAGCGGGAAGATGGTGACGAGGTGGAACATGGCAAAGCTTGCAAGCGGCACGAAAGCGCCGATCAGGATATCGCGGCCATGGACGCGCAGCACCTCGAGGATTGGTGCTGCTTCAAGCTCATGCTGCTCCAAGAGCGTGCCGAAATCCTTGGTCATGACAAGCCGAAGACGGGCAAAGAGCGCGACGACGTTGATCGCGAAGGCGACGAAGAACGGATAACGCCAGCCCCATGAGAGGAAGTCTTCCGGGGAGAGGTTGGCGACGAAATAGCCGAACAGGATGCTCGCCAGCGCAAAGCCGATCGGTGCGCCGAGCTGCGGGATCATTGCATACCAGCCGCGATGATTCGGTGGCGCATTGAGGGCAAGCAGCGACGCAAGGCCATCCCACGCGCCGCCGAGGGCAAAGCCCTGCCCGAGCCGGAAGAGCGCCAATAGCGCAATCGACCAGTAGCCGATTTCATCGTAGCCCGGCAGGAAGGCGATCGATGCCGTCGAGCCGCCGAGCAGGAAAAGCGCAATAGTGAGCTTAGTGCCACGCCCGTACAAACGGTCGATCGTCATGAAGACAACGGAGCCCACGGGACGGGCGAGGAAGGCCAGCGAGAAAATCGCGAAAGAATAGAGCGTGGCCGTCAGCCGGTCCGGCGCGAAGGGAAAGACGAGCTGCGGAAAGACGAGAACGGATGCGAGGCCGTAAACGAAGAAATCAAAAAACTCCGACATGCGACCGATCACCACGCCGATCGCGATGCTGCCGGGCGAAACCGGCTTGTCACCATGAATGCGCCGCGCATCCCGCTCCAGCGATGAAGATGATGGTCCTAGATGTGTGGCAGTAGCCA
This sequence comes from Rhizobium sp. 1399, assembly GCF_031455475.1. Taxonomy (NCBI): domain Bacteria; kingdom Pseudomonadati; phylum Pseudomonadota; class Alphaproteobacteria; order Hyphomicrobiales; family Rhizobiaceae; genus Rhizobium; species Rhizobium sp. 1399. Next base: position 264,579 of record NZ_JAVDSU010000003.1, on the reverse strand, counting down.
TATGAAACGCCTCCCTCGTTTAAGGTGCTTTTGCAAAGCACCTCAAGCTGATCTTGTTCCATATTTTCAGCTTATCAAGTCCTTGTTGCGCAAATAGTTGACGCCGAATTCTCAAAAATCGATGCGATGGAAAAATCGCGTGATACCTATCCCGACCTATTCCAGAGTTTTATTGGGCAAAGCCACGCTTTTCAGCTATACACGAGACGGCGCCGGAAAAATTTCCTTCTGACTTTTATCAGGATTTGTGGGCGCCGTGGAAGCTAACTTCTCCCGCGGTGCAAAATGCATGTTGCACTGCGACCAAAGACCTCATATCGCTCATCGTGCCAGTGCTTTAGTCGGCAATCGAACGAAACAAAAAGAGCTTAGAGACGTGCCAAAACTGCAGAAGTTTTCCCGCCTTCTATTAATCTTGCCGCTGTTTTTTTTGGCAGGATGCAACATGGTGGTCATGTCGCCTTCGGGCGATATCGCCACCCAACAGCGTGACCTCATCATCGTCTCCACGGTGCTGATGCTCTTGATCATCATTCCGGTGATCTTCCTCACACTGTTTTTCGCCTGGCGCTACCGGCGCTCCAATACGGCCGCGGACTACGCGCCCGAATGGCATCATTCCACACGCCTCGAAATCGTGATCTGGTCGGCGCCGCTCGCCATCATTATCGCGCTTGGCGCCGTCACCTGGATTTCCACGCACAAGCTCGATCCCTACCGCCCGCTCGATCGTATCGATGCGGACCGCGCCATTCCGGCAGATACCAAGTCGCTGACCGTCGAGGTCGTGGCGCTCGACTGGAAATGGCTATTCTTCTATCCCGACCTCGGCATTGCGACGGTCAATGAGCTTGCAGCTCCCGTCGACGTGCCGATCGACTTTAAGATCACCGCCTCCTCGGTGATGAACTCCTTCTTCATCCCCGCCCTTGCAGGCCAGGTCTATGCCATGCCCGGTATGCAGACGAGACTGCATGCCGTCATCAATAAGGAAGGCGAGTATGACGGCTTCTCCGCAAATTACAGCGGTGAAGGCTTCTCGCACATGCGCTTCAAGTTCCACGGCATGAACCAGCAGGGCTTCGATGCCTGGGTTGCGCAGGTCAAGCAGCGCGGCACGATGCTCAATCGCGACGCCTATCTGAAGCTCGAAAAGCCGAGCGAGAAGGAGCCGGTGCGCTACTACGCCGGCGCCGATGCCGATCTTTACGACGCGATCCTCAACATGTGCGCCACGCCCGGCAAGATGTGCGCGAGCGAGATGATGCACATCGACATGATGGGCGGCGGCGGCAAGGAAAGCGAAGAAAACCGCGAAAAGCTGACCTACGACAATCGCCATGCGGACGAAGGGATCGTCGCGCCTGCGGCGACAGTGCCTGCAACGGGCGCACCGGCACGCAGCGAGCCGGCCGAAAGCACCGATGGCAACAGCATGCAGAACATGCCCGGAATGGACATGCAGCATGAGGGTCATTCCATGCCCGGCATGAGCAATGGCGGCACTCCGGCGCCGGCTCAGCAACAATAACAGTTAACCTGGCGCTTTGCGTCGCAAGACATAATGAACGGGTTGTTCCATGTTTTCCAATCCTGACCTCCTGAAGTTCATCTTCGGCCGGTTGACCCTCGACGCGATCCCGTATCACGAACCGATCCTGGTCGTGACCTTCATCGGCGTCGTCATCGGCGCCATCGCGGTGCTGGGCATCATCACCTATTTCAAGTTCTGGGGTTCGCTCTGGAGCGACTGGATCTGCAGCGTCGATCACAAGAAGATCGGCATCATGTATGTGATCCTCGCCGTCATCATGCTGTTGCGCGGCTTCTCTGATGCCATCCTGATGCGCGTGCAGCAGGCGATCGCCTTCAACGGCAATGAAGGCCCACTGCCGCCGCACCATTACGACCAGATCTTCACCGCCCACGGCGTCATCATGATCTTCTTCGTGGCGATGCCCTTCGTCACCGGCCTCATGAATTTCGTGGTGCCGCTGCAGATCGGTGCCCGCGACGTTTCCTTCCCGTTCCTGAACAACTTCTCGTTCTGGATGACGACGGCAGGCGCGATCATCATCATGATCTCGCTTTTCATCGGTGAATTCGCTCAGACAGGCTGGCTCGCTTATCCGCCGCTGTCGGGTGCCGCCTACAGTCCTGGCGTCGGCGTCGACTATTACATCTGGGGCCTGCAGGTCGCCGGTGTCGGCACGACATTGTCAGGCATCAACCTGATCGCGACCATCGTGAAGATGCGTGCTCCGGGCATGACCTTCATGAAGATGCCGGTCTTCACCTGGACGGCGCTCTGCACCAACATCCTGATCGTCGCTTCCTTCCCGATCCTGACCGCAACGCTCGCTCTCCTGTCGCTCGACCGCTATGCCGGCACGAACTTCTTCACGAACGACCTCGGCGGCAATCCGATGATGTATGTCAACCTCATCTGGATCTGGGGCCACCCGGAAGTCTACATCCTGGTTCTGCCGGCCTTCGGTATCTTCTCGGAAGTGGTCGCAACCTTCTCCGGCAAGCGCCTCTTCGGCTACGCTTCGATGGTCTACGCCACCTGCGTGATCATGATCCTGTCCTACCTCGTCTGGCTGCACCACTTCTTCACGATGGGTTCGGGCGCTTCCGTCAACTCCTTCTTCGGCATCACCACGATGATCATCTCGATCCCGACGGGGGCGAAGATGTTCAACTGGCTCTTCACCATGTATCGCGGCCGTATCCGCTACGAAGTGCCGATGCTGTGGACAGTCGGCTTCATGGTGACCTTCGTCATCGGCGGTATGACCGGCGTCATGCTTGCCGTCCCGCCGGCCGACTTCGTGCTGCATAACTCGCTGTTCCTGATCGCCCACTTTCATAACGTGATCATCGGGGGTGTTCTCTTCGGCATGTTCGCCGGCGTGAACTACTGGTTCCCGAAGGCCTTCGGCTTCAAGCTCGATCCCTTCTGGGGCAAGATGAGCTTCTGGTTCTGGCAGATCGGCTTCTGGTTTGCCTTCATGCCGCTCTACGTGCTTGGTCTGATGGGCGTCACCCGCCGTATGAGCCAGTTCGAGGATCCGTCGCTGCAGATCTGGTTCATCATCGCCGCCTTCGGCGTCGGCCTGATCGCGCTTGGCATCGCGTCCTTCCTGATCCAGATCGTCGTCTCCTTCATGAGGCGCGAAGAGCTGCGCGATGACAGTGGCGATCCGTGGAACGGCCGCACGCTGGAATGGTCGACCTCTTCACCGCCGCCGGATTACAACTTCGCCTTCACGCCGGTCGTGCACGATCACGACAGCTGGTACGACATGAAGAATCGCGGCTACGAGCGTCCGCTCGGCGGTTTCAAGCCGATCCATATGCCGAAGAATACCGGCACCGGTGCGATTCTATCCGCCATCAGTATCGCGCTCGCCTTCGGCTTGATCTGGTACATGTGGTGGCTGGTGGTCGTCTCCGCCGTTGCCATGCTCGTCGTCGCGATTGGCCATACCTTCAACTACAACCGCGACTTCTACATCCCCGCGGATGAAGTCACCGAAACGGAAGGCAAGCGCACGCAGTTGCTTGCCGAACAGGTGTAAGAGACCATGAGCGATCATACTATCGACACGGCCGAAAAGCCTGAATTCTATCTGACGGAAGACCATCATCCGGAGAACAGCACCAATCTGGGCTTCTGGCTCTATCTGATGAGCGACAGCCTGATATTCTCGGTGCTGTTTGCCACCCATGCCGTGCTCGGCCGCAGCTATGCAGCCGGCCCGTCGCCGGCCGACCTCTTCGATCTGCCGCTGGTCGCCATCAACACCTCGATGCTGTTGCTCTCCTCCATCACCTATGGCTTCGCCATGCTGCAGATGGAGCGAAACGCAAAGGCCGAAACGCTGTTCTGGCTGGCCGTGACCGGCCTTTTCGGCGCGGCCTTCCTCGGCCTCGAGCTTTACGAGTTCGTGCACCTTATCCACGAGGGCGCCGGTCCGCAGCGCAGCGCCTTCCTGTCGTCTTTCTTCACGCTGGTCGGTACGCACGGTCTGCACGTCACCTTCGGCATCATCTGGCTGATCACGCTTATGGTGCAGGTCTCCATGCATGGCCTGCATGAAGCCAACCGCCGCCGTCTGATGTGCCTTTCCATGTTCTGGCACTTCCTCGACGTCGTCTGGATCGGCGTCTTTTCCTTCGTTTACCTGATGGGAGTTCTCGGATGAGTTCGCAAGCACCCGCACATGAGGATGCCCACGAGGCTCACCACGGCCACAGCCATGGGCACCAGGCCGGTCACGGAAGTTTCAAGAGTTACGTGACGGGCTTCATTCTCTCCGTCATCCTCACGGCCATCCCCTTCTGGCTGGTCATGGGAGAGGTCTTCGAAAATCATGTCGTGACCGCCATCTTCGTGATGGTGCTCGGCGCCGTGCAGATCGTCGTTCACATGATCTTCTTCCTGCACATGAACACGAAGTCGGAAGGCGGCTGGACGATCATGGCGCTGATCTTCACGATCATCATCGTCGCGATCGCTCTCTCGGGTTCGCTCTGGGTCATGTATCATCTGAATGCGAACATGATGCCGATGAGCCCTGAAATGATGAAGAATATGCCATAAAGGCAAAGGAACGGGCGGCGACAACGCCGCCCGCTGCGGTTTATCTATGAGCGATATCTCTTCCGACCAACAGGACAGGCCGCGTTCAGCCGTCACCCTTGCCATCTTGGGGCTCGGCCTTCTGGCCCTTATCGCCGCCTTGCTCGCGCTCGGCACCTGGCAAGTTTATCGACTCTCCTGGAAACTCGATCTCATCGCTCGTGTCGATGCCCGCGTCCACGCCGAGCCAGTCGCCCCGCCGACTCGCGGCGACTGGGGCAAGGTCAACGCCGCCGATGACGAATACCGGCGAGTGACGGCTACAGGCACTTTCGAAAACGACAAGGAAACGCTGGTCACGGCATCGACAGCACTCGGCGCCGGCTATTGGGTGCTGACGCCGCTCAGGCTCGCGGACGGCAGCGCGATATCAATCAATCGCGGCTTCGTACCGACCGACCGTCGCGACCCGGCCTCTCGACCGGAAAGCGAGATCGCCGGACCGGCTAATGTCACTGGGCTGATGCGCATGACCGAACCGAAGGGCATGCTGCTACGCTCCAACGATCCGGCTGCCGACCGCTGGTATTCGCGCGATGTCGCAGCCATTGCCGAGAAGCGTGACGTTGCGGGCGTTGCCCCCTTCTTCATTGACGCAGACGCGACACCCAATGCCGGCGGCTTGCCCGTCGGAGGGCTGACGGTCCTCGATTTCCCGAATAACCACCTTGTCTATGCAATCACCTGGTATGTGCTGGCGATCATGGTGGCGGGGCTGCTCATCTATATCGTGCGGAACGAAGCCAGGCTTCGCAGAATCTCTTAACGAGAGATCTATTGGGCAATGCGGCTGATCGCCTCGGCAAGCTGCGCCTGTGAGAAGGGTTTACCGAGGCGCGGTATATCGATAATGCCGGAACCCTCGGGAATCTCGGCAAAACCAGTTGCGAGGATGATCGGCATCTTCGGCCACTCTCTGCGGATTGCCAGCGCAAGTTGCGAGCCTGTCATGCGCGGCATGGCATGATCGGAGATAACGAGATCGACGTTTTCGTTGCGAAGAATATCGAGCGCGTCGGCGCCGGCCGTCGCCTCGATCACCGTGTGGCCGAGATCCTGCAGCAGCAGCGCGGTATTCATCAGGACCAGCCCGTCATCATCGACGGCAAGAATGCGCAGCGGCCGTGAGTTATTTGCGGCTTCGGGCACGGATTGTTCAGGCTCTTCAACAGTGTTTTCGGCTCCCGTGACAGGAAACCAGAGTTCAGCTGTCGTACCTTCACCGAGCCGACTTTTCAGCACGAGCCTGCCGCCGGACTGACCGGCGAGCCCCTGCACCATGGAAAGGCCGAGACCCGTTCCCTTGCCGACGCCCTTGGTCGTGAAGAACGGGGTCACCGCCTGTTTCAGCGTCTCTTCGTCCATGCCTTCGCCCTCATCGGCAACAGCGACGCGCACATAATGGCCGGCCGGCATGGTACCGCCGCCAGACACGACCTCTTCAGTGGCTTTGATCCTAATAAGCCCGCCGCCAGGCATGGCGTCGCGGGCATTGACGACGAGGTTGAGCACTGCCGTCTCAAGCTGTGCCGGGTCAGTAGCGATCGTCGGCAGGCTCTCGGGAAATTCGGTTTCAAGCGAGGAGACCGGCCCGAGGGATCGCGCGACCATGTCCATCATGCCACGCAGAAGCTCGGAAACATCGATCGTCTCCACCTGCAACTCCTGGCGGCGGGAAAAGGCGAGCATGCGCTGGGTCAGCGCCGCGCCGCGCTGGGCGCCGAGCATGGCATTGTCGACAAGCGGCGACAATGCAGGGTCCTGCGGCATGCGCTTCTTGAGGATTTCGAGGCTGCCCAGCACTGCCATCAGCAGATTGTTGAAGTCGTGCGCGATGCCGCCGGTCAATTGGCCGATCGCCTCCATCTTCTGCGCCTGGAAAAGTTCTTCGCGGGTCCGCTCCAGCGCACGCTGTGTCTCCATCTTCTCGGTAATGTCGCGGGTAATCTTCGCAAAGCCGATAATCTCGCCGAAATCGTCCTTGATCGCGTCGATCACGATACTGGCCCAGAAGCGGGAGCCGTCCTTGCGCTGGCGCCAGCCCTCCTTTTCGAACCGTCCGTCGCGGCTCGCGGTGGCCAGTGCCTGCTGAGGCAATCCGTTAAGGCGATCCTCATCCGTGTAGAAAGTGGAGAAGTGTCGGCCGATGATCTCTTCCGACCTATAACCCTTGATGCGTTCGGCACCGGAATTCCAGCTCGTCACGTTGCCTTCGGGGTCGAGCATGTAGATCGCATAATCGGAGACGCCCTGAACGAGAAGGCGAAACTGCTCTTCGCTGCGCTTCAATGCGTTCTCTGCCGCCTTGCGCTCCGTCAGGTCACGGGTGATTTTGGCAAAGCCGATCAGCTCGCCCGAGGAATGGCGGATCGGATCGATGATGACATGTGCCCAGAAGCGCGTACCATCCTTGCGCTGGCGCCAGCCCTCACCCTCGAAGCGTCCCTCTTTCGTGGCAATCGCCAGCGCGCGGGCTGGCAGGCCGGCTTGACGATCGGCATCGAGATAAAATCGGGAAAAATGTTGGCCGAGGATTTCGGAAGCGCGATACCCCTTGAAACGCTGGGCGCCGGAATTCCAGCTCGTCACATGACCTTCGGGGCTCAGCATATAGATCGCGTAGTCGGTGATTGCATCGACGAGCACCCGGAAACGTCCCTCGTCCCGAAGGGACGTATCATATCGATCCACCGCTTCCATCTGCCCCTCTAAACGATCTACCAGCGCACTATAACGCCGGCTCGGGCCGATGGTTCCCGCTGAAACGACGAATTCCCTCAGACGGCCTGGCTCTGCGGATAGAAGCGTTCCGCAATTCGTTCTGATGCCGAATAGGCCTGCGTGACGATCTCAGGCACGAGATCGATGTCCGGCAGGCTGCCGAGGCCGAGCGGGCCGACCGCAAAAAGCCCATCGATCGACGAGCCGTCGTCCAGAAACGTTTCGCCGCGGGCATTGACCGCCAGTCCAAGCGCAAGCTCATCAGGCACGGCGAGACGCGCCGCGAGCAAGCTCTGGATCAGAGGAGCAGAAAGATCGGGCGCATGGCAACGGCAATCGATGATGCGTTCGGTGTGGATGACCTCCTCGCTCGACGAACCGGCCGGCGTGAAGAACAGGCCGCTGAAACCTCGACGCCCGGCGCGGCCGCGCCTGAGCACCGTGCGGCCTTCGGCAAGCTCCCGCCTGAGACGCAGATGCATGGTCTCCGGCAGGCGGTTGCGGTGACTGTCATAGATCGCCCGCAGATGCCGGTTGAACTGACGCTTCTCGCGCGCCGGCAGCGATCGCCAGAGCGAACGGGCGTGCCTGCGAAGGCCGTTCATGACCGACTGCCAGCTTCGCCCCTCCTCTTCCGCCTCGCGGCAGGCCTGGCGGATGAAGCTGACAATGTCAGGCAGGCTTTGCGGTAGCGCCTCTGCCGGGAAGACCGGATCGGCGGAATTCGGCGTATGGCTCTGCGGCAGGAAACCGTGCCGTGAAATAATCGTTACCTGCCCGGTATAACCCGCGTCGCGAAGCTGCAGCAGCTGGTCCACGACGCGAATGCCGCTGCCGAGCAGCACTGTGTGCGGCCGGGCGACGAGGCGCTGCGTCCTGACGGGTGAAACCTCCTGCTCCTCGGTCTCGGGTCGAGGCAGGCCGTAGCCTGTCGCGAGGATCACGGTATCGAAGAGCGGATTGGACGGATTGGCGCTTTCAAGCAGGAAGCGGCTGCCATGGCTCCTGCGGATCGCCACGACCGGATCATGGCAGACCTGTACGGTGATGTCCCGGCGGGCGGCAAGCGCTTCCGAAAAGCGCTGGTAGACGTAGTCGCTGAAGATTTCCTTAGGCACGAAGATCTGCCGGAAGCCAGGGATTGCGGCTGGCACGGCGGCGCGGAATTCGGCGTTGCTGCAGAGCCAGTCGTTAAAATCGTCGGGATCGCCGAGCGAAACGGAGAGATCACGCACACGCGTATTGAGGATGGTTGAGGACCTTGCTGAGGCCAACGCCTGGCCGCCGCTGACCGTAGAGTTCGGATCGAAAAGCTGGAGGTGAAACGGCGTGCGCACGGTGCGCATCAGCGCCACCGCCATCATCATGCCGGAAAAACCGCGGCCGACGATCGCAATGCGCGGCACGGCGGAAATCTGCGCCGCCGCATTCGCCTTGCCGGAAAAAAGTCCCTGAACCGTCATCTCAACTCCCTTGCGGCTCATCCGCATGTGTCTCGATCAAGGTTTCAACGCACAACATCTGAAGCCCTGCGTTGGGCAGGTTCATGCGGCCACGGAAAACGTTCGCCGCTAAATCGGGCTCCGTTCGGAACCATTACAGGCCGGAGAAGACATTCTCAGCCCGCCCCATAGTCTATTAAACTAGTCGTGTATGAAAGCGCGAAAAGCCCAAGGTGGCAAGAAGTTTATTTTACCACCTGCCCAACACCCTGATCCAAAACGGAAAATGAGTCCGGCCTATTCGAGGATTTCGGCGCTGAAGGAAAAACGCGCCGTTTCGCCGGGAGCAAGCACCTTCGTATAGGGGCGCCCCTCCAGATCGTCCGGGCCGCCATTTTCGGCGGCCGTCCCGTGCCAGGGCTCGATGCAGAGGAAGGGAGCGCCAGGCTTGGTCCAGAGCGCCAGATTGGGCATGTTCTCAAAGCTGAAATGCATGGATGGGCCGCCTTCAGCCTTATAACGCAGGCTGGCGCCTGCGCCTTCCGGAAAGATCATCGCATCCTGCTCGAACATAGAATGGTCGAGCACCAGGCTGCCGGACTTGAAGGGCGAAGCAAGTTTCTTCGGCGAGATCAGCCCCCCTTCGAGCCGGACGAGCGCCGGCTCGACGCCGTTGTCCAGCGTGACCATGTGCGGCTTGTTCTCAGCACCCGGCAGCGGCCAGCGGAAAGCCGTATGAAAGCCAAGACCGAAAGGCATCGGCCTGATATCGCGGTTGGTGACTTCGGCAGCAACAGTCAGAGCACGACCTTCGACGCTATGGATGACGGCCAGCAGGAAATCGAAGGGATAGACGGCCTTGGTCGCCTCTGAAGCGGCAAGCTCGTAGCGGCAGCTCGCTTCGGACGAGGATGCCAGCACAAATTCACTGCGACGGGCAAAGCCGTGCTGGGCCATCGGCGCGCTGTGACCGCCAACCTTTAGAATGTCGTTCGGTGCCTTGCCAACCATCGGAAACAAGATCGGCGAACGGCCTGTCCAAAAGGCGGCATCGCCGTTCCACACCCAGGAGCGGCCGTCGCTGGATGTTAGCGCCTGCATTTCGGCGCCGAGCGAGGAAACGTCAACAGTGAGAAACTGATTTGCGATCCGGACCGTGGATGACATCGAACGCCCTCTTCGTGCTGATTGGCGAGCGGACCATACATGCGCGCCACACAGATTTCCACTGGCGATGCGCCGCTCCGAGACTTTCGTTTTCTGGCAGAAAAATGCGCCTGCTGCGTGCAGTCGGCAGGCCATAACGGCAGCGTTACCGTCCAATGCGAGGAAGGCTCACGTAAAAATAACCGACTGGTGAATTCTTTACTTGAACCCCCTGTCGGAATCGGCAAATGTGGGCGTGCTATCAATCCCTTCATGGATTTGCCTTCTTTCCGGACCACTTGGTCCGAGCACACATCTATTGGACAAAATACCGTGAGCAGCGATGCGTCTATACGCGCGACGAAGCCTTCGGCTTCGATGGCGCTTGCAACCGCGGCAGGGTGGGGCAAGGGCCTCTACACACTGTTCCGCATCACCGTCATGGCCTTCCGCCATCCCTGGCAAGCCGGCCTCGCCATCGGCGCTACCCTGATCGCCTCCACCTTCCAGCTTCTGATCCCCCGCCTGCTCGGCCAGGCGGTCGACCATACGCAGGTGGCGCTTCACGGCGGCACGCTCGGCCAGCAGGCGCAGGACGCGCTGTTGACAACGGCGTTGCTTCTGCTTGGCGCCAGTGTGCTGCGCGGCATCTTCACGATGGTCCAGAACTATTACAGCGAATCCGTCGGCCACCACATGGGCTACGAACTGCGCCTCGCCTGCTACGAAAAGATCCAGCGTCTCTCCTTCTCCTTTCACGATAGCGTGCATTCGGGCGACCTCATCACCATCGGCCTTCTCGATCTGGAAGGCGTGCGCATGTATTTCTCGACTGCGCTCGTGCGCGTCTTCCTGCTGACCATGCTGATCGGCATCGGCGCCTATATGCTACTCTCGACCGACGTCCTGCTCGGCCTGCTGGCGCTCTCCTTCGTGCCCTTCGTCGGCTGGCGCTCTTCTGTGACCCAGCTTCGCCTGCGCGCCACCTGGCTCGACCTGCAGCAGCGGTTGTCGGTGCTGACGCGCATCATGGAAGAGAACCTCGGCGGCATCCGCGTCGTGCGTGCTTTCGCAGCCCAGGACCACGAACTGTCGAAGTTCGAAGAAGCCTCGAAGAATGCGCTGGAACTTGCCCACCAGCGTGTTGGCATCCGCGTCATCAATACCAGCGCCATGACCTTTTCCTTCTTTGTGGCCATGGGGCTGGTGCTTTGGGTTGGCGGCGGCAAGGTGCACTCCGGCGAGATCACCGTTGGTACGCTGGCCTCGTTCCTTACTTTCATGACCATCCTGCAGATGCCGGTGCGGCAACTCGGCCTGATGGTCAACGCCTTCGCCCGTGCTTCGACCTGCGGCACACGCCTTTTTGACCTTCTGGATCTCGAAATCGCCGTTCGCGACGCGCCGGATGCGAAGGAGTTGAAGGTAACAGACGGCACGCTGCGCTTCGAGAATGTCAGCTTCGCCTATCCGAGCTCGCCGATGCACGAGGTTCTGCATGACGTGAGCTTCGAGGCGAAGCGCGGCGAAACGATCGGCATCGTGGGGCCGCCCGGCAGCGGCAAGTCGACGCTCGCGCACCTGATCCCTCGCTTCTATGACGCGACCGGCGGCAAGATCACCATCGACGGCCAGGATATCCGCAAGGCGACACTGCAGTCGCTGCGCCGCTCCGTCGCCGTCGTGCAGCAGGATTCCTTCCTCTTCACGACGACGATCGAGAACAACATCGCCTATGGCGATCCCTGGGCCAAGGAAGGCCGCATCGAGCGCGCCAGCGAAAGCGCGCAGCTCCACAACTACGTGCTCGGTCTGCCGACCGGCTACGGCACGGTCGTCGGCGAACGCGGCGTATCGCTCTCCGGCGGCCAGCGCCAGAGGCTTTCGATTGCCCGCGCGCTGATGCTCAAACCCGCCGTGATGGTGTTCGACGATTCGACCGCAGCAATCGACGCGGCGACCGAACAGCGCATCCGCAGTGCCATGCGCCGCTATGCCGCTGACCGCGTGACGATCATCGTCGCCCATCGCCTGAGCTCGCTGATGCATGCCGACAAGATCTTTTTCATCGAGGACGGCCGCATCGTCGAGCAGGGCACGCATGACGAGCTCCTGACGCTCGGTGGACGATACAAGGCACTTTACGATTTGCAGGTGCGACCGGGCGACGACGCTTTGAGCGCGTAAGAAACCGGCGCAGGAGGAAACAGCATGGCCGAGGAACTGGAAACCGAACGTCCGGACGTTCGCGAGGATGGCAGACGCCCGCCAAGGGCGGTCGTCGGATCGCAGCGCGTCGAAGAGGAAATCTTCGGCAAAGTCTTCGATACCAACATCGTCAAGCGCATCTGGGCCTTCGTGCATCCCTACCGGCGCGATGTCATTCTGTCGGTGATTTCGGTGTTGGTCTTCACCGGCATGCAGCTTCTCATTCCGCTGATCATCCGCTATGCCATCGACCATGGCATGCAGCCGGACGACAGCGGTTCCGCCCTGACCTTGGCGATCGTCGCCTTCCTGATCGCCATCCTCATCAATTACGGCGCCAGCTATTGGCAGGAAACGCTGGTTGGTGGCGTCGCGGAAAACGTGCTCTTCGATATCCGCAAGGCGATGTTCTCCCATCTCCAGCGCGTATCGCTCTCCTTCATGGACAAGACTGAAGTCGGCCGGTTGATGTCGCGCTTGCAGGGCGACGTCAACTCGATGCAGGAATTCCTGGAAACCTGCGTACTCTCGGTCGGCGATATCTTCCTGCTCTTCGGCATCGTCTTCGTAATGCTCTATCTCGACTTCAAGCTCGGCTTGCTGACGCTGTCCGTACTTCCGGTACTCTTCGTCGTGCGCCTGTTCTGGCTGCCGCTCGCCCGCAAGTCCTTCATGGCGGCGCATGAGACGAACTCAGTGGCGAATGGGGCGCTGGCCGAAGCGATCCATGGCGTCCGCGCCGTCCAGAGCATGGACCGGCAGGAGGTCAACTTCACGCTTTACGATGACAAGGCGCATGCCAACCTGCTGACGCATCTAACGGCAGCCCGTTACGCCCAGATCATGGTGCCGATCGTCGACACGCTGACAGGCATCGCCATGGCGCTCGTCATCGTCGTCGGCGGTGCGCGCGTGTTGAACCAGGCGCTCGACGTCGGTGTGCTCGTCGCCTTCCTCTTCTACATCCAGCGCTTCTTCGACCCTATTCGCTCGCTGACGCTCCAATATTCGGTCATGCAGCGCGCCATGGCATCGGGCCAACGGTTGACCGACGTGCTCGATGTGCCGGTCGAAATCAAAGATGCTCCGGATGCCAAGGTGCTTTCACCCGACATGGACGGCTCTGTCGAATTCCGCGATGTCGTCTTCGGCTACAATCCCAAGCATCCGGTGCTCAAGCATGTGAGCTTCAGGGTCAATCCCGGCGAGACGGTCGCTCTTGTCGGCCCAACCGGTTCGGGCAAGTCGAGCTGCATGTCGCTGATCCACCGCTTCTATGAGGTGCAACAGGGACAGGTCGTGGTCGGCGGCCATGACGTGCGCGAGCTGACGCAGGATTCTCTCGGCCAGCAGATCGCCATGGTGCTGCAGGAGCCCTTCCTCTTCACGGGCACAGTTTTCGAAAACATCCGTTATCACAAGACGGAAGCCACCCGTGAGCAGGTGATCGAGGCTGCCAAGGCCGTCGGTGCGCACGACTTCATCATGCGCCTGCCCTTGGGCTATGACAGCATGCTCGGCGAGCGCGGCGGCAATCTTTCGCTCGGCCAGCGCCAGCTTCTCTCCTTTGCCCGCGCGCTAGTGGCAGACGCCAAGATCCTCGTGCTCGACGAGGCGACAGCCAATATCGACAGCTATACGGAGATGCTGATCCAGAGGGCATTGGTAAAGCTGCTCGAAAACCGCACCGGCCTCGTCATCGCCCACCGCCTGGCAACGATCCGCGAAGCCGATCGCATCATCGTGCTGCAGAATGGCGAAATCGTCGAAAGCGGCAATCACCAGCAGCTTATGAAAAACGGCAAGCTTTATTCAAAGCTCTATAACCTCAACTACGCTTCCTTCGACGATATTCCCGAGGATGTGCTGGAAGAGACGGTGACGGAATCGGCGACCTGATTATATCACGCGTCAAGCGACATGACACAGCGTCACCAAACATGACATTTTCCGACCCTGCCCGGTAACAGCTCGCACTCACCGGCTTTTGCTGAAGAGTTCGTCCCGCTTCCCACCAACGGACCCCATCGTGTTGCCCTGCTCGGGTCTATCGGCGGCGAAGTTTCGGTGAGCGCCGCGAATGCAACGATTTCAAGAGGATACCTCGACACTTAATTCGAGACGCGGCAAAAACGGCGCATTCTCACGGGTAACTGCCAAACGACATGAGCCATTCTGCGAACGAGCATGAAGTGGCGCGAACGTTTCAGTGTGCGACGCCTGGTTCCTCATGTGCCCTCACGATGGCGTCCGCTTCCTTGCCGTATAGCTCCTCGAAGTGATCGAAGGTCTTGGAAAAATAACCAATGCCCTGCGTCGCCGAGCGCAGCGCCCGCGCCAGATCGTCAAGTGCGCCGCCCGGAATGAGCGCCCGGAAGATGTCCCATCCCTTAGCGGTTTCATCCCGGTCGAAGCCGAGAACCTGACCCTTGAGAGCGGAGACGATCTGGACGAGGCTGCCGGAATAGATCGACGGAATGTGAATTTCGCTGCGGAAGACCGGTTGCATTAAAACGGCCGCCCCTTCGGAAAGCGCCTGTCGCACTCCCATTTTCGACGCAGTCCGGAAGGCGTGTTCCGAACTGTCGACGGCATGGTGCTGACCATCGTACAGCGTTACGCCGACATCGATGACCTGGAAGCCTAGTGGCCCTTTCTCCATCGCTTCGCGCGCGCCCGCTTCGACGGCAGGGATGTAGTTGCGCGGAACGACGCCACCCTTGACCGTTTCGCTAAAGGTGAAGCCCCGGCCGCGCTCATTTGGCCGAATACTCAGCTTCACATCCGCGAACTGTCCGGCACCGCCGGTCTGTTTGCGGTGACGGTAATGAACCTCAGATGGTTTCGCAATTGTCTCGCGGTAGATCGGGCTGGGCGTTCGATCGGTTACGCCGATGTGAAAGACATCGGACAGCGTCCGGCAGAGATCACGCAGATGCACCGGCCCTTGGGCGCGGACGAGTTGAGCGCCCGTGCCTTCCTCCTGCAAGACTTTGAGACCGCGATCCGTCTCGGAAAGTTTTGCCAGCGTTTCGGAGAGCTTATTTTCATCGCGATCGCTGACCGGAACTAGGATCCTTTCAAGCATCGGCGTGGGTGGTTCCGTCCACTCAGGCGGGGCGACCACCGCGTTTGATGTCAACAGCGAAGGGACGGGCAAGTGGTCGGACTTGACCGTCGCAAACACATCCCCCGGCGCAGCCACAACCGCCGAATTGGACCGCCCGTTTGCGAGATCCTGTACTGCGCCGAGGCTGGAGCCGCCCAGTGATGCGCCCTGCCGCAGTCCCTCGCCAAGCGCGCGCACGAGCACTGTCTTACCGACATTCTGGCGATGATAGGCATGGAAGCTCACGGCGGTCAGCTTGTTTTCATCGACATTGCCTGCACGAGCGAGACGCTGCCGAAGAACCCCTACCGGCGGCGCCTCGTGGCGCAGCACCTTCATCAGCCTCATCATGCCGTTGCCGTGACTTGCGGCACCGATCAGGACTGGAATAATCCTGTTTTCCCTGAGAACCCGCGATGAGATGGCATAGAGCGCGTCGCTGGGCGGCTCGCGATCTTCGATCAATTCCTCGAGAAGCCAGTCATCGAATTCGGACAGGTGTTCCAGGAGCTCGCTGCGCGCTTCGTGCTCGCGCTCGGCGGCGCTTTCGGGGATTGCGATCAGCGCCGAAGTCTGGCTTTCCCGGTAGCGCCACGCCCGTTCCGAAATCAGATCGCAACTGCCTATGATCCTGTCCCCCTCGCGGATCGGGATCTGGCGAAGCAAAAGCGTGTGGTTGGCGTAGTCTTGAAGCGCGGCGATCACGTCCCTCAGCCGCCCTCTCGGTTCGTCCATCCGGTTGACGAAGAGGATGCAAGGCGTCCCCGAGGCTTCGACTATCCGCAGATAGGGCGCGGCGAGCACAGCTTCCTCGGGTGCCGATGAAACGCACAGGATGCAGGCGTCGCTGGCAAGAAGCGCGTGTTGTGCATGCGCCAACGCTTCGTTGGGTCCTGGCGCATCCAGCGCACACCACGCCTCGTTTCCAAAGGTGAATTTTGTGAGGTTCAATCCATAAGGGGAGCTGGATTTTCTCGGCGCCCCCTCCAGGGAGCCGAGCTTTTCCACGACTGTTGATTTTCCGGTCTGCGAGGGTCCAAGCACGGTAAAGCAGCGCATCGGCATTCCTCCAAGTGCCATAAACACAATTTTCAGCCATCACAGGATGCCCTGAACCGCTGCAAGGCGCCAGAGGTGTTCGGTTTCACAACGCTTTGACCTGGACTTGCATTTGAGGCTGTTCCATTCAGTGGCTGATGTCGTTTTGCATTTAATGCATGAGATTCTGTCTGCAACGACTTCAAGAGGATACCTCGACACTTAATTCGAGACGCGGCAGTTAGCGTGAGAATGCCGTTTTTGGCACATTACTTGAGAATCGCAGTGATTAGTGTGTCGGCTGTCGGAGGCTATCTCTTCGAGAAATTGCCTCCATTTCAAAACGTTGCTGATGCATTAGAAGCGGTTAGTGGCCGATAATCGCGCCCGCGAATCTCAGATTAAATGCCATTGGTAGCGTGAAACGGCGCATTCTCACGGTTAACTGCCAAACGACATTCTGCTTCGTGAGTACGAAAGTGAAAAACGGCAAGGTCGAAGGCCTGCATTTTCTGCGCATTGGGCATGATGCAGCTTTGGGCAAAATGGCTTCAAGACGAACGATGACGGGCAGGTCTCACCGCCGCAGAGAATTTGGCTTTCGCCCAGTCGTTTATCATGCCCAGAGCAGCACAGGATCAGAACCTCGTCATGTTTGCCGCAGGCGGATTGGGAGATCGTTGGAGGGTCATCTTGTATCCCTCCACTGCCTTCAATATCGGTCCGAGAACCCAGTCGTACATCGCGCCGATATTGTGCTCCTCCTGCGGGTCGGCCTCGATGTTGAACACCTGGGGATAACCGTTCATGGGTGCAGCGCTCGCGCCCACGCCGCCCATCAGAGTTGCGCCGCCCGCACCGCTGCGGCCCGGCGCTACGTCGGCAAAATAGGCCCGGAACTGTTTCCAGCGGACTGCGACTAGTTCCGATCCGACGAAGGTCAGCAAATGCTGGCGCGCTCCGCCGTCATCTTCGCCGAGCAGGAGCTTGCCCTGGTCGACGCCGTCGATCGGCCGGTCGTCCGGAACTTTGCCGCCTGCAATGCGGGCGAAGGTCGGGAAGAAGTCCATGATCGAGAACATCGCATATGAGGTTCGCGGCTTGATCCTTCCCGGCCAGCGGATCATGGCGGCGGTGCGGATGGCGCCTTCGCTTACTTCGCCAAGCGCGCCGCGGTAAGGTCCCGAGGCTCCCATGTCTGGCATGTCGGCGCCGAACCTGATCACGCCCGGACCGTCCGGCCCATTGTCGGAGGCGAAGACGACGATGGTGTCTTCCTCTGCACCAAGCTCCTTCAACGCGTCCAGCATCGTGCCGACAATGGCATCGCCCTCCACCAGGGAGTCGCCGAACTGGCCGATCCGGGACGCGCCTTCGAACCGCTTCGAGGGCAGGTTCGGATAGTGGGTTCGGGAAATCGGCAAGTACAGGAAGAACGGCTTGCCTGCCGCCTTCTGACGTCTCATGAAGTCGACACCGTGATCCACCAGCTCCCAGTCGATCTCGCGACGCACTTCCTCGGTATATGGTTTCACGGATTTGAGTGGCTCGCCTCGGTTCGCCTCGACAATTTGCGGACCCTTGTCGAGAGGGATATCGAGCGTGTTTGTCTGCTTGCCCTGGCGGATCATTCCAAACGCGTCCCAGGTGTCGCCGGGCGGAATTCCGTAGTATTCATCGAAACCCTGGTTTTGCGGTTGACTGTAGGTTTGCGCGCCGAGGTGCCACTTGCCGAAGATAGCAGTAGCGTAGCCGGCGTCGTGCAGCATCTCCGCCATGGTGATCTCGTTCTCAGGCAGTGAGAATTGAGTGCCGGGAACCGCAACCAGTGACAGTCCGGAACGGATGGAATACCGCCCTGTCATCAAGGCGGCGCGCGAGGGCGTGCAGGAAGGCTCGACCAGAAACTGCGTCAACCGCAGTCCCTCGGAGGCGAGCTGGTCGATGCGCGGCGTCGGCGACCCGCGCAACTCCCCCCTCCGTAAACTCCGATGTCGCCGTAGCCGATATTGTCGCCGAGAATGAACAGGATGTTGGGCTTCGCTTGCTGCGCAGATGCCGTTCCGACAAGAATCGGATGCACACTAAGGCATGATGCCATTGCCAGCGCTTCGGCCATCGGCCGCCAGTGTCTGAGCCATTCCATGTTCAGCCTCCCTGCCAGGGGTGAATAACTGGTCCGCCTTTTGACCTGCCGTCGTGGCGGTCTCTCCTCGATCAAGAACTCATAATCCGAGCGCCTTCTTGATTGCGTCGATGAGTACGGATCCCGCGAAGGGCTTCCGCAAATATGCGATACATCCAGCCTGCTCCGCCTCGGTCTGCAGGCGCATGTCTTCCAGGGCGGTGATGAAGATGATCGGCAGCTTCGCTCCAGCCCCTTTCAGCCTGCGCTGCAGTTCGATGCCGGACATGCCTCCGAGGTCGATGTCCAGCACGAGACAGTCGATCGGCGTCTTCGGATCGCGGACGAGAAAAGCTTCCGCCGATGCATATTCGATAGCCGCAAATCCGTAGGCATTGAGGAGCCGCCCGACGCTTCGACGTAGACTCGCATCATCGTCGACGACAGCGACAGTGCGGCGCAGCTTTCCCACCTCATGCCCTCATGCGTGACAGTGCGCGAGATACGCAATTGTCTGTCATTGTAGGCGTGTCGGCGGTTGCTTGATATTGCCCTAAGGGGAAGATTGTCCGATCACCCCGGGGTCGCAGTACGACCGATGTCGGCGGCGATCGATACGACCTCCGCCAGCGAGCGTGCTCCGAGCTTCTCCATGACCTGATGGCGATGCACCTTCACCGTTCGCTCCGATATGCCAAGGGTATACGCAATCTGCTTGTTGAGATGGCCACGGATGATCAGCCCAAAGACTTCGGCTTCGCGCGCGCTCAAGCACGCAACCAAAGCTCTCAGTTTCTGCAGATGCTCGTGCTCGGCACGGCGCTTTTCATATTGTGTCAACGCACGTCCGATCGTTTCGATCAGGACCGACACCGAGCTAGGCTTTTCCAGAAAGTCCTGAGCCCCCGCCTTCATCGCGTCGACGCTGGCCTTTATGTCTCCTTCGCCCGTGAGGAATATGATTGGCAAAAGTGGCGCCTGCTCACACAGTTGGCGCTGTATTTGCAGGCCAGACTGCCCGGGCATCTGCAGGTCAAGGAGAACGCAGCCCGGCTCGCAGCCTGGAAGATGGGCGAGAAACTGATCTCCGGATTCATACGCTTCGACCGTTAGACCATAGGCGGAGAGCAGGCGTGCAGTCGCCGTTCGATAGGATTCGTCGTCATCGACGATATGGACGACCGGTTTCATCAGCCTCGTTCCACTCGTCGAGAAAGAGGCAGGACCACGCGGAAGATGGCCCCGCCTTCAGGCCGGTTGTTAGCAGAGATTGTGCCGCCATAGGTCTCGACAATGGCGCGCGCTATGGAAAGACCCAGCCCCGTGCCCGCCTGCTTAGTCGTGTAGAACGGCTCGAAGATGCTGGACAACCTGTCTTCGGGAATGCCGTTGCCTGTGTCCGCGACACAAAGCTCCGCCTTCTCGTGCGCCACTCCTGTCGCAAAGGTGAGCATTCTTTTGGCTGGAGCGTCCGACATGGCGTCCATCGCATTGGTGGCCAGATTGAGAACGACCTGCTGCACATGGACCTTGTCCGCCCGCACCGGCAGCTCCGTCGTCGGTCGATTTGTATTGAGCGTGATCCCCCTGCGTTCGGCCTCGCCATGAATGATATGGATTGCACTCGAAGCCACGTCGTTCAGGTCGAACTCCTGCCAATCGATCTCGCTTCTCTTCTTGAGCAATCCTCTCATCCGGCCAATGATGTCGCCCGCACGCTGATCGTCCTCCTGGATGTCGAGAAGTATCTGCTGGATCAACTCCAGATCGGGGCTGCCACTTCGCAGCAGCACCGACGCAGCCTCGGCATTGTTTCGGATGGCCGCCAGAGGCTGGTTCAGTTCGTGGGCGACCGACGAGGACAAGGCGCCGGCCGTTGCGGACTGGTTGAGATGGACAGCTTCGAGCAGGTGAAGGCGTGACCTGCTCTCCGCATCGTGGCGACGGCGTCGCTCGAGCAGCAGCGCGGCGATGATGCCCGCCTGCATCAAAACGACGGCAAGCGCCCCCGTCGCCACCAGCCAGTGCTCCTCCCAAAGACTTGGCTCCTTATGCATCTGGACGGTGCCCGCAGGCAGGTTCCCCTCCGAAAGCCTCCAACGCCGGAGCTGCCGGGCATCGACAACGTATGTCTGCGGCGCTTGAATATCCGAGACCACCCGCCCGGCCATGAGATCGAGGACAAGATTTCCGACGGTGACGCCCAAAGTGTCGAATGTGACGGTATTGCCGCCGACGACGCCGTAGCCGATGTAGGTCTGATAGGGGGCATAGACTGGAGCGCTGGCCGTTGTTGCTATTTGCCTGATCGCCTCACGCGGGATGAAATTCCGCCCTGCCCGATCTTTAAACACCGTCAGCGCCAGGATGATGCTGTCGGGGGGGACATGGGCTGCACGATCGATGAATTCATCGATCGTCAAATCTTCGAGGTATGTCGTTTCGTACGACTTGGAGAACTCGTCGAGATCGGCGCGCGCCGTCGCCAGCCATCCTCGGTCGAACTCCGACGATCCGCCGATGATGTAGAGATGACGGGCACTGGGCTGCAGGCTGCGGGCCATTTCAGCCGTCTTCAGAATGTCGAATGTCGTGAACGCCCCGATCACGTCATCGGGTAGATCGATGTTCTCCGCAGTGGAGTTGCCGAAGCCTGCCGCCACTATCTTCGCATCGGGAGCGATCGTTTCGCGGTTGGTCGATATAAAGCTGGCAGACTCCTTGCCGAGCGCGACAACCACATCCGGGCGGTAATTGGCGTACTTCTCCGCAAGGTATCGCGCCATGCGCGCGACGTGATCGGATTCCGGGAATCTCGACAGATCGAGGAACTCCGAAAACAGGTCGATCCTGCTGTCTGTGGCTTGCAGCAAGCGGCTTCGCAACGCCTCTCCGGCAACGGTCGTCGCCACGAGCCTCTCGTCGTATGGGTAGAGAATGAGAACCCGCGGAACCCGATCAGCGGTTGCGTACGCCATGTCCGAGGCGATGGCGCAGCAGTTCGAAGCAGTCAGCCAGACCGCCGCCAGCAAGAGGCCAGCGCACCGCAATCGACCTGCCCCCTCGCCCAAGGCCATTGATCCACCCCCCAAGCAGAGCGACGATAACATCTTGTTGGTGTGGTGTCATCCGCCGCAAGCACCACTATTGATTGCCATCGGCTTTCATCGATTCCCCAAAGGGCAATATCGCCGAAGCAAGGCATTCGGTAGAGTTGGAAAGCGCTGGGATCGCAACTCGCCGGGCGCGCGCTCTGACCTTGGAGTAAATCCAATGTTTACTGTCCGTCACCTCGTCAGCTCTGCACGGATTCCGATCTCGGTTGTTATCGGAGCCTTTTTCCTCGCGGCATCCGCTTACGCACAGAGCGATCCCCTGCCATCGTGGAACGATACCGCGCCCAAGGCAGCTATCGTCGCCTTTGTCGAGAAGGTAACCAAACAGGGTTCGCCCGACTTCGTCACGGAACCGGAACGGATCGCAGTGTTCGATAATGACGGCACACTGTGGGTCGAGCATCCCATGTACACGCAGCTTGCCTTCGCCCTGGACCGCGTGAAGACGCTCGCTCCGCAGCATCCGGAATGGAAAAATGTACAGCCGTTCAAGGCGGTGCTCGAAGGCGATATGAAAACGCTTGCGGCATCGGGCGAAAAAGGCCTCTTGGAACTCATCATGGTCACCCACGCGGGAATGACGAACGACGATTTCCAGAAGGTCGTCACCGACTGGCTTTCGGCGGCACGCGACCCTAAGTTCAAGCGGCCCTACACCGAACTCGTGTACCAGCCGATGGTCGAGCTGCTTTCCTACCTCCGCGCGAACGGCTTCAAGACGTTCATCGTGTCGGGTGGCGGCGTTGAGTTCATGCGGCCATGGACGGAGAAGGTCTATGGCGTCCCACCGGAGCAGGTTATCGGTTCCTCGATCAAGACGGAGTTCAAGATGCAGGACGACACACCGACCTTGCACCGTCTGCCGGAAGTCAACTTCATCGATGACAAGGCGGGCAAGCCTGTCGGGATCAACCAACAGATCGGCCGTCGACCGATTGCTGCGTTCGGCAATTCCGACGGCGATCTCGAAATGCTGCAGTGGACGACGATGGCGGGTGCGCCTGCGCGTCTGGGCATGCTCGTCCACCATACCGATGCCGAACGCGAATACGCCTACGACCGCAAGAGCGAATTCGGCCGTCTCGACAAGGCGCTCGACGCGGCCGCGATTACCGGCTGGACCGTCATCGACATGAAAGCCGACTGGAAGCAGATCTTCAAGGACTAGGACTACGCGCCTCGCGACTGGGCGGCGTGCCAAGTCTTGTGATGAATTCATCAGACGACGGACATTCCGCCTGTCTCCATTGGGAGCATATTCGCCATGAAAATCGACCGTTTCACCACGCTGATCTTTGCAGGAAGTTTTGCGCTGACCTCCGCGGTCTTTGCGCAGGACGCGCCGAAGACGCCGCACGCACCGCTCGAAAAGGCAATTGGCAAAGTCACGCCGACAGGTCCGGTGCCGTCATTGGCAGTAATCAATTCTGCCGGGGCCAAAATCGAGAACGGGAAGCTCGTTTTGACCGGCGTCTCGGCCAACTCGATCGTCTTTGCCGACCGGCCGGTGCGCGCCGCCGGCCATGTCATGACTGAACAGTTCATTATGCAATGGGACGATGGCAAGGACAACTTCGCCATCGATCCCCCGAATGCGACTGTGTCGGTGCTGGGCGGCGACGGATCGGACGTCAGTGACGCCGTCGTCACGTTGAAGACTCCGAAACTCGACGGCACGACGCTAACATTCGATATCGCCATTCTGGAGGGAAGCCTAAGCGGTGCGACCGGACCCGCGTCCCTCTTCATCGATCACTTCGGTGGTAGTTTCGGCGGAGGTGGTTTCGGCGGGGGCAGCTTCGCTGGAGGCGGTTTCCGTGGCGGAGACTTTGGCGGCGGCTTCCGAGGCAATGACGTGCATATCGGCGACACGAACATCGACCGCGTGGGAGGAAGTTACTGGCATGCGCCCATCTACCACGGTGCCTGGTATCGCGGCGCCCCGGTCGCCGCGGGCGTGGTCGCTGGCGCAGCCATTGGAGCGGCGGCAGCCCGCCCCTACTACCCCTACTACAATTCCTACTACAACGATCCGCAATGCGGCTACTATCCCTACCCGCCTTGCTAGCAGACTGCTGTTTCGCGTCACGCAGCAAAGCGGCGTGACCCTCTCCCGGGAACAGAAAGACAAGAATGGTGAGGCTGGGGAGCCACAGCTTTGGGTATTCTGCCTCGCCAGCAACCCCTAATAGGTGTTTCATGTTGCGGGAATCCATTTCCCGCCACACAGTCCTCACTCGGAAGCAGTGCTGCGTTCAAACGAGATCGGGGGATTCTCATGAAGACCATTCACTTGCATGCGATAGTCTTGCTGACCTGTGTCTCTGCCGCATCGATCGGCAAAGCCGCGGATCTCACACCGCTCACGCCCGAAGCGAAGACGGTCGAGACCCGAAGCGGCTGGGAGTTCACGGTGGCACCTTACTTCTGGGCTGCCGGGATTTCAGGGGACGTAAGTCAATTCGGGCTTCCAGAGGTCGACATAGATGCCGATTTCGGCGACATTTTCGACAATCTCGACTTCGCCTTCATGGCTACAGGCGAAGCACGATATGAGCGCTACAGCATCGTCGGCGATGTGATCTACGTCAAGCTGGGTGCCGATGCGCACACGCCCCGCGGCATCTTCGCCGACAGCGTTGGCGTGACATCGGAAACCTTTGCAGGACTTCTCGGCGTGGGTTACGCGGTGCTCGAGGATCAGAATGGCCACCTTGACGTGTTCGGCGGCATGAAAGTCTGGTCAGTCGAGACGGATATCTCCTTCAACGGCGGACTTCTGGCCGGCGTGGAGCGGGATGACAGTGCCACGTGGGTGGATGCCGTCTTCGGCCTGCGTGGGAACTACTTCTTCACCCAGGAAATCTATCTCACGGGATGGGGTCTGGTGGGCGGTGGCGGCGCCGACGTCGACTGGGATGTTGGCCTCGGTCTCGGTTATAAGTTCAACGACACCATCTCGGCAGTCGCCGGATATCGGGCGCTGGGCGTCAACTACGAGAACGACGGGTTTGTCTTCGACGTCGTCCAGCAAGGCCCCATTATAGGTGTCTCCTTCCACTTCTAGCGCTGCTGCAGGCAGCTTGCCGGTGAACGTCGTGCTCGCTCTCTGAAGGCCTAATGTCCTGCAGGAGCCGGAAGAGCGATGCCTCCAGGAAACAGAGAGCCGCCCATGAACAGCGCGGCGGCTCCCGAGCCAGGCTCGGACGAAATCATTTTCATTAATCTCGCGGAGGCTCCTGATCCGTTGCGTACCGATAGCATAGAGGCGATCGGGGGAGCCAAGGAACTGACAGGTGAAGCACAGAGCGGACGCCACGAAGGGGGCCCGCTCCGACGTCGTTACGAAACTGCGCGCGTCAATCGTGACCTGTCTTCATCTCCCGGACCTGCTGCATGACCTGCTCCAGATTGTAGCTTGCAGGGCTCTGAAGCGGCGGGAAGTCGATGTAGGTCTCGAGATGCTTCAGCCACAACTGCTGCCCGATGGGCAGGATGTTCCAGTCATAGACATAGGCGGTGGACGGCGAAGCGATGGCACCGCCCATACCGAAGAGTGTCTTGATCTGCTGCCCGACCGAGGTCTCGAACGGGTCGCGCTTGATGTTGACGACCTGTGTCCAGGCGTACGGCATCACCCCGCCAATAAAGCCAGCCGGATCGTCGGAGACCATGGCGAAATACATCTTCCAGTTCTTGTAGCGCACAGCCGACGGCTCCTTGCCAGAATAGTACAAGAAACTGTTGCGCGCGGATGGAGACTTGCCTTCCAGGTAGTCACGCTGGTCGATGCCGTCGAGCGTGGTCTTGACAATCCCGGGATACGTACCCGCCTCGATCTCTTTCTTAAGACCATCGCCCTTCGGGCCGCCTGCGATGTTCACAAACGTCGGCAGCCAGTCGAGCGCCGAGAACATGTCGTTCTTGACCGTACCGGGCTCGATGTGCCCCGGCCAGCGAACCACAAGCGGCGCCCGCATGCCGCCTTCCCAAGTGCTGAGCTTTCCGCCTTTGAATGGGGTCGTGCCGCCGTCCGGGAATGTGATCGTCTCGGCGCCGTTGTCGGTGGTGAAGACGATGATCGTGTTGTCGAGTTCTCCTATCTCCTCGAGCTTCTTCAAAACGTAGCCGATGTTGTCGTCCATCTGCTTCATGCCGGCTTCGTTGACGCCCCAGTCCTTGCCGCCGACTTCGCCGACCATGTTCAGATATTTGTCGGGCAACACTGTCGTGATATGCATGCGGGCCGGGTTGTACCAGACGAAGAAGGGCTTGTTGGTCTTCTTCGGGTCATTCCTGTCTAGGAAGTCGATGACCTTGGCCGAGATCTCCTCGTCAATGGTTTTTGAGCGCTCCAGCGTCAGCGGCCCCTCGTCCTTACAGGATTGATTTGCCGGGGATCCGTCGGAGGATGCGCATGCGAGCATTGGGCGCGGCGGCGTGAGACAGGTCGTGGTCTTGGCGTCCACGGACGCCGGGTCTTCCCTTAGGCCGGGGATCGGCGTGTTCTTGCAAGGTGGTGCGATCCCCTGCTCGGTTGCGGTCTTGTTGATGTCGGGGAAGCTCACCCCCTGCATGGCATCGAGGTGATAGAGGTAGCCCCAAAATTCCTGGAACCCGTGTGCCGTCGGCAGGGATTCGGTGGTATCTCCGAGATGGTTTTTGCCGAATTCCCCTGTCGAGTAGCCGAGATCATACAGGAATTTGGCAAGGTGAGGCGTGCCGGCCCGCAGGTAGGACGGGCTTCCGGGAATCTCCGGTAGAACCATGCCGACTCGCACCGGCTGCATGCCGGTGATGAACGCGGTCCGCCCTGCCGTGCAGCTCTGCTCGGCATAGTAGGTCATGAACTTCGCCCCTTCCCGGCCGATGCGGTCGA
The DNA here is from genome assembly GCF_031455475.1 of Rhizobium sp. 1399. NCBI lineage: Bacteria > Pseudomonadati > Pseudomonadota > Alphaproteobacteria > Hyphomicrobiales > Rhizobiaceae > Rhizobium > Rhizobium sp. 1399. Next base: position 238,147 of record NZ_JAVDSU010000003.1, on the reverse strand, counting down.
TATTGGGTGTTTCACCGACCGCGAGACCTTGGTGATAGATGCTCGGCTGCATCCAGCCGATGTCGTCGCCCATGATAAACAGGATGTTGGGTTTCCTGCTCTCCTGCGAATGTATTGCCGCCGTGCTCGCCAACAGGCTGCCTGCGACCGCCATTGCTGCTGTGAAGAACTTCGTAGTCCGTCTCACTTCAAATTCCTCCCTCACGGGGCCGCATTGGCGGCCAAGGTTAGTTGAAAGACAAGTCAGAGCAAAAGAGGGTTTGTCGGCGACGTCCAAGTTTACTGACCAGCAAATTGGACCAGATCTTTTCGGTAAAGACGCGGCTCCTCGGCCCGCACGGTGACCCTCGACTTGCGGAAGAGGGATTTCCACTCTTCCATCCATTTTCTACATTGTATTGGCGGGAGCAGATATTGCCCTTTGGGGAATCCGTCGGGGCTAAGAGTTGCCAGTTATGGGAGCCGTCCGCGCCGCATTTCCCGCGCCCCGCGTCGAGACCTCCCTAAAGGACAATAGGCAGCAACCGCGACCGCGTGTCATAAGATGCTCGCAGGGGGAGGTTCTAGCGATGGGCAGGACCATGAGTGCAGTGGACGCACACGAAACGGAATTTGAAGGCTTCGCCTGGGTGCCTGCCCGAACGTTCACCATGGGATCGAACAGGCACTATCCTGAAGAAGCCCCCGCCCATCCGGTGAAGGTTGACGGCTTCTGGATCGACGTGACGCCCGTGACCAACCATCAGTTCGCCGCGTTCGTCAAAGCCACCGGCCATGTCACCATCGCAGAAAAGACCCCAAAAGCTTCCGACTATCCCGGCGCGATTCCCAGGATGCTGCGCGCCGGATCGCTCGTATTCACCCAGCCGAAAACCGTCGTCGGCGCCGACATCAGACAGTGGTGGTCGTTCAAGTTCGGCGCCGACTGGCGGCATCCTTATGGCGGCCGCAGCGATATCCGCGGGAAGCTCGACCATCCGGTCGTCCATGTTGCCTATAGTGACGCCCTAGCGTATGCCCACTGGGCCGGGAAGGACCTGCCGACCGAGGCCGAATGGGAGCTGGCTGCCCGGGGAGGTCTCGAGGACGCCGAATTCGCATGGGGCGACGAATTGATCCCCGACGGAAAGCTCATGGCCAACATCTGGCAGGGTGCGTTTCCCACAGTGAGCACAAAGCCCACAGGAGCGGATAGAACATCACCTGTCGGATCGTTCCCGGCGAACGGCTACGGCATCCACGACATGATCGGCAACGTCTGGGAATGGACGTCGGATTTCTGGTCGCCCCGCCATTCGGAGCCTGCGGCGAAATCATGCTGCATTCCGCGGAATCCCCGAGGCGGCGATCGAGAGGCGAGCTTCGATCCTCGCGAGCCGGAAATACGAATTCCAAGGCGGGTGCTGAAAGGCGGATCGCATCTTTGCGCGCCGAACTACTGCCGGCGCTACCGTCCCGCCGCCCGCCATGCGGAACCAGAGGACACGTCCACCAGCCACGTTGGCTTCAGATGCGTCAAGCGAATCCTGAAGGACTAAGGCGAGGCATTCGGACAGTTGGGAGGCTGGCCAGTCGTTCGATGGTTCCTCGATCACGTCATCCGATTGATCCTCCGGGGTATCCGGGTCGCGGTCGTACGCGGCTCTTAGTGCGTCGAGTGCATTCTGGATGGCGTCAAAGACGTCCGGCGCCTTTGCGCCCTTCACCACGAATGTGTCGACGACATCTTCCAGCCTCATGCTCAAATCGTCACGCCAATCCTTGCTCATTGCCGTTCCTCCGGCTGAAGATGAATACCCCTGCAAAGAAGGCCCACGTCGGGCAATGGGCGGAATACGGTTTCGGACCATACGGGCGAGATCAGTGATCGGGAGGCAATCCGGCGGATCGTAGAACAGCTCTCGCGGACTTCCTGATGCCCGCAGTTGCGATTGCGCGTTTGACTCGGTGGAATTCGCCCTGAGGATTTCAGTGCAAAACATAAATTGAGGCCCGACGCACCGTTTCTTGGCGGGCTTGCCTCAAAAGGTGCAAGATTTGAACGAACAAACGCGGCCGTGGAGCATTTTATGTTCTATAGGGGCGATTTGCGACTAAGGAGAATGTTATGAAGAGAATTATTAGCAGTCTGTTGATTGCGACGGCCCTTATAGGCTCGGCTATTCAGCCTGCTGCGGCGCGCGATCATCATCACCACGACAATACCGGCCGTGCCATTGCCGGCGGCCTTGCCGCAGGTGTCGTTGGCGGCCTGATTGGTGGCGCGATAGTCAATAGTGGTCCTCGCTATGTCGACGGCCCTCGCTATTATGATGCAGGCCCACCGCCGCCGAGATGCTGGTACGAGGACCGTGACGTTCGTAACCGTTACGACGGCGGATATCACACCGAAACCGTCCGGGTCTGCGACTAGCGGCTTCGAGACAACCAATACCGTACAGCCCAATACCGTACAGCATTGAAGCGGCGTTGACCTGATCCTTGGTCATCGCCGCTGCCTTTCGCCCCCGGCCGGGATTGCAGTTGCAATCTCGGCCATGCTCCCCAGAATTGACGAAAGCTGTCGGCAACATCAGTTGTGACCCATCCGCCCAGGCGGAAAAATCCTCCATCTGTCATGCGTCTGCAAAGAACCGCCGTTAGTTGTCGGCCCGGGCAATTGCACGGCTGTGCGACATGATTGCACCTGTGCAACGGGCAGAGAAATGGACCGGGACAGATTCCTGAAACGGCAAAACATGGCCAGCCTCTCCGGCGCGGACCAATGTCAACTTACTGCCATCGCTCCTCTATACATGTGCTGGCGGAGACTGCCAGATCGCATCACCCGTCCTTCTGCGGCTCGTCCAGCATCAGTTTTCAATGCTGATACCGGGCGGTTTTGGGAGGCGGATGTTTTGTCGCGCGCGGGGCATTGAGGGAAAACGATGAGGGATGGTCCTGTGAATGACGGCAAGACGCCGAAGAAGGAACGAATGCGCTTCGTGAGCGCCGAACAGGTGGCGCAGCTTGCCGGCGTTTCCCGCTCGGCCGTATCACGCACCTTTACGCCGGGAGCTAGCGTTGCGCCCGCGACGCGCGAGAAGGTGCTGCGTGCGGCCCAGGAGCTCGGCTACCACGTCAACGATCTTGCGCGCGGCGTGCTGGCCAATCAGAGCCGCCTCGTCGGCATCGTCGCCACGAAACCCGAAATCGGCTTCCGCGCCCATCTTGCCGCCGCCCTTGCCAAATTCCTGATCCAGCGCGGCAGCATTCCGATCCTCATCAACACCGGCCAGACCGAGGACGAACTGCTGGCCGCCCAGAAGATGCTGATCGGCCACCGCGCCGAGGCAATCATCATCCTGTCGGGCTCGCCGCCGGCGAGCTTCTTCGATCTTGCCCAGCGTAATGGCCAGCCGCTCGTCGTCATCGGCCGTTCCGAACCGGATGCAGACCATGTGCGTGCCGGCAATTCGGAAGCCTCCCGCAAGGCGGCGACGGTGTTCTTCGAGGCCGGACGGCGCCGGCTGGCGGTTGCCGGTTCCAACACCGGTACGCCGAGCATTATCGAGCGCGAGAGCGCCTTTCTGTCGACGGCGGAAGGGCTCGGCGCCGAGGTCTTCATCGGCCGTGGCGCGGATTCCGACTATGGGAGCGGCATCGCCGCGGGGCGGGCGCTGTTTTCGAATTCTGTACGCCCCGACGCCGTCTATTGCGCCAACGACCAGATCGCCTTCGGCCTGATGGATTATGTGCGGCAGGAGGTGAAGCTGCGGATTCCGGAGGATGTTGCCATCATTGGTTTCGACGACGTTCCCGAAGCGTCCTGGCTGAGCTATCAGCTGACTACCTTCCGCCAAGACCCGCTCGTCATGGCGATGCGCGCCGTCGAACTGATGGAGCGACGCCTTGGAAATCCGGACTTGCCGCCGGGCTATGAACGCGTCATTCCAGAGTTCGTCATCCGCCAGAGCTTCAGACCCTGATTCCCTTCCGAAAGATTCCCATGCATTGCGAATTTCCTGATGATGCCCGCTTCCTACTTGCCAAGGACGTGATCCTCGATGCGGCGGGAAAGGCGCTCTCCTACTTCTCCGATCTTTCGTCACTGGAAACCGGCCATAAACTGAACGGCCAGGATGTCGTGAGCCAGGCCGACAAAGCCGTGGAGGCGATGATCCGCGACCGCATCACCGCCGCATTTCCCGATGATGGCGTGCTCGGGGAGGAGGAAGGACTGGCGGAAGGCCCCTCGGGCTACCTCTGGGTCGTCGACCCCATCGACGGTACGAGCTGCTTCGTGCACGGCATCGACCAGTGGTGCATCTCGATCGCCATCATGAAAGGCGACGAGACGGTGCTTGGCCTCATCTGCCAGCCGACATCGGGCGATCTTTTCGTGGCGAGGAAAGGCGAAGGTGCCTTTCTGAACGGCAAGGCAATCAGCGTCGACAAGGCCACCAGCATCGGCACCGGGCTTCTCGGTGTGGGCGCCAATTTCCGCATTCCGCTGAAGCAGGTGTCGATCTTCATCCACCTGCTGCTGGAGGCGGGCGGCATGTTTATCCGCAACGGCTCCGGTGCGCTCATGCTGGCGCAGGTCGCCTGCGGCCGGCTCGCTGGCTATTATGAACCGCATATCAACGCCTGGGACTGCATGGCCGGGCTATTGATGATCCGTGAAGCCGGCGGCTGGACCGAAGCCTTCCCCGGCAAGGGCACACTTTTGACCGGCGGCCCGGTCATCGCCGCAGCGCCCGGGCTAAGAGACGATCTCCTGACGCTTGTCAGCCGCTCTCTGCAGGATGAATTGGCCTAAACCTACTGGGTTGTTCGCCCAGCCTCGCTGGTCGCGGATGAACTTGATGCGATCTTCTCCGTCAGATCGACGAAATTGCGGATGAGGGCAAGCCGCGCATCGGCGCGGTGGGCGACGTATAATGGCAGGGGCGGTAGTTGGCCGGGCAATAGCGGCCGATAGACCACAGACTCCCGATGAAGCACGCGCATGGACGCCGGCACCACCGTCAGGCCACGGCCGCCGGCCACCAGATTGATGGCGGCGATGATTCGAGAAACCTCATCGACGATCCGCGGTGCAACGCCGGCAGTCTGGAAGGTTTCCATCAGCCGTTCGAATATTCCAGGCCCGTCCGTGCGCCGGTAGACGACCATATCGACACCGTGGAGCATATCGAGCGTCAGCGGTTCATCTTCCGCCTCTGCATAGGCGTGGCTGCGCGGGACCGCGACAAGCATGTCCTCTTCGGACAGAGCCCGTGCCGTCAGTTCCGGAAAGCGCTTCGCGTCGATGTGCAGCAACGCGACATCGACGCGCTGTTGCTGAAGGGCCAGAATGAGCTCATAGGTCTCGCTCTCCTCGACCACGATCTCGGCAAGCGGGAAGGCCCGGCGAAACTGCTGGAGGAACTGTGGTGCAAGCACGTGCAGAGAGGCCGAGCTTGTAAAGCCGACCGATAGCCGGCCGCTTTCGCCCTGGCTGAAGCGTCGTACAGTGTCGATCGCCAATTGCGACCTTCTCAGAATATCGCGTGCCTCTTCAAGGAACAGCTCACCCGAACTGTTGAGTGCGACCCTGCGCGGAGACCGGTCGAACAATTGGACGCCAAGCTCATATTCGAGATCACGGATCTGCTGGCCAAGGGGCGGTTGCTGGATATGCAGGCGCTCGGCAGCGCGATTGAGGCTCCCCTCCTCGGCGACGGCCACGAAATATCTGAGATGTCTGAGCTCCAATGGATACCCTAGGACTTTTGAAGTTTAAGTGTTGAACAATATAAATATTTTACATGCTGATGTCACGCCTCTAGGCTCTTCCCAACTTGACCGAGACACGGAGGAGACGACATGGCCAAGAGCAAACCGAAGATCGCAATCATTGGCGCCGGCATGGGCGGACTTGCCGCTGCGGCGACACTGCGCAAGGTCGGTATCGACGTCCAGGTTTACGAGCAGGCGCCGAAATTCGCGCGCGTCGGCGCCGGCATCCAGATGCTGCCCAATTCGTCGCATGTGCTACGCGGCATCGGCGTGCTGGATCGCCTCAAGAAGATTGCCTTCGAACCCTATTCCCATCTCAACCGCGTCTGGGACACCGGCGAGATCAAGCGCGAGCTGCCGATGCCGGAGAGCCTCTACGGTGCGCCGTTCCTCTGCATGCATCGTGCCGATCTGCATGAAGCGCTTTACTCGGTGCTTCCGCCTGAGATCGTTCATCTCGGCAAGAAGCTCGTCGGCCTCGATCAGAAGAACGGCGGCGTCAGCCTTTCCTTCGCCGATGGCACCAAGGTTGAAGCCGATGCGGTCATTGCCGCTGATGGCGTTCACTCGCTGGTGCGCGAGATCATCGTCGGCCCGGATGCGCCGCTGCACAAGGGACGTATCGCCTATCGCGCAGTCTTCGATGCCAGCCTGATGAATGGGGGCAAGATTGCGCCTTCAAGAACGAAATGGTGGGGCGTCGACCGGCACATCGTGATCTATTACACAGCCGCAGATCGCAGCTCGCTGTATTTCGTTACCAGCGTTCCGGAGTCGGCCGACTGGATGACGGCCGAATCCTGGTCGGCAAAGGGTGACGTCAAGGAGTTGAGAGCTGCTTATGAGGGCTTCCATCCGGAAGTGCAGATGGTCCTCAACGCCTGCCCGGATTGCCACAAGTGGGCAATTCTCGAACGCGAACCGCTGCCGCGCTGGAGTGATGGCCGCGTTGCACTTCTCGGAGACGCCTGCCATCCAATGACGCCCTATATGGCGCAGGGTGCGGCAACCTCGATCGAGGACGCCGCCGTGCTGGCGCGTTGCCTTGAGGCCGTCGACAATGACGACATCGAAGGTGCCTTCCGCCGCTACGAGGCCAACCGCAAGCCGCGTACGTCTCGCATTCAGGCCATCTCCAGCGCCAATACATGGATGTCGGGCGGAAACGAGGATACGACATGGCTCTACGGCTATGACGCCTGGAACGTGCCGCTCGTCGGCGAAAACGAACTGGCCATGGCCGGCTGATCGGAACAGCGCAATGTTGCAGCAAGAAACCCGCATGATGGACGGTCACTACGAGTTCGTGACCGTCTCGGATGAGGCAACTATCGCCTTTCGGCGATACGGCACGCCGGGAAAGGCGCGCCTGCTGCTGATCCATTCGCTCGCCCTTGACGGCAGCATCTGGACGGATGTTGTCAACGGATTGAAGGCGCGGGCCGAGATAATCTGTATCGACTGCCGCGGGCATGGCTGGAGCAGTCGCGCGCCCCTTTCCCACGCAATCGAACGCTACGCCGATGACATTGCAGAGGTTCTTGACAAGGTCGGCTGGGACAAGGTGATCGTTGCGGGTTGTTCCATGGGCGGCTGCATCGCTCAGGCTTTTGCCGCCCGCCACCCGAAACGGGTGTCGGCAATGACCCTTATCGATACCACGGCCTGGTATGGGGAAAAGGCACCGCAGGAATGGCGGGAACGGGCTCAGAAAGCGCGGGCCCAAGGCCTCGCCTCGATGGCCGCCTTCCAGGCAACCCGCTGGTTCGGCGACCGCTTCAGGGCGGAAAATCCGCGCAAGATCCAGGAGATGATGGAGATCTTTGTCCGCAACGATGTCGATGCCTATGAGGCGACCTGCACCATGCTCGGCAATGCCGATCTTCGCAGTGCGCTTTCCGGTTTTCATTTCCCGGTCTCCGTCATTGTCGGCGAAGAAGACTACGCGACCCCGGTCGAGAGTGCCCGCCAGCTTGCAAAGGCAATCCCCGGGGCGTCCCTGACGATCCTGCCGGGCGCCCGGCATCTGACGCCAATTGAATGCAGCGATGTCATCGCAGAGGCGATCGCCAAGATGATTGAAGCTGCCGCCCACTAGGGCGAAGCCGGCGGCAGGGGGCGCCGCCGGCGTGTTGAACCGTGCTGATCTGGGAGGATGATATGCACGATAACAATAGCATACTGGTTGCCGGCCCGGTTGCAGGCGAGGTCTCGCATGACGACCCGCAGCAGACGCGGTTGGCTGGCCGCGCCGCGGTTTTGACTGCACGCTTCGAAGCGATCCCCTTTACGCCCTGGCACCGCCGGGCACGTATCATCATGGGCAGCGCTACATTCCTCGATGCCTTCGATGCTCTTTCGCTGGCCTTTGTTCTGCCGATCCTGATCAAGCTCTGGGCACTGACGCCGGCTCAGATCGGCTGGATGATTGCGGCAAGCTACATCGGCCAGCTCGTCGGCGCCCTTCTCTTTAGCCGCCTAGCGGAGACGCTCGGCCGCGTTCACATGGCCGCATCCGCGACAGCGCTGATGTCGGCCATGAGCCTCGCCTGCATATTGGTGGGCGATTTCCAGATGCTGTTCATTTGCCGACTGATCCAGGGTATCGGGGTCGGCGGCGAAATGCCCGTCGCGGCCACCTATATCAGCGAGCTTTTGCGCGCCAAGGGTCGCGGGCGCAATTTCATGCTCTACGAGTTGATCTTTCCGATCGGCCTGATGGTGACCGGCCAGGTCGGCACATTGATCGTGCCGGTCTTCGGCTGGAAATCACTGTTCCTGCTTGGCGGGATTCCCGGTCTGCTGATTGCCTATCTCCTCTATCGGCTGCCGGAATCACCGCGCTGGCTGATCGGCCAGGGCCGGCTCGACGAAGCCGAAAAAGTGATCCGCCAGGCCGAGGAAAGTGCACGGCGCAAGGATCCCGGCTATTCCTTCGACGATCGCGCCTATAACGAAGCGACGCTGGCGCTCGGCGGTCAAAGCCAGGCCGCTGCACCGCGGACACGCAGCCGCTGGCGGGAACTGTTGTCTCCGACCTTCCGCATGCGCACCATCGTCGCCTGGATCCTCTGGGCAAGCTCGTTCTTTGTCGCCAACAGCCTCAACAACTGGATGCCGACGCTCTATCACACCGTCTATTCGCTGGAACTCGGCAGTGCGCTGCGGGCAGCCTCGATGACTAATGTCGCACAGGTCGTCATCCTGCTCGCCTGCGCCTTCTGCATCGACCGTATCGGGCGACGCACCTGGGCTGTCGTCTCGTTCCTCGTCGGTGCCGTTCTCTTGGCCGCACTCGCCGCCGGTGGTGCGAGCAGCCTCTGGTCGCTCATTCTGCTGGCCACACTTGCCTATGGCGTCGTCGGCTCCGTCAACGCCGTACTCTACCTCTATACGCCGGAAATCTACCCGACGCGCATGCGCGCGGTCGGAACAGGCCTTGCGACATCATGGCTGCGTATCGCCTCGGCCGTCGGTCCGACGACGGTCGGCTACATGGTCGGCGCGCAAGGCATCAAGTCGGTCTTCATCATGTTCGGGATCGTCGCCGTTATCGGCGCGCTTGCGGCAACGCAGATGATCGAGACCGGTGGACGCAAGCTTGAGGAGATTTCCTCCTAACTCATGCCCCGTCCGGAAGCATTCGCGGAAAGAAGCCCCGGTAACCTTTGATGCCGGGGCTTCGATGTCTCCAAGGCCTCAGGCGCCGCGCAGCACGGCATCATGCTCCTTGCGCGCGATCACCGTAGCGACGACAAAGACGAGCAGGGCGCCGACCGCAAGGCTGACGGCCAGAAAGAACATCGGCGCAATCGTGCTGCCGGTTTCGTCCTTGATCCAAGGCACGACGTTTTGAGCGACGAAGCCGCCGAGATTGCCGACCGAATTGATGGCTGCGAGGCCCGCCGCAGCACCCGCACCTTTGAGAAAGCGAGATGGCAGGCTCCAGAAGACCGGCTGTGGTGCGAAGATGCCGGCCGCGGCAATGCACAGGAAGATGAACTGCAGCGTGTTGTTCGGAACAAGCGCCGAGAGCAGCAGGCAGGCCGCACCGACGAAGGCAGGAATGACAATATAAGGCGTCTTCGCCTTCGCCTTGTCGGCGGCAGTCGGCACCGCCCAGAGCGCAATCGCCACGAGTACCCACGGGATGATGTTGAGCAAGCCGTTCACAGTGTTGCTGACGCCGAAGGCTTTCACGATGGTCGGCAGCCAGTAGCTGAGACCATAGGCGGCAAGCGGGAAGGCGATGTAGCAGAGCGCCATCAACAGGACACGGGGGTCGATGAGTGCCTTGAAGCCGTTCTCGGCATTGTGATCCATGCCGGAATTTTCCGACGCGAGGCGGTCTGTCAGCCAGCCCTTCTCCTCGTTGCTGAGGAACCTCGCGTTTTCGGGGCGGTCATAGAGATAGAAGAAGGTAACGACACCAGCAATGACGGCCGGAATGCCTGTCGCCAGAAAGACCCATTGCCAGCCGGCATGGCCGAGGAAGCCGTCGAGATCGAGCAACATGCCTCCAACAGGCGCGCCGACGGCATTGGCAAGTGCGCTGAAGATCATGAAGAGACCCACCATGCGGCCGCGATAATCCGAGGGGAACCAGAGCGTCAAAAGATAGAGGACGCCCGGAAAGAAGCCTGCCTCGCAGACGCCAAGCAGGAAACGCAGGATGTAAAACATTGTCGCATTCTGCGTATAGGAGAGCAGGATGGTAACGATGCCCCAGGATACGAGAATGCGGGCGAACCAGACGCGTGCGCCGAACCTGTCGAGGAATAGGTTGCTCGGTACTTCAAAAAGGAAGTAGCCGATAAAGAAGAGCGAGGCGCCAAGGCCATAGGCATATTCGCTCATGCCGAGCGCACCGACCATTTCCAGCTTGGCGAAGCTGACATTCTGACGATCGATATAGGCAATGAGGTAAAGGATTCCGAGGAATGGCATGAGCCGCCAGGTAATCTTCGAGATCAACTGCTGTTCGTTGACCATTGCAAATTCTCCAAATGATTGTTGCTTTTCTCGCCAATAGATAGCCACCTCCGGACGATTATCAATCACACCGAACGGATGGGGACGGCTCCTGCATTGACAAGCGATATGTCGACAGCCATGCCTAGGAGCGTGGAAAGCCATCCTTTCTGCCCGTGTCTCCAGAGAGATCATCATGTCCATGCCCTCCCCCCGCGATTTCCTGACTTCGCTATTTTCCGCCGCCGTGCGCGCCGCCGATCCGCTGACAGGTATTACCGCGCATTTGCCGGAGAAACCTGATGGCAGGACAGTCGTAATCGGCGCCGGCAAGGGGGCCGCGCAGATGGCACGCGCGCTGGAAAGCGTGTGGGACGGACCGCTCGAAGGCGTGGTGGTCACCCGCTATGGCTACGGTTGCGCGACCGATCATATCGAGATCATTGAAGCTGCTCATCCGGTTCCCGATGCCGCCGGCCTTTCCGCCTCCAGACGACTGATGGAAACCGTCGCCGGCCTGGGTGAAAACGATCTCGTCATCGCGCTGATCTGCGGCGGCGGCTCGGCGCTCCTGCCTTCCCCACCCGAAGGGCTGACGCTGCAGGACGAGATCCTCTTGAACGAGTTGCTTCTTGCTTCTGGCGCACCGATCTCGGCCATGAACGTCGTGCGCAAACACCTCTCCACCATCAAGGGCGGGCGGCTGGCGGCTGCGACCAAGGCCCGCGTCGTCAGCCTGATCGTCTCTGATATTCCCGGCGACAATCCCGCCCATGTTGCCTCAGGCCCGACCGTTCCCGACGGTTCGACCCGGCACGATGCGCTCGAGATCATCAAGCAGTACAGCCTCAAGCTGCCGCAGGCGGCTATCGATCATCTGAACTCCCCAAAGGCCGATGCGCCACGGCCGGACGATCCGGCCTTTGCCGGCCATGAGCACTACATCATCGCATCGGCCGGCGTATCGCTGGAGGCAGCCGCCGAACTTGCACGTTCGCAGGGAATCACACCGGCGATCCTGTCGGATTCTGTCGAAGGGGAATCGCGCGACGTGGCGCTGGTACATGCGGCGATCGCTCGCGAGGTCGCCGGCCGCGACCGGCCTTTCACGAAGCCGACCGTCATTCTCTCCGGCGGGGAGACGACGGTGACACTGCGTGCCAAGGGCGGCAAAGGCGGCCGCAACGGTGAATTCGCGCTGGCGCTCGCATTGGCAATCGACGGGCACAACACCATCCATGTGCTTGCCGCCGACACCGACGGCATCGACGGCTCGGAAAACAATGCCGGCGCATTTTCCGACGGCGGTACCGTCAAGCGACTGCGCGCCGCCGGCTTCGACCCGCGCCGCGTGCTCGACGGCAATGACAGCTATTCCGGCTTCAAGGCGATCGGCGACCTCTTCGAAACCGGCCCGACCGGCACCAACGTGAATGATTTCAGGGCAATCCTGATCGTCTGACAACTCTTCTATGAAAGGGCCGCGCGACTTACCGATTTATCGATGCGTCCTCGGATAGGGATTTCGCTCCGGCGGCGTCCAGTTGGCGAGTGTCGCGGGATCGGGCTTCCATATCTCGACCTTCAACGGATAGCATGCGGCCATATCGCTGGAATGGCTTGCGCCGCAATCGCCACCTGGGCAGGCTGATAAGGCGCCGAGAAGATCGATCTCCGCAAAGAATTCGATGAAATCTCCCGGCCTGACGGGGCTGGCCTTCATGAAATACTGATGCGTGTCCCTGGTGAAGCCGGTGCACATGAAGACGTTGAGCACGTCATGCACATGCATCTCGGCCTGCTCGAGCGGCATGCCGCTGTCGGCAGCGAGCGCCCGCGTCAGGTTCGAATGGCAGCAATGGTGGTAGTCGCTACCCTTCAGCAATCGGTTCGTATAAGGATCGCAGCGCGTGCCGATGACATCATGAATGCCGGCACCGTCGTCATCCCAGCCATACCAGCCGAGGCTGTCATAGGTGATCGTCGCCATAGGGCGCAGATACGGCAATGTGCCCCAGAGACGATCGCCGACACCGACATGGGTTGCGTGCAGAGCCCGTGTCTTGCCGCTGAAAAACCGTTCGGTGAGATTGGCAGCGTTCCACAGATTGAGGTCACCGACCTGCGGACCGTCGATGCTGACGATGCGAAAGAAATGCCCCTGTGGAACGTGGAAGCTGCCTGCCTCGCGCGGTGGCACGATCACCTCGCTGACCTTCGTCAGCGTTTGACGGGCGGCCTCGAGCAGACCGAGATCGGCAGACGGCAGCGTTTCGACGGGATAGACGACCACGGGCGGTGCTGACCGCCGCTCGGCTGCGTCAGATGGAATTGGCACTATCGACTTCTTCGACATCCGGTTAGTTCCGCTCCGCTGGCGATCTTCCGGTGCTGCGCCCGGTGACACGCAATAAGTCGCCGAGCACTCTTAGCGAGGTTGCGCCATTGGGCAACCGAGATGTTTCTTGCCCTATGGGCAAGTTTTGCTTAGTCATCCTGACATGAGAAACCTTCCCCTCGCATCACTGCGGGCATTCGAAGCCGCCGCACGCCACGAAAGCTTCGTCCGGGCGGCTGCCGAACTGAACCTGAAACCGGCCGGCATCAGCCAGCACGTGAGGGCGATGGAGAATTGGCTCCGCATCCCCATGTTTTTGCGTCATAGCCGGGGCGTGACGCTGACAGCCGCCGGCAGGGAATTCGGCGCGGCCGTCACGCATGCGTTGGCGCATATCGAAGTCGCCGCCGGGCAGTTGAGGCTGGAAGCAAACAGCCGCCCGGTCAGCGTTGCGTGCATTCCCTCGATGGCAGTGCGATGGCTCATTCCGCAGCTGCCGAGACTGAGAGTTGCTTATCCTGATATCAGGATCAACATCGTCTATGCGCTCGATGCCAGGACGCCCGAAGCGGCAGTTGCCGATCTCCTGGTCTGCCACGGCGTGCGACCAGGCCCCGGCGCCATCAAGCTCCTGGATGCAGCAACCAGACCAACCTGTTCTGCGGAATTCCTCGCCCGGCATGGCCCCTTTCACAAGCCAGCTGACCTGCTTGCCTGTGAAATCCTGCATGACGAGACGATCGATGCCTGGGCGCGCTGGTTGTCAGGCGTCGGCATCAATTCCGCACCGAAGGCCGGACCTGTTTTTGCCGACTTCAATCTCATGATCGGCTCGTTGATCAGCGGCCAGGGTATCGGACTTTGCCCAACCGCGCTGATCGCAGAGGAGATCGCGGCAGGTTCGCTCGTCTCCCTCTTCGAGAGGGCTTCCGATATGGACAAGGCCTACTGGCTCATCGAGGCAAAGGGCCTCTCGCGCGAGGCAAGAACGTTTCGCGATTGGCTGCTTGCAGCAAGGCAGGACGAGAGCTGACGGACCGATCAGGCTTTGGCCCGCTTCGGAACAGACAGATCCTGAAGTGTCATGCGCCAGATGTTGCGACCATCGGCCTTGGCGCGATAGAGCGCCCGGTCCGCCTCCTGCATGAGCGCTTCGTGGTCCACTCCGTCAGCTGCAGCAATGCCGACGCTGATGCCGAGGCGGATGGCAAGACCATTGATGGTAAAAGGCTGCTCGAAGGCGCCGATGCAGCGCTCGGCGAGATCAATCGCTTCGCCTCTTTCTCCCGTCATCAGGATTGCGAATTCATCGCCCCCGAGCCGGGCGACCAGATGACCTCGCGCATGCATCTGCAGCCGATTGGCAACATTTTTCAGCACTTCATCCCCGGCAGCATGGCCAAACGTGTCATTGACGGGCTTGAACCCATCCAGATCCAGACAGCAGATGATGACCTTTTCCCGGTCCTCCGATGCAAGGGCTTTTTCGAGCGCTTTGTAGAATTTCATCCTGTTTGGCAGACCTGTGAGAATGTCGTGATGCGCCAAACGATTGGCTTCAGTCTCGGCAAGAATTCTGTCGCTGACATCGGCCACGGTGAGCAGCAGCCGATGCTCGGCCCCTTCGTGGAGCTGACGAACATAGATCAGCACGTGGCGCTCCGATCCGTCCCGCGTTGTCTGTCGCCAGATCGTTCGCGCATCACAGTCACCGTCGAGATGAAGGAGGACTTTCTCGAATGCCTGGAGTTCGCCGTCGACATGCATGTCGCAGGCTCGCTTCGACAGTAGCGTCGCAGGTTGGAAGCCATAGAAATCAACAGCTGCCTGGTTGGCCTGCAGAATGGTAAGACTATCGCCATCGCACAAAAGCATGGGCATGGGGTTGGCGTTGAACAATTGGCGAAGCCAGTCTTCCCGCTGTTTGAGGCCGGTAATATCGATGCGCATGCCGATCGCGCCGCCGTCGGGCGTGCGCCGGTCGTCGTGGCGCAGCCACCGGCCATCCCGCAGCTGCTGCTCTTCTTGCGAAACAGGCTGACGAAATTTCTGCATGCGGGCTCTGAACCACGCCTCCTTGTCCTCGACGAGCTCGCACATCCCGTCGCCGGCGAGACTGGTCCTCAATATATCCTCAAAGGCGACACCGGGCCTGAGATGCTCGGCTATATCAGCGTAAAGCTCGGCATATTTCTGGTTCCAGAGAACATAGCGGTCGTTGGCGTCGAACACGCAGACCGCCTCCGGCAGCATCTCGATGACATAGCGCAGGCGCAGATTGGCCTCGCGCGCCGCATAACCAGCAGGACGCTCGTCATCCACCGGCTCGAGGAAAGCAGCCGTGACCGTCTCCGTGCCAGTAGGCCAGCTCACGACCTGTACGCGGCATAGCCGACGATGACCGGAATGATCGCTGATGAAGGCAGTGGAGACACCCGAGAGCAACGGCCATTCCGGCATGAGTTCGGTAATACCTACGCCGTGAGCCCGGTCTTCAAGATGGAGGAGATGCGCGGCTTCGGCATTGGCAAAGATGACGTGACCGGTGGTGTCGAGCACGATCACCGCCATCGGACATGCCTCCAGGAATGCAAGGATCTCGGCACCAAGCATCATTAGTCCAACCGTAAAGTCGCTTCAGCAGATCTTTCGGATGTGACTTTAACAGCGGAACGTAAAGGAATGTAACCAAGCCTCACAGTGCGAGCATTTCATACACACTCCGAAGCAAGACAAGGTTTGTCGAAAGTTAACAGAAGATCCTGATGTAATGTTCCACGACGAAATGGCTTGGGTATTGCATTGGCTTCACTGCTCTGCCCTCACCACATCACAACGCAAGGCCGCGTCTTCTCGCCTGAGCTGGAAATCGCCACGCGCTCAACAGGCAACACGCGAGTCTGTCACGCCTGCACAATTGGTAGGATTTTTCATGAACCGGCGAACGAAAGAAATAAATAGTCTATAGATTTTATAGAGAATTCGACACCCTTCGCGTCATCGCTTCCTGACATTGCAACCTCAAACGGGAAACATCAACGATGACATTGGCAAAAACATTGGGAACGGCTGTGCTCAGCCTCATCTCCCTCGGCATGTTCAGCAACGTGGCAGTGGCCGAGACGGGCGCGCCGTTGCTCGACAAGGTGCCGTCGGGAACGGTCCTGACGATCGGCGATCCGGTGACGCAAAAGGCCCTTGAGGTTTCCGGCCTCATCAAGGAACTCACCTTCGAGGTCAAATGGGCCAATCTCAGCGGCGGCCCACAGACCTCCGAAGCCTTCCGCGCGCACGCTCTCGATGTCGGCTCCGTCGCCGAAATCCCGTCGATCTTCGCAACCTGGAACAACCTGCCCGTCCGCAACATCGCCTATCGCGAACGCAAGGACCCCATTGCCAATCCAATCTACCGTTTCGGCATCGCGCCTGGCGTCGACGTCAAGTCGCTCACAGATTTCCGCGGCAAGCGCATCGCTTTCAGCCCCGGCCAGGCCCAGGGCACGCTCGTGCTTCGCGCGCTCCATGCCGCAGGCCTGACGAAGAAAGACGCCACGCTGGTCGAGCTGCCGAGCACCGGCGATGTCTATCCGAAGGCACTTGCCAGCAAGCAGGTCGATATCGCGCCGCTCGGCGGCGTCAATATCCGCCGCTACATCAGCCAGTATGGCTCCGATGGCGCAAGCCTTGTCGAGCATGGCCTGCGTGACGACCCCGCCCATCTCTACGCACCGCAATGGGTGCTGGACGATCCCGCAAAAGCAGCCGCCCTTGCCGAATATGTCCGCCTTTGGGCGCGCGCAACCGAATGGGTCGATCAGAATCCTGAGATCTGGATCAAGGAATATTACATCGGCCAGCAGGGCCTGAGCCGCGAGGATGCCGAATTTCTTATCAAGTTCGCAGGCACCCAGGTCATCCCCGATAGCTGGGCGGACGTGAAGAAGCGCCATCAGGAAACCATCAACCTCTTGGCCAGCGAGCTTGGCTACAAGCCCTTCGACGTCGAACAGATCTTCGACAACCGCTTCGAAAAAATCGCTGCAGCCGCTCTGCCAAGAAGCCAGTGATCGTGCGTGCCGTTCGATAGCGAAGAGAGGAGATCGCAAGCATGGCAACCACCTGGGATGCAGATAACGTCAAGACATCGCGGATATCGCCGCGCGAAAGCGCTGGCGTAAAAGCGACGGCAAAACCCGCGGCCTCCCGCGCCCGCCGCAGGCTCGGCCCCGGACGCGAGATACCCTTCGGACTGCAGATCGGTCCGGCACTGCTGGTGCTGGCCTGGGTTGCCGGATCAGCGTTGGGGTGGATCGATCCGCGCATTCTCTCGGCGCCCTGGACGGTCGTCGAGGCCTTCGGACGGCTGATCGCCGAGGGCCGCCTGCAGGACAACTTCGTGACGTCTGCGACGCGCGCGCTGCTCGGCCTCAGCATCGGCCTTGTCATCGGCACGGCCCTCGCGGTCATCGCCGGTCTGTCCCGCATCGGCGAGGCGCTGATCGATGGCCCGATCCAGATCAAGCGCGCCATCCCGACGCTGGCGCTGATCCCGCTTTTTATCCTGTGGTTCGGGATTGGTGAAGGCATGAAGGTCACGACCATCGTGCTTGCCGTCATCATCCCCATCTACATCCACACCCACAATGCACTGCGTAGCATCGACAGCCGTTACGTCGAGCTGGCCGAGACGCTGCGCATGAGCCAGAAGGACTTCGTCTTCCAGGTCGTACTGCCCGGCGCCCTGCCCGGTTTCCTTCTCGGTCTGCGCTTTGCCGTCACGCTCTGCTGGGTGTCGCTCGTGGTGGTCGAACAGATCAACTCCACCAGCGGCCTCGGCTACATGATCGATCTTGCCCGCACCTATGGCCAGACCGACGTCATTCTCGTCGGCCTTGTGGTCTATGTGCTGCTCGGCCTCATATCGGACGGTCTCGTCCGACTGCTCGAACGGAGGGTTCTGTCATGGCGCCGCACTCTGGCCAATTAAAGCCTGCCGTCCACGTCGCAAATCTCGTGCGGCGTTTTGCTGCAAAGACGATCCTCGACGGCGTGGATCTCGATATCGGCGAGGGCGAGTTCGTGGCCCTGCTCGGGAAAAGCGGATCAGGCAAGAGCACTTTCCTCAAAGCCCTTGCCGGCCTCGACCACGAAGTCGAGGGAACGGGTACGCTCGAGACGCCGGAAAAACTCTCGGTGGTCTTTCAGGATGCCCGCCTGCTGCCCTGGCGCACGGTCATCCAGAACGTCACGCTCGGCCTGCCGGGTGAAACCGGACAGGAAGCCGGACGCAAGGCGCTCGCCGAAGTCGGTCTCGAAGGACGGGAAACTGCCTGGCCGAACCAGCTTTCCGGTGGTGAGCAGCAGAGGGTGGCGCTCGCTCGCTCGCTGGTGCGCGAGCCGGCCCTGCTGCTGGCAGACGAGCCCTTCGGCGCGCTCGATGCGCTGACCCGGCTAAAGATGCATGACCTCTTGCGGGAGCTTTGTGCGAAACACCGCCCCGCCGTTCTCCTCGTCACCCATGATGTCGATGAGGCGATCTCGCTCGCCGACCGGATCCTGGTGCTCGACGAGGGCCGTTTCGTGGAGGATCTGCGCATCGACCTGCCGGCGCCGCGCGATCACGGCGATCCGCGCTTCGCACAGATCCGAACCCGTCTTCTGAGCCGGCTCGGGGTTGATGCCCCCGGCCGCCGCGCCGCCTGAAACCAACGGAGATCGTCATCATGGCCAGTCAGAAAAGACAGATACGGCTTGGCGCATTCATCATGGCAACGGGCCATCATATTGCCGCCTGGCGCCACCCGGACGCGCGGGCCGATGCCGGCTTGAATATCGATCACTATCGCGAACTGGCTCAGACCGCCGAACGCGGCAAGTTCGACCTGGTTTTCGTTGCCGACAGCCCCGCCGGCTGGGAGCGCGCCAAGGATCCGGAAGCCTTGCGCCGCACGGCCCAGGGCGCTCATTTCGAGCCAGTGACCCTATGGGCGGCGCTTTCGCAGGTGACGAGCAATATCGGCTTTGTCGCGACTGCCTCCACCACCTATGAAGACCCCTATCTGCTCGCCCGTAAATTCGCCTCGCTCGACTATATTTCCAAGGGGCGTGCGGCCTGGAATGTCGTCACCACAGGCGCCGATGTCTCCAAGAATTTCTCTATCCCTGGCCACCCGGCCCATGCCGACCGTTACGCACGGGCCGAGGAATTCGTCGACCTGGTGAAGGGCTTATGGGATTCCTACGAGGATGATGCCTTCATTCGCGACAAGGAAAGCGGCGTCTACCTCGATCCGGACAAGGTGCATCAGCTCAATCACAAGGGCCAGTTCTTCAGCGTCAGCGGGCCGTTGAATGTCGGACGCCCGGTTCAGGGTTACCCCGTCATCGTCCAGGCCGGCGCATCCGAGCCCGGACGCGAGCTCGCAGCGCGCACCGCCGAGATGATCTTTACCGCCAACCAGACGCTGGAAGACGCTCAGGAATTCTACTCCGACGTCAAAGGACGTCTTGCCCGCTACGGGCGCAGCCCGGACGAGCTGCTGATCAGCCCCGGCATCTTCCCGGTGCTCGGCGGCACGGAGGCTGAGGCCAAAGCAAATTACGACTACATCCAGTCGCTCGTTCACCCCTCGGTCGCCTGGAACATCCTGTCGCGTCACTACAAGGGCGTCGATCTATCCGCTTATTCGCTCGACGATCCTGCCCCGCCGCTTCCTGACAACACCGAGCTCAACAAGAGCCGCCTGAAGCTGGTCACCGATCTGGTCTCCCGCAACAATATGACGCTGCGCGAATTCTATCTGGCGGTCGCCACTGCCCGCGGCCACCGCACGGTGGTCGGCACGCCGGAACAGGTGGCGGACGCGATGCAGGAATGGTTCGACAATGGTGCCGCCGACGCCTTCAACATCATGCCGCCTGTCCTGCCGACAGGTTTGACGGATTTTGTCGATCAGGTGGTGCCGATCCTGCGCAAGCGCGGTCTTTTCCGGGAAGAGTACGAGGGCACGACACTGCGCGAGAACCTCGGCCTTCGCCGCCCGCCGAATGGCTTGGCGCTCAAGGCGCAGCAGGGCGAAGCCGCCCGGGCCGCCGGGTAATACATCACCGCAGAGACACGGGACAGCCGGGCTCGCAGGGAAACCCGGCTATCCTATCCAATCATAGAGAACCGCAGGCGCATCGCATGAGCAGCAATCCGGAATTCCTCTGGTACATCCCCAATGCCGTCAAACCCGGCCACCGCGGCGATTCAGCAGCAGAAAACCACAATAGCCTGGAAACGCTGACGAGCCATGCCAAGGCACTTGAAGAGCATGGCTGGAAGGGCGCGCTCATCGGGACCGGCTGGGGCCGGCCGGACACCTTTACTCTGGCAACTGCACTTGCCGCACGGACAACGACCTTCGAGCCGCTGATCGCGATCCGCCCCGGCTACTGGCGACCGGCGAATTTCGCATCGTCGGCCGCCTCGCTCGATCATCTCACCGGTGGACGTGTGCGCGTCAACATCGTCTCCGGCAAAGACAATCTGGCCGCCTATGGTGACAGCGAAGGCGATCAGGCGCATCGCTATGGCCGCACCAAGGAATTCATGCGGCTGGTGCGAAAACTATGGACCGAGGAAAACGTCACCTTTGCCGGCGAGCATTTCGGGGTCAGCGAATCCACCGTCGTTCCACGCATCGAGGCTCGCGGCGAGCGCCGCCATCCGAAACTCTATTTCGGTGGTGCATCGGAAGCGGCCGAGCGCGTCTCGGCCACCGAAGCTGACGTCCAGCTCTTTTGGGGTGAGCCGCTTGATGGCGTGCGGGAACGGATCGATCGCTTGAAGCGGCTGAGCCGCGACCTCGACCGCGACCTGCCGCCGCTTCAATTCGGGCTGAGGATTACGACGCTGGTCCGCGACACGACAGAAGAAGCTTGGGCCGATGCCGAGGCGAAGGTCGCCGAAATGGCAGAAAATAGCGGTGCCGGCTGGCACGACCACCAGCGGGCCGTTGCCGTCGGCCAGCAGCGCCTGCTCGACCTTCATCAGCGCGGTGAAGTGCTCGACGACAATCTTTACACCACGCCCGGCAAATTCGGCGGCGGCGGCGCGGGCACGACTTGGCTGGTCGGCTCCCCCGCAGATGTCGCCCGTTCGCTGCGCAAATACCAGGAGCTCGGCATCACCCATTTCGTTCTGTCCGACACGCCCTATCTTTCGGAGATCAAACGGCAGGGCGCACAGCTGCTGCCCTTGCTGAAGGCGGCATGACGGCGTCTGAAAAGCATATCCCCATCGCCGGTAATCGGTCCGCATGAGACGCAACAAAAAAACAGGCCCGGTGGGCCTGTTTTTGTTTCGACCGGGCGCCTCAATGCGCGCCTGCGCCTCCACCAGCCTGCGGCTTTTTGGTGAAAAGCAAGGCAATTGCTGCCAGCGCCAGCACCACGCCGATGACCGCAAACGTATCGGAGAAGCCCATGATCAGCGCCTGGCGCTTGACGATCTGACCGAGGGCAACGACCGCCTTCTGCGATGCGACGGCCGGATCGGTGACACCATGCTGCGTGAAATAGCCCGACAGTTGGGTCAGCCGATCGCGCACCTCGTCACGGGTCAATGTGATCGACTGGCCGATGATGTTGGAATGGAACTGCTCGCGCTTGGTCAGGATCGTGCCAAGCGAAGCCGTGCCGACCGCACCACCAAGATTGCGCAGCATGTTGGTGAGGCCCGAGGCAGCAGCGGCATCTGCGGGCGCAATGCCGGCTGTGGTGATCGCAGTGATCGGGGTCAGCACCAGGGCCTGGCCGATGGCGCGCACGATATTCGGGATCAAGAACTGGTCACCGGCATTGTTGGCCGAGAGCGTGATGTTCATGAAGCAGCTGATTGCGAAGATCGAGATACCGAGAAAGCCGATATAGCGAGCATCGAAGCGCTTCATCAGAACAGGCACGAGCGGGATCAGCAAGAGCTGTGGCAGACCGGTCCAGGCAAGCACGTTACCGATCTGCTCGGCGTTGTAGCGCTGCACCTGACCGAGATATTGCGGCAGGATATAGACCGTGCCGAAGAGCGCCACACCGACCAGCACGTTGACCAGCACGCCGATGCCGAAATTGCGCTGTGTGAGCAGGCGCAGCTTTACCAGCGGCTTTTTGACGGTCAGCTCGATCCAGATGAAGGCGGCCAGGAAAACCAAGGCCACGATGCCGAGCTTGACGATGAAGGGCGAAGAGAACCAGTCGTCCTTGTTGCCCTCTTCCAGTACGGTCTGCAGCGCCGAAAGGCCGATTGCCATAGTGAAGATGCCGGCCCAATCGCCCTCCTTCAGAAGATGAAGCTGCATCGGCTGCTTTTCAAGCGTCAGAGCGAGCGCCGCCGCCATGATGAGGCTCGGGATAGTGTTGATGAAGAAGATCGTCTGCCAGCCGTAGTTCTCGGTCAGGTAGCCACCGATCGTCGGGCCGATGGCCGGGGCGAAGGTGACCGACAAGGCAAAGACGGCAAGGCCAAGCGGCTGCTGGCTCTTCGGCAGCTTGGTCAGCACCATGGTGAAGGCCATGGGGATCAGCACGCCGCCGGCAAAGCCCTGCAGGCCGCGCAGCAGGATCATCGTGCCGAGATCATGGGCGAAGGCACAGGCCATCGAAAAGATCGGGAAGAGGATGGAATTGACGAGGATATAGCGGCGGAACGAGAAGACATTGCTGAAATAGGCCGTCAGCGGAATGACGACGATCTCGCCGATCAGATAGGAGGTGGAGATCCAGGCGCCGTTGTCGACGCCTGTGCCAATGCCGCCTTCGATATCAAGGAGGGAGGCATTGGTGATCTGGATATTGAGGATCGCCATGAAGGCGCCGATCATGCCGGCGAGAACGGCAATCCAATCCCTTGTGCTGGCCTTGGTGCTGGCGCCCGGCTGCGGGATAGCGCCTGATGTTGTTGCGATACTGGACATGACACGATCTCCTGCCCCTTCGCTTAGTTGCTGGTAGCATCGACCTTAGTGTCGATGC
This sequence comes from Rhizobium sp. 1399, assembly GCF_031455475.1. Lineage (NCBI taxonomy): Bacteria > Pseudomonadati > Pseudomonadota > Alphaproteobacteria > Hyphomicrobiales > Rhizobiaceae > Rhizobium > Rhizobium sp. 1399. Next base: position 215,061 of record NZ_JAVDSU010000003.1, on the reverse strand, counting down.
TCGGCTGGACGGACATGCCGGGTCGCAGATCGCCCTTTTCGGCGGCATCTCCGTCAAGCACGATCTTCACCGGGATGCGCTGAACAACCTTGGTGAAGTTGCCGGTGGCGTTGTCGGGCGGCAGCAGCGCAAATTCCTGGCCGCTTGCCGGCGCCAGGCTGTCGACATGGCCGCGATAGGTGCGGCCCGGGAACATGTCGACCTCGATAGCAACAGGCTGGCCGGCATGGACATCGGTCAGCTGTGTCTCCTTGTAATTGGCAACGATATAGGCAGCTGTCGTCGGCACCACTGCCATCAGTTGGGTGCCGGCCTGAACATACTGGCCGACGCGCAGCGTACGGTTACCGACCGTACCGTCGACGGGCGCAACGATCGTCGCATAGGAGAGGTTGAGCTCAGCCTGATGCATGACAGCCTGGTCATGGGCAAGTGTCGCCCTGGCCTGGGCAAGCTCGGCATTCAGTAGCTCGACCTGCTTCGTTGAGGCGTCGAGGGCAGCGCTGTCGCGCACGATCGTAGCCTGAGCGGCGGCGATTGCCGAAGCCGCCTGCTGGGCGGTCTGAACTGGTGCATAACCGTTGGTGGCCAGGTTCGTATAGCGCTTGTTGTTCTGTTCCGCGAAGGTCTCGTTGGCCCGGTCAACGTCGAGCGTGGCGCGAGCGGCGGCGATGGTCGACTGCTGGATATCGAGCGAAGCCTGCTTGGCGTTGACGGTGGCTTCGGCAGCGGCGACATCGGCTTTCGCCTGATCGAGCGCAGTGCGGAAATCTCGGTCGTCAATGCGGGCGAGCGGCTGGCCGGCCTTCACCGCCTGATTGTCGGCAACAAGGACCTCCATAAGATAGCCTGAAACCTTCGGGGAGACCGTGGTGCTGTCGGCCTTGACATAGGCATCGTCGGTCGAGACCTCGAAGCGGCCCACCGTCCAGTAATTATGGCCGTAATAGGCGCCGGCGGCGATAATGGCGATGGCGGCAACGCCGATCAGCAGCGAGCGGCCGCCGCGCTTGCGGACCGGTGCCTCTGTAGCGGGCGCGGCGGCAGGCTCGGTGACACGCGGCGTCTTGCCGGCGTCAAGCGTTGCAGGTGTGGCTTCAGCGGTGGTTTCGGCGGCCGGCATATCGGCCGGAGCGGCGTTGTTGTTCAGGGCATGCAGCTTCTTGACGGACATCGTCTCTCTCCTTGTGGAAGGTCGCTGTCGTCTTGGCCGCGGCCTCGAAATTCGGCTCAAGCCTCATTTAGGAAACTTGATGTTTTCCAAAATATAAGTTAAAAAAGAGAAGTCAACAAGAATTTGGAAAATCGCGATGGTCGAAAATCACAATATCGAGAAAAAGCCGCGCGGCAGGCCGCAGGTACGGTGTGACGAGGATACGCGCGGTGTGCTCATCGAAGCCGCCAACAGGCAGTTCCACGAGAATGGCTATGCCGCGGTCAGCATCGCTGCGATCGCGCAGGAAGCCGGCGTTTCAACCAAGACGCTCTATCGCCTGTTTCCGACGAAGGCAGATCTGTTTTCCGAAATGGTCTCGGATCGCACCGGACGCTTCCTCTTGGCGCTCGACCCCGGCACACTGGCGACGGCCGAGCTTCGCCAGGGACTGGAGCGCATGCTGATGGCCTATGGCATGCTGACGCTTTCGCAGGACACGATCACGATTACCCGCCTCGTCATCGGCGAATCCGACCGCTTTCCCGAACTCGCCACCTCGTTTTACGAGAAGGCGATCGTGCGCACGAACACGTCGATGGAAAACTGGCTGCGCCGCCAGGTGGAACACGGGCTGATCAAGCTCGAAGACCCGCACGCCGCCTGCGGCATGCTGCGCGGCATGATGATCATGGAACCCCAACGCGCCGCCATGCTGCGCCAGCTGCCGGCGCCCAACATCGAAGAGATCGCCGCGAGGGCGAGAATGTGTGCGGATATCTTCCTGAAGGGATGCGCTGCTTAGGGACATAGGACATGCGGGATTGAAGGCGGGCTCTCCCTGGGGTGGACGGCAGTTTTCCCACTCTTGAAGATCGCCTCCGGTGTTTCCACTTGACGATACGACAGATCCTGTCGACAAACCCGGTCTCGAGCTCGAATGGTCAGGCTCGAAAAATCAGGAAGAAACGCGCATGCGCACCCCGAGACGCCCCGCTAACCCGCATGAAGCGGCCGAGGCCCTGTTCAAACCTGTCAAGAAGCCGGCGACATCGGCCGTCGAGCGGCCCACTCTGCCGAATGTGAAGGAACTTGTGACCTTGAAGCTCGACAGCGAGGTTCTCGCCTACTTCCAGGCCGACGGCTCAGGTTGGCAGGAGCGTATCAACGACGCGTTGCGGGCAGCCATGACGAACAAGGACTGACCCGCATCTGGGTGAAGGCGCGTCGAGTGCCTTTATCCTGGAGCACCGCCGCGAGAATCGCGACGGTACCGAAAGCGAATTTCCGCGACGTGTCAGGCCGCGAGAACCCCTGCCTTTTTCGCCGTCCAGGTGGCGATCAAGTCCATCAACCCGGGCGACAGGCAATCGTAAGGCTCAAGCCCAACTTCCTTGAGACGCGAGCGTACGGCGCCCATCTTCCCGGGGTCGTATCCGCTTTCGATAATGGACGACACGAAGGCGGCAAAGCCGGGTGCTGCCCAGCCTCTTTCCTGGAACCGTTCGGGATGGACGAAGGAGAGCCCCTGAAAGGCATGATCGCGATCGACAGGCCCGTACATGTGAACCCCGCAATCCTTGCAGGCATGGCGCTGTATCAGCGCGGACGCGTCGACGATCGCGAGCTTATTTCCGTTCTCCAGAACCTCGACGTTCGCCGTTGGCGCGACGGCAACTACGGAAAAGACCGCACCCTGCGGCTTCCAGCATTTCGTGCAGCCGCAAGCATGGTTGTGGGCAATATCGCCCTTGACGCGGACTTTCACCGGATTGCTTGCGCAATTGCATACTAGCGTGCCGCCGACAAATGACGCATCGGTCGCCCGGTATCCTGAATCCACGATTGGGTGGATCGCTACATTGTTCATGCGTTGTCTCCTTCCCTTCCTGGGCCGAGGCGGGATGCCGCGGCCAAGCCCTGTGTCATCGCGCAAACCCTCGACTGCCAGCGCGAGACTTCCTCCTGGGGTGAGTATATCACCACACGGTTGATATCGTCCGCCCCTCTTCTGCTCATGCCACGGGATCAGGTACGATATCCGAGCCCGACTTTAGGGATGCTCAGTCAGCGGTCGGCTCGACGACCGCCAGGAGAAAGGTCGCGAGCCATTCGATGACCTCGGATCGTCGGGCATACCCGATACACCCTTTGCGCTCTCAACCCGCTATCCCAATGCAGCCGCCTCTCAATCCTTGATTCACAAAATTGCAGCACTGATACCTTATGGGACCGAGCAGATCCGTCTGGATTGCTCCCCGCCAGCTCCTTTGCCCATGCCAACCTTTGCCCGGCATATCGCGATCCTCCTGCCTCTCGACGAATGGTCGCCCCGCTCTAGCTCTTTAGCGTTTCTCGTAATTTATGTTGATCCGGATAATGGTAGCGAAAAGACATCCCCTGCCGACTATCGGCGCCGCGCTGCTTGCGCTTCTCCTCATCGCCTTTCCAGCCGCCACCGGCCAACATCGGTCCGCCGAAGTGCGCGCAGCAGAAATTGGACAGCAGGTCAACCAGCTATCCGATCGCGATCCGAATGCCGGCCGTACGCTTGCATGGTCGGCAAGTCAGGACTTCCGCAAGGAGGGCGAGCGCGTTTTGGCGGGGCGTTTCGGCCTCCAGGCCTTGAAGCTCGATGCAGAGGTGAATGCCTGGCAGCGCTTGGCACGAGACGGGCTCACGGCTCGTGACGAGCTGTCGAAAGAGCTGGACGGTGATGGAATCGCCCTGTTCTACAACCTGCTCCTGCACGCGCAGGGCATGGTTGGCGATCGTGAGGGCCAGCAGAAATCGGTCAAGGCCTATATCGAAAAAACCGTCGCCATGTCGGGAGAGGACAGCAAATCCGAGATCATGGCCCGCATCATCGGCGCCTATAGCTTTCTGGAAACCGGGGACACGCAGGAAGGTTTCATCCGTTTGCAGTCAGCCCTGCGCCATGCCGCCGCCGGCAAAAATTACGGCCTCACGCTTTCGGAATACACGACGGCTGCACAGTCCTTTGCAGATAGCGGGCAAATGGCGGCAGCCGAAGCCTTTTATACGGAAGGCCTCGGCACGAATGCAGCGAAAATCGAAAGCCGCGAACTCGCCACGCTGTGGTTCGAATATTCACGATTTCTGCAGAGGTCCGGCGGCGACATCGATGCGACACTCCGGACGGCCCAAACAGCCCGCGAGATGCTGCAACGGCAATACGGCGAAACATCCGAGGAAGCGATCTCAGGCGGCGACAATCTGGCTTCGTTCCTCGTCAATAATGGCGCCGTCGCATCCGGCCTCAACATCCAGGAGGAAATCTATCAGACAGCCCTTTCGTCACTCGGAAATGACGTGCCGCTGACCTGGCGGACCGCCAACAATTATGCCGAGGCATTGCGCATGGTCGACCATCCTGAGGTCGCCCGTGGTATTGATGAAGCCCTCCTCAAACTGCGTATCACCCATTACGGACACGCCAGCATCCAGGCGCTGGTCAGCGCCTCCAATCTCGGTCTTGATCTGCTCGCCCTCGGCGACAGGGATGGAGCGCTAAAGGCCTTCGAAGAGCAGCGCAAGATCGGTTTGGAAATCGCCGATCCGCACTCGGAGCACGCCGCACAGGGCGAAAGGTGGAAGGAATACACGCAGGCCTATTTCCTTCGCTACGCGCGGATGGACAACAAGTCGCTGGAGGATATGGCAGCGATAAAGGACTGGCGCAGCGCACCCGACCTGATGCGGATCAAAACAGCGCAGCTTGCGGCCGAGCAGTTCGAGATGCGGGACGACACCAAGCGTGCCCTTGCCCTCCGCCAGGAAGCCTATGAGATATCAAAAGGAGCCTTTGGCGAGCTCCATCCCCTGACCTTCGATGCATTGCTGGAGGTCGCGACAACCCACATGCGCCGCAAGGATGCCGAGACGCTCCAGAGTTTCCAGCAGCTCGACGAGAGGATGTTCGACTGGATGCTGCGCGAGGTCGGATCATCAGGCAACCGCTATGTCGCGGAGACAACGCGTCGCCTCGCCGATGATATGCTGCGCACATTCGGCGAATTCGCGCTATCCAGCCCGGAAGCCGCAACGCTCTATGCCGATTCAGTGGCGCGCTGGAAAACCATGGAGAGCGGCGAGCGCACCCGCCTGCGCATGGCAGCAGAGACAACCACCAATCCCGATATGCATAAGCTCGCCGAAACCGTTGTGCGGCTTTTGGGTCAACAGCAGGAGCTGCTTTCTTCGGGCGATGTAGACACCGAAGTCCGGCAGATCCTGACCGAACTTAAAGCGACCCGCGACCGATTGCCGAAATCACTCGGCCAAAACATCGCCACGCAATCCGTGGAAGACGTTCTCGGTACAAACGCAGCGATGGTCGACTTCTTCGTCAGTTCACGGCGCGCACGCAACGGTGATGCCAACAGCGCGGATTCAAGGCTTCAGGCGATCGTGCGTCGCAAGGGTGAGGCACCCGCCATCTTCGATCTCGGCGCCCTCGGCACGATCGTCCGACAGGCAGCAGCGGAAGAGAATCCGGACAGGCGCTTCGGTAAGCTCTACCAGTCGCTTTTCGGCCCACTGAAGGGCGTGCTCGAAGACAGGACGCAGCTCTATATCGTTCCCGACGGAGCACTCTACAGCATCCCATTCGCCATGATGAAGACGGATGACGGTAGACATCTTGACGAGGCATTCGAGGTACACATGCTGACGCGTGAGGATGCGATCTTCTTCACACCCAAGCGCGACCGGCCGGCACCGGGCGAAAAGGCGCTCGTCGTGGGCGATTTGAAATACTGGCACCAGCGCCCCCTGCCCTTTACGCGCCGTGAGATCCATGACGTGGGAAATGATCTGAAAGCTGCCGGCCTCGACGTAGTTTCGTTGAGTGGAACCACCGGTATGGAAGTACCGATCCGCAAGGCTTCAGCCGACGCTTCCATCATCCATCTTGCGACCCATGGTTTCTTTGACGCTGATACCGATGAGGAAACCACTGACGCCCTATGGCGCAGCGGCCTCATCGTTGCCGGCAAAGTCGCAGCGCAAGAGCCGGATGCCAATGACAATGACGGCATTCTTTATGCACGAGAACTGATGAACTGGGATCTCTCCTCAACCGATCTCGTCGTGTTATCGGCCTGCCAGACTGCACTTGGCGATCCAAGCCGCATAGGCAATGTTCGCGGTCTGCCGACGGCGCTTGCCATTGCAGGGGCCAGGCGCTCACTGCTCACTCTGTGGTCGGTCGATGACGAAGGCACCGCCAATTTCATGGCGCGCTACTATCAGATATTGACGGAAGACAAGCTCGATTATGCCGCAGCACTCCGAAGGACCCGCATCGAGGCCATAAGCGGCAAAATCGACAAGGCCAGCGATCCGTCGCTATGGGCAGCGTTTGTTCTCTTCGAGGGATGATCAGCCTCAGCTCACGCAGGTATCGCAGTGGCTCAATCAAACAACCAGCAAGATCGCGGATCATTACGCCGAAGCTGGTTTTGTGTTAAGACTTCGCGCGGTCAGGATGGGCAGCCTGGAAGGCTGGCAGTTTGGCGCATTTGCCATCGATATCAACAATGCGCTTGAAATCGGTCATGTCCACTCCCCAGCGGCGGGCATTGTAGACCTGCGGAACAAGACAGAGGTCCGCCATCGTCGGTGTATCCGCAAAGCTGAACCCTTTGTCGGCTGGGTCGATCATCGCTTCCAGTTTACGAAGTCCGTCCGTGATGAAATGCTTCATCCATTCCTCGCGGGCGTCGGTCTTGTCCGCTACGGTCATGAGGTGCGCCACGACATGCGTGTTGCATATCGGATGGATGTCCATGGCGACCGCGTATGCGAAGGCGCGCACTTTCTGGCGATCGGCAATATCCGCTGGCAGCAATCCGCATTCCGGCCGAACCTCGGCCAGATACTCGATGATTGCCAGCGACTGGGTCAGAGTTTTCCCGTCGATCACCAATGTCGGCACGAACCCCTGCGGGTTGAGCGCCAGATATTCCGGCTTCTTATGCGCTCCCTCCAACAGGTTGATGGACACTGTTTTGTAGTCGATCGCCAAGAGATTGAGCGCAATGCGGACGCGATAGCTCGCCGATGACCTCCAGTAATCGTAGAGAACGACCTCGTTCATTGCAGCCCGGCTCCTCTGTATCTTTCGACCGTCTGCTCGATCGCCCCGAAGATCGAATGGCCGGCACGATCCTTCATCTCGATGCGGACCTGATCCCCGAACTTCATGAACGGAGTCTTCGGCGATCCGGTCTCGATCGTCTCAATCATCCGTATCTCGGCGATGCATGAGTAGCCGTCTCCTCCGTCTTCGATGGGCTTGCCCGCTCCGCCATCCAGCTTATTGGAAACCGTTCCCGAGCCGATGATCGTTCCGGCCACCAGATTGCGGGTTTTGGCGGCATGGGCGATGAGCTGGCCAAAATCAAACGTCATATCGATGCCCGCATTCGCCTTGCCGAATGCCTTGCCGTTCAAGCTCACAAGCAGCGGCAGACACACCTTGCCGCCGTCCCACGACGCTCCGAGTTCGTCCGGCGTCACCGCGATCGGAGAAAATGCCGATGCCGGCTTGGACTGGAAGAAGCCAAATCCCTTTGCCAACTCGTCCGGTATGAGACCGCGCAGCGACACATCATTGACGAGCATCACCAGACGGATGGCATCGCGCGCTGCTTCAGGACCGGAACCCATAGCAACGTCACCGGCGATGACGGCAACCTCACCCTCCATGTCGATCCCATAAGTCTCGTCAGCCACCACGATCGGATCTCGCGGCGCGAGGAAACCATCCGAACCACCTTGATACATCAGCGGATCGGTCCAGAAACTCGCCGGCATCTCGGCGCCCCGCGCCTTGCGTACCAATTCAACATGGTTGAGATAGGCCGAACCGTCAGCCCATTGGTAGGCCCGCGGCAGGGGCGATGCGGCGTCGTGTTCGTGAAACCGGATCGTCGGCTGGGCACCTGTCTCGATACCTTCGGCAATCTGCGCGAGTCTTGGAGCCACGTGCTCCCAGTCATCGAGAGCCGCCTGCAACGTGCGGGCAATGTGACCGACTTCGGAATAGCGGGTAAGGTCACGGGAGACGACAACGAGCCGGCCATCTCTCGTGGAGTCTTTCAACGTCGCAAGCTTCATATCCCATTCCTGTGCCAGAGGATGCCTGACCGATCCTCACTTGAGGCCATCACTTGATACCGGGGGTTCCGTCGAACTTGCGTTCCAGGCCGTCCCAGCATTCCAGATAATCATCCTGCAGCGTTTCAAGCTCGGCTGCGTATTTCGTCAATTGCTGAGGGTACCGGGTCTCGAACATGAAGGCCATGGTGTGATCCAGCTTCACCGGCTTGAGCTCGGCATTGGATGCTTTTTCGAAGGCGAGGGCGTCCGGCCCGTGGGCGAGCATCATGTTGTGCAGGCTCATGCCGCCGGGGACGAAGCCCTCCTCCTTGGCGTCATACTGGCCATGGATCAGGCCCATGAACTCGCTCATGATGTTGCGGTGGTACCAAGGCGGACGGAACGTGTGCTCTGCCACCAGCCAGCGCGGCGGAAAGATCACGAAATCGACATTCGCCGTACCTGCATCTTCGGTGGGCGCGGTCAGCACCGAAAAAATCGACGGATCGGGATGATCGAAGCGGATCGCGCCAACAGGAGCAAATGTCCGTAAATCGTATTTAAACGGGGCGTAGTTGCCGTGCCACGCTACCACATCGAGCGGTGAGTGGCCGATATCGGTAACATAGAATTTTCCGCACCACTTCACATGGACGCGACAAGGCTTTTCCTTGTCCTCGAAAGCGGCGACGGGCGTCTTGAAGTCGCGCGGGTTCGCCAGGCAGTTGGCGCCGATGGGACCACGGTCCGGCAGCGTGAATTTCGCGCCGTAATTCTCGCATATGTATCCGCGCCAGACCGCCTGCTCGCCATTACGGAGAACCTTGAACATCATGCCGCGCGGGATGAGGCATATTTCCAGGGGCTCCACGTCCATGATGCCCATTTCGGTGAACACTCTGACGGCGCCGAGCTGCGGCACGATCAGCAGTTCACCATCGGCGTTGAAGAAGTAATCATCCACCATGTCCTCATTGAAGACGTAAGCATGTGCTGACATGCCCACCTGGGTCGTCACATCGCCTGCCGTCGTCATTGTCCGCACCCCTTCGAGAAACGTCAGCTTCTCGGTGGGCGTGGGAACGGGATCCCAGCGAAGCTGCCCCAGGGGAAGCGAATGCTCGTCCAGGCAAGGCGCGGTTTTCCAGAGCGGATAGGACGCGTTCGAGAAGCGGCTTGTGTGACGCACGCTCGGGCGAATGCGATAAAGCCAGGACCTTTCATTCGTCCCGCGCGGCGCGGTAAACGGCGAGCCGGAAAGCTGCTCGGCATAAAGACCGTAGTTGCATTTCTGGGGGCTGTTCTGGCCCTGCGGCAGGGCGCCGGGAAGCGACTCTGTTTCGAAGTCGTTACCGAACCCCGGCATATATTTCAGCTCGTTTGTCGTCGAGGCTTCACCCTCGGAAGCCTGGATTGATGTCTGGTCCATTGCTCAACTCCTCCCCGGAAACTCTCGGCGTCGCGCGTCCTTTCAGACGCGCGAGGTGGCCCCGAGAGTTTACTCCGCCGCAGTACCGATGACACCACGCTTGATCTGATCGGCCTCGATCGACTCGAAGAGAGCGCGGAAATTGCCTTCGCCGAAGCCCTCGTCGCCCTTGCGTTGGATGAATTCGAAGAAGATCGGGCCAATCACGGTCTTGGAGAAGATCTGGAGCAGGATTTTCGTCATGCCGCCATTCACCACGCCTTCGCCATCGATGAGGATGCCGTGCTTCTTCATGCGCTCGACAGGTTCGCTATGGCCGTTCACGCGTTCGTAGGACATGTCGTAATAGGTTTCCGGCGGTCCCGGCATGAAGCGCAGGCCGTTGCCGGCAAGCCTGTCCGTGGCCTCGTAGATATCTTCCGTTCCAACGGCGATGTGCTGAATGCCCTCACCCCTGTATTTCTTCAGATATTCCTCGATCTGGCTCGTGTCGTCCTTCGATTCATTCAGCGGGATGCGGATCTTGCCGCAGGGCGACGTGATGGCGCGGCTCACCAGACCAGTGATGCGCCCATCGATATCGAAGAAGTGGATCTGCTTGAAATTGAACAGGTTGCGGTAAAAGTCCCACCACTTGTCCATGTTGCCACGGAAGACGTTGTGCGTCAGATGGTCGAGATAATAGAAACCGATCCCCTGCGGATGCGGGTTAGGCTCGCCGAGCCAATCAAACTCGGCATCGTAGGCCGATCCCTTTGCACCATAGGTCTCGACGAAATAGAGCAGCGAGCCGCCAATGCCGACGATCGCCGGGACGTCGAGCGCCTTGTCATCCGCTTCATAGGGAACGGCGCCTTTCGACACCGCGTGATCAAAGGCGTGTTTGGCGTCGACGACGCGCCATGCCATCGAGGGAGCGCAGGGACCATGCTCTGCAACGAAACGAGCGGCATGGCTGCCGGGTTCGGCGTTCAGGACGTAGTTGATGTCGCCCTGCCGCCAGACGGTGATGTCTTTCGTCTTGTGTTTGGCGACTGGGATGTAGCCCATGCGCGTGAAGAGTTCGCGCAGCTTCTCGGGCTCAGGATGGGCGAATTCAACGAATTCGAATCCGTCGGTGCCGGCCGGGTTGTCGGCGGTAATTTCCGAGGGCGGCGCATCATGCGGAAAAGGGCCCATTTTTTCCTCCTGGGAACTGGACTTCGATATGCAAAGTGTGGCCCAAAACGCATGCAAAGTTCTTGCATTCTTCATGCCAGAGGAAGAGATTATGCACGGTTCGTGAGGGTTTTGGAGATTCCGCGCAATGGATGAACAGCTCGACAAATTGGATTTGCGCCTGCTCCAGGAGCTTCAAAAAGACGGCCGTTTGACGAACAATGAGCTGGGGGAGCGGATCGCGCTTTCACCCTCGCAATGCTCGCGCCGGCGGACGAGACTGGAAACTGAGGGATATATTCGCAGCTACCGGGCCTATCTGGATCAACAGAAGCTAGGCCTGGATATGCTGGTGGTCATTTCCGTGACGCTTGCCACCCATAACAGAGACAATGCCCGCAGATTTTCGCAGTTGATCAATGGACTGCCGGAAGTTCTCGAAGCCTATGCGCTGACAGGTGAAATGGACTATCACTTGAAGGTCGCGACCCGCGGGCTCGCGGACCTCTCCAAATTCGTCAACGACGTCCTGTTACCCCACGAGTCGGTGCAGCACGTAAAAACCTCGATCGTGCTCGACACGCTGAAGACATTCGAAGGCTTTCCGATACACATGCCGGGTCATCGGCATGGCGACAGCACGCGGTGATCTGGCACCAAGCGTCAGAGCGGCAGTTCGGTCGAGAATTTCAGCTCCCGCAGCACAAAGCTCGATACGACTGTGCGCACATGCGGATTGCGCATGAGGTAGCGGGTCATGAAGGCTTCGTAGCTTTCCACGTCCCTCGCCCTTATCTTCAGCATGTAGTCGAAAGCGCCTGACAAGGCATAGCACTCCATGATCTCCGGCCGCTCCAGAACCACCGAAGCGAAAGAGGCGACCGCCTCTTCGTGGTGATCCTCCAGCGTCACATGCGCGATCACGCAGAGCTTGAGATCGAGTTTTCCGGGATCGAGTAGTGTCACACGCTTACGGATGACACCGTCGGCTTCCAGTTCCTGGATCTTCCGCCAGGCCGAACTTTGCGACATGCCGACCTTTTCCGCCAGGTCTGCCAGCGAAAGACTGCCGTCGGCTTGGATAAGTTGCAGAAGCTTGCGGCGAAAATTCCCAGGTTCTTTCATTTTCTGCACCACATTTGGGAATATTTGCCATCATTATGGCAATTGGCAGCACGAAAGAAAAGAAAATCCTCCAAATCCGGGGGATAATGGCAGAAACGCTATCCCGGGAGGATCAGAATATGACCAAAGAAAGCAGCTACACCGCCAAACTGCCTGGCTCGGACGGTTTATATGCCTATACCCCTGAGGAAGATGCGATTTGGGGCGAACTCTACCGGCGTCAGATGAAGCTGCTCGCCGATGCGGCCTGCCGCGAATATCTGGATGGCGTGAAAATGCTAGGGCTGAAGCCCGACAAGGTGCCTCAGCTTCTCGATGTGAACAGACGCCTAAACGAGACCACCGGCTTCGGCGTGGAAGGCGTGCCGGCGCTCATTCCGCCCTCTCGCTTTTATGAACTTCTGTCACAAGGCAAATTCCCGCTCGCAACCTTCCTGCGCCGTCGCGAGCATATCGACTATATCGAGGAACCGGACCTGTTCCACGAGGTTTTCGGCCATTGCCCGATGCTCACCAACCAGAGCTATGCCAATTTCGTACGGCATTTCGGCGAAACAGCTGTTCGCCTCGGCAAAGGCTATTCTTGGCATCTGTTCCGCATCTTCTGGTTCACCGTCGAGTTCGGCCTGATCAATACGCCGCAGGGCCGCCGCTGCTTCGGCGCAGGGATCGTCTCATCGCCAAGCGAAGCGAAGGCGGCGACGGAAGGCAAGGCATGCGAATTTCGGCCGTTCGATCTGCTGAGCGTGCTCAGGACGCCCTACCGGATCGATATCCTCCAGCCGATCTACTACGTCATCGACAGCTTTGCCGATCTCGAAGCAATCGTGGGGCAGGATATCGAAGGCACGATCCTGAAGGCGAAATCGCTGGGTGATTTCGCCCCCACTTTCGAGGCCAAAGCTTCGTGAATCGCTGACACTATCGCGGCCGGCCCCAACTCGACCTTGTATCCGATGTCGACGCGCGGGCTCCTGGCGATCGCACAAGACAGCGCGATGATGTCAGGAAGGCTTTACAAACGTCAATCGCTCAGGTCCGGGGCGTCCGCACCGGTCCGGTGGACTCGCGCAGGATGAGTTCAACCGGCCACAATTCGTGAATCTCCGTCGGTGAACGCCCGGCCAAAAGCTGCAGGACGAGATCGGCGCATCGCGTACCAGCCGCTCGCATCGACGACCGGGTTGCCGACAGCGAGGGGACCATGTTGTCGGCTGTCAGATACGGAAAGACGTCATCGTGGGCAATGACCGAGACATCGCTGCCGATCTGGAGCCCCAGCGAACGTGCGGCGCGGTAAATACCGAGCGCCGTCATCATCGACCCCGCGACAAACGCGGTCGGCCGCTTCGGCTGCTCGAGAAATGACCGCGCAAAGCGGAAACCGAGCTCGTCGGTGAAATTGCCGTTGGCGATCAGTTGCGGATCGACCTCGATCCCGTGGCTCTGCAAGGCGCTGCGGTAACCGATGTCGCGATGCAGCGCGTAAGTTGCGCCCTCGCGGCCATTGATCATCGCAATCCTCGTATGACCGAGATCGATCAAATGCGAGGTCGCGCGGCGTACAGCCCCTTCATTGTCGATATCGAGCCACGGGTGCGGCACGTCGATGTCTGAACGGCCATGAACGAGGAACGGCATTCCCAGCTCATGCAGCAGCGCGATACGCTGGTCATTGGGTCGAGGCGAATGCACGATGATCGCATCCACCCGCTGACTTTCCGCCAGCCGTCTGTAGAGTTGCATCTCGGCATCATATTCGGGATTAGCCATCGGAATGACCAGGATATCGGTGTCTTCCGTGATAAGACGCTCCGCCATACCGGCCATGAATTCCGCGAAATGAAACTCGCCGGCACGCCCCATGACGACGCCAATGGCACCAACCCGCCCGGTCTTCAGTCTGACCGCATTGACGTTCGGCCGGTAGCCCAGCCGCACCGCCTCTTGGACGACGCGGGCGCGCGTCACCTCGCTTACCTCGGGATAGCCACTGAGCGCACGGCTGACGGTCGTTGGAGACAATCCAAGTTGTTTTGCGAACTCTTTGAGTTTCATTGACCGAAATAACTTTCATCGCCTGCGCTGCCGGGCATCTATACCATCGGCCTCGCAAATTCCACATTCTATGCCGTCGATTATATTTTCTCAAATCGATTTCAATTTCATCTGCCGCCAGATGAACACCAGCGCGAATTAGGAAATCACGGCATTTGGGTTCCAGTTGATTTTAAACGATATTTCGCATTTATTAACAAGTATAGGTCGCAATCAAGAACCTCCCTTGACACGGTATCGACCTTCTGACAGTTTTTCACAACCAAATCGATTTCAATTTGGTCTTTGGGAGGAGAAAATGAAGTTTCGTTTCACTGCGGCCGCCCTCGCGGCTGCGCTTATTGGCGTGTCAGTTCCGTCCTTTGCCGCCGAGATCAGCATTTCAGCGAGCTCTACTGGCAAGAACCTCGATCTGTTCCGCAAGCAGCTCGATGCCTTCGAGAAGGCGACCGGCAATACGGTCAAGATCGTCACCATGCCGCCCTCATCCACTGAACAGTTTTCGCAATATCGGCTCTGGCTCGCAGCCGGCAACACGGATGTCGATGTCTACCAGACGGACGTTATCTGGGCCCCGCAGCTGGCAGACCAGTTCGTCGATCTCAAGGATGCCACCAAGGACGTCGTCGGCGACTTTTTCCCGGCGATCGTTGCCTCCCAGACCGTGAACGGCCGTCTGGTCGCAATCCCGCTTTATACGGATGCACCGGCCCTCTTCTACCGCAAGGATCTGCTTGAGAAATACGGCAAGCAGCCGCCGAAGACCTGGGACGAGATGGAGGCAACCGCCAAGGAAATCCAGGATAAGGAACGCACCGCCGGCCAGAAGGATCTCTGGGGCTACGTCTTCCAGGGCAATGCCTATGAAGGCCTGACCTGCGATGCACTGGAATGGGTCAAGTCCTCGGGCGGTGGCCAGATCATCGAGACCGACGGCACGATTTCGATCAACAACGAGAAGGCCGCGGCGGCACTCAATCGCGCCAAGGGCTGGATCGGCACGATTTCACCGAGCGGTGTGCTCGCCTATCAGGAGGAAGAATCCCGCGGTGTCTGGCAGACCGGCAACGCCGTCTTCATGCGTAACTGGCCCTATGCCTATGCGCTGGGCAACGGCGCCGACAGCCCGGTCAAGGGCAAGTTCGACGTGACGACACTTCCCGTTGCCGCAGAAGGCGACAAGCCCTCTTCGACGCTCGGCGGCTGGAATCTCGCCGTCTCGAAATATTCGAAGAACCCGGATGCGGCAATCGAACTCGTGAAGTTTCTGACGTCGAAGGAAAGCCAGAAGCAGCGCGCCATCGAACTCTCCAACCTGCCGACCCTGTCGGCGCTCTATGACGACAAGGATATTGCTGCCGCGCAACCGTTCATGCCGAACTGGAAGCCGATCTTCGAAAACGCTGTGCCGCGTCCGTCGGCAGTTGCCAAGGTCAAGTATAACGAGGTTTCCGCCAAGTTCTGGACCGCCGTGCACAATACGCTCTCCGGCAGTGGGACAGCCGAAGAAAACCTAGAGCTTCTCGAAGCCGATCTGACGACGCTGCAAGGCAGCGGCTGGTAACAGATCGAGGCGGCAGCGTCGGATATCTCGTCGCTGCCGCTTCCGATACGCCGTCGTCGATTGTCTCATGAAGCGGATATTCCATGAGTGAAGTTGCAGTCTCCCAAAATCTGAGCACGGGCGCGCGCACGAAGGCAATCTCTTCGGATCTGCGCTCGGAACGTGTCCGATCCGCCTGGATCTTCCTGGCTCCGACCCTGCTGATCCTGGCCATCGTTGCCGGCTGGCCGCTGTTCCGCACCATATACTTCAGCTTCACCAACGCGTCGCTGACGAACCTCGGCGATGCCCAGTTCGTCGGCTTCGACAATTACCTCTCCTGGGTCACCCTGAAGAGCGGCCGCACGATCTATAGAGGACTGCTGGCCGATCCCGCCTGGTGGGGCGCGGTCTGGAACACGGCAAAGTTCACGCTGTTGTCGGTGACGATCGAAACCGCGCTCGGCCTCATCGTCGCCCTTGTGTTGAACGCGCAATTCGTTGGCCGCGGCGTCGTGCGCGCCGCTATCCTCATTCCCTGGGCGATCCCGACCATCGTCTCCGCGAAAATGTGGGCATGGATGCTCAACGACCAGTTCGGCATCCTCAACGACATGTTTCTCAGCCTCGGGCTCATCAGCCAGAAGATCGCGTGGACCGCTGATCCTCAGACAGCGATGATCGCCGTTCTGATCGTCGACGTCTGGAAGACAACGCCCTTCATGGCGCTGCTGATCCTCGCCGCCCTGCAAATGGTTCCGGCCGATATTTACGAAGCCGCAAAGATCGACGGCATCAACCCCATCAAAGTGTTCTGGCGTCTGACCCTGCCGCTGATCCGCCCGGCAATCATGGTCGCCGTGATCTTCCGCATGCTCGATGCCATGCGCATCTTCGACCTGATCTACGTGCTGACACCGAACAACGCCCAGACCAAGACAATGTCGGTGATGGCGCGCGAAAACCTCTTCGATTTCGACAAGTTCGCCTATGGCGCAACCGCCTCCACTGTTCTCTTTCTTATCATCGCGTCCGTTACCGTGCTCTACATCTGGCTCGGCCGCGTCAATCTTGGCGGAGGCGAACGCTGATGCTGCTCACAGCCACGAAGAATACGCTGTTTTATCTGCTGGTCGCGGTCATCGTCATCATCGCGGTCTTCCCGTTTTATTACGCGATCCTAACAAGCTTCAAAGCCGGCACCGCGCTCTTCGAGGTCACCTACTGGCCGACCTCGATCTCGCTGGAAAACTATACCGGCGTGCTGACGACCGGCAGCTTCATCCGCAGCCTCGGCAATTCGCTGCTCATTGCCTGCCTCGTGGTCGCCGCCTCTTTGCTGCTCGCCGTGACCGCATCCTACGCGCTTGCCCGCGTGCATTTCCGGGGTCGGGCCCTCTTGATGCTGACCATTCTGTCCGTCTCGATGTTCCCGCAGATCGCTGTGCTCGCAGGGCTATTCGAACTCATCCGCTGGATCGGCATCTTCAACACGCCCTTCGCGCTGATCTTCTCCTATATGATCTTCACTCTGCCTTTCACCGTGTGGGTGCTGACGACTTTCATGCGGGATCTGCCGATCGAGATCGAGGAAGCGGCCATCGTCGATGGCGCCTCCCCCTGGGTCATCATCACGCAGGTGTTCATGCCGCTGATGTGGCCGGCCCTGGTCACCACCGGTCTGCTTGCCTTCATCACGGCCTGGAATGAATTTCTGTTCGCCCTGACTTTCACCTCGTCGGATGCGCAACGGACGGTGCCGGTAGCGATCGCTCTCCTTTCGGGCGGCAGTCAGTTCGAAATCCCCTGGGGCAATATCATGGCGGCATCGGTCATCGTTACCGTGCCCGTCGTCATCCTTGTTCTTATTTTTCAACGCCGGATCATTTCCGGGCTGACCGCCGGCGGCGTCAAAGGCTGAGGAAAGCGCGACATGGCACAAATTAGATTAGACAATATCCGCAAGAGCTTCGGGGCATTCGAAGTCATCAAGGGCGTCAGCATGGACATCCGGAAGGGGGAGTTCATGGTCTTTGTCGGCCCGTCCGGTTGCGGCAAGTCCACCTTGCTTAGATTGATCTCAGGACTGGAGGACATAACGTCAGGCACGCTTTCCTTCGATGGTCAGCCGGTCAATCGTCTTTCCCCGTCGAAGCGCGGCATCGCGATGGTCTTCCAGTCCTATGCGCTCTATCCGCATATGACGGTCTACGAAAATATGGCCTTCGGCATGAGGCTCTCCGGCCGAACCAGAGAAGAATGCAAGGCGCGCGTCGAACAGGCAGCCGGCATGCTGCAGCTCTCACCCTATCTGGAGCGCTTGCCGCGCCAGCTTTCAGGCGGCCAACGCCAGCGCGTGGCCATTGGCCGCGCCATCGTTCGTGACCCGAAGGTCTTCCTGTTCGACGAACCATTGTCGAACCTTGATGCTGCGTTACGCGTCGCCACAAGGCTGGAGATCGCCAAGCTTCACCGTGGCATGCATGACACCACGATGATCTATGTCACCCACGATCAGGTCGAGGCCATGACGCTTGCCGATCGCATCTGCGTTCTTCGCGATGGCGTCGTCGAACAGGTCGGAACTCCGATCGAGCTCTACGAGACCCCGAACTCAATCTTCGTCGCCGGCTTCATCGGCTCGCCGAAAATGAACTTCCTCTCCGGCCCGTTCGCGGCTCCCTATAATGCCCACACGATCGGGGTGCGAGCCGAACATATCGAGTTTAGAGATCAGGATCCTGCCTGGACGGGCACCGTCATCCACTCAGAAATCCTCGGCTCGGACAGTTTCGTTTATCTCGACATCGGCTCCGCCGAGCCGCTGACCGTGCGAGAGACCGGCGTATCGAGCCACCAGCCCGGCCAGCAACTGGGCGTGTCGCCGGTCAAGGATCGCATTCACCGTTTCGACCAATCCGGACGCGCACTCGAAAAGGTCCCTTTCAAGGGCGCAGCCTGACCACCAATCAAACAAACAGGATCCGACCGCTTCCCATCGGTTCCGGTCCGCTACTTGCTGTGAAGGAGCAGAGACTTGTCTATTCGCACCATCGTCTGGGGTGAGAACATCCACGAAAATACCAACGCCATTGTCCGGGAGATCTATCCTGATGGCATGCACACCACGATTGCCAAGGCGCTGAACACCGATCCGGCGATTTCCGCGACCACGGCAACGCTGCAGGAGCCGGAACATGGCCTCAGCGAAGCCCGGCTTGCTGAGACCGACGTTCTGACCTGGTGGGGCCACAAGGATCACGGCGCGGTTTCTGACGTCGTCGTCGAGCGCGTCGCCAAGCGGGTCTGGGAAGGCATGGGCCTGCTCGTTCTGCATTCCGGCCATTTCTCCAAGATCTTCAAGCGGCTGATGGGCACGCCCTGTGCGCTGAAATGGCGCGAGGCGGGTGAGCGCGAGCGTCTGTGGACGATCAATCAGCGCCATCCGATCGCTGCTGGTCTCGGCGAGCATTTCGAGCTTGAGAACGAGGAAATGTATGGCGAGCAGTTCTCCGTACCGGAGCCACTGGAAACGGTCTTCATCTCCTGGTTCCAGGGCGGCGAAGTCTTCCGGTCTGGCCTGACCTGGCGCCGTGGTGCCGGTAATATCTTCTATTTCCGTCCCGGCCACGAAACCTATCCGACCTATCACGATGCGAACGTGCAGAAGGTGCTGATCAACGGCGTGAAATGGGCCTACAACCCGCAGGGCGACCTGAAGAGCATCACCGATGCCCCAAATGTGCCGGTAGAGAAGGCACTGGAGCCGATCGTCGAGCGTGGTCCGAGACTGCATCAAGCCGGCGAAGCCGGTTACCGCTGAGGAGAAGAGCAATGCGTCTACTTGTTCTTGGCACGGGCATGATGGCCAAAAACCAGGTTGCCAACTTCCTCGCCATCGATGGTGTCGAGGTGGTCGGCGCCGTCGACACCGATCGGACCCGGCTTGGTGAGTTCGCTGATCATTTCAACATCGCAAAGCGCTTCAGCACGCTCGAGGAAGCGATCGCCTGGGGCGAATTCGATGCCGCCACCAACGTCACGCCTGACCGGATACATCATGCGACGAGCTTGGCGCTGATCGCGGCCGGCAAACACGTCTTCTGTGAAAAGCCGCTGGCAGAAAACTACGCCCATGCGCTTGAGATGACGGACGCGGCTGAGGCCGCCGGCGTCATCAACATGGTCAACCTCACCTATCGCAACGTCGCACCGCTGCAGCGCGCCCGCGAGATGGTGTTGGCAGGCGAACTTGGCACCATCCGCCATGTGGAGGCCTCCTATCTGCAGAGCTGGTTGGTGTCTCGCGCCTGGGGCGACTGGCGCACGGAATCGCGCTGGCTGTGGCGCTTGTCCACCGGCCATGGATCGAACGGCGTGCTCGGCGATGTCGGCATTCATATTCTCGATTTCGCCGCTTATGGCGCCGCGACCGATATCGACCATGTCTTTGCGCGTCTCAAGACCTTCAACAAGGCGCCGGGCGGACAGATCGGTGAATATATGCTCGACGCCAATGACAGCTTCACCATGTCTGTCGATTTCGCCAATGGCGCTCTCGGCGTCATCCATGCGACACGCTGGGCGACCGGTCATCTCAACGAACTGAAGCTGCGCATCTATGGCGAAAAAGGCAGCCTCGAAGTCATCCATCGTCCTGACGGCTCAGATCTTCGGGGCTGCTTCGGTGACGATATTGAAAGCGCCACCTGGCGTGACATCGAGGTGCCGGCAGTGCTGACCAACTACCAGCGCTTTGCCGAAGCGGTCAGAACCGGAAAGCAGGACGATCCCACCTTCCGCCATGCCGCCAACCTGCAGAAGGTCATCGACCTCGCGATCGTATCGGAGAAAGAACGTCGGGAGTTCAATCTGCTGGCTTCCGAGAGCCTGGAAGGCACGGCCGGCCAGGAACGCAAGACGGACGATCAGGGACCGGCGCTAGCACTCGTCGTCTGAAGGCATGGTGAAACATCGAAGGCCCGCGTGATCGGGCCTTCGTCGAGCTAATAGCTCACGCTGCTTATCCGTGCCAGCGCGCGAGTGCCTCGTTGCAGACTACACAAACGGCACCCACGCGATCTTGGCTCGCCGTGGCTCTTTTACGCCAGGCCAAGACACGCTTACTAGGCGGCCTTAACAGGCGCTCTCACGCCCCGATAAGCAATGAGATCCTCGATTGTGATCAGATGGAGGCCGTGCCGTTCGGCAAACTGCTCAAGCTCGGGCAGGCGTGCCATCGTGCCATCATCATTGGCCACCTCGCAGATGACACCTGACGGCGACAGGCCGGCAAGCCTTGCGAGGTCGACAGCCGCCTCGGTATGACCTGGACGAGAAAGCACGCCGTTCGGATGCGCACGCAACGGGAAGATATGGCCGGGCCGCGCAAAATCCTCGGGGCGGGACGTCTCGGCAATGAGTGCGCGAACCGTCGCGGCGCGGTCAGCCGCCGAAATTCCGGTCGTCGTTTCAGGAATATAGTCAACCGACACGGTGAAAGCCGTCTTCAAAAGTTCGGTATTGTTGGGGACCATCTGCGGGATCTGCAGCTCGTCCAGCCGCTCGCCTTCCATTGCCACACAGATGAGGCCGCGAGCATAATTCATCATGAAGGCGATCGCCTGCGGGGTGATTGCCTCGGATGCGATGACGAGGTCGCCCTCGTTTTCACGATCACGATCGTCGACGACGACCACGATCTCGCCACGCGCAATCGCGACGATCGCATCTTCAATTTTGGAAATTGCCATCTTCTCTGCCTTTCAAGGGTTAGCCGCAGTGTGCGGCGTACATGGCCTGTCAAAAGCCACCATTTTCCCTTGGGCGAACAAGCATATGAAACACCGCGTGCCGAGCGGTGTCCTCTGCGTTGCTCTCTTCCATCCGGACTATGACCGTCGGCTCCGGCATCTCACCGGATCTGCTGACCCTTCGCTTCCACGAAGGCGCTCGCGGGCTCCGAGTTGCCTCGATACCGCCGGTGGGGAATTGCACCCCGCCCTGAGAACATTACTTAGATAGATGATGAAGGCCTTGTTCTGCAAGAGGTTGGGTGCAGATCTCGCCGCGGGAACTGCCTCGCAGAGGTGAAAGCACCGTTTCCTATTGCCGAACAGAGCTAGGACATGATCAGGCCGCCATCGACATTGATGGTCTGGCCGGTAATGTAGGCTGCATCGTCGCTGGCAAGGAAGGTGACGAGGCCGGCGACGTCTTCGCCGGAACCGGCGCGCTTCATCGGAATGCCTTCGACCCATTCCTTCATCAGTTCGCCGGGGCCGTAATTGCCGAGCAGCTTGCCCCATGCCTGGTCGTTATAGGCCCACATGTCGGTCTCGATGATGCCCGGGCAGAAGGCGTTGACGGTGATGCCGTCGGTCGCGACTTCCTTGGCAAGGCTCTGGGTGATGCCGACAACGCCCATCTTCGAGGCGGCATAATGCGGCGTATAGATGAAGCCGTCGCGCGCCTGGCCGGAGGCCGTGTTGATGAGACGGCCGCCGCGGCCGTGCTTGCGCATGCGGGCGATCGCTTCCTGGGCGCAGAGGAACACGCCCTTGGTGTTGACGGCCATGACCTTGTCCCACTCGCCCTCGGTCATATCCTCGATGCGGGCAATGGTGATGACGCCGGCATTCTGGATGGAGACGTCGACTGCGCCGAATGCCTGCTCGGCTGCGTCATAAAGGGCCTTGACGCTTGACTTGTCAGTGACGTCGCCAACGAAGGAAATAGCCTTGCCGCCATCTGACTTGATCTGTTCTGCCACGCCATGCACGCTGTCTTCATTGGCCGAAACGACGAGATTGGCGCCTTCGCGCGCAAAGCGTTTGGCGATCGCTGCACCGATACCGCGGCTTGCGCCGGTAATGACGACGGTCTTGTTTTCAAAACGTTGCATTCTCTTTTCCTTTCAACGGCGCCGGTGTGAGCGCACCGATCTGCACCGGCGACACTTGTCTCCGCACTCAGAGTTCAAACGGCTGCCGAAATAATTCCTGCGAATTCCGAGGCCTTCAGCGAAGCGCCGCCGACCAGCGCTCCGTCCACATTGCGAAGCCCGAATATCGCCTCTGCATTGGATGCCTTGACCGAGCCGCCATAGAGGATCTTGACCGAACGGCCATCGCTGCCCAGCCGCTCTTCGAGCATCTGCCGGATCGCCGCATGGACCTCCTCAATCTGTTCGTGGGTCGGCACCAGTCCGGTTCCGATTGCCCAGACGGGTTCATAGGCGATGACAAGATTTCGGCTGGTAGCACCCTCGGGGACGGATCCCCGCAGTTGTTCGCCGACGACTTCGATTGCCCGGCCTTCGTCGCGCTCATGGCGTGTCTCACCGACGCAGACGATCGAAATCAAGCCTGCCCGATGCGCTGCAAGCGCCTTCCCCAGCACAATCTCATCGTCCTCGCCGTTCAGGACACGGCGTTCGGAATGTCCGAGGATGACATAGCGCGCACCGAGATCGGCAAGCATTTCGGCAGAAATTTCGCCGGTGTGGGCACCCGACGACTGCGCGTGGCAATCCTGCGCGCCGATGGCGAGATCCGTATCCTTGACCCGCGCCACGGCGCGGTCGATCAGCGTGAAGGGCGGGCAGACGACGATATCGCACGTCGCACTGCCCGTTAGCCCCTTCAGCGCCTCGATCTCAGCTTGGGAGGAGACGAGACCGTTCATTTTCCAATTGCCTGCGATCAGCTTACGCATGTCATCACCAGCAGCAGAAGCCGCCGTCGACGAGCAGATCGACGCCCGTCACGAAACTTGCAGCGTTCGACAGGAGGAAGACCGCAGGACCGACCATCTCGTCGACACTGGCCATGCGCTGCATCGGCGTCTGTTCTTCGAAGAGCTTGGTCTGATGTACCATCTCCGGCCGGGTGTTCATCGGCGTTGCGGTATAGCCCGGCGAAATCGTGTTGACGCGGATGCCACGCCCGACCCATTCCATCGCCAGCGACTTCGACATATGGATCACGCCCGCCTTGGAGGCGTTGTAATGGGCCTGACTGAGACCCCGATTGACGATGACGCCGGACATGGAGGCGATGTTGACGATCGAACCGCGGCCGCTCTTCAACATGGCCCGCGCTTCGGCCTGGCAGGACAGGAAGATGCCCTTCAGGTTGATGTCCATCAGTGTCTGGTACTGATCCTCTTCCATCTCCTCGGCGGGATTAGCGTTGGCGATACCGGCGGCATTGACAGCAAGCGAGAGCGCACCGAGATCGGCTTCGGTGCGGGCGACGGCTTCGGCAAGCGACGATTTACTGGTGACGTCGGCGGCAATCTCGATCGAGCGGCGACCGGCAGCCCTGATATGGCTGGCAGTCGTGGCAAGACCGTCATCAGTGCGGCGATCGAGAAGCGCCACGTCGGCGCCGCACTGGGCAAGACCGATGGCGATCCTTTGCCCGATGCCGCTGCCGGCGCCCGTCACGATGGCGACCTGGCCGCTGAGATCAAATAGTTTCGGTGCGTTCAGAGAGATGTCGGACACCGCTCTTCCTTTCTGCCTTTGCCTAGATTGTCGCCAGTTCCATGACCGAGACGTCGTTCGCCTCGTCACGCTTCAAAATGCCTGCCTGCTTGCCCTGAGCCAGTACGAGAATGCGGTTTGATACGCCGAGAACCTCCTCGAGGTCGGAGCTTACGACAATGACCGCGACACCCTGCTTGGCCAGGTTGACGATGATATCGTAGATGCCGGCGCGGGCTCCGACATCGATACCGCGTGTGGGCTCGTCCAGCACCACGACCTTCGGATCGCGCATCAGCCATTTGGCGATGACGACCTTCTGCTGGTTGCCACCCGAGAGGTCGGAGGCAAACTGCTCCGCACGCCCCTTGACGCCGAATTTCGCCACCGCCTTTTCGGCGAAAACGCGCTTCACGCTCGAAGTGAGCCAGCGCCCGCCAAGCTTGTCGAGATTGGCGTAGATGATGTTCTCGCTGATCTTGTGTGCAACGACGAGCCCTTGATCCTTGCGATCTTCCGGAACCATCACGATGCCCTTGGCGATCGCATCTGCAGGGCTGCGCAGCTTCAGCGCCTCGCCTTCCAGCCGGACCGAGCCGGCGCTGATTGGATCGGCACCGGAAATCGCTCGCACGAGCTCGGTGCGGCCGGCACCGACGAGGCCGGCGATGCCGAGGATCTCGCCCGCGTGAACGTCGAAACTTACATCCCGGAAGGAATCATCCGGCGACGTCAGGCCGGACACTTCGAGCACGGGCCTGCTGGTCGGCTCGGGAAGGGTCGGAAACATGCGATCGAGCGAGCGGCCGACCATGCTTTCGACGATCGTGCGTACCGGCGTCGAACTGTCGGCAAATTCATGGACGCGCTCTCCGTCGCGAAGCACGACGATGCGATCGGTGATCTTTTTGATCTCTTCCATGCGGTGGGAGATGTAGATGATGCCCACGCCCTCGGCGCGGAGCTTGCGCACCTGCTCGAACAGGGCTTCCGTCTCCGCCCCGCCAAGGGCTGCGGTCGGCTCGTCGAGGATCAGGAGTTTTGCATTGAGCGCCAGCGCCTTGGCAATCTCGATCAGCTGCTGGTTGGCGGTCGAAAGACCAGTGACCTTTCGGGTCGCGGGAATGTGCAGGTTCAGCCGTGCGAGCTGTTCCTGGGCGCGGCGGACCATCTGGGTGCGGTCGACCACGCCGTTCTTCATCGGCCAACGACCGATGAAGACATTTTCAGCGATCGAAAGGTGCGGCAGAAGCTGCAGTTCTTGATGGATCAGCACGACGCCCTTGTCGATCGCCTCGCGTGGAGCGGCTGGGGCATAAGGCTGCCCCAGCCATGTCATCGTGCCCTCGGACGGTGTGCGTGATCCGGCAATGATGCCTGATAGCGTCGACTTGCCGGCGCCGTTTTCGCCGAGAAGCGCCACCACCTCGCCGGGATAGACGTCCAGGTCTACATTTTTCAGAACCTGGAGCGGTCCATAGCGCTTGGATATGCCCCTCAGGGAAAGAACCGGCTCGGTCACAGCACACCTCCTCGAGATTTCGACTGATTACGGGTGGTTGGCGATGAAGCCTGCCACGTTTTCCTTGGTCGTCAGCGTGGCATCCATCAGCTGGACCGGCGGCACCTTTTCCTTGGCAGCGAGCTTGACCGCGTTCTCCACCGCATCGCGGCCCATCTTCTGCGTCTGCTGTGTCGCGGTCACGTCGAACACACCCTTGCTGAGGGCCTCGAGTGCAGCGGTGTCGCCATCAAAACCACCGACCACGATCTTTTGCGATGGATTAGCGACCTTGATCGCTTGGGCCGCACCGAGCGCCAGTCCATCTGCCTGGGCAAAGACGATCGAGACATCAGAATTCGACTGGAGCATATTCTGCATGATCTGGAAGCCCTCGTCCTGGCTCCACATGTTGGAATATTGCTCGGCGACGACGCTCACGTCCGGATAGGCCTTCAGGGATTCCTGGCACCCCTTGGTGCGGTCCAGTTCAGGCGTGGTGCCCTTCTGGCCATGGATGATGACCATCTTGCCCTTGCCGCCGGCTTCCTTGAGGATGTAGTCGCAAACCGCCTTGGCGGAGGCGACGGAATCGGTCGCCAGGAAGGTATCGCCCGGAGCGCCTTCAGCATTCCGGTCGACGTTGACAACCGGAATGCCGGCCTGCTTTGCGAGCTTGACCGGCACACTGGCTGCAGCAGCGCCTGCCGGGATGTAGATCAGTGCATCGATATTCTGGGTCAGCAGGTCCTGGATCTGGTTGACCTGGGTCGGGCCATCGCCCTTGGCGTCGACGGTGAGGACCTCGATGCCACGCTTCTTGGCTTCAGCTTCGACGGACTGCTTGATCTGGTTGAAGAAGTTTGCCTGCAAATTGGCGACGGCAAGGCCGAGCTTCTTGACTTCGGCCGCCTGAACGGATCCGAGGCTGAGGCCAAGCAGGGCGGCAGACGCGAGCAGAGTGCGCGCAAATTTCATGTCAGTTCCTCCGTTGTTAGTGAACCCTCGGGTATCCTCCCCCTCGGGCAATAGCTCCGCTCCAAACCTCTCGGAGAGGAATTTCTTCACGCCCGCATCGTCTGCGGGCGGAATGATCAGGCAGCCCGCCGCTTCCGGATCGTTTCTGCGCCGACAGCGAGAACGATGACGACGCCGATGATGACCTGCTGCAGGAAGGGCGAGACGTTGAGAAGGTTGAGGCCATTACGCAGCACGCCGATGATCAGGACGCCGATCAGCGTGCCGCCAATACCGCCTGCGCCTCCCGACAGAGAGGTTCCGCCGATGACGACGGCCGCGATCGTGTCCAGCTCGTAGCCAAAACCGCTGGACGGCTGAACCGAGTCCAGACGGGCCGCAAGAACGATACCGGCAAGACCTGCAAGGACGGCACTCGCCATGTAAACAAGAATAGTCACGAGCTGGACGTTGATGCCGGCAAGACGAGCAACTTCGGGATTGCCGCCGACCGCATAGAGCATGCGGCCTTCTGCGCGGAAGTGCAGGAAAACCCAAGCAGCGGCGACGACAGCCAGCATCAGGAAGACGGTTGCAGTCAGAATGCCGAAATGGCGATCAATGGCCAGCATCATGAACCAGTCGGGGAAGCCGACGATCTGCTGGCCGTCGGTGATCATGTTCGCCACGCCGCGCGCAGCCGACATCATCGCCAGTGTCGCGATGAAGGCAGGCACCCTGAACCAGGTGACCATGATGCCGACGATCAGGCCGCTGATCATCGAGGCAATGAGCGCCACCACGATGCCGATGCCGAGCGGCAGGCCGGCCACATTCGCCGTCCAGCCCATCACCATCATCGCGAGAGCCAGAACCGAACCGACTGAAAGGTCGATGCCGCCGATCAGGATCACGAAGGTCATGCCCACTGCCATGATCCCGAGCACGGTGATCTGGTCGAGAATGTTCAGACCATTGCGGACGGAGAGAAATGCATCAGTGCTGAAGGTCAGGAACAGGCAGAGCAAAAGCAGCCCGATGAGCGGGCCGGTTGCCCCCGTGAGCTTGCTTACCCACGTGCCGGACGGACGGCTCTGTTCATTCACGTCGATCGCCACCATCGTTCCTCCCTGGGATTAAGGCCGGCGGCCAATATTTCTTCAAGCAAGAATATTTATGCATGCCTGCTGGAAAATTCATTAACAACTTGCTTAGATGCTGTCAACCAGCTTTCCGGCCGATGAGCGAAGCACAATGACCAATAAGGGGCTTGACTAAGGCCGCTTGTATGCAAAAATATAACTACATGAATATTTATGCACAAGAGGAAACGATGGAGCCTTCCGAACTTGAACGTGTTGCTCGCCAGATACGTCTGCGCGACCTCCAGGCCGTATACGAGGCAGGCGCCGGCCATATTGGTGGCGAGATGTCGGTGATCGATCTCCTCACCGCGCTTTACTTCCGTGTGCTGCATATCTGGCCCGACCAGCCCAAACATCCCGATCGCGACAGGTTCGTGCTGTCGAAGGGCCATACGGCCTGCGCGCTCTATGTGACGCTCGCCAAGCGGGGCTTCATTCCGGAAGAGGAAATCGCGACTTTCCTGAAGCCGCATTCCCGGCTGAACGGCCACCCGAACTGCAACAAGGTGCCGGGCGTCGAAACCAATACCGGGCCTCTGGGACACGGGCTGCCTGTCGCTGTCGGCATGGCGAAGGCGGCGAAACTCTCGGG
The DNA here is from genome assembly GCF_031455475.1 of Rhizobium sp. 1399. Taxonomy (NCBI): domain Bacteria; kingdom Pseudomonadati; phylum Pseudomonadota; class Alphaproteobacteria; order Hyphomicrobiales; family Rhizobiaceae; genus Rhizobium; species Rhizobium sp. 1399. Next base: position 186,787 of record NZ_JAVDSU010000003.1, on the reverse strand, counting down.
CGCGAAATACCACACCTATGTCATCACCGGTGACGGCGAGATGCAGGAAGGCTCCAACTGGGAAGCCATCATGGCAGCATACCAGTTCCGCCTGGACAACCTGACGCTGGTCATCGACCACAATAGGTTCCAACAGGGCGCCTCCCTATCGGACACCAACGATCTCGCGCCGCTTCGCCCCAAGCTCGAGGCCTTCGGATGGGAGGTCAGCGAAATCAACGGCAATGACATGCACGCGATCGTGCCCGCTCTCGAGCATCGCAGTGACCGCCCGCATTGCATCGTCGCGCACACCAATAAGGGCCATGGCATCTCGTTCATGCAGGATCGCGTCGACTGGCACCACAAGGTTCCGAGCAAGGAACAGTATGAAACCGCATTGGCAGAACTGTCGGAGGCACTCTAATGAACGCGCCCGTAAACCCACCGAAGCTCTATGATTGCCGCGATGCCTTTGCCGCGACGCTCGAACGGCTGGCGACCGAGAATGAAACCATCGTCGCCGTCTGCAACGACTCGGTCGGCTCCTCCAAGCTCGGCGGCTTCAAGTCGAAATTCCCTGATCGCCTCGTCAATGTCGGCATTGCCGAACAGAACATGGTCGGCGTCGGCGCCGGCCTCGCCAATGGCGGACGCCTGCCCTATGTCTGCGGTGCTTCACCGTTTCTGACCGGCCGGTCGCTCGAACAGATCAAGGCCGACATTTCCTACTCCAATGCCAACGTCAAGCTGGTCGGCATTTCCTCAGGGATGGCTTACGGCGAACTTGGCCCAACCCATCATTCGATCGAGGACTTCGCCTGGACGCGCGTGCTGCCGAACCTGCCCGTCATCGCACCATGCGACCGGATCGAGACTGCCGCCGCCGTCGAATGGGCCGCAAGCTACAATGGTCCCTGCTTCCTGCGCCTGTCGCGCGTCGGCGTTCCGGATCTGCTGCCCGAAGGCCATAAGTTCGAAGTCGGCAAGGCGAACCTGCTGCGTGAGGGCTCCGATGTCACGCTGATTGCCAACGGCACGCTGACCCATCGCATGGTGAAAGCCGCCGAAATCCTGGCCGCGCGCGGCATCAAGGCACGCGTGCTCAACATGGCGACCGTTCGTCCGATCGACGAGACCGCCATCATCGCCGCAGCCAACGAGACCGGTGCTATCGTGACGGCGGAAGAACATTCGATCTTCGGCGGCCTCGGTTCAGCCGTCGCCGAAGTGGTCGTCGACAACGCGCCCGTGCCGATGAAGCGTCTTGGCGTTCCCGGCATCTATGCGCCGACGGGTTCGGCCGAATTCCTCCTCGACGAATTCGGCATGGCGCCGACGGCGATCGCCAATGCGGCAGAGGCGCTGATCAAGCGCAAATAATCTGATAGCAGGTCTATTGAGCCGGGGCGTGCATCCGCCCCGGCCATTGTCTGAGGAGAAGACGATGCGGGCTATTCTGGCAATCGACCAGGGCACCACCAATTCGAAGGCAGTTCTGGTTTCCGAAACAGGAGAGGTGCTCGCTAGAGGCTCGGCCGCCGTCGGCATTTCCTATCCGCAACCGGGCTGGGTCGAGCAGGATCCTCGCCGGATCTTTGCCTCCGTTTGCGAAGCGATCGAGACCTGCCTGACGAAAGTGTCCGACGTCACTGTCGAGGCGGTGGCGGTATCCAACCAGCGCGAATCTGTCACGGTGTGGGATGCTGAGACCGGCGAAGCGCTCGGTCCCGTGCTCAGCTGGCAATGCCGCCGTACCGCGCCTGACTGCGAGCGCCTCATCGCCGAAGGTCATCTCGACCGCGTACAGGCGCTGACCGGTCTGCCCCTCGACCCGATGTTTCCCGGATCGAAATTCCGCTGGCTGCTCGATCGCGTTCCGGCCGGACGCCGCGTGCGTCTCGGCACGATCGACAGCTGGCTAATCCATTCCCTGACGGGTGGACGCCGCCACGTCTGCGATGCCTCCAATGCCGCCCGCAGCCAGCTGTTCGACCTCAATGACCAAGTCTGGAGCGAAGAACTCGGCCAAATCTTCGGCGTTGATATTACCCTGCTCCCTGAAGTGCTCGACAGCTCTGCCGATTTCGGCACGACACAGGGGCTTCCCGGCATTGCCGATGGCACGCCGATCCGCTCCGCCATCGGCGACAGCCATGCAGCGCTCTTCGGTCACGGCGCCTTCAAGCCCGGCGACGGCAAGGTGACGTTTGGAACCGGTTCCTCCGTCATGACGACATTGCCGCGCTTCATCGCGCCGCAAAACGGCATCACCACGACGGTCGCCTGGCGGATCGCTGGCGTGCCGACCTTCGCCTTCGAAGGCAATATCCTCGTTTCGGCCGCAAGCCTTCCCTGGATGGCCGGCATTCTGGGCCTTCCCGATGTGGCCGCCCTCGTCGACCTTGCGGCGACGGCCGAGCCGGGCGGACCGGGATTCGTGCCGGCCTTCGTCGGCCTTGGCGCCCCCTATTGGAGTTCCGACGCCCGCGCTCTCTTCGCTCAGATCAACTTTTCCACGACCCGCGCCCAGATGGCCCGCTCGGTGACGGATTCGATCGCCTGCCAGGTGCATGACGTGATCGCCGCCATGCGCGCCCAGAGCGGCGGTCAACTCGGCGCCCTATACGTCGATGGCGGCCCGAGCCAGAACCGCTTCCTGATGCAGTGCGTATCCAATCTCATCGAACATGCCGTCATACAATGCCAAGCGCCGGAGGCTTCAGCCCTCGGTGCAGCCTATTTGGCCGGGCTTTCGCTCGGCCTGTGGAAGGATCTCGATGTGATCGAGGCACTGCCCCGAAGCACCGAAGTGATCCGCCCCGAAGAGATCGACCGCATCGGCCTTCTCAATACATGGAATGATGCGCTGGCCCGCTCGACGTCACGACCGACACCGGTTAAATGTGAATAAAAATTCAAGCCGGTATCGCCCATGTCCCGCCTCAACGAACTCCGCCTGATTTCCAGGGTTGCCCAGATGTACCACATCGAAGGGCGGCGCCAGGCGGAGATCGCACAGCATCTGCGGCTTTCCCAGGCGACTGTCTCGCGAATGCTGAAGAGGGCCGAGGCCGAGGATATCGTTCGCACCAGCGTCATCCCGCCGGTCGGCACCTATAGCGAGCTCGAGGGGGCGCTGCGACAAAAGTTCGACCTTCCCGAAGCAATTGTCGTCGAGTGCAGCGAGGACCGGGACGGGGCAATCATGGCCCGGATCGGGGAAGCCGCAGCCCATCTTCTGGAGATCACACTTTCACCTGGCGAGATCGTCGGGGTGTCGAGCTGGAGCCAGACCATCTTCAAGATGGTCGAAAACATCCATCCGCAGAAAAGCGCCCAGGTAAAATACGTCGTCCAGACCCTCGGCGGCATGGGCGACCCCTCGGTGCAGACACATGCAACGCAGCTCACCACGCGCCTTGCTCGCCTCACCGGGGCCGAACCCAAATTGCTTCCCGTACAGGGCGTGACGACGTCGAGGGAAGCCAGGCTCCTGATGCAGTCAGATCCCTTCGTCCGTGAGACCATGGATCTCTTCGGCAGCATCACGCTCGCCATCGTCGGCATCGGCGCGGTTGAGCCGTCCGAATTGCTTGCCCGTTCCGGCAACATCTTTTCGTCGCGGGAACTCGCCGATCTCGCCGAGGCCGGCGCCGTCGGTGACATTTCACTGCGTTTCTTCGACAAGGACGGCAAACCGGTGAAAACGCCGCTGGATGACCGGGTCATAGGCCTTCCACTCGAGGACCTTGCGCGGGTGGATCGGGTCATCGCGCTGGCTGGCGGCGCGAAGAAGACGGCAGCGATCTCAGGCGCCCTTCGCGTTGGCGTCATCGACATGCTGGTAACGGATAAGTTTACCGCTCAACGATTGATCGACGTATAGGAACTCGCCAGCGAACCAACTGGTCCCGAGAACGGCGCGGAAAATATTGACGTCATGACGTTTCGCCGTGAGGGGTTGCGGTTTGTTCGGGAGTGGTAGCTGTTGGTACAATGGTGACCAATCCGCACCTCTATCGCTCGTTTCAGGCGATCGGGAGTTTATCGCATGCCGCAGAGGCCGGCGTCCTTCATCACCCCGACGATGCGGCTGATATTGCTGGCCGCCATCTGGATCTCCAGACAACGCTCCGCGGATGGCTTGACGTGGCGTCGAGCACGGTCCCGGTGGCACTTCTAGAAGCGACGGTTAACAAATTCTTAGATTATTCGACGCAAATCTCGTCACCAGTTGCCCCAGGAGAAACAGGCCTGAAAACGCGCCGCGTTTTCGGAGGTGCTTCTTCGATTTCCGCCGCCTGTTCTGGATTAGCGCAATGACTATCATCTCGCGAATTTTAAAGATCAAAAGCCGTTCCCACATCCGCGTCGAACGTCAGAGGATCGGCATTCACGACAAGATCCCGGGCACGAGAAAGAAGCGGAGCGGCCAGGCAAGGCGGCGCCTGGGAATCTTGATCGCCGGCTTCGTATTCGGCTTCCTACTGATCGGAGGTCGCCTCCTCCAGTATGGGCTGGCTGAGCCGTTTGCCGCCAGCTCGCTTGGCAATCCCAACAGCGTCGCCTCCCGGCCCGACATCATCGATCGCAACGGCCAGCTCCTTGCTACCGACCTGAACATGGTCTCCCTCTATGCAGACCCCCGTCGCATCATCGACGCCGACGAAGTGGTGGAGAAACTCGCAGCCGTCATCCCGAGCCTCGATTGGAGGGAGACCCACAAGAAACTCAAGATGGACAGCGGCTTCCAGTGGTTGCGGCGCCAACTCACGCCGAGGCAGCAAGCTGACATCCTGGCCCTTGGCCTTCCCGGCATAGGCTTCAGACCGGAAAAACGCCGCTTCTATCCCGGCGGGCGCGCCGCTTCGCACATTCTCGGCCATGTCAATGTCGACAATCAAGGACTGGCTGGCATGGAGCGGTATCTCGACCAGCAGGGCCTGGCCGATCTGAGGGCTGTGGGACTGACGTCTGGAGTTCCACTTGAGCCCGTCAGGCTGTCGATCGACATTCGCGTCCAGAACATCGCCCGAGAGGTCGCCGCCAAGGCGATGAACGCCTATCAGGCAGAAGCCGCCGGCGCACTCATTCTCGACGTCGAGACGGGCGAGGTCCTGGCTATGGCCTCGGTGCCGGACTACGACCCCAACGAGCCGTCGCGCGCATTGGCGGACGGCAGACCGGACAAGGATTACGAGAAAGGCTGGTTCAACCGGATCAGCAATGCGACATTCGAAATGGGCTCGACCTTCAAGAGCTTCACCTTGGCAATGGGCCTCGACGCGGAAAAGATCACTCTAAACTCCGTCGTCGATGCATCCCGTCCGATCCGCATAGGCGGCTTCACGATCAAGGACTTCAAAGGCAAGCACAGGCCACTGTCGATCCCGGAAGTCTTTCAGTATTCGTCGAACATCGGCACCGCCGCCGTCGCGGATATGGTCGGCATTGAGGGGCATCAACAGTTTCTGACCAAGCTCGGCCTTCTCTCCAAGATGGAGACGGAGATGCCGGGTGTCGCAACGCCGACACAGCCACGCACGTGGAAGAAGATCAACTCTGTCACGATCTCCTTCGGCCACGGCGTCGCGACAACCCCGCTGCAGACGGCGTCTGCGGCCGCATCTCTTATCAATGGCGGCAATCTCATTTCGCCGACCTTCCTGCCGCGGTCGCCGGAACAAGCCGCAGCATTGTCGCGAAACGTCATCAAGCAAAGCACGAGCGCGGATATGCGCTACCTCTTCACCTGGAACGGGCTGAAGGGCTCCGGCCGCGGCGCCCAGGTCGAGGGCTTCAACGTCGGCGGCAAGACCGGCACCGCCGACAAGGTCGTCAATGGACGCTATGCCAGCGACCTGAATTTCAACGCCTTCGTCGCGGCCTTTCCGATGGATAAGCCGAAATACATGGTTCTCTCGATCATCGATGCCCCGAAAACCGGCGAGCACGGCGGGCGAACTGCAGCGTCAACCGCTGCTCCGATGGTGAAGGAAATCATTGGTCGAGCAGCCCCGCTGCTCGGCGTCCAGCCTCGCTTCGGTTCGAATGATGTTCCCTATTCACTGATCAGTTACTGAGCTATCCGCCAGGATCTGCGAGGTGCGCCGCACGTCGCTGCGACAGCGATCCGCCTCGGTATATGCGCCCGAAGCCTAGGAATGATTTCTGGCCGGTCGGCATCATGCCGAGGCGCCGCAGCGCCCATGGTCCGTCGTCGCAACATAGAAAGTGTCAGATGAAAGTCGCTTCGAACAGCTCACGCGCATATTCGTTGTGCGTTTTTCCATCCTGCAAATCCCGATTCGAGAGCTCGTCGATGAAGCGACCATCCTTCATGATCAGCACGCGATCGCACATATGGGCAATCACCGCCAGATCGTGACTGACAAGCACGTAGGACAGCCCCATCTCGTCGCGCTGGTCCGCCAGCAGGTTCAGGATTTCCGCCTGTATCGAGACATCGAGCGCCGAAGTCGGCTCGTCGAGAAGCAGGATCGGCGGGGAGAGGATCAGTGCCCGCGCGATTGCGACACGCTGGCGCTGGCCGCCGGAAAGTTCGTGAGGGAACCGGTTTGCAAATGCGGCCGGCAGACCAACCTGGCGCAGAGAACGCTCGACGCTTTGCCAGATTTCTTGTTTGCCCATCGCCCGCAAAGGCTCCGCGAGTGCCGTGCCGATCCGGTGGCGCGGATGTAGCGAGCCATAGGGATCCTGGAACACCATTTGAGCGCATTTGAGGTCGTCGAGGCTTCTCGACTTGCCGACGGTGCGACCGGCGAGCGTGATTTCGCCCAACCAGCCTTTTTCCATGCCTGACAGGCATCGCAAGACAGTGGACTTGCCACAGCCGGATTCGCCGACGATGCCCAGCGTTTCCCCACGAGCGACGCTGAAGCTGATGTCCTTGACGACATGATTTTGCTGTTTGCCGGACGAGAATGTGACGTTGAGGTCGCGGACTTCGATCATCATGCTCTCTCCAGGTCGATCTCCGAGCGGTCGAGGACCGCAAGCCGCCGGACGGGATGTCGCGGATCCGGCATCGCGGCGATCAACCCCTTCGTATAGGGATGGCTGGCATCTTCCAGCCTCGTCAGCGTCTCGACGATGCGCCCCGCATACATGACGATGATCCGCTCGCAGAAGGCGGAGACCATCCGGATATCGTGACTGATCAACAGCAGGCCGGAATCGTTCTCCCGGACGAGTTCGTCCAGCAGGGTCAGCACGTCCTTGCGCACGCTGACATCGAGCGCCGAGGTCGGTTCATCGGCGATGACGAGCTTTGGCTTGGCAAGCAGCATCATCGCAATCATGACACGCTGCCCCATGCCACCAGATATCTGATGCGGATACTGCGCCATCACGCGCTCGGCGTCCTTGATGCGAACGCGCTCGAGCATTGCCTTGGCGGCGGCGGTCGCCGCTGCGCCACGCAGGTTGAGATGCAGGCGAGCCGCTTCGGCGATCTGCTTGCCGACGCTGAGCACAGGATTGAGCGAATAGCGGGGGTCCTGCATGATAAGCGCAATATCCTTGCCGCGTATCTTTCCCATCTGCCTCTCGGACAGAGACAGAAGCGGACTGCCATCGAGTTCGAGACGCCTTGCCGAGACGGTGGCGCCTGCCGACAGAAGGCGCATGACCGCGCGACCGGTCGTCGATTTTCCGGAGCCGGACTCGCCGACAATGCCGACGCGCTCGCGCCCGACTTCGAAGCTGACATGGGAAACGGCAGGCACGGCGTTCCTGCCGAAGCTGACATTGAGGTCTTCGACGGAGAGAACTGGCTTCATATCAGGACCTGGCATGACGGGGATCCAGAATGTCGCGAAGCGCATCGCCTGCGACATTGAAGGCGAGGCTGGTAACGAGAATGGCGACACCCGGCATCACGGCAACCCACCAATAGTCGAGCATGAACTTGCGCCCGCTCGATATCATCGCGCCCCATTCGGGCGCCGGCGGCTGCGCGCCCAATCCGAGGAAGCCGAGCGAGGCAGCCGTCAGAATGATGCCTGCCATATTCAGGGTCAGGCGTACGATCACAGACGGAATGCACATGGGGGCGATGTAGACGAACAGGATGCGCAGGGGCGAGGCGCCATAAAGGCGGGCCGCGGCAACATAGTCGGCATTCCTGACGACCAGCGCCTCGGCACGCGCCAGACGCGCGATGGGTGGCCATGCCGTGAGTGAAATGGCGATGATCGCCGTCGTCAGCCCGGCCCCAAGTGCGGCGGCGAATGCCAGCGCCAGGATCAGCGAAGGAAAGGACAGGACGATATCCGTTGCCCGCATCAAGAGCGCGTCCGTTCGACCTCCGAAGAAGCCGGCGACAACACCGATCAGCAGACCGATCGGGCCGACGATCAGGGAGATCGAAAACACGGTCTGGACGGTGATCCGCGTCCCGTAGATCAGACGGCTCAGAATATCCCGGCCGAACTCGTCGGTGCCTGCCCAATGCGCGGCGCAAGGCGGCTGCAGCGCGTCGGACAGGACCTGGATGTTGGGATCATAGGGCGCGAGCAAAGGCGCAAGGATCGCGACGACGCAGAGCACCGCCAGAATGACGAAGCCGGCCATGCCGAGCGGTTCCTGCCCAAGTCTTGAGACGATCCGCATCGTTGAGCCCGAGATCCGTGCCGGTAGGCTCGGTGGGCGCACAGTGAGGTCCGTTTGGATTGCATCGCTCATTGAGCAGCCTCCCGAGTCCGCGGATCGAATATCGCATAGGCGATGTCCGCCAGGAAATTGAGGAACATGAAGATGAAGCCGATGATGATGGTGGCGGCAACGACGGCGTTCATGTCGCCGATCATCAGTGCGTTCGTCATGTATTGACCGATACCCGGCCAGGAAAAGACGATCTCCGTCACGACGGCGCCTTCCAGGAGGCCACCGTAGGAAATAGCCAGGATAGTGATCAACTGGACGGCGATATTCGGCAGGACGTGACCGATGACGGTGCGTGCCGGGCCGACACCCTTTGCACGCGCGGCAATCACGTAATCCTGGCTCAATTGCTCAAGCGTGAAACTGCGGGTCATGCGGGTGATATAGGCCATGGCGGCATAGGCCAGGATGACAGCCGGCAGGATGATGTGACCAGCCGCGTTCCAGAAGATCTCCGTTTCTCCCTGCAGCAGACTGTCGACGAGCAGCAGCCCCGTCTGCGGCGTCACCGTGCCCTCGTAGAAGACATCGACACGGCCGGGGCCTCCAACCCAGTTCAGTCCGGCGTAGAAGATGACCAGGCCGACGATCCCGAACCAGAAGACCGGGATCGAATGACCGACAAGCGCCACGATCCGGGCGATCTTGTCGATAAAAGTGTCTCGAAAGAGCGCCGCCGTCAGCCCAAGCGGAACGCCGACGAAGGTCGAGATCAGGATCGCCAGGGTGGCGAGTTCGAAGGTCGCGGGAAATGCCTGGGCAAGATCCGAAGAGACCGGATTGCCTGTCAGCACCGCCGTTCCGAAATCGCCATGCGCCAGGCCATTCAGGTAGATCAGGAACTGCTGGTAGATCGGCAGGTCCAGACCAAGCTTCTGGCGCATGGCGGCATAGGCGGCTGGATCTGCCAGCTCGCCGACGATCGCTCCGACCGGATCAGCGGGAAGAATACGGCCGATCACGAAAGTGACGCACAGCAGGATGAACAGGCTGACGGCGAGGTGTGCCACCCGGAGCGCCAGTTCCTTGACGGAGAGTTCCTTCATGATCGGCGACCTTGCTTAATCGGTCTCGACTTTCGTGACGCCCTCAAGGCGCGTCGTCTGGTTCGGATGGCCGACATAGCCATGGACGTCACCATTCAGCACGATGGGCTCGAAGCGCTCGAACATCGGCAGGACGGCCGGTTTCTGATCCACGAACATCTTCTGCATCTCGACGTAGAGTTCGCCGCGTTTCTTCGGGTCTGCCTCGAGCGAGGCTTTTGCCGTCAGAGCCGTCAGTTCGGGAATGTCCCATGCCGAGCGCCAGACGAAGTTACCTGCATTGTTTGCCTCGAGAGAATTGTCGGGATTGGAGGCGAACTGCTCCATTGCCCCGAGCACATTCGGCATGTAGGCGCCTGTCTGCGGAATGAGGAGATCGAAATTCCGGGCACGGTGGGCTGCGATGATGTCGGATCCGTTGCCCTGCTGGATGTCGACCTTGATGCCGATCTGACCGAGCGAAGCCTGGATTGCAGTGGCAAGATCGATGCGGGGCGTCTGTGCGATGGTCTTCAGACTGAGTGTAAAGCCATCTTTGAAACCGGCTTCTGCAAGAAGCGCCTTGGCCTTGGCGACATCGAGGTGCCAGTCGGGGCTCGGGATTGCATATTCGAAGTTCTCCGGAACAGGCACGGTACGCGCACGCCCGTAAGGACCCATGATGGTCTTCTCGATCCCCTTGTAGTCGATACCGTAGGCGATCGCTTCGCGCACCTTCGGGTTGGACAGGTATTTGTTACCGGCATTCATCGACAGCACGTAGAAGCCGCCTGTGGGCACACGCTGGATCTCGAAGCCCTTCTTGTTGTCGAAGGTGGCGAGATCCGACGCGGTCATTGCGCTTGCTATGTCGATATCGCCGCGCTCCAGCATCAGGCGCTCCACCTGGCTTTCGGGAACATGGCGGACGATGACGCGGCGCATCTTCGGAGCACCCCCAACATAATTCTTGTTGGCGTCGAGAATGACAAGTTCATTGGGCGCCCAGCGGTTCAACGTAAACGGTCCGGAGCCGGCCGAATGGGTTCTCAGCCAAGCGTTGCCATAGTCGTCGTTGGCGACATGCTTCTGGATTTCAACGCTGTCGACGACGCTCGCAATGACCATGGCCAGACGGTAAAGCAGAAGCTCCGATGTCACCTGGCCCGAAAGATCGATGCGCACCGTCTTGTCGTCGACGGCTTTGACCAGTTGATCGACATTGTCCTTCGTATAGCCGACGCGCTTGAGGTTGGCGGCTGCGGCCTGATCGAGCTTCAGCAAACGGCCGAGCGAATAGACGACGTCCTTGGACGTCACCGGATTTCCGGAGGCGAAGGTCGCATCGCGCAGTTTGAACGTGATCCCCTTGTCATCGACCTGCCAGCTTTCAGCAAGCTGCGGCACGATCTTGCCGTCAGGCGTCGAGGCAACCAAGCGGTCGTAGAGATTCGACATGATTTCGTTGGCCTTGGCCTCCGTCGCCTGCTGCGGGTCCAGCGAAAGAACCTGGGCAAGCGAGGTGCCGATGACCAGCTGATCGGCAGGCGTGGCCGCCCGAAGTGCCGGCGCCGCCAAGGTCAGCGCGCAGAATGCGACGCCAACAAACAGGCTTCTAGAAAATTGCTTCATTGCAACTCCTCCCTGAGTTACTATACAATACATAATATGTCGTCCGTATGTCGTATTATGATTTTTCAAAGAAGTTTGCAAGCGCCATGCGGACGAGGACGAGAAAATGGGGAACAACGAAATGGTGGCGGGCACGCGTGGCAGACAGCGTTTGGCGCAGCAGGTCATCGACCAGCTGCGCATGCAGATCGAAACGGGAAAGCTTCGCGAGGGAGATCAGCTTCCAACCGAACCGCAGCTTGAGGCGGCCTTCGGCGTCAGCCGTACGGTCGTGCGGGAGGCGATCGCCGACCTGCGCGCGGCTGGATTCGTCCGTCCCATTCAAGGCAAGGGTGTCTTCGTCTCCGATCCCAAGGCACATGGCAGGCTGATCCTGACGCCGGTCGAAGTCAAGAGCATTCCGGAAACGCTGGAATTGCTGGAGTTTCGCATGGCTGTCGAAGGAGAAGCTGCCGCTATTGCGGCCTATCGCCGAACAGCCGAACAGGAGGCGGCAATTCGGCTTGCCAACCGGAAAATGGCCCAACTCATCGAGAGCGGTGAGCCCACAGTCGAGGCCGATTATGAATTCCATACCGCCATAGCCAATGCTTCTAACAACAGATTCTACATCGATGCCCTGCGTCATTTCGGAGCGCGCGCGATCCCGCGCGGCCAATTCCCGACCTTGCCGGAGGCCAATGACCGCGCCTATCTCGAAAAAGTCCATGCAGAGCATGGTGAGATCCTGGCGGCTATCGCCGAGCAGGATCCCGACCGCGCGAGACAGGCCATGCGCGCGCATATGATGGCGAGCCAGCGACGATACCGGATGCTTGCAGAGCAGCAATGAGGCTCGACAATCGCAGAAATTCATATTATGTCATATGACATGATTTGAATGATCGGGAGGTTAATCGTGTATTTGGGAACCCAGGTCGCTGCGCGGGACGACGATGATTTTCGCGTTTTTGCTCAGCTAGGCGTAAAGCATATTTCCGCTGACCCGCCCGGTGCGCCGTCGAGCTGGACGCTGGAGGACCTCGAGCGTCATCGTGATCATGTAGAGAGCTTCGGCCTCGTTCTGGACATGATCCAGCTTCCCCTCCCCTCCAAGCCGATCGAAAACGCGTCCTATCCCGATATCCTGCTCGGAGGCCCGGAACGCGACCGGCAGATCGATGCCGTCTGCCGGATGATCGAGAATTGCGCAAAGGCCGGGATCCCCGCCACGAAATACAATCTCAATCTCATCGGCATTCCCAGGACGGAGCGCGAAAAAGGCCGCGGCGGTTCTCTGAACGAAGCCTTTCGCTGGGAAAGGGCCGATCAGCAGGCCGCGCCCGGTCTTGCCGGCGTCCTCTCAGAAGATGAGAACTGGGAGCGCATCGACTACTTCCTCGAGCGCGTGGTTCCCGTTGCGGAAAGCAACAGGGTGCGCCTTGCCTGCCATCCGCACGATCCCTATACGCCACCGGGCTATCGCGGCGTCACCAGGGTCCTTGGCACTGTGGATGGACTGAAGAAATTCGTGCAGATGCACGAAAGCCCCTATCATGGCCTGAATTTCTGCCAGGGCTCGATCGGCGAGATGCTCGACAATCCGCGCGAGGAGATCGACGACATCATCCGCTGGTTCGGCACGCGCGGAAAGATCTTCAATCTGCACTTCCGCAACATCAGTGGCGGCAAACTCTCCTTCATGGAAACGTTTCCCGATGAAGGCGACATGGACATGGTGCGGTCGCTGAAGGTCTACCGCGAGGTCGGCTACAAATATATGGTCATGCCGGACCATGTGCCGCGCATCAGCGGCCGCGACGCGACGGGCGTCGCCTTCAGTTTCTGCTACGGTTACATAGCCGCGGTGCTCGAGGCGATGGAAGCCGGTCATATGTGAGCGAGGCGCTCACCTTCAATCAGCAATTATTCAAGGAATTCAACATGGATCCCAACGCCATCAAGAAAGCCGTGGGCGACGGCCTCCTCTCCTTCCCGGTGACGCATTTCGACAGCGAGAACAAGTTCAATGAAGGCGCCTACCGCGACCATGTGAACTGGCTGGCCGGTTTTGATGCAAGCGCACTTTTTGCCGCTGGCGGCACGGGCGAATTCTTCTCCCTCAATCCGGCCGAAATCCCCGCCGTCATTCGCGCCGCCAAGGCTGCCGCAGGCAAAACGCCGATCATCTCCGGCACTGGCTATGGCACGTCACTTGCCATCGATATTGCGCGCGATGCCGAAAAGGCCGGTGCCGATGGTCTGCTCCTTCTTCCGCCCTATCTGATGTTTGCCGAGCAGGCCGGGCTTGTCGCCCATGTGAAGGCTGTCTGCCAGTCGGTCGGGATCGGCGTGATCGTCTATAACCGGGACAACGCGATCCTGTCGGCCGACAGCATCGCTCAGCTTTGCGATGAGTGCCCCAATCTCGTCGGCTTCAAGGACGGTGTCGGCGACGTCGATCGGGTCATCGAGATCACGACCAAGATTGGCGACCGGCTTGTCTATGTCGGCGGCATGCCGACCCACGAAGTCTACGCTCAGGCCTATTTCGCCGCCGGCGTTACCACATACTCCTCGGCCGTCTTCAACTTTGTGCCGGCTCTTTCGCAACGGTTCTACAAGGCGCTCAGGGCAGGCGACCAGAAGACCGTCGACCAGATCTTGAAGGATTTCTTCTTCCCCTTCGTTGCGCTACGCAATCGCAAGAAGGGCTATGCAGTCTCCATCATCAAGGCCGGGCTGAAAGTCATCGGCCGCGATCCGGGCGCCGTGCGCGCTCCGCTCACGGATCTGACAGCCGAGGAGCTTTCCGTGCTGCAGTCGATTGTCGAGGCCAACGGCCAGGCGAAGCTGGCCGCGGAGTAAGACCGCGGCCATCGGCGCTGAGATTCATCGTCGCGTTGCGGCGACGATCGGCTTGACCGCCGCTCTCATGCTCTCCGGCGTCGTGCCGGTCACGATAACGCCAAGCAGAGGGGCCGCGATACCCGCGTCCCTCAGCTTCGGCATATCATCCGGCACAAACTTCTTCTGGCTTGGCGCGATGACCGGAATACCCGCCTTGCTCGCGATGGTCCGGTAGCGATCAAGATCGGTCCCGTCGAGCGGCTTTCCATAGCCTGCAAAGGAAGCGACCGAGGTTTCCATCATCGCACCGGGAATGTCGAGAATCTTCGTCAAGTCCTCGTCGGTACTCGCCTCGCCAAGCGCAGGAATGGGCCGTAGCTTCGATTGCAGCAGATGCGGCTGCATGTCGCTGAGATAGATGTTGAATCCCTCGAAACCTAGATCGGCGAGCGCGTCCATCTCTTGCGGGCTCGGAACCCTTTCCTGCCCGGCCATGACAAGAAGCGGCACGCCGAGCGTTGCAAGATCCTCGAAAAACAGTCGCTCTTCGGCAAAGCTGCCGAAGGTGGTGCCTGTGGCGCGATGATAGGCGTTGAGATGGACCTTAATCGCAAAGGCACCCGCGTCGATAGCAGCCCTGGCGAGGTCGAGATCGTGACGCGCGAGCGAGACGATGATCGGGAATTCGCCCTCGCGCAGCGCTTTTGTTAGCCTGGTTTCCGGATAGGAAGGCATGGGAACGGCCTCAGTTCAGACGCTGGCCACCATCGGCGGCGAAGAGGTGGATATTGGAAAGCTCCGGCCGGACGCGGATCCTCACGCCAGGAGACATCGATATGCGCTCACGAAAGACGCCGGTAACCTGCGTCTCCCCGAGCTGCATCGTCACCTGGGTTTCCGAACCCATCGGCTCGACCAGGACAATCTCGGCCGGCACGCCAGCGTCGTCGAGCGAGAAATGTTCGGGCCGGATGCCGTAAACAGCCTCGCGGTCACTCAATTCAGGTGCAGTCTGTGGCAGTGGTAAGACAATGCCGGGTGCTGCGAAGCCCTTGTCGGTGATTGTGCCGTTCAGGAAATTCATGGATGGCGATCCGATGAAACCGGCCACGAACTGGTTGGCCGGGCGGTCGTAGAGGTCAAGCGGCGCGCCAATCTGTTCCACTCTGCCAGCGTTCAGCACGACGATCTTGTCGGCCATGGTCATGGCTTCCACCTGGTCATGGGTGACATAGATGGTCGTGGTCTTGAGCCTCTGGTGCAGGCTCTTAATTTCGCCACGCATGACAACGCGCAGTTTGGCGTCGAGGTTCGATAAAGGTTCGTCGAACAGAAAAACTTGCGGATTGCGAACGATCGCTCGGCCCATGGCGACGCGTTGGCGCTGACCGCCGGAGAGCTGGCGCGGATACCGATCGAGAAGCTGAGACAGGCCGAGAATATCGGCCGCCCATTTCACCCGCTTCGCGATCTCCGACTTGCTGGTGCCGCGATGCTCCAGTGAGAAGCCCATATTGGTCGCGACCGTCATATGCGGATAGAGCGCGTAGTTCTGGAAGACCATGGCGATGTCGCGGTCCTTTGGGTCGAGATCGTTGACGACCCGTCCGCCGATCCTGATATCGCCGCCGGTAATCGTCTCGAGCCCGGCGATCATCCTGAGCAAAGTGGACTTGCCGCAGCCGGATGGCCCGACGAGCACGACGAATTCGCCGTCGCGGATGCCGAGATCGGCGCCATGAATGATGTCGAGCGCACCATAACTCTTGCGGACACGGGAAAGGGTAACGTCAGCCATGAGGAAAATCCGGTTCTTCAGCCCTTGAGGCCGGTATGCGCGAGCCCTTCGACGAATTGCTTCTGCGCGATGATGAAGACGACGAGAACGGGCAACGCTGTGAGTGTTGCCGCGGCAAGCTGGATATTCCACATCGGCCCGCCATAGGCGTCGGTATATTGGGTGAGAGCCTGGGGCAAAGTGAACTTCTCCGCGCTCGACAGGAACACGATCGGTTCGAGATAGAGATTCCAGGAATGCAGGAAGGTGAAGATCGCAACGGACGCCAGTGCCGGCCTGGCAAGTGGCAGCGCGATCTTGCGGAAGATCTTGAAACGTCCGAGGCCATCGACGCGCGCTGCCTCTTCCAACTCGACCGGCAACGTCACGAAAAACTGCCGCATGACGAAGGTGGCGAAAACACTCGGCGCACCGAAGATCGGCACGAGGATCAGCGGCCAATGGGTGTTGACCATGCCCGCCTTCAAAAACATCTGGAAGAGCGGCACGATCGTGACTTCCGACGGGATCAAAAGGCCGAGCAGCACGACCATGAAGATCGTGTTGGCGAAGGGAAACCTGATGCGTGCGAAAGCGTAGCCGGCCATCGACGAAACGATCATCGTGCCGATCGTCACCAGGGCGGCGATATAGGCCGAGTTCCAGTATTGCTTGACGAAAGGCTGCAGCTCGAAGACCTTGCCATAGGTCGTCCAGTCATAGCTCTGCGGGAAAAGTTGCGGTGGAAAGGCGAAGATATCGCTGATCGGCTTCACCGAAGACGTGACCATCCACCAGGTCGGGAAGACGAAGGGGATGAGCAGCACGCACATCAGCCCGTAGAGAATAACCCTCATCCGCGGTGAGATCTCAGCTTTCATAGAATACGATCCTCTTGCGCAATTGCCACTGGGCGAATGTCAGAATGGCCACGATCAGGAAGAGCAGGATCGAAAGCGTCGAACCGTAGCCGAAGAAATGGAACTGGAAGGCTTGCTGGTAGAGGTAATAGACGAGCACCGTCGTCGAGAGACCCGGACCACCCTGCGTCAGCACAGCGATCTGCGCGAAGACCTGCAGAGATCCGACGATGGTGATAATCGAAGTCAGAAGGATAGTCGGGCTGATCAGCGGCAGGGTAATGCGGCGAAACTGCTTGAAGCGCGGGGCGCCATCGATGCGGGCCGCCTCATAGAGCTCGTTCGGCACGCCCTGAAGGGCTGCAAGAAACAGGATCATATTGAGGCCGACATTCTTGAACACCTGCACGACGATGACCGAGATCATCGCGGTGGTTTCGCCCCGCAGCCAATTCGGACCCTCGATGCCAAACAGCAGCAGCATGCCGTTGATGCCGCCGTTCTTCTGCAACAGAAACCCCCAGACGATCGTCCAGGCCACCAGCGACACGACAACAGGCGAAAAGAACAACGTCCGGAAGATTGTGATGCCCGCGAGTTTCTGGTTCAACAGCACCGCCAGCAGCAAGGCCAGCGACAGGTTGAGAACCACAAGCCCGGCGGAGAAGATGGCGGTCGAACCGAGCACCTGCAGCAGGTTCGGATCCTCAATCAGCATCTGATAGTTCTGCGCACCCGTATAGGTGAAGGTATTGGCAAGCACGTTCCATTCGTGCAGCGAATACCAGAAGACCAGACCGAGCGGGATCAGCACGAAGACGATGATGCCGATCAATTGCGGGGCAATGAACAGAAAGCCGGCAAGGCTGTCGCGCCGCGCAACCGTCCAGAACGGCGACGAGGAGCGGCCTTCCGGTATTGCGTTATCCTGCGTGACAGCCATCTCTTATCTCCTCAGCGCTTGAGCAGCGGGCCGATCTGGCCGCAGATCGTCTGGAGCGTGCCGGCGATATCCGCATCCGGACGCCAGACGGCATCGAGGCCGGAGCGAACTGTCTGCTGGATCTGGGCAAAGCCGGTATGGCCGGGAATGACCTTGCCGGTCGCGATGCCCGCGATGACGACCTTGTCGATCTGTTCCTGGCTGAGCAGCGGATTGGTCTTCTTCAGCACCTCGGCGTTGAGTAGCGACTTGCGGGCCGAGGGGAAGAACTGGCTGAGCTTGGCCGAGTTTTCCGCGTTCGTCATATAGGCGATGAATTCAGCGGCTGTCTTGGCGTTCTTGCCCGACTGCATGACGCCGATGCCGGCCTGGCCGATCAGCGCGTAATCTCCGGCCGGTCCCTTCGGCAGCGGCACGAGATCCCAGGAGAAGGGCTTATCCTTCGGCAGCAGCGAGGCGCGGCTGATCTGAGTGATGGTCATCGCCGCATTGCCGGCGAAGAAATCGACATTTTCACCGGGACCGGGGATCGCCTTCTGCTTGAAGATCGCGTCATGGACGAAGGTGAGCGCATCGACCATCGGCTTCTCGGTCATTGTGCAGGTCTTGCCGTCGGCGCTCCAGGGGGCCGCACCAAAGCCGTTCCAGATCGAAGCAAGGTTCTGCCAGATCTGGTAGTTGAAATCGCGCACGATCAGGCCACCCTTGCCCTTCTCGCCAACGGCCGAAGCGGTAGCAATGGCATTGTCCCAGGTCCATTCGCCAGCCGCGATCAACTCGGCAGGTGTCTTTGCCCCTGCCGCCTTGATCAGGTCGTTGTTGACGAACACCGCAAAGGGTGAAGTGGAGAAAGGATAGGCATAGAGTGTGTCGTCCTTTTGCCAGCGCTCCGTGGCAGTCGCGCTCACCTCGTCGAGATTGTAGCCAGGCGTCGCCTTCAGCGTATCGGTGAGCGGATAGAGCGCGCCGGAATTGACGAAATCATAGGCAGCTGTCTCGAAGATCCAGGCCATATCAGGCGCATTGCCGCCGGCAATCTGGGTGGTCAGCGCCGTCGTATAGGTGTCGAACGGCAGCGACTCGAAGGTCACGGTGACGTTGGGGTGGTCCTTCTTGAAGCCGGCAGCGATCTCATTGAACAGCTTCAGATGCGCTTCTGCCGCACTCCAGATGGTCATGCGCAGCTTGATCGCGTCCTCAGCCTTGGTGATGCCGCTCCAAGCGAGCGGCACGGCAACGGCAAGCGCCGCAATTGCCGTTTTCAGTGTCCTGTTCTTGTTCATTCCCGTTCCTCCTCCAAAGATGGGTTGCTGAGATGGCTGCTTAGTAGGCCCCGATGACCGGCCAGCGGATTTCGATGCCCTCCCGGACGAGTTCCTGCTGGAAGTCGTGGAGATGCGCGTCGTTTTCCTGGACCTGGTGAGGCTTCAGCCCCTTGTCGAGGCAGTGGGCCGCAAGCATGCCGGCCGCTTCGCCGATATTCCATTCGACCGGGTGCAGGCGGTAGCAGCCATTGGTGATATGGGTGGTGCCGATATTCTTGCCGGCGGCAATGAGGTTCGTCATGCGCTGCGGCAGCAGCGCGCCGAGCGGAATCTCGAAGGGGCAGGACGGCACGTCGATATAGTTGTCGCCACCGGTCGAGGGATGAAGGTCGATGCGGTACATGCCGATGCCGATGCTGTCGCGATAGCTCATCGCGCCCTTGTCGCCGCGCACCGCATAGGAGAGATCCTGCTCGGTAATGCGGGTGACTGGCTTGATGCGGCGGCCTTCACGGATATAGGGCGCCATGGCGAGGCCGTGCTCGGTGCCGGTGATGTCGCCGCGAAGCCTCAAGCCCCGGTAACCCTGGCCGCCATCGATGCGTGGCGCCTCGGTCTGCAGCCAGTAAAAGACCGAATAGGAAAGATCGGCGGCCGCCTTCAGATGTCGGGCCTTGTCCTCCTCGGACACGTCGATAATCGTTCCGTCCATGTAGTCGATCATCGGCCAGTTTACGAAGCAAATGTCCGACTGGTAGAAGCCGGGCTCAAAATTGCGCCGTGCCGCAATGCGGCGGAAGAGCCAGAGATTCTCGTCACCGCCACCCTTGCGCTGATCGGCATCGACGAGCAGCGGGTTGTCGTCGACATTGGGCGTGAAGCTGCGCGTGGTGGATTCCAGCGTGCGCGGGTGGGGCGCGGTGAAGCCGAGCAGTGGGCCGCCCCAGAAATGCGGCTGGTATTTGCGCCAGTAGTCGTAATTGTCAGGCTTGTCGATCGTCTGGTCGCCATCGACGCAATCGACCGCAAAGCAGATCGAGACTGCCTGAACATTGTCGGGCTGCGCTTCGGACGGCGCGCTCGGTTCGCCGGTATCGGATTGCGCCTCGAAGCCTTTGACATACTCCGTGCCGGTCATCGGCAGCAGGTCGCCGAGCTCGGTAGCGTCAAGGATATAGTCGGCCGAGATGAAGACCTCACGGTTCGTGTCGCGATGGCGGACGGTGACGGAGCGTACGGTGTCGCCGTCGACATCAGCAGCGACGGGACGATAGGGCTGCAGCACCCTAAGGCGGCCGGCGCCCCGATAGGGCATCAGCATCGCTTCCATGACCGCCAGGCTGACGCGCGGCTCGGCGCAGATGCGGCTCACCCAGCCGCCGCCGGGATTGAGATCACCCCAGGCGCGGGCGCCCTCGGTCAGCGGATAGTTGTCGCGATAATATTGCCGCACGCCGTTGCGCAGCCTGCGATAGGAGCGTGTGATGCCGAACTGTTCGACCCAGCTATGTTCGTCGGATGGCACACCCTGGCTGGTCGACTGGCCGCCGATCCATTCGAATTCCTCGGTCATGATGACGCTCTTGCCTGCCCGGCAGGCACCGAGCGCCGCCGCCACGCCGCCGAGGCCACCGCCCACCACCAGAATATCCGCTCGCATCTCTTTTGCCGCCATGTCTGTCACGTTCTCAGGTCCGTTTCTTTGCTGGTCCAAGGGTTTGGCCCTCGACGGGTTCGCAGGTCAGAAGAATTTGTTCGACGGGCGCGGCATCCTCGATGCGGCGCACGAGCATTGCGGTCGCCTGCCGCCCCATCTCCTCGCGAGGAATGTTGAAGGAGGTGAACTGCACATGGCTGCGCTCGGCCCGTACGTGGCTTCCGAGCACCACGGCCGAAAAGTCGTTCGGAATGGACAGGCCGCGCTCGCGCGCCGCCGCTTCGACACGCACCGCGTCGGCCAGTTCGACGAAGAAGACCGCGGTCGCGCCGCTTCTGACAATCGCATCGAGCGTATCGGCAGCGCCTCGGCCGACCTCGTCCACATGCAAGACCAGTTCGGCGCCCCCCGTGATTGCGTCTGAAAATCCGCGCCAGCGATCAACGATGGATTCAGCCGATCCGCTTGGACCGATGAAGGCCAGCCGATCATGACCGAGTGCGCGCGCCTTTTCGACCAGCGCCCGCGTGCCATTCGCGTAATCACCGCCGACGTAAGGAACGGGTCCCCCAGCGTCCTCCCGTCGGCCGATCGCCACGAAGGGATAGTCGCCGGTAACCAGCCGCTTGAGCTCGGCCCGATCGAATTCGCGGCCAAGGACGAGGCAGCCATCGGCGATCCGCAGCCGGTTGCCGTCGGCAAAAATCTTCCGCTCCCGGCCGACGCCGGCGCCGGTCAGAAGCAAGAGGTCATAATTCTTCGCCTGCGCTTCTTCTTCGATGCCGAGCAGGAAGGGCGCAAAGAAGTCTGCCTGCTCGCTTGGAAAAGCCGGCTCGTAGGTGAAGACGCCGAGAATGCGGTTGAGGCCCTTGGCCATCCGCCGGGCGATCGGATCGGCCACATATCCCGTCGTGCGGATGACCTGCTGGACGCGCTCGCGGGTTTCCTGGGGAATACGCGCCAAAGCCGTCGGCGCACCGTTCAGCACGAGCGAGACGGTCGCCTGGCTGACGCCGGCCAGTTTGGCAATATCGTGCTGAGTCAAGCGCTTAGTGCCTGCCACGTCGCATCCTCCGGATCTCCTCTTGACTGCTAATGCGTATTAGCAGCTAATACGTATAAACGGGATTTTCCGAGTTGCTGTCAAGCGCGAAAATGTGTGACGATCGATGACATTTGCAGAGCATTTGAAATCGCTGGGGATTTCCGGAATCCGCGTCTTCGGCGACAGCATCACCGCCGGGTTCAACGCCAGCCAGCCGCATCTGGCCTGGCCGGCGCTCTTCGCAGCTGAGCTCGACGCCTTACCGCTTTACAATCACGCAATCCCGGGGACGGTGCTGCAGGCCTCACTGCTTGCCGATGGCAAAGCGCGAGCAGACAACGGCGTCAGCCGATTTGCCGGGGCGCTGCTCGATGCCCCGCATCGCGACGCGATCCTCATCCTCTACGGCTATAACGACGCCCGCTATACGGCCGCGCCGGACAGCATGAACGCGAAGAGCTTCCGTCGTGATTATGCGAATATGCTGGAGAAACTGATCGAGGCAGGCCATGCGGAAAGGCTTGCGATCGGCAGCCCGCCCCATATCCCTGATCGAGGTTTTTCGGTAGGAAGCACTGGCTTCACCGGACAGAC
Organism: Rhizobium sp. 1399; assembly: GCF_031455475.1. Taxonomy (NCBI): domain Bacteria; kingdom Pseudomonadati; phylum Pseudomonadota; class Alphaproteobacteria; order Hyphomicrobiales; family Rhizobiaceae; genus Rhizobium; species Rhizobium sp. 1399. Next base: position 164,493 of record NZ_JAVDSU010000003.1, on the reverse strand, counting down.
ACGCCAGGGCTTTGAAGTCTATGTCCAAACCGTGCGAGAACTGGCGCAAAATTTTCGCATCTTCTACGCGCCTGTCTATGAACGAATGAAAGCATATGGCGATGGCGCACTGGCCTCGCCTGATTTCACACACCCCAACGATGCCGGTCATGGTGTAATCTGCGAGGCATTTAGAGATGCCGTTGTTCCTGAGAAACCGGTCTAGGCCTCTCAACACATCGGGGCGACTTTGGGTCGGGCGCGACACCGCGGAGACCGGCGAGAAGATTTCGTCCGCAGGGGAGATTCTAACGGCGAAAAGGACTTGATAGACCCGGCCCTACCACGACCGCAGCCATCACCTGGAAGCTCAGGTTGATGGTGATGACGACGCTGGTGCGCTCGCAGCGGCCGGCGGATAGCCGGCCGCTTGCGCCCAGATCTCAACGTGCGCTGTATTTTGCGTCGAGCTCATCGATCGCGGAGACATTGCCGGCCGAACGACCGTTCTCGTCGAATGTCTGAGCGAGGAATGCGTCGGCGATCGACTTTGCGAGCTCAGGTCCAATGACGCGCGCGCCCATCGTGATGATCTGCGCGTTGTTGGAAAGAGCAGCACGCTCGGCCGAATAGGTGTCGTGCGTCAGGGCAGCACGGATGCCAGGCACTTTATTGGCCGAGATGCAGACGCCGATGCCGGTGCCGCAAACCAGGATTGCCTTGTCATAGGTGCCATCGATCACGCCCGAGGCAACGCGATCCGAAAGGTTGGCGTAGAACGGGTCGAGCCCGTCGTTGATGCGTGACACTTCATGAACGTCGAACCGATCCTTGAGGTGTTCGGCGAGCACCTTGGCGAGACCTTCGCCGGCGCTGTCTCCAGCAATTGCAAGCTTCATTGTCTTTCTCCTTGGAGTTTGGCGGCGCATTTCGAAAGGATGTCGAGATAGCCCTCAACGTTCCAGGCGGAACGGCCGATGAAGAGCCCGTCGATATGCGGGCTCGAAATTAGTTCTTCGCAGTTCTGCGGATTGACCGACCCGCCGTAGAGGCAGGGGATTTTCCGCCCGAGCGCTGCTTCGGCGACCGCGATGATCTCGGCCTGGCGCGCATCGGCATAATCGGCCGTTGCCGGAATGCCTTTTTCGCCGATCGCCCATACAGGCTCATAGGCAAGGAGGATTTCCGCCGATTTCTGCTCGTCGGAAAGCTTCGAAAGCGCCCCATGCACCTGGACTGCAAGAATTTCCGCGGCTTTTCCGCTCTCCCGGTCGGCAAGGGTTTCGCCGATGCAAATGAGCGGGATCAGGCCATGGCGAACAGCCGCCTCCGTCTTCAGCCCGACAGTCTCGTCCGTTTCGCCGAAAAACTCACGGCGCTCGGAATGCCCAAGCTCGACGATATCGAGATCGCAATCCTTCAGCATCAAGGGGGAGACCTCGCCCGTCCAGGCGCCCTGATCCGCCCAATGCATGTTCTGCGCACCGACCTTGACTGAGGTCTTTGCAAGCATGCACTTGACCTCCCGCACGGCTGTAAATGGCGGGATCACGAAGCGCTGGATGACAGGGTCGCGCGCAGCGTCAGCCGCCGCGAGGCCGCGGGCGAAATGCTCGGCCTCCGCGAGCGTCTTGTTCATCTTCCAGCTGGTGCCAATCCAGAAGCGCGGTTTCTCCGTCATGCCTGATCCTGTGCTGGAGCGATGGTGAGCTTGATGCCCGCCCGATCGAATTCGTTGAGAACAGCGCCCGTCGGCGCGCTGTCGGTGATAATAGTGTCGAAATCGGCCAGGTCCGCCATGACATGCAACGCCGTGTGGCCGATGCGCTGGTGGTTGACCAGGAGGCAGCTTCTGGCCGAAGACGAGATCATCGCTCGCTTGGCGCGAACGACATTATCGTCCATGTGATAGGCGAGCCTGCCGCTGACCGCCGGCGTCGAAATGAAAGCGATATCTGCCCTCAGGCGTGACAGCGCTTCTTCTGTGACGACGCCGAGATAGGCGTTGAATTTCGCGGAATAGATGCCTCCGAGCGCAATCAGGGTTATGCCGTTTTCACCCTTCAACCGCTCCATGATCGCTGCGTTGTTGGTAATCACCGTCAGCGGCCGCTTACGCAGCAGCATCTCGCCGAGTACCGCGGCCATCGAGCCGTCATTGACCATGACCGTCATGCCAGGTTCGACCAGGGCCAGCGCTTCCTGCGCCATCGCAACCTTGGCTTCGCCGCCCTGACGTTCACGAATGCGAAAATCGCTCTCGAATTGCGTTCCGGCATCGATCGTCGCGCCACCGCGCACCTTACGCAGCACACCTGCCTGTTCGAGGTCGTCGAGATCGCGGTGAATGGTCATCTTGGAGACGGAAAACCGTTCGGCAAGATCGTCCACTTCGACGGTCTTGCCCTCAACGAGCAGATTGACGATCAACTGCTGGCGCTCTTCCCGTTTCATACGTCTCAATCCCAGTTCAATAACAATATAACATCTAAAATGTTAATTTCAACACTATACAGTGTGATTATGCGCTGAGACATGTGGCAGAAATCATCAATCCAGGAGCGCACGCGCGGTCCGTTCATCAGTAATGAGCCCGTGAAGACGGCGGCTGCGCAGGATGGCCCGTATCGCGGCCACCTTGGCCTGTCCGCCCGCCAGGGCCACGAGGCGCTCCTTCGTCGTCGTCGGAAAGGACGCCGAAAGCGTGCGACCGGTCAGAGCCGTATCGAGGATCTGGCCATCCGCATTGAAAAAGTGGCCGAGGATTTCGCCGACGCCACCAGCGGCGGCGATGTCCTCGATCTCACCCGGCTCGACCAGGCCGGAGAGCACCAGCTGGGCCTCGGCGTCCACCGTCCCCAAGCCGACGAGCTTCAGGTCGGCGTCATTGGCGAGATCGAACACTTCCTTGACGCCGCGTTGCGCCCTGAGCACCTCCCGGTCCTCGGCAGTGTTGGCGAAGAACGGAACCGGCATGACATAGGCATGTGTGCCGGTCTTTTCCGCGATACGGTGCATGACGTCATAGGGATTGGCGCCGTAGTTTCGCGTGAGGCCGCCAAGCAGGGAAACGAAGCGCATGTGCTTGGCATTCGTCCGCGGCATATATTGAACGGCAGCCGAAAGCGTGCGGCCGTGGCCAAGACCAATGACTGCGTGCTCACCGTGTTCGATCTCGCGCTTCAGATAGCCAGCTCCTGCATGACCAAGCGCGCGCAGCGGCAGGCCCTCTTCGCCAAGATCGGGCGCGACCTCGCAATATTGCAATCCGAAGCGCTCGGCGAGCCGCGTCTCCAGTTCGACGCATTCGACGATATCGCCGTCGATCGTGACCTTGACGACGCCATCGGCGACGGCCCGCGCGATCAGTCGATGCGCCTTGACCGAGGGAATGCCGAGGCGCCGGGCAACGTCGGACTGCGTCAGTCCGCCGGCGTAATGAAGCCAGGCGGCCCGCACGGCAAGCGTATCATCGGCATCCGTCATCGCCGCACCTTCCCATTTCTTCGACGGCTATGCCGCCTGACAACAACCAGCCTTTGTAAATCGCCGGATCATATCTTCAAGTCTGCTGCACCCGTGTCGATATGCGGCGCCCAGAAGGCGACGCTTTCGGCAATCTGCGCGATAACCTCGCGATCGTTCGGCTCACGTTCCTTGAAGGAAAGTTCGAGGCAGATCTCATTGTCATCGGCGCCGCCCGCCGCGAAAGCTTCCAACAGCGGCGCGGGTTGAATCCGCCCCTTGGCATTGAATTCCGCCGTGAACGGCCGGTGGCCGCCCTTGTCCATCAGGCTCTGCTTGATATGGATGATCGGCGACAGCTTCGGCACGGCGCGCGCCCAGGCATAGGGATCGTAGTCGTCGGGATTGGCGGAGGTGACGTCGCCGTGGTCGATATCCGCCATCATCCACATCGGCACCGCCATATCGGCGGCAGCCAGTCGTGCCTGCAACGCAAGGCAGGACTCGATCGTGTCGCCGAATTCGCGGCCGATGCTCATTGGCTCCCAGAAGACATAGGAAAGACCGGCGGCCCTGGCATGCTCTGCGACTTCGCACCAGCAGTCGATAGCGATATTGATCAATTCCTCGCGCCGGCTTGCATCATCGAAGTCCTTGTAGGTGAAGATCGCAAATTGGGTGCCGACGGAATGCCCGCCGAGATCAGCGGTAATGTCGGCGAAGGTCTTGAACCAATCCACGTAATAGCGGCGGACTTCGGCATCCGGGTGCCCGAAATGGTTCAGCCGTCCATAAGGTCCAGTCATGCCCGAGGTAACGCGAACGCCGGTGCGCTCCAACGCTGCTTTCATCTGGCGGGTCAGACGGCGGATAACCGGGGCCTGCCAGCTCGGATTGATGAATTCATGTGTCAGCTGGAGGTCGCGGATCCGCAGATCCCGAGCGACCGTCTCGATCAGGTCGTCCGGATCGGCAAAACGGTTCACCAGCGGATTGGTATTCAGCGAAAGCGAAAGCGGCATCAAGACCTCCTCAGGCGGCGGCAAGATGGGATGAAGCAAACCAGTCGGCAAAAGCTGCCCGCTCTGCCTCGCTCAGATGCAGGTAGTGCTTGGTGCGGCGATAGAGGATGTCCTCGGCCGTCTCCGCCCATTCGGTGGCAGCGAGATAACGGGCTTCCGCTTCGTAGAGCTGCCCGCCGAAATGGCGGCCGAGACCTTGCAGGTCCGTTGCCCCGGCAACCAGGTTCTTCGTGCGCGTGCCATAAAGACGGCCATAGTGATGGACGAGTTTTCGCGGCATCCAGGGATAGGTGTCACGCAGGCTGTTGGCGAAGGTCTCGTAATCGGCATTGGGCATCTCTCCACCCGGCAGCGGTGCCTTTTCCGTCCAGTCGCTGCCCATGTTCGGGAAAACGTGTTTGAGGCGCTGCATGCCACGTTCGGCAAGCTCTCTGAATGTGGTGATCTTGCCACCGAAGACATTGAGAAGCGGCGCCCCCCCGGTCTCGTCAAGATCGAACACGTAGTCGCGGGTCACCGCCGATGGATTGCCCTTGCCGTCGTCAAACAGCGGGCGCACGCCGGAAAAGCTGTGCAGCACATCCTGACGGCGCAGCTTCTCCTTGAAATAGCGGTTCACCGCCTTCAGCAGATAGTCGATTTCCGCCTCGTCGGCCGCCACATCCTCAGCCCGGCCTTCATAGGCGATGTCCGTCGTGCCGATCAGCGCCTTGTCGCCCTCATAAGGGTTGATGAAGATGACGCGTTTGTCGTGGTTTTGAACCAGGTAAGCATTGGAGCCAGCCCAGAATTTCGGCACGATGATGTGGCTGCCCTTGACGAGACGCACATTGCGGCTGGAATTGGAACCGGCGACGCGGTTGATGATGTCGGTGACCCACGGGCCGGCGCAATTGACGAGACATTTGGCACGGAAGGTCCGCGTCTCGCCGCTCGTGCTGCTTTTTGTCGTGATCGTCCATTGGCCGTTTTCCCGGCGCGCCGACACCGCCGGCGAGCGGGTAAGCACCAGGGCACCCTTCTCAGCCGCGCTCACCGCATTCAAGGTGACGAGGCGGGCATCATCCACCCAGCAATCCGAATATTCGAAACCGCGGGTATATTGATCGAGTATGGGCGTACCTTCGGGATCACGCAGCAGATTGAGCGTGCGGGTGCCAGGCAACTTCTTGCGACCTCCGAGATGATCGTAAAGGAAGAGGCCGAGCCGGACGAGCCAGGCGGGGCGATCCTCGGGACTGTGCGGCAGCACGAAACGCATCGGCCAGATGATATGCGGGGCCGCGTTGAGCAGCACCTCGCGTTCGATCAGCGCCTCCCGCACTAGGCGGAATTCGTAATACTCCAGATAGCGAAGGCCGCCATGCACGAGCTTGCCCGAGCGGGAGGAGGTGCCCTGAGCCAGGTCGTCCTTTTCGCATAAGGCGACTTTCAAGCCGCGCCCGGCGGCGTCGCGCGCAATTCCCGCGCCGTTGATACCGCCGCCGATGACGAAAAGATCCAGGATTTGGGGTTCGGTCATGTCATGCTCCCTCGGATGCCTTTTGCATCAGCGATTCATTTTGCGGGCGACATCGCCGCGGTTCGGGCCAGTGTTTCCCAGGCGGCGGGCATGGCCCTTCGGATATCGGCATAAGCGGAATAAAGCAGATCGAAGCGGGCGGCTTCCTCGCCGATCGGCTCCTCGGCTTCGCCGAGCAGCGGCGTGACCCAGTCGGCGATGCAGTCGTCCATTGTCTTGTAGGCGCCGATCGCCACAGCAGCCATCATGGCGGCGCCAGCCGCTCCGGTCTCTTCACGGCGGGACAGGCGGATCGGCGCCTTGAGTGACGCGGTCAGGGAGCGTCGCAGCGCGCTAGAACGCACGGCGCCGCCGGTGACGCGCAACTCTTCCGGCATATCGCCCATGGCGGCGTAACAATCGCGCGTCGCCAGCGCCAGACCTTCGACAACCGCGCGAACGAGGTCTGGAAACCCGTGGCGAACCGAAAGGCCAGAAAAGCCTGCCCGGGCCCGCGCATTGACGAAGGGGCCACGTTCTCCGGCCTCGGAAATATAGGGATGATAGACGACCGATCCGGGCTGGCTTTCGAAAAACCAGCGGTCGATCCTGGCGACGAGCTCGGCGTGGGTGACAGGCTTTCCGGCCTCCGCCATCAGATAAGCGGCCATCTCCAGCAGCCAGTCGATATTGATCGTCGCACCCATATTGGTCTGCACCTGGGTAACGGTGCCCGGGATCGGCAGGGCGATGACGTATCCAGTGCCCTCGCGGTTGAGATGAACGTCACCCACCGGCTTTGCGCGCAGATGCACGCCAGTCGAACCGATCGTCGAACAGGCTGCGTTGCGCCCACCGCTGCGAACACCGGCGCCGAGCGCCGTCATCACCATGTCCACATAACCGAGGCTGACCGGCGTGCCGGCCAGCAAGCCGCAGGCCCGCGCCGCTTCCGCCGTCAGCGGATGGCTGATTTCTGTTCCATCGACAATATCGGGCAGAAGCGCGCGGCGATGCGTCAACCCGAGCGCGTCGATGGCAACAGGCGAATATCGCCGCGTCCTGAAATCACCGAAGGTGAAACTTGCCTCCGAAGGGTCGGTCGCCCGCACACCGGTAAAATTGAGGTAGAGCCAGTCCTTGCAGTGCAGCGCCGTTTCCGCCCGGTCCAGAAGCTCCGGCGCCACCCGATCCATATGAGCGAGCTGCGCGCCCTGCTGGCAGGTATTCAGTCCCGTGCCCGTCTGCTCGAAACGCGCCCTGTCTGTTTGCTGGCCGGCAAGTGACACCACGGTCGGCGCGGCACGCGCGTCGAGCCAGAGCCAGGCATCGGCGACAGGCAGATTGCCGGAACCCACCAACCATGTTCCGTCCCCCTGCCCCGTCACCGCGATCGCCGCGGTGCGCGATGCAAGATCCTCGACCTTCTCGCCAAGGCCGCGAAGCGCACCGACACAATCCTCCCAGGTCTGAGCGAGCGATTGCGTGGCCGAACCATCGCTGCCGCTTGAATATTTGTTGCGAACGGATGCGGCCGCGATCTGACGGCCGGAAAGGTCGAAGGCAACCGCCTTGATGACCGATGTTCCCGCATCGATACCGATGATGACCTGTTGGCTGACATCCATCGCGGATTATCCAGCAATCACGTCGAGCGTCACGAAGGGCAAAACGCGCATCGATTTCATGTCTCATATCCTCCCGGTCGGCACCGCCAGCAAAGGGCGCAAGCGACCACACTTCGAATTCACGGGCAAGTCAGCGGGCGCGCAGATCGCGCTCCGAGATCTTGAGACCCGATCCATTTCAAAACCTCCCATAAGCCTGATCAAAAGATAACACAAAGATATCATTCTTCCAGTAAGATTTTTCTCGCAATGAAATTTTTTTCAGATAAAATATAAACCAATCAACACGACCAGCGCTGGTGACAGCCTCAGCGATTTGCGGCGACGGCTGCGTGCAATGAGAACTCGCTCCACGTTATTTATCCTTTCAAATCAATTATATATCTCAATTTAGTTTGGCGAATGGTCACCTTTTTGGCCGGAGCGCACGCTTAAGTTCAGGTGCCTTCTCGTCGCGTCAAGCACACTTTCAATGTTATGTTGTCAGCGCCAATCCACAAAACGCCTGTTGACAGACGGACAATTTGATAACATGATTTTTGGCATAAACACCATTTACCTATCACGCAGGCATCGCTGCTGAGAGGAATTGCGGCCCAGGCGGTTGGAGGAGACAAGCGCCGGTCCGACATGGAGGAGGTTCGGATGCGCATTTTTCCCGCTCATCATCACGCCGCTTGGCTCGGCAGGTTTCCGCACCTCGATGCGGTTTTCGAAACGTCCCGTCTTCGATGAAGCAGCCGCAAGGCTTTCGCCAGTTTCATCCTCTTCCGACATAAATCCGACCAGCCGCAAAGGTCGTCAGCAATGAATACTCAGCCCGCTCATGCAGCATCCGCGCCAGGCAAAGGCAACCTGAAGATCATCGTCAGTGCCATTGCGGCAATCGTGGTCATCGGCGCAATCGCGCTCGACACCAAGGTCGTCAAGATTGGCTCGGAGAGCGATGTGCGGCAGCAGGCCTTTTCTCCGGAAACCTTCGGCGCCGAGCAGTTTCCGAAGATCCAGGCGGACGTCGAAAAGAGGGCCGTGGCTGCGTCTGAGCTGGCGACGGCGATCGTGGCGGACAAGAAGGCTGCCGGCGAGAAATACGGCGTTGCCACGAGCACCGGTCCGGTCATCCCAGTGACCTTGAACGGCACCTTCGGCGCGCGCAAATCCAATACCAACGAAATGAAGATCGACGGCTTACCTCCCGAGACGGTGGTCCGTGTCCAGACCGGTCCTGCGGTCAATGGCACGGACCTCCGCGATGCCACAGGCACGATCGAATTCGGTCAGTTCACCAATCAGATTCAGTATCAGGATGCCGGCTCGGCCATCAATAACGAGATGAAGAAAGCCGTATTCGACGGCCTTGATCCGGACCAACTCGATGGCAAAACGGCAACTGTCGTCGGCGTCTTCAAACTCATCAACCCGAAAAACTGGCTCGTAACTCCGGTCAAGGTCGACGTCAAATGAGCGAGCCGATCTCCGCATCCGAAGTCCTTGGCGAGGTCGTCCTGGCTGCCCGCAATATTGCCAAATCCTATGGCAGCGTGCATGCCCTCAAGGGCGTCAATTTCGATATCCATCGCGGTCAGATCACCACGTTGTTCGGTGAGAATGGGGCGGGCAAATCAACGCTGATGAAGATCCTTTCGGGCGTCGTCCAGCCGACGTCGGGCGAAATCATTCTCGACGGCGCACCGATCAGCTTCAGCTCATCGACCCATGCCCGCGAATGCGGCATCTCGATCATTCACCAGGAGCTCAGCCTCGCGCCCAATCTCAGCGTGCGCGACAACATCTTCATGGGCCGCGAGATCATCAAGGGCGGCGTGGTCGATTTCGCGGAAGAAGAGCGCCAGACGCGCATTTTGATGGAAGAACTGGAAGAGGAGATCGATCCGCTGACCAAGGTGGAGGATCTGCGTCTCGGCCAGCAACAGATTGTCGAAATTGCCCGAGCGCTATCCGTCAATTCGCGTATCCTGATCATGGATGAGCCGACTTCGGCGCTCAGCGCAGCTGAAGTCGAAGTGCTTTTCAAAGTCATCCACGATCTGACCAATCGCGGCGTCTCGATCGTCTACATCTCACATCACCTTGAGGAAGCGCTGCAGATCACCAATCACGCCGTCGTCTTGCGTGACGGCACCATGACGGCCTATGCGCAACGCAAGGACATCGATCTCGAATGGATCGTCCGCAACATGGTGGGCGACAATTTCGATCTCGGCAATCCGCCCGAAGGCTATGAATTCGGCAAGGCTGCACTGTCGATCGACAATCTGACGGTTCCAGGCCTCTCCGGATCGGCCTTCAATTCCGTCGACCGTCTCTCGCTAGACGTGCGCGCCGGGGAGGTCGTCTGCATCTACGGCCTGATGGGCGCCGGACGCACCGAGCTTCTGGAATGCGTGGCCGGACGGTTGCGTGCAAGCAGCGGCGCCATTCGGCTTGAGGGCCAGGATGTCGGGCATTTGAGCATCGCCGGACGCATCGCAAGCGGCCTCGTGCTGGTGCCCGAGGATCGCCAGCGCGACGGCCTCGTCCAGACGATGACGGTCGGTTCCAACCTGTCGCTTGCCAGCATCGGCGCCTTTACCAAGGGACTGTTCACATCCGGCCGTCGCGAGCGCGAGCTTGTCGATGCCTCCATTCGCAAAGTCCGCGTCAAGACCGATGGAGGAGAGGCCGCCATCGGCTCGCTGTCTGGCGGCAACCAGCAGAAGGTGGTTATCGGCAAGATGCTGGCGACAGACCCGAAGGTCATTCTTCTCGACGAGCCGAGCCGCGGCATCGACATCGGCGCTAAGGCGGAAGTCTTCAAGCTGCTGGCCGAACGTGCCCGGCAGGGTCTCGCTGTCGTCTACTCGACTTCCGAGGTCAACGAATGCCTGAGCATCGCGCACCGCATCATCGTCATGCATCGCGGCCGGATCTCGGCTGAATTCGGTGCTGACGTCACCAAGGAAAAGATCATGGCCGCCTCAGGCGAAGCTATGGTCGCGCACTAGCCCGGAATTATGGAGCACTGATTATGTCAGTCACGAACATCACCGAAAAGAAGTCAGTGTCGCATGGGCAAAAGCGCAACACCAACCTCGTGCGCCTTATCCTGGAAGGCCGCGCCTTCTTCGCGCTCATCGTCATCATCGCGGTCTTCTCGTTCCTGTCACCCTATTACTTCAGCCTCAGTAACTTCCTGACCATGGCCTCGCATGTTGCCATCTTCGGCATCCTGGCGATCGGCATGCTGCTGGTGATCCTGAATGGTGGCATCGATCTTTCGGTCGGCTCGACGCTCGGGCTTGCCGGCTGCATGGCAGGCTTCCTCATGCAGGGCGTAACGCTGACTTCGTTCGGCGTCATTCTTTATCCGCCGGTCTGGGCCGTGGTGGTCATTACCTGCGCGCTCGGCGCTGTCGTCGGCGCGGTCAACGGCGTGCTGGTCGCCTACTTGAAGGTTCCGGCCTTCGTCGCCTCGCTTGGCGTGCTCTACGTCGCCCGTGGTATCGCGCTGCTGATGACCAATGGTCTCACCTACAACAATCTCGGCGGCCGCCCGGAGCTTGGCAATACCGGCTTCGACTGGCTCGGCTTCAATCGCCTCGCAGGCATTCCGATCGGCGTCATCGTGCTCGCCGTCCTCGCGATCATCTGCGGCATCGTCCTCAGCCGCACGGCCTTTGGTCGCTGGCTTTATGCCTCCGGCGGCAATGAGCGTGCGGCCGATCTCTCGGGCGTGCCGGTCAAGCGCGTCAAGATCATCGTCTATGTGCTCTCGGGCGTCTGCGCGGCAATTGCCGGCCTGGTCCTGTCGTCGCAACTGACCTCAGCCGGTCCGACTGCCGGCACGACCTACGAATTGACGGCGATCGCGGCAGTCGTCATCGGCGGTGCGGCGCTGACGGGCGGGCGCGGCACGGTACGCGGCACGATGCTCGGCGCCTTTGTGATCGGCTTCCTGTCGGACGGCCTCGTCATCATCGGCGTCTCGGCCTACTGGCAGACAGTCTTCACCGGCGCGGTCATCGTCCTCGCTGTCCTCATGAACAGCATCCAATACGGGCGCCGGGCAAAATCGTCCTGACGTCCGCAACAGAACTTATCCGCGAAGGCAACTGAAGGCCGATCGCGGAAAGCACCGCCGGTTTCCGGCAGCACCTGAACTCACAAATGGGAGAGAGACTATGTTTAAGAAAGGCATGCGCATTCTTCTGGCAGCCGCGGCTGTCGCCCCGATCCTCGTCAGCTCCGCCTGGGCGGCAGGCCAGATGACGATCATCGTCAATGATCCGTCCAACCCCTACTGGCTGACGGAGGGCAACGTCGCCAAGGCGACAGCCGAAAAGCTCGGCTACACCGCCTCGGTCAGTGCGCACAAGGGCGACACCAACACCGAAAGCAACATGATCGATACCGCCATCACCAACAAGTCGGTCGCCATCATTCTTGACCCGGCAAATGCCGATGGTTCCATCGGCGCGGTCAAGAAGGCAGTTGCCGCAGGTATCCCGGTCATCCTCGTCAATGCCGAGATCAACCAGGAAGGCCTCGCCAAGGCGCAGCTCGTTTCGAACAACGCCCAGGGTGCCGCAATCGGTGCGCAGCAGTGGGTCGAAGCGGTCGGTGACAAGGGCAAGTATGCCGAGCTCCTCGGTGCCCCGTCGGACAACAATGCCGCCACGCGCTCGAACGGCTATGAGACCGTTCTGACCCAGTACCCCGATCTCCAGAAGGTCGCCAAGGAAGTTGCCAACTGGGACCGCACCCAGGGTCACAACAAGATGCAGTCCATGCTGCAGGCCAATCCCGACATTATCGGCGTAATCTCCGGCAATGACGAAATGGCGCTCGGCGCCATCGCGGCACTGAAGGAAGCCGGCAAGCTCGCCAACATCAAGGTCGGCGGCTTCGACGGTTCGCCGGATGCGGTCGCCGCGATCAAGGCGGGCGAACTGCAATATACCGTCCTGCAGCCCGTCGCCGTCTTCTCCGAGGAAGCCGTCAAGCAGGCTGATAACGTCATCAAGACGGGCAGCACCGGCGCCAAGAGCGAAAAGCAGCTGTTCGATTGCCTCCTGATCACCAAGGACAATATCGACAAGTACACCGGCCCGTTCGTTCTGTCACAGTAATGAGAAAGAGGGCGCTCGACCGGGCGCCCTCCTTGACCTTTTCGACCGTATCAAGCCGCTTTCGCCTTCTTTGCCTTGGCATGGCAATCACTATACGAAGCTGGGACATGGAATTCAGCGACAAGGGTGACCCGTGACACAGAAGACCAATCAGGGCGATGAGCTGTTGGATCAGCTGACCAGCGACAGCCGTCAGACACGCCAGGTCGCGCGCCGGCGTATGATCGCGGAGGCCGTCATGAGCGAAGGTTCGATGCGGATCGAGGATCTGACCGATCGTTTTGGCATCAGCCTGATGACGGCGCATCGCGATGTGGATGAGCTCGTGAGCCGCGGGATCTTCCGGAAGACACGCGGCATCGTCACTGCCGCTGCCACCAACCTTATCGAATCCAGCGATGTCTACCGCTCGAGCCGGCAGTCGGCGGAAAAGAAAGTGATCGCGGAGGCTGCCATGCAGTTCGTCGAACCGGGACAGGCCATCTTTTTTGACGATTCCACGACTGTCCTGCAGATGGCATCGCATCTCACCTCGAAGGTGCCGATCACCGCCATCACCAATTCGCTGACGCTGATGAATGCGTTGACCGGCATGCACGACGTCACCCTGCTCGCGCTCGGCGGCCAGTATTACAACTGGTGCAATGCCTTCATGGGACGAATGACGATCAACGAGATCAGGGGCTTGCGGGCGGATATCGCATTTATTTCCATGTCGGCCATTAACGACGGCATCGTGCTGCATCAATCGCCCGAGACCGTCGATACCAAGCGCGCCATGTTCGACTGTTCGGTCAAACGCATCCTGCTTGCCGACCACACCAAATTCGAACGGCGCGCGCTTCACAGCTTCGCGGCGCTCGATGAATTCGACGTCGTCATCGTCGACGACAAGACCCTCCCCGTTCACATCGACCGGATGCGCTCCAGGGATATCAATGTCGTCATTGCCAGGACCGGCAACGGGCGCATGTGACCGGACCGCCCGGCCGCGATAGAAAGGTGAATGTGCATGCCGAGTCTTCTCGGGATTGATAGCGGCCTGACCGTCACGAAGGCCGTCATTTTCGATATCGACGGCACGCCGATCGCCGTCGCCCGGCGGCGCGTTAGCCAGCTCATCCCGAGGCCGCGTTTCGTGGAACGGGACATGCGCGAATTGTGGACCGCGACGGCTGAGGCCATCCGCGAGGCGGTCATCCTCAGCGGCCGGCCGGCAAGCGATATCCAGGCCGTGGCGGCAACGGCGCATGGCGATGGCATTTATGTGCTGGATCAGGCGCAGGAGCCGCTTGGCAATGGCATCGTGTCACTGGACAGCCGGGCGGGTGATATTGTCGATCAATGGACTGATAACAAGGTCGCCGACGAGGCGATCGCGCTCACAGGTCAGGTGCCGCATGTCTCCGCCCCGTCGGCGCTGCTGGCCTGGATTCGGGATCATGAGCCGGAACGGTTTAAGCGTATCGGCCACATCATGAGCTGCAAGGACTGGCTGCGATTTTGCCTGACCGGCACCGTCGGCACCGATCGCACCGAAGCAAGCACCTCCTTCACCGATGTCAGGACACAAGACTATAGCGAGGACGCACTGCGCCTGTTCGGCTTGCAGGCGCTTGCCAGAGCACTGCCGCCGGCCTCGCGCTCGGACGAGATCGTTGGACGAATAACTGCCGATGCAGCGCGGTTGACCGGCCTCCTCGAGGGCACGCCCGTGGCTGCCGGATTGCATGACGTGACCGCTTCGGCGCTCGGCGCGGGTGGTTATGCCGACGGCATCGTCGCCGTCATTGCCGGAACCTATTCGATCAATGAGACGCTGTCTTTCGAACCGCGCGTCGATCGACGCTGGTTCTGCCGCAATGGAATTGCGCCAGGCGTCTGGAACAGCATGTCGATTTCGCCTGCATCGAGCGCGAACTACGAATGGTTCATCGAAAAACTATGTGGCCGAGAATGGACGGACTGCGAAACCAAGGGCATGTCCATTCACGCTTTGCTGGCATCGGAGATTGAGGCGGCTTTTGACCGGCCGTCATCGGTGCTTTTCCATCCCTATCTCTTCGGCTCTCCTTACGGTGCATCGGCAAGCGCAAGCTTCTTCGGGCTCGGCGGCTGGCATGACCGCGGCGACATGCTGAGGGCCGTCATGGAAGGCATCGCGTTCAACCATCGCATCCATGTCGATGCCCTGCGTGACGGCTTTGCCGTCAAGGAAGCGCGCCTTGCCGGCGGCGTGTCACGCAATCCCGCAGTCGCACAGCTGTTTGCCGATGTGCTTGCAATGCCGGTGACGGTAACCGGCACCGACGAGGCGGCGGCTTGGGGGGCTGCCATTTGCGCTGGCGCAGGCGCCGGTCTTTACCCGGACCCGCAAAGCGCTCCAACAAAGGACAAGCAGGGCAAGACCTGCAAGCCGGACGCTGCCCGCAGCGCCGATTACGAAAAGCGCTACCGCCTCTTCCTCGAAATTGCAGAAACAATGACGCCGCTTTGGCCGAAGATCGCCGGCCTTGCGCAGGACAGCGCGGCAGAGGCCGCAGTTTAGGACAACAGCACCATGACCCCCGACACGCTTGGGCGCAGCCCGGATATCCGCGAGCACGATGTCGACGTCGTGATCCTTGGAGCAGGCATCAATGGCGCCGGACTGTTTCGCGACCTCGCGGCTCAGGGCGTCAGCTGCATGATCGTCGACAAATCGGACTTTGGTTCCGGGACGAGTGCAGCGCCGTCCCGCCTCATTCACGGTGGATTGAAATATCTGGAAACCGGAGAATTCGGCCTGGTTGCCCAATCCACTCTGGAGCGTAATCTGCTCTTGAAAAACGCGCCGCATTGCGTCGAAGCGCTGCCGACATTCATTCCGATCTTTTCGTGGACACGCGGCATCTGGGCGGCACTGCAGACATTGTTCGGCTCAAAGACTGCGCCCCGCAGCCGCGGCGCCGTTCTCATCAAGATCGGTCTTTCCCTTTACGACTTCTTCGGTTCACGCGACCGCGTGATGCCGCGCCACCGGCTGATCCTGAAAAAGAGGGCCAGGCGGGAAATGCCGCATGTGACTCAGGCGATTGTCGCCGGGGGTATCTACTACGACGCAAAAATCAGCCGGCCGGAACGCCTCGTCTATGAACTCGTCAAGGATGGGCTGGAGGCGAACCCGCATTGTACCGCGGCAAATTTCGTCACACTGACCGCCTGCGCGGAAGGCCGTCTGAACTTCCAACGGGAGGATGGCGGCGAATTCTCGGTGCGTCCGAGGCTCGTCGTGAACGCGGCAGGCCCGTGGATCGATCATGTCAACGAAGCGCTCGGCGCGCCCTCGCACCTGATCGGCGGCACGAAGGGTTCGCATATCCTGATCGATCATCCCGAACTGGTGCGCAGCCTCAACGGCCACATGATCTATTTCGAAGCCGACGACGGCCGCATCTGCCTGGTGTACGGCTATCTCGGGCTTGCGCTCGTCGGCTCCACGGATATCCCGAGCCGGGATCCCGACACAGTGCGCTGCGAGGAACCCGAAATCGATTACTTCCTGCAGAGCCTCAGATCGCTGCTGCCGACATTGCGCTTCGATCGCGACCAGATCGTCTACACCTATAGCGGCATCCGGCCGCTTCCCGCCTCCGACGGAACAGCGCCCGGCCTGATCAGCCGCGACCATTCAGCGCCGGTCATCGAAGCGGATGGCAAGCGGCCTTTTGCCATCATGTCGCTGGTCGGCGGCAAGTGGACGACGTTTCGCGGTTTTGCCGAGGAGGTTGCCGACAGTGTTCTTTCCCGGCTGGAGCGTTCGCGCAAGCAATCAACCCGCTATCTTGCGATCGGTGGCGGAAAGGCTTTTCCGGCCGACGCGCAGGCAAGACGGGTCTTCGTTGACAGGATCGCGAAGGCTGCAGGCATGACGGCCGCGCGCGCAGAACAGCTTCTGAACCGCTACGGAACGACGGTCGAGGCGGTGGCAACATTCTCCTCCGAACATTCCGACGAGCGGCGCCTGTCGGGAGCCGCACATTACAGCTTTCGGGAAATAGACTGGATCGCGCGCAATGAGCTTGTGGTCCATCTCGCCGATATCGTTTTGCGGCGCACGACGATCGCGATCGAGGGCCAGCTGACCTACGAAGGTTTGGTCGATATTGCAGGCATCGCCGCGAAAGCGCTCGGCTGGGACGCTCCGCGTGTCGAACATGAGATCAACGATGTCGTCTCCCTGCTCAAGGCGTTTCACGGCCAGACGCTGGCAGCCGGCACACCAGACATCGAACCGGAAAAAAGCGCCCGCCCCGTCAGCCGATGAGATCTAAAGCATGTCGCGCAAAACTGTGCAGCGGTTTGCGATAGCGACATGCGCGGCACGCTTTAGGAAAAGACCGGATCGAGCGCACCGGACGCATAGCGCTTTGCCATCGCCGAAACAGGAAGGGGCGTAATCCGCTCCGCCATGCCGGCGGTGCCGAACTGCTCGAAGCGCTCCTTGCAAAGCTTGGTGAGCGCGGCCATTGCTGGCTTCAGATATTTGCGGGGATCGAATTCGCTCGGATCTTCCTGCAATATCCGGCGGATCTGCCCGGTCATGGCCATCCGGCCGTCGGTGTCGATATTGACCTTGCGAACGCCATTCTTGATGCCGCGCTGAATTTTCTCGATGGGCACGCCCCATGTGGGTTCCATCCGGCCGCCATATTTGTTGATGATCTCCTGCAGCTCGATTGGAACTGACGACGAGCCGTGCATGACGAGATGCGTGTTTGGCAGCTTACGGTGGATCTCTTCGATGACATTCATCGCCAGCACCGAACCATCTGGCTTGCGCGTGAATTTGTATGCGCCGTGCGAGGTGCCCATGGCGATCGCCAGTGCATCGACCCGTGTTTCGCGCACGAATTTCGCCGCCTCATCCGGGTTCGTCAGCAGCTGATCGTGAGACAGTTTGCCTTCGGCGCCGTGCCCGTCTTCGGCCTCTCCCATGCCCGTCTCCAGAGAGCCAAGCACACCGAGCTCGCCTTCAACGGAAATGCCGCCGAGATGCGCCATCTCGGTCACCCTTTTGGTCACGCCGACATTGTAGTCCCAGTCGGCGGGCGTCTTCGCATCCGCTTTCAGCGAGCCATCCATCATCACGGAGGTAAAGCCCGCCTGGATGGCCGTCATGCAGCTCGCCGGATCGTTGCCATGGTCGAGATGCACGCAAACCGGGATATGCGGGTAGATTTCGACGACCGCGTCCATCATGTGCTTGAGCATGATGTCATGGGCATAGGCGCGCGCGCCACGCGATGCCTGCATGATGACGGGCGCGCGGGCCGCATCCGCGGCTTCCATGATGGCGAGCGCCTGTTCCATGTTATTGATATTGAAGGCAGGAACGCCGTACCCCTCCTCCGCCGCGTGATCCAGCAACTGCCTGAGCGTGATGCGCGCCATTGAACACTTTCCCCTCACACGTGAGACACGTCGAAATCGTTGGCTTCGGTGCCAGAAAGGATCGCATAATCACAAACTTGGAACAAGTATAAATCACAATATCACAAATTTGGTGATGCTTTTCTTGTCACTTGAACGTTCAGCCGTGATGGGCGGAAAATCGGTCTTACGAGTTGGCGTCCTTGGAGGCGTCAATCCATCCAGTCGCTGTAACCTGTATCAAGCGCGCCTCGGGCAAGCGACAGAACCGGTTCGTAGTCGGCATCCGTAAGCATCGCGATATCGACGAGACCGAGAATATCGCGCGCACCGGAAAGCGATGGTGCGGTGATCGCTGCGAGAAGTGCCTCGCGCATCAATGCCACATCCGCATCCGAAACCTTTCCTCCGGTAATGAAGGGCAGACCCGGCGTTGCAGGTGTCTCTGCAAGGATGCGGATGCCTTCCGCACGATCTGGCGCAAAGCGCAGGAGGTTGGCAAAGGTGATGCAGTCGATTGCTGCGCAATCCGCCTGCCTGCTCGACACCGCATCGATGCTGCCGCCATGGCTGCCCGTCTCGATTGTGCTACCGAAGAAGCGGCCATTGCGGGCAAGCGGGGCGACCGCCGCCCGAAGCAGATTTGCCCCGGAATTGCTGTCAGGACTATTGATGGCGGCTGTCGCGCCGCGCAAGTCTGGCAGCGAAGCGAAGGTGGAAGCGCGGCGCACGACAATGAAGCTGCGCATCACGGGACCGTTGCAGCCAGGATGGGCGTAGACAGGCGTGGCAACGACGCGCACCTTGCCACGCAATCGCTTTACATAGGGATAGCCGCAGGTCTGAGAAAAGAGCAGGTCCTCACGTAGCCAGGCCTCGTCATAAGGGATCGTGGTGTCGAGGCTCTCTGGCAGATCCGAAAGCCCGGCCTGCGCAAGATAGTGCCGAAGGAACGACCAGAGTTCGACGGTGGCCTCCGCAAGCGGTTGCGGCGTGACATACATTGCAAGACTGGCAAGATGCATGCTCTTCACTCGCCGTACTGTTCGTCGAACAGGCGCGAGGCAAGGACAGCCACGTCTTCGCCGAGCGAACGATCCTCCGTCATGACCGGCGCGAGGCCTCGAACAAAGGCATGAGTCCTTTTCGTCTCCGCGCCGCAGCGGTGTCCGGGACGCTGGTCGACAGCCTGGGCAGCCGCCAGCATTTCGCAGGCGGTGATTAGGCGCCACAACTCCAGCATCTCGCCGAGCTTGCGCACGGCAAGGGACGATTGCGTTGCATGATCCTCGACACCTTCCGACACGGCAAGGAAGTCGAGCATGACAGGATTGGCCTTGTGCCTGATATCGGCCATCAGCGCCGCTACTGTCTTCTGCATCGGCACGAAACCCGCCGATGGACCGCCGAGGGGGGAGAGATAGCGCGGCAGGCCGTTGCGACCCGAGCCCGTCAGCTGGATGAAACGTGCGGCGGATGCCGCAGCTGTCTGAGCGACCGCAAGCCCCAATGTCTCGAAGGCAAGCGAAAGCGCTGGCGTCTGGAAGTTACCTGATGACAGCACCTGTTGCTCTTCCAGGAGAACAACGGGATTGTCGGCCGCGGCATTCAGCTCGATCTCGACGGCCTCGATCGCCTTCGACAGCGCATCGGCAAGCGCCCCATGGATCGGCGCAAGACAGCGCAGGCTGAGCGGATCCTGGATGGCGGCGCTTGCGTCGAAAAGTGTCGAGCCCTCAAGCATCTGCAGCAGCCGGCTGGCTTCCTCTGCCTGCCCCACTGCTGGCCGGGCGCGTTGGATGGCCGGCGACAGGATGAGTGGATTGCCGGCAAGGCCCTCGAAGCTCAAAGCAGCCGCCTGGCGCTGGGCATCGAGCAGTCGTTTGGCGTCGTGCAATACGAGGGCGCCACGACCGGCAGAGACGGCTGATGCATTGAGAAGCGAAATCCCGTCCTTTGGCTGCAGGCTCGCCGGTGCAATGCCCGCAAGCTCAAGGGCTTCATTCGCCGGATAGACGATGCCGCGATATTCGGCTTTTCCTTCGCCGACCAGGGCGCGGGCCATGGCAGACAGCAGCACGAGGTCACCCGCACCGATCGAGCCGATTGACGGCATCACCGGATGAACGCCGGCATTCAGCATGGCAAGCAGCGCCTCGAAGACGGGCAGCGAAATGCCGGATCCGCCAAGGGCCAGCATCGAGAGCCTGGCGGCGATCACCGCACGGGTCGCGTCGCGCGGCAGTGCTTCACCGACCGCCATGCCGCGGCCGCGGATCAA
Organism: Rhizobium sp. 1399; assembly: GCF_031455475.1. NCBI lineage: Bacteria > Pseudomonadati > Pseudomonadota > Alphaproteobacteria > Hyphomicrobiales > Rhizobiaceae > Rhizobium > Rhizobium sp. 1399. Next base: position 144,076 of record NZ_JAVDSU010000003.1, on the reverse strand, counting down.
TTGAAGCTGGAAGGCCTCGAAATCTCCAGTCACCGCCGTCTTCAGATTGGCGCCGAGCCCGGTGTTCATACCGTAGATCTGCTGGCCGGTCGCTGCGGCACCTTCCAGGATGCGCCGCGCGGCAATCATCCGCTCACGGACCGCATCGGAAGCCTCGACGGTGGCATCGCCACGGGCGATCGCCACGATGTCGGCAATGGTGATGCCGGAGCCGGTCAGCAGGATTTCCCTCATGCGAAGCGCAGCCTCTGGCCGATACCAGCCGAGCGCGCCTTGGAAAGCAGCGCGTGGCCAAGCGCGATGTCGCTGAGTGACAGGCCGCGGTGCCAGAGCAGGATGGTCTCGTCCTCGCTCTCGCGGCCGGGCTTCAGGCCGGCGACGACCTGTCCGAGTTCGGCATGCAGCGTCTCCTCGGAAAGCCTGCCGGTCTCGACATGGGCGCGCAGCGAGCCGAATTTGCCGGTCTTGCACTGACCCCAATCGTCGACGACGAGTTTGGCCATGATGTCGGTCAACGAGAGTTCGACGGCACTCATCGTGCCGTAGGGCACGACGAAGGCGCCCTTCTTGATCCACTCCGTCTTCAGAAGCGGTTCGGGTTGCGATAGGCGTGATGCCTCGACGACGATATCGGCCCCCTCCACGCAATCGCGCCAGTTGTCGACCACGATGATCTTCTTGCCGAGGTCGGTCTCCAGCTTGGCGCCAAAGGCATCACGGCTTTCCGGCCGGCGCGAATGCACGCGGATCTCGTCGAAATCGAAGAGATGATCGAGCAGGCGCACGTTCCAATACGCGGTGCCACGCGCACCGATATGGCCGAGCACCTTCGAACCCTTGCGGGCGAGATGCCGGGCACCAAGCGCGGTGACGGCGCCCGTGCGCATGTCGGTGATGACGGTTGCATCAAGGATCGCCTTCGGCACGCCGGTGCGCGGATCGAAGAGGTTGAGCACGCCGAATTCGGAGGGATAGCCGAGCTTGTAATTGTCGACATAGTCGCCGACGACCTTCACACCGGCAAGGCCGAGCGGCGCTACATAGCCGCGCAGGACATTGAAATGGCCGTGAAAGCTCGCATCCGGCTCAAGATGAACACGCGGTTCGATGACCGTTTGGCCCCTGCCCTGGGCGGCTAGCGAGGTTTCGATCGCCGCCAGGATTTCATCGTTGGTCAGGTCGAGCGCCTCGATGTCGAAGGCGTTCAGATAGTCGATATAGATCGGGTCCATTGTCATCTCGTTTTATCGTTTGGCGGGTGTGCCGAGACCGAGGTTCTGGCGAAGCGTGCGGCCCTCATAGTCATGCCGGAAGAGGCCGCGGCGACGCAGTTCCGGCACGACATGGGTGACGAAATCCTCGAGCCCCGAGGGAAAGAGCGGCGCCATGACATTGAAGCCGTCTGCAGCACCTTCGCTGAAGCGTTCTTCCATCGCATCGGCGATCTGCGCCGGCGTGCCGGCAACCTGCCAGTGGCCGCGTGCGCCGGCGAAATGCCGGGCAAGTTCGCGGATCGACAGGTTCTCGCGCCTGCCGAGATCGATGATCAGCTGCTGACGGCTCTGGATGAGGTTGGTCTGCGGCATGTCCGGCAGCGGCCCGTCGAGCGGATAGGCCGAGAGGTCCTGGATGCTGAGGTAGCTTGCAAGCAGGGCGACGCCGACGGCGTCCGGGATGAGTTCCTGCAGCGCGCGGTATTTTGCCTTCGCCTCGGCTTCGGTGGCGCCGACGATCGGCGATATGCCGGGCATGATCTTGATGTCGTCGGGCTTGCGCCCGTATTTGGCAAGACGCGACTTCACATCGGCATAGTAGGCCTGGGCTTCGGCAAGCGTCTGGGAGGCAGCAAAGACGACGTCTGCCGTGCGGGCGGCGAGCTCCTTGCCGACGTCGGAGGCACCAGCCTGCACCATGATTGGCCGGCCCTGGGCTGAGCGTGGGCTTTCGAGCAGACCCTCGACTGTAAAATGCTTGCCGCGATGATGCACCGGATGGAGCCTGGTGCGATCGGCAAATTGAGCCCCGCCTTCAGGCAGATGGGCCCCCTCCTCCACGCCGTCCCAGAGGGCGAGTGCTGCATCGGCAAATTCCTCGGCCCGTTCGTAGCGCTCGGAATGCGGGCGAAGGCCGCTGCTTGCGAAATTCTCGGCCTCAAGCTCGCTTGCCGACGTGACGAGGTTCCATCCTGCCCTGCCGGCACTCAACTGATCGAGCGAGGCGAAGGTGCGGGCAAGGCCGTAGGGTTCGTTATAGGTTGTCGAGGCGGTTGCCACGAGGCCGATATGCGTGGTGCTCACGGCAAGGGCAGCAAGCAGGCTCAGCGGCTCGAAAGCCGTCGAACGCGCCGCCTGGCTCGCCATCTCAGGATTGCGCTCGCGGATGGCGGCGGCATCCTCGACGAAGAGCATGTCAAATTTGCCGCGCTCGGCGATACGGGCAAGCTCGATGAAATGGTCGATATCGACGCCGGCCGGGGCATGGGCGTCAGGATGACGCCAGGCCGCAATGTGATGGCCGCCCGCCATCAGGAAGGCGCCAAGTCTCATCTTGCAATCGCCGCTCATGATGCACGCTCCAATGGTGCCGCCGGATGGACCGGACGGACGAGACCAAGACGATCGCGCAACGTCACGCCGGCCGTCGCCTTTGTCAGCCCGAGGCGGCGCAATTCCGGAACCACTTGCGTGAAGAACAGATGTCCGATCGCGACCGTCGGCGGCAGGATCGTAAAACCGTCGATCTGACCAAGCCCGAGCCATTGCTGTAGAGAGCGGGCGATTTCGGCCGGCGTGCCGACCAGACGTGCGGCAGACAGCGGCTGGCTTGCCCGGTCCGCCTCGCCAAATCGGAGCGCATTGCTTGCCGCCTGCGCCGCATCGGGAGCTTCCGCGACGATCGGCACGACATTAGCCAGTATCCGAACATCCTGTCGTCGACGGCCGACCGCTTCGAGCCTGCGGACGAAGTCGGCGGCGGTTTCGTTGGCACTTTCCGGCGTCGGGTCCTGAAGAAGAACGATTTCAGCGTGGCGCGCAGCCAATGCTTTGCTTTCTCCGCTCAGAAGCTGGGCGATAACCGGCTTGCCCTGCGGCGAGCGATTGACGTTGAGCGGCCCACGCACCGTGAAATGTTCGCCCCTGTGGTTGAGCACGTGCATTTTGTCCTGTTCAAAGAAACGTCCCTCAGCCTTGTCGTAGATGAAAGCGTCGTCTCCCCAACTGTCCCAGAGCCCGCTAACGAGACCGAGATATTCCTGGTCGCGTTCGAATTCGCCGGATACGGGAAGAGCGACCCAACCCGTTCGGCCGCCGCTGATCTGATCCAGCGACGCAAAGCGCCGGGCGAGATTATAAGGCTCGTGCTGACTGGTTGCAGCAGCCGCCAGGAAGCCGATCCGGCGCGCCTTTGTCGCAAGAGCTGCGACCAGTGTCGTCGGCTCGAAGGGCGTAGCAATGGGCGAGAGATCATCGATCGGCCGCCCGCCGAGCCGGTCGGAAAGCACGACGAAATCGAAACCGGCTTCCTCCGCCTTAGCAACTTGAGACAGCAGCGCATCGAAACCGAGATGTTCAGGTGCTGTGGCCTCACGCCAGGCGGAGGGGTGATGGCCGAAAGGTGTGAGGGAAAAGCCGAGATGCATCAGAAACTCCTGCACTCAGATCGAGAAAATCGCGTCGCGTGTCAGCTGCCCGGTAACAATGCCACCGCCATCGACCACCGAAAGCACATCGCTGTTGGCGGCGACCATCAGCGACAGCGCATCGCGCAGATTGGCGCTTGCAGTAACACTGGCAGAAGGTGAGGAGGGAGCACCGGGCCGCATCGCATCGGCAACCGAAAACAGGCTGAGCCGCTTGATCGCACGATCGATGCCTACGAAATTCGCGACGAACTCGTCAGCCGGATGGGAGAGGATCGCATCCGGCGCATCATATTGCACGATCCTGCCGGCACGCATGATGGCGATCCGATCGCCAAGGCGGATCGCCTCGTCGAGATCGTGAGTCACTAGCACCACCGTCTTGCGCACGCGCTTGAGGATCTGTCTGAACTCGTCCTGGAGACGCGTTCTGGCGATCGGGTCGATCGCGCCGAAGGGCTCGTCCATCAGCAGCACCGAGGGATCGGCGGCAAGGGCGCGCGCCACGCCGATGCGCTGGCGCTGACCGCCGGAAAGCTGGCGCGGATAACGCTTCAACATTTCCTTCGGATCGAGACCGACGAGATCAAGCAATTCCTCGGTGCGCTTTGCGATCCGCGGCTGGTCCCAGCCGAGCAGGTTCGGGACGGCAGCGATGTTCTCGGCGATCGTCATGTGCGGAAAGAGGCCGACATTCTGGATGACGTAACCGATATGGCGGCGAAGCTTGACCGGATCGGCTTTTGTCACGTCCTCGCCATTGACGAAGATGCGCCCCTCAGTCGGCTCTATCAGCCGGTTGATCATGCGCATCGTCGTCGTCTTGCCGCAGCCCGACGGACCGATCAGCGCGACCGTCGAGCCCTCAGGCACATCAAGCGTCAGATTATCCACCGAAGGCGCGGCACTTTCGCCATAGCGCTTAGTGACGTTCTCCATGCGGATCATGCGGCGGTTCTTTCTGCAAACAGATGCTTCTCGGCGCGGCCGAGGATGAATTCGGTGGCAAGCGCCAGGATCGCGATTGGCACGGCGCCGACGATGAGCCGCGACATATCCATCATGCCGATGCCCGTGGCGATGAAATCGCCGAGCCCGCCGCCGCCGATGAAGGGCGCAAGCGTCGCTCCCGCCAGTACCTGGACGGCCGCCGTGCGGGCGCCGGCAAACATGGCGGGGGCTGCCAGCGGAATGCGGATCTTGCGTAGAACCTGGCTTCTGCTCATGCCCATGCCGATCGCCGCCTCCACCGCATCGGCATCGACATCGCGCAACCCGACATAGGCATTGAGCAAGATCGGCGGCAGGGCAAGCACCGTCAGTGCCACGATCGACGGCAGGATGCCGATGCCGAGAAGCGGCAGCATGATTGCCAGGATCGCAAGGCTCGGAATGGTCCTGAGGCCATTGACGATGTTGATGACACCGAAGGCGAAGCGGCCGTGATTGACGATCAGGATCGCCAATGGCAGCGCAATGACGAGTGCGATCGCCAGTGACACGCCGGACATCAGGAGATGGCGGCCGAGGGCGCGGAAGAATTCGTCCTGGTGATCGACGATCCAAAAGAAGGCAGTGCTCAGCATCGCCGCGCCCTCACTGCCAGCGCACCAGGGCCTGCTCGGCCCGGGTGAGAATGAAATCGAAGATGATGGCCAGCAGTGCCGTCAGAATGCCGCCGACCAGGATCTTCTCGGCATATTCCTGATCGATGCCGATCAGGATGATCGTGCCGAGCCCTCCGCCATCGATAAAGGCAGCGACCGTCGCAATACCGATGACGGTGACGAGCGCGATGCGGGCGCCGGAGACGATCAGCGGCAGAGCGAGCGGCAGTTCGATGCGGAAGAGCCGCTGCCACGGGCCGTAGCCCATGCCGTCGGCAGCGTCGAGCACATCGGCCGGAACGCCGCGGATACCGGTAACGACGTTGCGCAGCAGGATCAGCAAGCAATAGGAGGAAAGCCCGATCAACGCCGGCTTCATACCGAGGCCGACGAAGGGGATCAGCAGCGCAAAGAGCGCCAGACTCGGAATGACGAAGATGATGTTCGTCACCGTCAGCGCGAAGGCATAGAGCCTCGGCCGGCGGGCGCAGACGATGCCGAGCACGAGCGCGATCGCAAGGCCGATGAGCACGGACGAAATCGACAGCACCAGATGCTGCCAGACGGCAAGCGCGATTTCCGGAATATGCTTGGGTGCCCAGTTCAAACGCGAGAAATCCTGTCTGCACGATCACGACAAAGCGGCGAAGCTGCAAGCTTCGCCGCATTTTTTCTTCAGGGAAAGCGAAACTTGCGCGTCGCTCTCGATCAGATGCCCTTGGCCTTCAGGAATTCCGCGGCGACGTCTGCCGGCTCTTCCTTATCGCGATCGACCTTGGCGTTCAGCTCGCGCATGGTCTCGTTGTTGAGGAGCGGGCTGATCTTGTTCAGAACCTCGGTGATTTTCGGGTTCTTGGCGAGTGCATCCTGGCGCACGACCGGCACGAGGTAATAGGGCGGGAAGAGATGCTTGTCGTCGTCAAGCACGACCAGCTTGTTGTCAGATATCTGCCAGTCGGTCGCAAAGCCGTAGGAAACGTCGAGATCCTTGCTCGTCAGCGCACTATAGCGGATGCCGAGCTTGGCGAAGATCTTGAATTCCTTGAACTCGATGCCGTAGGTCTGCTTCAGCCCCGGCAAGCCATCCTTGCGCTCGCCAAAGCCGCCCTCAGCGCCAAAGGTCAGGTTCTTGGAGACCGGGCCGAGGTCGCTCAGCGTCTTCAGCTTGTACTTCTCGGCGGTTTCCGGAAGCGTGATGATTGCATAGCCGTTATTGATCTGCGTCGGCTGCAGAAGCGTCAGCTTCAGGTTCTTCTCGTAATAATCCTTGACGTCGGAATAGATCTTGTCGGCAGAGCCCGACAGGTCACCCTTGACGACGGCGGCAAGCGCCGTGCCGGTATATTCCGGGTAGAGATCGATATCGCCGTTCGTCAGCGCCGTATGGGCAACAAGCGTGGCACCGAGGTTGAGGTGGCGCTCGACTTCGACACCGGCCTTTTCAAGCGCCTGCGCGTAGATCTCGGCGACGACAAACTGTTCGGTGAAATTCTTGCTGCCGATCTTTACGGCATCGGCCTGTGCCGGTGCGCCCACGAAGGCGGCGAGGATCGCGCCGGCAAAGAGGCCGGCGAAGGATTTCGAAAGCATTGCGTTCCCTCATTTGACATTCGAGTTATTCAGGAGAGGTGATAGCGGTTTCCCGTGATCCGAGCGCGGAATGGAATACCAATTTTCTACCAATTTAGATGAAAATTAATCTCCAAAAGAACGCCCGACCATCGCATTCGAGGATGCGCGTGGCAAAACCGGAATAGACAACAAGACAGCCCGATCACCGAAGGTCGGAGAAAGCAGAGCCGGTCAAGATCGGCCTTCATATGATCTCAAAAACAAATCGTAGAAAAGCGGCGCGATGCCGTCTACAAGTCAATGGACTGAAATGCGAAAGAGACAGAAGGTAGGCCATGAACGTCAAGACACCGAACGCGATTGATGCCTATGTCGGCATGCGTATGCGCAGGCGCAGACAGCTTCTCGGCATGAGCCAGGAGCGGCTTGCCGAACAGATCGGCGTTACCTTCCAGCAAGTGCAGAAATATGAAAAGGGCATCAACCGCATCGGCGCAAGCCGCCTGCAGAAGATCGCCGAAGTGCTACGCACCTCGCCAGCCTTCTTTTTCGAGCAGGACGATTCGGAAGCGCCGAGCCTTGCCGGTCTCAATTTGTCTGCCCCTGCCGATCCGGTCACAGAATTTCTGCGGTCGAAGGAAGGTCTCGTCCTTAACAGGGCCTTCGTGAAGATCGAGGACCGGCGCATTCGCGAGACGATCATCTCGCTCGTCAAGGCGATGGCACAGGCCGAAAGCAGCGACATTCCGCTGAACGCGCTGAGAATGGACGAGCCGGAATCCCGCACAGAGTAAACGCGGACGATACCGTCCATGTCCTTCAGGCTCGAGTCATTCGGTACATTGCGGCTGCTGAACGCGGCGGGAGAGCCTGTATCCTTCCCTGAAAAGGGCTTGTTGACGCTTTGCTATCTGCTCGACAGACCTGAAAGCGAATGTTCTCGCGGCACACTCGCCCGCTTCCTGTGGGACAGCGCTGGCAATCCCGATATCATGGCGAATCTGCGCAAGATGATCTCGCGTGTCCAGGCGCGGCAGGCAGAACTCGGCGTGGAGCTGCTCGTCTTTACTGCGACGGGTGTACGGATCAGACGGGGGGCCTTCGTCGCTGACCGCTCTGAACTTGATACCCTGTCCTCGGCCGATCCGCTCGATGTGCTGCGAAGGCTCGTATCCCTGTTGCAACCGGATTTCCTCGCCGAACTCGCAGATCAAAGCGTCAGCATACGAGAATGGGTATCCAGCGAGCGCAACCGGCATATGGCAATCCTCGTCGACGCGCTGAAGCGAGCGCTGCCGGAAGCGCACTCGCGGGCCGATATCGGCCTCATCAAGGAGGCCGCGCTCAGGATCTTCCGCGATGCCCCCGATGACGAAAACATCCGCCATATTCTGCTGCAAGCCTATGAGGCCGAAGGACATCTGGAAAACGCCAGGCAGCTTTTCGAGAGCCGCAGCCGCGATCTCCAGCACTCGTTGGATATCGGCCTCGATCTGCAGGCCCTGAAGGAAGTGCGCAAGATTTTCGATGCCAGCAGGGTGCCAGCCTTGGCCGCCGCGCCGGCGATGGAAAGCGGTATCATTCTGAAAGCTGCGCCTTTGCCCCGCCTCGCCCTGTTGCCGCCGGTCGAACCCGGTGAGATCAGTCTTGCGCCGATACTTTCAGAGGCGCTGATCGAGGACGTGACCATCGGCCTTTGCGCCCTGAATAGCGTCTCGGTCGTCGCACCCCATACCGCCGCACAGATCGCACGCCATGCCGACCGGTCGGGCACGATCCTGCGCCATTCGATCTCCTACGTGCTCGACACGCGGTTGACAGCGGGTGGCGCATCGCCGTCGCTGTTCGTCCAGCTCGTCTATACCACCAATGACGAGGTCATTTGGGCCGAGCGCTTCAGCCTCGAAAGATATGACCTGATCACCGATCGGCGGGAAATCGCGCGGCGCATCGCCAAGGAGCTTTCGGGCCGGATCCGCCAGAACGAGACCGTGCGCGGAGCTTTCGAAAACAATCCGGCCGCCTATCACAGCTATCTCCGAGGCTTCCGGGACATGAAGCGGCTTTCCCTGCCGGACATCCGGCGCGCCCGGAAGGCGTTCCGCGACGCCGTCCAACACAGCGCGCATTTCTCACCGGCGCTCGCCGGCCTTGCGCACACCTTCCTGATGGAATGGCTGCTGACGGCTCGCGGCGATGGAGAGCTGATCCGCCTTTCGGAAGACTATGCAAACCGGGCGATCGTCGCCGATCCGTCGCTGGCCTCCGGCTTCCGCCAGCTCGGCGTCGCCAAACTCTATCTGAACGAACTCGATGAAAGCGTGGTGGCGCTGAAGATTGCGGAAGAACTGAGCCCGCATTACGCCGACAGCATCGCAAGCTTTGCCGATACACTGGTGCATGCCTCGCGCCCGGCCGATGGGCTCGCCAAGATCGAGCGGGCGATCGCGCTCAATCCGCTGAGCCCCGCCGATTATCTCTGGACCGAGGCCGGCGCGAACTTTGCCCTCTTCCGCTATAGGGAAGCGCTGGATGCGATCAGCAGAATGGATAATCGCACGCCGGCCGACCGGCTTGCAGCCGCCTGCTGGGCGATGCTCGGCGACGTGAAAAAGGCCCGCCTCTACATGCGCAGGGCACGCGAAACCAATCCCGATTTCGACCTCGATAGATGGCTGACGCTCGTGCCCTTCAAAGAGGCGTGGCAGAAGGAACAGTATCGCGAGGCTCTGCGAAAGGCAGGCTTCTAGCTCTGTCGGCCTGGCGCAACTGAGTTGCCGCCTCCCGATACGCCATCCAAACTGGTGTCACGCCCGTGTCACGCGCTTTCCTCGACCGCATCCGCTAGAACTCCTTCCAACACGTCTGGGGAGCTCAGTGAGAATGGCAACGGAAGACATCATCGAACTCGGCACCGTCGAGAAGGATCAGCGACTGCGCGACATCGCCTCGCTCGCGCGGCTCGTTTCCTACGCCCGTCAGAACGCCCGGGAACTCAATGCCGAGTTCTCCGTCTATTGCCTAGATCTCGCGCTTGGCGCGCTGTTGCAGGATCTCACCGAGAGCGGCATAAACCTACCCGTCGAGGGAACGATCGATGATGCACCGGCAGGCCTGGTGCACTGAAGATCGATAGCTTCAGCCTGCCTGCGATAGCGGATTGGGCGCGGCAAAATGGCAGGCTGAGAACTGGTTCGGCGAGACTTCGCGCAGCGCCGGCCGATCGATCTTGCAGATGTCTTTTGCGATCGGACAGCGCGTATGGAAGCTGCAGCCCGGCGGGACGCGGGAGGGGCTTGGAACGTCGCCCTGCAGCACGATGCGGTTTGCCTTGCGATCGGGATCGGGCTCGGGTGCTGCCGATAGCAGCGCCTGCGTATAGGGGTGCTGCGGCATGGAATAGACGGACTTTTTCGGCCCGATCTCGACGATCCTGCCGAGATACATCACCGCCACACGGTCTGCGATATGCCGGACGACAGCAAGATCGTGGGCGATGAAGAGATAGGAAAACTTCCGCTCCGCTTGCAAATCCTGCAGCAGATTGACGATCTGTGCCTGCACGGACACATCGAGTGCGGAAACCGGCTCGTCAGCGACGATGAATTGCGGATTGACCGATATAGCTCGGGCAATGCCGATGCGCTGGCGCTGGCCGCCGGAGAACTGGCGCGGATAGCGGTCCATGAAGCTCGGCGACAGACCCACCTGCGTCAGCAGTTCCGCCACGCGGTCGCGCCGCTCCCGTGACGATTTCACCAGTCCGAAGACTTCGAGAGGCTCGGAAATGATCTGGGCGATCGAACGGCGCGGGCTGAGCGAGCCGTAGGGGTCCTGAAAGACCATCTGCATCTTGGCGCGCATCATGCGCATTTCGGCCGCGCTGAGAGCGGTGATATCGCGTCCTCCGAAGAGCACTTCACCATCGGTCGGCTGGATCAACCGCAGCAGCAGGCGCCCGAGCGTGGACTTGCCACATCCGGATTCACCGACCAGCGCCAATGTCTCGCCCGGCTTGACGGAAAAGGATGCGCCGTCCACGGCGCGAACGCCCCCCGAGGAACTTGTGAAGGACAGGCCGCCTGCATCGGAAAAGGTCTTGCCGAGGTTGCGGACGGTCAACAGGTCGTCGACGCTGCTCATCTCTGTCATGCTGTTGCTCCCGCGGTGACCCAGCAGGCCGCCTTATGGCGTTCTGAAACGGTGAACATGGGCGGCATTTCGCGGCGGCACTTGTCGATATGCAAAGGACAGCGGGCGTAGAAGGGACAGCCCTCCTTCACCGAGCCCGCGGTCGGGACGGAACCGGGGATCTGGTAGAGCCGCTTCTGATCGTCATCGAGCCGCGGAATCGATTTGAGCAGACCCTGCGTATAGGGATGGCTTGGATCGCTGAAGATCGGGCGGACATCCGCATCCTCGACCACGTGGCCCGCGTACATGACGATGACACGATCGCAAACCTCGGCGATGACGCCGAGATCGTGCGAGATCAGCAGCACGGCCGTGTTCAGCGTCTTGCGCACCTTCGCCATCAGGTCGAGCACCTGGGCCTGGATGGTCACATCAAGTGCAGTCGTCGGCTCATCCGCGATCAAAAGTTTCGGATTGCAGGCAACTGCCATCGCGATCATCACGCGCTGACGCATGCCTCCAGAAAACTGGTGCGGATAGGCATCGAGCCGCCCCTCCGGATTGGGGATGCCGACAAGCTTCAGGAGTTCGATGATGCGGGCGCGGCGCTCTCCGCGGTTCATCTTCTCATGCAGCTTGATCGCCTCGCCGATCTGGTCGCCGATCGTCATGACCGGGTTCAGCGAACTCATCGGCTCCTGAAAGATCATCGCGATGTCCCGGCCGCGGATCTCGGGCAGCTTCGTCTTCGGCAGATCAAGAAGGTTGACGCCCTCGAGTTCGATGCGCCCTTGCGCGATGCGGCCAGGCGGATTGGGGATAAGCCCCATGATCGCCAGCGACGTGATCGACTTGCCCGAACCGGATTCACCGACGATGCCGACCGAACCACCGGCCTCGATCTCAAAGGAGACGCCGTTCACAACGCGGATCGGAGAATCCTTCGGGCCGAATTCGACGGCGAGGCCTTCAACCTTGAGCAATGGTGTCTGTGGTTTGGACGTCATTGGCTCGTCTCCGGGTCCAGCATGTCGCGCACGGCATCGCCGATCAGGTTGAAGGAGAGCACGACGCAAGTGATGGCAAAGCCGGCGGCAATGATCGGCCAGGGCGAGCCGAAGAGATTGTTGAGACCATCTCGGATGATATTGCCCCAGCTCGGATTGGGTGCGCGGGTGCCGATGCCGAGGAAGCTCAACGAAGCTTCCAGACGGATGGCGGAGGCCACCCAGAGCGTCATCAGCACGACGATCGGAGCTGCGATATTCGGAATGATATGGCGGAAGATGATGACGGGCGTACGCACGCCGACGGCGATCGCCGCCTCGACATAAGGCTCCTGCTTGACCGATAGCGTCGAGGCGCGGGCCACACGGGCAAAACCCGGAATGAAGGCAACGGTGATAACGGCAATGATATTCCAGAAGGCGCCGCCGAGCACGGCTGCGATGATGATTGCAAGCAGCAGTTCCGGGAAGGCGAGCAGCAGATCGATGAAGCGGCTGATGATGCGATCGATCAGCCCGCCGAAATAGCCGGCCGTCACGCCGAGCGCGGTGCCGAGCAAAGCTGCCAGCGCCGGTGAAATCATGCCGAACAGCAGCGAATTGCGCGAACCGTGGATCATGCGCGAGAGGACGTCGCGCCCGAACTGGTCTGTGCCGAGCCAATGCGCGGCCGATGGCGCCTTGTTGATCGAGAGGATGCTTTGGGCCAGTGGATCATAGGGCGCAAGTATCGGTGCGAAGACCGCAATCACGAAGAAGACCAGCGCGATCGCCAGCGCAAAGAGGGTCGAGGGTCGGTGCAGAAGGGTTCTGGACAGGAGCGACAACAGGCTGGGCGCAGGTGCCAGCAAGGGCTGCTCGGAGGCCGGCAGATGAGATCCCGGCGTTTGAGTGATAGTGCTCATTATTTCACCCGGATGCGAGGATCGATGACGATGTAGAGAAGATCCATCACCAGATTGATGAGAAGGACGAGGAGCGCGAAGACAACGACGCCGCCCTGGATGATGCCATAGTCACGTTCGTTGATTGCCTGTATGAGCAGGCGTCCGAGGCCCGGCCGGTTGAAGACCAGCTCGACGGCGACCGAGCCCGACAGCGTGGCAAGCAGGCTAAGCCCCATGCCGGTCGAGAGCGGCAGCAGCGCATTGCGCAGACCGTGGCGATAGATGACGCGCGGTTCGCGGGCACCCTTGGCGCGGGCGGTGCGGACGTAATCCTTGCCAAGCGTTTCCAGAAGTGCCGTCCGCGTCAACCGGCCGATGAAAGCGGCCTTGACGAGTGCGAGCGTCAGCGCCGGAAGGGCGATATGATACATGCGGTCCACGAAACCATCGCCACCGCCATTGATCGGAAACCAGCCGAGGTTCAGCGCAAAGCCGATCAGCAGCAGCGCGCCGAGATAGAAGTCAGGAATAGCGTAGCCGAGCAGCGAAAAGAGACGCATGCCGGAATCCGGCAGCCGGTCGCGATGGGTCGCAGCAAGCACGCCGAAAGGAACACCGGCACCGACGCCGATGATCATCGCCGCAACGGTGAGTTCGATCGTATAGGGCAGATTGGCAGCGATCAGGTTCAGCACCGGCTCGCCATTCATGTAGGACTGGCCGAAATCGAGGCTGAGCACGCCGATCAGGAAGTTGATGTACTGCCGCCACAGCGGCACATCGAGCCCCATCTTGTGGCGGAAGGCGGTGAGCTGCTCCGGGAGAGCCATGTCTCCCAGAGCAGCAATCGCCGGATCACCCGGCAGGATCCGCATCGCGATGAACACGAGCGTGAGCACCAGCCAGATTGTCGGAATTGCATCCGCCAGCCGGAGGAGAAAATATCTAGCCATGTTCATTCACTCGCATTCATCGCGGGCATTCATCACGACCCGGAAAATCAGGCCTTCTTGCTTGCGTGGTGGAAACGCCACCGCGCATAGCCGCTCTGCACCTTATAGCCGAGGTCGAGGCGGGCATTGCGGGCAACCGTGAAGGAGAGCGTCGACATGCCGATCAGCGGCAGGTCGCGCAGAACCTGAAGCTCGATCTGCTGGCAGTAGTCAACATAGGCCTTGTAATTGGTCGCCTGCAGCGCCTTGGCGAGCAGGTCGTCGATGCCGGGAATGACCACACCGTAATGGCTGTAGTTGATGCCGCCGGATCCATCCGGCTTGACTTCCGCCTTGGTCGAAAGCTGCTGCGTGTAGAGCTGCGTCGGGATCGGCGGATAGCTCGAGGAATGAAGGGCCAGCGTGTTTTTGTCGTGCTGATTGTCAGCATGATAGGCGGTGTGATCGCCGATATGCAGGTTCATGCGCATGCCGACCGCACGCAGCTGCTCCTGCACGATCAGCATGATCGAGGCATAGTCTTCGCGCTGGCTGACATTGCTATTGAAGTCGAAACCATCGGGGAAGCCGGCTTCAGCGAGCAGGGCTTTCGCCTTTTCCGGGTCGTAATTGTACTGAAGTTCCGGCGGCAGATCTTCGGTCTTGAAGCCGCCCGGGAAGAATTCAGGCTGCAAGTCAGCGGTGAAACCACCCATCGGCTTCATGGCTTCAGCGACCGCATGGCGATCGACGGCATACATGATGGCCTGGCGCACCTTGATATTGTCGAAGGGCTTGCGCTTCAGGTTGATATGCAGCGTGTTGAACGAGCCCGGCGACGTCATGTCGAACTGCAGGGTAGAGTCGCGCTGCAGCATGGAATCGACCCAGCCCGGCGCGCGTACGGCTTCGATCATATCGACATCGCCGGAGAGCAGCGCCAGCGTGCGGGCTGTGGTATCGGCGATGTAGACGCACTCCACCTTGCCGACCTTGGCCTTTTCGCCCCAATAGCCATCATGGCGCTTGAGGGCGGCACCCCACTTGGTGTCGAAGCGGGTCAGCTCGTAAGGACCGGTGCCGACGGCATCGCTCTTGAACTTGTCCGCGCCCATCTGGTCGACGGCCTTCTTGGAGACGATCGAGGTGTTGTTGAGGAATATCGATGTACCCAGCAGGTTCACGTCGGAATTCTTCAACGTGATGACGACCTCGTAGGGGCCGTTTGCAACGACATCGGCAATATTCGCCAGGATCGGCTTGTTCGTACCGTCGGCCATGGCGCGCTTGAAGGAGAAAACGACGTCTTCGGACGTCATTTCGCCGAAGCCCTTGTGGAACTGCACGCCCTGGCGGAGCTTAAAGGTCCAGGTCTTAGCATCCGACGATGCCGACCATTCGGTCGCGAGCGTCGGGCGGTACTGGTCCGGCGTCGTGGCGAAGGTGCCATCGTCGGGGCGCACGAGCTGTTCGTACATTTGCTCGGTCGCCCAGTTATCACCGCCCTGCGACGTGTAGTTCGGATCGCTGGTGCGCGGGCCGTTGGCAGCAATGCCGATGCGGATCGTATCGGGGTCGCTGGCAGCGCGGGCAAACGTGGTGCCAAGCATGCTCACCGCGGCCGTGGCCGCGCTTAATTCCAGAAACTGGCGTCTTCTCAGGTTCATGTCATTTCCTCCCATGTGTCGGAATATTCAGCTTCGCCGCTTGTCGAGTTCGGCGTCGTTGACGATCAGGCCGAGACCCGGACCTGACGGAACCTTGAACTTGCCGTCTTCCGGGATCGGCGGATTGGCGAAGCCGACATGCATGCGTGTCGATGGATCGGAGAATTCGGCGGGCTTGGTATTGTGCATCAGCGTTGCCAGCATATGCAGGTTCGCCACATGGGCGATCGTCGGCTGGGTCTGATGCGGAACAAGCTCGACGCCGTGCGCAAAGCAGATCGCCGCGCACTGCATGAGGCCGGTGATGCCGCCCATCTTGACGATATCAGGCTGCACCATACGCACGCCCGCATTAATCATGTCGACGACGGCCTGGGTCGTGTACGACTGTTCGGCGGCCGATACGGTAATGTCGAGGCGCTGGGCGACCTCGCCCATGGCGCGCACGTTATAGTGCTGGACCGGCTCTTCGAACCAGACATAGCCGAGCTCTTCGAGCGCGCGGCCGACGCGGATGGCGCCGCCGACGGAATATTGGTTGTTGGCATCGAAGGCGAGCGGGAAATCGTCGCCCACCAGCTTGCGCACGGCCTTTGCCTTGGCGATGTCACCGGGAATATCATAGTCTTGACGCGTGCGGTCGCCATCCCAGCGGATCTTTATGGCGGCCGGCTTTTCGGCCTTCCAGCGCTGCTCGACCACGCGAACGGTTTCATCGACAGTGCGGCCGGCATTGTTGCCAACCGAGGAATAAAAGGGCAGTTCCGTACGCCAGGCGCCGCCGAGCAGCTTGTAGACCGGCTGGTTGAAGTGCTTGCCCTTGATGTCCCAGAGGGCAATGTCGAGGGCGGCAAGCGCGCCGGTGACGGCGCCTTCCGGGCCAAGCTTCACATATTTATGCAGCAGCCGGTCGTAGAGGACCGCCTGGTCAAGCGCATCCGCGCCGACGAGCGAGGCTGCAAAATCTCTGACGACGCCGAGCGAGTGTTCCCCGCCCATCATCGGCGAGGCTTCGCCGTAGCCGACGATACCGTCTTCGGTCGTCACCCGCACAAGAGCCGTGCGGCGACCCGGCGGCTCATTGGGCTCCCACTTCACCTGAAAAGCTTCGACGGACTTGATGATCGCACCCACTGGCATTCCCTCGGAGAACGGACGTTTTCAGCGCCGGTGTTGTTGTTGAGGGAAGCATCTTCCAATTTGCATCCGTATGCAACATGGCGATTGAATTGAAATTGGAACAGGTTTTATGCCGGAATCTGCAAAAATGCTCACCGCTGGATATCGAGCATACAAAAATCGGATATTCCCTTATTTCGTCGGCTCTTGGATGCTGCAGCGCACTCGGGCACCTTTGGATTCAAGAGTTGGAAGAACTATCAATGGACGACTTAGCGACTGCGTATAAGCAGCAGTTGAAATTGTTGCATCCGAATGCAAAAAGTGTAGGAAAGGTAGTGGCAACCGGGGAAATGGATCATGCGCAAACAGGGATCGGCGTCCTTGCAGGGAGAACCGTCCGGCGAAGCGTTCAGCCGAAAGCCGATTACGGCCCGCGAACTTGCGCGCATGCTTGGCGTCAGTCAGTCGGCTGTATCGCGTGCCTTCACACCAGGCGCAAGCATCGCAGCCGATCTGCGCGAACGCATCCTGAAATATGCGGCAGAAGTCGACTATCAGCCGAATGCGATCGCCAGCATGCTCTCGAAGAGCCGCACGAACATTATCGGCATCGTCGTCTCCGACATGCAGAACCCCTTCTATCCGGGCCTGATCGAAAAACTCTCGCGCTCGCTGCAACGCATCGGCCTGCAGAGCCTTCTCTTCAACATCACCAAGGGATCGAACCTCGAAGAGCAGCTTTCGGCACTGCGGCGATACAACGTGGACGCTGTCATCGTCATTTCTGCGACGATCTTGTCAGGCTCGACGCTGAGCTGGGCAACGGAAGGCAGGCCGGCCATCCTGATCAACCGCGTCATCGAAGACACGAACCTCAGCTGTGTCGCCTGCAACAATGTCGAGGGTGCCCGCGCCATCGCCGATCATTTCCATCGGCAGGGCGCCCGAAGGGTCGCTTATGTCGCCGGTCTCAGCCACACGACCACTAACCGCGAACGCCAGAGCGGCTTCGTCACGCGGATTGCGGAACTTGGTATGACGCTGAGCGTCCAGATCGAGGGCCAGGAATACAGCTACCATGCCGGCCGCAAGGCCGCGCTTGAAATTGCCGTCGGGAAAAGCACCGATGCTATCTTCTTTGCCAACGACATTCTTGCAATCGGCGGCATCGATGCCCTCAAGGAGGAGGCAGGCTGCCGCGTGCCCGACGATATCCTCGTTGCAGGCTTCGACGACATCCCGATGGCAGGCTGGCCACACTACAACCTCACCACTTTCCGCCAGCCGGTCGATGAAATCGTGCGCGTCGTCGTCGAAATGATCGAGGGAGATACATCGGCGCTGCTGCGGGCAGCCACGACCATCCGCCTTTCGGGAGAACTCATCGAACGGCGCTCGACCGGCGCGGAACCTGACGCAGAGTAGCCTCCACTATCAGCAGGCGGCGAGCGGCTCAAATGTGAAGAGCGTTCCCCAGGGCTTTCAGTGCCGCTTCCATGACCGCTTCGCTGCGCGTCGGATGAGCATGGATCGTGCCGGCGATATCTTCCAGCCGCGCGCCCATTTCGATGGCAAGCGCGAAGGCGCCCGAGAGCTCGGAAACCCCAGCGCCCACCGCCTGCAGGCCGAGGACCAGATTGGTGTCGGCCCGCGCCACCACCCGCACAAATCCCTCCTCCGAGAGCATGGTCATCGCCCGCCCATTGGCGCTGAAGGGAAACTGGCCGGTCCTGATATCATAACCCTGGGCGCGTGCTTCTGACGGGGACAGACCGGCGCTGACGATTTCCGGATCGGTAAAACAGATCGCCGGAATGCAGCGCTTGTCCCAGGCGCGTTTCTTTCCGGCAACGATCTCCGCCACCATTTCCCCCTGCGCCATGGCCCGATGCGCCAGCATAGGCTCGCCGGTAACATCACCGATGGCATAGATGCCGCGCATGGACGTGCGGCAGCGATCGTCGATCCTGAGGAACGGACCGGCGCGGTCGAGATCAAGCTCTTCGAGGCCTGAGCCCGCCGTTCTCGGACGGCGGCCGACAGTCACCAGAATACGGTCTGCGGCAAGCGCCTGTTGCCGGCCGTCAGGCGTTTCGACGACAAGTCCATCACCAGCATCGGAAAGGCCGATCGCCTTCGCGCCGGTCAAGACGCGGATGCCGCGCTCGGTCATCTTGCGCATGACAGGCCGAACGAGATCGGCATCATATTGCGGCAGCACCTGCTGCGTTGCCTCGACCACCGTCACCTGCGATCCCATCTTCGCGAAGGCTATCCCGAGTTCTAGCCCGATATAGCCGCCGCCGACCACGACGAGATTTTTCGGCAACTCACCCAACGACAACGCCTCGGTCGAAGAAATAACGCGGCCGCCAAAAGGCAGGTTCGGGAGCTCCACCGGATCGGAACCCGTGGCAATGACGACGGTCTCGGCACGAATGATCTGCTGGCCGGTCTCCGTCTCTACCTCGACCGTCTTGCCATCGCGGAAATGAGCGCGGCCGTGGACGATCTTCACGCGCGCCTTCTGCAACAGGCCGGAGACGCCGCTCGTCAGCCGGCCGACGATACCGTCCTTCCAGGTGATTGTTTTTGCCAGATCGATCGAGGCGCCCTCGACGCGGATGCCCATCGGATTCTTGCCCGTCAGCATTTTCTGCGTGGCGTCGAATTCCTCTGCGGCATGAATCAGCGCCTTGGAGGGAATGCAGCCGACCGTCAGGCAGGTACCGCCCGGCTTACCGGCCTCGACGATGACAGTGTCGATGCCGAGCTGGCCGGCACGGATGGCGCAAACATAACCGCCGGGACCTGCACCGATGACGAGGAGCTTGCAGACAATCTCTTTCATGGCTCAGCCTTCGATGAAAATGAGCGCCGGGGTTTCGAGCAGCGTGCGGATGCGCTGCACGAAGGTCGCCGCGTCCCAGCCGTCGATGATGCGGTGATCGAAGCTGGAGGAGAGGTTCATCATCTTGCGCGGCACAAATTGCGCACCGTCCCAGACCGGCCGTATCGCGATCTTGTTGACGCCGATGATCGCCACTTCCGGGTGATTGATGACGGGCGTGGAAACGATGCCGCCGAGCGCGCCGAGCGAACTGATGGTGATGGTCGAGCCTGACAGTTCGTCACGCGTTGCGGTACCAGAACGCGCCGCTTCCGCCAGCCGGCTCATTTCGACTGCGCAATCGAAGATGCCGCGCGCTTCGGCATGCCGCACGACGGGCACGGTGAGCCCCGCCGGCGTCTGCGTGGCGATGCCGATATGCACGGCGCTATGGCGCGTGATGATGCCGGCATCATCATCGAAGGTGGCGTTGACATCGGGCTGATCGGAAATCGCCTTGACGAGCGCCCGCATCAGGAAGGGCAGCACCGTCAGCTTGGGATGCTCGGCCTTGCGGTCGGCATTCATGGTGGCGCGCAGTTCCTCGAGCGCCGTCATATCCACTTCCTCCACATAGGTGATGTGGGGAATGCGTGAGGTCGAAAGCACCATCTTTTCGGCAATGCGGCGCCGAAGACCGGTCAGCTTGATCTCCTCGGTCGTCGTCTTCTTTGCCAGGCCGGTACGCGCCGGAGCGGGTGCTAAACCCTGGTTCAGGAACTGTTCGATATCTTCGCGCAGGATGCGGCCGGCCGGACCTGTGCCCTGCACCTGCCTTAGATCTACACCGCTCTCGCGGGCAAACAGCCGTACCGATGGCGCAGCGAGTGGCTTTTCGGTCGACAGAGCTGCCGGCGCCGGTGCCTTTGGAACGGGTTTCGGAGCTTGTGCTTTCACCGGCTCAGCGGGCTGCGGCTGAGGAACCGTTTCGGGTTCCTCCTCTCCGGCGCCGCTTGCCGTCTCGATGCGTACCAGCGGCGCCTTGACGGCAATCCGATCGCCGATCTCACCGGCCAGCCAGGTCACCGTGCCGCTGACGGGCGAGGGAATTTCGACGGTGGCCTTGTCGGTCATGACGGCGGCGATCACCATGTCCTCGCGCACTGGATCGCCGGTCTTCACATGCCATTCGACAAGCTCTGCCTCGGCGACACCTTCGCCGACATCCGGCATCTTGATGATGAATTCGCCCATGATTCAGGCCTCCATCACTTCGGCAAGCGCGCGCCCGACGCGGCCGGGTCCGGGAAAATAATCCCATTCCTGTGCATGCGGATAGGGCGTATCCCAGCCGGCGACACGCACGACCGGGGCTTCCAGATTATAGAAGCAATGTTCCTGAACCAGCGACACGACCTCCGCACCGAAGCCCGAGGTTAGTGTGGCTTCATGCACGACGACGCAGCGCCCGGTCTTGGTGACGGATTTGACGATCGTATCGAGGTCGAGTGGCAAAAGGCTCCGGAGATCGATCACTTCCGCATCGATGCCGGCATCTTCGGCGGCGGCGAGCGCCACATGCACCATCGTGCCGTAGGCAATGACCGTCACAGCCGAGCCCGTGCGCCGTACCTCAGCCTTGCCGATCGGGATCGTAAAATGTCCCTCCGGTACCTCGCCAAGATCATGCTTCGACCATGGCGTCACCGGCCGCTCGTGATGGCCATCGAAAGGTCCGTTATAGAGCCGCTTCGGCTCCAGGAACATGACAGGATCGGGATCCTCGATCGCGGCAATCAGCAGGCCCTTGGCGTCATAGGGATTGGACGGCACCACCACTTTCAGGCCGCAGACATGGGTGAAGAGCGCTTCCGGGCTCTGACTGTGGGTCTGGCCACCAAAAATGCCGCCGCCGGTCGGCATGCGCACGACAATCGGGCAGGTGAAATCGCCGTTTGAGCGGTAGCGGATACGCGCCGCCTCCTGCGTCAGCTGGTCGTAAGCCGGATACATATAATCGGCGAACTGGATTTCGACGCAGGGCTTCAGCCCATAGGCCGCCATGCCGATCGCCGTGCCGACGATGCCGGATTCGCTGATCGGCGTGTCGAAGCAGCGCGTCTTGCCGTATTTCGCCTGCAGGCCCTGCGTGCAGCGGAAGACGCCGCCGAAGTAACCGACATCCTCGCCGAAGACCACGACATTGTCATCGCGCGCCATCGAGACATCCATGGCGCTGCGTACGGCCTCGATCATCGTCATCCGGGCCATGTCAGTACCCCGCCTTCTGCCGCTGGCGGCGGATATGCGGCGGCATCTCGGCATAGACGCCTTCGAAGATATCGCGCACCGAGGGCTTGCCGCCGTCATGCAGCGTGCCGTGCCCCTCGGCCTGACGTTGAGCCTCAATCACCTCATCCAGGATCTCCGCTTCGGCCTGAGTATGGCGCTCCTCTGACCAGACGCCCCTGACGATCAGGTGTTTCTTCAGCCGCAGGACGGGATCGCCGAGCGGCCAGGCTTCCGATTCCGTCTTCGGGCGATAGGCGCTCGGATCGTCGGAGGTCGAATGGGCGCCGACGCGATAGGTGACATATTCGATCAGCGTCGGGCCAAGATTGCGCCGGGCGCGCTCAGCCGCCCAGCGGGCGACGGCATGGACAGCGAGATAATCGTTGCCATCGACCCGTAACGCCGGAATACCGAAGCCGAGGCCACGGGCCGCAAAGGTGCCGGAGCCACCGCGGGCAATACCCTGGAAGGTGGAGATCGCCCACTGATTGTTGACGATGTTGAGGATAACAGGCGCCTTATAGGTGGAGGCAAAGACCAGCGCCGAGTGGAAATCCGATTCCGCTGTCGAGCCATCTCCGATCCAGGCGGCTGCGATGCGGCTGTCATTCTTGATCGCCGAGGCCATGGCCCAGCCCACCGCCTGCACATATTGCGTGGCGAGATTGCCCGAGATCGTGAAGAAGCCGTGCTCCTTGGAGGAATACATGATGGGGAGCTGGCGCCCGCGCAGCGGATCACTCTCGTTCGAGTAGATCTGGTTCATCATCTCGACCATCGGGTAGTCGTCGGCGATCAAGAGGCCAGCCTGGCGATAGGTCGGGAAATTCATGTCTCCCTTCTGCAGCGCCTTGCGGAAGGCGCAGCTGACCGCCTCTTCACCGAGATGCTGCATGTAGAAGGAGGTCTTGCCCTGCCGCTGCGCCATCAGCATGCGGGCATCGAAAGCGCGCAGCTTCATCATGTTTCGAAGCCCGGTCAGCAATTTCTCGTCCGTCAAAGACCCTGCCCAAGGACCGACCGCCTCGCCGTCGCGGTTCAGCACGCGAATGATCGAATAGGCAAGCTCGCGGATGTCTTCAGACGCGACATCGACTTCCGGCCGTGGCACCGACCCAGCCTTGGCGATCTTGACATTGGAAAAATCGGGATGGCCGCCCGGGCGGACGGCGGGTTCGGGGACATGCAGGCTCAAACGAGCAGATTCCACCATGTGGTCTTTTTCCTCCCTCTATCGGCCCCGCTCCTCTCCTCCAGAAGCCGGACCTTATCGTTATAGGTTGCGGGCAATCACCATGCGCTGCACGTCGCTTGTTCCCTCATAGATCTGGCAGATGCGCACATCGCGATAGATCCGCTCCACCGGATAGTCGGCTATGTAACCATAGCCACCATGGATCTGGATCGCATCTGAGCAGACACGCTCGGCCATCTCAGAGGCAAAGAGCTTGGCCATCGAAGCCTCCGACAGGCATGGCTGTCCCGCCTCCCTTAGCGAGGCCGCATGGAAGACGAGCTGGCGCGCCGCCTCGATCCGCGTCGCCATGTCGGCGAGCCGGAAGGCAACGGCTTGGTGTTCGACGATCGGCTTGCCGAAGGCAGTCCGCTCACGTGCATAGTCGCGCGCCGCCTCGAAGGACGCCTGCGCCATGCCGACGGCCTGCGCTGCAATTCCGATCCGCCCGCCCTCGAGATTGGCAAGCGCGATACGATAGCCCTCGCCCTCCTCACCGAGCCTGAGCTCGGCCGGAATGCGCATGCCGGTGAAGGCGATCTGGCAGGTGTCGGAGGAATGAAGGCCAAGCTTTTCCTCGACCCGGATCACCTCATAACCCGGCGTATCGGTCGGCACGATGAAGGCGGTGATACCCTTCTTGCCGGCCTCGGGATCGGTGACCGCAAAGACGATGATGACCTGGCCGTTCTTGCCCGAGGTGATGAATTGCTTTGAACCATCGAGCACATAATGGTCGCCGTCGCGCCGCGCCCGCGTCTTCAGGTTCGAGGCATCCGAACCCGCCTGAGTCTCCGTCAGCGCAAAGCCGCCGATCCATTCACCGCTCGCAAGTTTCGGCAGGAAGCGCTGGCGCTGCTCCTCATTGCCGAATTTCAGGATCGGCACGCAGCCGACCGAACTGTGCACGCTCATGATGGTCGAGCATGGCCCGTCACCGGCCGCGATCTCCTCAATGGCTGCGGCATAGGCGATGACACCGGTATCCGATCCGCCGTAGGTCTCAGGCACGAGCATGCCAAGCAGACCGAGTTCGCCCATCTCCTTCAACTCTTCGCGCGGGAAAAGAGATTCCCGGTCGCGTTTGGCCGCGCCCGGCGCCAGCCGCTCGCGGGCGAAGTCACGCGCGAGATCGCGGATCTGCTGCTGAAGTTCAGAAAGGATCATCGGCCCCCTCCCCTAGTGCCGCTCGATGGCGACGGCGGTTGCCTCGCCACCGCCGATGCAAAGTGCGGCCATGCCGCGCTTCAGGTCGTAACGCTCCAGCGCCGACAGAAGCGTCACCAGAATACGGGCTCCGGACGCACCGATCGGATGGCCAAGCGCGCAAGCGCCGCCATGTACATTGACCTTGTCATGCGGCAGGTCGAGGTCGCGCATCGCCGCCATGGCAACGACGGCAAAGGCCTCGTTGATTTCGAAGAGATCGACATCGGAAAGCGGCAGACCGGTGCGATCGGAAAGCTTCTGCAAAGCGCCGATCGGCGCGGTGGCGAAGAGATTGGGGGCCTGCGAATGCGTGGCATGGCCGAGGATGGTGGCAAGCGGCCTCAGATGGCGGCGATCCGCCTCCGAGCGCCGCATCAGAACGAGCGCCGCCGCACCATCGGAAATCGAACTGGAATTGGCGGCAGTCACCGTGCCGCCGTCACGAAAGGCCGGCTTCAGGGTCGGGATCTTGTCAGGCCTCGCCTTACCCGGCTGTTCGTCACGGCTTGCCACCTGCTCGGCCTTGCCGGATTTCACCGTCACGGGCACGATTTCGCTGTCAAAATAGCCTCCGGAAATCGCCTTCTGCGCCCGGGTCAGCGAGGCGACCGCATAGGCATCCTGCGCCTCACGTGTGAACTGATAGGCTTCGGCGCAATCCTCCGCGAAGCTGCCCATCAAGCGCCCCTTGTCATATGCATCCTCCAGCCCGTCGAGGAACATATGATCCACGACCCGCCCATGGCCGAGCCTGTAACCGGCACGGGCACGATCAAGGAGATAGGGCGCATTGGTCATGCTTTCCATGCCACCCGCGACCGCCACGGAAGCGCTTCCCACCGCAATCAGGTCATGAGCGATCATGACCGCCTTCATGCCGGAGCCGCACATCTTGTTGACGGTGCTTGCCCCTGTCGCGAAGGGCAGGCCGGCATGGATCGCCGCCTGGCGAGCTGGCGCCTGCCCCTGTCCGGCAGGCAGTACACAACCGAAAACGACCTCCTCGATTGCATCCGCCTCGACGCCACTGCGCTGCAGGGCCGCGCGGATTGCGGCTGCACCGAGCTCAGGGGCCGCAGCATCCTTGAGTTCACCCTGAAAACTGCCGATCGGCGTGCGGGCTGCACCGACGATGACGATAGGATCCTGCAGGATCATGTTTCCTCCTTCGGGCCAGGCGCTTAGCGCGCGCCCATACGCAATGCGCCGTCGAGGCGGATGACCTCGCCGTTCAGCATGCTGTTTTCCAGGATATGACGCACCAGCGCGGCAAATTCCGCCGGATGCCCGAGACGCGGTGGGAAAGGCACGCTCTTGCCAAGTGCTTCCCGCACCTCCGCCGGCATGCCGGCCATCATCGGCGTTTCGAAAATGCCGGGCGCGATCGACACGGTGCGGATGCCGTGACGCGCAAGCTCGCGGGCGATCGGCAGCGTCATCGCTGCGACACCGCCCTTGGAGGCGGCGTAGGCTGCCTGACCTATCTGTCCGTCGAAGGCGGCGGCCGAGGCCGTATTGACGATCACGCCCCGTTCGCCCTCCGCATCCGGTTGCGCAGCCTGGATAGCAGCGGCGGCAAGCCGGATCATGTTGAAAGTGCCAATGAGATTGATGCCGATCGTGCGGGCAAAGCTCTCCAGCCGGTGCGGTCCCTCGCGGCCGACGACCTTTTCGGCCGGCGCTACGCCGGCGCAGTTGATAAGCCCGCGAAGCGGACCGAAAGCATCCACGGCCGCGGCAATCACCGCCGCACCGTCCTCTTCATCGGTCACGTCGGCCTTGATGAAGCGCGTATCCTGTCCCAGCTCACGGGCGATCGCCTCGCCTGCATCGAGACTGAGATCGGCGATCGTCACGCGCCCGCCGGCTTCGACGAGCATGCGTGCAGTCGCCGCCCCGAGCCCTGAGCCGCCACCAGTAACGATGAAACCTGCGCCGCGGATTTGCACGGATCGCTCCTCCCTGCCCGACAGACATCGCCTCCAGAGTCCGCCTTAACAAGAATTCTATTCCCTCGCCCTATTGCAAGCGATGACAGAATTGCCCCAATATTTCGGCCAGTTTTGCCATATTGTTTGTCGGAGTGAAGCAGCGATGGCCGAAATCGAGCGACGCATGATCGCACCGGGCTTCGTCGAGGAAGCGCTCGACAGCCTGCGCCGCCTTGGGAAGCCGACCGCGTCTCTTCTGACCAAGCTCGGCCTGCCGCAACGGATCGATCAACCGGTTTCAGCTGAGGCCTATGGCGCATTGTGGCTCGCGATCGCCGCCGAACTAGACGACGAATTCTTCGGCATGGGCGCCCGACCGATGCGTAGCGGCAGCTTCACCCTGCTCTGCCATTGCGTGCTGCATGCACCGACCCTCGGCCACGCCCTGCGGCGGGCCTTGCGTTTCCTCGACGTGATGCTGGACGATCCGCGTGGTACGCTCGTTATCCGCGACGGACTGGCTCAGATTGAGCTTCGCGACGCAGGCGAGCCGCGCTCGGCCTTCGCCTATCGCACCTACTGGATCATCCTGCATGGCATCATCTGCTGGCTTGTCGGCCGGCGTATCCCGATCCGCCTTGTCGATTTCCGATGCGAAGAGCCAAACCAAGGCGCCGACTACCGGCTCTTTTTCGGTGCGCCGGTGCGTTTCTCGCAACCGATCAGCCGGCTCGGTTTCGACAGCGCTCTGCTCGATCTGCCTATTTCGCGCAGCGAACAGGCATTGAAGCAATTTCTGCAGGGCGCGCCCGCCAATATCCTCGTGCGCTATCGCTATGATGCCGGCATTGCTGCTGGCGTGCGCCGTCGTCTCTCGCAAACCTCTCCCGCCACCTGGTCGAGCTTCCAGACGCTCGCTGCCGAGATGCGCCTGCCATCCTCGACGCTCCGCCATCGCCTGCATGACGAGGGCCAGAGCTATGCCGGCATCAAGGACGATATCCGCCGGGACCTTGCCATCGACATGCTACTGAACACGTCGAAGACGATCGGCGAAATCGCGGTGCAGCTCGGCTATTCCGAACCCAGCGCCTTCTTTCGCGCCTTCAGGAAATGGATGGGCAAGAGCCCCGATGCCTTCCGCCGCGAGGAAGCGAAATCGGCGCAGTGGGAATAGGCTTCGTTCGAGAGAGCTTTGAAGCGGCAGCAACCCGCGCTACATATTGTAGCGGGAGGAATGCCATGTTTGATTTTTCGCTGGGCGAAACCGCGGACGCGATCCGCGACGCGACGGCGCGATTTGCCGCCGATACGATTGCTCCGCTCGCTACGGAGATCGACGAAAGCAATACGTTTCCACGTCAGCTCTGGCCGCAGATGGGCGCGCTTGGTCTGCACGGCATCACCGTGGAAGAAGAATTCGGCGGTGCCGGTCTCGGCTATCTCGAACATGTCGTTGCCATGGAGGAAGTCTCACGTGCCTCGGCTTCCGTGGGCTTGAGCTACGGCGCCCATTCCAATCTCTGTGTCAACCAGATCAGCCGCTGGGCCACACCGGAGCAGAAGCAACGCTATTTGCCAAAGCTGATTTCCGGTGAACATGTCGGCTCGCTTGCCATGTCCGAAGCCGGCTCCGGCTCGGATGTCGTTTCCATGCGGCTCAAGGCGGAACGCAGGGGTGATCGCTACCTCCTTAACGGGACGAAGTTCTGGATCACCAATGCGCCGCATGCCGATGTGCTCGTCGTCTACGCAAAGACCGATCCGGCCGCGGGACCGAAAGGTATTTCGGCTTTCATCATCGAAAAAGGGATGTCCGGTTTCAGCGTTTCAAAAAAGCTCTCCAAGCTCGGCATGCGCGGCAGCGATACGGCGGAATTGGTCTTTCAGGATTGCGAGGTGCCGGCAGAAGCACTGATGGGCCGGGAAGGCGACGGCGTGAAGATCCTGATGTCCGGCCTCGATTATGAGCGTGCAGTGCTCGCGGCCGGTCCGCTTGGCATCATGCAGGCCTGCCTCGAT
Source organism: Rhizobium sp. 1399 (assembly GCF_031455475.1). Classification (NCBI taxonomy): domain Bacteria; kingdom Pseudomonadati; phylum Pseudomonadota; class Alphaproteobacteria; order Hyphomicrobiales; family Rhizobiaceae; genus Rhizobium; species Rhizobium sp. 1399. The sequence goes on along the minus strand of NZ_JAVDSU010000003.1, from coordinate 115,990 downwards.
GTGGTGCTGCCCTATGTGCGGGAGCGCAAGCAGTTCGGCAAGGCGATCGGCGACTTCCAGCTGATGCAAGGTAAGATTGCCGATATGTATGTCGCGCTGAATTCATCGCGCGCCTACGTCTATTCTGTCGCCCGCGCCTGCGATGGTGGCCGGACGACCCGCACGGATGCGGCGGCCGCGATCCTCTTTGCCAGCGAGAATGCCGTGAAAGTGTCGCTGGAGGCGATCCAGGCGCTCGGCGGCGCCGGATATACCAAGGAGTGGCCGGTCGAACGTTTCCTGCGCGATGCCAAGCTTTACGATATCGGCGCCGGAACCAACGAGATTCGCCGCTATCTGATCGGCCGGGAGCTCATCGCATCATGACGGTGATTTCCTCTGACATTGATCGCGGCAGCGAAACCTTCAAGACCAACACAATCAATAATAAAGGACTGATCGACGCGCTCTACGACCGCTCAGCGAAGACCCGTGGAGGCGGCTCACAGGCAGCGCGCGAGCGCCACACCGGCAAGGGCAAGCTCCTGCCGCGCGATCGCATCCAGTTGCTGCTCGATGCCGGCAGCCCCTTCCTGGAGATCGGCACGCTGGCGGCGAACGGCATGTATAATGACGAGGCGCCGGGTGCCGGCATCATTACCGGCATAGGCCGCGTTTCCGGCCGCGAGGTGATGATCGTCGCCAATGATGCGACAGTGAAGGGTGGTGCTTATTTCCCTGTCACGGTGAAGAAACATCTGCGGGCGCAGGAGATCGCCATGCAGAACCGGCTGCCGTGCCTCTACCTTGTCGACAGCGGCGGCGCCAATCTCCCGCATCAGGCCGAGGTCTTTCCCGACCGCGATCATTTCGGGGCGATCTTCTACAATCAGGCACAGATGTCGGCCGAAGGCATTCCGCAGATTGCCTGCGTCATGGGAAGCTGCACGGCGGGCGGCGCCTATGTGCCTGCCATGTCCGACGAGACAGTCATCGTTCGCAATCAGGGTACGATCTTCCTTGCCGGCCCGCCGCTAGTGAAGGCCGCGACGGGCGAGATCATCTCGGCCGAAGAGCTCGGCGGCGCCGAAACCCATGGCCGCCGCTCCGGTGTCGTCGATCACGTCGCCGAAAATGACGAGCATGCGCTGCTTCTCGTGCGCGATATCGTCGCCAGCCTCAACAGCGTGAAATCAGTCGACATCGACATTCAGGCACCACGTCCGCCAAAACTCGATCCGGAAGATCTGGGCGGTATCATCCCGGAGGATGTGCGCTCGCCTTATGACGTTCGGGAGGTCATCGGCCGCATCGTCGATGGTTCCGAACTGCATGAATTCAAGCCGCTCTATGGCGCGACACTGGTCTGCGGTTTTGCCCGTATCTGGGGCATGCCGGTCGCCATCATCGCCAATAACGGCGTGCTGTTTTCCGAAAGCGCGCTGAAGGGCGCGCATTTCATCGAGCTTGCCTGCCAGCGCCGCGTGCCACTGCTGTTTCTGCAGAACATACCGGGCTTCATGGTCGGCGGCCGTTATGAGGCAGGCGGCATCGCCAAGGACGGGGCAAAACTCGTCACCGCAGTTGCGACTGCCACCGTACCCAAGGTCACCGTCATCATCGGCGGCAGTTTCGGCGCCGGCAATTACGGCATGTGCGGCCGTGCCTATCGCCCACGTTTTCTCTTCACGTGGCCGAATAGCCGTATCAGCGTGATGGGCGGCGAGCAGGCGGCCTCCGTGCTTGCCACCATCCGCCGTGATGCGATGGAGGCGCGCGGCGAAAGCTGGCCGGTGGAAGATGAAGAAGCTTTCAAGGCGCCGATCCGCGCCGGTTACGAGGCCGAGGGCAATCCCTACTACGCCACCGCACGCCTCTGGGACGACGGCATCATCGATCCGCGCCAGACGCGCGATGTGCTGGGCCTTGCCTTTTCCGCCTGCCTGAACGGGCCGATCCCCAAAGGGCCGCGCTTCGGCGTCTTCCGGATGTGAGGTGGCGCGATGATGGAAAGCTTGCTCATAGCCAACAGGGGTGAAATCGCTCGTCGGATTATCCGCACGGCGAAAGCCCTCGGCATCCGCACCATTGCTGTTTATTCAGAGGCCGATGCCGGCCTGCCCTTCGTGGCAGAGGCAGACGAGGCTCTTGCCATCGGCCCAGCGCCTGCTCGCGAGAGCTATCTTTCACAGAAGTGTATTCTGGAGGTCGCCCACAGGACGAGTGCGGCCGCAATCCATCCCGGTTACGGCTTCCTGTCGGAAAATGCCGAGTTTGCCGAAGCCGTCGAGAATGCCGGCATTATCTGGGTTGGTGCGCCACCTACCGCGATCCGTGCCATGGGGCTGAAGGATGCTGCCAAGCAACTGATGCAGGCCGCCGGCGTGCCGGTCACACCTGGCTATATGGGAGCGGATCAGAGCGGAGAAAGGCTTGCTGCGGAGGCGGATGCGACGGGCTATCCCGTGCTCATCAAAGCTGTCGCCGGCGGCGGTGGCAAGGGTATGCGCCGTGTCGATCAGAGGCAAGACTTTGCCGAACTGCTCGCCTCCTGCCGCCGCGAGGCGGCCTCGTCCTTCGGCGACGACCGCGTGCTGATTGAGCGCTATATCGCCAATCCACGCCATATCGAGGTGCAGGTCTTCGCCGACCGTTTCGGCAATTGCGTCCACCTCTTCGAACGCGACTGCTCGCTGCAGCGCCGGCACCAGAAGGTGATCGAGGAGGCCCCCGCTCCCGGCCTCGACGCCGCCACCCGCGCCTCAATCTGTGAGGCGGCGGTCAGGGCTGCGAAGGCGGTGGACTATATCGGGGCAGGCACCATCGAATTCATTGCCGATGCCTCGGAGGGCCTGCGCCCGGACCGTATCTGGTTCATGGAGATGAACACGAGGCTGCAGGTGGAACACCCTGTCACCGAAGCCATCACCGGTGAGGATCTGATACTCTGGCAATTGAAGGTCGCCGCCGGCGAGCCGCTGCCGAAGGAGCAAGACGATATCCTCATGAACGGCTGGGCTTTCGAGGCTCGCCTTTACGCCGAAAACCCTGCTGCCGGCTACCTGCCCTCGATCGGCCGCCTGGATCATCTGCGCTTGCCCCAAAATGTCCGGGTCGACAGCGGCGTCGAGGAAGGCAACGAGATCACCGCCTTCTACGATCCGATGATCGCCAAGATCATCGCTCACGGCCCAAATCGTGACGCAGCCCTCGCCAGGCTCACCAGGGCCTGCGAAAGCATCGAAGTCTGGCCGGTGAAATCCAATGCCGGCCTGCTCGCCCGCATTGCCGCCGACGCGGATTTCCGCGTGGCAAAGATCGATACGGGCTTTCTCGACCGTCACGCAGAGACCTTGCTGCCGAAGGAGCCCGACGAGACGACTATCGACAGGGCGGCGACGGCCTTGGCAGCAAAAGAAGGGACCGATCCCTGGTCGGCCCTCGCCGGCCTGCGCATATCGGGAGCAAGCGATAGCCGCGCGCGTGTTCGCATCGGCGACCATCTCTATTGGGGGCATGTCCGCTCCGGTCTCGACACCAATGCCATCAAGTCCGGCGATATGACGGTTCTCTTCGATGGCGGCAATGCCTGGCCGATCGGCCTTCCTGTCGCCAGTGAAGTCGAAGCGCATCAGGGCGCCGGCGATGGCGCAATCCTTTCGCCAATGCCGGGCCTCGTCATTTCCGTCGATGTCGCGGAGGGCGATCACGTTGTCAAAGGCGACAGGCTGCTGACGGTTGAGGCGATGAAGATGGAACATACGCTGCGCGCACCCTTTGACGGCCTGGTCGGCAAGCTGCCAGTCTCCGTGGGCGCCCGGGTCTCGGAAAACCAGCTCGTCGTCAACGTCATGAAGGAAGAGCACTGATGGCCGGCCGCTACTTCGACGAATGGACGGTCGGCGACCGGGTTGCCCACGAGATCCGCCGCACGGTCACGGAAACCGACAACCTGCTCTTCACGACGCTCTCCCATAATCCGCAACCACTGCATCTCGACGCCGATTATGCGGCGGGTACGGAATTCGGCCGCATCGTGGTCAACGGCACCTTCACCTTCGCGCTCACCGTAGGCCTCTCGGTCGGTGACACGACACTCGGCACGCTGGTCGCCAATCTCGGCTACGACAAGGTGACGATGCCGAAGCCGGTTTTCATTGGTGATACGCTTCGTGTGGAAACCGAAGTGACGGAGCTCAGGCGCTCCAACTCGCGACCCGATGCCGGGATCGTCACGTTCAAGCATATCACGCTAAACCAGCGAAACGAGATCGTCTGCCAGTGCCTGCGCACGGCCATGCTGCAGGTGAAGCCGTCATGAGGCTGCGCTCGCTGCTGTTCGTGCCCGGCGACAGGCCGGAGCGTTTTGACAAGGCCCTCGCCTGCGGCGTCGATGCCGTCATCCTCGATCTGGAAGATTCGGTTTCCGCGCGGAACAAGCCGTTGGCGCGAGACGCCGTACACGACTTCGTCGCACGCCGCGCAACTGATGCGACGCTTATTATTCGCATCAATCCCCTCACTACGTCAGCCTGTGAAAACGATCTCGTTGCGCTCGGCGATATCAATCCCTTCGCGATCATGTTGCCGAAGTCCGAAGGCGCAGCTTCGGTACGCCAGCTCGCAGGCCGCCTGTCATCCGCTGTCCCTATCCTGCCGATCGCGACGGAGACACCGGCCGCCATCTTTGAGATCGGCAGCTACAGAGATGTCGCCTCTCATCTCTTCGGGCTGACCTGGGGCGCGGAAGATCTTCCTGCCACGATCGGCGCTGCGACCGCCCGTGAGGCAGACGGACGTTATACCGCCCCCTATGAGCTGGCCCGATCCCTGGTGCTGTTTGGCGCGCACGCCGCCGCGGTTCCTGCCATCGAGACCGTCTATCCCGACTTCCGCGATCTCGACGGTCTCGCAGCCTATGCTGCTCGCGCCCGACGCGATGGTTTCTCGGGGATGATGGCGATCCATCCGGGCCAGGTCGAACCGATCAACCGCGCCTTTACACCGGACGCGGCGGAGATCGCCTGGGCAGAAAAGGTCGTGACCGCCTTCGCCGCTTCACCGGACACCGGCGTCATCCAGATCGACGGGCACATGCTCGATCTGCCGCATCTGAAACTCGCAAAACGCATTCTGGAGGCCGGAAAACTGGCGCATGAAGGATGACTGGCCTCTGGCCCAGTCGGGCGACAGCGAGAAACCGGCAGGCGCAGGAACTTGGATACGCGGTTCACCGACACCGGAAGCGCCCAAGAAATAGGCAAAATGATCAAAATGTCGCAAAATGAACATCATATGTCGTATTTTTTCAGCTCAACGCACAGCTGTGCAAAGCTATTTCCGAGGTCGAATTCTCCTGACAGTAGGTTGTTTCTGGTCGAGCATTCGAGAGATTTTTGAAATCGGCCTAATAATAATGGCTATTAATAGAATTGAATAGGCACGGTAGCTTTCATCGTTCGAGCTATATTTCATACATAAATGGAATATAGTCGATTACATCAGTGGACAGCGGGAACGTAAGGCATCAATGTCAGATGAAAAGTTCACAAAATTTGCACATGAATATTTTGTGACAGAAACTTTCTACTCTATTCATGTCATATAAACTTCATTGGTTACCGCAAATTGAACCAGTTAATAGGGCGTGCGCTCAAGAGGGGGCGCGTCCTATTTTTCGAGGGTTCTCATGCAAGCCAAGCTTCTCGGCGCCGTAGGCGCCCTTCTCGCTACAGCCTTCCTCGCTGCTGGTCCTGCCGCCGCCGCCGAAAAGACCAAGATTGATTTCTGGTTCGGTAACTCGGGCGACATCGCAAAGCGCGTTCAGGAACAGTGCGACCGTTTCAACCAGTCCCAGGGCGACTACGAAGTCGTCTGCACCAGCCAGGGCTCCTACGACGCCTCGCTGCAGAATACGATCGCCGCTTTCCGCGCCGGTAAGCAGCCGACGATCGCTCAGGTTTCGGATGCCGGCACGCTCGACATCATGCTTTCGGGCGCCTACTACCCGGCCAACAAGCTCATGAGCGACATGGGCTACAATGTTGACTGGAAGGACTATTTCTCCGGTATCGCCGGCTACTACGCAACGTCGAAGGGCGAGATGTACTCCTTCCCCTTCAACTCCTCGACGGCTCTGCTCTATTGGAACAAGGACGCCTTTGCCAAGATCGGCAAGGACCATGCTCCGGCAACCTGGAAGGAAGCAGGCGAAGACTTCAAGGCTCTCAAGGACGCAGGCTATGCTTGCCCGCTCGGCTTCGACATTTCCAACAACGAAGTCTGGCAGTACATTGAGCAGTTCGAAGCCGTCAACGGCGAAGCGATCGCTACGAAGAAGAACGGCTTTGAAGGCCTCGACGCCGAGCTGGTGTTCAACAAGAACCCGATGCTCGTCAGCTACGTCAAGGACCTGAAGTCCTGGTACGACAATAAGCTCGCCGTCATCAAGAACAAGGCTGTCGGCCAGACCTTCGTTGAAGCCTTCGCTGCTGGCGATTGCCAGGTCATCTTGACCTCGGTTGGCGACCACGGCAACGTCGGCCGTACCGCCAAGCAGGGCATGAACTGGGGCGTTTCGATGCTCCCGACCTATGGCGATGCGACCCGTCACAGCTCCTACGTCGGCGGCGCTTCGCTCTGGGTTCTGAAGGGTCATTCGGACGCCGAATACAAGGCTGCTGCTGCCTTCTTCAACTTCATCGCAAAGCCGGAAGAAGCTCTCACCTGGTCAACCGTTACCGGCTACATCCCGGTTCGTAATTCCGGCTTCGAATACCTGAAGAAGCAGGGCTTCTACGACAAGGCTCCCTATGCCGGTCGCGAACTCGCCATTCAGAGCCTGACCGCTTCCCCGGCTGGCGACACCTCTGCAAAGGGCATCCGTCTCGGTGGCCTGCTCCAGGTCCGCACCGAAATCGCTAACGGCCTGCAGGCAATCTTCGTCAACAATGCCGATGTCCAGGCTTCGCTCGACACTGCTGCCGATCGCGGCAACCAGCTCCTGCGTCGCTTCCAGCAGACCTACAAGGGCGTTCAGCTTCCCTAATCGACTAATGTGAGCCGCACCCGGACCGCTTTGGCGTGCCGGGTGCGTCTTTGCACATTCCCCTACCGGCTGCGGGAGCGACATCGCCGCCCGCGCCAGAACCAAACCAGGACGAAAACGACCACTCATGGAAAAGCGCGTCACTTTCTCCTCGACGACGATCGGCCTTCTCTTCGCATTTCCGATGCTGCTGCTGATCTTCGTCTTCTTCTACTGGCCGAGCGCGCAGGCGCTGTATTGGGCGTTCACGCTCGAGCAGCCATGGGGCGGCGGTAACGCCTGGGTCGGTTTCGACAATTTCAAACTGCTGCTGAGCGACCCGATCTATTGGGACTCCGTCACCCGCAGCATGATCTTCGGCTTCAGTTCGACTGTTATCGCCATGGGGCTGGCGCTCATCCTGGCGCTTCTGACGGATCGTGAACTGCGTGGCCATAAAATCTACCGGTCGGTCTTCATCTGGCCCTATGCGATTGCTGCTCCCGCTCTCGGTCTTGCCTTCCGCTTCATCCTGGCACCGGAGGCTGGTCTTCTGTCGGTCATCAACCACGTCTGGCCCGGCCTCTGGAACCCGGCGCTCGACGGCAAGGATGCCATGATCGCCGTGATCATCGCCTTTTCCTGGAAATATATCGGCTACAACTTTATCTTCTTCCTCTCGGCGTTGCAGGGCATTCCACGCTCGCTGATCGAGGCGGCCGCCATGGACGGCTCGGGGCCGCTGCGCCGCATGCTGGACATCCAGTTGCCGCTGCTTACGCCGACGCTGTTCTTCCTGCTCGTCATCAACATCACCGAAAGCTTCCAGGATTCCTTCGGTATCGTCGACGTCATGACCCAGGGCGGTCCGGCGCGCGCCACGGATCTCATGGTCTACAAGATCTATTTCGACGGCTTCAGGGGCCTCGATTATTCCGGCGCTGCAGCACAATCCATGATCCTGATGGGGCTCGTCATCCTGCTCACCATTTTCCAGTTCCGCTTCATCGAGCGGCGCGTGCACTACAAGTGAGGTCGCAAACATGATCGAACGCACGCCAATATTCAATTTCGTCTGCTACACCCTGCTCGCACTCGGCCTGGTGATCGCACTTCTGCCTTTCCTGATCGTCATCGTCGCATCGACGCTTGATCTCGAGACCGTCAACCGCGTGCCGCTGCCGCTGGTCCCGAGCAGCCATTTCTGGGAGAACGTGCAGACTGCCTGGGTTCGCGCCGATCTCGGCAACAAGCTGTTTCACAGCGTCATCTTCGCTGCCACGGTCGGCGCCGGCAAGGTCATCCTCTCGGCCATGGCCGCCTTCTCGATCGTCTATTTCCGCTTCCGCGGCCGCTATCTGATCTTCTGGATCATCTTCATCACGCTGATGCTGCCGCTGGAAGTGCGCATCGTGCCGACCTATTCGATCGCCGCCAATGCGCTTCAGCCCTTCCAGGCGATCCTTGATGTCACCGGCATCAGCTGGCTTGTCGCCCAGGTCACCGGCATCCAGATCAAGCTTGAATGGGGTCTTCTGAACTCCTATCCGGGTCTCGTGCTGCCGATGGTCGCCACCGCGACCGGTACCTTCCTCTACCGCCAATTCTACCTGACGGTTCCCGATGAGCTTGCCGAAGCATCGAAGATGGATGGCTCAGGTGCGGTTCGATTCTTCTGGGACGTGCTGTTGCCTCTGTCGCGCCCGAACATGATTGCACTTTTCACTATCATGTTCGTCTGGGCCTGGAACCAGTATCTCTGGCCGCTGCTGATCACGACCGATCCGAAGTTCGGCATCGCCGTCACTCAGCTCAAGACACTCATCCCCTCCGAATTCGGCCTGCCTGACTGGAACGTCGCAATGGCCGGAACATTGATCATCATGTCGCCACCACTGATCCTCGTCATCCTGATGCAGCGTTGGTTCGTGCGCGGCCTTATCTCCACCGAGAAGTGAAAGGAACAGACCCTTGGCACCGATCTCCATCCGTGGCGTGAAAAAGAGCTATGGCAAGAACGCCGTCGTTCATGGCGTCGATCTCGAAATCCAGTCGGGCGAATTCATCGTCATCCTCGGCCCGTCCGGCTGCGGCAAGTCCACGCTGTTGCGCATGGTCGCCGGCCTGGAAGAAATCACCGGGGGCGAAATTGCGATCGACGGCCGCGTGGTCAACCAGCTCGAGCCGCGTGAACGCGGCTGCGCCATGGTCTTCCAGAACTACGCACTCTATCCGCATATGAGCGTTGCCGAGAATATCGGCTATGCGCTGAAGGTCGCTGGCGTGCCGAAAGCCGAGCGGGACCGCCGCATCGCCGATGTCGCCAAGGCGCTCAGCCTCGAGCCCTTCCTGGAACGCCGCCCAGCCGCTCTCTCGGGCGGTCAGCGCCAGCGCGTCGCCATGGGCCGCGCCATGATCCGCGAACCGAAGGTCTTCCTTTTCGACGAGCCGCTGTCTAACCTCGACGCCAAGCTGCGTATCGCCATGCGTGCGGAAATCCGCCGCCTGCATCGCCGCCTCGGCGCCACGTCGATCTTCGTCACGCACGACCAGAACGAGGCCATGACGCTTGCCGACCGCATCATCGTCATGAACTCCGGATATGTCGAACAGGTCGGCACGCCGGAAGAGGTCTATCACTTTCCCGCAAGCCGTTTCGTAGCCGGTTTCGTCGGTACACCGGCGATGAACCTGCTGGAAGGCCGCGTCAACGAAAACGGCACCTTCATCTATGATGAAGGCCGTACCGTCGCCCTTCCGGCCGAGCGTGGCAAGCAGCTCGCCGGCCAGCGTGTCGTTCTCGGCGTACGCGCCGAAGCTGCCCGCCTCGTCTCTCCGGATGCGCCGGGTGCGCTTGTTGCGACCGCCGACTTCATCGAAGAACTGGGCGCAAGCCGCGTCGTGCATGCCGATTTCGATGGCCTGCCCTTCGCCGTCGCCATGACCGGTTCGGTCTCGCTGAAGACCGGCGACCGGATCGGCATCGCGATCGATCAGGATTCGATCCATCTCTATTCGGCCGACACCGGCGCAGGTCTCGTCGCCCCGGCTCGCACCGGCGCAAAGACCGTCGACGCCTGAGCCTGGCAGCGATGAACAGCTTTTCCGATCTCGCCGCCGGCGACCGCAACCTCGTTGCGGTCGCTGTGGAGACGCTTGTCGCACCGTCAACCGCCTTCTTCGCCGAGGCACGGGCTGCACAGCTGACGCAGGCCGAACATAACCGGCTGGCGGCAACGCAGCCGGCCCTCTCGACGATCGAAGTGGTCCATATCGAGAGCGGCACTCATGCAGGCAACGACCTCGTCGTCGCCGCATGGAATGCCGAACGGCTAAAGTATCCTGCGCCCTCCATCGAACTCGTTCGCCAGAGCGGCGCCGATATCCTGCTGCTGACCGAGGCAGATCTCGGCACAGCACGCGCCGGCAACCGCCATACCGTTGCCGATCTCGCCCGCGATCTCGGCATGTCTTATGTCTTCGGCGTGGAATTCATCGAGCTCGGCCTCGGGGATTCCCGCGAGCGCGAATGGCACAAGGGCGAAACGAATTCGGTTGGTTTCCACGGCAATGCGCTGCTCTCCCGCCTGCCACTCCAGGACGCCGCACTCATCCGCCTCGATGATGGCGGCACATGGTGGACGGATGCGAAGGATGGTCAAGGCCGCATCGGCGGACGCATGGCAATTGCAGCAAGGGTCGAAACCGCCGTCGGTCCAATCCTCGCCGTCAGCGTGCATCTGGAAAGTAAGACCGATGCAGAGGATCGCGCCAGGCAGACAAGCCGGCTGATCGCGGTGGTAGAAAAGCTCGCCGGCGATCTGCCTGTCGTGATAGGCGGCGACTTCAATACCAATCTCCTTCCCGCCGGAACGCACCAACCGGAAGCGCACGAGCCGCTGTTCGGCCTGCTTGCCGAGGCAGGCTATCACTGGGAAACGGCCAATGACTTCGCTCTCTCGCAGCGCACGCGCCCGGACGGAACGCCTCAGCCACCCTTTGCACGCCTCGACTGGCTATTTGCCCGCGGCCTTGCGGTAAGCGACGCCGCGACCGTTCCGGCTGTCGATGGCGACAGCGTAGCAATCTCCGATCACGAACTGGTCAAGGCGCGTTTTTTCGCGTCCTGACCGGCAACCCTTCGTCATGGCATGTCGTCACGCAAGCGCGCGCGGGGTCGGGTCGCATTCATGCTCGCTCATTGCTCCCGGACGATAAGCAGCGTCCGCGAGCGGTCATTCATCAGAAACCTTTCATGATGTGTTGCATTCGCGCACTAGCGGGGCTGCTTTAGATATTGCTAACATTCTGCGATTGGCGGGGGCCGGTTGCAAGCGTCAACGAGGGGGCGCTTGCTCAAATGGGATGGCTGCGCGTTGCGTATCTGCGGCCATCCCATACTCGCTTGAATCGAACGCCTCATCGGCAAGCCAAACAGCAACAAATACGTCTCGTAACAGGCCGTTCCGGCTTCGGCGCCGACAGAGCCCCCATGTCTTCCGCCGGCGAGATGAGAATCTCCTGGAACAATCCACACGACCGGAGTATCCCGTGACGGGCTGTTGACCTTTCGGATTGGCTCGCCCGCGCTCAAGCATGATCCGACATAAGAAAGTCGCGTCAGTACAATTTCCTTTTTACAAACAACGGAACAGTCGGATCTCGCCATCGTTATGTTCGCAGCAAATGGAGGACGACATGTCTAACGTGTCACGAACAGGAACGGACGAGATCAACAACGCGACAAATCCGAACACGTTCGGGCGATCGGTCGAGAGCTGGGCGCAAATGGAAGACGCTGCGGCGGAAAGTTCAACGCACCCTACCGGAGAGCCTCTCGGCATCTATCGGCTTGAACCGATCGCAACAGCAGATGATCCGAGATGGGTGAATTCGCCGGGCCATGGCGTGGTGGTAGTCGCAGCGAGAACGGCAGGTGACGCACGGATCGTTGCGGCCGGGCGCGAACTTGACTTCATGGAGGTTGATGCGGCACCTGCCGACGATGTCACCACGACAAATGCCAGTTCATTTCGTGACGACAAGCTTTACACGGTTGTCGAGATTGATCGGAATCGAACCGATGTTATGCGAGGTGTGCTTGAGGGTGAGATTGCGGTGGATACGATCCGGCCCGTGCAGCCCGATTGAACGAAGCGATCCAAGGATTTAGCGATTCTGGTTTTCTGCCGGAGCCGGCTTCCGTCGGGACGGTCACCGCTCAATAAAGCCCTGGATCAATCCGCTATTTCACCCAGCGTGTCGGCAACATAGGCGCCGCGCATACCCATCACCCTCGGTTTTCCCGTCGTCGTATCTTTTGCGGTCTGGTGTTCAAGTTCGGCATTCAGTTCTGCCCCGACGATCAAGATCGCGACCGAAAGCCAAATCCAGACAAGGAAGCCGATCAACGCGCCGAGCGTTCCGTAAGTCGCGTTGTAGTTCGCGAACCGGTCGAGGTAGACAGACAAGCCGAGCGACATGAGAAACCAGACAAATGTCGTCACCAGAGCACCCCATGTCATCCACCTCAGACGAGCCGGCTCACGGCTGGGACCGAACCGATAGATGGCCATGACGGCGGCAACGACCACGGCCAGGAATAGCGGCCATCTGAGAACGAGCGCCATCTGCTCCTGGAAGCGATCAAGCCAGAGGAAAGACAGCACCACGGGCATCACGGCAACGAGTCCGATGAGAATGATCGCGGTGATGATGGCGCAGACCGTGAAACAGAGCGCGATCAGGTTCAGGCGGACCAGGCTGCGTTTCTCCCCCTCTCCATAGGCTACGTTCATGGCATCGAAGAGCGCAAGCGTGCCGCTATGCGTGCTCCACAAAGCGATAGCCAGTCCGATGAAAAAAGCCATGCCGAGCGCATTGTCGCGTCGCTCCACGAGAGAACGGATCTGTTCCGAAACGAGCTCGAAGGCGCCTGGCGGCAGCACCGCTGCCAGTTCGTCCAGATGTTCCGACATGGTGAGAGGATTTGCGAAAATACCGTAAAGGGAAACCAATGCCGCAAGTGCCGGGAACATCGCAAGCAGAAGGTAGAAAGTCACCCCGGCGGCGATCAGCATCACCCTGTCCTCTAACACCTCATGCACGACACGCCAAAATACGTCTTTTAACCCTTTCCTTGGAATGGATTCCGGGACCGAGGCCTGCCGCCCATGACTGTCGCCGCCTGTTGACACATCAGCCCGCATGGCCGCCTCCGGACTAATGTCGAAACGGCGCATCGCAAGCAGGATGCCGGCAAATGTAGCGAGCGACAGGATCGCTGTTGATCTCAGGCTGACTTGAAAATTCATGCGCATCGCCCCTCTGCCTCCGTTCGGCATAACGATGAACGCGCGATCACGCCTAAAGGTGCAACTCCGCAATTGATATTGTGGACAGATAGGCAACTGATCGTCATGCAGGTCGCGCGTCTATGGAACTTCGGTCATCGCCCGTTGTTTCCATCTGATTGGAGGACGCCAGATGACATCAATGTCAAAAGAAGAGCTATCCAGGCACTTGAAGAAGCTGGATTTCTGCATGTTTTCGACACGCGGAGCCTCGAAACGGATGAACACTCGCCCGATGAGCAACAATGGCGACGTCGAATATGACGGTGATTCCTGGTTTTTCTCCTATGCGGACACCCGCAAAATATTGGAGATTAGGAAAGACAGCGCAGTGCTGCTGACCTTTACGGCGCCCCCGCACCTGCTCCGCAAGCCGGGGATCTTCATCGCAATCGATGGTGATGCCTCTCTCATCGAGGACATTTCACAATTCGAGAACCATTGGGCCAAGGGGCTGGAACGATGGTTTCCCGAGGGCGTACACACGCCTGGGCTTATCCTGATCAAGGTTGCAGCGCTTTCGGCTCAATACTGGGACGGCGAAGAGAACGGAAAAGTCGACCTCTAATATCTTCAAGCTATGATCTGCTCTGATGCGCGCATAAAAGCCAACGCTGCGTAAGCATGCCCAAGAGGTGATCGACACAAGAAATCACCCTTGCGCGGCCAGGTGGAAAAGCTGGCCGCGAAAATATTTCAGCTATCTTCGAGCAACGCCAATTCATGGCAAGACCGCCTACAGACGCGCGATTGCTTCTCCAAGTTCCTTTCGAAGCTTTTCAAGCCGAGTGCGCACCTCGTCGCGTTGCGCCCGTAGCTCTTTGATGGACCGCTCTTGTTCCGTCAGGTCGTGAAGGAACTGCTGCTTGAGCGGCGTATCACCGACAGAGGCGAGCATTGCGGATATACGCGAAGACTCCGATGTTGCGTCCTCGATCGCCTGCATAACCGTCGACAGGTCCCTTTCCGCTTCCTTCAGAGCCGTCCTCGCCGTCACAAGGCGCCGAAGCTTCTCCGCAATTTCCGGGGACGGCCCTTCGTCGAGCCATTGCAGGATCACCGTGTCATCGATATCGGCAATCGCCTGCGTCTCGCTCTCGGTCATGCGCCAGTCGATGGTCGTCGAAACCTTCTTGCCGGCGGGCACGATGACAGTCGCCCGTGCACCTTGCGGCGTTTCTTCCACATTCTCTGATGGAACGAGCTCCCACTCTGCCATGCCTAGGTCTTCCGCGATGAACGTCCTGTCGGCATCCCCGCCCCAGGCGGTGAAGGTCTTTCTCAAGCGGCGCTCCAGAGTCGCGTCGAGATAACCGTCCTTGACCACAACCGTTCGGAAGGAGCTAGACGTGGTGGTTGCCATTTCCTGCTCGATCTTCTGATCAGCTGCAAATGTCGCCGTTTCCACTCCGCCGGGCTTCATGTTACCTATGCGTGCATCGCCGACATAGCGCCCTTTTTCGTCATAGACCGCCGCGATCGCCGGCGGCAACGAGCTACCCGTGTCGTTCGTCAGCACCAGCGCGGCATCCGGATGTTGGGCTCCTTCACGATAGAGAGCAACGAACTTCGCCTCGATCTCGCGATCGAGGATCGGCACGGAAATCGTCTCGCCGTTCTTCAGGTCGTATGCGCCAGGAAGATCGAAGTTTGCGACCACGTCACCTTCGTTGGCAGTGGCCGTGACAGTGGCGGCCGGAGCGGCCATAACGGGTGCAGGAGCCTCGGCGGCCGGCCTATTCAGCAACGCACCCTCAACCATACTCCGTTTGGCGCCTGCTCCGTCCAGAAATGCGGTCGAAACCTCCGGACGTGATGGCCATGTCCTTGCGTACAGTCTCTGGCGAAGCGTCACTGGCTTGCCTGATGTCAGGGATATCGAAACCCCGTGCCAGTCTTCGCCGGACGCGTTCTCCAGCACGGCCCATGCCTGCAATCGCGCTTTGCCCTTGGCGTCGACAATGATCCTGTAGGAGGGCTTCCAGAGCGGGGCTGCGACGACATAGGAGATGTCTACTGCCGCGGACGCCTTGCCATCGAGCGCAATGGTGACCGTTCGCGTCCCCTGCACTCTGTCGCTCGACAGCAGTTCCGCTGCCCGGGCAATCATCTCGGCATCTTTGGCGTCGTCGAGTTTGTAAGCCATGGCGCCACCGATCTCGGCAACGTCAAACGCGCCGCTGTCAAGCATCACGATCAGCCGAGCGCGCTGCTTCTCCGTCGGAGGTTCTACCCCGACGATGCGTCCCTTCACCCCGTTCGCAGAGACAGGCGCGCCTCTCAGAGCCCTCAGCACACCGGCGGCCGAATCCAGATCTTGCGGCTTGATCGGCAGCACCTTGAATGTTTCGTCGACCATGCTCGGGCCGGTGGTCGAAAGCCCCTTCACGGGCGCCGGTCCCGATACGACGAGAGTCTTCAGGAAGTCATCCATCTGGTCTGTCGGCACCTCGACGACGGCATTGCCGTCGTCCCCGACATTAAGACTGCGCACATATTCGGCCACACCACCGGAGGACAGCCGGATCGACTTGATCGTTCCGCTTTGCGCCGATGCGGTTGTGGACAGCAATACTGCGGCAAACGCCGCACAGACAGCGGATGCGTATTTCATATGGCCCCCTCGATATTTAATCCCGCCGCAGAATGAGCGTAAAAAAGGGGCGGCATTTCGACAGGAAATTGCTTTTGCGTGCGCCGTCGTCTACCCGTTCGGCGAGGCGACCAAATCTCTGCAGGAGATGTCCATCTTCGATGCGATATCGGGCAAAGATGTCGTGAAAATGAGAAGGCGAACGCCTATATACGTGGCTCGAGTCTGTTTGAAAGGAAATCCGTCATGACTATCAATGGAAGCCTGCTCGTCGCGGGATCGGAAAAGCGCGGCACGCGTGGCGAGCTCTACGGCGTCGAGGCAGCCACAGGGACGGCACTGCCCGTCTCTTTCGGTGGCGCCTCCGCCGAAGACGTCGAAGAGGTAACCAGGCTTGCATGGGAAGCGTTCGCCTCTTACCGGGAAACCGATCTGGAAACGCGCGCTGCCTTTCTTGAAACGATTGCCAGTGAGATCGAGGCTATCGGCGACGAGCTGATCGTGCGGGCGATGGCGGAAACCGGACTTCCGCGCGGACGTCTCGAGGGCGAGCGCGCTCGCACGATGGGACAGCTTCGGCTGTTTGCGAAGGAGGTTCGCGAAGGCCGGTTCCAGGAGCTTCGTTTCGACGGCGCGGATCCCTCCCGCAAGCCGGTTCCGAAGCCTGATCTGCGTCTTCGCAATGTTCCGCTCGGCCCCGTCGCCGTTTTCGGCGCATCGAACTTTCCGCTCGCCTTCTCGGTCGCCGGCGGAGACACGGCGTCTGCGCTCGCGGCAGGATGCCCTGTTGTCGTCAAGGCCCATTCCGCCCATCCGGGCACGTCCGAGCTTGTTGGCCGCGCCGTACAGCGCGCCGTCGCCAAGGCGGGCCTGCATGCCGGCACATTCGCGCTTCTCTTCGACACCGGCTTCGAAGTCGGACAGAAGCTGGTGGCCGATGCCAGAATTCGGGCCGTCGGCTTCACCGGTTCGCGCCGCGGCGGTACTGCGCTGATGAAGATCTCGTCCGAGCGCAAGCAGCCGATCCCGGTCTATGCCGAAATGAGCAGCATCAACCCGGTCATCTTCTTCCCGAATGCCCTGAAGAGCCGCGCGGCAGAAATCGCAACGGCTTTCGTGAGCTCGCTGGTCCTGGGTGCCGGACAATTCTGCACCAATCCCGGCCTCATTCTCGCCGTCGACAGCGAAGGTCTGGACACTTTCATTGCCAAGAGCCGGGAGCTTCTGCCCGATGTCGGCGCCCAGACGATGCTCACGGGCTCCATCGCCAAGGCATTCTGCGATGGCGTCGCCCGGCTGGAAAAGCATCCCGAAGTCCGTCTCGTTGCCAATGGCAAGCCGGGCAGTCAATTCGAAGGCACGGCCGCTCTCTTCGAGACGACAGCTTCGGCATTTCTCGCGCATCACGAGCTTCAGGACGAGGTCTTCGGTGCAGCCGGCCTCATCGTTCGCTGCCGCGATCTTGCAGAACTCGAGCGCGTCCTCGATGGCCTCGAAGGCCAGCTGACCGTTGCCCTGCACATTGCGAGCGAAGACGAGCCGGACGCAAAGCGCCTTGTTCCCAAGCTGGAAATGCTGGCCGGAAGACTGCTCGTGAACGGCTTCGGAACCGGCGTCGAAGTATCGCCTGCCATGGTGCATGGCGGCCCCTATCCGGCAACTGCCGACGGCAGATCGACCTCCGTCGGGACGCTCGCTATCTACAGGTTCCTGCGGCCCGTTTCGTACCAGGATTTCACCAGTAACCTGCTTCCGGCTCCGCTGCGTTGATGTACCGGAGCTTGCCAGACTTCAGACGGCGGTGTCTCTAAGGGGACCGCCGGAGAGATTGGCAAGCTCCCGCACCGGCTGCAAGCAGACACCAGCTCGACTGACGACAGCTGTCTCCAGTCGGCGCGTCGGCGCCAGGTACGGATTCTTGTTCGTAAGACCGTCATTTTGCCAGTGACACCGGCATCATTCTCTGCAAGAAAGAGTGCCGTTGAGAGACAGGGGCGCCCGTTCACAAGACTGGCTGAGAAGCACCCTTCGAACCTGAACCGGATAATGCCGGCGGAGGGAGTCGCTCGGGTCGAAGACTGCTTCATCGCACAATCGTTCCCGCGCCTGCCCCGCCTGAAAGGGGTACTATGGAGAACAAGACACCCGGAGCACTGTTGACGGCGATGCGCGCGAAACCGCCGCTCGTACAATGCATCACCAACTACGTGGCCATGAACATCGCCGCCAATGTGGTGCTTGCGGCCGGGGCATCGCCCGCCATGGTTCATGCCGCCGAGGAAGCGGGAGAATTCGCCGCGATCGCTGGCGCATTGACCGTCAATATCGGCACGCTCTCCACCCAATGGATCGACGGCATGCATGCCGCGGCAACGGCGGCCAATGCGGGTGTCAAGCCCTGGGTCCTCGATCCGGTCGCTCATTACGCAACATCCTTCCGGCGCAAGGCTGCTGCCGATCTCCTGGCGCTTCGCCCGACGATCATTCGCGGCAATGCTTCCGAAATCATCGCACTTGCCGGCGGCGAGAGCCGTGGCCAGGGCGTCGACAGCCGTGACCCGGTTGAGCGGGCCGAGGCGTCCGCGCGGCTGCTTGCCGAACGGCATGGCGCGGTCGTCGCCGTCACCGGAGTCGTGGATTTCGTGACTGACGGCGCGCAGGCCTTGCGCGTCGAAGGCGGCTCGCCGCTGATGCCGCAGGTGACCGCGCTCGGCTGCTCGCTGACCTGCCTGACAGGCGCCTTCGCCGCCACCATTGCCGCAGACCCTTTCGCAGCCGCTGTTGCTGCACTTGCTACTTTCGCTGTTGCCGGCGAGGAGGCCGCGAAGAATGCGGATGGTCCCGGCTCCTTCTCCTGGCGCTTCCTCGATCAGCTTGCCGCGCTCGATGGCGCGACACTCGATGCAAAGGTCAGGATCAGCGCCGCATGAAACGCTTCGATCTTTCTCTCTACCTGGTTCTCGACCCCGATCTCTGCGCCGGAATCGGCATGGTCGAGACGGCGCGGCTTGCCGTCGCCGGTGGCGCAACAATGGTGCAGCTGCGCGACAAGCATGGCGGAACGGCAAGGATGATTGAGACCGGTCTGGCGCTCAAGGATATCCTGAAGGGTACCAGCGCTTTGCTTGTTATCAACGATGACGTCGAGGCAGCCGTTGCGATCGGTGCCGACGGGCTGCATATCGGCCAGGACGATGCGGGACCCGCCGCCGCCCGTGCGATGATCGGCCCGGACATGATCCTCGGCCTGTCGGTCGAGACCGAAGCGCTGGCAGCAGCCATCGACCCAGCTATTGTCGACTATGCCGGCATCGGACCGGTCTTTGCGACATCCACAAAGACCGACCACAAGCAACCGATCGGTTTCGATGGGCTGGCGAAGCTGGTGAAAGCCGCACCCGTTCCGACGGTTGCGATCGGCGGACTGAAGAGCGAGCATGTCGCTTCCGTCTTCGCGGCAGGTGCCGATGGGCTCGCCGTCGTCTCAGCAATCTGCGGTACGCCGGATCCGCGAGCAGCGACGATCCGCATCGCCGAGGAAATCCAAAAGGTTCGCCGATGATCCGCAACGTCTTGTCCATCGCCGGCTCCGATCCCTCTGGCGGTGCCGGCATTCAGGCCGATCTCAAAGCTTTCTCGGCGCGCGGCGTCTATGGCATGGCGGCGCTGACAGCATTGACGGCGCAGAATACCCAAGGAGTAACCGGCGTGCATCTCGTGCCGCCGCACTTCGTCGCCCAGCAGATCAAGGCGGTCTTTGCCGATGTGCGCGTCGACGCAGTCAAGATCGGCATGATCGCCAATGCCGGCATTGCCGAAGCCGTTGCCGAGGCGCTGGCACCTCATCGCGACATCCCTATCGTCGTCGATCCGGTCATGATCGCCAAGGGTGGAGCAGCGCTCCTCGACCCGCAGGCCGTCGATGCGCTGACGCGGCACCTGCTGCCGCTCGCCACGCTGCTGACGCCCAATCTGCCGGAGGCGGCCGCGCTGCTGCACGAAGAGGTTGCTGAAAGCCGCGAGCAGATGGCGTCACAGGCTAAGCGCCTACGTGTGTTCGGCCCCACCGCGGTGCTGGTCAAGGGCGGCCATCTCGACAGCGAACAAAGCCCCGACGTGCTGTCGACCGCCTCTGGCCTACACTGGTTCGAGGCGAAACGCGTACCGACCAAAAACACACATGGCACAGGCTGCACTCTTTCCAGCGCGCTTGCCGCCGAGCTCGCAAAGGGCGCGTTGCCGCAAGTGGCCGTCGCGACCGCGAAAACCTATCTTGCGCAAGCGGTCGCTTTCGCAGGCGAACTGGCGGTCGGTTCCGGCCATGGACCCGTCCATCATTTCCACGCCCTGTGGAAAGACGCCGGGATCTGAGCCGGATCACAATTTAAAGATTGCCCAACGGCCCGGTCAAACCGGGCCGTTTTGTTTCACCTACCCTCAGTTGAACCGAGCCTGTCTCGTAAAAAGCCTGTTGACATGGCCGCCCATATATCCAAAGCTATGTCATTAAAAGGGGATACATTCCGTAATAACGGAATAAGTGGAGGAATTCAGGTGTCGGACCTGCTTGTGAGCTTATATTCCACGAAGCTCGCGGAACTGAAAGAAAAAGCCGGCTCCGTCGGCATCACAATCCGTCCGGCTCTGCCGCCGGAACTTCACGCCGTGGCCGGCTGGGTGCGCGAGCACTTCAGCGAAAACTGGGCAAGTGAAGTCACCGTCGCCTTCTCCCGCCAGCCGGTTGCCTGTCTGATCGCCGTCGAAAACGGCAAGCTCGCTGGCTTTGCCTGCTATGACACGACGGCCCGCGGCTTCTTCGGCCCGACCGGCGTCGATCCCACGGCGCGTGGCAAGGGCATCGGCCTCGCCCTCTTTTCCGCCTGCCTGCAAAACCTGAAGACGCTCGGCCACGCCTATGCCTTCATCGGCGATGCCGGCCCCGTCGATTTCTACGTCAAGACCGCCGGCGCGGTCGAAATTCCCGCCCCCGACAAGGGCATTTACGAAGGCATGCTGCGAAGCCAGCCGAAATGACCATCTGATACCGGAGTTTTGAAATAGTGTCCTCGACCCCGCTCGCTCTCTTCGTCGGCCTTCCCAATCCCACACTTTCGGACGACGAATTCGCCCTCTTCCGCGAGACCAATCCGCTCGGCCTCTTCGTCGGTCGCCGCAACCTGCGCAATCCGGAACAGGCAAAAATCCTGATCGATCGTTTCCGCGAGGCCGTCGGCCGCGAGGATGCTCCCGTCTTCACCGACCAGGAAGGCGGTCGTGTGCAGCATATGGATGCCGGCCCCTGGCCGCTCTTCCGCAGCTTCGGCCAGTTCGCCGAGCTTGCTCGCCACGATCTCGACCTCGGCAAGAAGGCGCTGCGCCTTTCCACCCAGGCCATGGGCGCAATGATGAGCGAACTTGGTCTTTCGAGCGGCTGCTCGCCTGTTCTCGATCTCGTTTTCGAGACGACGAGCGCTGTGATCGGCGCCCGCTCCTTTGGCCCGGATCCGGATTTCATCGCCGCACTGGGCCGCGAAGTGGTCGATGGGCTTCTCGAAACCGGCAACATGCCGGTCATGAAGCATATTCCGGGCCACGGTCGCGCCACGCTCGATTCCCACAAGGAACGCCCGGTCGTCGACGCCTCGCGCGAGACGCTCACCGCCACCGACTTCAAGCCCTTCGTGGCGCTGAAGGACACACCCTGGGCGATGGTCGCCCATGTCGTCTACTCCGCCTATGATGCAGAGCTTCCGGCCTCCATCTCGCCGATCATGC
The DNA here is from genome assembly GCF_031455475.1 of Rhizobium sp. 1399. Lineage (NCBI taxonomy): Bacteria > Pseudomonadati > Pseudomonadota > Alphaproteobacteria > Hyphomicrobiales > Rhizobiaceae > Rhizobium > Rhizobium sp. 1399. The sequence continues at coordinate 94,263 of NZ_JAVDSU010000003.1, read as the reverse complement.
GTGACGTGATCCGCAACGACATGGGCTATGACGGCGTGCTGATCTCCGATTGCATCTTCATGGAGTCGCTGCAGGGCACCCTGCCGGAACGCGTCGCCCAAGTGCTCGATGCCGGCTTCGACGTCGCACTCCACAGCCACGGCGATGTCAAGGAAAGCGAAGCCGCAGCCAAGGCCGCGCGCCCGCTGACCGACGCAGCGCAGAAGCGTATTGCCGCCGGCAAGGCCCGCCTCGGCACTCTCAAGATCGACTATCGCGCGGCCCAGGCGGAAGTCGAAGCCATGTTTGCAAGCGCGCTGATCTCCTGACCGGCGCCGCCATTTTTCACCGCATAAGAAAAGGGGAATTTGACATGAAGAAATATATCCTAGCGGCCGCGGCCCTGACCATGCTGTCAGGCTCGGCCATGGCGCAGACCATCCTGACGGCCAATATCGAGCCGGCCACGACCTGGGTGCGCAACTTCAACCCGTTCAACCAGACCTCGTCGCGCCAGTCGACTCTCGACTTCATCTATGAGCCGCTGGTCATCTTCAACCGCTTCGACAGCAACAAGCCGGTCTATCGCCTGGCCGAAAGCTTCAAGCTCTCCGACGACCTGAAGAGCATCGACTTCAAGCTGCGCCCGAACCTGAAGTGGTCGGATGGCAAGTCGCTGACCTCTGCCGACGTCAAGTTCACCTATGACTATCTGAAGAAATTCCCGGCGCTCGACTTCGTCAGCATCTGGAGCTTCATCACCGATGTGCAGGCCGTCGATGCCCAGACGGTACGCTTCACGCTCGCCAATCCGAGCTCGCTCGCAGCCGAACAGCTGTCGCAGCTGCCGATCGTGCCGGAACATGTCTGGAAGGACGTTGCCGATCCGGTCACCTATGCCAACGAAACCCCTGTCGGCAGTGGCCCGCTGACGGAAGTGCCGCGCTTCACCGGCCAGACCTATGACCAGTGCCGCAACCCGAATTACTGGGATGCAGAGCACCTGAAGATCGACTGCATGCGCTTCCCGCAGCTTGCCGACAACAACCAGATCCTGAGGGCGACTGCCGACGGCACGCTCGACTGGGGCGTTTCCTTCATTCCCGATATCGACAATGTCTATGTCTCGAAGGATCCGGCTCATTATCACTACTGGTATTCTCCGAGCAGCATGGTTGCCTTCCTGTTCAATCTCGAGACTTCGAACGAGGCCAACAAGAAGGCCTTCAACGACGTGAAGTTCCGCCAGGCGGTCTCCATGGCGCTTGACCGCAAGACGATGATCGATGTGGCCGGCTACGGCTATCCGACGCTGAACGAAGACCCGGGCCTGATGGGCGAGCTCTACAAGAGCTGGGCGGACCCGTCCGTCAAGGCCGACTTCGGCAAGTTCGGCGCCTATGACGCCGATGCCGCCAAGGCGCTGCTCGATGCGGCCGGCTATGTCGACAAGGACGGCGATGGCCTGCGCGACAATCCGGACGGCTCGAAGATCTCCTTCTCGATCATCGTTCCGAACGCCTGGACGGACTGGATCGATACGGTCAACATCGCCATCGAAGGCATGCAGGCCGTCGGCATCGACGCCAAGATCGAGACGCCGGAAGAAGCCGTCTGGACCTCCGACCTCATCGACGGCAAGTTCGATGCGGCAATCAACAGCCTGCCGGCATCGGCATCGCCCTACTACCCCTACAAGCGCGCCTTCAGCGCATCGGATAAGGGCAAGACCCGCTTCACCGCGCAGCGTTGGTTCAGCCCTGAAGTGGAAGATCTGGTGACCCAGTTCACCCACACGGCCGACCTCGACAAGCAGAAGGAAGCGATGAACAAGGCTCAGCGCATCGTTGCCGAAAACATGCCTGTCATCCCGGTCTTCAACAATCCGAACTGGTATCAGTACAACACCAAGCGCTTCACCGGCTGGTCGACCAAGGAAAATCCCTTCGTCAATCCGTCCATCTCGCGTACCAACCCGGCACGTCTTCTGAACCTGCTGGCGCTTGAGCCGGTCAAGTAAGCCACTAGAAACGGCGGGAGCGGCGCGGCAAGCGCCGCTCCCGTTTTGACGGAGTCCCCATGGCCTTTCTGCTTCGCCGCCTCGCCTTTTACCTGGCGGCCTTCATCGCGGCAGCGACGATCAATTTCTTCCTGCCCAGGTTGATGCCGGGCGATCCCGTGCGCATCATGTTTTCGAGTGCGGGCGCCGAACTGCCGCCGGAAAGCCTGCAGGCGCTGAAGCTCACCTTCGGCTTCGTCGACGGGCCGCTCTGGCAGCAATATCTGACCTATCTCGGCAGCATCTTCACCGGCGATCTCGGCCGCTCGATCAAATATTTCCCGCTGCCGGTCACGTCCGTGCTCGGCCACGCCCTGGTGTGGACCGTCGGCCTGATGGGCACGGCGACGATCATCAGCTTCGCGCTCGGCACCTTCCTCGGCATCGTCGCAGCCTGGCGTCGCGGCAGCAAATTCGACGTCATCGTCTCGATCGGCGCGATCTTCGCGACGTCGGTACCGGCCGTCGTCACCTCGCTGATCGTGCTCTTCTTCTTCGGCTTCACCCTCGGCTGGTTTCCGAACGGCTATGCCGCCGATCCGTCGCTCGATCCGGCCTTCAGCTTTCAATATATCGCCAGTGTCGCCTATCACGGCATCCTGCCGATGATTACACTCTGCACCGTGCTGGTCGGCGGCTTCACCGTCACCATGCGCAACAACATGATCAACCTGCTCGGCGAGGACTATATCGTCATGGCCCGCGCCAAGGGCCTGTCCGACCGGCATGTGATGCTCTGGTATGCGGCGCGCAACGCGCTGCTGCCGACCGTTTCCAGCCTTGCCATCGCCATCGGCACCATTCTCGGCGGCTCATTGGTGACGGAGGTCGTCTATAATTATCCCGGCCTCGGCAACATCCTCTACCAGGCGATCCTTGCCCGCGATTATCCCGTCATCCAGGGACAGCTTCTCATCATGACCGCGACCATGCTGATTGCCAATTTCGTCGTCGATGTCAGCTACGTGCTGCTCGATCCGCGACTGAAGGGAGCGTGAGATGAAGAGCCTGCTCCGCAATCGCAAGGCGCTGATCGGCCTCGCCATCATCGCCTTCATCATCATCGTCGCGATCGCAGCCCCGCTGCTGACGCATTACGATCCCGCGGCCCGTACCGGCCGTCCGCACCAGCCGCCGTCCGTCGATCATATTCTCGGCACGACGCGTATCGGTCAGGACGTCTTTGCCCGACTGATTTATGGCGCGCGAACCTCGCTTGCCGTCGGTTTCGGCGCAGGCCTGCTGATCACCGCAGTCGGCACCGCACTCGGCATTATCTCCGGCTATCGCGGCGGCAAGACGGATGAGGTCATCAGCTTCTTCACCAATATGGTGCTGGTCGTGCCGAACCTGCCGCTGCTGCTCGTTCTTGCAGCCTTCATCGGCCAGGCGAGCCCACTCGTCATCGCCCTCATCCTCGGCGGCACATCCTGGGCCTGGGGAGCGCGCGTGACCCGCGCCGAAACGCTCTCAGTCAAGCAGAAGGACTATGTCAAATCGGCTGAGATGATGGGCGAGCCGCAATGGCGCATCATGACATTCGAGATCTTCCCCAACGTGATTTCCATCGTCGGCATCAATTTCATCGGCAGCGTCATCTTCGCCATCATCACCGAGGCGACGCTGGAATTCCTCGGCCTCGGCGATCCGCGCGTCGTTTCCTGGGGCACCATGCTTTATAATGCGCAGAAGGCTTCCGCACTTTCGGTCGGGGCCTGGTGGGATATCCTCACGCCGTGCTTTGCGCTCGCCTTCCTCGGCATCGGCATGTCGCTGCTGAATTTCGCCGTCGACGAAATCGCCAATCCGCGCCTGCGCACCGGCAATCATCTGAAGCGCTGGTCCCTGCTCATCCGCTCCGGGGAGGGTCGCCTGTGACGCAACCCTTGCTTTCCGTGAAGAACCTGACCATCGACTATATCGGCGAGGAGAAGGACTTTCGCGCCGTCGACAATGTCAGCTTCGACGTGGCACCGGGCGAGGTCTTCGGCCTGGCCGGCGAATCCGGCTGCGGCAAGAGCACGATCGCCTTTGCCATCAGCCGCCTGCACAAGCCGCCGGCGCTGATCCGCAAGGAGAGCCAGATCCTGCTTGCCGGCCGCGATGTGCTGGAACTCGACGCGAAGGCGCTTGCCGCCTTCCGCTGGCGCGAGGTCGCCATGGTCTTCCAGAGCGCCATGAACTCGCTGAACCCGGTGCTGCGCATCGAAGACCAGTTCTACGATGTGCTTCGCACTCACAAGGGCATGACGAGGGCCGAGGCGCGTGAGCGCACGGCCGAGATGCTGCGGCTCGTCGATATCGCGCCGGATCGCATGCGCAACTATCCGCACCAGTTTTCCGGCGGCATGCGTCAGCGCATCGTTATCGCCATCTGCATGGCGCTCGATCCTAAACTTGTCGTCATGGACGAGCCGACGACGGCGCTTGACGTGGTGGTGCAGCGGGAAATCCTGCAGCGCATCAACGAACTCAGGAAGCAGTTCGGCTTCTCGGTGCTCTTCATCACCCACGATCTCGGGCTGATGGTGCAGTTCTGCGACCGCATCGGCATCATGCTTCAGGGCAAGCTCGTCGAGCAGAACGGTGCCGAGGCGATCTACAAGGTGCCGCAGCACGAATACACCCGCAAACTCTGGGCCTCCTTCCCTTCGCTTCACGGAGGCGTGCTGCTATGAGCGATGCCATCCTCGCCCTCGACAAGGTCACCAAGACCTTCGGTCTCGGCGCTTCCACGGTTCATGCCGCCCGCGCCATCTCCTTTTCGCTGCATGCCGGCCGTGCGCTGGCGCTTGTCGGTGAATCCGGCAGCGGCAAGACGACCTGCGCCCGCATGGCGATGCGTGAATATTCGCCGACCACAGGCCAGATTCTCTACAAGGGCCGCCCCGTCGAAGGCGCCAAGGCGGACGAGATCGCCCGCTACCGCCGTTCGGTACAGATGATCTTCCAGGATCCCTTTGCCTCGCTCAACCCGGCCCACACGATCGCCCATCATCTGCAGCGGCCGCTGAAGCTGCACCGGCCCGATATCCGTGGCAATCAGATCAACGCGACGGTGCGTGAACTGCTTGAGCGCGTGAAGCTCGATCCCGATATTGTCGCGCCGAAATATCCGCATGAGCTTTCGGGCGGCCAGCGCCAGCGCGTCAATATCGCCCGCGCCCTTGCGGCCCAGCCGGAAGTGATCGTTGCCGACGAACCGACTTCGATGCTCGATGTCTCCGTGCGCCTCGGCGTTCTCAATCTCCTGAACGAGATGAAGAAGGAGATGAATCTCGGCCTGCTCTACATCACCCATGATATCGCCACCGCCCGCTATGTGGCGGACGATATTGCGGTCATGTATTCTGGCCAGATCGTCGAATGGGGCAACACCGCCAAGGTGATCGACAATCCACTGCATCCCTACACCCGCCTGCTGCTCTCTGCCGTGCCGGATCCGGATGTGCGCTTCGACGATCCGCGCATGCGCCTGCAGCCGCAGGAGGTTGAGGATATCCGCCGCCGTTCCGCCGCGCCGCGGGACCAGGTGGTGGAACATGAGCCGGACCATTTCGTACGCGTGGTCTGAGCAAGGCTTGCTGGCTTCGACCGTCACCCTATGCTAGGGGACGGTCCCTTTCAGCGAGACGAAACTGCCATGCTTCCCTGGATCCAGCTCGATTCCGCGACCATTCCTGGCGACGGCGGTGAACTACGGCTGAAGCAGCGCGGATCCGAATTTTCCATCATGCTCGGCACCAACGAGCTGATGAACAGCCGCCTCAGCGGCTCGGAAGAAGCGCTCGCCACGCTATCATACGAGCGGATCAAATCGCATCCGAAGCCGAAAATCTTGATCGGTGGCCTCGGTATGGGCTTTACGCTGCGGGCAGCACTGGCTGTAGTGCCCGAGGATGCCGGTGTCGTCGTCGCCGAACTGGTGCCGGCGGTCGTCGCCTGGGCGCGGGGTCCAATGGCGGAGGTCTTCAAGGGCTGCCTCGACGATCCGCGTGTCTCGATCCATCAGGGCGATGTCGGCAAGGCAATCAGTGCCGGAAAGGCCGGCTATGACGCTATCCTGCTCGACGTCGACAACGGCCCCGACGGGCTGACCCGCAAATCCAACGACCGGCTTTATGATTTTGCCGGGCTGAAATCCGCTCGCGAGGCGCTCCGCCCCGGCGGCGTGCTCGCCGTCTGGTCCTCAGGGCCTGATCCATCCTTCACCCGCCGGCTAAAGGATAGCGGCTTTGCGGTCGACGCGATCAATACGCGCGCCAACGGCAAGCGCGGCGGTGCACGGCATGTCATCTGGCTGGCGGTGAAGCCCGGCCACTGATCTCGCAGTCTCCGGGGCGAGGGCTATTTCGGATCGCGGTCCGATAATAAAATGAATCCTCATCGACAAAGATGCCCCCTAAAGAGCTTGGGATTGATATTCTCGAGGGAGTAAGAGTGTTATCCCACCTGCAAGGCTTTCCTCTCGTTCGCGCATATGTGGCATCACGCGCTCTCGAATTGGTCATCAACCGCAGGGCCGATAATTATTGCAATGTAACGCATTCTGCATTACATTTCCTCTTGAGAAAGAGGAAGAGATATGCCCATCAATGCCCGCAAGGAAACACCGGTTTCGATGCGCTTCCGTGATGACGATCTCGCGATTATCGATCGCGGAGCTGCACTGACCGGTCTTTCCCGGACCGAGTTCATGCGTCGAGCCGCCTTGCAGGAAGCACAGATTACAATGCTCAACGAGAGCGTCGTCCGCATTTCGGCTGATGCCTTTGAGGCCTTTGTCGCAGCCATCGAAGCGCCCCCCGCTGCCGTACCCACCAAGGTCGCCGAACGTCTGCTCCGCCAATTGCCCAGGGAACATTAAACCAGTGGGTTTGTCGAGGATCGAGCCGCTTTCTGAGCGTCATCGCCTGGACGCATTCAGTTGCGGTAAACCGGCCCTCGACAATTGGCTTGCCACCTTTGCAAGGTCCAACCAGCAACATGGCTTCACACGGGTCTTCATCATGCACGATGATGATGTGATCGTCGGCTATTATGGCCTGGCCCCGACTGTGATCGCTCCAAATGTTGTTAGCCGCAAAATCCGCACCGGTCAGCCACCCGACCCGATCCCATGTCTGCTCATCGGTCAGCTTGCGGTCGATCGCCGCTATTTTGGCCGCGGTATCGGGACAGCGCTGGTCCGGGATGCTTTTTATCGCTGTATAGCTGGCGCAGATCTCGTCGGCGGCCGAGCGATCGTCGTTCGCGCCATTGATGAGGAAGCCGAAGGTTTCTGGCAGAGCTGGGGCTTTATCCCTTCACTAGACAATCCAACGATTCTCGTTCGCTCGATGAGCGACATCAGAGTGTGGATGGAAACAATCCGCTAGTTGTTATTCAGGAAGGCGTCCATTGGAACTGGCGCTTTTCACAACGAGCGCCGGCTCGGACGACAGTCCTACAATAAAAACAGCCTTCACCGACAAAGATGCTCCTGAGAGAGCTTGAGATTGGTGCCATAAAGATCGTATCCCATACGCGCTGGGTCAGGAGGAGGCCGATAAACGGATCTCACATGGCCTATTTATTGGCCGCCACGGCACCGTGTGAAAGCATGACGCGGCGGCGGCCTGAAAACCTTGGACTCGATCATGCGCCTTTCCGATTGCCACAACTTCCATGACTTCCGTCGCCTAGCCAAAAAGCGCCTCCCCGGCCCGATCTTCAACTATATCGACGGCGCGGCGGACGATGAGGTTACCTACAGGCGCAATACATCTGCTTTCGAGAGCTGCGATCTTCTGCCGAGCGTGCTGCGCGGCGTCAGCGAGGTCGACATGTCGGTTACCGTCATGGGCCAGAAACTTGCCATGCCGGTCTATTGCTCGCCGACGGCCCTGCAGCGGCTCTTTCATCACGAGGGGGAACGGGCGGTCGCCCATGCCGCCGGCAAATTCGGCACGATGTTCGGCGTGTCGTCGCTCGGCACGATCAGCCTGGAAGAGGCGCGTAAGATCAGTAGCGGACCGCAGGTCTATCAGTTCTATTTCCACAGGGATCGCGGCCTCAACAGAGAAATGATGGCGAGAGCCAAGCAGGCCGGCGTGCAGGTGATGATGCTGACCGTCGACAGCATCACCGGTGGCAACCGCGAGCGCGACAAGCGCACCGGCTTTGCCATCCCTTTCAAGCTCAATCTGTCAGGCATGGCCCAGTTTGCCGTAAAACCGGCATGGGCCATCAATTATTTCACGCATGAGAAATTCCGCCTGCCGCAGCTCGACAGCCATGTCGACATGGGCAGCGGCACCATGTCGATCAGCCGCTATTTCACCGAAATGCTCGATCCCGCCATGAACTGGGACGACGTCGCCGACATGGTGAAAATCTGGGACGGACATTTCTGCCTGAAGGGCATCATGACGGTCGAGGATGCCAAGCGTGCGATCGATATCGGCTGCACTGGCATCGTGCTTTCCAATCACGGTGGGCGTCAGCTCGACGGTTCGCGCAGCGGCTTCGACCAGCTCGCGGAAATCGTCGAGGCCGTCGGAGACCGGATCGATGTGATGGTTGATGGCGGCATCCAGCGCGGCACCCATGTGCTGAAGGCACTGTCGCTTGGCGCCAAGGCCGTCGGCGTCGGGCGCTACTATCTGTTCCCGCTTGCAGCGGCTGGCCAGGCAGGCGTCGAACGGGCGCTCCTGCAGATGCGAACCGAAATCGAGCGCGGCATGAAGCTGATGGGTTGCGCCTCGGTCAGCGAACTTTCGGCCGGAAATCTGCGTTTCCGCGCCTCCTGAGACCGAGAACATGGCCGCGCCCCAGGTGGCGTGACCTTATCAGGCGTTGACGATCTCCCGATGCGCAAGTGCGCCGGCATCCTGCTGGCGCTGGCGAATGATCGTCGACGCCTCACGAGGATCAGGCGGCAGCACGGCATTCTTCAAAGCGATCGAATATTCGTGCTGCGGATTGTCTAGCACGGTGCGTGCATCGCCGCTTTCGACCACCACGCCCTTGCGCATGATAATGACCCGGTCGGCGATGTAGTAGGCGGTCGCCAGATCATGCGTGATATAGATGATCGACACCTTCAGCGTATCACGCAAGTCGCGGAAAAGATTGACGATCGACATGCGCAGCGATGCATCCACCATCGAGACCGGCTCGTCGGCGACGATCAGCTTGGGTTCGGGAATGAGCGCACGTGCCACCGCAATGCGCTGGAGCTGGCCGCCCGACAATTCGTGCGAATACCGTCCGCGAACCTCCGCAATGGAGAGGCCGACCCGCTGCAGCGCCGTATCGGCCAGCGCCTCCCTGTCGGCGCGGCTCTTCGCATCCTTGAAGCGATGGGCGGTGGCATACAGATATTCGTCAATGCGCGTCAGCGGATTGAACGCTTCGAAGGGATTCTGGAAAACCGGCTGAACCCTGGTCATGAAGGCTTCGCGGGCGTTGCGGCTGCGAATATCACCGATATCCGCACCGTCGAAGCGGATGGTGCCGCGATCAGCCTTCTCATTGCCAAGGATCATCTTGGCAAGCGTCGATTTGCCGGAGCCGGATTCGCCGACAATCGTGAAGATCTCGGGTCTGTCAGCCTCGAGCGCGAAGCTGACCTCGTTAACCGCCGTCATCTTGGCACGCGAGAAGAAGCCGCCGATCGGAAAGAGCTTGGTGACGTTTTCAAGTTGGAGAAGGTGTTCGCCGCTCATTGGATTTTGTACTCCCCCGCCCTGAAACATGCGACACGCCCGCCGGTCGCGCTTGGCTGCATGACGGGCACCTCCTTCGAGCATCTGTCGATCGCAATCGGACAGCGCGGGTGGAAGCGGCATCCCGAAGGCGGGTTCGAGAGCGCCGGCGGTTTGCCCGGTAGGCTTTTTCTGGTTTTCGTATCACCGATCCGCGGCAGACTGCCGATCAGGTGGACCGTATAGGGATGTTGCGGATTGTCGAAAATCGCCTGCGTCGGCCCCTCTTCGGCCAGCCGCCCGGCATACATGATCGCGAGGCGATCGGTGATTGCGGCATGGACGGACATATCGTGGGTTACGAAGATGACCGAGGCTTGCATGCGCGTCTGCACCTCCTTGATCAATGCCAGAACATCCTGCTGCACCAGAACGTCGAGCGCTGTCGTCGGCTCATCGGCGATGATGAATTCCGGTTCGCAGACGGTCGCGAGCGCAATGGTCAGTCGCTGGCGCATGCCGCCTGAGAGTTGATGCGGAAAGGCTTCGAGCACATGCGGATCGAGATGCAGGCGGGCGAGATGCGCCTCGATCCGCTCACGAAAGGTAGCCGGATCAAGGTTCATGTGCCGGAAGGCGAAATCGTTGAAAGCGTGCTTCACGCGCCGGACCGGGTTCAGCACGTTCATCGAGCCTTGCATGATATAGGACAGGTGGCGCCAGCGCGCAGACCGCATTTTCTGCGGTTCGCCGTAGACGTCGATCAGCTTTCCATCGAAGTTGAAATTGACGGTGCCGCCGACGACCCGCATCGGCGGCCGGATGGCCCCGGCAAGCGTCTTGATCAACGAGGTCTTGCCGCTCGAGGATTCTCCGGCGATGCCGTAGATCTCGTTCTTGCGTACCGTCAGGCTGATGTCATCGACGGCGCGAATCTCGCGCCGGACGCCGAAATAGTCGTTGACGTAATAGCATTTCAGCCCGTCGATCGTCAGCGCGTCTCGGGAGTTTTCGACGAGGGTCAAAGGCGCTTTCCTCAAAAGATTCTGCATCGTCTCAGGCTCCCATCCGAGCCAGCCGCGAGCGGGGATCGATATATTCGTTGACCGACATGGCGAGCATGAAGAGGCCGAGGAAGAGGATCACCACGAAGAGCATCGGGAAGGCCACCCACCACCAGATGCCGGCGACCATGGCGGAATGGGCATTGGCCCAATAGATCATGCCGCCGATCGTCGGCCGGTTGATGTCGGAGAAGCCAAGCACGGAGAGCGTCACTTCCAGGCCGATCGCCCAGATGAGATTGTTCATCGTCGTGAAGAAGACGATCGGCATCACATAAGGAAGATGCTCGCGGATGAGGATCTGCGACGTGCGCATGCCGGCGAAGACCGCATGCCGGGTGAACTCGCGGTGGCGGAGCGAGAGCGCCACTGAGCGGATCAGCCGGCTGTCATGTGTCCAGCCGAGCAGGGCCGCGACGATCGCCAGCATCGACCATGTCATCTGGTCGCGCAGCACGAAGACCAGGAGAAGCAGGATCGGAATGTTGGGCAATGCGCCGAGCGTATCGTTGATGCCCATGATGATCTGGTCGGTGCGTCCGCCGATATAGCCGGAGACCAGGCCGACGACCAGCGCAATGAGGCGGCTGATGACGGCAACGATGATGCCGAAGAGGAGCGTGTTGCGAAGCGATGCGGCGATCTGCCAGAACACCTCCTGGCCGCGCGATGTCGTGCCGAGCCAGAATTCGGCAGACGGCGGCATGTCGGGGGCGACGACATAGATGGCATTCTCGTCATAGGGAGAGAAGAAGGAGGCCACGATCAGGCCGAGGATGATCAGGATCAGGATCGTCCCGAACAGGAATTCCTTGTTGTAGCGGAGCAGGTCTCTGAGGATCTTGAACATCGCAATTATCCCAGTTTCACGCGCGGATCGATCAACGGATAGATGATATCGATCACGAAGACGGCGGAGGCGACGGCGATGATGGCAATCGTCGTCACGCCGAGCACCAGGCTGTAATCACCGGAATAGATGCCTGAAATCAACAACTTGCCGATTCCGGGGTAGTTGAAGACGAATTCGACGATGACGGCGCCGCCGAAGACATTGCCGAGGCTTAGCGCGAGCCCTGTGACCTGCGGCAGCATGGCATTGCGGGCCACATAATGCGAAAAGATGCTGCGTGAACGTACGCCCCCGAGCTCGGCATAGACCACATGGTCGTCGGTGACGATGTTGGAGACGAGCGAGCGCATGGAGATGAACCAGCCGCCGATGCCGACGAGCACCAGCGTCAGCGCCGGCAGGATGCCGTGTTCGATGACCGAGCTGATGAAGACCCAGTTGAAGGCAGGCGCGAGGTTGACCTGCGCGCCGTCACTGATCGGCAGGATCGGCCAGATGAAACCGAAGAGAATGACGAGGCTGAGGCCGATAATGTAGGTCGGGATCGGCTGTAGTGCCATGATGACGATGCCAGCGAGCTTGAGAAGCCGGCTGTTGCGGAAATAGCCGGCAAGCGCGCCGAGCAGATTGCCGATGATCCAGGCGATGATGGTTGCAAGCGTCAGCAGGCCGACGGTCCAGGGCAAGGCGCGGCCGATGACCGTCATGACAGGCGTCGGGAAGGACGACAGCGAGGGACCGAAATCGCCGGTCAGCACCCGCTCCCAGAAGGTGAAATACTGATCGAGAAGCGGGCCGCCGGTTCCATAGAGCTCCCGCAGCGACTGTCGCAGAATTTCGACTGCCTGCGGGTCGGTCGAGCCGAAGCTCGTCAGCAGCGACACCGTTTGCTCCACCGGATCGACCGGCGAGAAATGCGCGATCAGGAACGCAAGCGTGATGCCGATGACGACGACGAAAAGGAACTGCAGGAAACGCTTGCCCGCATAGATCAGAAAGCCATTCATGGCATCCACCCTCCAATAGCAGAAGGGGAACGGCCGACTGCCCGGCCACCCCCCATATCGACACGGTCAGTTCTTGGGAGCGGCCGGATTGGCCTTCAGGCCGACCACCATGTAACGGATGTTCGACCAGTTCGGACCCGAGGCGGAATAGGGGTTTTCAGCACTCGGATAGTTGGTCCAGTAGGTCGTGTCGAACGGTGCAAACTTGTTGTAAGCCATCAGCGGGATCATCGGCATCTCTTCGACGGCGAGCTTCAGAAAGTCCTGGCCGACTTTGGTGACATCGGGTGAATTGAAAGCGATGGACCGGTTTTTCGCGATCAGCTGATCGAGGCGCGGATCCTGCCAGCGCTGCAGGTTGCGCGGCGGCTGGATCTGGCCGAGCGGCTTGATGAACTCAGAATGGTAGCTGTCCAGGAAGAAGGACAGGTCCGGATGACCGCCCCAGGTCTCGATGCTCCAGTAGATCGCCGCTTCGAAATCGCCGGTGCTGAGGCGCTGGCCGTTGGTCGGGCCGGCAACGTCGACCTTGGTTGCAATGCCGTTCTGGCTCCATTGCTGGGCGATGACAGTGCCGGCACGCGCAAGCGTCGGAATGGCATCGCCTTCCACCTGCAGGCGGATCACGAACGGCGTGCCGTCAGGTTTCAGCCATTGATTGCCGCTCTTCTTGAAACCAGCTTTCTGCAGCAGCTCGGTCGCAGCCTGGATGTCCTGCTTCCACCAGCCGAAACCGAAGGTGCGCTGCAGCTGTTTCGGATCGGTCGGGATCTGATCGCCCCACTGTCCGCGGACCATGGTGGCGATCTGGGCCGAGATATTGGGGTCGTAGGGCTTGATCTTTCGGCTACCGGTATCAAGCTCGAAATTGGTCAGCCAGTCCTGCATCGGCGCATAATAATCGTCCGGTGCTGAGCCGGTCGGCGGCGTGGCAAGGGCTGCAAGATTGGCAGCGCCGCGGTAGGAACCGAGTGCCACGGCGCGGATATCGATCATCAATGCCAGCGCCCAGCGGACATCCTTGTTATCGAAAGGCGGCTTCTTGGTGTTGAGCAGTACCGACGGCAGGGTCGGATCGGGATGGGCGAAGGGGAAGCCCTTCAGCCAGGAGGCGACGCTCTTGCTGTCGCGCATCATCGCAAACATGCCCTCGGGTGCCATGTCGTTGATGACATCGAGATTGTGATTGCGCTGTTCGATGACACGGGCCTCCGGGTTACCTGCAGCACGGTAGACGACATATTTGACCTGCGGCGGCTCCTTGGCGGCCATGCCGATCGAAGTGCGCTGCCAGTCGTCACGCAGTTTCCAGATGGTCCAGTTGCCGCCCTTGTCGTAGCTCTGCAATACATAGGCACCGAGCGATACCGGCGGATTGTTTTTGAATGCCAGGGGATCGCCGGCCTTTTCGAAGACATGCTTCGGCATGATCCAGGCAGCGTTCCAGCGCACGGTAAACAGCGTGTGGAAACGCGAATTGGGTTTCTTCAGATGGAAGACGACCGTCTGCGGATCGGGGTTCTCCACGCTGGCGACATTGACAGTGAAGGGCGCGCTCCAGGACATGCCGGGATGGTCGATCTGCGTCTGGACCGTATAGGCCACGTCATCACTGGTGAATTCGACGCCGTCGCTCCAGTAGATGCCCTTGCGAAGCTTCACCGTCATTTGGGTGAAATCGGCATTGTAGGCAGGCGGCTCGGTTGCGAGCGCGTTCTGCCAGGCATCCGGACCACCCTCCGGATTGATGAACCAGAGCGTGTCGGTCGTCAGCTGCTGCAGGCCGTTGACATTGGCCGCGCCGCCACCGCCGGGCGCCCAGACGTTGAACCAATCCGCATTCTGCTGCGGCGTGCCCTGGATGATCAACGTTTCATTGCGCGGGATGCCGGCAATGAAATCCTGCGCGTAAGCAGGAAGGGCAGCGAGAGATAATAAGGCAATGACTGCAAATCTAGGGAACTTCATCGGACGCTCCTCCTCCTTGGCCCGCATGGGCGGGCGCTTCCCGTAATCCGTTATCGATCGCGTTCCGGCAAAAGCGCCTGCATAGGGGCCTTGAGACCCTTATGTCTCCTCCAGACACTCGGCTTTCCCTCAGCATTTATCGACAATTTTTCAGCAAACGGCAACAGGTAATTTTTAAAATGTTAAAAACTCGCAGATTTTCAGGCGTTTTTTAACGTCGCCTAAGTGTGACTTTTTTGTATTATTGACAAAATGGTCATTTCGCTTAGCTTTTGCGACGAGCGCGGCGCCCTCCCAAGACGGCCGCTCTTCATCAAAAAATTGGTCGGTTGGCCTTCGGGAGGAGGCTGAGGCATGACCGTTCAAGAGGAAAAGACGATGACGAGTTCCTATGACGTGACCATCAACGTTCACGCCGGCAGGCCGACAGGCCCATATAAACCGCTGTGGAACTGGTTCGGTTATGACGAGCCGAACTATACCTATTCCCCGCACGGCAAGAAGCTCCTGAAAGAGCTAACCGAACTCAGCCCCGTCGCCCCGCGCATCCGCGCCCATAATCTCTTGACGAGTGGAGACGGCAAGCCGGCCCTGAAATGGGGCTCGACCAATGCCTATACCGAGGATGCAAACGGCAATCCCGTCTACGACTGGACGATCATCGACCAGATCTTCGACGCCTATGTCGAGGCTGGCAACATTCCGCTGATCCAGATCGGCTTCACACCGGAAGCGCTTTCCGATTTCGATGGCCCCTACAAGCATCATTGGGAGCCGGCAGACCGGTATGCGACTATCACCACCGGCTGGACAGCGCCGCCGAAGGATCTGAAGAAATGGGGTGACCTGATCGAAGCTTGGGCGCGGCACCTCGCCGATCGCTACGGCGAAGACGTGGTCTCGTCCTGGCCCTGGGAAGTGTGGAATGAGCCCGACGGCCACTACTGGACCGGCACGATCCCGGAATTCTGCGCCATGTATGATGCGAGCGCCCGCGCAGTGAAACGGGCCTTGCCGAAGGCGCGTGTCGGAGGCCCGCACACCTGCGGCGCATTCGCCAATGAAAAAGCGCAGACCTTTCTGCGCGCCTTCCTGCGCCACGTCGTCGAGAACAAACCACCGCTCGACTTCATCGCCTTCCATGCAAAGGGAAATCCGGTCATCTTCGACGGGCATGTACGCATGGGCCTGCACAAGCAGCTACGCGACATCGAGACCAATCTTGCCATCATCAACGAATTTCCCGAGCTTCGGCACCTGCCCGTCGTCATCGGCGAATCCGACCCGGAAGGCTGCGCTGCCTGCTCGGCGCGCGTCCATCCGCAGAACGGCTATCGCAACGGCCCGCTCTACGGCGTCTATGTCGTCGAAAGCATGATCCGCACCTATGAATTGTCGCGCCGCGCCAATATCGAGATCGAAGGGGCCGTCACCTGGGCCTTCCTCTTCGACGACCAGCCCTATTTCGACGGCTTCCGGGATCTCGCCACCAACGGTGTCGACAAGGCGGTGCTGAACGGCTTCCGCATGCTCGGCAAGCTCGGCGGCCTGTGGCTCGAATCGGAGAGCGACTATCGCCGCGATATCGAAGACATCATGAGCCACGGCGTTCGCGACAAGCCCGACGTCAATGTCGTGGCGACCCGCGACGACAAGGGCGTCTCCGTTCTCGTCTGGCACTATCATGACGATGACGAAGCAGGCCCCTCCGCCGAAGTCAGTCTCTCGATCGACGGTTGGGGCAACCGTCCGGCCGCGCTCAAGCACTTCCGGATGGACGAGCAGCACTCCAACTCCTTCCGCATCTGGAAGGAAATGGGCAAGCCGGAGCATATCGAGGGCGCCGATTACACCACGCTCGAAGCCTCCGGCAAGCTGGCTAAGATCGACGACAAGGCATCAGTTTCCGTCACGGACGGCAAGATCGATCTCCGCTTCTCCCTGCCGCGTCAGGGCGTTTCTCTCCTTCGCCTGGACTGGTGAGACGGCAGGAAAAGAGGGAGCGCAACCCTCCAAGTTGCGCTCCCTGACTGCCCTCAAGCAATTCGGCGCGCGGCCGTCACCTTATCGGCCGCGCGCCATAACCGGCATCTCCGGAAACATTCCCCCCTGCAGCATTGCCAGCATGAGCCATCTGGGCCGAGGCGCGGTGCTCTAACAATCCACAGTCCCAGAACATCGAATGCAATATTCATCACAAACAGGTTTACAGCCAACAGCTGACATGTTAGTCATTTTTCACTGACATTGAGGAGGTATATTGGTGACGGGGTTTGGTTTGTCGGTCGCATTGGCGACGCCTTTTGAAAGCAGCGGCGCCATTGCCGCCGAGGTCATGATCGCCCAGGCGAAGCGGAGCCTCGATTCGGGCTGCGCCAGTGTCACGCTGTTCGGGACGACGGGCGAAGGAGCATCCATCGGCAGCCAGGAGCGCGAGCGAATCCTCGAAACGTTCACTGCCTCCGGCATCCAGCCTCGACAGATCGTTGTCAGCGTGCTCGTCGATGCCGCCGAGGATGCCGCCCAGCAGATGTCGCAGGCCTTGTCCAAGGGCGTGCGCAATATTCTTCTCGCCCCACCCTCCTATTTCAAGAATGTGAGCGATGACGGCCTCTTTGCCTGGTTCGCCGACGTCTTTGCGCGGCTGGGCAGCGCAGCACGCGACGTTCTGGTCTACAATATTCCCTCGGTGACGATGGTCACGTTGAGCGTCGACCTGATCACCCGGTTGCGAATAGCGTTCCCCTCGATCGTCACCGGCGTCAAGGACTCCTCCGGCGACTGGCCCTACACCGAAGCGCTGCTGCGCCAGCATGGCGACCTGATCATCCTGATCGGCGACGAACGGCATCTCGCCAAGGGTGTGCGCATGGGCGGCCAGGGCGCAATTTCCGGCATGGCCAATTTTGCGCCGCATGAAGTGCGGGCCATGGCCGTCGACGGCAATGACGATCCCCGCGTCGAACACTTCGTCGCCGAGCTTCTCAAGCATCCCGTGACACCGGCTGTGAAAGTCATGGTGGCAAAGATGACAGGCGATGATACGTGGCTTGCGGTTCGCCCGCCTTTGACGTCAATCTCCGCCGACGGCAGGCGCGAGCTTGCTCTTGCCTTTGACGGACTTTTTCGCGCAAAGGCAGCATAGCGGTCATGTACGAGGAGAACCCGATGGATGGAGCCGACGAGCCGCCGACGCTGAGAGAGAAAGCTTATGAGAGCTTTACCCGGCATCTGCTTGCGCGTGACGTCCGTCCCGGGCAATTCGTCTCGCAGCGCAGGCTTGTCGAACTGACCGGCCTGACGCTTGGCGCCATCCGCGAGCTCATTCCGCGGCTTGAAGCCGAGGGCCTCATCAAGACCGTGCCGCAGCGCGGTCTGCAGATTGCCCATATCGATCTCAACCTCATCCGCGAAGCTTTTCAGCTCCGGCTTTTTCTCGAAAAGGAAGCCGTTGGCATCTTCACGGAGACGGCAAGCGACGAGACGATTGCAGCACTCCTGAAGCAGCATCGCGAGATCGTCGCGGCAATCGAAGGCGGCAATCATTCACATGAACTGGAAGTCCACGCCCAGGCCGTCGACTGGGGCATGCATGATGCCTTCATCGATGCGCTGGGAAACACCATCATTTCGAACGCCTATCGCGTCAACTCCATCAAGATGCGCCTGATCAGCCAGGAGCGCTTCCGCATCGAAGGGCGCGTCGGCCCCGTCATGGGCGAACATCTTCGCGTGCTGGAAGCAATTGAGCAAAGGAACGCGCAAGGGGCCGTCGATGCGCTTGCCGCGCATATCAATCACGCGCGAAGTCGCGCGCTGAGAATTTAGACTGGCGCCTGCGGTGAGGAGATCGCAGGCCACACAAGAGGAGGAGAGCAGCATGTCATCATCATTCATTCGTCCCACACGCCGAAATTTCCTGGCGGGTACAGCAGCGATCGGTGCCGCCGGCCTGCTCGGCATCAAGCCTGCTTCGGCAGCGGTCGACTGGAAGCGCTTTGCCGGGACGACGCTCGAGGTGAATCTCGTCAAAAGCCCGCGCAGCGAAACGATCCTCAAATATCTGAGCGAATTTGAAGCGCTGACCGGCATCAAGGTCAATGCCGAAGCCACGCCCGAGCAGCAGCAGCGTCAGAAGACGACAATCGAACTCAGCTCCGGCAAGCCGAGCTTCGACGTCGTGCACCTCAGCTATCACGTCCAGAAGCGCCAGTTTGAAAAGGGCGGCTGGCTTGCCGACATCAGCGGCTTCGTCAAGGATCCGACGCTGACCGACCCGTCTCTGGTCGAAAGCGACTTTGCGGAAGCCGGCCTGCAATTCGCCAAGGATTCGCAGGGCGTGCTGCGCTCGCTTCCGTTCTCGGTGGACTATTGGATCGTCTACTGGAACAAGGAACTGTTCGAGAAGAAGGGCCTCTCCTACCCCTCGACCTTCGACGAGATGGCCAGCGCCGCTGAAGCCCTCACCGACACATCCACCAATACCTACGGCTTCGTCGCCCGCGGCCTGAAGAATGCAAACGTTCCCGTCTGGACGACCTTGCTGCTCGGCTATGGCTCGACGCCGCTCGGTCCTGATGGAAAGCTGCGCACGACTTCGGATGAAGCCGTGGAAGCAGCTAAGCTCTATCAGCGCCTGATGACGAAGGCCGCGCCCGTCGGCGTTTCCGGCTTCAACTGGGCGGAAGCACAGTCTGCCTTCCTGCAGGGCAAGGTCGGTATGTGGCTCGATGGCGTCGGCTTTGCTCCGCCGATCGAGAACCCGGAAAAGTCCCGCGTCGTCGGCAAAGTTGGTTACGGCATCATGCCGAAGGGACCGAAGGCCCAGGCCGCCGCAACGACCGGCGACGGCATCGCCGTTACCTCCGCCAGCAAGAACAAGGAAGCAGCCTATCTCTTCTGCCAGTGGGTCGTTTCCCATGATATGGGCGCGCGCCTGCTGCAGGCAGGCGCCGGCGTTCCCTTCCGCAATTCGATCCTGGAAGATGCGAAGGTTCGAGAAGGCGTCAAGATGCCGAGCAGCTGGGTCGATGCCGTTGCGGGCTCGGCAAAGGTTTCGCAGCTCGCGCTGCCGGTCATCATTCCGGTTACCGAGTTCCGCGACATCTATGGCGTCGGCCTGACCAACATGATCGGCGGCGCCGATCCGGCAGCGGAACTGAAGAGCGCCACCGCGCAGTTCGAACCGGTACTGGCCCGAAGCGAGGGATAATGACATCCGTGAGCATGGACACCACGCGATCGAAAAGCATCGCAAATGGGAGGAGCAAGCCTGGCAGGCTTGCTCCGAACTACTGGCCCTTCGTTGTCCCGGCGCTGGTCGTCATCGCCGCGGTTATCGTGTTTCCCTGGGTATTTACGCTGTGGATGAGCGTCAACAGCTGGACCTTGGGTCAGCCGGTGGTTTTTGCCGGCCTGGACAATTACACCCGGCTGCTGGTGGACATGCGCTTTTGGGAGTCCTTGTGGCACACGGCGCTCTATACGCTGCTTGCGGTCGTTGCCCCGCTATTCCTGGGCACGCTCGCGGCCCTGATTTTCGACGCGCAGTTTCCGTTCCGCGGATTGCTGCGCGGCGTTTTCGTCATGCCGATGATGGCGACACCCGTCGCCATCGCGCTCGTCTGGACGATGATGTTCCATCCGCAGCTCGGCGTTCTCAACTACCTTCTGTCGCTCGTGGGCATCGGGCCGCAGGAGTGGATCTACAACCAGAACAGCGTCATTCCCTCGCTCGTGCTGGTCGAGACATGGCAGTGGACGCCGCTGATCATGCTGATCGTTCTCGGAGGCTTGGCAGCCGTTCCGCGCGAACCCTATGAAAGCGCCGAGATCGACGGCGCAAACGCCTGGCAGAAATTTCGATATCTGACCCTGCCGATGATCGCGCCCTTTCTGATGATCGGCGTCATGATCAGGAGCATCGATGCGGTCAAGAGCTTCGATATCATCTATGCGATGACACAGGGCGGCCCAGGCACCGCATCCGAGACGATCAACATCTACCTCTATAATACCGCCTTTTCCTATTACGACATCGGCTACGGATCGGCGATGGCAGTCGTCTTCTTCATCATCATCGTCGCGCTTTCCTTCGTGCTGATGATGATCCGGCAGCGCGCCAACTGGTCCGACACGGAGACACGCTGATGAAACGCAAGACGATCGACCGTATCGGGCTGCTGTTTGTCGCCCTCGTCATGGTCTCCCCGGTCATCCTGTTTTTCCTCTGGATGATCTCCCTGTCGTTGAAGTACGAAATCGACAACGGCGCCTATCCGCCGATCTTCATCCCCGAGCGCTTCGCCTGGTCGAACTACATGAAGGTCTTCGAGGAAAATAACTTCTTCCTCTACTTCTGGAATTCGATCCTCGTGACGGGCGGGGCGACCCTGCTCGCGCTGCTGATCGGCGTGCCTGCCGGCTACGGCATTGCGCGGCTGAAGGCGGAGCGTTCCGCCATGGTCATCATGATCGCGCGCATGACGCCCGGTCTGTCCTTTCTCATCCCGCTGTTTCTGCTGTTCCAATGGCTGAACCTTCTCGGCACGCTCTGGCCGCAGATCATCATCCATCTGGTGGTGACCGTACCGATCGTCGTCTGGATCATGATCGGCTATTTCGAAACGACGCCAATGGAGCTTGAAGAGGCCGCCAGCATCGACGGCGCAACATCCTGGCAGGTCTTCCGCCTGGTGGCACTGCCGATCGCCAAGCCCGGCATCGTCGTTGCATTCATTCTGTCTGTCATCTTCTCCTGGAACAACTTCGTATTCGGCATCGTGCTTGCGAGCCGCGAGACCAGAACCCTGCCCGTCGCCGTCTACAACATGCTGTCCTTCGAGCAGGTCAGCTGGGGACCACTGGCCGCAGCCGCGCTCATCGTCACGCTGCCCGTGCTGGTGCTGACGATGTTTGCACAAAAGCAGATCGTTGCAGGCCTGACGGCTGGCGCCGTCAAGGGCGGCTGACCCAAGGCATTCAAAGGACCATCAACATGGCAAATGTGAATATTCGAAACGTCCAGAAGCGCTTTGGTGCCGTCAATGTCATCAGAGACATCAGCGTCGATATCGCCGACGGAGAATTCGTGGTCCTCGTCGGCCCGTCCGGCTGCGGCAAATCCACCCTGTTGCGCATGATCGCCGGCCTGGAAGAAATGAGCGATGGCGAAATCCGGATTGGCGCGCGCGATGTCAGCGACCTGCGGGCGCGCGACCGCGATATCGCGATGGTCTTCCAGAACTACGCGCTCTATCCGCATATGAGCGTCGCCGACAATATGGGCTTTGCCCTGAAGCTGAAGAAGGCCGATACGTCGGAGATTTCCGAACGGGTCACCAAGGCTGCCAACGTCCTTGGCCTTGAAAAGCTGCTCGACCGATACCCTAAGCAGCTCTCAGGCGGCCAGCGTCAGCGTGTCGCCATGGGCCGCGCATTGGTGCGCGATCCGCAAGTCTTCCTGTTCGACGAGCCGCTTTCCAATCTCGATGCCAAACTGCGTGTGCAGATGCGCGCCGAAATCAAATCGCTGCATCAGCGCATCAAGACGACGACGATCTATGTCACGCATGACCAGATCGAGGCGATGACGATGGCTGACAAGATCGTCGTTCTGCATGACGGCGTCATCGAACAGGTCGGCGCTCCGCTGGAACTCTACGATCGTCCCGCCAATCTGTTCGTCGCCGGCTTTATCGGCTCGCCGTCGATGAATTTCATTGACGGCAGGATCGAAGAGGGTGTTTTCCGCACGGAGAAGGGCCTCATCCTGCCACTGCCGGAAAACATCAAGAGCGCACCGCCCGCCGGTGAGCTCGTCTACGGCATCCGTCCCGAACATATCCGCGCCAGCCAAGGCGGAATTGGTGGCCGTGCCGAGATCGTCGAGGGAACCGGATCTGAAATCTTCGCCAAGCTGGATTGCAATGGCGAACAGATTTCCTGCCTCTTCCGCGAACGGCTGGCAATCGCTTACGGCGATATGGTGTCGATCGTGATCGATCCGGCAAGTGTCCATCTCTTCGACAAGTTAACCGGCCGACGCATTTGAGCCCGACCTTCTCCAATGCCGGCGGCAAGCCGCGCCACGTGCTCTGCGTCGGTGCCGCCGTGCTCGATACGCTGTTTCGTGTTCGTACGATCCCGCAGACGCCGGGCAAGGTCCTGCCCTATGAAATGCTGCAAGTGGCCGAGGGCATGGCTTCCAGCGCTGCCTACGCGATCGTGCGTCTCGGTGGTCTGGCAAGCCTGTGGGGCGCGGTCGGAGACGATACGGCTAGCCAGCAGATTCTGTCGGAGCTCGAACAAGCCGGGATTGATGTCGGCGGCAGCGCCCAGGTTGCCGGCGCCCGCTCGGCCGTTTCGACAATCCTCATCGACGACGATGGCGAAAGGCTGATCGTTCCCTTCTACGATCCGCGACTGCACGAAGACGTCAGGGAGGTCACGACCGACGATCTCGCGGCGTTTGATGCCGTCATGGTGGATGTGCGCTGGCCCGCTCTCGCCCTGAAGGTCCTAAAAGCAGCAAGGGCGGCGGGAAAGCCCGCAATTCTCGATGGTGATGTCGCGCCGCCTCACGTTATCGACATGCTCGCGAAACATGCCAACCACATCATCTTTTCAGAGCCGGCAGCCAACAGCCTTTCGCAGATAGACGATCCCGCTGGCATGGTGCCGCTTCTCAAGAAGCAATATCCGCAGGCTTTGATCGTGGTCACGTCCGGAGAGCGCGGCAGCTATTGGTGGAACGAAGAAACTGCTGACGTCGCGCATGTGCCTGCATTTCGGGTCAAGACGGTCGACACGCTGGCAGCGGGGGATATTTTCCACGGCGCCTATGCGCTGGCGGTCACGGAGGGATTGACGACAGATGCCGCCATCCGGATGGCCTCTGCCGCCGCGGCACTGAAATGCAGCATCTTTGGCGGACGGCTCGGCGCACCGGAGCGTGCGGAGGTTTTGGCCTTGCTGGGGGATGCCGAGCGCAGGTCGATGGCGGCGGCCGACATGATCGCCAGTCAATCCGTCTAGGACCTCAATTCTCGCTCACATAGGCGAGGTAGCGCTTCTTGCTCGGCTGCAGGTGGTCGACGCAGAGCTGCGCCAGAACCCAATTGTCCCTGCCCTTCAGCATCTCGATCATCAGCCGGTGATGCTCGTGCGAGATCCGCAGCGATTCCTTGCTCGACATGGAATTGGCGCGCACCGGCAGGCTGAGACGCATGTAGAGCTCGATCGACTGGACGAGATGGGAATTGCCGCAGGCGCTGAAAAGCGTCAGATGGAACTTGTCGTTTGTCTCGTGCACGCCGCGAAGGTAGCCGGATTCGACGTGCCGGCCATGCTCTTCGTGCAGGGCCGTCAGTTCGGCGATCAGCTCGTCGGGCGCCGGCAACGGAATCCAGAGTGCCGCCTGCCTCTGCAGCAGCTCGCGCACGTCATAGATCTCCTGCACCTGTCTTGATGTCAGCGAGCGGACAGTTGCGCCCTTATTGCGTTCGCGCACGACGATACCCATCGTCTCCAGCTGGACGATCGCCTGGCGCGCGAAGTGTCGCGTCACATGGAAGCGCGCAAGAAGCGTATCCTCGGTCAGACGAGTACCAGGCGCCAGCCGTCCGAAGATGATGTCTTCTTCGAGCGCGCGCGCAATGCTCAGATCGTCGTGTTCGATCTCGTCTTCACTGATATCGTCGAGCGTCTGCATCAATACGTCCTCCGGGGGCCGGCCATCTTATCGCGGTTTGTCTTCAGCGTCGAACCGGCTCAGCCGATAGATGTCTTCGACCAGCGCCAGCGTCTTCAGATTATCGTCAGGCACAGTCTCCATCACTGCTCGGCCCTCCAGCCCGTCAAGGAAATGCGCGATCGTCGCATCATAGGCGCCTTGGTAGACGGCATCCGCATCGAATTCCTCCTTGCGCTCGGCATGGCCCGTTGCCGAAAGACGGCTTCCATACAATTCCAGCGTCGCCTGCGTGCCAAAAATCCGTAGATGATCGCGCGGCGCCGGCGGTGCGCCATGCACCGCCAGATTGGCGTTTACAGTGACGATCACCCCGTCGTCCAGGCGGCGTAAGACGACAGAGGCAACATCCTCGGCGATAATGTCGTCATTGCTGCGCTCAAGCCGCGCGGCAACCACCTCCATTTCGCCGAACAGGTAGCGCAGCGTATCCAGATGATGGATCATCACCTCCATGACCAGCAGACGCTGCTGCCTGCGGAAAAACGGCTGGCGGATGAGCGCTGGCCTGTTCCCGTCAGTATCGGCAATCATGCCGCTTGAGAAGAATTCGAACTGGACCTGCCTGATATTGCCGGCAATCCCCTCCTCCAGCCAGGCCTTCAGCCGGCGGTAATAGGCGCGAAACCGCCAGTTCTCGTGCACCATCAAGCGGATGGACGGCGGCAGACCGGCAACGAGAGCAACTGCCTGTTCGTAGTCGGGCGCCAGCGGCTTCTGGCAGAGAATATCGAGATCGTTTTGCGCCGCCAACCGCACAAGCTCCACATGTGCCTCGCGCGGCGCACAGATATCGACGGCATCGAGCGCTTCCTCCGCCAGCATCGCTTCCGCGCTCGCATAGTTTCTCGTAATGCCGAAAACCCCACTTCTGGCCGCCCGCGCCTCCACCGAAGGGTCGGCGATCGCCACGACCTCGGCGCGCGCCGACTGCTTCATCCATGCCGGCAGGTGATATTCGCTGACCCAGCCGGCACCAATGATCCCCACCCGCCTTCGCTTGATCTCTGCCATGAACCACTCCACCTCATTTTATCGATAATTTAGACATCATCACTGGAAATGCCAATGCGCATTCGGGATGGGAAAGTGGAAAAATCCCGATTTATCTTGGATTTTGTCTATTCAATTTTCCGAACATCGCGGTGAGCGGCATCGACTGCGCATCTTCTTTATTGACAATCCTACATATCCCACTAGGCTTGAACTCAATTTAAGAGACGAGGGAGGAACAATGTCGAGCGGTCTTCGTCGCAAGCTGACGAGTTACGGCGATCAGGGTTTCTCCCTTTTCCTGCGAAAGGCCTTCATCAAGGCCATGGGCTATTCGGACGATGCTCTCGATCGCCCGATCGTGGGGATTGCCAATACCTACAGCGATTTCAACCCCTGCCATGGAAACGTGCCGCAACTCATCGAAGCTGCCAAGCGTGGTGTCATGCTGGCCGGCGCAATGCCGATGGTCTTTCCGACCATTTCCATCCACGAGAGCTTCGCCTCGCCGACCTCGATGTATCTTCGTAACCTGATGGCGATGGAAACCGAGGAGATGATCCGCGCCCAGCCGATGGATGCCGTGATCCTCATTGGCGGCTGCGACAAGACCCTGCCGGCGCAGATCATGGCCGCTGCCAGCAGCGATATCCCGGCAATCTTCCTGCCGACCGGGCCGATGGCCGTTGGTCACCATAAGGGTGAGAGGCTCGGCGCATGTACGGATTGCCGGCGCTTCTGGGGGCGCTTTCGGGCCGGCGAGATCGATGAGGCCGAGATCACCGACGTCAACAACAAGCTCGCCAGCTCGATCGGCACCTGCACGGTGATGGGAACGGCAAGCACCATGGCCAACCTGACCGAAGTGATGGGCCTCTGCCTGCCGCGGGCAGGATCGGCGCCCGCCGCCGAATCCGAGCGCGTGCGGCTTGCCGAAGAGACCGGCCGCGTTGCCGCCGGACTGGCAGCCAACCCGGATGCGCCGACGGTGCGCGATATTCTGACGCCTTCGGCCATCCGCAACGGCCTTGTCGCCTTGCAAGCTATGGGTGGCTCGACCAATGCCGTCGTTCACCTTGCCGCCATCACGGGGCGCCTTGGCATTCGCCTCGACATGGCCGAACTCGACAGGCTCGGCAAGATCATCCCACTTCTCGTCGACCTACAGCCGTCCGGCCAGCATTATATGGAGCAGTTCCACGAGGCCGGCGGTGTGCAGACGCTCTTGAAGGCGGTGCGCCACGAGATCGACGCCAGCCAGCAGACGATCTATGGCAAGACGATCGGCGAGGTAATCGATGCGGCTCCCGACGAGCCCGGCCAGACGATCATCCGCACGGTCGATAAACCGTTGAAGCCCATCGGCACGATTGCCGTGCTCCACGGCAATCTGGCGCCTCGCGGCGCGGTCATCAAGCAATCGGCGGCATCGAAGGATCTACTGCAGCATGAGGGCCGAGCAGTGGTCTTCGATTCCGTCGAGGACATGACCCTGCGGATCGATAGCGACGACCTCGATGTCAGCGCCGACGATATTCTCGTGCTGCGCAATGCCGGCCCGAAAGGCGCGCCTGGCATGCCGGAAGCCGGCTATCTGCCGATCCCGCGCAAGCTCGCTCGCCAAGGCGTCAAGGACATGGTGCGCATCTCCGATGCCCGCATGAGCGGCACCGCCTTCGGCACGGTCGTGCTGCATATTGCCCCGGAGGCCGCTGCCGGCGGGCCGCTAGCGATCGTGAGAACCGGCGACCGCATCCGCCTCGACGTCAAGGAGAGACGCATAGACCTCGCCATTGACCAAGCGGAATTCGACCGACGCATGGCAGAGCTTGGGGAAATATCGGCTGCCGAGCCGGCGCGCGGCTATGCCAGGCTTTATCACACGCGCGTGCTGCAGGCCGATGAAGGCGCCGATTTCGATTTCCTCCAGCATGAGGATCTGGAACAGAAATGAGCCTGGTGGACAGTCAAGCGCCACTCTGCCTACCGCGCCTGCCGCTGACCCGTGCTCCGGCAACGCCGCTGCCGCAGGGCACGATCGATACGCATTTCCACGTCTTCCGGTCGGACGCGCCGCTGAATACGCCACGTAGCTACACGCCGGATATCGCAACAACTGCAGACTGGATCGCCTTTGCCAACCGGCTAGGCATCAGCCGGGGTATCGTCGTGCAGCCGAGCGTCTATGGCCTCGACAACCAGGTTCTGGTCGAGGCACTGGCCGCCTTTCCGGACCGGCTGCGGGGCATCGTTGTCATCGATCCCGAGACAGACCCTACGGAGATTGCCCGTCTCGACCGGCTTGGGGTACGCGGCGTTCGTATCAACACGCGCAACAAGGGCGGCCTACCGCTTATTGCGGCCGAAACGCTTGCGGCAGACATCCGCGATTTCGGCTGGTCGCTACAACTTCAGATCAGCCCGGACCAGATCGACGACCTTGCCGGACGGCTGCCACATCTGGGCGTCCGCTTCGTCATTGATCATCTGGGCTTCATACCACTCGCCGACGGCGCATGGCGCCAACATCTTCCTGCGCTCCAGAGGCTCGCCGATAATCCCGGCGGCTACATCAAGCTCACCGCTCCCTACAGGCTGACGCGCGAGCGCGGTTATGCAGGTTTTGCCGAAGTGGTGCGGGCGCTTGCGGCCAGCCATCCGGACAAGCTGCTCTGGGGGAGCGACTGGCCCCATACCGAGCTCTGGAGCGATATGCCCGATGACGCCGAGCTGATCGACGGGATGCAGGATGCAATCGGCAACCCCGAACTTGCCCGCAAAATCTTCATCGAGAATGCCGAAACGCTGTTCTTTGGGCGTTGAGCGCAACGCGCCTTGACGATCGCCAGTGGCATCTATGTCATTGTTGTCGCTCGCTTTGCCAGTCGATTGCGAGTCGGCGGATACCATCATCCCGGTTCGGAGGAAATGTGAACAAGACCTACGACTTCATCATCGCCGGCGGCGGATCCGCGGCCTCGGTCGCCGCCATGCGGCTGGTGCGGGACTTTGGATTTTCGGTCCTCATCATCGAGCGCGGACCGCGCGAGACCGCAAGGCTGATGTCCTTTCCAGCCGGCTACATGAAATATCTCGCCCGCGACGATTTCCTCGAAATGCATCATACCGTGCCGCAAGCGCAGCTCGGCGGCCGTGGGCCGATCGTACCGGTTGCACGAGCGCTCGGCGGTGGCAGTGCGGTCAATGCCATGGTCTATATGCGCGGCCAAAAGGAAGATTACGACAGCTGGGCCGCCTATCTCGGCAACGGAACCGAATGGTCCTACGCGGACATGCTGCCGCATTTCAAAGGCATTGAAGCCAATAGCCGCTTCAACAATGAATTCCACGGCATTTCCGGCAATCTGCGTGTTTCCGAACCGCGCCATATCTCCGATACGACCGAGGATTTCATCCTCGCCGCACAGGGGCTCGGCCACCCCTATAATCCTGATTTCAACGGTGCCAGACAGAACGGCGTCGGCATCATGCAGCACACCTTTGCCAAATGGGGTCGCCGCACGGAACGGTCGGATGCCAAGAAGGCTTTCCTCGACCCGCTCTTGGGAGACAGCCGTCTCGACATCATCACCGAAGCGCGCGTCGACCGCCTCATCGTCAGGAATGGCCGCGCGGTCGGCATCGCCTATACGCGGGGTGGCGAGACGCGCGAAGCCATGGCTGAACGCGAGGTGCTGGTTGCCACGGGAACTTATAATAGTGCCAAGCTGCTAATGCTGTCAGGCATCGGCCCTGCCGATCATCTGCGCGAACACGGCATCGCTGTCATCGCCGATCTGCCCGGCGTCGGCGCCAATCTGCAGGATCATCACGAAGTTCCCGTCATCGCCACCACGAAGGGCAAGTCCGGCTACTTCGGCGAAGACAAAGGCTGGCCGATGATCCGCAACGGGCTGCAATATCTGCTCTTCGATTCCGGGCCGGTGACGACCACAGGTATCGAGTCCTGCCTCTTCTACGATCCGGACGGCGGTGATCGACCGACGATCCAGCTCTATTGCGCGCCGATCGTCTATCTCGATCGTGACGTCTCCTCGGCTAAACCGACCTGGGGCGTGACCTTTACCTCCTGCCTGCTGCGGCCGAAGGCGCGCGGCAGCGTGAAGCTACGCTCGGCCGACCCTGCCGACCAGCCGCTCGTCGACTGCAATTTCTTCGGCGATCCCGATGATCTGCGCCTGACGCTCGCATCCCTGAAGACGGCGCGGCGGCTTCTGGAAACGGAACCCTTCCGTTCGAAGATTGCGATGGAAATCCTGCCGGGGAAAACGCTGCAAGACGAGGAAGCGCTGACGAAATTCGCTGGCCAGACGGTGAAGACGAACTACCATCCTTCCGGCAGCCTGCGCATGGGGCCGGATAACGATCCGATGGCAGTCGTCGATGGCTCGCTGAAGGTTCGTGGGCTCGACGGGTTGCGGGTGATCGATTGCTCGATCATTCCCTTCATTCCATCGGGCAACACCAACGCGCCAGCCATGGCAATCGGCTCCAAGGCGGCTGAGATGATCGGTAACGATTAACGGCAGAACTTCAGCCATTGAACGCCGCTTATTTTGACGCTATATAACGTCAGTATAAACGGCATAGAGATGGATCATGGGCCTCGCACAATATGCAGATGACGGGCTGTTTGCACCGCGCAAGATCGCTGATGCCTTCCGCACGACG
Source organism: Rhizobium sp. 1399 (assembly GCF_031455475.1). Lineage (NCBI taxonomy): Bacteria > Pseudomonadati > Pseudomonadota > Alphaproteobacteria > Hyphomicrobiales > Rhizobiaceae > Rhizobium > Rhizobium sp. 1399. The sequence goes on along the minus strand of NZ_JAVDSU010000003.1, from coordinate 64,209 downwards.
AGCGAGGAGATTGCCCGCACCGCCGGTCTCGGCAAGGATGCGATCCAGCGCAAGGACCGCCTCCGCTCCGACAAGACGCAGAAGCGCCTGCGCGAAATGATTGAAGTCGTCAACAAGGTCGAATCCCGCTTCGGTTCGGCGCTGATGGCCTATGCCTGGTATCGTTCCGAGCCCTTATCGGGCTTTTCAGGCCAGACTGCCATGCAGCTGGTTCGCGACGGACGGGCGGAGGACGTTCTCGATTATATCGATGCGATCGATGCCGGCGTCCACGCCTGATCCCCGATAATGCGCTACGAAGGGAAGCTCTATCGGGCGCTGAACCCGATCTATGCACGCCAGCCACTTTCCGGCCGGGGCGCCGAACTCTATGGCGGACGATTTAATCCAAAGGGAATGCCGGCACTTTATACGTCGCTATCCGTGCTGACGGCGCTCAGGGAAGCCAATCAGGTCGGCAGCCTGCAGCCAACCACCCTTGTCTCCTACGAGGCCGATATCGAGCGCGTCTTTGACACAAGGGACGAGGTCGCTCTTCAGGCGCTCGGCATGGATGCCGAAACGATTACCGCAGCAAGCTGGCGCGACGAGATGAAGGAAAAAGGGGAAGCAAGGACCCAGAACTTCGCACGTCGGCTCGTGTCCGATGGCTATCATGGCCTCTTGGTCAGAAGTTTTGCTCCCGCGGCCAGACGCGACGATCTCAATCTCGTGCTTTGGCGATGGAGCGACACGCTCCCCTTCCGTCTAGCCCTAATCGACGACGAAGGCAGGTTATCCTGAACCATCAGGATCAGCGCCGGCGTATCGGGCAGCGCTGATCCTATTCGTGTGCCTCAGGCCGCGCGCACCTTGCTCGGCCGTGCCCATTCCGGCAGCCAGTCGCCATGGGTGGCGAGCAACTCATCCACCAGCGACCAGATCTGATCGAGGTCGAGCTCGGCAGCCGTATGCGGATCCATCATCGCAGCATGATAGATATGTTCCGGATTTTCCGTCATCAGTGCCTGAACCGTCAGTTCCTGGACATTGATATTGGTGCGGATCAGCGCGGTCAGCTGCGGCGGCAGGTCGCCGATATAGGTTGGCTGGATGCCGGAGGCATCGACCAGGCAGGGCACTTCGGCAGCGCAATTGGCCGGCAGCGAGGTGATGCAGCCATTATTGCGGACGTTGCCGTAGATAACCGAGGGTTCGCCGGTCCAGACCGAATTGATGATCGAGGAGGCATATTCCTTCGATTCATTGACCTCGATCTTGTCGGCCGAGCGATAAGTTTCAGCCTGGCCCTTCCAGCGAGCGATCTGCTCGATGCAGCGTTTCGGATATTCATCGAGCGGAATGCCGAATTTCTCGATGAGGTCCTCGCGACCTTCCTTGATGAAGTAAGGTGTGTATTCGGCGAAATGCTCCGAGCTTTCGGTGACGAAATAGCCGAGACGCGTCAGCATCTCGTAACGCACCTTGTTGGGGCAGCGCGGGTTCCAGCCGGGCTTCGGCGCACGTCCCTCGCGATAGGCGCGTACGAGATCCGGATAGAGGTTCTTGTAGGAGCCATCCGGCTGACGATGCTCGAACTTCAGGTAGAAGGCCATGTGGTTGATGCCGGCCGAGCGGTAGCGGATTTCGTCATAGGGGATGTCGAGATCATGGGCGAGCTCCATTGCCGTGCCCTGCACGGAATGGCAAAGGCCAACCTGCTTGATGTCAGGATATTTCTCGGCGATCGCCCAGGTGTTGATCGCCATCGGGTTTACATATTGCAGCATGATGGCGTTGGGGCAGACGGCGCGAATATCTTCGCAGATCTTCCAGAGATGCGGCACGGTCCGCAGGCCACGCATGATGCCGCCGACGCCGAGCGTGTCGGCAATCGTCTGGCGCAAGCCGTATTTCTTCGGCACCTCGAAATCGGTCACCGTGCAGGGCTCGTAACCGCCAATCTGGAAGGCGACGACCACGAAATCGGCGCCCGACAGAGCCTTGCGCTGATCGCCGTAGGTCTCGGCCTTCGCCTTCACACCAAGTGTCGAAATCAGCTTGTTGACGACGATGGCGCTTTCTTCCAACCGCTGCGGGTTGATGTCCATGAGCGCGATCGTAGCCCCCGACAGCGCCGGACGCTGCAGGATGTCGCCGACGATGTTCTTCATGAAAACGGTGGAGCCAGCTCCGATGAACGCTATTCTGGGATTTGCCATATGAACCTCCGGCATTCTGAAATCAGGCTACCTCGAAAGCGGCTTTGACGAGCCGTTCGGTGTAGGGTGTCTTGGGATTGGAAAGGACTTCGTTGACGGGTCCCTCTTCCATGATCTTGCCGTGCTGCATGACGATGACACGGTGGCAGAGGGCACGCACGACCTTCAGGTCATGCGAAATGAAAAGGTAGCTCAGACCCCGCTCGTCCTGCAGCTTGCGCAGGAGTTCTATGATCTGCGCCTGGACGGAGAGATCGAGCGCCGAGGTCGGCTCGTCGAGCAGGATGAATTCCGGCTCCAGTGCGATCGCCCGCGCAATAGCGATGCGCTGGCGCTGCCCACCGGAAAATTCATGCGGGAAACGAGAGAGGATGTTGCCCGGCATGCCAGCGGAGACCAGAGCTTCGCGAACCCTGTCCAGACGTTCGCCCTTGTTGGCGCCGAGCTTATTGACGACCAGCCCTTCCTCGATGATCTGGCCGATGGTCATGCGCGGATTGAGCGACGAGAACGGGTCCTGGAAGACGACCTGCATGCGCGAGCGCAAGGGACGCATTTCCGCCCGTGACTTGCCGTGGATTGGCTGGCGGTCGAAATAGATCTCGCCATTGTCCGTGTCATTGAGCCTGAGAATAGCCTGACCGAAGGTCGTCTTGCCCGAACCGGATTCACCGACGAGGCCCAGCGTCTCGTGCCGCCGCAGCGTGAGATTGAGACTGTCGACGGCGACCAGTTCGCGCAGCTCCGGTCTGAAAAAGCCGCCATGGCGCAGCATGAAGGAGACGCGCACGCCGCGGGCGTCGAGAATGATATCCGATCCCTCCGGCAGCGGGTTGGCCTGGCCACGCGGCTCTGATCCCAGAAGATGCTTGGTATAGGGATGTTGCGGATTGGCGAAGAGCTGCTCGGTTATATTGTGCTCGCGCATCTCGCCATGCTGCATCACATAGACATAGTCGGAGAACTTGCGCACGACCGTCAGGTCGTGGGTAATCAGGATCACAGCCATCCGCAATTCCGTCTGCAGATTGCGGATGAGATTGAGGATCTGCGCCTGGACGGTCACGTCGAGCGCCGTCGTCGGTTCGTCGGCGATCAGGACGTCGGGGTCGTTGGCAAGCGCCATGGCGATCATCACCCGCTGGCGCTGACCGCCCGAGAGCTGATGCGGATATTGCCGCAGGCGCGCTTCGGGATCGGGGATCTGCACCTGCTTCAAAAGCTCCAGCGCCTTAGCGTCGGCCTGCCTGCGGCTCATCTTGCGGTGGACGCGGATCGCTTCGACGATTTGGCTGCCGATCGTATAGATCGGGTTCAGCGAGCTCATTGGCTCCTGGAAGATCATCGAAATCCGGTCGCCGCGCAGCCTGCGGCGGGCCTTCTCCGAAAATTTCAGGATATTGGCGCCATCATACTCGACGCTCGAGCGCGGCGAGATGACCGCACGCTTGGACAGCAGCCCCATGACGGTACGTGCCGTCACCGACTTGCCAGAGCCAGACTCGCCGACGATGGCAATCGTTTCGCCGCGGTATAGCTGAAAGGAAATGTCCTTCACGGCTTCGACGGTGCCATGCTCGACCTTGAAATTCACGCCGATATTGCGCGCGTCGATGATCGGGCTCTCCTTGCGGCCATCATGATCGTGACGGACGGGCGGGGCGAAGGAACTAACGAGAGCAAGGGCCATCTTCATCACCTCAATAGGGATCGACCGCATCACGCAGACCGTCGCCCAGCGCATTGAACGCAAAGACGGTGATCAGCACGAAAGCGACAGGAGCGAGAATCCAGGGATAGGTTCCGATGACCGAATAATTGGCCGTATCCTGCAGCATCAAACCCCAGGAAATCAGCGGCGGCTTTACGGCGAAGCCGAGGAAGCCGAGGAAGGATTCGAGCAGCACGACGCTTGGAATATGGATGGTGACGGCGACGATCACGTGGCTCATCACATTCGGGAAAATATGCTGGAAGATGATGCGCCGGTCGGTCGCGCCGACCGCCATTGCCGCCCGCACATATTCGATACGCGCCAGCGCCAGCGTCTTGCCGCGCACCTCGCGCGACATCTGCGCCCAGCCGAGCGCCGACATGACGAAGATCACGAAGGCGAGGAAGACGTTGGTCGGCGCGGTGATCGGGATCAGCGATGTCAGCGCCAGATAAAGCGGCAGCTGCGGGAAAGCGAGTACCAGCTCGACGAAACGCTGCACCCAGACATCGAAGGCGCCGCCGTAATAGCCCGAGACCATGCCGACCGTCGTGCCGACGACAGTGACGATGAAGACTACCGTCAGTGCGATCATCAGCGAGATGCGCGAGCCGATGATGGCGCGCGACAGCACGTCACGACCGAACTTGTCGGTGCCGAGGAAATGCACCGGCTGGCCATCCACCGTGCCGAAGAAATGGCGATTGGCCGGGATGAGACCGAGCAGATTGTAGTCCGAACCCTTGACGAAGAAGCCGAGCAGACGCGGATTGTCGTAATCCACTCCGACGACCGGCTGGAAGGTAACCGGATCGAGCTCTTCGGAATCCGCCAGCGCATAGACGCGCGGCCAGACGAGACTGCCTTCCTTGTCATGGATGCTGATGAGCTGCGGCGGCGCAAAGCCGACATCGGTCGCCTTCGGGTCCATCGGCGCAAAGAAATCAGCAAAGACAGCCATGATGATTAAGAGGCCAACGAGGATCAGGCCGATCATGCCGGTCCAGGAGCGCCGCAGCCGGCGCCAGACCAGCGCCATATAGCTCTCATTGCCATGGTGGGTATTCTTGACCGCTTCTTCATGCGGTGGCGGCGGGGAAGAGTCGAAGGCAAACATATCAGGCTCCTCCATATTGACGGACCCGCGGATCGAGCATGGCAAGCAGCACGTCGGCGATGATGTTGCCGACGATCAGCGTGGCCGACAGCACCAGCATGAAAGTCGCTGTGACATAGACGTCGCCGATCGCCATCGAGCCGACGATTGCCGGCCCGACAGTCGGCAAGGCGAAGATGATCGCGGTTTCGATCTCGCCGGTCAGCATGTAGGGAAGCACGACGCCCTGATACATGACGAGCGGATGCAACGCGTTTGGAACGGCGTGACGCATGACGACGGCGCCGCCCGAAAGCCCCTTGGCGCGCGCTGTCTCAACATATTGAGCATTGAGCGTGTCGAGCAGATTGCCGCGCATGACGCGCATGTTGTAGGCGAGCCCGCCGAAAGTGGCGATCGCGACGACCGGCCAGACATGGCTGACGAGATCCATAAATTTGCCCCAGGACCACGGCGCCCCGCCATACTGCGGCGAGAAGAAGCTGCCGATTTCCGTGACGTTGAACTGGAAGACCAGCAGATAGACGATGATCAGCGCCATCAGGAAGCGCGGCACCGTCATGCCGAGGAAAGAGATGCCGGAGAGCAGGCTGTCGATCCAGCTATATTGGCGGGTCGCCGCCCAGATGCCGAAGGTGATGCCGAGGATGGACGCAAAAATGTGGCAGACCAGCGCTAAGGCCAGCGTGCGGGGCAGGCGCTCGCCGACCACGTCAGCAACCGGCTTGTTGTAGAACATGCTGTAGCCGAAATCGCCTTTGGTCACGATTCCCGTGATCCAGTTGACGTACTGGACGACCATCGGCTTATCGAGGCCATGTTCGATGCGGTAGGCCTGAGCCTGGGCATCCGCCTGGGCGAAGGAAGCTCCGCCCTGATTGATCAACTGCGAACGGATATAGTCGGCATAGTCTCCGGGCGGCGCCTGGATAATGGCAAAGGTCACCACACTCAGGATGAAGAGGACGGGGATCGCCGAGGCGATGCGCATGAGCAGGAATCGTAGCATCAGACGGTTCGCTTCTCCTTGCCGCCAGTCGCTCGTCTCAGCGCGGCCGGCTTGTTGATTCTGACCGGCCGCGCGCAGCACGCGCGACCGGAAGCTCTTGTCGTTCGGGAGGGAGCTCCTCGAACATCTCCATTTTTCTTCGAGCCATGGAGATGCTCGATCTCTTTGTTTTTATGCAATCCCAGACGCAAAACCGCTGCGCACTTTTGCTGGGAATTGCTCTTAGTTTATTGGACCCTTGTCTCCAGGCTTGCCGGGAAGCTGTTGAGGGAAGAGTTCGTACTTGCCCTGCTTGTCGGCAGCCACCCACAGACGCTCGCGGATGACGGAATCCTCGGCCCAGTTGAACATCATGATCGGCGTACCCGCGGGAATGTTCGAGAAGCGCTTGTTGATGATCAGCGCGCCCGGATATTCCGTCAGTCCGACGGTATCCACATGTTCGGTGGCCGTCTTCTGATACTGCTTCATGAGTGCCACGCGTTCGTCATTGTCCTGGCTCGTGCGGAACTTGTTGACGATGTCGGCGAGCTCCTTTTCATAAGGCAGGAGGTCGAGCTGATTATCCTTGCCGGCACGGTGGTGCCAGCTGGTGCGTGGGCCGACAGCGGCAAGCTGTTCGGTGTTCTGCACGACGGAGGCGAGCTCGGTCGTGTTGCGCTGGATCAGCCAGTCGAACTGGCCGGCATAATGCGCGCTATCGCGCTTGGGACCAGCAAGAGCATTGATGATGATCTTGATCCCGAGCTTCTCCATCTGACCGACGACGCCTTCGGCAAGGCTCTTGTCGGTGGTATAGTCGTTGTTGACGAGGAGCACGATCTCGACGTTCTTGCCATCAGCTGTTCCGGCCGGGAAGTTCACGAAGCCATCGCCATCCGTATCCTTCAGACCGACCTTGGCGAGCAGCGACTTGGCGCCCTTTAGATCGAAGGGATAGTAGACGGTCGAGTTGCGATCATAGAAGCTTGTGCCGGAGGAAAGCCCGCCTGCATAGATCGCCGTAAACGGTCCCTTGACGAGGGAGTCGCCGATCGCCTTGCGGTCAACCGCCATGGTCACGGCCTTGCGGAAGTCCTCGTTGCGGTCGAGTTCGCGGATCGCCTGACTGCGGGCATCAGGATCACCCCAGCCGTTGGCCGAAAGGTTCATGCGAAGATTATAGCCGATGAGGCGCGGGCCGAAGGCGAGACGCGCCGGAGCGGTCTTTTCGGCGGCACGCTTCAACGAGGCCACGAAGTTTTCCGGCTGCTCGAGGTTCGAGAAGTCGGCAGAACCGGCAACGGCCTGCACGTCACGGTCGGCCCAGGTCGAGAGCTTGTAGTGCAGCTCGTTGAGATAAGGGAGCTGATTGCCCTTCTCGTCGACCTTCCAGTAGTAGGGGTTGCGGCGCATGACGATGATATCGTCAGGCCGGTATTCGACCGGCACCCAGGCGCCCATGACCGGCATGTTCATGTATTCCGGCGGGAAAGCGTTCTTGAACTGATCGTAGGTGTTCTTCGAATATTTCGGGTGCTGGGGCTTCAGAATATGCGACGGACCCGGGCAGAAGTTCGGATAGGCCATCGTATAGAGGTACTGCTTCGGGAAGGCTTCCTTGAAGGTCCATTCGACTGTGTAGTCGTCGATCTTCGTGAGCGTCGTTCCCTCGCCGAAGGCTTCCGGCGATGCGCCGCCGCCGAGTGGCGAAACGTTCGGATCGATGACTTCGTCTTCCCAATAGAACATGAGGTCATCGGCATTGAAGGGCGCGCCGTCGGACCACTTGGCGCCTTCGATCAGATGCATGGTCAGCTTGTGACCGTCCTGCGACCATTCCCAACCCTTGGCGAGGTTCGGCAGCGGCTCGGTATCCTTTGCTTCCACCTGGAAGAGCGGCGCCGTGCGTGTCAGGCATTCGGAGAGGCCGATATCGATGCCACCCCAGCCCTGCGTCTGGCCGGCGCCATAATTCCAGCCTTCCGGCCGACCGCCGATGACATGGCGCATCACGTCGCCATAGCCGCCGATACCGTCAGGCATGTTTTCGGTCTTGAAGACCAGCGGCTCCTTGGGCAGGCGATCCTTGACCGCCGGCAGCTTGCCGCTGTCGACGAAATTCTTCGTGACCCAGTCCGGCTCGTGATATTCCGGCAGCGCCTTGAACTCCAGGATGGAGTCGCGGGATACATATTTAATCTTGCCTTCCGCCGGGAAAGCCGGCGGTGCCGGCGGCACTATCGGCTCGGACGCATAGGCATTCAGGGCCGCGACTGAAACGCCAAGCGCCAGTCCTGCCAGGATGCCGATCTTACGGAAATTCGTCATCGTCTCTCCCTCTTGTTCCGGAGCGCTTGTACGCGTCTCCGCTTCTCCTCAAACGACGATGAAGGAAGCTTGTGTGCGGGCGACCTTCCTCCCGAAGAGCCGCCGCAGCCTCCCTCATCCTGATTTTAGACGGCCTGCTTCAGCGCCGCCTTTTCAACACGAAGCTCCTCGATTGAGCGGACATTGCGGCGCGCGGCCCCTTCCCACTCTCTCGTTTTGACCTTGGAATTGGCGAGCCGCTCCTTGGCGGCTGGCACGGCATGCGCATATTGCGGCAGCCAGCGGGCCTGGGCAACGACCATCTCGTCGACCATCTGCCAGACCTCTTCCGGCGTCGAGACGGCACCGACCAGCGGATCGTGCAGCACGGCGAGCTTCAGGAGATCGATATCGCCGGAAATCGCTGCATGCACCGACATGCGTTGGACATTGATCGACGAGATACAGGTCGCAGCACAGGCTTCCGGAATGGTGATGCCGGAGACCATGTTGATGCCGAAGCGATCGACGAAGCCGGGCGACTCGATGATGGCATCGGATGGCAGGTTGGTGATAACGCCTGTATTCTTGACGTTGAAGTGACCGCGATAGACGCGACCGGTTTCCAGCGCCTCGAGAATGTGGCTCGCGTGCTCGTTGGAGCGCTTGGCCGGATCGATCGGCTTTTCGGCCGAAGCGAGGAATTGCGGGAATTCGGTCTCGAACCAGTTGCGGGTCTCGGTCGAGTGACGCAGATAGCCGCCAGTTTCGCCGTGGATCCAGTCGGACATGTCGATCCAGCGGGTAATTTCCTCCGGCCGCTTGCGGTACCAGGGCAGGTATTCGGAGAGATGGCCGTTGCTCTCGGTCGAATAGACGCCGAAACGTTTCAGCACGTCGATGCGCAGCTTCTCTTGTTGCGAATAGACGGGATGGGCCTCGAAGGCGGCGATCAGTTCGTCCTTGCCGATCTTGCGGCCGTTGAGACGCAGATCGACGAACCAGGTTTGATGATTGATGCCCGAGCAGATGTAGTCGAGTTCGCTCTGCGACTTGGCGCCGAGCACTTCGGCAATCTGTTCGGCGCCATGCTGGACCCCGTGGCAGAGGCCGACCGTATCGACCTTTCCATATTCGATAGCCGCCCAGGTGTTCATCGCCATCGGGTTGGCATAGTTCAGGAACTTCGCACCCGGTGCAGCGACCTCACGGATATCCTTGCAGAAGTCGAGAATGACGGGGATGTTGCGCTGGCCGTAGAGAATGCCGCCGGCGCAGATCGTATCGCCGACACACTGGTCGATGCCGTATTTCAGGGGAATTCTGATATCATCGGCATAGGCTTCTAGGCCGCCGACACGTACGCAGCTGATGACATAACGCGCGCCTTCCAGCGCCTTGCGACGATCTGTCGTCGCCGTCACCTTCGTCGGCAGCTTGTTTGCCTCGACGATCTTGTCGAGAATTGCCTTGATCATCTGGAGGTTATGTTCGCTGAGGTCGGTCAGCGCGAATTCAATGTCCTTGAATTCCGGCACACAGAGAATGTCCGTGAACAGCTTTTTGGTGAAGCCGACGCTGCCTGCTCCGATAATAGCGATTTTGAAACTCATATCCTTCACCTCGATCCGATCAAATGCTAGGTAGAAAGACAGCTAAGGAGGGCCAGGCGGCGTGCTTGCGCATACCGTCTGAAAATACCGGAAAATGGTACCTGTATTCCTCCCGGCCGTTCTTTCGACCGCGATCTCTTCCTCTTGTGGAAAAGGATTATGCGCATATTCGCAGGAGCGGCCAGAGAAGGATTATGCTTTCGAGGGTAATTTTGTGCTGCAGGATTTGATCGCCAACGGCCAGTCGATGAGAACCGTTTCGCTGCCGCGCGGACGCCAGCGCCTGCATGCGATGCCGACAAGCGCCGGTTACGAGGTGCGTGAAAACGAGACCTATGATTGGGATGGCAGAAAGCGCGGCCTGACGCCGTTCACGGTGATGCAGCATACGATCAGCGGCACCGGCCGCCTGCGCTACCAGAATCGCAACTACAAGCTCCAGAGCGGAGACACGATGATGGTGCTCGTGCCGCACAATCACCGCTACTGGCTGGAAAAGGGCGAGCGCTGGGAATATTTCTGGATCTCAATGAACGGCGAAGAAACGCTGCGCATCCACAAAATGGTGCTGGCCCTGGCGGGCCCGGTCTTTAAGCTACAGCAATCGACCATCGATCATCTGGCGGACTGCAGCCTGCGCCTCGTCAAAGGTGCAAACACGCCAGGGTCAGCCTCGGCGGTCGCCTATGAAGCCGCCATGGCGCTCTATGATGACATCTTCGGTGCTTCCGCCTCCATGGCCGAACAAAGCGCCATGCAACCGGTGACAGACCATATCAACGCCAATCTGGAAAAACCGCTGCCGGTCAGCGAGCTTGCAGCGATCGTGGGCCTCAGCCGCGCCCATTTCTCGCGCAGCTTTGCCGAAAGCGAAGGCGTGCCGCCCGCCGAATATGTCCTGCAGCAGCGCCTGCAGCGCGCCGCAAAATTGTTGACCAAGGCGGATTTCCTGCCGGTCAAGGAAGTCTCAATCATGTGCGGCTTCGAGGATGCAAACTATTTCGCCAAGGTCTTCCGGCGCGTCTACGGCATCACGCCGACCGAATTTCGCACGACCGGCATGTATGCGAGCATCAGCCGCGGCCGGTAAGAGATCGGTTGAAGATAGAATGTATCCGGCGACAGACCCAGTCACCATGACCGGTCACGGAAGAGATCGCACCGATCCGACCGGCCCGAAATTTTGTGATGCCGGCAGCTTGTTCTCAAGACACTGGACCGTCTTGCCGCCCGGCAGCAACTCGCTAAGCTGTTGCTCTGCGCTTACGGGAGGTGGGCTTTGGCAGCTGGAGGTTACTCATGCACGAGCAGGTCGTGAGCGTTGCAAGTTACGGCGCCGAGCCGGGTTTGCGTTTTGCCGTGCTTCTTGACGGCAACGGCGGCTGTCGCACCCTTGATATGGAAGCAGTGCGTCGGTGGACGCCGGATGACGGCGTCGTCTGGTTGCATTTCGAGCGGGATCATCCGGCCGCTGCCGAATGGGTCACGACGAGAGGCGGCTTCGATCCGCTGGTCGCCGACGCCTTGCTGCAGGAGGAGTCACGCCCGCGCGTCGAAAATATCGATGACGGACTCATGATCATTCTTCGCGGCGTCTGTGCTGCGCCGCCGGAAGAAGCGAAAGCCGGGCCCGCCGAAATCGATCTCGTTCCCCTTCATATATGGGCCGACGAACGCAGGCTGGTGACCCTGCGCGACAGCGGCCACTATATAACTGCCTTGCGCGATATTCGCCTTGCCCTGGACAAAGGCAAAGGCCCAAAACAGACGGGCGAACTTCTTGCTCTCGTCAGCGAAAAGCTGGTCCGCGACCTCGAGCCGGTGCTCGACACGATGGACGAAGAGGTCGACGAGTTGGATGAATTGATCTTTCACGGCGAAGCGAGCGAAGTACGCGAGCGGCTGAAACAGCTTCGCCGCCGCTCCGTTCAGCTTCGCCGCTACCTTGCCCCTCAGCGCGACGCCTTGAACCGTATCGAACATGACGACGCGCCGTGGCTGAAGGAGCGTGATAAGCTGCGTTTCCGCGAGGTCATCGACAAGCTGATGCGCTTCATCGAGTATCTCGACGCCATCCGTGACCGTACCGGCATTCTTCATGACGATCTGTCCACGGTCATCAGTGAGCGCATTGCCCGCAATTCCAATCGTCTCGCCGCGCTCGCCGCTCTGCTGCTACCGCCAAGCGTGGTGGCCGGCCTTTTCGGAATGAATGTTGGCGGTATCCCTGGCGTCAACGACACCTGGGCTTTCATCATCATCGTTGCCTTCGTCGCGATCACTTCCGCCGCAACGCTGATGGTCCTCAAGCGGATCAACTGGCTTTGAGTGGCTGAAGGCAAAGATCCAACGTCCGCCCTTCCGGACGGCTTCAACACAAGGCGATCATCGTATGAGCGTAATGGATCGCTCAAATCCCTGCGTACCACTCATAGCCGCGGTCTTCCCAGAAACCGCCATTGCCGCCCCACAGACCGGCAAAGCTGTCGACGATCTCAATGCGCATGATGTATTTGGCCTGCTTGTAGCCGAGTTGCCGTTCGACTCGCAGACGCAGGGGCGCGCCATGTCCGACGGACAGATCCTTCCCGTTCATTTCATAGGCAAGGATGGTCTGCGGATGGAACGCATCGATGAGGTCGATGCTCTCATAGTAGCGGCCACTTCCATCGAGTGTCTTCTCCAACTCGTCGGCGCAGTGAAAGACAGCAAATCGCGCGTTGGGCCTCAGTCCTGCCGAGCTTAAGACAGCCCCAAGCGGTACGCCCGTCCATTTCCCGATCGCGCTCCAACCCTCGACACAGTCGTGACGGGTGATCTGAGTGCGGGCCGGAAGCCTCTTGAGGTCAATGAGAGAGAATTCCTGGGGCCGATCGACGAGGCCGTCGATCTTCAATCGCCAGTTTGCGAATTTGCCTTCGACGAGTTCGGCATAGTCCTCACCATCCGGCGCGCTCGTGCCGTTCACCCTGAAAGACGGAGAAATATCCGTCTCGGCAAATTCGCGGGCGAGAGCATCGCGCCCCTGCAGCAGCCTTTGCGCCTTCATCGTCAGATTTTCAGCCGAGCGGATAACGCTACTCACAGCCGTATTCTGTTCCAGTATGTCGCAGCCCGAGAGCGTAAGTGCAGAGGCGCCGAGCGTGCTGCCGATCAGAAAACGCCTGCGGGTAAGGAAGCTACGCGTCATGAATGCGGACCTTTCTCTCTGATGGCATAGCGACCCGTGATCATCGAGCGCATGTTGTTCCAGGTTCCCGACAGCACGACCATCGCCACATGCACGAGCACGAAGAGAACGAGAAGCGTTGCGGTCATGAAGTGGATCGTGCGCGCCGACTGGCGCCCACCGAAAATATCCACCAGGCTCGGCACGATGGCATCGAAGCCGGGGGACATTGTCAGGCCGGTCAGCAACATCGTCGGCAGCAGGATGACGATCACAGCGAGATAGGTGAGCTTTTGGAGCACGTTATAGTGCTTTGCTTGTTCCCCTTCCGGGAAACGCAGACGCGCGTGGTCGAGGATTTCGTGCCACAGATGACGCGGGGAAAGGTCCCTGCGCGCTGGGGCCAGGTCACGTCGAAAATGGCCGGTCAGCACGCCGAAGCTGAGATAAAAAATGCCGTTGACGAGAAATAGCCAGGCAAAGAAGAAATGCCAACGGCGGCCGGTTGCGAGATCCTGAAACGACGGGATGGTCACCCAGACCGGAAACGCCCGCGGCGTCGGATCTCCCTCAAAGGTCGAGACGCCCAGGACACCGGTCGTCGGCACCTCGACACCTGCGATCCGGACGAAACCGCGCATATCCTCGCCCTGTCCGCTCGAGCCGATCGTCAGGACAGATGGATCCCCGTCTGCACCATAGTGCCCCCAGTAAAGTTCGGGATGAGCGTTGAAAATCTGCAATCCGCTCAAGAGCAGGACGCTCACGCAGATCACGTTCAGCCAATGCGTCAGCCGCGTGACCAGGGAATGACGATGGATCATCAGGGTCCGGGGATATTGCATATTGTCGATGTCGGGACTGTCGCTCATGGATGCTGCCCTCCGGTCGGGCTGAATTGTTGGGGTTTTGCGATGAACAGCTGGATGCCGCCGGTCGGCCAATGGGCGGAAGCTGACCGGCGGCGACGTGGCTCACATAGGGGGCACCACGCCATTCTTGCCAACGATAACGCGATGCGCGACTGTCCCGCTCGAAGCCTTCTCGGCCGGGATGAACACGACCGCTCCTGCGACCAGGTCCTCCTTGGTTGCCGGGGCGATGGTCACGACCGGCGTACCGTCCGGAATGGAGATCTTCTTTTCCTTGCCGTGGTAGGACACGGTAACGGTCCGCCCGTCGACGTCCTTGACCGCATCGGCGACAGTGGCATTGGTCATGCTGCTGTTCGGCTTGAGGTCCCAGCCGAAGCTTCCCTCGCCGGCTCCCCTGAGTGCAGGTGGAAAGATCAGAACTTCAAGAGCGCCGTCTCCACCCTGCTCCTTCGGCAGGGAGGCGATGCCCACATAGTCTCCGGGCTTAATATCGGAGACCTTCGCGTTGGCGACACTGGCGACCTGCCAGTCGTCGGCAAGAGCGACGTCAACGGTTTCTCCCTCGCGCGTCTTCACCTTCAGGGTAGAACCGGCGAGGTTGACAACACTGCCCCGGATGTTGAGTACGGCCTTTTTTTCTTCTGCCTGGGCAGACGCCGGCGAAACAAGCGTTACTGGAACGCCAGCCAAGCCAGCGACCATGATGACTGGAAGAAGTCTGCGCAACATTTGAGGTTCCTTACCTACTAGTTGGGAGTTTCGACGACGCTGTTTTACCATGCATTTTTCCCATCGACGCGCCGCCCCGTCGCCGGGAATTAGATCACCGCGGCCGCAGCCGTTGAAGACTTGGCTCAAGAATCAGCTCAAAGATAGCAGGCGTTCCATAGGCTCGGGCCGACAGCATTGCGCCATGAACAGTGGCCATGAAAGCCTCTGCCTCTACGCGCGCCGGGCAAGAGATCACCAGGGCTCCTTGCTGATCACCACGCTCGATGACCGATGTCAGCCATCCTGAGAGATGGTGGAAATAGGCACGCACTTCGACCGCGACCTCCAAAGGAAGGGCCGGCAGCTCGCTTGCAAGAAGCGCGCAGACACAAAAGGGACGGCTTGCATCCTCGATGCATTGGGCCCAAAAACCTGCATAGGTCTTCAGCAGTTCGAGCGGATCGCTAAACTTGTTTTCGACCTCGGCCAAGCCAGTCTCGGCGTTTACGCGGTAGCGGGCAACGAGAGCACGCACCAGATCGACCTTGCTTGGAAAATGATGATGGATGCTGGCCTTACGGATGCCAACAACGGCAGCGATGTCGGCATAGCTGAACCCGTTGTAGCCGCCTGATACGATCAGCTTTTCCGCACTGTTCAGGATCTCGTCATAGGTATTCGAAAGACCGCTCATACGCCCTTGTCTACCTTCTAGTAGGAAGATCGTCAACCGTGCATTCTATTCTAATTTCGGAAGGTGCCCCAAAACTGATGAACGGCGGCAGAGAGCCGCTGTGGCCGCATCGATCACGGCAACAAGCATGGCTGGCCGGGTGATCTCCCGTAACCTTGGCTATCTGCTCGAGGAGGAGGCGCCCGATGAGAAAGGCCCCCATGTCTTTACCGGAGGCAACCGTTCAACGATTAACTTCGCAGATCTATCGGGCACTCCCGCAAAGGCTTGCCCGACATATTCTTCCCCCGGGGTGCAAAGAACCTCGATGACGGTCAGGATCATTCGATGGCTGCAGCGCTACTGCCGCTTGGCTGCGAGAGGCTGACACCCGGCTGGACGAGAATCTTTCCGCCCTCCGTCGTTGTGGCTATGATCCCGTCGCTATAGATTTTGACGGAAGCAATCGTACCTTTGACCGTACCGTCTGCGCTTTCGATGTAGCTGCCGATGTAGCTGCTGGCCTGGGCGAGATTGGAGCCTGTCAGCAGGGCATCCAGTTTCTGATTCGTCTGGATCGTCTGTTCGACCTGCGAGAAGCTGGCGAGCTGCGCCAGTTGTTCACTGGCATCCACGGGGTCGGTCGGATCCTGGTTTTTCAGTTGCGCGATGAGAAGTTGCAAGAAGTCGTCATAGTTCACCATCGCCTTCTGCTGCGCGGTAGCTGGGCTACCCGCCATGGAGGAGCCGAGGCCTGTGAGAGAATTTGTCGTCATAGTCGATCTCGGTTGTTTGGGTTAAGTTGGAAGTCCACTCTGCAAAGCTTGGGCACATCTGCCTACTAGTCGGTAGATAATGAAGCACGTCTTCGGCGTGAAGGCAGTGTTGGCTCAGTTCCTTCGCGCAAACGAACGACGCGCCGATGATGGGGATGACGCGCCAGATTTTGTGAAGCGCGCCATCACCTACCTTCTAGTAGGTTTTCTGTCAATGCCGATTATCGCGGCCGGATGCTCCGCGTTCCTGCCGCTGTCGAATGGCTGACAGCCACATGTGGAAGAGCTCAGGTTTCCTGGCGAATTCACTTATACACGGTGGTCGGCAACCGCATTTCGGGACCTGAGTTCACGACTTCCGACAAGTGCCGCTTATCGGAAACGATCTGTACAAACGCGTTGTACGCACTCCAGATCGGCGCATGATATCGGCCAGATCGGATCAGTGCCTGGTGACGCTCCGGGATGCCTTGGTCGGCTTTGGAGGCGGGGTTGTCGTCGGAACGCTCTGGGCACCGCCCTTAGCCTTCGTTGCGCCTTTCGGCTTCGCCGGAGTGTCAGCCGTCGTGGCTTTTCTGGAGCGAGGCTTCTTGGCAGACTGACCGTCCGTCTCAACACTCGCGGCGATTTCCTGAAACGCCAGCAGCCAATGCTTCAGATCCTCGCCGTGTGGCCGACCTTCCTGTTCCCAGATTTCGTAAGCACGTTGTCTGATGCGACCCTCGTTCGATGCCATCTGTCTCTCCTGTGAAGCTGTTGCCAGGAACAATCAGATGGCGCATCGCGCCCGAAGGACAATGGCTGCGTGCGCATTTCCCGACGCCACCGAGTGAAACTGCTGCCAGCACGTCTTTCGAAGACCAGTTCCCGTTGTGGCGTTTGTACGGAATGCTTACGAAAAAGATCGGCCATCGCCGGCCAAGGGCTCATAATGATACGCGCGGCAACAGGGTCGCCCGGAAGAGCGGCAGCGATTGCTTTCACGCCGTGGTGGAGATTTGAAGAACCTTCGATAGAAGATTACCGCTCGCCCTTCATTTCGGTATTGCCACGACAACGCTGAGACCGCGCGGGTTGCGCTGCCGCAGTTCCAATGTGCCTTGGTGGGAGTGAATGATGTCTGCGACGATCGACAGACCGAGGCCGAAACCGCCTCCAGCGCGAGACTGGTCCGACTTGAAGAAAGGCTCGAGTACCCGCTCTCGAAGCTCCTGCGGAATGCCTGGGCCGTCATCTTCGACAGTGATCAATACGGTCTCCAGTCGCTCGGCCATCGTCACGTCGACCTTGTCTCCAAATTTAACGGCGTTATCGCAAAGATTGGTGACCGCGCGCGTGATGGAAAGCGGCCGGCATCTGGCAAGAAGCCGGTTCGGCCCGGTGTATCGGACGGCGTGGCCGATATCGGCAAATTCGCTGCAGACCGTCTGCAGGATGCTTGCGACGTCGACGAGCTCGATCGTCTCGGTCGCATAGTCGTTTCGAAGATAGTTCAGGCTCTCGACGAGCAAGCTTGCGATCCGATCGATGTCGGAGAGCAGGGCGTCCTTCTGACCGCTCTCCCCCATCCGCTCCACGCGCAGCTTCAGCCGCGTCAGCGGTGTGCGCAGATCATGGCCGATGCCGCGCAGCATGCGGGTGCGGGCTTCGATCATCAGACGGATCCGCCGGCGCATGCCGTTCAATGCCCGGGCCAATGCAACGATCTCGACCGTTCCCCTCTCCTCGAAGACCGGAGAACCCGTGGTGATGTCGGAAACCGCCGCCGCTTGGGCGATGCGCTGTATGGGTTCCGTGATCGCCCTGATCGCGAACATGAAAAAAAAGACGATCAATACGAAAAAGGCGACGAAGAAATAGGGGCCGCGTCCCAAGAACGCGCTGCTCAGCATGGAATCCGGAAAACCCGCGGTGATGACGATCGAGTCGTCGTCGACGCGTGCGGCGATCACGCGCCGGTCGTCGAGAAAGGTCTGCCAGCCGCCGATTGGCGGTTCGTTGTCTGGCGGAAACAACCGGGCAGCGACGATGTCCAGAAAGCTCTGGTGGCTCGAAGACTGCGCAAACCGGCTCGCGGTCGCCGTCGGCGTGAGTTCGATGTCCCAGCCGGCGCGACGTGCGTTGGCGAGGATGATCTGTCGGTCTTCAGGAGAGGCGGGCCCGAGAAGCTCGGCGATGGCGTTCAGCTTTTCGGCGATGTTTTCGAGATCCGGGGCGGCAAGATCTTCCCTGGCCCAGCGCTCCACCGCATCGCCCATGCTGATGATGGTCACCAGCGCCACCAGAATAATGATGGTGATCTGTCCGCGGATCGTCATCGTGACACGACGCAGGCGTCTAAACATCGGCCTCTTCCACCTGCGCGGTAAAGACGTAGCCGCCGAGCCGGACCGTCTTGATGAGGAGCGGATCGCGGGGATCCTTCTCGATCTTCTGCCTGAGCCGGCTGATATGCACGTCGATGCTGCGCTCGATCGGACCGGCAAGGCCGGCATGCGTCACTGCAAGCAGCTGCTCGCGGGTCAGAACCCGGCCGGCGTTGCGGCAAAAGGCCAAGAGCAGATCGAATTCATGGGTCGTCATGGCAATCCTGGCCTGGGCCGGATCGTGGACTTGACGCCGCGCCGGATCGATCCGCCAGCCCTCGAAACGTAAAAGCCTGTGTGCGGGCCTTACCTCCCGCTGCGCAGACAAGCCCGACCGGCGCAGGAGGCCTTTGATCCGGGCCAGGAGCTCACGCAGAACGAAGGGTTTGGTGACATAGTCGTCCGCGCCGATCTCCAGCCCCACGATCCGGTCGATGTCGGTGCTCAAGGACGTCAGCATCAGGATCGGGATGCCACCGCCTGCGCGCAGGCGCCGGCAGAGACTGAGACCATCTTCGCCCGGCAGCATGACATCGAGAACAACGAGATCGCAGGGCATCATGCGCATCTTCGCGTCCATCGCTGCGCCATCGGCCGCGACCTCCGCATCCATGCCTTGCTCGACAAGACTGTCCCGCAGCATTTCGGCGATCTGACGATCATCCTCGACGATTAGTATCCTCGGCCGCTCGACGGCCGTTCGTGCGCGCTCATCAACCAATCACGCCACCTCCGTTCTTCCGTCTCACCCTTATCATGGCAGGCGAGGCCGTCCTCGCCCGCGATTATGAAGAAATGTTTCTACAGCGCAGAACGGCCGCCCAGGCAGAAACAACTCTTAACAACATCCAACACGCGGTGCCGGCCGCGCATGGCACTGCTGAGGCGTGGCGTGCTTCCAGGTCGGTCTCGGGGGATGCGCGCAAAGTTAACCTCGGAGCATTCATGTCTGCCTCTTTAAAACTGACCGCCGATCGGTCACGGCTGTTTTCCATCGCCGTGGCGTCGCTGTTCCTATCGCCCTTTGCCGCGCAAGCCGCCGACTTCACAAGCGACGGGCAGACCGCGCAGGAACCGCCACCGCCGGACCCGGAGCGTTTCGGCCCGGTTCGCCAGGCATTGCACGATTGGCACGTCGTCATCGGTGCCGGTGCTGTCTTCAAACCGAAATACGAGGGAAGCGACGAGTTTGAAGTCTCTCCCTTCCCCTTCGTATCGGCCGAATTCTTCGACCGGATCACCATCGATCCAAGCGGTATCGAAATAAAGGCCTTCGAGAAGGATGCTTTCCGGTTCGACGTCAATGTCGGCTACGACTCGGGCCGCGACGAAGACGATGCCGACGCGCTGCGCGGTATGGGCGACATCGATTTCGGCGTGACGGTCGGTGGCAAGGCCACCTACACGTTCGGGCCTGCCAGTCTCTTCGTCTCGGTCGACAAGACGATCGGCGGAAGCGAGGGCCTGCTCGCAACCGCCGGCGCGGCAATCTCGCAGCCCCTGTCGGAGCATCTCATCCTCGGCGCCGAGGCCTCCGCCACCTTCGCGGACGACAACTACATGGAAGCCTATTTCGGTGTCGACGCCGCCCAGTCGGCCCGCTCCGGTCATGCGCAGCACAAGGCTGGGGCCGGGATCAAGAGCGTCGACCTCTCCGCCTCGGCCACCTACCTGATCAACGAGAACTGGGTGGTCAGGGGCGAGCAGGGCGTGAGCTTCCTGGTCGGAGACGCTGCAGACAGCCCAATCGTCAAAGAAAAGGTTCAGGCGAAAACCATGCTGATGCTGGGCTACCGTTTCTGATCCCAGTCGGCCAAAGCATCATTGCCAGCTGTTCAAAACCAAAAGAGTCGCCAACGCGGCGGCTCTGCACATCCCGCAATTAAACAAGAATCGCGCAGGGAATGAATTGATGACCTCCTTCACGCCGCTCTCTCGCATGCGCTGCCTGCTACAGGGCGACCGCCCGTCGCCAAACGCCAGAACGGGTCGCCTTGTATCGATCTTCCTGCTGTCTGCGACCACCGGGCTCCCAATCCACGGTCTCGCCGCCGACATGGAGGGGCCGAAAGTGTCGGTTATCGCTGCCAGAAACCAGGTACTCCAACAGAGCGTGTCCGTCGTCGGCACGGTCGTTGCGAGGGAAACGACACTGGTCAACACCGATCTCTCCGGGGCCCGAATAGTCTCTATCGCCGCCGAAGAAGGCGATCTCGTCAGCCGCGGACAGCTGCTTGCGACACTGGATACGTCGAGGATCGATGTCGAGCTTCAGCAAAACGATGCGCAGGCGGCGAGCGTGGCAGCACAACTCGGACAGGCCTCAAGTGCGCTCGACAATGCCCAGATTTCAAAAGAGGAGGCCGAGGCGGATCTTACGCGCGCACAAAAGCTCGTTCCCAAGGGATTGATGTCACAGGAAGCGCTTGAGCAGAGACAAAAGACGCTCGCCCGCGCGGAGGTGAGCGTGCGGGCGAGCCGGCAGGCCGTCCAATCGGCAGAAGCTGCCGTCAAGACCGTCGCTGCGGCGCGCAAGGATATTGAATTGCGACTGAGCTATACGAGGATTGTCGCGCCGGTGGCAGGCCGGATCATCAACCGGTCCGCCAAGGTCGGCGCGACCGCCTCCTCATCCGGCGAGCAGCTCTTCATCATCGCAAATGACGACCAGTTCGAACTGGAAGCAGAAATCCCGCAGGCTCAGTTCGATGCCGTGCCCGTCGGCGCCGTCGCCCATGTTTTTCTCGGCGACGGTGGTGACGGTTTGACAAGCTCCGTTCGCTTCGTCGCACCGGCGCTCGCCGACCGGACACGGCTCGGACGCGCACGGATCACCCTCCCCCGTGGATTGATGGCCCCGATCGGTGCCTTTGCCTCGGCGCGCATCGAGATCGGCAGCAGCAAAGGCATATTCCTGCCCGCTTCGGCGATTGCCAACTCCGGTGAGGAACCATCGATCAAGATCCTCAGGGACAACCGCATCGAGCGGAAGCCGGTTTTGCTCGGTTTCCGCCAAGCCGGTTTCGTTCAGATCCGCTCTGGCGTCGACGAAGGCGATCTGGTGGTGACGAAGTCGGGCGGCTTCATGGAGGCCGGTGACCAGGCGGTCCCGGTCATGGAGCAAGCCGATGCAAGCCCGGTCTTCGAGGGCAACTGAGGTCATCCGATGAACATCTCCGCATGGGCGATCCGCACGCCGCTGCCCGTCATCCTCCTGTTCGTCATCCTCACCGGCCTCGGACTGAAGAGCTATGCAACGTTGCCGGTCACCTATTTTCCGGCCATCAACGTCCCGGCAGTCGGCGTGACCGTCGAAGAATCCGCTGCAGCACCCGACCAGATCGAAATCCAGATCACCAGGCTCGTCGAGGACAGCGTCGCGGCCCTTCCCGATATCAAGCACATCGAGTCCACAATTTCGGAAGGTCGATCGGAGACCACGGTCGAGTTTGAAATCGGCGTGCCGGTCGACCGGGCCGTCTCCGACGTCAGGGACGCGGTCACGAAGATCCGCGATCGACTGCCAGCGGCCATCGATGAACCTGTCATCGACAGGATCGATTCCGAAAACCAGCCGGTCGTCACCTATTCGGCCCACAACGGCTCGATGTCGGCCGAAGATCTGTCCTTTTTCATCAACGACGTCGTCGTGAGGAAGCTCCAGGGGCTGGCCGGTATAGGCCGCGTCGAACTCGTCGGCACCGTCAACCGGGAAATCCATGTTCTCCTGAAGGCGGAAAGGCTTGCACCTCTCGGCCTGACGGCGGCCTCCGTCAGCGACCAAATCGCCGCAAGCCAGTTCAATCTGCCATCCGGGCGGGGCAATGTCGACGCGCAGGACATGACGGTGGCGACCAAGGCAGCCGTTTCCTCCCTCGACGAGCTCAGGGCCATTCGTCTTACCCTGCCGCAGGGAAAAAGTGTTTCGGTCTCCGATGTCGCCGTGGTTGCCGACAAGACGGAGAAGCGGCAGGATTTCGCGCGTCTCGATGGCGAGCCGGCGATCGGATTTACGGTCTACAAGGCGGCGGGCGCAGGAGATGTCACCGTTGCCGAAAAGGTTGCCACGGCTCTTGAGGAAATAGCGGGCTCGAGGCCCGGAACGCAGTTCAAAATCGTCGACGACAGCGTCACGCTGACACTGGCAAACTTTCTGTCTGCCCGCAGCACGCTGATCGAAGGGGCCATCCTTGCTGTGGTCGTCGTCTTCCTGTTCCTGCGCGACTGGCGCGCCACGCTCATTGCCGCCGTCAGCCTGCCGCTTTCGGCGATCCCGACCTTCTGGGTGATGGAACTGGCCGGCTTTTCGCTCAACATGTTGAGCCTGCTTGCGATCACGCTGGTGACGGGGATTCTCGTCGACGATTCCATCGTCGAGATCGAAAACATCGTCCGTCACAAGAGGCTCGGCAAAAGCGCCTACAAGGCTGCGATCGACGCGTCCGACGAGATCGGCCTCGCTGTCATTGCGATCTCGGCCGCCATCATTGCCGTCTTCGCCCCTGTCGGGATGATGGCTGGCGAAATAGGCCAATATTTCCGCCAGTTTGGCCTGACGGTCGCGATTGCCGTCTTCTTCTCGCTCCTCGTCGCACGGCTGGTAACCCCGCTGATCGCTGCTTATTTTCTGACCTCGCCAAGCAAAGCGCACGTGGAAGGGCGACTGGTTGCGCGCTATCGCGCGCTCGTTGGCGTCGCCATCAGATGGCGGTGGATCACAGGCGGACTGGCAGCCGGCCTCTTTGCCCTGACGATCCTGCTTGCCGATTCCCTGCCGAGCGCCTTTCTGCCGGCGCAGGATACAGGCCGGATCACGGTGTCGATCGAGTTGCCGCCAGGCTCGACGCTTGCCGACAATGAGGAGGTGAGCGATCTGGTTGCCCGTCGTCTCAAGGGGATCGAGGATATCAAGACCGTGTTCGTGCGCGCCGGATCAGGGTCCGACGGCGTGCGCGACATCCGCAAGTCGACCATCGTGATGTCCATTGCAGACCGTAGCCAACGCAAGCTTCCGCTTGAGCAAATCCAGGAAAAGGCCGAGGTTCTATTGAAGGCCGTTCCCGACCTTCGCTTCGAATTCATCAACGACCGCGGCGGTCGGGATGTGTCGTTCGCAATCCTGAGTGCCAATGGTGAACAGGCGTCGAAGGCCGCCCGGGCCATCCTGACCGAAATGCGCTCCAACACGATGTTTGTCAATCCGGCTTCGTCGGAGGCAACGCGCCAGCCGGAACTGGGGGTGCTCGTGTCGCCGGAGCGGGCTGCCGATCTTGGCGTCAGTGCGAAAGAGGTCGCGACAGCAATCAGGGTCGCGACGTTGGGAGATGCCGATTCCAGGCTGCCATCATTCAAGGACAGCGGCAGACTAATCCCGATCCGCACGCTCGTCGAGGATGCCGGAATAGACCGTTCCGAGAAGCTGCGCCAGTTGCGGGTCATGACGTCGTCGCGGGTGCTTGTGCCGCTCGAGGCAGTCGCACGCCTGGAGGAAAGCGAAAGCGTGTCCGTCATCCATCGCATGGAGCGTCAGCGTCGGGTCGAAATCGGCGCGGACATTGCGGCAGGGATCCCGCAAGGCGAAGGCATCGCAGCGCTCAAGAACTTGCCGTCCGTCAGGGCGCTGCCAGCGGAGGTCGAAATGCGGGCAACCGGCGATTCCGATTCCAAGGACAGCGTTTTTACGAGTTTTGTCTTCGCCATGATCGCCGGGCTGAGCCTTGTGGTGGTCGTGCTCATCTTGCTTTTCGGCAGCCCTCTTACACCGCTGACGATCGTCACCCCTCTTCCGCTTGCGCTTTCAGGTGTCGTTGCCTCCCTCATCCTCACCGGCCATCCCGTGTCGCTGCCGGTCGTCATCGGGATCCTCATGCTGATGGGCATCGTCGTGAAGAATTCGATCATGCTTGTCGATTTTGCAATCGAGCTCGAGCGGTCGGGCCTGTCGCGCATCGAGGCGACCATCGAAGCCTGTGCCGAGCGGCTGCGCCCGATCATCATGACGACGCTAGCGATGGTAGCTGGCATGGTGCCGGCGGCATTCGGCCACGAGATCGGTGGCGAGTTCAGAGCACCCATGGCTGTGGCAGTCATTGGCGGACTGATGGTTTCAACGGTCCTCTCCCTCGTCGTCGTTCCTGCATGCCATGTCCTGATCGCCGACCTCGGTGATGCGGTCAAACGCCTGGCGCAGAAGATGCCGGGTGGCGAAGCTGCCGTCGATGGCACAGGCGACGCCTTCCTCGAAAGCCCAGACAGTTTGCGCGGCTAGTGCTGTCGGACAATTCGACAGCCGGGATTCCTCGGCGACCCGAGATCGATGGCATAGTCGATGACCGTATGCAGATGGCGGCACCATCTGCACCTCAAATTCCCGGCGCTTCAGCCAACCAATATCGGGCTCGGCACTGACGCCGCCATCGCATGGTTGCGGGGGCGACGACGAGGCTTACGCTAACGACTTACGCTGCGTCGAGTGCCAGGGTGAGATCGGCAATAAGGTCGTCTGGATGTTCGATGCCGATCGACAGCCTGATCGTTGCATCAAGGACGCCAATACGCTGGCGCACCTCGGCTGGCACGCCGGAATGCGTCATGGTTGCCGGATGCGATGCCAGGGATTCCGTTCCGCCGAGGCTGACGGCAAGCTTGAAGATTTTCAACGCGTTCAGAAACCGGAACGAGGCTGGCTGGCCGCCGTGGATATCGAAGGAGAACGTCGAACCAGCGCCGCTGCATTGGGCCGCGAATGTCCTGCCGACGGCGGAATCGGGATCGCTGTATGGAAGGTAATGGATTGTCTCGACCTTGGGATGCTGCTTCAGGAAATCCGCCACCGCCTTGGCATTGCTGTTGGCCCGCTCCATGCGGATCTGTAGCGTTTCGAGCGAACGCCCGAGCATCCAGCATGAATGTGGATCGAGCTGAGTGCCGATGGCGCCGCGAAGCGCCTTCACCTGCTTGATGAGCGCCCGGCTGCCGAGCGCGGCCCCAGCGATCAGATCCGAATGACCGCCGACATATTTGGTCAGGGAATAGAGGGAAATGTCTGCGCCGTGCTCGATCGGGCGCTGAAAGACCGGGCCGAGCAGCGTGTTATCGCAGGCGACCACAGGCTTATGGCCTTGCTTCTGACCGATCGCATCGGCAACCCGCCGGATCATCGCGACGTCGACAAGGCTATTGGTCGGGTTTGCGGGCGTCTCGATGAGGATGACCGAGACGCGGCCCCTGGCCATTGCTTCCTCGGCCGCGGCCCTTACCGAGATTTCGCTGACGCCATCGGCAAAACCGACGGCGGAAACGCCAAAATTGAGGAAGGTCTTCGCAAGCAATGTTTCCGTCCCGCCATAAAGCGGCTGTGAGTGGAGGATGGCATCTCCCGGACGGACGAAGGCAAGCAGGACCGTGGCGATGGCGGACATGCCCGATGAAAATACCGCGCCGCTCTCGGCTCGCTCGTAGACCGCCAGACGATCTTCGATGATCTCGCTGTTTGGATGATTGAAGCGCGAATAGACGAGGCCCGCCCCCTTGCCTTCCGGCGGTTCTTTCCGACCAGAGACGTAATCGAAGAAATCGCGACCGTCTTCGGCGGAGTTGAAAACGAACGTGGACGTCAGGAAGACGGGCGGCTTGACCGCGCCTTCGGAGAGTTCCGGATCATAGCCATAGTTCAGCATCTGGGTTTCCGGATGCAGGGGATGATTGCCGATATGGGTTCTTGGAGGATGCGGTGCAGTCATGGAACGTCTCCCTCAATTAGCGGCTTGCAGGCATCAATGTGCCCGCGCCTTGTTATTATCTGGAGCGCTGCGGCGACAGAGAAACACCCGTTGGCAGATGGCCAGGTAAATTTGCTGAATTGAACGGCCTGGCGCGCGAGGTGTGCAGGTTCGCAGGCGCCTGCATTCGCTATCACCTTCCGAGCTCTTCAACGTGACACCAGACCGCAAGAAGCGGGGTGGTGGTGCAACGCATGGCAAATGACTGTCCCGCTTCCGCAGCAAAGACGCCGCCTATTCCGGTCGAAAACCAGCTCTCTCCGGCTATTGAAAGTTCGCATGGAGAAAGCAGCAGGAAGGCCCGTGAAAACCGCTGTACGTGATCCGGAAAGCGGCTATAGGGTTCCATATAGGTGAGGCCGACCCGGATATCCGCCCGGTCTTCCAGGCCGCCGGGACCGACAATCACGCTGTGTGCATGGGCCCTCTCAAAGTTCAGACTGGCAAATGGTCCACTTCTGCCTCTGATCCACACGAGTGATTCAGCCAGGCGCCAAACGCTCTGCGCTACCTCGGCGTAAATGTCTCGAGCGGCGATTGCATTTTGAAGAGCAGCCTCAAGGCCGGAAGGGATTCCGGTATCGTGGAGCCGCTTGTCGCGCAGCGTTCCCGTACGTTCAAGCTTTTGAAAGACTTTACCTGCGACAAAGCTCGCCATCGTCGAAGCCGATGGATGCAGCATCGCGCGGGCCAGCAAGTTCAGGAAATTGTCGAGCTCCACCGGGCGTTCCGCGGCGCCTCGTTCGCGCAGCCTGTGTTTCACCGGCTCTTTCTCATCGGTGATGAGTAGATCTGCGTCTCGTTTGATTGTCCTGCCCATGACGTTCTCCGTGCAGAACCTTCCCTACAGTGCCCCGCCTAGATCCGGCAAGGACTCTGATCAATCTGCAGAGCGCCTGTTAATCTCATCCGATAGTTTCGTCTTGAAGACTTCCTCTCAAAACTTCGCGCCAAGTCTGCATGAGGGCTCGACGATGTCTAGAATTGGCAGAATCGCGCTGGAACGGGAACGGGATCGGGCAGCAGGCCTCACCACGGTATCGGCGTTCCGTCATAGGCCCAATGTCTGCCGCTGTGTTCTCGGTTTGCTGCCGTTATGAAGGACCGAAAACCGGCTGCAACGCTATCAGTATCGGGGAGGCCCTGATCGTCGGCGTTCGAAACGCGAAACTTTCCAGGTTCGAGGAGCAGGCAGATGCAGCCCCAGGATCTCCATTCGACCGACAGGTTGCGCCACATCTGGTTCAGAGCGGATTGGGATGCGCGATAGGCGAAGCGGCGCGGCTCCTGGAACCTGCTGATCGAGGCAGCATGGCTCGACACCGCCGTAAGGATCTTGAGCTCGCCTTTCCTAAGGTTTGGTTCCAGCAAGCTCGCGAGATGAAGCGGCGCGAACGTGTTTGCGACCATGATCGGCCGCCAGTGCGCCAAGGTGATCGCTTCGGGCAGCAGGCCGTCTTCGTCGGATATGCCTTCATTCAGAATGACGACGTCGATGGCGCGACCGTCAAGGCAGTCGACCAGGTTTCGCGCCGAGCCTTCCTCCAGAGCGTTGTAGCACAAATCGATGATGAGCTCTCCGAATTTGTCAGACAGGCGCGTGTCGAGGGGATCGCTGCAGGCGGCCATCACCTCCCAGCCGATCGTCGCGTATTGGATCGCAAGCTGCAGACCGAGCCCTTCATTCGCTCCGGTAATCAATACAGTTGGCATCGCGTCGCTATCCTCCTTCTCACCAGGGCACATCGGTACCGTCATAGCCGATGATGCGGCCGGAATCGGCAATCGTCAGCCCCGAGACGACCTTCTTCATGCCGGCCACACTCGTTTCCACGGCGATGCCGTTGAAGTTCGTCATCCGGGTCGCGACAAGACCCGGCCGCAACAAGGTGCAGATAATCCCGTCGTCCTTCCATTCCCTCGCCAATGCCGACCAAACTGCGTTCAGGCCGGTTTTGGAAGCGCGGTAGGTATATTGCGTTCCCCAGTCATTGGCGCCGATCGAGCTCATCAGGCTCGACATGGCAGTGGCGATCCTGAGCTTTCCCGCAAGCAGATTCGGTTTCAGCGCCGCAGCAAGCGCAAGCGGTGCGAAGGTGTTCGTCTCGACCACCTTCAAAAAGTCCTCCTGCGTCACCTCTGCCGGTTTGGCTTCGAGATTGACCGCAATACCGGCATTGGCGATCAACGCATCGATCGGAACGCCATCGAGATCGACATAAAGAGCCTCGATCGAGCTCTTCTGCGTGACATCCAGGGTAAACACTTCTGCGCCCGATATGCTGGCAAGTTCGGACGCGGTGCACGGATCTCTGGCGGTTCCGAGGACCGTCCAGCCGTCTGCCGCAAACTGCCGGGCAAGCTCGAGGCCGATGCCCCGATTTGCGCCTGAGATAAGGATCGTTGACATTCGATTTCACTTCATGCGATTGGAATATCAACGGTATACCAAAACAAGAATCGCGCAACTCCCTCCGACAATTTTTTCGTTGAGACGGCGTGCAGCATCAGCGACACGCGTTCACAGAAGACGTCAGAGGCCTGCCACTCGCTAAAAACGGATCATCCAATGTCCCTGATCAGTACCAGCAGCAAGGGCGTTTACGTCATCGCTGTAACCCCATTTGCCGAAGACGGAGCGATCGACAGTGCGAGCGTCGACAGCGTCACCGACTTCTATCTCGAGGCAGGCGCCGACGGGTTGACCATTCTCGGCATGATGGGTGAGGCGCCGAAGCTGACCTATACGGAAGCCCTGGCCGTGACGAGACAAACACTCGCACGCGCCGCAGGCAAGCCCGTCGTCGTCGGCGTATCGGCGCCGGGGCTTGCGGCAATCAGCGAATTGACCAAGGCTGTGATGGATCTCGGAGCGGCGGGCGTCATGGTGGCGCCGCCCGGCAATCTGAAAACCAACGAGCAGATCATAAGCTATTATCAGCAGATCGTGGACGCGCTCGGCAGCGACGTTCCCGTCGTGCTGCAGGACTTTCCACTATCCACTGGCGTGTCAATCAGCAACGATAGCCTTGGCCTCATTATCGAAACCTGCCCGAGCATCGTCATGATCAAACATGAAGACTGGCCGGGGCTTGCAAAGATCACTGCGCTCCGCGAAGCCGAAGTCAATGGCCGCCGCCGCGTCTCGATTCTCTGCGGTAATGGCGGCATCTTCCTGCCTGAGGAAATTGCGCGGGGTGCGGATGGTGCGATGACCGGCTTCGGATACCCTGAAATGATGGTCGAGGTCTGTGCACTTGCTGCTGCGGGAGACATTGACCGGGCACAGGACATATTCGATGCTTACCTGCCGCTCGTTCGCTACGAGCAGCAGCCGGGCATCGGGCTCGGCGCGCGCAAACACGTCCTTGCGCGACGCGGCGCAATCCGCAGTTCAGCGCAGCGCCGCCCCGGCACACCGCTTCCCAGGACTGCGATCGAGGAGATCGAGCGGTTGATCCTGCGGCAGGAGCAACGTCTGGCCGCGCTTGGTCGATAGTCTGGTGTCAGCCTCTCCGCCGCCCGAGGATGAAGTCGATGATGGCATCGCGCACATTGTCGAGATGATCGCCCATCAGCCGGCGCGACAGTTGGGGATCATCGCCGGCAACCGCATCGATCAAGGCCATATGCTCGCTGCCGCCCGGCTGCAGGCGATGGGGCATGCGCGCCGTATTGAAGATATGGGTGCGGCGGCGCAGGTCTCGGATCGCCGCGGCAACCATCGGATTTCCGGCAGCTTCGGCGATCGTTCCGTGCACGAGATCATCGACGGACCAGTGGTCGGCCGGCGTGATCTTAGGAAGCTGCAGCAGCCCGCGGATCGCGACGCGCACCTTCTCCGCTTCATCAGCCGCCAGTTGCCCAGTGGCGCGCGCGGCTGCCTCAACTTCGAGAATCCGGCGCATATCAAGCAGGTTCATGTAGGTTTCGATGCTCACATCCGCAACGACGAGCATCCGGCCCTGCCGGCGCATGGCAAGCGATTCCGTTTCCAGCCGGCCGAGCGCCTCGCGCACGGGCGTACGCGAAATCGACAGCATCTCGGCGAGCTTGCGTTCCTGCAGGACGGCACCGGCCTGGAGGCGCCCGGACAGGATCAGATCCAGGATCTGCGCATAGGCAAATTCGCTGAGGCTGGGCTCGCCTTCTGCTGAAAGCGGGAAGACACGCCCCGCCGCCGCCGTATCGGAAAATGTCATTCGAACCCCGTTAGTTGGTGGACCGGCGATATACCAACCTTGCCTGTGAAGCAATCGATTTTGCTTGCACAGTCTCCGCGCGTGGAAGCCAACGAACCATATTGACGACTGCGTGCCATTGGTATTCCATTGGAACACCCAAATCACTAAAGGAGATATTAATGTCGATTCAACCGTGGAGGGCAACATGCATCCAAATGGACAGCAAGATCGCCAGCAATGCGAAAACGCGGGAAGAAGCATGGCAGATCATTGAGGAGAACCTTGATGAGGCGGTCCGGCTGATCGAAACAGCATGCAAAAGCGAACTGCCGCCCAGGCTCGTTGTTCTGCCGGAATTCGTCTTTCAAGGCCCGCCGCGCGCAACGCCCGTCAGCGAATGGATCGATCGCGCCTGCACCACCATTCCGGGACCGGTCACCGAGCGCCTTGCGGCCATCGCACGCCAGCACGACATTTACATTGCCGGCAATCACTTCGAGGTCGATCCGCGCTGGCCCGACCGCTATTTCAATTCCTCCTTCCTGCTCGATGCCAAAGGCGAGATCATCCTGCGCTACCGGCGCATCAACACGGCAAGCTGGACCTCGCCGCATGATATTCTCAGCCAGTATCGCGAGGCCTATGGCGAAGACGGGATCTTTCCTGTCGCCGA
This sequence comes from Rhizobium sp. 1399, assembly GCF_031455475.1. Lineage (NCBI taxonomy): Bacteria > Pseudomonadati > Pseudomonadota > Alphaproteobacteria > Hyphomicrobiales > Rhizobiaceae > Rhizobium > Rhizobium sp. 1399. The sequence continues at coordinate 33,058 of NZ_JAVDSU010000003.1, read as the reverse complement.
TACCGAACTTGGCCGGCTTGCCATCTTCCCCTGCGGCGAGGTCAGCGTGCCGGAACTCTCACGCGTCTTCATGATGCGGGGTGCGGAAGTCCTGCTGCATCCTTCCAATGAACCAGCCAATGCGCGGGCCGACGCCGCCAAGATCTGCCGTGCCGCGGAAAATATGTGTTATCTCATCAGCACCAATGTTTCGGGGCAGATCGGCTTTTCGGACCAGGAGCGCGGCGGGCATTCGCAAATCATCGACTTCAACGGAAACTATTTGGCCTTTGAGGGATCCGACGCCGAAAGCCTCGCGGCAAGTGCCGTGATCGATATCGGCGCGCTGCAATCAGCCCGCCGGGATACGAATATGGGCAATGCCCTCCTGCGAACGCGCTGGGAAATGTATCGCGATTATTTCTCGGCTGCTGCATTCTATCCGGTCGATGCGCTCGCTAAGAAGGCTTTCGAAACCTATTCCGAGCTCTCGCCCGTCCACGAAAAGGCGATTTCCAACCTGACGGCCGCACGGATCATTCGCAATATCGACGCCTGAGCGTCGCCGCCATCACGACGGGGACGGCCAGACTTCTGGCTGCACCGGTATAAAGTCCATGGAGGGCTCATGAGGAGAGCGCTGAGGCGCCAACCTCGCTGCCCCTACTTCAGAACCCGACACGAACAATTGCGGGTCGCAAACTCGGCCACTTTGCGGCCCTTCAAACGTTGCTTTGCATATAAAATAATCACAAAGTGATGGTGCTTAATATTGCAACATCGACACATTGACACGCGATATTCCCTTGGCATACCATCTGAATGCCAACATAAGAAATGGGGATCGAGATGAGGAAAAAAATGAAGCATCTGGTGATGCCGCTCGTCGGATTGACGATGCTCTGCGCGCCCGTTGCGAGCAACGCTCTCGCACAGGATCATGAGAAGATTAACCTCCGGCTGGCCTGGGTCGCCGGCGGCGTGGATGCGCCGATTTTCGTTGCAGCCGCCAAGGGATACTTCGCCGAAAAGGGCCTCGACGTGAACATCGTCGACGGCAATGGCAGCACCGGCACCATTCAGGCCGTCGGAAGCGGTGATTTCGAAATCGGCATTGCCGGCCTCGGCGCGCTGGCGCAGGCGCAGCAGGCAGCCGGCGCCGATACAATCGTTGCCGTGGCCGGTCTGCTCCAAAAGGACCCGACATCGATCATCAGCCTCAAGGGCTCCGGCATCAACAGCCCGAAGGATATCGAGGGCAAGCGGCTCGGTACCGATGCGGGTAATTTCGAGGACGGCATGATCAAAGCCTTCGCCGAGGCCAATGGCGTCGATATGAACAAGGTCAAGGTCATCATGATCAATGGCGGCGGCGACCGGGTCGCGCTTTTGAAGGGCGATGTCGACTTCATCAACGGCTGGGCCAATCCGGATGGCGACAAGGTCGCCGAACGGGCCGCCATCGAGCCGCCCATGCTGTTTGCCGATTACGGTGTGAACATTTTGGGTTCGAGCGTCATCGTTCGAAAAGACTATCTGACGAAACACGGAGATGCCGTTCGCGGTTTCCTGGCCGCTCTGCAGAAGGGCAAGGCCGAAGCTGCGGCCAATCCCGACGAAGCGCTGAAGATGTTGATGGAAGCCCGCCCTGACTCCAACGAAGAAGGGATCAAGGGCGAGATTAAGAACATGCCGAAATACGAGCATACGGCCGCTTCCGAGGGCAAGCCCTATGGCTGGGTCGCCGAGCAGGACATTACTCTGACGATCTCGCTTCTTGAGAAATACAGCGGCATGGCCCCCGGCCTGACCCCCGCCAAGATTTATGACGGATCCTACCTGCCGGCCAATTGATGCGCTCCCGGGTGGCGCGCGCGCCACCTTCATCTCATCGAAATGCCCGCAGGGGCGCGGACTTCCCCATGGATCTCGGACTGAACAACAAACACGCGTTGGTACTTGGCGCCAGCCAGGGGATGGGCCTTGCTGTCGCCAAGGCGCTTCTTGCCGAAGGCGCGAGCGTCACGCTCAGCGGCCGCTCGCCCAATCGTCTCGAAGCCGCGCGACAGAGCCTGCCCGAGGATCAGCAGGCCAGGTGCTATCTCGCAGTAGCGGATCTTTCCGATCCCGATGCTGCCAGCAAAATCAGCGAAGCCGCACGAAACAAGGGTAGGGTTGATATCCTCGTCAACAATACCGGCGGCCCGCCACCTGGCATTCCCTCGGGAGTCGATGTCGATATCGTTTCTGCGCAGTTCGACGCCATGGTTCGTCCCGTCCTGTCGCTGACACTCGATCTCGTACAGGCAATGCGGGCGCAGAAATGGGGCCGGATCATCACCATTGCTTCCAGCGGCGTCGTCCAGCCCATCCCGCATCTGCCGATTTCCAACGCGCTTCGTTCGACGCTCGTTGGCTTCATGAAGACCCTCGCCGGTGAAGTGGCGAAAGATGGCGTGACCGTCAACATGCTGCTACCGGGGCGGATCGCAACCTCAAGAACCCGATCGCTCGACGCGGCCCAGGCCGAACGCAGCGGACGACCGGTCGAGGATATCAGCGCAGAATCAGCCGCAACCATTCCGGCCGAACGCTACGGCACCGTGGAAGAATTCGGCGCCGTCGCAGCATTTCTCGCCGGGGTACCGGCAAGCTACGTCACCGGCAGCATGCTGCGTGTCGACGGCGGCGCCATTCGCTCGATCTGAATGGGCGGCTCGCCCGTACGGAATTTCTCGGCCCCGGGGCCTCACAGGAGATGGGTCAGACCCAGATGCAGAGATGAACGCCATTCCATCACAACACAGCATTCCCAAGGTGACGTCGAAGCACATCGCCATTTCCGGCGTCTCGAAAACCTTCGAGACCCGCAAGGGTACGGTGCATGCGCTTCAAGACATCAATCTGTCGATTGGTAAGGGCGAGTTCGTCTCGGTGCTCGGACCGAGTGGCTGCGGCAAGAGCACGCTGATGATGCTGCTTGCCGGCCTGACATCGGTATCGCTCGGCCGCATCATGGTCGGCGACAAGCATATCGACGGACCCAACGCAGAAGCAGGCGTCGTCTTCCAGCAAGACGTGCTGCTTGAATGGCGCACCGCCCTGCAGAATGTTCTGCTACAGGCGGAAGTCCGCAAATCCGATATGGCCCAGGCGAAAGACAGGGCGCGTCAGCTGCTCAAGATGGTTTCGCTCGAAGACTTCGAGGACGCCTATCCGAAGGAACTGTCCGGCGGCATGCGCCAGCGCGTATCGATCTGTCGGGCGCTCTTGCACCGGCCGCCGCTTCTGTTGATGGACGAACCTTTCGGTGCGCTCGACGCCATGACCCGCGACCAGTTGCAGATCGATCTCCTGCGTCTCTGCGCCGATAACGAGATGACGGTCTTCTTCATCACCCACTCGATCCAGGAAGCGATTTTCCTCAGCGACCGGGTGGTCGTCATGTCGCCGCGTCCGGGCCGCATCGAGCGGATCATCGATATCGACCTGCCGCGCCCGCGGCGACTTGCCATGCGCGAGGATCCGAAATTTTCCGCCTATACGCGGGAGCTGACGGCGATCTTCAAGGGACTTGGCGTTTTTCGCGAGGAGTATTGATCATGGCACCGATTGCCGACACTCACATCGAATACCGCCAGAACCTGGTTTCACGCGCCCTCGGCGCAGTTCCTCCGGCACTCTGGGCCCTTGCCGGCCTCCTTATCATCTGGGAGCTCTGCGTCCGTATTGCTCAGGTTCCCGCTTTCATTCTTCCTCCACCCTCGGACATATTCGAGGAAATCGTCAAAAACGCACATCGCCTGGCGCCGAACGCGCTGGTTACAATGAGCGAAGTGCTGCTCGGCTTCCTGTGTTCCGTCGCCGTCGGCGTGCCACTGGCGGTCATGATCGTCTATTCACGCTTTATGGAAAAGGCGATCTATCCGCTGATCGTCGCCAGCCAGACGATTCCGAAGGTTGCCATCGCGCCCTTGATGCTGACCTGGTTCGGCTACGGAATGGCCCCGAAGATCGTCATCGTGGTCCTCTTGTCCTTCTTCCCGATCGTCATCAATTCGGTCATGGGACTGAAGTCTGCCTCGCGGGAGATGATCTACCTGTCACGCTCCATGGGTGCGAGCGGCTGGCAGACCTTCTGGAAGTTCCGCCTGCCGCAGGCACTTCCCAGCATCTTTGCAGGTCTGAAGCTTGCAACGGCGCTGTCAGTCATCGGCGCCATCGTCGCCGAATTCATCGGTGCGGATAAGGGTCTCGGCTACCTGATCCTGATTGCCGGCGCGAATTTCGACATTGCTCGCCAATTCGCCTCCGTCGTGGTGATCTCGCTCATCGGCGTCGTGTTCTTTGCCGTGCTGGAACGGATCGAGCGGATCGCCATCCCCTGGAAGGAGAGCACGGCCGTTGCGGACAGGGGATAGGGCTGCAAGCTAGGTGTAATGAGCGCGCCGCCCAACGGGCGGCGTTTTCTTTTCGGCTGCACTGATCGCGGATCGCCAGTGACCGACGAAGCACCCAAACGACGAAGCCCAGCTCTCTGGCCGGGCTTCGTCGTTAATGCTCATCGGATTATGGAATCAGAGATCGAGAACAAGCCGGCCGCTCCTAGCGCCCGAGCAGCAGATCATGATGAGCTTGTTGGAAGCCTGTTCGCGCGCTGAGAGAACATTGTCCTTGTGATCCGGCACACCCTCGACAACACGAGTTTCGCAGGTACCGCAGACGCCCTCCCGACAGGAATAGGCGACGCGAATGCCGGCGTCCTGCAGGACGTCCATGATCGTCCTGCCCGCCGGGACGAGAAATTCCTTACCAGAACGCTTCAGAACCACCGTGAAGGAGGTGGTCGACTGCTCGACCGTGGCCGAAAAATGCTCGACATGAACCGTCTCGTCCCGACGTGCTGCCGCCGCATTCTTGAAGGCGTCGATCATCGGGGCCGGGCCGCAGCAGTAAAGATGCGCATCGTCAGGAGAGGATGCGACGAGGTCCGCAATCTGCAGGGCTGCACCCTTCTCGTCGTCGAAATGGAACAGGACGCGGCCGGGCTCGATTGCCTCCAGGTGCTCGAGTTCTCTGACGAAGGCAGCGCTTCGGCGGCTGCGTCCGGCATAGATGAGCTTCCAGGTCTTCGAAAGCGCTTCCATGCGACGGATCATCGCGACGACAGGTGTAATGCCGATACCACCGGCGAAGAAGACGGTCTGATCCGCGTCTTCTTCCAGAGCGAAATTATTGCGTGGCGGCTGAACCGTGACGATATCGCCGACCCTGGCGGTCTCGCAGAGATAGGCCGAGCCACCACGGCTCGACGCGTCCCGGTTGACGGCGATCACATAGCTTTTCGGCCTATGGCCGTCGCTCGTCAGCGAGTAGCTGCGGGAGAGATCGCCGGGCAAGGCAAGATCGATATGGGCGCCCGGCGCAAAGGAAGGCAGCAACCCACCATCGGGCGAGACGAGTTCGAAGGAGCGGATCGTTTCCGCTTCATAACGGATCGCCAGGATCCGCAGGGAAAGAACCGCGGGTTCAGCCATATCGCTCCTTTGCTCCTGAACGGGCTCGCTCGTCGGGATGGATGGGACCGGCGCGTTTGCCGCACCGCTCACATGGGGGTAGCTGCCGTCCATCATTCGGCGGCCGACAGCTTCGGTCGATAACCCTTGATCGCAGCCATCTTTTCCTCATAGCCCTCGAGCCAATCGGTACCGTGGGGCACGACGATGTCGCCGCCGCGGGCATCACGCGCCAGTTCCGGCTGGCGGACGATATCTGGAAGCTTGCCGCTTTCGGCATATTCCTTGGCTGCGTCGAGCATGACGCGGCGCGTCAGGATGACCATGCGGTCTGAAGCGGCGAGATGCTCCATATCGCGATCGACGACAAATCCCATGGACTCCTGGATGGCCTGGTCCTGCAGCGGCACACCGACGATGCCGGTATAGCTGTCGCCATTACGCTGCCACTCGCGGTCGATCCCGTAATCGTTGGAGCGATCCTTGACCGGGCGCCAGCGACCTTTCCAGTCGGTGGTGTTGGGATGGTATTCAAGCGGCCGGGCAAGGCCGCCGACCGGCGTCCCATCCTTGTATTTCAGGTTCTTCTTCCGGCCATCCTTGCGACCAAGATCGATGTTGAAGATCATGGTCGAGGTGTCGTCGATCGGAACCCAGGCGTTGGCGGTAATATTGCCTTCGATCTCGCCACCCGGATAGGTGACCCAGAAGGGGAAGACATAGCTCGCGAAACGGTGGTGTTCGGTTCCCTCATAGGCGTTTCGCTGCGCCGAATACATGGTCCCGAACGGCATGACCGAGACGTTGATCTTCGGCGCCTTCTCGGTGACGGTGAAGACTTCCGGATCGCTGAGATCGAGCTTCTCTCCATCGATACCGCCGACATGCAGGAAGCCCAGATGCGATGTGTCGATATCGCCTTCGAGCGCCTGCATGTAATTGCAGTCACGGTGGGTCAGCGCGATGTTGCGGTCGTCGCCCTCGGCCATGATGGCTTCGAGCTCCGGCAGTTCCGGCGGGTTGGCCTGCTCCTCGCCCATATAGGCAAAGACGAGACCGCCGGATTCCTTGACGCGATAGGCAATCGCCGGCGTACCGGCCGGATATTTCGACTTGTCCTCGAGGTTCGGCTGGTCGAGACATTTGCCGGTGACGTCGAATTTCCAGCCGTGATAGGCGCAGCGAATGCCGCCCATTTCATTGCGCCCGAAAAACAGCGATGCACAGCGGTGCGGGCAGCGATGGTCGAACACGCCAACCCTGCCCTCGCTGTCGCGGAAGGCGACGAGCTTTTCGCCGAGGATCATCAGGCGTATCGGATCGCCGTCCGCCTTCAGCTCCGACGACATGCAGACCGGTATCCAGAACTGGCGGAAGAAATTGCCCATCAACGTGCCCTTGCCGACGCGGCAGAGCTGTTCGTTTTCCTCGGCAGTGATCATGCTTGTCTCCTTGATGTCATCGGCTGGAAAGAGGTTCCAGAACGCGCACGCGTTCCAGGTTGGCCCGCGAGATGTCGACGGCCGCTTTCGTCTCCGCAGCATTCATCATGGGCACATCGCGAAAGTGGTCAGGCGGATAGAAGGTCGCCTGCCGGTAGTAGGGCCGGTACATCTCGAAACGGGCGCGCAGCAGCGGATTGTGAGTTCCGGTATCGGTGCGGCGATCGAGGCGGAGCCTGTCGATGTCGATTATGCCGGAAACGCCGACACCTTCCGCAGCACTTTCCTCAAAGGCGATGGTGTCGCCGAAATGATCAAGAATATGCGAGCGGCCGCCGAGGATGGAGTTGTCGGGCGAAAAGCCGATCGGTCCTGCGACATTGGCGCTGATCAGATAACACATGTTCTCTGTCGCGCGCGCGACCTTGGCCGCCTCTTGGCCCGTCGTGAACTTGGAGTTGGTCGGATGCAGGATCACTTCAGCGCCCTGCATCATGTAACAGCGGGCCACCTCAGGAACATTGATTTCGCCGCATGGGATCAGCGCCAGCCGCCCCAGTTCGGTATCGGCAATCGGGAACACCTGGTCCTGGGGTGTCGCACGTAGATAGTCGGACATGAAATCATGAACCGAGGGAAAGGCCGCCGTATTGACGCGGCGGTAATTGACGACGATCTCGCCGTCGCGTCCGATCAGAAAGGACGAATTGAAGTAACGGCCGGGCCACTCGGGCGGCGCTTCGAACATGTTGCCGGCGATATAAATTTCTTCGCGCCTGGCAAGCGCCTGCAGCGGGGCGGTCAAAGGACCGGGGATCGTCGAGCAGGCTCTCTGGATCCAGGGGGTCACGGTCATGGAAAGCGGTGGCCCCTGCAGGGCAAATTCCGGAAACACGACGAGATCCGGCTTCTCGTTCGACGCGCAAGCCGTCTCGATCAGGCCGATCAACCGGTCGAGATTGCGCCTAATGACGGCACGCGCCGCCTCGTCGTCGGATGCCTGTGTTGCCCGTTCACTTCGCATTTGGATACTGGTTGCGCGCCAGGGTTTGACAGCCACTATCGATCTCCATTTGTTGGCAGACACACTGCACGCCATTGGTATACCAAGCTTTTAGCGCGGCTTTTACCGTTTGCCAAGCCCTGTTTCACAACGGATTTTCGCGAAAAGGCGCAGGTTGGTGGGATCCTTCGCAGAAAACAGGGGTTTGGAATACCAAGATTATTCCTATCGTCTTCCAGTCGAGCACAAGCTGGGTTAGTGGATAGAAGACTTTGATCGGGGGTGAGCATGACCGAATCTGACCATGACCAGTTTGCCGAAGCGCTTTCGTCAGAACGCGCGAACCTGACCGGGCAGGTCTACGAGCAGCTGATCGACATTCTGATCCGCGGTGAGCTGCGGCCGGGCGATGTCATCGTCGAACGGCGCATGGCCGATCGATTGAACGCCTCGCGCACGCCGATCCGGGAAGCTCTTGGCCGACTTGAAGCGGAAGGTCTTGTCTACAAGCAGCCGGGCCGTGGCGTCACCGTCAGCCCGTTTTCGACGGAAGCTTTCGTCGAGCTGCTGCATGTGCGCCAGCTCCTGGAATCGGAGGCTGCTCGACTTGCCGCAGGCCGCATCCCCCAGGCACGCATCGAGGAGATCCGCGCAGCACTCCAGGAGCTCGGCAACAAACCGGCCCCGTCACTCAGCGAGATCTGGGAAATCGACGACATGCTGCACGGCGAAATCGCCGACGCGGCGGGCAACGCGCTGCTGGCCGGCATGATCCGCGACCTGCGCCGGCGCACCCATGTCTTCAACGCCTATCGTAATCCGTCGAAGTACAAGTTCGGCGTAGAGGAAAATGCGGCACTTCTCGATGCCATTTCGAGTGGCGATCAGGAGATGGCCCGCAAGGCGATGGCCCACCACATCGAAAGCGTCAAACTTGCCATCATCGACCGGTTGGCAGGCAGCGCCCGCTAGCCTGACAATCGCCCCAGAATATGTGGTGCCTGGTATCGTGTCATCCTCGACGCGGTATATAGCGGCCGTAGCCCGGCGTTTCGGTTACGGCGGCGCCGTCGAAGACCTTGCGCCCGCGAACGAAGGTCGCCGAAGGTCTGACCGAGAATATCATGCCCTGATAGGCGCTCCAGCCAGGACCGTCCGGATTTGCGTTGGCGTCGTAGACATAATTCTCTGGCGCGAGCACGGCGATGTCGGCATCAAAACCCGGAGCGATGCGCCCCTTTTTTGAAAGCCCGAAGAACCGCGCCGGGCGATCGGCAAGATAGCTGGCGGTCAGCAGCGCAGCTTCGACATCGCCCTTGCGCTTTGCCGCCGCAGTAAAGAAGGCCGGCAACATCACTTCCAGTCCCGGCATGCCCGCTGCCACGTCGAAGATCGAATCATTGGTCTTTCGCTCCAGCGGCCAGGCGCTGTGATCGGAAGAGACGAAGCTGCAGAGCCCCTCCTCCAACACGCACCAGAGCGCCTCGATCTGCCATGGGCGGATCGGCGGGTTGACCTTGAGCAGCCCTTTCAGGCGCGGCATGTCGATATCGGCGTCGAAGAGGAGATAGTGCACGCACATTTCGGCGGTCGCTTGAACACCTCTGTCGCGATAGGCGCGCACCATCTCGAACCCCTCAGGTACGGAGATGTGAACGATATGGGCGTGGGCGCTCGTCGAGGCAGCGAGTTCGAGAAAGGTGCCTGTGGCAGCAAGCTCGGCCACCGGCGGACGGCTCTGGCTGTGAAATTCGGCACTGATCTTACCCGCCTCCTTCAGGGTTTTCGTCGCATGCGCCACGATTTCCTGATCCTCATTATGCAGGCCGAGCGGAAGGCTCGTGCCCTCCAGCGCATGCAGCAAGGTTAGCGTCGCGGCATTGTCGATGCGGGGAAAGCGATCCGGGTGCGCCTCGAAGGACGAAATCTTGAAGGCGCAGACCCCGAGATCGACAAGCCCTCTGATATCGGAAAGGTCAGGTATCGGCGGGACCGTGCCATACAGGGCGACGTCGCAGACGGCATGCTGGTGGATGGCGCTGACCTTTTCCTGGAGCACTGACGCTGTCGTGACCGGGGTTGGATGGTCGTATGGCATATCGACGATCGTGGTGACGCCGCCGATCACGGCAGCCTTCGTCGTCGGCGCCATGCCGGGAAAGCCGATCTGGCTTCCTGCATGGGTCTGACCGTCGACCGCTCCCGGCAAAAGCCAGGCCGCGCCAAAATCCTGCGTTTGAGGCGCCGCTGGCGCCTTGCCGGTCCCGACCGCCGCGATCATCCCGTCGGCAACGGCAACCCAGCCGTTCTCGATGAGACCCGACGCCGCTACCACCCGACCTTTTAGAACCAGTTCCGTCATTTCGCCGACTCCTCTGCTCTTCCGCCGCGTTTTATTTTTTGGCGTGCAATTGGCATTCCTTTGGTGTACCAACTCGGAAACACCTTTAAAAGACCCCTTCAAAATTTCAGGAAGAGCGAGACTGAAAATGATCTATGACCTGACGATCCTGTCGCTGCAGCCGAATACACTCGGCGTCGTCATGCCCGTATTGCCGGAGACCTACGCGAGCTTTTCTGCGACCGGCAGGCCGCTCGGGGCCTTTGCCTGCGAGTTCGGCACACTGAATCGCTTCGCCTTCTTGACGGCCTATGAGGGGGTAGAGGCGATTGCGGAAGAGCGCGCCAGACTGATGACGGCAGAAGATCCCTATAAGATCGGCGCGCATCTCGCGGGTGTGACGAGCACGGCCTTCAAGCCGCTGTCCTTTGCAAAGCCGATTTCGCCGGGGACCTACGGTCCTTTTTATGAGTTCCGCACCTACACGCTCGCCCCCAACGGCCTAGCCGAGACGGAAGCTGCCTGGGCCAAGATCATCGATCGCCGCTATGAAATGTCGCCGCTCCTAACCAACATGGCATCCATCGAGGAAGGACCGCAAAAGATGGTACATATCTGGCCGTACCAGACGATCGAAGCCCGCATGGCGGCGAGAGCGCAGGCGAGTAAGGAAGGCATCTGGCCGCCGCCAGGCGGCTCCGGCAGACTGACCAACCTGCGGTCGGAACTGTTTGTCGCAACCTCGTTCTCGGATCTGAAATAGGCATGGGCATCGCAGGTCGTCTCCGCGAACTCGGCATCGAACTTCCCCCTCCACCTGCTCCGATTGCCCGCTTCCTTCCGTCCGTGGAAGCGGGCGGGCTTCTGTTCTTGTCCGGACTTGCTCCCCTCGATGAGAATGGGAAACCCTACACAGGCGTCGTCGGCCGCGATTATAGCGCCGATCAGGCCCAGCACTTTGCAAGGCTGGTCGGCATCAACCTCCTATCGGTTGCCCATGCCAGTCTCGGTAGTCTCGATCGGGTCGCACGGGTTGCGAAAGTCTTTGGCATGGTCAATGCAGTACCCGATTTCACGTGCCACCCCTTCGTGATCGACGGATGCTCCAATCTCTTCTTCGAGGTCTTCGGTGAGCGCGGCATGCATGCCCGTACCGCCATGGGAGCTGGTTCGTTGCCGGGCGGCATTCCGGTCGAAATCGAAGCGGTGATCGAGGTCCTGCCGTCTTCGCCTTTTTATGCTTGAGCAGCAGGCAGCTGGAGCAATTTGCCTCGAAGGCCCTCGCAAGCGAAGTCTATCCGCAAATGAACTTCAGGCAGCTTTCTTCCGCATTTATCCAGCGAGAAAAACGCTTTGGCTCTCCCCGTTCGAAAGCGGACCAGGGAGAGCTTTTCCCAGGCCTTGCGGTTTTCCAGGCCGAGCCTTTTACTCTCAGCTTTATTCGGGCATTACCAATCGAATGATTGCGATACAGAAAATCTAAATTTCAGCAAAATGTTACTAGCGTCGCAGCGCTGTTCACGAAAATTATTATATTACTTTCGGTTGCATTTTGACGCAAACCTCGCAATGATCATCCGTGACCGGAGGTTCCAGCCATGAAGGCCAAGTCGCCCACATCGATCGATGCCTATGTCGGCAGCAGAGTGCGGGCGCGCCGCAAGCTGCTCAGGCTATCACAGGCCGGACTTGCCGAACGGATCGGCGTCACCTTCCAGCAGATCCAGAAGTATGAAAAAGGCATAAACCGCATTGGCGCGAGCCGGCTGCAAACGATCGCCGAGACATTGGGCGTACCCGTTCAGTTCTTCTTCGAAAATGACACCGAGCCGACCACCTATAACCTTGTCAGCAACGGCAGGGATGATCTGAATGCGTTTTTGGCGTCGAAGGACGCCCAAGCTCTCAATCGCGCCTTCATGGCGATCGAGAGCCCGGCTATCCGCCAGAAGCTCGTCGCCCTTGCCAAGAGCCTGGCCAGGAACACCCACCCTGATATCGATGTCATTCGTCCAGAAACCGGCGCCTGAGGGCTTTCGTGATCCATCTCCAGACCTTTGGCGAATTGCGACTGACAGACGGCCTGGGAGCGCCGATCCGCTATCCGGTCAAGGCTCTGGTGATGCTCGCCTATCTGTATTGCTCGCCGGATTACCAGCGCAGCCGACAAGAGCTCGCGCGATTCTTGTGGAACGAGACCGGAGATCATCTTGCCGATCTCAATTTGCGGAAGTTGATTTCACGCATTCGCGACACAGCGACAGGACCCGACGAACAGATACTGAATTTCGGGCCACCTTTCGTCAGCCTGAACAAGAACGTCCTGTCGGTTGATCTCGACATATTGCGCAAGGAAGAGCAGCCGGTGGCGCAATTGGCGGCCGTCAGCGATCTCGTACAACGTGGCTTCATTGCCGGTCTCAGCGCATCGACCAAGGCAATCGATGGATGGATTGAGCGCGAACGGCAGCTGCACCTGCTCACCTTAAGGGATATTTTCGTCAGGGCTGCAGATCATATTCGTGATGACGAGGAACGTCGCCTTCTGCGCCGCTCGGGACTTCAACTTCTTGAAGTCTTTCCCGGTGACGAGCAAATCCGATCGATCCTTCGTGGCACGGCAGAGGATCATCCGCAACGCCGCCCGCAGGCGGCGAGAGCCGTGGCAATGGCACGCAGTCTCATCGCCGAGCAGCAAGACGCCGGCATGCCGCAAATCATAACGGCGACATCTGTGCCGCGGCTCGTACTGCTGCCCCCCGGTGCGGCGGCCCTGACACGGGAGTCGGCAATTGCCGACGCCCTTATCGAGGACGTCACGATCGAGCTCTGCGCCCTGCGCAACATATCCGTCGTCGCACCCCATACAGCCGAGCAGATCCGCCGCGACTCCGACAAGGCTACCATCGTTCAACGGCATTCGATTTCCTACCTCCTGGACACACGGCTTTCCGGAGAGGGGCTTTATGCACAACTCATCTATTTTCCAACCGACGAGATCTTGTGGGCAGCCCGATTTGACATGGCGGTCGAAACGCTGCCGACACAGAGGCGCTTGATCGCCCAGAAACTTGCCGACGCCGTCTCAGGACAATTGAAGCGGAACGAAAGCATTCGCCTTCGCAACGAAGCGGATCCGCAGGCCTACCATTCCTATCTCCTCGGTGCCGGTCTGCTTACCAAGCTGAGCTTACCGGATATCCGGCGTGCACGGAAATCCTTCAAGCGCGCACTGCATTTTTCTCGAGACTATGCCCCTGCTTTCACAGGCCTGTCGCGGACATTCACCAGCGAGTGGCTGTTGACCACGCAAGGCGATCCCGCCCTGCTGCAGCTTGCGGAAAATCAGGCACTTCGGGCGATAGAGAGGGATTCAGGATCGGCAGCCGGGCATCGGGAACTTGGCGTAACGAAACTTTACCAGGGTGCTGTCGATGACAGCGTTGCAGCACTCGACCTCGCCGAAAGCCTCAGCCCGCATTATGCCGATGTGATCTATAGCCATGCGGACACGCTGGTCCATGCATCGCGGCCGCAAGATGCGCTGGAGAAAATCAAGAAAGCGATCTCGCTCAATCCGATCGCACCCGACGCCTATCTCTGGTGCGCGGCTGGGGCGAGCTACTTCCTTGAACAGTACGAAGAGGCGCTCGCCTATGTCGATCGGATGAAAGACAAGGCACCGGCCTATCGCATCGCGGCCGCCAGTTGCGCGATGATCGGCGATCGAAAACGGGCACAGTTTTATCGGCAACGCGCCGAGCTCCTCAATCCTGCTTTCGAGGTCGAGAAATGGCTCGCCTTGGTGCCCTTCAAGGAGCAGTGGCAAAAAGAGCTTTACCGAGACGGTCTTTTCAAGGCCGGTTTTTCAAAAACCTGAAGGAGAATATTATGGCAAAAGTTGTTGTACTGGGTGTATCGGGCGACAAGGGGCTCTGGCTCGTGGATATCGACGCGGGCACCGTAACGCCGGTCCAGGTGCCTGCCAGCGGCGATCTGGCGGCAGCCGTCAAGCAGCGCGACGCCGGCGGCGTATTCATCAAGAATGTCGATTTCGCAATTGCCGTCTCCTCGGCTGATACGGTCTTCTCCGGCCACGTGGATGGCTGAAGGCGCGCGACGCTGACTTGTCATTCCGATCTTTATTCCGACCGAACAATTGCGCCGCGGGACACATTGTCCCGTGTCGCTCCTTATTTAAAGGCAATGGGCATCACGCGCCTGTCACGACAGACTGATCTCGATTGTGTCGGTCTTCCGGTCTGGTGCGCCTATACACCGAACTCCCGCTCCATTGTCATCGCGCAAGGCAAGGGACTTGAGGATATCGACGCCAAAGTCTCGGCGGCGATGGAGGCCCTGGAACGCGCGGTGGCGGGCGAACCCGTCACCATAACTACGGTTTCGTCGGCACGAGACCTGCGACGCCGGGGCGATTGCGTCGAACCGCTCGATTGCCTGATCGCAAGCGGCGAGCAGGTCGTGGGCGAAGACGAGGAATTGGCCTGGAGCCTGGCAAGCGAGTTGCTTCACGACCAGCCGATCCATGTCCCGCAGGATGCCGCCCTCCTCGATCGAACGCGGCAGAACCGGTTCTGGATGTCGTCGGATGGTCTTGCCTCGGGCAACACCGTGGAAGAAGCAATCTTCCATGGCATTCTGGAGCGCATCGAACGCGACGCCCATGTGCTTTGGCAGATTGCCAGCGATGACAAGCGCTGCGCATGCTGCGTCGATCCCAGGAGTTTTGCCGACGCCGCGCTCTCGGGCCTGATCGACAGGATCGAGGCCGCCGGGCTCATCTTGAAACTCTTCGAGATCACGAGCGATATCGGTATCCCCTGCTATACTGCACTCGTCGCCCCATCAGCGATCGACGGCAAAGTGCCGCTCCGGTTCGTCGAGGTCACCAGCGGCAGCGGCGCACATCCCTGGGCCGTGCGGGCGGCAATCCGCGCCGTAACGGAAGCGCTTCAGTCTAGACTGACCTATATCAGCGGCGCCCGCGACGATGTCTGGCCCGAATTGTTCACAACGCCGCTTCCGGCACAAACCCGCACCACCTTTCTTGCCGTCCCTGCTTCTGTATCTGCGGCCACCATCACAAGACCGGCTGGAAACATATCCGTCCTGCTGCATGACCTGCTGACGCGACTTCGCGCCGGCGGAATCGGCTCGGTGATTGCCCTTCCCCTGACACCTGCAAACCTGCCATTTTCGGTGGTGAAGATATTCATACCCGATCTTGAGAACCCCGGGGGCAACAGGCTCCATCGTTTCGGCCAACGGGCCCTTGCAAGGGCGATGCGCTGGTGAAGGTCGTCTTCATCGGCCCGAGCTTGCCTGACGCAGCAAGCCACGCCGCGACGGATATCGTTCTGCGGCCGCCCGCTGTTCAGGGAGATGTGTTAAGGGCGGTGGAAGATGGCGCAAACGTCATAGGTTTGGTCGACGGCGGCTTTGAAAATACCGCACCGGTTTGGCATAAGGAAATTCTCTTCGCTCTCTCCCTCAATGTCACGGTTCTGGGCGCGGCCAGCATGGGTGCCTTGCGCGCCGCCGAATGCCAAGCATTTGGAATGATCGGTGTTGGCCGGATTTTCAACGACTATGTCAGCGGAACCATCGTCGATGACGCCGATGTCGCGCTTCTGCACGAACCGATGGAGCTGGGCGGCAGACCGCTGACCGTGCCGATGGTCAATGTGAGAAGCACTTTGGACGAGATGGAAAGGCTGCAGCTCTTTGATAAAGCCTTTCGCCTGGCTCTCGAACAAACCGCGGCAAATCTCTTCTTCAAGAAGAGAAGCTGGGCTCTCATCGTTTGCACATGCGCGGCAATACCGGCATCGCAAAAGCCGCATTGGCTGAACATGGTGAAGACCCACGCAATCGATCAGAAGCGGCTCGATGCCCTGGCTCTCCTCGAAGTTGTTCGCAATGCGGATGATCAGCGCGTGCCGATAAATCGCCATTGGGAATTCAGGAAAACCACGCTTTGGTCCGAACAACTAGCCCGCTCAAAAGCCCGGATCCAATTGCACCCATAAAGTGTTTCACGCGTTTTTCACGCACTTTAGTACCGAACTGTCCTTATGGTCATCTATGCAATCTGGAGAATTGATATGACGGTCATAGGGTCGGGAAAACTTCAGCACGCAGCGGCGGCAGACATGGATGATATTGACGAGCTCATGGCTTTGGCTCGGATGATCAGTTATGCAAAGGCGTTGGCGGAAGATTTGAAGATCGAACTGGGCGCTCAGTCTCTCGATCTGGCATTGACGGCGGTTACGCGGGAGCTGCGCAGGGCGACGGATGCCGATCTTCCCGGTCTGGAGCCGTTGCTCGCGGACATGAATATCGAGCTGCACTGATCAGCCCTGTGGCCAATGCCTCAGTCGTTGTTTCACTAAAGGTCGTTGAATGTCCTCTCATCCAAGATTCGTAGGCGCGGAAACAATGTTCGCAGAAACGAACTGAGACTCGGCAGGTGATTTCGCGCCTGTCGATGCGGTCAGCCGAAAGCTGCACCCAAACAATTCAGAGAGAGCCGATCGCGAGAATAAAGTCAGGTTGTCAATTTCGAGTTCACCGCGATACTTTCACGGCGAATGAACCGGCTCGGAATGACGACGCGCAGTTCTCGCCTTTCATCCGACTTTTCCATCCTGGCAATCAGGAATTCTGTCGCGGTCTCCCCGAGAGCCTCCATGGGTTGCTCGATCGTCGAGAGCGGGGGCGCACAATATTCGCACACCGGAGATCCGTCGAACGAGACGATCGACAGGTCCTCTGGTACGCGCCATCCCATCTTCTGAACCTTGCTCATGAAGGAGATTGCCATGTCGTCGCTCGTCGCCACGACAGCGGTCGGCTTTTCATCGAGCTTTGCAAAGTCTTCGGCAGCCTGCAGACCCGTTTCAAAGCCAAACTGGAAGGTGAATTGGCCACCGGCGCGCGTGACATGCTGTTCGGAAAGCCCCGCTTCCTGCAAGGCTTCGACGAGACCGGCATAGCGTTCGATGTCGTGATAGTTGCCCGTCGGGCCGGCGATGTAGAAGAAATGGCGGTGCCCGAGCGCCAGGAGCTCCCGACCAGCCTCTTTCACAGCCTGTCTGTCATTGGTGATGATGCTCGGAACAGAAGTATCGCTCATGTCGAGCAGAAGCGAAACGATCGGCAGTCCCGCCTCGGCAAGCGATCTGTTGGCGACTACCGGCAGCTGCGATGACAGGATCAGCGCGCCCCTCACCGTCCCTCCGAAGGCAAGATCAAGGATATGCCGCTCGGAACTTTCGTCACGATCGAGGTTGGCGATCATCAGATTGTAGCCGTTGCGGATAACCGTGCGATTCACGGCCTCGAGAACCTGGGGAATGATCTGGGATGCGCCATAATGCAGCGAGCCCGGCAGGATGATCATAATGACGTTCGACTTGCCGACACGCAGGTTGCGGGCAGCGGCATTAGGCGTATAGCCGAGTTGTTCTGCTGCGGCTGCAATCCTTGCTCTGGTCTTTTCGTTGACCCGCCCCGGATTGGCCAAAGCGCGGCTGACTGTGGAAGTTGCGACGCCCGCCAGACGTGCGACATCGGCCATCAGGGCGGATGATCCCTCTGTGGATAGGCTATCTTCGGTTTTCTTCATCATTCCATCCACTTAGCCCAGTGCAACCAAACTCTGTTCGGCTCACGAATCCCGTTATAGCAAACGATTGCCAAAAACTCGAAGAAAAGCGTTGCATATTTTATCGGCTTGACTAATATCCAGGCATGGCAATCGATTGCCAATTGCCAAAACATTGAATTCACTGGATAAAATTCGACGCGTGAGACACTCTTCGCGACGGATGAGCTATGCCTGGATGAAGGGGCTGAATAATGGCTGAGAGTGACAATCTGCGTTTTGGTGTGGACCTGGTCACCTTCTTTCACCCGGGCTTCTGGGGCGTCGACAGCTATGACGCAATCGTGGAACACGCGAAGTCTCAGCCGCGGCAGTTCTGGGACAAGATCCTCGATAGCATCCAGGCCTCGGGCGTGACCGGTGTCGAGCTGACCTTCTCTCCGTTCAACTGGCAGGATGCGATCAAGACCTACGGGTCTGTGGAGACCTTCGGCGCCGAGCTTTCTGCCCGCGGGCTCCAGCTCGCATCCGGCTTCTTCGCGGAGCTGGAGGCATCGGGCGACTTTACCGAGGCCGCCGCGCAGGCAGCCATCATCGCCAAGGCCGAACAATATGCCGATTTCATCAAGGCCTGCGGCGGCGATATCATGGTCATTGGCGCACCGATGCGTCAGACGCCAGGCGAAGAGCCCGTGCGTTTCCGCGATTTCGAACAGGCCAAGATCATCGCCGATTTCCTGAATCGGCTCGGAGCCATCCTTTACAAGAAGGGTGTCAAGCTCGCCGTGCATACGGAAGCGCATTCGATCTTTGCCGCTGCCCGCGACGTCGATCTTCTGATGCTGCTGACGGATCCGGCTTATGTGCACATGTGCCCGGACACGGCGCATATCATTCTCGAGGGTTCCGACCCGATCCAGCTCGTCGATCGCCATCACGAGCGCATGATCATCGCCCACTGGAAGGATGCGGTCGGCAAAATGCCGGCAGACACGCCGATCGGCACCGACATCCACGAGCGCCACCGTCCCTTTTTCTGTGGCTTCGGCCTTGGCCGCGTCGACTGGCCGGCCTGGATCCGCCTCTTGCGGGATCGCCAGTTCAATGGCTGGGCAATTCTCGAACTCGACGCCGCAGTTGATCCCGTTGGCGACATTGCCAACGGTCTGACCCTCGTGCGGCAGGCGCTGCTGCCGATCTATCGCTAACCGTAGCTTGCAACCAAACGGCCCCGCAAAGAGGGCCTATTCAAGAGGTGGAACAATGAAGAAAATGACGCTCCTGCTCGCCGGTACCATGCTGCTTGGCGCTGCCGGCCTTGCGAATGCAGACGACAAGCTGAAGGCCGAGGTCTTCACCTCCTGGACATCAGGCGGCGAGGGCCGCGCCGTCGAGGCCATCAAGAAGGAATTCGAAAAGCGCGGCGGTGTGTGGGAGAGCTCCACGATTGCCGGCTTCGAAAATGCCAATGCCGCATTCCAGAACCGCCTCGTCGCCGGTGATCCTCCGACCGCAAAACAGGTCGTCGTCGGCAAGGATCCGGCCGAATTCATCGAGCAGGGCCTGATGAACCCGATGGATGAAGTGGCGGCTGCCGGCAAGTGGAAGGATGCGCTTCCGAAGGCACTCTATGATTACATCACCTATGACGGCAAAGTTTATCTGACGCCGACCGGTATCCACGGTGAAAGCTGGATGTTCTATTCCAAGGACGCCTTCAGCAAGGCCGGGATCACCGAAGAGCCCAAGGACTGGAACACCTTCTTCGCCGACATGGACAAGCTGAAGGCCGCAGGCCTGACACCGATCGGCTGGGGCGGCCAAGGCTGGCAGGAGGTGAAGGTCTTCAACATGGTGCTCCTGTCCCAGGTGGGCATGGACGGTTTCATGAAGATCTATGCCGAAAAAGATCAGGCAGCCCTGACCTCCGACGGCGTCAAGAAAGCTCTCGAAATCTTCGGCAAAATGCGGGCCTATGTCGATGAAGGCTCTGCCGGCCGCAACTGGAACGACGCCACCGCCATGGTTATCACTGGCAAGGCCGGCGTGCAGTTCATGGGTGATTGGGCCAAGGGCGAATTCACGGCTGCCGGCAAAGTCGCCGACAAGGATTTCGGCTGCGCCATCTCTCCCGCTTCCCCAGGCCTGATCTATATCTCCGACGCTTTCGCTTATCTGAAGACGAACGACGCCAACCAGGACGCAGCGCAGAAGCTGCTTGCCGAGGTCGTCATGGACCCCGCAGTTCAAGTCGAATTCTCGCTGAACAAGGGCTCGATCCCCGCACGCATCGATGTCGACAAGTCCAAGTTCGACGCCTGCACCCAGAAGGGCATGGCCTTCATGGGCGAGGGCAAGATCGTTCCCGAACACGCCATCACCACGACGCCGGAGCAGGTGGGCGCTCTGACAGACTTCATCGGCGAATTCTGGGCTAATCCGTCCGCCGATGTCGATGCATCGGCTGCGCAGTTCGCCGCGATCTTCGAGTAAAATCAAACAAGCCTGTCGCCTGCACCGCACCACTGGTGCAGGCGACTTTCGAAGCCCCTTGCAAAGACGCTCTGATGAAACGGAAGCATAACCGCTCGAAGGCGGCGCTCATCGCTCTCATCCCGACCTGGGCTGCGGTGGTCGTCGTCTACCTCGGCACCATGGTCTGGTCGGTGACCCTGTCCTTCACCAATTCGCGGCTGTTCCCGTCGTGGAACTTCGTCGGGTTCGAGCAATATTCCAAGCTGTTTCAGACCGCCAAATGGCTGGTCTCCTTCCAGAACCTCATCATCTTCGGCGTGCTTTACGTCTTTGGCTGCCTGTTTGTCGGCTTCCTGCTTGCCGCCGCCCTCGATCGCAAGGTACGCTTCGAAAGCGCCTTCCGGACGATCTTCCTCTACCCCTATGCCATGTCCTTCGTCGTCACCGGCCTGATCTGGCAATGGATGATGAACCCGACGCTCGGCGTTCAGGCAAGCGTGCGTGCGCTTGGCTGGCAGGGTTTTTCCTTCGACTGGATCATCAACCGCGATCTTGCGATCTATGCGGTGGTGATCGCGGCCCTCTGGCAGGGCGCGGGCCTCGTCATGATCCTTGTGCTGGCCGGCATGCGCGGCATCGATGGCGAGCAGTGGCGCGCTGCCCGCATCGACGGCATTCCCGTCTGGCGCACCTATGTTTCGATCATCCTGCCGCAACTGACGCCGGCCTTTGCGGCGGCCGGCACGCTGCTCTCCATGGGCGTGATCAAGACCTATGATATCGTTGTGGCGCTCACCAATGGCGGACCGGGATCGGCAACAGAGGTGCCGGCGAAGTTCATCATGGACAATCTGTTCCAGCGTCAGAATCTCGGCCTTGCGACAGCAGCGGCGACCGTCCTGCTTTTAACCGTGCTGATCATCGTCGCACCCTTCCGCTATGCCCAACATATCCGCGCCCGGCGCCAGGCAGGTACGCTATGATCCATCCCCGCGGCCCTAGGCCGACGCAGATCACCGTCGCGCGCATCGGCCTATACGCCTTCCTCATCTCCGCCGCGCTGTTCTTCGCCGTGCCGCTTTACGTGATGATCGTCACGTCGCTGAAGACCATGGACGAGATCCGGCTGGGGCAGATTTTTGCCCTGCCGCTGCACCTGGATTTTACCGCCTGGAAGACGGCCTGGGCCGGCGCCTGTGCCGGGAGCGAATGCACCGGCGTGCGCATGGGCTTCCTGAATTCGGTGAAGATCACCGTGCCGGCCGTTGTCATCTCCGTCCTGATCGGCGCAATCAACGGTTATGCACTTTCCTTCTGGCGCCCGAAGGCAGGACGCCTGATGTTCGGCCTGCTGATGGCCGGCGCTCTGGTGCCCTACCAGATCTTTCTCTATCCGCTCGTGCGCGCCATGGCGGTGATGGGCTTCTACAACAGCCTCGGCGGCATTATTCTCGTGCATGTGCTGTTTGGCCTGCCGCTGGTGACGCTGCTTTTCCGCAACTATTTCGTCACCATTCCAGAAGAACTCTTCAAGGCAGCGCGCGTCGATGGCGCCGGCTTCTGGCGGATTTTCATCGAGATCATGCTGCCGATGGCGCTCCCGATGATCGTGGTCGCCTCGATGTTCCAGTTCACGGGCATCTGGAACGACTTCCTGCTCGGCGTCGTCTTTGCCGGACGCGACAATCTGCCGATGACAGTACAGCTCAACAACATCGTCAATACGACGATGGGCGAGCGCAACTACAACGTCAACATGGCGGCCACCATCCTCACCGCCATCATTCCGCTCGCCATCTATTTCCTGTCCGGACGCTGGTTCGTCCGCGGGATCGCGGCCGGCGCCGTCAAGGGGTAAGGCTGAATGCACTCTGCTGTTTCCATCAAGGACCTGAAGATCAGCTACGGCGACCATACGGTGATCGAGCAAATGTCGCTCGATATCGCACCGAAGGAATTCCTCGTCCTGCTCGGCCCGTCCGGCTGTGGCAAGTCGACCTTGCTGAACGCGATCGCCGGTCTTTCCGACATCACCGACGGGGAAATCTGGATTTCGGGGGAAAACGTGACCTGGGAAGAACCGAAGGACCGTGGCATCGGCATGGTGTTTCAGTCCTATGCGCTCTATCCCCGGATGTCGGTTCGCAAGAACCTCTCCTTCGGCCTCAGGGTCGCGGGCCTGCCGAAGCCGGAAATCGACAGCCGGGTCGAGCGAGCGGCATCGCTCCTGCATCTTGAAAAGCTGCTCGACCGCCGCCCGGCCGAGCTTTCCGGCGGCCAGCGCCAGCGCGTTGCGATCGGCCGCGCGCTGGTGCGCGAAGTCGACGTCTTCCTGTTCGACGAGCCGCTGTCGAACCTCGATGCCAAATTGCGCAACGAGCTGCGCGTCGAGATCAAGAAGCTGCACCAGCAGCTCGGCAACACGATGATCTACGTCACCCACGACCAGGTAGAGGCGCTCACACTTGCCGATCGCATCGCCATCATGCGCGATGGCGTAATCCAGCAATTGGGCACACCTGCGGAGATCTATCACCGGCCTGCCAATCTCTTCGTCGCCGGCTTCATCGGCGCGCCCTCGATGAATTTCATTCAAGGCAGCATCGAACGGGACGGCGATAAGGTGCTATTCAAGGCGGGCGACCTCACCCTCGACATGTCTGGTTACGCTTTTGCCGCAAGGCCGCAGGCCTGCCCGGTAACGCTTGGCGTGCGTCCGGAACATCTGAGTATCCGACCGGAAGCCGGGGACACCGCGCTTCATGCAGCCGTCTCAGTCCTGGAGCCGATGGGTTCCGATACGGTTGTCTGGCTCACCTGGAAAGACACGACCCTGTCGCTGCGGGTGATGGGCGATCTCTCGCTCCAACCGGGCAATGTCATCGGCATCGGTCTCGATCTCTCCAGGGCATCGCTTTTTGCAGGGGACGGCAATCGCCTCTGAGCCGTGCTCTCCCGGCAGCAGAGAGATCGCGCTGCCCGTCCCATTCCATTGATGAAGTCAGGTTTTGAACGACATGTCTGAGAAAGTGTATGATGCGCTGGTGATCGGCTCCGGCGCGGCCGGCTCCTTTGCTGCCATGGAATTGACGGCCAATGGTCTATCCGTCCTGCTTCTCGAAGCCGGCCCTGAGATCAGCAAGAAAGATTTCGATCCCACCCGCAAGAAACCGCCCGCAAGCGCCATCAATATCTGGGAGCGCGCACGGGCGACCATCAAGGGCCAGCCGGTGCAGGCGCGTGCCGCCTTCTTCACCGAGCGCTTCAGCCGCTTCTTCGTCAATGACCGGAATAACCCCTATACCACGCCGCGCGGCGAACCCTTCCTGTGGATCCGCGGCCGGCAGTCGGGTGGGCGACTGCACAGTTTCGGGCGCGTGCTGCTGCGCTGGAGCGACGACGATTTCAAGATTGAAAGCCGCAGCGGCCGCGGCGTCGACTGGCCCGTCTCCTATGACGAACTAGCCCCCTTCTATGCCGAAGCCGAAAGCCAGCTTGGCCTCTACGGCAATCAGGATCATGTCTCGACCTTGCCGGACGGCGTCTATTCCCGCCCCGCCAAGCTGACACCGGCCGAAGAGCTCTTCAAGAAGACTGTCGAAAGCCAGGCGCCCGAACGGCATGTCGTATCCTGGCGTTATATCGCGCCGGACGCCGAGCGCGTGCCGCGCCCGCTGCGGGAGGCGCTCGCCAGCGGCAAGTTGACCATCCGCCACGATGCGATCGTGCGCCGCATTACCACGGATGCGAAGACAGGTCGGGCGACGGGCGCAGAATACGTTGATCGCAATTCCGGCAGCGTCCATGCGGTCAAGGCCGAAAACGTCGTCCTCTGCGCCTCGCCGATCGAAAGCGTTCGCCTGCTCCTGAATTCGGCATCGGCAAGGCACCCGAACGGGCTTGGCAATAGTTCGGGCACGCTCGGTCGCTATTTCATGGACCAGCTGCCTTGTCTGGCCTTTGGAACCTTTGCGCCTGCCCGTGGCTGGTCGCATGACGATTCGGCGCCGCAGGATCCGTTCTACAATCCGTCGGGCGGGATCTTCGTCCCGCGCTTCGACAATGTGGAAGGAAAGGCGCCGCGCGGCGACTTCGCCTATCAGGGCAGCGTCGGCCGCGCGCCGGTCGGCGATAACGAGCCATCGAGCCTTGCCTTCTTCGGCTTCGGCCTGATGCTGCCGCACGCCGACAATCGCATTACTCTCGATGCCAGCCACAAGGATGCCTGGGGCATTCCGGTACCGCATATCCGCTGCGTGATGCATGAGCCCGAGCAGGAGCTGATCCGCAAGCAGGAAATGACCCTGATCGACATGGTGAAGAGTGCCGGCGGCGAGCTAGACTTCATCGGATCCCCGCTTGGCCTGAGAGAAATGGGCCGTGGCGCCTTCCCGGATGCCGACCCTTTAAGCCGTTTCCTGTTCCGCAAGTGGTTCCGAAAGACCATGTGCATGGGTGCGGCAATCCATGAAAGCGGCGGCGCGCGCATGGGCACTTCGCCGGAAAACTCCGTCCTCAACGAATGGAACCAGAGCTGGGACGTGCCCAATCTTCTTGTGACCGACGCGAGCGCCTTTGCCGGTGGCGGAACGGCGGGTACGACCTTGACCGTCATGGCCCTGACTCTTCGCGCCTGCCGGAAGCTCGCGGCGCAGTACCGCGGATCTGCCGGCGTCTCCAAACGCCGTGAAGTGTTGGGATGACTGGAGCGACACCGAAGACTAGGCCGGGCTGGCGGCCAGCGCGATCGAGTCGGCCACGTCGTTTAGCCGATCAGACAATATGGCCGTCGCCACGCGGAGATGTGCGCTTGGAAGGATGGAAAATTTAGCACCGGGATGAACCGCAATACCTCGCGCCGCCAGCGTGACCATCGCGAAAGGTTCGGATGCGACCGGCACCCAGGCACACAGGCCGCTGCCATGTTGCACTTCGATCCCACGTCCCTCCAGGGCGTCGACCAGATCGGCCCGACGCTGGAAATAGATATCGCGAGAGTGTTGCAGCGAGGTTTGCGTCACGGGATCCCGCAGAAGCCAGGCGGTGGCCGCCTGAAGGATGCGGCTTGTCCAGCCGGCGCTGAAGCTACGGTAGGACTGGATCTGTTCGACGATCGCCCGCGAGCTTGAGAGCACAGCAAGCCTGAGATCCGGACCATGCGTCTTCGAATAGGAGAGAATGTGAATGGTCCGATCGGCAAACCGGCCACCGAGCGAATGACGCGGAGCCGTGGAAATGTCAGCAATGCCGTCATCTTCGACGATCAAGGTGTCCGTGCCGTCGAGAATGTCTCCAAGTCGTTGCAACCGCTCGCTGCTGACGTGCTGGCCAGTCACCGAATGAAGCCGCGGCTGGAAAATGAAGGCGACCGGCCGCAGCTTCATTGCGGCCTCGAGAGACGAAGGCAGCGGCCCTTCCCGATCGCACTGGACGGGAATGATCTGCACGCCGCGGTCCTCCAGAATATCAAGAAGCCGCATGGCGGTCGGATCTTCGATTGCAACGGACGCACCGGGCATGACGAGCGCCTGGATAAGCGTGTAGACCGCATTATAGCCTCCGTTCGTCGCCAGCAATGCCTCCGGTTCGTATGGCCAAGTCTTTCGGACAGCCTCTTCGAGTTCCGGAAGAATGCGGCTTCGCTCGTAGCTGTTGAGATTTTCGGCCGACGCTCCATAGGCCATGGCTTCGGTAAGCTTTGGCAAAAGCCGGACATCCGGCACGGCCGATGTCAGGTCGAGGACGTCGGCTCCATAACGGCCGGAACTGCCGAGCCGTTCGGGTTTCGCCACGAAACGATCGCCGCTCACCCAGGTGCCGTTCCGTCCCCTGCCGGTAATGATTTTCTGGCGTCTCAGCTCGCTCCAGGCCTCGGAGATCGTCGCCGGACTGATCCCGAGCGCAAAGGCGAGATCGCGGATCGGTGGCAGCTTCGTTCCGACGGGGAGCGCCCCGGCGCGGATCAAGGCACTGGTTTCAATCGCAATTCCTCGAATTGTCCGATCGGTCAATTTTTGGGCAAACCATGCCGCGTCGATAATATCGCTCATTTAATCGCCACTTTTAATGTTCAATAACGTAATAACATTTGATCAGATAATTTTGAACATTTAATTGTTCCGAAAACAAGGTCTTTGCGAGTGAATGCCGATGCCCCTTAGCCTCCGACTTGCCCTGCGTGACTGGGACTACATGACGCCCCTGGTTCTCGGCGATGTCTCCTCTCCCAAGCTTGACATCAAGGTCGACCGCGTCGGCACATTGCTCTCGCATCTCGGAAAAAGCGACCACTACGATGTCGCGGAAATGTCCTTCAGCCGCTATACACAGCTGCGCATTGATGGCGACGAGAGCGTCGTCGGCATTCCGAACTTCATCATGCGCGGCTTCCGTCACCGCTGCATCATCACCCGCAAGGACGGCCCCATCACCGAACTCGGCCAACTGGCCGGAAAGCGTATCGGCGTCACCGGATGGCGCGACTCCGGCAACACCTGGACCAGAGCAGCACTGCGCCGCGAGGGCGTCGGCGTCGAGGATGCCATGTGGTATGCGGGCCGCCTGACGGAAGCGCATCCGGTCGTCGATCGCCTAGACGGGTTCGGCCGGCCCGGCCGCATCGAAGCGGCTCCTGGCGAGCGCCCCATGGTCGACCTGCTCAAGGAAGGCTTCCTTGATGCGATCTTCACGCCTTTCATGCCTGACGGCTACTTCGGCGGAGGATCGCCGTTCCGGCAAGTCGTTTCCGATTTCAGAGGTGCCGAACGTCGATATTTCGATGATGTGGGCTATGTTCCCGGCATGCATCTGATCGGCATCAAAGCGGACATCGTCGCGCAGAACCCGTGGGTGATCGAGGAGCTCAGCAAGCTGATCGATGAATCGCAGCGGATGTGGCTGAGCAAACGCCGCAAATACGCCGACACCTCGCCCTTCATGATGGACGAACTGTTGAAGTCGGCAGCCGAGCTTCCGGTCGGCTGGGAGGCCAGCGGCTTTGCGGTCAACCGCAAGATGATCGCCGACTTCGCCAGCGAGCTTCACGTCCAGGGCATCCTGCCGCAGCTGATGACGCCGGAAGACCTCTTCTCCTTCGATGTGGACGGTAGCCGCATCGGGTGAACGCAACACGAAACGCATAAATTCGAACCAAACAGGGGAAATGAACAATGTCGATCAGGAAAATTGCATGCCTTGCTCTGACGAGCGTGGTGATCTCGGGAACGGCCTTCGCTGAAGATGCGGCCCTGCCCAAGCTTTCCGTCAACGACGCGCTTCATGCGCAGTTGCCCGAAGCGATCCGCACATCTGGCAAGATGATCTCCGTCAACAATGGCTCGTTTCCTCCCTATGAAATCGTCACGGGCACCGAGATGAGCGGCGCCAGCGCCGATCTGACCGACGCGCTCGGCCAGGTTCTCGGCGTCGAGATCGAGCATGAGACCGTGGGCGGTCTGCCGGCGCTGCTGGCTGGCGTCAACTCGGGCCGCTATCAGTTTGCCTTCGGTCCCGTCGGCGATTTCAAGAGCCGCGAAGAGTCCAACGACTTCGTCGATTGGGTGCAGGAATTTGTGGTCTTCTCGGTGCAGAAGGGCAATCCGAAGAGCATCACCTCGCTCGATACCGCCTGCGGCAACCGCATCGCCGTCATGGCCGGCGGTTCGGCCGAAAAGGTCATCCAGGTGCAGGCCGAAAAGTGCAAGACCGATGGCAAGGGCGCGATCGAGGTACAGTCCTTCACCGACCAGCCGAGCTCTATCCTTGCCGTCCGCTCCAAGCGGTCTGATGCCTTCTTCTCCTCCCAGGCGCCGCTCACCTATTTCGTGTCGCAGGCCAACGGCCAGTTGGAACTGACCGGTGTCGGACAGAAGAACGGTTTTGAGAATCTCTATCAGGGCGCGGTTGTCGCGAAGGGCTCGCCGCTTGGCCCAGTCCTGCGCGATGCAGTGAAGGTGCTGATGGACAATGGCACCTATGCCGCGATCATGAAGAAGTGGGGCCTTGAGAACAACATGATCAAGGAGCCCGGCATCAACCTCGGTGGGACGCTTCCGAAATGAGCACACAAATACAAACACTCGCATCGCCCCCTGGCGATGCGAGAAGCCGGGATGTGGCCCATGCCCACAAGCCCTTCCCCAAAGGCCGCGTTGCGGCCTGGGCCATCACGTTTGCGATCGCCGCCTACTGGGCTTGGTCGGTCGCGCTTAATGAGAATTTCGGCTGGCCGGTCGTCGCACATTATTTCTTCGACCCCACCGTCATCAGCGGCCTTTACGTCTCGCTTGGCCTGACGGTCGTCGCGATGATCATCGGCATCGCGCTCGGCCTCGTGCTGGCCGTCGCGAGAATGTCCAGCGATCGCCTGGCAAGTTCGCTTGCCTCGCTGTTCATCTGGTTCTTCCGCGGAACACCGCTCCTGGTGCAGCTGATCTTCTGGTACAATCTTTCGACGCTCTTTCCGACACTGTCGATCGGCATTCCGTTCGGCCCGACCTTCATGAGCTGGGATACGAATTCGGTGATCAGCCCGATGACGGCTGCGATTGCCGGTCTCGCACTCAATGAGTCCGCCTATATGGCCGAAATCATCCGCGGCGGGTTGCTTTCGGTGGACAAGGGTCAGTTCGAGACGGCGGAAGCCTTCGGCATGACGCGCATCCGCGCCCTTCGCCGCATCATCATTCCACAGGCCATGCGCTCGATCGTTCCGCCGACCGGCAACCAGCTGATCAGCATGATCAAGGCGACCTCGCTCGTCAGCGTCATCGCCATGGCTGATCTCCTCTATTCGGTGCAGTCGATCTACAACCGCACCTTCGAGATCGTGCCGATGCTGCTGGTTGCCGTCCTCTGGTACCTGCTCATCACGTCGGTCCTGAATGTCGGCCAGGCCTATATCGAGCGCTACTACAGCCGCGGCGATCGCCGCACGGGCGCCGCCAAGCCTGTAAAGGAAGCGGCTGTCATGGCACAGGCAACGGAGGCAGGCGTATGAACGAGATCTCCACTATCGAGCCTCTCGTCAAGGCACGCAACGTCCACAAGTCCTTCGCAGATCTGGAAGTGCTGAAGGGTATCGATCTCGACGTCGCGCCCGGTGAGGTCGTCGTTGTCCTTGGCCCCTCCGGCTCCGGCAAATCGACGTTCTTGCGCTGTATCAACCACCTCGAATCCATCAACCAGGGTTCAATCGAGGTGGACGGTGAACAGATCGGCTACCGCCTGCACAAGGACCGGCTGCTGCAGCTGTCGAACCATGCGATCGCCCTGCAGCGGCGAAAGATCGGCATGGTGTTCCAGCAGTTCAATCTCTACCCGCATATGACGGCGCTGCAGAACATCATCGAGGCACCGGTCGGCATACACGGTGAAAGCCGCAAGGCCGCGACCGAAAATGCGCTGAGGCTCCTGGAACGGGTCGGGCTTTCAGCCAAGGCCGACAGCTACCCGCGCCAGCTTTCCGGCGGCCAGCAGCAGCGCGTGGCGATTGCCCGCGCGCTCGCCATCAAGCCGAAGCTGATGCTCTTCGACGAGCCGACCTCGGCACTCGACCCCGAACTGGTCGGCGAGGTTCTCGCCACCATGCGGGATCTTGCAAACCAGGGTCTGACGATGATCGTTGTCACCCACGAGATCGGTTTCGCGCGGGAAGCGGCCGACCGCGTCGTCTTCATGGATGACGGCAAGGTCGTGGAAGAGGGCAAGCCGGAAGACGTGATCGGCAACCCGCAGCACCCCCGCACCAGAAGTTTCCTGTCGCGCTTTATCTAGCGCGGCGGCTCCTCCATGCTCTTGCCCTGCGGGCTGGTTCTACCGTGAGCCGGCCGGCGATACCGCGCCCATGAAACTGGAATTGCCATGTCCCTCGATAATGATTTTGCCCGCCTCTCCGATTTCGAACCGATGGAAGCCGAGCTGACGGCCGTCCGCCGGCATCTGCACGCTCATCCAGAGCTCTCCTTCGAGGAGGCCGAGACCGCGCGTTTTGTTGCCGAAAAGCTCGAATCCTGGGGGTATGACGTCACCCGCAACGTCGGCGGCCATGGCGTGGTTGCGCGCATGACGGTCGGCGCCGGAAAGAAGAGCATCGCCATCCGCGCCGACATGGACGCTCTGCCGATCACCGAGGAGACCGGCCGCCCCTATGCCAGCACGGTTGCCGGCAAGATGCATGCCTGCGGACATGACGGCCACACGACGATACTTCTCGGTGCAGCCGAATATCTGGCACGCACGCGCCGCTTCAACGGCACCGTCAATCTCATTTTCCAGCCCGCCGAGGAGGCAGGTGCGCTGAGTGGTGCGCCCGCAATGATCGCTGACGGGCTGTTCGAACGCTTTCCCTTCGACGTTATCTTTGGTCTGCACAATCATCCCGGCGCACCCGAAGGCACCTGGCTGATGCGGTCGGGCCCCCTGATGGCGGCTGCCGACAGCGCTGAGATCATCATCAGGGGCAAGGGTGGCCACGCCTCGCGGCCGCATCTGACCGTCGATCCGGTGGTCGTTGCCTGCAACCTCGTCGTCAGCCTGCAATCGGTCGTTTCCCGCAGCATCGATCCGACACAAACCGCGGTCGTCACGGTCGGCGCGATCCATGCCGGCGAGGCCGCAAACGTCATCCCCGAAAATGCAAAACTGCTGCTCAGCATTCGCTCCTTCGACCCGAAGGTGCGCGAGACGCTGGAGGCCAGGATCCGCAGGCTCGCCGAGACGATCGCCGACGGTTACGGCGCAACCGCCGAAATCGAATACACTCGCGGACACCCCGTGGTCGTCAATTCGGAGGCGGAAACCGAATTCGCCCGCATGGTCGCAGAAGAGCTCGTCGGTGCTGACAAGGTCGCTCTCTGCAACCTCATTCCCGGCAGTGAGGACTTCTCGCATTTCCTCGAGCACAAGCCCGGCAGCTTCCTGCGGCTTGGCAACGGTGTGGAATCCGCGATCCTGCACAGCGCCAAATACGACTTTGCCGACAAATCCCTGACGGTGGGTGCCGCGATGTGGGCGCGCTTGACCGAACGCTATCTCGACAACTGAGGCATCTCGGCGACAGGCCGTGAACTCTCGCGCCTTTGCGTTCGCGGCGCAAACATTGCGAAGCCGTCCTGCGCTACCAGGCCGGAAACGGATCTTCGAGGCCGGCCCAATCACGCGGATCGGCGCTGGCGAGGCAATCGTCCAACGCGGTCCGCACACCTGTCTCGTCCATACCAACGCCAATGAACACCAGTTCCTGCCGGCGGTCGCCCCAGGCGCTGTCCCATCGGCTCTGCAGGTGCTGATGAAACTGCTGATGGCTCGGCCAGTCCTGCCGGGGAACAGCTGCCCACCAGAGCCCCATGGGTTCGCAACGCCGCTGCACCCCTGCAGCCGACATAAGGCCTACGTGACGCGGGCGCGTGGCAAGCCAGAAATGGCCCTTGGCGCGAAGCACCCCTGGCCAGGGCTCGTCCAGGAATGCCCGAAACCGCTTGGGGTCGAAGGGGCGCCTCGTGCGGTAGACAAAGCTCGATACCCCGTATTCCTCCGTTTCCGGAACATGCTCGCCCGGGCTGTACAATTCCTTGTGCCACAAGGGATGTGCGGCGGCTTTTTCTTCATCGAAGAGGCCGGTATTGAGAACGGTTGCCAGAGAAACTCTGCCGAGATCCGTCTCTACCTGACGCGCATCCGGGTTGAGAGACGCAACAATCTTGCGGACCTCGGCGCGGACCTCTTCAGTCGCATCCGAGATCTTGTTGATCACAACGACATCGGCAAACTCGATCTGGTCGACCAGCAGGTCGATTAGGGTGCGCCGGTCCTCACCGTCCCGTTGCAAGCCGCGGTCGGCAAGCAGATCGGCGCTACTGTAGTCGACTAACAGGTTTGCAGCGTCGACCACCGTGACCATCGTGTCTAGTCTGGCAAAATCGGAAAGCGAAACGCCGTTTTCATCGCAGAAGGAAAAGGTTGCCGCGATGGGGCGCGGCTCGGCAATGCCGGTCCCTTCGATCAACAGATAGTCGTATCGCCCTTCTTCGGCCAGTCGCCGCACTTCCGTGAGCAGATCGTTGCGCAGGGTGCAGCATATGCAGCCATTGCTGAGCTCGACCAATGTCTCCGTCGTATGCGACAGGTTGCAGCTACCGTCTCGAATGAGGCTTGCGTCTATGTTCACTTCACTCATGTCGTTGACGATGACGGCAACCCGCAGGCCTTCACGATTGTTCAGGACGTGACTGAGAAGCGTCGTCTTACCAGCGCCGAGAAAACCGGCGAGCACGGTTACCGGGAGCCGCTCGATGCTGTTCATCGGCATGCCCTGAATGTGAGCACTCGGAGCGGTCGGTATTTGCGTCGTATGAGCCTCATTCGAATCCCGTTCGTAGCCTCCTTCCCGATGCGTCATGCGGCAAGCTGAGGGCGGAAGACCACATCGGCATAGTAATTCGCTGAATCATAGGTGTTGGTCGGGAAGAGCCCCGCGGTGGCGGACCCGCCATAGGCATAGACGCCATTGCCACCGGCCAAAGCGCTTGACTGAGCCGTCAGCGGCCCATTTGTCACCGCACTGTTGAAGAAGCCGTCCGTCGCCACATAGGCACCTGTCGTGTGGTAGGAGGCGACATAGTTGGTGTTGGCGGTGATGGTAACCGGTGTTGTAAAGTTCACGGTTTGCCAGCC